>JADJNA010000018.1 GCA_016709305.1 Candidatus Villigracilis saccharophilus
CATCCGTGTTACAAGCTGACGGGACGCTAAAATCCAAGCCGATGGAAGATCTATGGCCTTTCCTGAGTCGGGAAGAGTTTGTATCTAATATGATAATTCCTCCCTTGCCGGATTAGCTTACAACAATTAGTAGAGTCAATAATGACTGAAAGACATTGTCCAGTTTGTGGAAACCCGAGTAAGCAATTAATTTACCATCAGAGTTTTTCTCAAATCTCAGAAGGTAGTTTGTTCAATGGATATGATGTGGTAGTGTGCGGTCACTGTGGCTTTGTTTTTGCTGACAATATCCCCAGTCAAGAGGAGTTTGACCGTTATTACAAACAGATGTCTAAATATGAAAATGAACATCAAGGGGGGCAGATTTCAATATGCACCCAAGAAACTTATGATTCTATTGTTCAGCAGGTCAAGCCATTTTTAGCGAATGAAGACTCTTATATTTTAGATGTTGGTTGTGCTACCGGAGGACTTCTTGCTACATTTCAGAAAAATGGATACAAGAATGTTTTAGGATTTGATCCTTCACCTTCCTGCTCCAGAACCGCTCAGAGGTTGTATGGGATTCAAGTTGAGAACCGACCTGTTTCCGAGATCTCCGATTTTGAAGCAAAATTTGATCTTGTAATATTTAATAGTGTTCTAGAGCACATTCGTGACATAAGCGAGTCACTTAAAACCATGCGGAATCTATTAAAACCAGGCGGGCTGATATGGATTGAGGTTCCGGATATTACCCGTTTTGCAGAATATACCTCTGTAGCATTCCAACAATTCAGTATGGAACATATAAACTTCTTTTCGTCAGTTTCGCTTACAAATTTGATGCAGAGAAATGGTTTTGAAGTTGAAGCGATCTGGCACAACGTTAGACAACTTGAAGAAATTCAAGATCCTGCGCTTTCTACCTTGTATCGAAGGGTAGAACAGGTCTCAACTTCTGGGGTATTTAAAGCCGATTTGGTTTCAAAATCGGCTTTACTTGAATACCTTGATTATTCATATCAAGCAGATACTAATGTATTGGAAATCATTGATGAAATTGTCTCCAGCGGACGTGCGATAGTTGTATGGGGTGTGGGAACACATACGCAGAGACTGCTTGCAACTAGTAGGTTAAAGAACGCTAACATAAAGGCGTTTATAGATTCAAATCCTAATTATCATGGTAAAAAGCTTATTGAAGTCCCCATATACTCTCCGGAGATTCTTGCTGGAATGACGGAGCCCATCCTTGTATCGTCTCGTTTATATCAAGATGAAATAGCAACTGCAATTCGCCTTACTTTGAAATTATCGAACGATATTATCTTATTATATAAGCGAGGTAGAAATCAGATATGACTTACGTCAGCATTGTCACACCGTGCTTTAATGAAGAAAGTAATCTTGAAGAACTCCATGAGCGTATACGACACGTTATGTCAGGATTGAAAAAATATAAATATGAACATATTATTATAGATAACGCATCCACGGATCAGAGTGTTGTTGTTTTGCGCCAAATAGCGAAAAAAGATAAACATGTAAAGATTATTATTAATACGAGAAACTTTGGCCATATCCGCTCTCCCTATCACGCTATATTGCAGGCTAAAGGAGATATCGTTATCGCTTTGGCTTCAGATTTGCAGGATCCTCCTGAGCGAATACCTGATTTTATAAGTAAATGGGAAGATGGTCACAAGGTTGTTGTAGGGGTTAAGCAGAGCGAAGAGCCGGGAATGTTTTATTTCTTGAGAACGATTTATTATCGAGGCTTGAGGATGTTATCTGATGTGCCCTTGATAGAAAACTTCACAGGCTTCGGACTATACGATCGAACAGTTCTTGATGTGATTCGTGATATTAATGACCCCTATCCCTATTTCCGAGGCTTGATTGCCGACTTGGGTTTTGAACGAGCGGAAATTATTTTTAATCAACCTCGTCGTAAGCGTGGTATTAGTAAAAATAATTTTTATACTCTTTACGATCTTGCCATGCTTGGCATTACTAACTATACCAAAATCCCCCTGCGCCTTGCCACCATGTTTGGCTTTTTATCCGCCCTGGTCAGTTTTTTTATAGGCTTTGTTTATTTAATTTATAAATTTATCTTTTGGTATGAATTCTCGCTTGGCTCAGCTCCATTAGTTATAGGTTTGTTTTTCCTTGGCTCTATACAATTGATGTTCCTTGGTATTGTTGGCGAATACATTGGCGCAATCTATACACAGGTTATGCATCGTCCGCTTGTCATTGAAAAAGAGCGGATCAACTTTTAAATCGAATCCTCAACGATCTGCCTGGAGCCCAGTCAGGGAAAACTTCCACGAGTTTTAGCCGCTTGATGCTTATAGTCTCCGCATTGATAGCGGGAGTGTTTCTCTATCTCGCATTGCGCGGGCTAGATTGGCGAAATTTTTTTGTCACGCTTAAAAATGCCCGCTATGGTTACCTGCCGATCGCGCTTCTTTGGAGCACTGCCAGCTTTTTCATGCGCGCCCTGCGTTTACGCGTTCTGTTGAGCAGTGAAACTCCAGTACCGATCACGAATGTCTTCAGGGCGAACATGGCCGGCTATTTGGAAACAGTATTCTGCCCGCGCGGGCTGGTGAACTAGTGCGTGCCGCGTATCTTGGCAGGCGCAATAATGTCAGTGTTTCCTTCGCTTTGGCGGTCGGATTGGTCGAGCGGTTAATGGACCTGGTCACGTTGATCGTGCTTGGCTCTTTTGCGCTCTCCTCCGTGGGCATTGTCTCGCCCCTCTTTCAAAATGCCTTGAAAGGCATTTCCATTTTCGGCCTGATCGGCCTGGCTGCCATTTTTATCCTGCCGCGCCTTGACGGGCTCGTCAGACGCTTAATCCTGGCTCTGCCCATGCTCAAGGAAACGCACAAATTGAAATTGGATAACTTTCTCCAGCAGTTTATCGGCGGGCTGAGGTCACTGCATAGTTATTCACGCGCCGCCCAATTCATTGCCTTAACGGGATTGATCTGGCTGATGGACGCCCTAGGCACCGTATTCCTTGCCTTCGTTCTCAAGATCCCGCTATTAATTCAGCAGGCTTTTGTACTGCTTTCCGCGCTCGGACTTTCCAGCGCCATCCCGTCCACGCCGGGCTATGTCGGCGTGTATCAATTTGTGGCGGTCACCGCGCTCGCGCCTTTTGGAATTTCGAGGGCAGACGCGCTTGCTTTTATTCTCATCAGTCAGATCCTCGGCTATCTCCTGATCGTTTTTTGGGGATTGCTGAGTGTATGGCAATTCAACAAACAGCCTGAAGCATGAACTTCACTCTTCAAGATATTCTTGGCGCGGCATTTGCCTTCTTTCTTTTCCCACTGGTGATCGTTTTCCCGGGCTATGTCTTAGGCTGGCTGTTTGACCTGTTTGACTTTAGGCTCCGACGGCCGTTTGTTCGACTCGCGATTGGGCTTGCCCTGTCTTTTGCAATCAGTCCAATCGTTCTTTATCTGACCTCAAGCCTGATCTCGTTTAACTTTGCTCTTCTCACTCTTGGCGGATTCGCGCTGGCGTTCGCCATGATCGCCATCCGGCAGAAGTACGCGTTGACAGCGGAAGCGAAATTCTTCTTTTGGGTTGGCGCTGTTTGGTCCGCGTTTGCGATCCTTTCGTTGATCAATATCCAGTGGACAGATCGGCTTTATTTGAGCGTCACCTCGTTCGATCAGACTACCCGGGTTGCTGTGATCGAAGCCATGACCCGCACCGGGGTGCCGCCGGTCAACCCCAGTTATTATCCCGGACACGCGGTCCCGCTTACTTTTCTATATTATTTCTGGTACATCCTGTGCAGTATGGTCGACGCGCTTGGCGGCAGCTATGTGGATGCCCGCGCCGCGCTCAATGCCAGTTCCGCCTGGTCCGGGATCGGGCTGATGGCGGTCGTTGCACTTTACCTTCGGCAGCGAAATGCAAATGGAACTGGTTCAACCGCAAGGTTAAGCAGGATCGGGATCAGTTTACTGGCGGTCAGCGGATTGGATATTTTTCCCGCTCTCTTTCTCATGTGGAGGACTGGTCTGGTCATCGGCTCGGTGGATGTATGGAATACGTGGATCCCCTCGTGGGCCGCATCCAATCTGTGGGTTCCACATCATGTCGCAGGATTGATCGCTGGCCTGTCCACGATGATGCTGGCGCAATCTGCGCGTGGGAAACCGCCGTCAAGACAATATTCTATTCTGTTCGTGGCAGGTCTGGGATTCGCTTCCGCTTTCGGATTGTCAGTTTATGTCACATTTGTGTTCGCGGCTTTCTGGGGTGTTTGGCTGATCGTACTTTTATTTCAAAACGCGGAGCGCGGCTTGGTTCTGCCCATGCTTGTTGCTGGAATGGTAGCGCTGACTCTCTCCGTCCCTTTTGTTGTGGGATTATTTCAAGGTGCCGGGGCGGGGGCGGCGGACAATTTCCGATCATTTTTGAGATCCGCTCTTTCTTACAGCTTGAATCATTCGTAAAAGACTGGACCCCATTCGCCCGTTCCCTGATCATGCTGGCCTTGTTACCGGTTAACTATATAATGGAGTTGGGTTTCTTCTTCATCGCGGGATTGGTCTGGTTTACGGGCAAGGATAAATCGGAGATCCGTTCCAATTCGTTTTACCTCGCGGAAGTGATTTTATTCAGCGCCGCGTTGGTGATCGGTTCGTGTTTACGCTCCACACTGATCACCAGCAACGACCTCGGCTGGCGCGCCTGGCTGCCGGGTCAGTTCATTCTTCTGGTCTGGGGAGTGGATGTGTTGGATAAATTCTTGTTATCCCCTGCGCCTGTTTCATTACTGTCAGCCGAAACAATAAAAACAAAAAGATTAATATTTGTTTTTCTTATGATCGGGTCATTGACTTCGGTCTTGGATGTTGTTTTACTCAGGACTGCCTGGCCCGTGATGACCGGGGTTGAGACGACTCGAAAATATTACTCCGCCCGCCTTGCGTATGATTATTTGCGTGACCATGTTTCCTCGGATGTCATCACGCAAAATAATCCTCTGAATTTTGTTGACCGCCCAAGCGGATTGTATGGAACCCATCAAATGGTGATTTCAGACCGCACCGCATATGGTGTTCCTTTGGATCAATTCAATACCCTTGTGGATGAAGTGGGAGTTCTGTTCACTGCCAAAAATACAAGCGATTGGCAGCTTGTGGATGATATTTGCAGGACTCATTCGATTGGCCTGCTGATCTTTGAAAATGTCGATCCTTTCTGGGAAAGTATCCCTTTGCTTAAAGCGCAGCGTTCCGCTCTTTATAAAAATTCCCACTATGCCATTTTCGCCTGCGGTGATTATCAGTAGTTCACGATTTTGGAATCCATCAGCTTGCTGATGGGTTGAAGATTAAATTTAAGCAGTGAATTCAGCCTGTGTGTACGAAGTTGGTGCGCTTTTTACTGGTAAAACATTTACGAACTTGTACTCCAGAGTCGTTTCGTGGAGTACTGATCATACAAAATTAGACCGTCCATTAATTAATCTGAGGTCCCATTGTCCAGTTTAAATTTTACATTGCAGGATGTCATTGGCACGCTCGCGGGTGTTGCGCTCTTCCCGCTTGTGATCGTGTTGCCCGGATACGTTTTTGGCTGGTTGTTTGATCTCTTTGAATTTCGCGCACGCCTGCTGTCTGCGCGTCTGGCTATTTCCCTGCTGCTTTCGATCGCCATCAGTCCCATTCTGTATTATCTGACGGCAAGTTTGTTCTCCATGAACATTGCCTTGATCGTTACAGGTTTATTCGCCATCGTCTTTGTGATCCTGTTGATCTATGAAAAGCCGGTCCGGCCGAAGGATCGGCAGTGGCGCTCATTCTTCTGGGTCGCGCTTGGTTGGACAGCGCTCGCTATTTTTTGTCTGGTGGATCTGCAGTGGGGACAGCATGAACTTTATTTTAGTGTCGCGTCTTTTGATCAAACTACGCGCGTATCGATCATTGATGCGATGACCCGCACAGGCGTACCCCCGATCAATCCAAGTTATTACCCCGGTCATTATGTAAAACTGACCTTTCTTTATTTCTTTTGGTACATCCTTGGCAGTCTGGTGGATATCGCCGGTGGAAATTTGGTGGACGCGCGCGCGGCATTATTCGCCAGCATTGTGTGGTGCGGTCTCGCGCTTATGGCTTTGATCGCTTTTTATATTCGTTTGCGCGTTGTTCATGCTGGAGGAAATGGATCGAACCCCTGGCGGCGGGCAATGATCGGGATCGCCTCCATTTCGATCACTGGCTTGGATGTTCTCCCGTCGATCATCCTTATGGGTTTTGGCAAAGGCGTGCTCGGTGATATTGAACATTGGAACGAGCAGATCACAGCCTGGATCGGGTCCCTATTATGGGTTCCCCATCATGTTGCAAGCCTGGTCGCTGGAGTCGTAGCTGTCATGCTGGTGCACTCGGCGCGCGGACAATCTCCACTGAAAAAGATCATTGCGCTCGTATTCTCAGGCGTTGCGTTTGCCTCCGCGATTGGCCTGTCGGTATGGGTTACCCTTATATTTGTAATTTTTTGGGGAGTATGGATGTTATTCATCTATTCCCAAAAAGAACAGCGCGATTTACTTTTCCCAATGGCGCTGGCCGGGCTGGTCGCGCTTCTTTTGTCGGGTAAATTTTTAGCGGGTCTATTATCCGGCGGGGCTGGCGGAGAAAGCGCTGCCTTCCCCATTGCTTTTACGATCCGCTCTTTCCGCTTTACCGACATAATTTTTGAATATTCCTCATGGAAATTCCCCGCCCGCCTCATCTTTTTGCCGCTTAATTATTTTTTGGAACTTGGCTTTTTTGCGGCAGCGGCTTTTATTTGGTTAAAAATATTTAAACACGACCTTCGCAAAAATCCATATTATTTTGCGGAACTGCTTTTACTGATCATTTCATTTTTTATCGGCACCTTTACCCGTTCCACAATGATCGCGAATAATGATCTTGGCTGGCGCGCGTGGCTGCCAGGTCAATTTATTCTATTGATCTGGGGTGTGGATATTTTGGAAAACTTATTTACCTCCCGTCCTCGTTTTATCCTCGCACAAAGGACGAAATACAATTTGCTGCTATTGGCTGCGCTGGGTATTTCCACCAGTTTGCTTGATGTGGCGCTCCTGCGTTCGGCATATTATTTTTCATTTGGCTCTGAAGCTGGCCGCAGGATCTATTCTGCGCGGCAGGTGTACACATTGATCAATCAATCTTTCCCGACGGATATTATCGTTCAATACAATCCATCCGCCATCATTAATCGCCCCGCCGGGTTGTATGGGATGCGCCAGTCCGCCATTTCAGATCGTACAGCCTATGGAGTTCCATTGAATGATTATTATGATAAGGTTGCGGCTGTCGGCAAGCTCTTCAATATGCAAGATGTGCAAAATTGGGAACCGCTCGACGCTCTGTGTAACGCACACTCGATTGATGTGATCGTGATCATGTCTGATGATCCTTTGTGGGAATGCCTTTTTCTGCTCGACCGGCAAAGAACCGCGTTATATGCAGATGATTATTATGCCGCTTTTGTTTGCGGAAAAAATCACCACGGCGCTGTTCGTCCCGATTTCTGATCGGCATCAGACAGCAGTCTTAAAATAGATCAAAGGGGACTTTGTCAATATGACAACGAAAAACAAGGAAATGACACATGCCGAGTAGATATTCCCGCTGCTCGGAGCAGTTATTTTTTTGGGGATGGTCGTCCGCTTCTTCCCCGGGCTTCAAGCTGGCTTCCCTTTAAATGACGGCGGCATGTTCCTTAGCATGATCCGCGATCTGCGCGGCAGTCATTACTCGCTGCCCGGGCTGACTTCGTACAATAGCCTGAATATCCCTTATGCGTATCCGCCCTTTGGATTTTATTTCGCGCGCTTGATTTCAGATCTATTTAATTTTTCTGAAATAACCCTGCTGCGCTGGCTTCCACCTATAATCAACACATTGTCCATTTTGGCTTTTTATATGTTGGCGTCTCTTCTGCTTGGATCGCGCAGGCGCGCCGTGGTTGCCTCGATCTTCTACGCATTGACGCCCGGGGCGTCAGCCTGGTTCATCATGGGCGGCGGATTGACTCGCAGTTTTGGCTCGTTATTTATGCTGATTTCTCTTTATTGGGTCTTTCGGTTGTTTCGAGTCGGCGGCAAACGTGAACTGGCACTCTCTATTATTTTTTGCTCACTGACCGTTCTCAGTCATCCTGAAGCAGGTATCCATACAGCCGCAAGTTGTATCCTCTTGTGGCTGATCTACGGTCGTTCGCTGCGAACCGCGCTTCATTCTGTCATTGTTCTGTTTGCCTGCCTGCTGCTATCGGCTCCATGGTGGGCGGGTGTCATTTCCCTCCACGGTCTCGCCCCATTTCTCTCCGCGTTGAACACCGGTTCTTACGGAGGTTCGATCTGGCGCGCTTATATTTCTGCCCTGTTCGCCAGCCAAACAGTTATCCCGATCCTTCTTATCTCACGTCTCCTTGGAATATTTTGGGGTTTGTTGGGGCGAAAATATTTTCTGGTCGCATGGACCATCATTCCTTTCCTTGTCGAGCCGCGCAGCGCGCCAAGTATCGCCTTCTACCCATTTTGTATGTTGATGGCGCTCGCTCTTACAGATGTTCTCCCCGCTTTTGTTGATTATTTTCAGAAGGCTCATTCCGCTTCCCCTAAAATGAAATTTAATCAACGCGTATGGTTGAACACAACCCTGCTTTTGGTCCTGATCTACTTGTTTGTTGAATCCAGCCTGTTCGGTTTTAAATTGATCAACACCAGTCTCTCCATTGCCGACCGGGAAGCGATGTCCTGGATTCAACAAAACACACCTGCCCGCGCTCATTTTCTCCCTATCACGGGTGTGCCCAGCCCGGAGATCGATCCTTTCGTTGAGTGGTTTCCCGCGCTTACAGAGCGGCGCAGTCAGACAACGATTCAGGGGCTTGAATGGCTGTTGGGTCCCCGGTTTTATGAAAGATACGCGGATCTTGCCGAAGTACAAGTATGCGAAGATGCCGCCTGTCTCGCCGCATGGTCTGCGCGCACTGGTTTGGATTATGAATATATTGTTGTTCAAAGTTCTGGAGTTAGTTTGGAACTGATCAATTCTCTTCGGTCTGGTGGCGGGTACGAAACTGTTTACGCAACAAAAGAGGTCTTGATCTTTTCCTTGCGGCGTCCGTGATCATTGTTTCAAGTAGATCACAATTTCCGTCGTGTCGTATACCGCTGTGTAATCTGCGGAGTTGCTTAAGTTTGTATCCAGCGCAGTGTGACCGCCGCCTTGCTTTCTCACGTATACATAAGAAAGACCCCTGCCGATCTCCTGCGCCCAATGATTCAGGCAGTCAACATCCTGCGCTGTGCATTTCTGTAGTTC
Organism: Candidatus Villigracilis saccharophilus; assembly: GCA_016709305.1. Taxonomy (GTDB): domain Bacteria; phylum Chloroflexota; class Anaerolineae; order Anaerolineales; family Villigracilaceae; genus Villigracilis; species Villigracilis saccharophilus. The sequence continues at coordinate 9,369 of JADJNA010000018.1, forward strand.
TTGATATATCTCCACCCGCGCGCCAAACTTTCCATCATTGAGCCATTCATACCCAAAGACTGTGGCAAGGCTCGTGCGTCCGGTCAAGGCCGGGAACCACTCAGAGGAAGCATCATTTAATGGCAATCCTCGCGTAACAAGCGCGAAATGACTGTTCGGGGGAGTGTTTTTCTTTACCCAATTAAATGCGTCCAGGTCCGCTTGAGTTAAAGTGGATCGTTGTTTGATGCCCGCTCCCACCTGTAATGCAGACAGGCTGGTGTACATGAAAAGAATCGCGAGAAATATTTTTACGGTTTTTCCTTTCAGTAAACTGCTAGCCCAATCCTCATTATTCATCCCTTGACCCAGGTTTAAATTGCGCAACCCCGGCAGGATGGTTTGATCCAATCCAATACCTGCGAACATGGCCAGGGGAATCATCATAAAGAGCGCGCCGCCGCGCGGTTCCAGCAGGTGCATCAGGAAGAACCAGAGCGGGATAAAAAATTTCCTTTTCGCAAGGAGAGTGAAGATCCCGATCAACCCCAGAATCGCGATCAAGGTCAGGTTCGGCTCCTCAGTGAAATCAAAGCGAAACAGAATAAGGAGGCCGGTAAGCGCGTTGTAGCTGTTCTGTTTTGCCGCGGACATGGCTGCAAGAAAGGGGTCCAATCCGTGTCTTGTGAGAATTGTCAGCCACCACGGCGTTGTGATAAGTAAAATGCCTAGCGCGGCGATTATCGCCCGCATAAGACCTTTCATTGAGCGGTCTTTCCAAAGGTAAAAGAAGACGGCGCTGATGACGGTATGAGTAACTGCTTCAGGATGTGTGTAGACGACCAACGCTCCCAGTCCAATCATTGCGAGGGAAGTACCCTGTGATTGCCGGGAGAAAAAAATATAGGACTGGCGCATAGCGAGCAATGCGAATAGCAGACCAAATGCCCGCGTCACGCCGCCGCCCATGATGAGCCAATCGAATGCGCGCGGTACGAACGTGAATGCCAATAGCGCCAGCGCTGCCTGGGCTTTAGAATCAAGGATCTCTTTTGCCAGTAAATAAAAAGCGGGGACGGTCAGTGCGCTTACAATGGATGGCAGGAATTGCATCAGCTTAAGCACCGAAACCTGCCCTGCGCTGGCGATCAGGCCGTAAAAATAAAACGCGAACGGGGGGTATGCAAATGGCAGAGCGGCGTTGTTGTATGTGGTGTAATCCGGCAGGATGAAATGATTCCCCTGCAAATCAAGGATCATTTTGTAAAAGAGGCCGCCATCGTTTAGCGGGAAGGACCCCGACAGAGGGGCGGAAATTCGGACAGCCAATCCAACCAGGGTTAAGAAAAATACCAGGCCAAGGCTAACGCGGTCTATTTTCAATATTGACGCCCTTATTTTTTATGGATTTCTTCTTACTTTGTATAATTCTTCTGCCACTCAAACAACTTGTTCAACGCCTCGATGGGCGAGAGCGAATTCACATCCAATTTTTTCAATTCGTCCAATAACGGACTTGTTTCCGGGAACAACATCGCCTGTTGCGCGCCTTGTGGGTTGATCTTTACCGCGCGCCCTGAAGTTTTTTCAAGCTCGGCCATGATCTCGTTTGCCCGTCCAATAACAGGCGCTGGTAAACCCGCTAGTTGTGCCACGTGAATTCCATACGAACGGTCTGCACCGCCTGCGATGATCTTGTGCAGGAACACTACTTTATGTTCCGCTTCACTGACTGCCACGTTGTAGTTGCGAATGCCAGGCAGCAAGTCGGCGAGTTGAGTCAGTTCATGATAATGGGTTGCGAACAAAGTCTTCGCGCGCAAATGCGGATGATTGTGAATGTACTCGATGATGCCCCATGCAATGGAAAGACCATCATACGTTGAAGTGCCGCGCCCGATCTCATCCAATATCAATAATGATCTTGATGTGGCGTGATGCAAAATATTCGCTGCCTCCACCATCTCCACCATGAATGTGGATTGACCCGCGTGAATTTCATCCTGCGCGCCGATGCGCGTGAAAATCCTGTCCACCAACCCGATCTTCGCAGACGCAGCGGGCACGAACGATCCCATTTGCGCCATCAACACGATCAACGCCGCCTGACGCAAATAAGTGGATTTACCCGCCATGTTCGGCCCCGTGATGATGCGCACCACTTCGCCTTTTTCGAAGATGACATCATTGGGGATGTATCTGTCATTGGATAATAATTGTTCGACGACAGGGTGACGCCCCTCATGGATTTCCAATCCACTTCCTTCGTTGACCTCGGGCCGGTTATAGCCTTCGAGAGCAGCTACTTCGCCTAAAGCGGACAACACATCCAGTTCCGCCAGCGCGCGTGCTGTGGATAGAATTTTATTGGCGGTTTTCGCCAATTCCGCACAGACTTCACGGAACAGCCGTGTTTCGATTTCCTTGATACGTTCTTCCGCGTTCAAGACCAGCGTTTCATATTCCTTCATCTCCGGCGTGATGAAGCGTTCCGCATTAACCAATGTCTGCTTGCGAATGTAATTCTCCGGTGCGCGGTCGGCCGCGCCGCGTGAGATTTCGATGTAATACCCGAAGACCTTGTTGTAACCTACTTTGAGAGTCTTGATGCCGGTCTTTTCGCGTTCGATGCTTTCGAGGTTTGAGATCCAATCCCGCGCATGCTTGGATGCTTCGATCACGCCATCCAATTCTGCTGAGTAGCCGGGCTTGATGACGCCAGTGTTTTGCAAAGTCGCCGGCGGATCATCGTCAATGGCATTTTGTAATAATGAATATTGCTCTTCACAAACTGTCCACTGGCCACTGATTCCTGATACCTGCTCACTGATCACTGCTTTGATCTTCGGCAAATATCCCAGCGTACTTCTCATTGCCACCAAATCTCTTGGCTGTGCGTTCCCGGCGATGACACGGTTTATTAACCTTTCCAGATCGTTCAAAGGTTTTAGGGTTTCGCGTAATTCGGCGCGCACCATGCCGTTATTGAAAAAGTACTGCACTCCGTCCTGACGCTTATTGATCTTTTCCACATGCAGTAACGGCTGACTGACCCATTGATGCATGAGCCTCTTGCCCATTGGTGTGATGGAATAGTCAAGCGTTCCCAGCAATGATCCTTTGCGTTCGCCGCGCAGGGTCTCATCAAGTTCAAGGTTGCGGCGCGTGGACGCATCCAATGTCATGAATTCATTGAGACTGTAAACACGCAACGAGGTCAATAAATTTAACGCGTCAGGTTGGGTATCTTTAAGATATTGCACGATCCCACCCGCTGCTCTTACGGCAAGACTATGGTCTTTCAATCCAAAGCCAACCAGTGTCGAAGATTTGAATTGCGCGAGCAATGTCTCATTGCATTTGCCGGGTTCAAATTTCCATGCGGGCAAGGCCGTTAGATGACCGGTAATTCCGTCAGGCAGAATTTGATTATCAGGATAAATAATTTCGGCTGGATGTAAACGAGTCAATTCGGCGCGCAGGGCTTCGAGCGGAAGCTCGGTGACGGCGAATTCTCCAGTGGTCACATCTGTATAGGAAACAGAAGCGGTCTCACCGTTAAGCACGACCGAGGTTAAATAGTTGTTCGCGTCGCCGGGCAACAGTCCTGCTTCTGTCACAGTGCCCGGTGTCACCACTCTGACCACTTTGCGAGGAAAAATCCCCTTGGCGGGCTGGTCACCGACTTGTTCGCAAATGGCGACGTGATATCCCTTTTCGATCAGGCGCGCCAGATAATTTTCAACCGCGTGATATGGGATGCCTGCCAGCGGCGTGCGCACTCCGTTGCCGATGGGACGGGAGGTTAATACAATGTCAAGTTCGCGTGCGGTGATCTCGGCATCTTCGTCAAAGGTTTCGTAAAAATCGCCAAGTCGAAAGAACACGATCGAGTCGGGGTAATCTTTTTTGATATCTAAATATTGCTGGCGGACGGGAGGGACATCATCATTGGACATGGGTTGATTTTACTATGAGGGATGGACTTGGGGCGGCCTATCAACTCAACTCGCGGGCATCTTTTTTTTCAGGAGTAGATAAATGTATAAATTCGTTTGGTGCGTCATGCGGACAAAGCACGTGAATGGGGCCCGGGCGCGGTGGGGGCGGGGCCGGGCCCTCCCCCCCCCCCACCCCGGGGGGCCAACGAAAAGAAACAACGGGCCCCCGGCGCGCTCGAAAACCGCTTCACCGGTTGGACCGATGTTGATCTGACCGATCTTGGCCGCGAAGAAGCACGCGGCGCGGGGAAGCTGCTGCGCGAAGATGGATACGATTTTGATATCGCTTACACCTCTGTGTTGAAGCGCGCCATCAAAACGCTTGGGCTTGTTCAAGAGGAAATGAATCTTGAGTGGCTGCCTGTCATCCGCGCGTGGCAGTTGAATGAGCGTCATTATGGCGCTTTGCAGGGTTTAAACAAATCGGAGACTGCCGAGAAGTTTGGCGAAGCCCAGGTAAAGATTTGGCGGCGCTCTTACGATGTCCCGCCTCCATCTCTGGAGTTGACCGATGAGCGCCACCCGAAGTTTGACCGCCGTTACGCTTCATTGACTCCCGAGCAGCTGCCAGCCACCGAGTCACTTAAGATCACGCTGGATCGTGTTCTGCCTATTGGCTTCCACGCTTGCACCTGAAATTAAGTCAGGCAGGCGCGTGTTGGTTGTGGCACATGGCAATTCCATTCGCGCTCTGGTGAAGTATCTCGATAATATTTCCGAGGCTGATATCACCGAGTTGAATATTCCGACAGGCTTACCGCTCGTCTATGAACTGGACAGCGATTTGAAGCCGATAAAGAATTATTATCTTGGTGACGCTGAAGAAGCTGCGAAGAAAGCTGCGGCGGTTGCGAATCAAGGCAAGGCGAAATAGTGTAATTGGTAATTGAGTGAAGACTCTGGTGATCGCAGCATCATCGGAGTCTTTTCTTTTTACGTTTTGCGCATTACAGATTAGAATCTCTTCATGTCTCTTCATCCTGAATTTCTTCATGAACTGAAAAAGCATTTTACAGGTGATTTGCGATTTGATACCGCATCGCGTGTCTTATATTCCACTGACGCGTCCATGTATCAGATCGAGCCGCTGGGCGTTGCCATTCCCAGAACACAGGCTGATCTGCAATCTGCAGTGGAGCTAGCCGCGAAATATAAGGTGCCGATCCTTCCTCGCGGCGCGGGCTCGTCCCTTGGCGGACAGGCGATTGGTGAGGCGTTGATCTTGGACTGCTCGCGTTATTTGGATGCCATCATCGAGATCGATTCTGAATCCCATACAGCCATCGTGGAACCGGGCGTCGTTCTTGCGGATCTGAATCGGGCTGCGGCAAAATCGGGCTTGATGTTCGGCCCTGACCCCGCCTCCGCAGAACGCGCCACAATGGGCGGTGTGATCGGCAATAATGCCACAGGCGCACATTCCATTTTGTACGGCATGACCGCTGATCATTTGATTTCAGCGGATGTGATTTTAGGTGACGGTTCGCTTGAAACGTGGAACGAATATGGCGATTCGAAATTATCGAGAGTTGCCGAAAATATTCGCTTGCAATATGCAGAGAAGATCAAAGAGAAGTTTCCGAGGTCTTGGCGCAACTCGGCGGGCTATCGGCTCAATTATTTATTACCCTGGACTCCGTCTGTCCCTTCACAATGGGATGTGAATGATTACGGTCTATCGACCACGGTCTACCGTCAAAATTCAAGAGTTAATCTAGCAAGTCTGCTGGCGGGCAGTGAGGGGACGCTCGCGGTCATGCGCCGCGCGAAAGTAAATCTTGTTTCAAAGCCAAAGCATACAATTCTGGGTGTTCTTTCTTACGCGAGTATTGCGGATGCTTGTGATGATGTCCCGCGTTTGTTGGAATACAAGCCCAGTGCCATTGAGTTGATTCCACAGATGATCATTCAGCTTGCGCGCGGCGTCCCTGCGTATGCGCGCCAAATGGGGTGGATGACCGGCGACCCAGCCGCGGTGCTGGTCATTGAGTTTAGCGGGGATCAGCCGTCGGGGTTGAAAGAAGCGGTTCGTCAGCTTGGTGATGTGGTCACGATTGCCGAGTCGCCCGAAGAACAATCGCGTGTGTGGAACATTCGCAAGATGGGTTTGGGGATTCTGGATTCGCGTCCGCAGCCTGCACGGCCTGCGGCATTTATAGAAGATTGCGCTGTGCCTGTGGAACGGCTGGGCGATTTTGTCCGCGAAGTTGAAAGGATCATGAAAGAGCACAACACCGAAGGCGGGATTTACGCGCATGCCTCGGCGGGTTGTCTGCATATCCGCCCGATTTTGAATTTGCAAAATGGGGACGGTGTGCGTGCCATGCGCAGCATTGGCGACCAGGTCTTGCAGTTGGTATTAAGTCTGGGCGGCTCGATGAGCAGTGAACATGGCGATGGGATCGTAGCAGGGGAGTGGATCGAAAAAACATACGGCCTGGAAGTGACCGAGGCCATGCGATCCATTAAGCGTGCTGTTGACCCCGATAATATTTTGAATCCGAAGAAGATGATGGATGCGCCGTCGATGGATTCACATTTGCGTTACGGCGAAGAATATCGCGTGAAGGTTTGGAATTCAGCCCTGCACTTTGAACATGAGCGCGGACTTGCTGGCGCGATCGAACACTGCAATGGTCAAGGCGTGTGCAGGAAAACAACGGGCATCATGTGCCCGTCATTTCAGGCCACACGGGATGAACAGAACTCGACGCGTGGGCGTTCGAATTTGCTGCGGGCGTTGATTTCGTCACCAATGTCATCGCGAGCGAATTTTGCGAAGCAATCTACTGAAACTACGGGATTGCTTCGTTGGGGAGAACGCCCGCCTCGCAACGACGTGTTGGAAAATGTGTTCTCATCGCTCGATCTCTGCCTTGCCTGCAAAGGTTGTACTTCGGAATGTCCCAGCGGCGTGGATATGCCGAAATTGAAATATGAATTTATGAATGAGTATTACAAGACCCATCGCCGTCATTTGCGTGATTATTTATTTGGATATTTTCATGTGGTGTCAAAATGGTTGACTCCCATAGCTCCGCTGGCAAATGCCTTTATGAAGATGGATTGGTCACGGAAATTAATTGCCGGTGTTATGGGTATTACGGATAGGCGGCCTTTCCCGTTATTTGCAGGAAGTAAACAGGGAAATAAGTATTCACGCGCAGGCGGCCAGGCAGAAAAGAAGAAGGTCATCTTTTTGTCAGATGTATTTTCGCGTTATCTTGAACCACAGGTGGAACAGGCAGTATTTGATATCTTACAAGCCGCCGGGTATGATGTGATAGCCTTGCCTGTGATCGGCGCAGGAGCTTCGCTGCTTTCCAAGGGATTTATTGACGCGGCGCGTAGCCACGCTGAGAAAGTCCTCGCGGAGATTAACGCCATAGATAGTGGAGCAGGCTTGAGCGTGGTTGGGTGCGAACCGCCTGAGGTGTACTGCCTCAAGCATGAATATGCCGCCTTGCTGCCAGAGCGCCGCGCGGAGATCGAATCCATTACGAAAAATGTCTGGCTGGTGGATGAATTTCTCTTGCGCGCAGATAGTATAAAGGATTTGCGTATAGCCACTAAAAAGCAGTTAGATATTTTGGAACTTGATGACCGAAAGATCACTTTTCATCCCCACTGCCACCAACGTGCCGAAGGACTTGCGGATGACGGCATGCCAACAGGCGCTGCCTCCACTCTGGCATTGTTGCGCGCCCTTGGTTTTGAAGTGGACGTGGTCGATGCGGGCTGCTGCGGCATGGCAGGCACCTTTGGATATGATGCCGAGCATTATGATCTCTCAATGCGGGTGGGAGAGTTGAAATTATTTCCTGCGCTTCGCCAAGCGTCAGCGTCGTTGATTGTCTCAAGCGGTTCAGCCTGTAGGTTGCAGATCAAGCAGGGCGCGCAAAGGGAAGCCCAGCACCCGCTTGTGTTGATATCAAGTTACTTAAAGGATAACTTATGAAAAAGACCATTCTTGTACTATCCCTTTTCCTCTTTGCGTGTTCGCAGGAAATTCCGCTGACGGCAGTGCCGTTTATCCCCCCGACAGTTCCTCCGACAGACGCGTCGCTACCCACTCCTTCAGCCATTGCGGAGATTCTGCCGACGACTGAAGTATTTGCGCCTGCTGCCGCGCTCCCAGCTGGACCTGTGACCCTGGTCGCGCTTGGCGATAGTTTGACTCAAGGCGACGGAGATGATTCCGGTCGTGGCTATCCAGGGCGCCTGCTCGAAATGATCGGCACCGTGCGAACCGACTCGGAGATGACGAATTTGGGCAGGTCAGGTTGGAGTTCAGATGCACTTATCAATGGCGATCAGGGGCTTTTAGGCCAACTTTCGCGCGCTGTGAGTGAATTGGATGCCGCAAGGTCCCAGGGACGCGGTGCTGTTGCCCTCGTCTGGATCGGGAGTAACGATCTGTGGTACCTCTACGAATATGGCGAGGGTTCAGACGAAAATGATGCCCTGGATGCCGAAAGATTTTCCGCGAACATGGATTTGATCGTAAGTCAGTTACGGAAAACCGGCGCGCAGGTGGTCATTGCTCTGCTCGACGATCAGACGAAGCGCCCTGTTGCGATCAAGGGCGAAGCCTTTCCATCCATCACCTCCGGTGAATTAGAGCGTATGTCCGCCCAGGTGGAGCTATATAACCAAATCATCACCGAAAAAGCCGATCAATATGGCGCTTTGACGGTTGATTTTTATTCGTCTGATTTATTTACCGATCCTGACACTCTCTATGATGACGGCAATCACCCTAACTCCGCCGGCTATGACATCATCGCCCAGAAATGGTTTGAGGTTCTACAGAGTCTGCTCAACTAAAGCATACGCCGCGATGGAAAACGCGTTGGCAACATTGAACGATCTTTTTTGTCCGCGCATGGGTATAAAATAGATCTCATCTGCGAGATCCAGCAGTTCAGGATCCACGCCTGTGACCTCATTTCCAATGATCAGCACAGTGTTTTCCTGCAGCTGCAGTTTTTGTGCTGCTATGGATTGGGCGCGTTCATGTTCTTCCAATGCCAACACTTTCCAGCCTGTTTTCTTTAATCCTTTGATGAGCTTGACCGCATCTTTGTGGTGCGACCAGGTGACAAAATCCTCCGCCCCCAGCGAGGTCTTTTTCACTGCGTCCTGATCTGGCGTAGGCGTGATCCCGCACAGGTAGGCGTGTGAGAACCCAAATCCGTCTGCCGAGCGCAGGATCGAACCGACATTCCAGGCGGAGCGAATATTGTCCACCAGCACGGAGATCATTTTTTCTTCCATTGTGTTTTCATTATTTTTGTCAGGTTCATTTTGTTCTGAGATATTCCGCTTCAAAATAGTGTGAGTCTCTCCAAGACAATGCGGACAACGAATTCCAAAAGAATGTCCTTCCATGATCGGGTAGCGTAATCCGCAGGCGGTATTCAAACACACGCGGATTTCATAAGATCGTGACATATCGTGATTATACACATAATATTTTGCTACTTTCGGCAACTGACGGCGTATATTGATCTGTAGAATATAGAAAAGGAGAAACTTATGACTACTCAACGACAAGCTTTAAGGAGATCAAAAAACAACCGCGTGGTGGCTGGCGTGTGCGGTGGATTGGCTGAATTCTTCGGCGTAAGCGCTTTCTGGTTCCGCTTCGCATTTGCGCTGGCTTTGATCCCCGGCGGCGTACCGGGCATCCTCGTCTATCTCGTTATGATGATGATTGTCCCTTCTGAATAAGCGGAGTGTATGGGTTTTTAAAAGCAGTTCCTTTCACAGGAACTGCTTTTTGTTTTGATTTAGCCTGTCTTGGTTGTGCTTCTCAAATACAGCTCTTCAACTTTTTTTCTAGCCCATGGGGTTCTTCGTAGAAACTTCAGGCTCGATTTGATGCTGGGGTCATTCCGAAAGCATTGAATGGGGATCTGTTTCCCTAGTTCGTCCCAACCGTGTTGCTTCACGAGCTGGGTGAGGATCGTTTCGAGCGTAATTCCGTGCAAGGGGTTTTGAGGTTGCTCATTCATTTATTTTCTCTTGTGAATATTATTTTCAAGTGATCGCCATGATTTTTATATCATTGATCTCGTAAAACGTGCCAGTGCCGTTTTGCTGGATCATAAAACGTTCAATGACAGGCCCCAGAAGTTGTTCCGCTTCCTGCAGGGAAGGGGAATGGTCGAGCAGGATATTTGTGTCAATTCTCCCGCTCCAACGGATATCCTCATCAACGAGATGGGCAGAGATAAAATACTGCCTCATATTTTCATTTGCCGTTATCAGGGCTGCCAGGTTTTCGCGGACAGTTAACTCGGCTGTAGTTTCATTTTGAAACACGATTTCCAATATTTGGTGGGTTGGGTCGAATTTTTTCATCTGTACGCTTCTAAGTACCGCCCTGGTTTCCCGGAATGCGAATAACGGAGCGACCCAAAATTTGGCGATGGCCCATATGATGACGGCCATGCTCGATCCGATAAAAAAAGCAAGGAATAGATTGGATACATAAAAACCCTGCCGGGTCTCTGACCAATAGTTAAGTAATGCAAGGAAAACAGTAAGCCCGAACATTCCTCCGCCTGCCGCGCCGAGCCGTTCACTCCAGAGTTGGGCGGGACTTTGCGCAGAGGCTTGCTGGAAATGATAATGGCAGAGCGGTACAGGCAATTGCAGGATGATGCTCCTGCGCCCGTATGTGAATACCTGTTCGAAATTGTATTCCTTGTGAACAGCCTTAAGGCAATAAGCACATGCCGATGGGAATTTTATCTGCTGACCGTAAAATTGGATTCTTCTCATTGTTTAATCCATGATTTATTCCGCATTTTTTTTCAAGCCATGGAATAGTGTGTCGTCCAAAGGCGGTGTTTCGCAGTAATTGATACCATCCATGTCATCAACGCTTAAGTATATGCCCATACTTTTGCCCGGAGCCAGTCCTTTTGGAATGCAGTTTATTTCTATGCAAATCCTTGGTTTTCCCCAGGGCAAGGGTTTTTTGCAAGAATCAGTTATTCCCTTCAATCTGGATCATTCAGTTTCCGTACAATGTCAAGTATAACGCTATCAACACCTAAACATCAGTATTCCCAAAATGGACAACTCCATAATTTGGATTCTCATAGATAACCGCTTTTTGAACCGCAAAGTTCGTATGGAGCGCGAAGAGACCAGTGCATCAGACACTTTCCTGTCTTTTGCTGTCATGCCCGGCGTCAGTGATGTTCGTTATCTGGTCATTTTGAGGGTGATTCAATACCATACTATGAGGATTGTCATTCCAATCTCGCAGGACTATTCTTGTAGCTATAGCACAAGCAAAAAGGAGAAAACCTTATGTCCCCAGAGATCGAACGATATCGTGTAAATACAGTCGCTTTGAATATCCGCGCAGAGCCCTCTACAACATCTGAAATCCTTGGCCACGCGATCAAGGATCAAGTGATTGAGTCACTTGAAGAAACCCCGGACGGCGAGTGGATCAGGCACAAAGAGAATTCCCTGGAAGGCTGGTCGACAAAGAAGTATTTATCACGGGTGGCTGGTAACGCCTTAAACGGGGATTTCCCCTGGATGGCCATTGCCGATAAGGAATACGGTGTCATAGAATTCCCGGGCGATGAGCATAATCCGCGCATTTTGGAATATTTTGGTACGGTCAAGAATATCGGTTCACGCTGGAGAGTACAGGACGAGACTCCATGGTGCTCGGCATTTGTAAACTGGTGTGTGGAAGAGGCTGGGTACGTTGGCACGAAATCCGCGCTTTCCGCTTCCTGGCTGAGCTGGGGTAAAGAAATCAATAACCCGGTCAAAGGCTGTATTGCTGTTTTTTCCCGTGAAGGCGGCGGGCATGTGGGGTTTTATATTGATGAAACTGTGGCAGGGAAGGAAACTTTTATTCGTATTTTAGGCGGTAATCAGGATCATGGTGAAACCGATATCGGTGCGGTCAATTTAAAGTTTTACCCGAAGTCAAAGCTGTTGGGATATCGGGTTCCGTAGCGGCATGGAATGTGGATAGGCGCGGACTCTTTGCCCACGAAGAAAAAATTAGCCTGACAGGCCTTCACTACACCCTGCCGGATTGAAGGTGGGAGAGTGAAACCTGTCAGGTTTTGATTTTTGAACGAAAGAATTTCTCGAATTTTACAAGATTAATTCGCGCCAAACAACTTTTGGTGTAATTCGTCTTAAGTTTTCCCGCCTTTGATTTTGCCATTTTTATTTTATGCGTTTTCCTTGACGCTTCCGCATCCTCCCGCTATAATCAATCCGCTTCATTCAAAACCAACCAGACGGGCGCAACAAGCCCGTCTGATGTATGTAAAAGGAGAAAGTAAGAAATGACCCCACATCCAAAGCGCAAGCACTCCAAAGGACGCCGTGATCGCCGCCGCGCGCACGACGCGCTGACCGCGGTCAACACCGTGGCATGTTCCAACTGCGGTGCCAAGCGCCTGCCGCACACCGTCTGCTCCAGCTGCGGTTTCTACAATGGCCGTGAAGTTATCCAGGTCAAAAAAGAAAAGAAAGCCAGCGAGTAAACTAAACGGGTCGTGACTATCACGACCCGTTTGTGTTTTAATCAGCACCTGGAGGCATGATGAAAATTAATGGACAGAAGACAGCGTTCGTATTCCCCGGCCAAGGCTCACAATTTGTGGGTATGGGCAGGGAACTCGCCGCGCAATATTCGATCGTAAAACAAACCTTTGACGAAGCCGATTCGATCCTTGGTTTTTCCATTTCCAAATTAATGATGGAAGGCACGCCAGAAGAATTGAACGATACGCTTAATACCCAGCCGGCTTTATTTATCCATTCACTCGCCGCTTACCGCGCCTTCTCGTATCTTTACCCTGAACTGACACCTGCCGCACTGGCCGGACATTCGCTTGGCGAATTATCCGCCCTGTCTGCGTCTGGGGCATTATCCTTTGGTGATGGCTTGCGTCTGGTGCGCAGGCGCGGTGAATTGATGAAACGCGCTGGTGAACTCGCGCCTGGTTCCATGGCAGCCATTCTCGGCGTGGATATCCCAACGCTTGACAAAGTTTGCGCTGACGCCAGCGCTCCTGGCGAGATCGTACAAGTGGCAAATGACAATTGCCCGGGGCAGGTGGTTATCTCTGGTGCGAAAGCCGCCGTGGAACGCGCCATGCTGGGAGCGAAGTCTGCTGGAGCAAAGCGGGCACTGCCGTTGGCGGTGTCCATTGCAGCGCACTCACCTCTGATGGATTCGATCCAAAAGGAGTGGAATGATGCGGTCACGTCTACAAAAATTTCAACCCCGCAGTTGACCGTGATCGGCAATGTGTACGCGGCACCGCTGGCTGATGAGGAATCCGCCCGCGCTGATATCATTTTGCAGATGCAGTCGCGAGTGCGCTGGACTGAGACAGTGAATTTTATGGTTTCGCAGGGGATCACTGCCTTTGTGGAAATTGGAAGTGGCACAGTGCTGGGCGGTTTGGTCAAACGTATTGCGGATGGTATGATGATTTTTCCTTTGGGTAATCCGCAGGATTTTGCAGCGCTTGAAGCGTAAACTTTATCACTAAAAATTGGAGAAAAAATAATGCTGCGCAGACTTATGCTTATCACGATCGTTATTCTGGCAACAGCCTGCGCCCCGTTGGATATTTACGCGACGGATACGCCGAATATCACGCCGATCCCAAATATCGCGTCGGATACGCCTGCTCCATTTATTGTCCCGGTAACAGACACACCGGCGCCGATCATCATCCCGGTGACCGATACGCCTGGTATTATTCCCGTTGTGACAGATACTGCACCTGTCGCAGAACAGCCCGCGGCGGCCGATACACCCATCGCAATTCCTACCGTAACGTGGTGGGATGTTTATTTTACCGACCCTCAAACGATCAATGACCCGGACAATATCACCGGCTCGATTGAAGAGAAACTGATCCAGCTTATCAATAACGCCCAGATCAGCATTCATATCTCATCTTTTGAATTTAACCTCACACCTGTGGCTGAGGCATTGATCGCGGCCAAAAACCGTGGCGTGGATGTGAAATGGGTGACCGATGACAAGAACGGGTTGAATTACGATATTCAGCCAGGGCGTGGACAATTTGCGCTTTTGCTGGCGGCCGGCATCGAGGTCAAGGATGATGCGCGCACGGCCTTGATGCATAATAAATTCTGGATCTTTGATAATGAGACTGTGTGGACGGGGTCAACGAATATTACAGTTAATGGAATTTTCAAGCAGAACAATAATGTGCTGGTCATCCGATCGACAGACATTGCATATATTTACGAACGAGAATTCCAGGAAATGTGGAGCAATCAATTCGGGCCGCGTGCGCCTTCCACGGTGAATACCCAGTGGGCGATCCTGAATGGTAGCCAGCTTCAGGTATTGTTTTCGGCGGAGGATCATGTGATCAGTAACTTGATCGCGCTTGTGAATGACGCGCAGGTCAGTGTCCGCTTTCTTGCTTTCAGTTTTACAGATTACCCGCTTGCCAAGGCGATGATCGATCGCGCTGCTGCGGGCGTGGATGTGAAGGGTGTATACGAAACATTTGGCAGTACCAGCACAGGCTCTGAAATGAAAACATTCTGGTGCGCGGGGGTGCCTGTGAGGCAGGATGGCAATGGCAGTTTTCTGCACGATAAGATCATCATTATCGATAACAGCATTGTCGTGACCGGGTCGCTTAATTATTCTTCCAATGCGGACGACTCGAACGAAGAGAATGTTGTGATCCTGGATAATGCCGAGATCGCTGCTTTGTATTTACTGGAATTTGACAAACTGTGGAATCAAGCGCACGATTTGGAAGCGGGGCTGGTAACCTGCGAGTAATGCGAACTAATTACATTTATTACTAATGAAGTTATTACCGTCAAGCGGCAGTCACGTCAATTCGGTATAGTATAATGACGGTATGAACGCCTTGTCTGACAATACGATTGTCAGCGCCGCTTTCTCTGCGGGTCTGGAAGTGTATCTGGTTAAGCAGTTTTGCTTGACCAGATTTTTGTTTTATAGAATGCTAAGTCGTTGCGAGGGTGATAGCCCAAATCAACCTCCAATTATGCAGGGAGTTCCAGAGAAAACCGCTCGCAGTGACGATACTAAGGAGAACCATGAAATTAAGCAAACTTGCAAGTGACATCGCCGAATCTCCAACCCTTGCTTTGAATGAAGAGGCGCGTATTTTGCGCGAACGCGGCGAAGCTGTGATCAATCTGGGGATCGGAGAACCAAAAAACAAGACACCGATTTCTGCGGTTCTGGCGTCTGGTGCAAAGTTGACCAGCGGAGAGGTTAAGTACACACCGCCCGACGGTCTGCCATCCATGAAAAAAGCGGTGATCCGCTACACAGAAGAGAGCTATAACCGCCTCGTCGCGCCTGAAAATGTGATCATCACAAACGGCGCGAAGCAATCACTCTACAATATCTTCTATTCAATCCTCAATCCCCAGGACGAAGTGATTGTTGTTGCGCCATATTGGGTTTCGTACCCGGAAATGATTCGGATGTGTCTCGGCGTCCCTGTCATTGTCACACCGGAAGACGGCACATTCACACCGCGCTTTGAGGATATTGAACGCGCAGTAACCTCATCCACCCGCGCGATTATTGTCAACAGCCCGAATAATCCGTCAGGCGCGATCTATCCCGCTGAATTGATCGGGAAGATCGTGGAATTGTGTGAGCGCAAAGGCATTTTCATGATCTGTGATGATATTTATCACAAACTGACCTTTGATCGGAATGTCGCTCCGCCTGCTTATTCATTTACGAATAAAGATGTTGAGAATTCGCACGTGATCGTGGTCAATGGCGTGGCAAAATTATATGGAATGACCGGTTTCCGTGTGGGCTGGGTGGTCGCTCCGCGTGAGTTGGTCAAGGTAATGACCAATGTTCTCGCGCAAACCACCTCCTGCGTTTCACCGATCGCTCAAGCCGCGGCGGAAGGTGCGCTGAATGGTTTACAGTCTGTGGTTGAGGCGCTGCGCTTGCAGATCCAAAACAATCGCGATGTGGTCTTGCAGGAAATGAAGACCTTTAATGGAGCGCGGCTGATCGAACCGAAGGGAACTTTCTACGCATTGCCTGATCTGCGCGCTTTCAATGGGAACTCAGTAGAATTGTCAAAATTCTTGTTGAAGAAGGCTTTGGTGGTGACGGTCCCTGGTAAGGAATTTGGCATGGAAGGTCATATCCGCATTTCTTTCGCGGGATCGGTCAAAGATATTACCGAGGGCATTGCGCGCATCAAATGGGCGCTTGACCCGACCTCGCCCAATGAAATCTATATCGGCGATAAAAAGATGATACGGGATTGGATGTAAATTCAATATCGTCATTGCAAGGACATGGCCCGACGAAGCAGTCTTGTTGCTAATTAGAAGATTGCCAACTGCACTGGCGTGCAGCGCAAGTGTCGAGCCGGAGGACATCGTCCTCGCAATGACGTGGAGAAAACCATTATGAATAATATCTTGAACATAAAAACACCCGCTGAGTCCATCGCGCAGATTCGCAAGGCGGATTACAACCTTTCGAATCAAGGCGTGATGAATTTGCGGTTGGCGTATTGGAACCTAACTACTGAGGCATTGGTCGAGGAGGCGGTTTTTCGTAATGAAGGATCGCTGGTCGCCGGCGGCGCTTTTGATGCCAATACCGGCAAACATACCGCCCGCAGCGCGAACGATAAATTTGTTGTGCGCCATGTTGATTCTGAGAATAATATCTGGTGGGGGGTGTATAACCGTCCATTTGCGGGGGAGAAGTTCGAGGTCATGGTTGACCGTATGTTGGGTTTTTTGCAGGGACGCGACGTCTTCGTCCAGGATGTGTATGGCGGCGCGGACGCAGCGTACCGACTGCCGGTCCGCATTGTGACAGAGCTCGCCTGGCATAGCCACTTTGCGCGCAATATGTTCATTCTTCCTCAATCGCTCGAAGAATACAAGCGCTTTGTGCCAGAGTTTACGATCCTCGCCATGCCGTCCTTTAAGGGAGCGCCTGCCGTTGATAGCACAGTCAGCGATACGTTCATCTGCCTTTCATTTGAAAAGAAACTTGCGATCATCGGCAACACCGCTTATGCGGGTGAGATCAAAAAATCTGTATTTACAATTTTGAACTACCTGCTTCCTTTGGAAGGCGTGCTTTCGATGCATTGCTCAGCCAATGTCAATCCTGATAACGAGGATGATGTGGCTTTGTTCTTTGGATTAAGCGGAACAGGCAAGACCACGCTTTCGGCCGATCCCACCCGCCGCCTCATTGGTGACGATGAACATGGCTGGAGCGATAATGGCATTTTCAACTTTGAAGGCGGATGCTACGCAAAAGTTATCGGCCTGTCCGAATCTGCCGAGCCTGAAATTTACGCCACCACCAAACGTTTCGGTACGATCCTTGAAAATGTTCCCTTCGATCCCATCACGCGTCAAATTGATCTTGACGATGACTCGTTGACAGAAAACACACGGGCCTCATATCCGCTTGAATTCATTGCCAATGCCATGCCTGAAAAAAAGGCCGGGCATCCGAAGAATGTTATTCTGTTGACCTGTGACGCGTCCGGCGTTATGCCGCCCATTGCGAAATTGACGCCCAATCAGGCATTGTATCAATTCATATCAGGCTACACATCCAAGATCGCAGGAACTGAAGTCGGTCTTGGCAAAGAGCCGGAGATCACATTCAGCGCCTGTTTCGGCGGACCGTTCATGGTGCATCATCCATATAAATATGCTGAACTTCTTAAGAATAAGATCGAACGATATGGCGTGACCTGCTGGCTGGTCAACACGGGCTGGGTGGGCGGACCCTACGGGGTCGGCAAACGAATCTCCATTAAATATACACGCGCCCTGTTGAACGCCGCGCTCACTGGCAAACTGAGTCAGGTCAAATTCACGACAGACCCGATCTTCGGTTTCGAAGTCCCAACTGAATGCCCGAATGTCCCGGCTGAAGTTTTGAATCCTTCGACTTCTTGGCACGATCAAAAGGAATATGATAGAAGATACAAAGACTTGGCGATGCGCTTTGCGCAAAACTTTGCGAAATTCGAAGATGGCACACCACAGGACGTCATTGACGCGGGACCGAAGGTGAGTAAATAAATTTTTGAAACAAGGCAGGCTTGAAACAGCCTGTCCTGTTTATTAAGATGAATGGTTGACACAGGAGTTTGGCATGCCGCGCAATCAATTAATAAAGATTGTACTCAGTCGTCTCCTCATGGCACTTCCCCTGTTCATGCTTTTTTTCTTCCTGCCCGCGGGCACGTGGAATTATTGGCAGGCGTGGGTTTATTTGGCGATCCTGTTTATCCCCATGTTTTTTGCGATGTTCTATCTGCTCAAGAACAATCCGGAGCTCTTGGAGCGCAGGATGCGAATGAAGGAGAAAAGAAGCGAACAAAAGCAGGTGGTTGGGATTTCTCTTATATTTCTTCTTCTCGCTTTTCTCCTGCCCGGCTTTGATAAACGTTTCGGATGGTCAATTGTGCCGATTGAGGTGGTTGTAGCAGCACAAATATGTGTTCTTGCGGGGTACCTCATTGTCTTCCGTGTGATGCAGATCAACAGCTTTGCCTCACGAGTGATTGAGGTCGCCCCGGAACAAACAGTGATTGATACCGATCTGTATGCCATCGTGCGCCACCCAATGTACATGGGAGCCATGGTGTTCTATGTGATGTCTCCGCTTGCGCTGGGATCGTATTGGTCTGTGATTCCCGCGCTGGGTATGATTCCCATCCTTATTGCGCGAATCAAAGACGAAGAGCTTATGCTTGAAAAAGAACTGCCCGGATACCTGGGATACAAAAAGAAGACAAAGTACCGCTTGATCCCCTATGTTTGGTAATGGCATAGATAAAGAACAGCCTTGCGATCTCTCACAAGGCTGTTCTTTTATAACGAAGTTTTGATTGTTGAAATTGTGTACTTCGGTGTTTTTGTAGAACGCCGCGCTTTTTCGAGCGCTTTCTGTTCTGCGCGCTGTGCGTCAATCTTGCGCTGGACATGCGGCGCAAAAAAACCTGCGTACCGTTTTTTGAAGTACTGGTTTCTGCCAGTCATTACCGCCGACTTTACCGCGGCAATTCAAGCTCCCACACCCGCAATGAAATTCATCATATGGCATGGTGTCGCTCATGGCATAGTCAAAACAAACTTCCTCGCCGATTTTAATGTCTCGCATTGCAACGAGTCCAATCTGGCCCGAAAGACCTGCATTCGGATTACACGAGTGATTGACATAATCTCCTTCACCAATGGGGCGCGGAACCAGGAAATGACGATCTTCTACCTGGATACATAAACTGCGCTCACGGTCAGGAAGGTGAATAAAGGCGTCCCATTCATAGACGACGCCCCCGAAAACGGCTACGAGCTCACCCTTTTTGATGGGCTCTAACGAATAGATTCCGTTTCCACTGCCATTGGCCTTCGGGCGGCCTTCTAACTTAGAAGACAGATACGAACTTGGTTGCTTGGACATTCATACAAACTCCTTTTTCTTTTGATTAAAGATGAACAGCGCCTCCCGCGGTGGTCGAGCCGCGAAAAACGCCATTGATAAATTCAATAATACATTAAATATCCTGCATGTAAAGGTTTTAATTGTATAGATTTTGTAATTGTTTTTATGATGAAGGTCACGCTTTTTTTACCCCGCCGACCATTGATTATGATCAATTTATAATTTCTTACTCCCGTTAACGCGAGCCGCGTTTGTGCGACGAGGCAATTTGCTTCACAGGTGAGGGATTGCTTCGTCGCAAGGATGTAAGCTCACGGCGCCCATTGTGCCCCCCAATCCGGCTCCGGGTGATTTGTCAGTTGTACTTGATTCTCTCCGTTGGCGCGCATGATATATAGATCGGCTTGGTTGTCATTGCGCAGGGAATTGAACACAATATACCTGCCGTCTGCTGAGTAGACTCCGCCGGCGTTGTTCCCGCCATCCGTTAATTGCGTGAACTCCCCTGAGGTCGCGTCGATCCTGAAAATATTCTTATCCCCGAATACGCCTGCGTAGATCAAAAGACTCTTGCCATCTGGTGACCAGTCAATGCTTCCACCGATGCCTCTTAATCCCTGGGAAATTTTGATATGATTTTTCCCATTCCCATCCATTGTATATATATCGTATTCCTGCGGGATGCCGGCGGACATTGCGTAAGCGATCCGCTCTCCGTCCGGCGACCAGGCGACTGTCACGATGGTGTCCTTCCCGGCGTACACAAGGCGTGGATTTAATCCATCAGAATTCGCCATCCAAATGGATGTAGGCTCATTTCCTGCTCGATTTGCGAAAACGATCTTGCGACCGTCTGGTGAATAATCGGGCGAGATGACATTGCCTATGTTTGTAGTTATTTGACGCAATTCTTTTTTGTTGAAGGTTAGCAGATATAAGTCAAATGGCCCGTTGCGGTTGGATGCGAACAATAAAGATGCGCCATCCGGCGTAAATAACGGATAGTAATTGCTGGCATCCATATCTGTAAGCTGGGCTAAGCCTGATCCATCCCGGTTGATCATGCAGAGTTGGTTGTAATCTCCGCGCGTACAGGTGAAGGCGATCCTGCCTCCATGTTCAGCTGTAGGCCTTGGGGTCGGTGTGACGGTTGGCGGCGGTGTATTTACTGCAGTGAATGACGTGAATTGAACCGCCGTGGCGAGTGGGGCGGGCGCCGGACGCACCAGCCAGAACAGGGAGGCAAAGCCTGCAACTAAAATGAAAATAAATATAGGAATAATGCCAGACTGAATTGGTGATTTTTTGTATTGTGGTGAGTTGATCGCAGTGAGCCGATCTTCAAGTGGAAGGGTATCCTGTGTGATGAGATTCGGCTTCGGCGGCGGCAGAAAACTCCAGCCTGCAAGGATCTTTGAGGTGACAGGAGCATTTGAATGGCTGGCGCGAAGCGGAATATCTTCAATCGAAACTCGCGCGGCCAATGCAAGTGATGAGAGCAGTTCGGTGGTGGACTTGAGTCGCTCGCCTGGATTCTTACGCAATGCCCACAATACCATGCGCGAGAAATGGTCGGGAATATTTTTGTTCAGCGAAAAAGGCGCGGGCGGAACCATCGCAAGGTGCGTTTTGCGGATTGCCTCGGCAGTATTTGGCGCGGATTGTCCGTTGATCCAAACACCTGTAATAAGCTGATAAAGCAGCACTGCCAGTGCGTAGATGTCTGAAGCTGGTGTGAGCGTTTGTTGATTGAATTGTTCGGGTGCAAGATAATGGGGCTGATATTTACCCGGATGCGGTATTTCTTTTTTGCCGATCTTCCATGCTGAACCGATTCCGCTTAGAAATATTTCGCCGCGTTCGTTAATATGAATTAATTCAGGCGCAAGGTTGAGGTGTAGATAATATTTTTTGTGCAAGGCTTCAAGCGCTGAGCAGATTGCTTTGGCAAAGATTAATGTTTCTTGTATGCTTGGCGGATCGTACTTAAATAATTCATTGAGCGTGGGACCGTCAATCCACTCTTCCAGTAGAAATGCGAGAGTTGGGGTTTGATACAAGCCAAGATAGGGAACAAGGTTGGGGTGAGAAATACTGCGCAGGGTCGCCAATTCTACTTCAAGGCTTTTTAAGGCGTCTGCATTCTCTGATATCGTTTTTGGTAAAAGCGTCAATGCCAGCGGTTTGTTGCTGCGCGTATCTGTTGCGAGGTAAAGTTCGCCCAGCGGTGTACGCGCGATGAATCCTGATACGTGATATTGGTTAAGAAATGTCAGTCCTGATAACGACGGCATGTGAAATTAACATTCCTGGACTGCTTGCAACTTACAAAGCCCAAGACAACATTAACCCAAAGATAGCGGCGATCAAGCCTATGTGCAGGAATAGGTTGCTGACTGCCAAAAAACTGCCCGGTACTATAAATTGGATCAGCAGATTGCAAACGATGAGGAAAAGCCCGATGATGGGGAGCAATCCTTTGCGGTGTGCTAGATATTCAGATAGATGATCTAATAATTTTGAGATCATACGTCATCCATGTCCTTATCTTCATCATCATCATCGGACGCTTGTTCCATCTGGTTTTGTGTAACGTGCCATGGTGCAAATTGAGCCAGAAGTCTGCCGGGGATGCGTCCGCGCATGACCATGCCGCCGCGTTCATGTTCGACGCGGTCCACTTGACCGAGTTCATGAAATAGTGAGATCAAAGCGCCTTGTTTGTAAGGAAGCCGCACATGGATAGGTGTGTAGGACTCAAATAATTCTTCCCGCATCAAGTGCAGCAGATCTTTTATACCGGTTCCTTCAACCGCAGAGATGGAAACGGACTTTGGGAAACTCTTCAAGATTTCACGAGCGTTTTCGGGATTGCGCAGGAGATCGGCTTTATTCAGTGCCGTGATCATGGGTATATGCCCCGCGTCTATTTCTTCGAGGGTTTCCTGCACAGCCTGGAATTGGTTAAGCGCGTTGGGATGCGAAATATCCACGACGTGCAATAGCAGGTCTGCTTCTGCGATCTCCTCCAGAGTCGCATGGAAGGCGGCGATCAGCGAAGTAGGGAGTTTTTGGATGAAGCCAACCGTATCTGTGATCAGAGCCAGGTCGTCGCCGGGTAATTGAACACGGCGTGTGGTCGGGTCGAGCGTGGCAAAGAGTTGATCGGCTACGAGGACTTCAGATTTGGCAAGACGGTTTAGCAGCGTGGATTTACCCGCATTGGTATAACCGACAATCGCTACCGTCGGGATGCGCGAGCGTTTGCGTTGAGCACGGTATCTTGTGCGGTGCGCTTCCACTTTTTCAAGCTCGCGTTTGATATGTGTGATACGTGTACGGATCTGACGTTTGTCCACTTCCAGCTGGGTTTCACCAGGGCCGCGCAGACCAACGCCGCCCGCGGACCCGGCGGCTCCACCCCCGCCACCCGCCTGTCTTTCGAGATGTGTCCAGGCGCGGGTAAGACGAGGCAGGTTATATTCGTATTGGGCGAGCTCAACCTGCAACATGCCCTCGCTAGTGTGGGCGTGTTGGGCAAAGATGTCAAGGATGAGCGCGGTGCGGTCAAGCACGCGCATGTTGATCAGCGCCTTTTCCAGCTCGCGTTGGTGGCGTGGAGATAATTCATCATCGAAGATGATCACGTCAGCCAGAGTTTCCTCGGCCAGCGCTTTTAATTCCTCCACTTTACCGGGGCCGATATAGGTGACCACATTTGGACGATCGAGTTTTTGGGTGAGTTCGCCGACCACATCCACACCGGCTGTATCTGCCAGCAAGGCAAGTTCTGCCAGCGAATCTTCAAGACCGAGGAATTGCTTCTTGTCGCGCAGTTCCACGCCGACAAGGAATGCGCGTTCACGCGGATGAGTTGTTGGTTGAGGGGTTTTCTTTGTCACTGAGGTTTGTTTCCGATTCTGTCTTTATGGTTTCCATTTGGCTGAATAATTTGGCAATACGCGGGTCGCTTGCTTCTGTGCGTGTGGGTAGCAAGATGTGGAAAGTTGAGCCACTCAATTTTACCTCGTCATACCCTTCTGATTCCACCCATATAGTGCCGCCATGGGCTTCAATGATCCCGCGTGTAATGGGCAGTCCAAGCCCGGGGCCGCCGCCTTTGAATTTAGTCTTGCCGCTTGAATGCAAGTCGGCTCTCCCTAGTTGACCGAACTTCTCAAAGATGACCGCTTGATGTTCTGTTGAGATGCCAATCCCTGAATCGGCGATGATGATCTCGATAAAACCAGGCAGCAGGCGTCCGTTAATGGTGATCGTACCGTTATCAGGCGTGTACTTGATCGCATTGGTTGTAACATTGTATAGCGCTTGATAGATGCGCTCCGAATCGCCGTAGATCATGAGGTCATCTCCGCTGAATTTATTGATGAGCAAAGAGAGTTTGCGGTCGGCGATGGTTTTACCCAGTTCATTTTTTAAAAGGTTCAGCAAGTGCGTGATCCATAATGGTTGAAAATTAAGTGTAAGTAAGTTATTGTCTATCAAAGAGACATCAATCATGTCGTCGATGATGTGACGCAGACGATGAATGCCTGTGTCCACCCCTTTGAGCAGGATCTGTATTTGAGATTGCCCGGATGCACCAACAGCATCAGCCATCATCGCGGTATAACCTTCGATGAGGGTGAGTGGGGTTTTTAATTCATGTGCCGCAACGGAAATGAAGCTGGATTTGTTGCGGTCGAGTTGCTGCAATTTCTCCTGTGTTTTGCCAAGTTCACTGGAGATATGTGCCACGCGCGTTTCCATTTCATAGCGGACCACCACGCTTAGACTGTGAGCGTAAATAGGGATGACAGCCGCTAGCAGTTCGAGGGCGTCTTTCTTGCTCAGGTTTTCGCGCGCCACTTCAATGGTGAGCGACACCATGCGGTTAATGACAAAGGAAACAAAATAATCACCTTCATCCAGGTTGGTTTCGGTTGGAGCGTGTCCCCAGTCGTACAGGATCGGGTCGAGCCAGCCGATGTCGCCAGTCATGACGGCTTGTTCGAGCAGCTCGTAAAAACGTTCGAGCTGTTCAACAAAACCCAAGCGCACGCCTTCGCCGCTCGCCAGTTCACGCGAGATGCGCTGCACCCACGGGCTGTGAATTTTTTGAAGTGAATTTTGTAACGCCATTAAATATAAGTGTACGCCCTGTCTTGGCTTTTGACCATGCTTTGTATGGAGATTTGAGCTTTGATTAAGAAGGTGGTTCTTTATTTTTCCACGATCCAAGTCCACAAGGTTTTGCCGACGGTTTGCAGGCTCTCTGCGGAAACCTTATCGGGCGTGTCTTGTGTAGTGTGCCAGTATGGATAGTCGAAGTCAATGATGTCCACGGCCGGAATGCCCGCCTCGAGGAACGGGGTGTGATCGTCCAGCATACTGAATTTTTCCTGATTGATGAATTTGTCAGCGTAGCCGAGCTTTTCCGCGGTGTCCCAAATTTCTGTGCGGATGGAGGCATTGGAATTCTGCTCGAGATAGATGTTCAAGTCTGCATCGCCGATCATATCTACGATGACAACTGCTTCTGGATGAGTGGAAAGTTCCTCGGCGAAGGCGCGTGAACCTAATATCCAATCCCAACCATCGATGCGGCCATTATCTTCGGCGTCGAAGAAGACCAGCCATACAGGCACGGTATCTTTTGGCAGGGATCGCCCCAATTCGATTAGGACTGCCACTCCGGATGCGCCATCATTTGCCCCAGGGACAGGCAACAGGCGCTTGCCCAATTCCGGGTCCTGGTCCGCAGCCATACGGGTATCATAATGCGCGCCAAGAATGATCTGTGGCGCGGCATCATTTCTTTTTGCGATGACGTTATAAATGGGATGCCCCATACGTTCCGCTTCCTGTATTTCCACCTTCCAACCGGCGGATTCCAATTCTGCACGCATCCATTCACGGATACTGGCATGTCCCTCGGATCCCGGGATGCGCGGACCGAAATCGACTTGAGTTTGCACATCCATGTAGGCGCGCGCACCATCAAAGAAAAGCGAAGCGGGCTCATTGCTATCGGCAGGAGGCTGTGACATAAAGGATGTGATGTACCATCCAGCTGTCAGAGAAAGAAGGATGCCAATCAAAGATAAATAGATGTAGGCAGCGCGTTTGTTCATTTGTTATCCATAAACTATATTGCTGGCATTGTGAGGAGCCTTCTTCGTGAGTCAGCGGTCTCGGATCACAAGTGAAGAGACCTTTTCCTTTGGTGTCTCATTTAAATATTCTTCAAGCACCTTCGCCGCGCGATTTGCGTAAAGCTGACCCCGTTCGCGTTTGCCTATTCTTTTTTCAAGAATAAGCGGAGGCAGGATTCCGAAGTTGGCTTTCATCGGTTGAAAATCTTTTAAGTCTGCATGGGTGATGTAATGACAAAGCGCGCCCAGCATGGTTTCGTGCGGAAGTTTGATGGGCGGCTTGTGACTGAGCATGCGCGAGGCGTTAATTCCTGCGAGAAGGCCTGTAGCGATGTTGCCCATGTAGCCTTCAACGCCCGTGATCTGCCCCGCGAAGAAAAGATCGTCGCGCGTGGTGTGCTGCAGTGTGGGACGTAAAAGTTTTGGAGACGCGATAAAAGTGTTGCGGTGCATTTGACCGAAACGCTCGAACTCGGCGTTTTCCAAACCGGGGATCATACGCAGGATGCGTTTTTGTTCCGGGAATTTCAAATTGGTTTGAAAGCCCACAAGATTATATAAACTGCCGGCCAGGTTATCCTGTCGAAGCTGGACGACCGCATAAGAGTTTTTGTCAGTTCGTGGGTCACGCAGACCGACAGGGCGCATGGGACCGTAGGCGAGCGAATCGATGCCCCGTTCGGCAATGACTTCGATCGGCAGGCAGCCTTCGAAGAACTGCCCCGCTTTTACCCCTGTGCGGATCGCTTCTTCAAATGACCGTAATTCGATACGTTCGGCTATTTGCAGCTCATTCACAAATGAATAATATTCATCCTTTGTGAACGGGCAGTTGATGTAATCGCCTTCGTCTGAATCACCTTTACCATAGCGTGAGGCGCGGAAGGCAATTTCCATATTGATCGATTCGGCATGCACGATCGGCGCGATCGCATCGAAGAAGAAGAGATGTTCTTCACCACTCAACTTTGCGATGGACCGTGTAATGCTTTCAGAGGTAAGCGGCCCGCTGGCGATGATAACTGGTGTTTGTGGAATCTCCTTCATTTCCGCGCGGATGATCTTTATATTTGGGTGATTTTCAATTTTTTCAGTGACCATCCGCGCGAAGGCTTCACGGTCAACCGCCAGTGCCGCGCCTGCTGGAAGGGCGGTTGCTTCGGCACATTCCAGCAGCATTGAATTTAATTGTCTGAGTTCGTTCTTTAATACACCCGAAGCGCGGTCGGATAAATTGGATCCGAGCGAGTTTGAGCAGACCAGTTCTGCCAGGTCGCTGCCAAGATGTGCGCCTGTCGGTATGGACGGACGCATTTCGTATAATTGAACTTTGAATCCGCTGAGGGCGACTTGCAGGGCGGCTTCACTGCCTGCCAACCCGCCGCCTATAATGGTGATATCAGTCATTCATGTATTTTACCATTTGAGTTTTTGCTTCATGTCTTTGGAGTTGCGAAGCATATAAAACATGCCTAATTATTACGCAATGATCTAACCAAATCACTTGTTCAATTGCTGGTTTTGCCTTATCCTATACACAGGAGAAATAAAATGTCAGAAATCAAATACGATATCATCAAAAGAATCGGCATATTGTCAAAGTCCGCTTCGGGGTGGACCAAGGAAATTAATTTGATCAGTTGGAATGACAGGGAGGCAAAATATGACATCCGTGAATGGTCGCCCGACCGCGAACGGAGAGGCAAAGGTGTCACTCTCTCCACAGATGAGTTGTCCGCACTGAAAGAGTTGTTGAATCATACTGAATTTTAACCGAAGAAGAGGAAGTAATACATAAAGGAGAATCGAATGGA
This sequence comes from Candidatus Villigracilis saccharophilus, assembly GCA_016709305.1. Lineage (GTDB taxonomy): Bacteria > Chloroflexota > Anaerolineae > Anaerolineales > Villigracilaceae > Villigracilis > Villigracilis saccharophilus. The sequence goes on from JADJNA010000018.1 coordinate 36,814, forward strand.
CCAATTGCCTCCCAATAACTACGATACCCTACTACCTACAAGCACAATGGCCACTATAAGCCTTATCGCGGGTATTCTGGGATTCACGCTTTTCCCAATCATAGGCGGTATTGTTGCTTTGGTTACGGGCTATGCGGCGCGTAAGGAAACCCGCGCAATCCCGCCAATCGCATCCGGTGATGGTCTCGCTTCTGCTGGCATCGTCATGGGCTGGGTACAGATCGGGTTGGCACTGATCGGTTTCTGCTGCTTCATCGTTTATTTTGTTTTTATTGCCGGCGCGATTGGCTGGTCGGCAGCGCAATAAAATTCGACGCCCTTGGTTGAAACTCTGCTTGTCAGGCTTGAGGCGGGTATAATTCCCGGAACAAGCCATGCCAACTGAAACCGGGATCGAGACCCACCTCAAAGACGCCACGCAGCTTTCCGAAGCCGTTTGGGCCGTGCTTGCCGAACGTGTCAGCGGCGATTGGTTGGTTCGCGCGGCTTATCGCCTGAGTAAGCCTGCGCAGAATGAACTCATGATCGTTATGGCCAGACCTGTCGTCGATACCTGGTTGTGCGGCGCTCTCAGTGGAGGACATAGCCGCTCAAGTTCTGTCCGGCAGGCAGGTAAACTTAAGGTTCGACGTTTATTTGCGTATCCAATTCCTGGTACATCTCAACTTGTTTTAGTGGGGGCAGATGATCAGACGGCCAACGCCCAGAGGATTTGGAAATTAACTGCATCACTCCTGGCTGGAAGATCCACTTCTTCCAATCAGCCATTCCTGCCTGACCTGCAGTCTGGGCTTGCCTTCGATTTACCCCTCGCTTTGGAGAAGGTGTTGGGGGTATTTGTGCAGGCTGTTAATTGTCAGGGCGCCTGGCTGGCGATCCGCCGCGGCGGGTCGCTTGATATTCAGGCCGAGTGGGATGTGCCAAAAGCCAAAGGGGTAAGTCTGCTGATAGATTCGAATCCGCTTCTCCGTCGTGTGAACCGCTCCCTGTCTGATGTGACCATTACGCGCGGCCAACCGAATTGGGATAATCTTCCATATGGCACCCTTAAGTCAGGTACTCATATTTGGGTCTGCCTGCCGCTCGTAATTGGTCAACGATTGATCGGAGTGGTGGCGCTTTGGCGTCAAAAGGAATTTTCTCCCGCCGAGTGGGGGCAGCTGCGAGAATTGGCGGCGCGAGTCCCGCCTTCGGTGGATGTAGTGGTTACGTTTTCAGAAATGGCCGGGCATCTGCGCCGGTTAGCCTTATTAAACGATTTTGTGCTCACAATTTCTTCTGCGCAAAACCTGGACCAGATCTCACGGCGCATGTTTGGCCTGTTGGCTCGCGCTTTCAATACCGAGTTGATCGCGTTCTTCCTGCGCTCCAGTGACGGGCGTATCTTGCGCGATTACCGCTTGCTGGATGGCAAGATGAATGTTGTTAGCGTTGCACTTGCGGGACATTCCATCCAGCCCTTTCTTTCAAGAGGCGGTCATGCGCGTCTGGTCGTGGATACCATCGCGGAAGGTTATGTCCCAATCCATAAAGATGCACGCTCCATGTTGATCGTTCCGCTTAAGTACCGGGGTGAGGCGATCGGTGTCCTGATCATTGAAAGCCCGCGCGCCGAGGCATTCAACCAATATGATGAGCACCTCATGGTGGTTATTGCCAGTCATCTGGCGGGGTTGATCGAGTACACACGTCTGCGTGAAGAAGCTGAAGGGCGCGCTCGAAGCCTGAGTCTGATCCATGAAGTTGTGCAACAGGTTATTGGCTTGAACGATAAATCCGAAGTGGCGGCGATCACGGCTGAACTGGTGGCGCAATACTTCAAATTTGAATTTGCCGCAATTTTTCTTTTTGACCAGGATCGAAAGTTTTCCATTCAGGGCATCGGCGGTTCACATGCCGAAACTGTCAAACGCGCGCTAGTTGGTGAGGAATTCGTGGTGGACGGCGGAGTCACAGGTCACGTATCTCGCACAGGTGAGAGTATCCTGATCAACGATACCAAGCGCGATAAATTATACAAGCCGCTCAAAGGCTGGGAAGCGCGTTCTAAAATTTGTGTTGCTTTGAAGGATGGAGAATCCATTCTCGGTATTATTGATGTGGAAAGCCGCGAACAAAATGCCTTTACAGGGAACGACCTGATCGCGATGGAAGCACTCGCGGGTATCCTTGCCGCTGTGATTTCAAGTGCAAATCAATATCAGATATTACAGGAAACCAACCGCCAGCTGCGTGTGATCGAGATCGAATTGAATGCGCGTATGGAAGCTCAGCGTTCAGCCGAAAATCGTTTGATCCAGGCCGCAAAACTTGCTGCGGTCGGAGAAATGGCGGCGGGAATCGCCCACGAGTTAAACAATCCGCTGACAACGGTCACGGGTTTTTCAGAGCTTATTCTCGAAGAATTACCGGAAGGAACGCCTCAGCATACCGATCTGGAAATGGTTTTACGTGAAGCGCGGCGTGCCAGTGATGTAGTCCGCCGCCTCCTGGATTTTTCGCGGCAGGGTGAACAAGTGCGCGCCCAAGCCAATTTGAATGGAGTAGTTGACGATGTCGTGGCGCTGACAAGACATCTTGTTCAAACCAATGGTGTCAAGCTGATCGTTGACCTTGACGAATCGCTTCCCTGGATCTCCATTGACCACAACCAGATGAAGCAGGTCCTCTTAAACCTTATTCATAATGCCCTGCATGCCATGCCTAACGGCGGAGAATTACGAGTCTGCACAACTTGTGTGTACCGTGACGAACGCAGTTGGGTTGTGATGTCGGTCAGTGATACTGGTGTTGGGATTTCGCCTGCCGATCAAGGCCGCGTCTTCGAGCCATTTTTTACAACCAAGGGTGGTAGTGGCGGCACCGGTTTGGGGCTTTCTGTTACCTATGGAATTGTCACCGATCATGGCGGTATGATCGAATTATCCAGCGAGCCGAACAACGGCTCCACATTCGGGGTCTGGCTGCCGATTTGAATCTCCTTTTTCGCAGTCCAAATTCCCTGAACTTCGATACCAAACCTGGTGATCTTGTACCTTAATCAAAAAGCCCAAAGGTAAATTTATGGAACCCCCCTTTATATTCGTAGTTGATGATGAACCGGGTATTGCATTATTGTGCAAGCGCTTATTAACACGCGCCGGCTATAAAGTTGAAACAGAGACCGATCCGCGCGCGGCGATTGATTTTCTAAAAGAAAGCAAGATCGACCTGCTCCTGGTTGACATCCGTATGCCCGAGGTGGATGGTTTTGAAGTTATTCACCATGCCCAGCACCTTCAACCTGACGCGGCGATCTTGATCATGACCGGATATGGGACCGTGGAGACAGCCATTCGCGCTCTTCGACAGGGCGTGGACGGTCTGATGCTTAAACCATTCGGTCAAGGCAGTGAATTGATCGACGCCGTTGAGTTGGCTTTTGCGGATAGCCAGCAAAAAAGGGACGCCGCCCGCACACAGGCATTGCGTCCGCTTTTTTCAGTGACAGAATCTTTACTGTCTGAAATACGGCGCGAGCCATTGCTTGATCTTATTATCGATTCCATTTGCGAACATTTGCGCTGCGCTCACGCAGCCTGCTACCAGCGAAACGAACAATCAAATGAGTTTTCACTGCTTACTTCGCGCGGTGCGAATCTATTATCCGGGCATCAGGACTTGATCGCGACCGTGGATGAATCTGCAGCGCCTTTGTTGATCAATGCCAACGGGCCTAGTGATCCCAAATTAAAATCGCTTCTTGCTAAACTCGGGCTTGGCACGGCGATCCTGATCCCGATCCTGCGTCCATCCATCCGCATGGTGTTTTATGCAGCTCGGACTGTTAACGAGACTGCATTTCGCGAATCCGAATTGGAGATGTTCCAGATACTCGCGCGTCAAGCGGCTGCCGCCCTTGAGAATTCCCGCTTATATGCCGAACAACTGGATTACGTTCGTAAGGTGGAGGAATCTCAAAAGGCTTTATTACAATCTGAAAAGATGGCCGCCGCGGGTCGGTTGAGCGCATCCATTGCGCATGAAGTTAATAATCCCTTGCAGGCTGTGCAGAATTGCCTGCATCTGGCCGGTCGTGAAGATTTGCCCGCGGAAAAGCGTAAGGAATATTTAGAACTTGCCCGGACAGAGCTTGAACGCCTGATCGTAACTGTTCGGCGCATGCTGGATTTTTATCGCCCGGGTGTTTCTTCTCTTGAGAAAGTGGATTTGCGGGAAATGTTGGAATATATTTTTCATTTAATGTCAAAACAACTTTCCGAGGCAAATGTGAATGTCACTTTGGATATTCGTGGACAGCTTCCCCCGGTTATTGCGGTCGGCAGTCAGATACAGCAGGTATTTATTAATTTAATTCTGAATGCTGCTGACGCCATGCCCGAAGGTGGAAACCTGAAGATCACAGCCCGTGCTTTTGAAGACGGTGTTGAGGTTTTATTCCGTGATCACGGCAAAGGCATTCCGAAGGATAAGCAATCCAATATTTTTGAGCCATTCTTTAGTACAAAGGAAGGCGGAACAGGTCTTGGACTTACTGTGAGTTACAATATTGTCTCTGCGCATGGCGGCATATTGGAATTAATGCCAGAACGGGGCGCCGGTGCCTGCTTCCGAATATTTTTACCTTCAGGAGGAGAATAATGAAGTTCAATATCCTTGTTGTTGATGATGAACCCGTAGCGCGCCAGTCACTGACAGATATATTAAAACTGGAAGGATATTCCGTGACGTCAGCCCCCAATGGTCAGGCGGCAATTGGGTATCTGCGCGGGCATGCTGTTGACCTGATGATCGTCGACTTGAGAATGCCCGGCATGGATGGATTGGAAGTGGTGCAGGTACTGAATCAGATTTCCCCGGATACAGAGGTGATCCTGTTGACTGCATTTGGTTCCACCGAGACAGCTATTCAGGCTTTACGCTTGCGCATCCACGATTATTTGTTGAAACCGGCTTCTGCCACCCAGATCATAACCAGCGTTAAAAAAGCATTGACGCGGCACTCTGAAAAGTCGCATACGGGGATTTTTGATGAGGGCAATCCGACTGATACCATTGAAGTTGTAACTTTGAAAGACGGTACCTGTGTAGACCTTGCCCGCCGTCAAATCAAACATAAAAGTGTTATTGAACACCTCACTCCCGCTGAAGGAAGATTAATGCGTATCTTAATGGAGAACGAAGGCAAAGTTTTCTCGCATCGTGAATTGGTGCTGCTGGTTCAGGGCTATGATACTTCGCAGCGTGAAGCGCCGGAAATATTACGCCCGCTGGTAAGCCGCTTAAGGCATAAGCTGGAACAATTTCCAATTCTATCTGAGCGGGTGGTCAGTATACGTGGAACGGGATATTTGTATGAGGCAGACAAATAGGAAATTCTTTAAATGGCGCTGTGTGGTGATTAGCGCACCGGCTGATTTTTTATTCGTAAGGACCGAAAATATCTTTTGGCAAGGCGGGTGCGCGTATCCACGAAAGCCAACCCGTTTTGCCGCTATAAGTAGGTGGTTGAGGAGGGTCAAACATCACCAGGAGCAAGCTTAGACCAAGTCCGATCGCTCCGAGCCATTGGAGCGGCGATAAATTCTCTCCAAGCAAAATATTGCTGAATAGTATGGCTATCAACAGTTCCGCAAGCCCCAGTAAGGCAGTTTGCATTCCGCCGATTTTTTTTACACCAAGGAATAATGCAATTCGAGAAGAAATAGTTACAAAGGTTAATCCCAAGACCGGCAGCCAGGGTGTGTTGATCGCGGGCCAGGCACGGTCAAATAATAGATAGGCGGGAATAACCACTGCACTCATGGAGAGTAATGTGTACAGTGCCACGGTAGGCGCAGGTACTTCGAAAAGGACGCGTTGATTAATAGGCAGGTGCATGGCATATAAAATCGATGCGCCGATCATCAAAAACACCCCAGTGAGATCTACGGATTGGTCAGGCATGCGCGTCAGAAAAAATACTGCAATTGCCGCCAATCCGATCCTGAAAAATGTAAGCCGGCTAGGGGGTTGGTGATCTAGAGTCAGCCAGATCGCAACGAAGAATGGGTAAAGGGAATATAGTAACTGACCTACGCTAGCATTCAACCGTTCCAGTGCAAGATAATACAATAAAGAGCCAAGCCCGTTGATCGAGCCGGCAAGGATGCAGCCTGCCAGTCCGACGGGGAAAATATATAAATATTGACGGTAAAAAATGCCGATGACAAGGAGCAATATGCCTGCTGCAAAACCGGTGCGCAACGCTACAACAGCAAAGGGAGAAAATCCTTGCGTGATCGCCAGCTTGCCAAAGACAGGGGCAAAGCCGAGAAACAGTGCCGAACTGAAAGCGGCTGTAATTCCAGCCTTGTGTTTTTTTTGCAAAAATACCAGCCTTTTGAGGTTGATCTTGCGGGGAATGGTTACGCTATCAACGCTTTCACTTCTTTCAGGAAGTCATCATTTAAAAAATCGCCTTTTTGCATTAATGCTTGAATCTGACCACCAAGCCGGTTCTTTTCATCCTGTGTCAGTTCTTTTGCTGTGGCGACGATCACAGGTATGGATGCGGTTTCGGTTTTGGCGCGCAGCGCGTCAATAACAGTAAAGCCATCCATTTCAGGCATCATTAGATCTATGATGACCAGATCCGTAATTCGCGCTGGATCAACTCCAGTCCCTCGCGGCCGTTCTCCGCTTCCAAAATGGTAAAATTGCCTTGTGACTGTAAAATACGGCGAATAAGGCGGCGCGCTTCAGCGGTATCCTCTACAAGAACGATCTTGGGGAATCTCTCCGGTGCAACCTGTGTGAGTGCGGAAAGCAAACCCTCTTGCGGGGTTTCCTGGGCGGATGGAAATTTTATGTCGCGAGACCAATTTTCACCTAGGATGCTTGGGTCCGCCGAAACTGTGTGACCGGTGCAATTAACAACAACTGTATCCGTGCTTTTAATGATACCGGCCCGGATCAATTTGAATAAGCCTGCAAACGCCACTCCTGCGGCAGGTTCCGCGGAAATCCCTTCCATCTTCGCCAGTACGTGCATGGCCCGATAAGCATCCTGATCACTGACACTTTCAAAAACACCGTTCGTTTTATCGACATAATCTCGCAGGAATTCGTATGCGCGGCCGGGGTCGCCTGTCGCGAGTGTTTCAATATGTGTCATTGGCGACGTCACTGGCTGTGCCTTTTCCAGACCCTTTTTCCAGCTATTTACCATAGGCGCGCAGCCTTCTGCCTGTATTGGTGCAAATGCTGGAATTTTATCCACCCAACCCATTTGTTGCATTTCGCGAAAACCTTTATACACTCCAAGCGGCCCCATCCCGCCACTGATCGCCTGCACATACCAGTCTGGGGTGCGCCAGGGGGCATTCGGGGATGCGCCTTCAACCGCGGTGAGTTGTTCCGCAATTTCATAGGCAATTGTCTTCATTCCTTCGATGGATGTGATGGTGCGCGCGCCCATGTCAAGATATAAATTGCGTTGATGGGCAAATTCGGCAGCCACCTGTTTACATTGATCGTAAGAGCCTGTGATCTTGATCACCTGGCTTCCGTATAATGCGATCTCGCGCATTTTTACCGAGGGAACCAGGCTGGTGACGAATGCCCATAATTTCATTCCCGCCCGCGAAGCATACGCTGAATACGAGATCGCCACGTTGCCAGTTGATGCGGCAACAATTTCTGTGATGCCAGCTTCCTTTAGCGCAGCAATCGTAACGGAGGCTTGCCTATCCTTGAACGAAGACGTCGGACCCTGACGCTCGTCTTTGATGAAAATATTTGGACATCCCAGCATCATGCCTAAATTTACAGCTCGAATTAATGGCGTCCCGCCTTCACCAAGCGACAGGCTGACATTGGGATTTCGAACAGGCAGCAATTCTCGATACCGCCAAAGATCAAACGGGCGGCTGGTCAATTTTGCGGGTAGATCTTTCCCGATCAACTCATAATCATATTCGGCTTCGCGCCATTGACTGCTGCATTTTGGGCAGGCTATTGATGATGGATGGTAGGGTGTGTTATGACCGCAGTCAAGGCATTTTATAATAAAGGCCACTTTATAACTCCTCTTAATTAATCTGCGGCAGATTTTGTAGTATTCGAAATATTAGAACTTAAACGATCGAGTGCTTTGACAAGGTCCTCTTCCAGAATGGGTTTAACCAGATACTCCGAAGCCCCAAGGTTGAAACCTTTCTCCAAGTCTTCGATGATACTGCACAAAATAACCGGAATGTGACGCGTATCAGGGTCATTTTTTAAAATATCCAAAACTTTCCAGCCGTCTACACCGGGCATCATAACATCCAGCGTCACCGCGAAAGGTCTTAATTGTTTTACTCGTTCCAATGCCAGCGCAGGGTTGGTCAGAGGAACTACCTGATAGCCTTGAGGCTGTAGGTAGCGCTCATAGAGTCCAACAACCTGTGTATCATCATCAATCGATAGAATTATTTTTTTTCCGATGGGTCTTGTTATACTCTCCAGGCTGCGGAAGAGCGGGAGGGTAAAGTGGAAGGTGCTTCCCTGACCAACTTCGCTTTCGACCCAAATCTGCCCACCATGCATGTTGATCAATTGCTGACAGATGGAAAGCCCGAGTCCGGTTCCGCCGGTCTTGCGTGTCGGCGAATCATCCACTTGTGAGAACGCCTGGAAGAGTTTTTCCTGATCTAACTTCGAGATCCCAGGTCCAGTATCTGTGACACTGATTTTTACCTGGCTGTGCCCGCCTGGTCCGCGATATCGCCCGACTTCCACAATGATATCGCCTTCATCCGTGAATTTGGATGCATTCGAGAGCAGATTGATAAGTACCTGGCGGATGCGAATCGCGTCCGCCCGCACCATTGGCAGGTTCGGTTCGATGATCCGTTTCATTTCTATCGGCCTGCCTTTGATCAATCCGCTCATTGTCGAGAATACACTGCTGACGACGTCTGATATATTCACTTCATCGAAGGCCAGTTCCATCTTGCCGGCTTCTATCTTTGCCAGATCGAGAATATCGTTGATCAAACCCAGTAGATGTTGACCAGAGTTGTAAATGGCGGTCAGATCCTGTTGCTGTAGTTCGGTCACCGGACCGTCAATCCCTTTGATGATCACGCGTGAAAAACCAATGATCGAATTTAGCGGGGTGCGTAATTCATGACTCATGTTCGCGAGGAACTGACTCTTAAGGCGGTCGATCTCACGCATTTCCATCACAGCTTGTTGAGAGAGTTCAAAGGAACGGGCATTATCAATAGCAACTGCCACCTGGTCAGCGAGTGTTTGCAAGACTGCGACTTCATCGTCCGTGAAGATGTTTGATTTTTTCGACTGAACATCAAGCACCCCGATGACTCTGGTGCCGATCTTTAATGGGATGGCAGCTTCCGCTTGTGTGTCAGGCAGAAGCGGATTGTATTTGTGGAGTTTGTCCAGCAAAACATCGTTTACCACAACGGCCTGTCCTTCCAGCGCCACCTTGCCAACAATGGATTTTAAATTTACCGCCAGAGTGTGCTTTCTTTTTTTCATTTCAGCGCCGGCTAGGCCGGTTGCTTCGCGCAATACAGCATTAAAACCGGTTTCTTCAACAATAAAAATTGCTGCATGGTAAAAATTGAATTTTTCATAGACCAGATTTACCGTTCTGGTGAAAATTGTGTTTAGGTCAAGGGTAGAGGTTACAAGGCGGCCAATTTCTGCTGATGCGGATAGATATGTATTTCGCCTTTGTAGTTCCTCTTCCACCTTTTTCCGGTCGGATATATCATGATGAACAGCGAGAAATCCGAGGATCTCACCGTTCTCGTCGAGGATCGGGCTGTTTGTCCCTGCAACGTGAATCAGCCTGCCGTCTTTGGTCATGTTGATCAATTCGCCAGTAATTGTTTGCTTTGATAGTAAAGTTCCCCAAAAATATTTGTATTCTTCCTGTTTTATCAGGCCCGATTTGATGATGCGCGGAGTCAGACCAATTACTTCACTTGGTTTATGCCCATAAACCGTCTCGAATGCTGAATTTGCAAATACGATTTTTCCGCTGGTATCCGTCATGAAAACTGCATCGCCGGATGTTTCAATTCCCAACTTGAATCTTGTCAGGTCTGCTTCTGCGCGCAAGCGACCAATCGCGGCTGAAATTGGAGCCAGGGAAGACTCTAGCAAGTAAAGTTGATTTTTGTCGAGGAAGGCATCTTTTTCCACCATGTCCACTCCCAAAGTTCCAACCACTTCATCGTTAATAAAAATGGGAAATATGGCGGTGTAGTTGATGCCAAGCCGGCGGGCTTCCGTCCGCGCAATGAGTGGATTATTTGTATTGTTCGAAGCATCTTCCAAAATATACGGCTTGCGGGTCGCTATCAATGTTTGCGTGGCAAGGTTTCCTTCCAGAGGGATCTTGAATCCCACTGCGCTGACGGGGTTGCTCATTTTGGAGTGGTCGGCGACCACAGTGAAACCCTGTTTGTCATCATCCAATAATGTGATCGCTCCGCGGGCAACCGGGAAGGCTTCTACAATTTCACGAACTACGCTTCGCAGCGCCTCAACTAAATTGGTTGAGGCAGTTAACGTGCTGACCACGCGATTGATCAAGGCAAGTTCGTTGGCGCGTTCTTTTGATTCTTGAAAAAGGCGGGCGTTTTCAAGCGCAAGTGAGAGCTGGTCGGTTACCTGGTTGATAAGCAGTTCTTCTTCAGTGGTCCATTTGCGCACCTTCGTGTCATCCATTACACGCAAGGTTGACCAATCTTGAATCCCGGTCTGAATGTTTACAGAATACGAGGATGAATTCGCGGAGTGTACGCCATTATTGATGATGACTGGCGTCGTGCGAAGCGGTTTGGGCGCGGGAACAGATTCAGAGTTTTGATGAACATGCTTAGTGGCAGAAAGTGCTGCGTCTTTTTCAACAGTGGAAATGCTTTGTGGCTTGTCAGCATGTCCTTCTGGATGAATATCCTGGAAGAGCTTTTCAAGCCGCTTGTCTATTTTGGGTTTCTTTGGCATATTCCAATAGCTCCTGGGCAAGGACACGGTATTGTATCGAGCTGCGCGCGCCTGGTTTGTAATGCGTGATCGGCATTCCAACAATTGGGCTTTCGCGCAGTTTCGTGTCTATTTCTATGACCGTGTTAAAGACTCCTTCGCCAAATGTTGTGCGAAGCTGCTCATTAATATTACGGTGCGTGCGATTCCGCCTATCCAGCATTGTAACGAGGATTCGATATGCCAGTTTGGAGTTGTCTTCTTCTCGAATTCGGCGGACGAGCGTCATCATATTTCGCAGGGCGTATGCGGAAAAATATTCCGCTTGCGTGGGGATGAGCAGAAGGTCTGCTGCGGCGATGGCATTTTGGGTAATGACACCCAGCGCCGGTGGACAATCAAGGATAATGAAATCATACGGCAGGTCTGCGTTTGCAATGGCGCGCTGCAGGATGGTGGTGTGATGTGTGCGCATCGGAAGGAATTGTTCCGATGTTTCGATGCGCGAACTGGATGGGATGAGATCAAGGTTTTCGACATCCGTTTTTATACAGATACTCTGGATGGATGCATTATCAAGCATCAGGTCAGCCGATGTGAGCTTGGCTTCACCCGGCTCAAAACCGAGAGACAAGGTCAGGTTGGATTGCGCGTCCAGATCGATCACCAAAATTTTTTGTCCGAGATCTGCAAGTGATGCGCCGAGTGACAGTGTGCTGGTGGTTTTTGCGACGCCACCTTTTTCGTTTGAAATAGCAATTGTAATTGTCATGGTTATCCTGTTAAGATTTTTTTTATTTATCTGGCGAAGGGTTGTTCTTTTGCGGAATGATCTCAACACGTGTCGCGCCCAGAACCCGCTGAAGTTCGGTCATGGCGGTTTGAATCATTTCGTTCGGGTCGTTGGTGCTGCGGATCTTGTTGGTGATATCTGAAACAATACGCTCGCGTGCGGTGCGAGTATTGGTTTCTTCGAATAGACGTGCGTTTTCAGCGGACAAGGCAACACGATCAGCTACAGCTCTGATCAGATCGATTTGATCGCGACCCAGGCGTTCGCTTTTTGGAACCTGAACGGATAAAGTGCCGATAGATTCGCCGCGCAAAGTGATTGGGACGGAAAATTCACGTCTTTGCATATTTTGATCTTTGACAACTTTAATTTCATCAGACAGCTCTTTTTTGATCAATTCTACTGTACCGCTTGCAGTATAACGGTATCCCTTTAGTTTTAATTCCTTTGGCAGCCGACTCCATGAGTCGCGCAGGTTTTGGCGGTACACCGCCTCAGACTCGGTTAACGCTTTTTGCGTTTGATCAAATAAACGGGCATTTTGGATCGCGAGACTGATCTGGTCTGCTAGTGTGGATAAAACCTCGATATCCTCGTTGGTAAATGCGTTTCTTTCCTTACTTTGCACATCCAGTGCGCCGATCACTGTGCCGGCTATTCTTAACGGGAGCGCCATTTCAGAATGGGTATCAGGCAGATCGGGATTATTGAAGTACGCGCTATCCATACCCACGTCAAGCGCAATACGCGCTTCGCCGCTGTCTGTCACATAACCGACGATGCCTTGTTCGCCTACTTTGAGTTGATGTCTGCGCGCAAGCATTCTCTTTCCACCCGGACTGTTTGCAGCCACAAGCGCCGCGTATTTGTTGCTGGCATCATTAAGAAAAATGCCAACGTGATAAAAACCAAATTGCTCACTTACCGCTTCCGAAATGCGGGGTAGTAATTCAGCCAGGTTTTGAGCAGAGTTGATTGTGCGTGAAATGCGGGTGATGGTCTCGAATTGTCTGGCACGCCTTTTACTGAGAACGCTCGTCTTTTCCAGTTCTATTGTACGCTCATCAATACGCTTTTCCAGAGTTTGGGTCAGTTCCTGTAATTTTTGGTTGCTATCCGTCAAGTTACTTTCGCTTTGGCGCAAGCGGATTAATGTTGAATAAATGCTGTTTGTCGCGAGGCTGAAAATAATCGCAATCAATAAATAGCCGATGAAAGTTGTAACACCATCCACAATGGGCGTAGGCGCGGGGCTGGGAGTCTGAACCTCGATAATTTGATTGTTAATCAGGAAGAGAACGATGACGTGTTTTATTCCGTATAAAATGGCGGTGATAAACGATCCGCGCGGACCAAGTAATAATCCACCGGCTACGATGACAGCGCCGGAGAGGATGCTGACCGGACGGGTTTCGCCTTTTGCAAATATCTCAACAATGGTGGATAGTACCAGGAAGGAGGCTATCAAAGCCATACTGACCGGTCGAATGTGGCCTCTTTTTGCAAATGCCATCAATATGGTTGCCGTGATGGCAACAAGGAGTGCCAAAGGCAGGAAGAATTGACCACTCACCGGGCTCAATATTCGTATAAGTAATACAGCAGGCGGCAGAATATATGTGGCCGTCAATATTCGAAATAACACACCTGCTATGCGTGTTTTTTCCTCATCCTCAAAAACCGGTGGGGTGAAAAATTTCCTGATCGCGTTTAACATTGCCGTCCTGTCGGTCTGCTACTCATCATCTTTCTCAAATTTAATCATAACCTCTGAGCCGGGCATGGCGCGTCCTAATTCTTCCACTGCTGTTTGCAGGACATTCTTTAGATTAATGGACGCGCCGATTTTTCCGGTAACTTCACCAATCGTTTGTTCCTTGACTAGCTGCCTTTGCGAATCCTGGATCAGGCGCGCGTTCTCAAGAGCCAGAGAAAGACGTTCAGAAATTGCTTCTACAAGGTTAATCTCATCATTTGTCCACAGGCGGCCCGCTGTGGGTGCCTTGATATTCAATGCGCCGATCACCTGCTCCCTTAATTTGATCGGAACAACGATCAAGGACTCCTGTTTTGATTGTCCAGCCTGATAGATCAGGCTGCTGCCACGGTTCATCGCCTGACGTATCTCATCTGTGTCAATGGGCGCTGTTACTTTTCTTCCGCCTGCGAGGCTTTGTTGATAACCAATTGACGATTCATCGCGGCTGAAGGTCAGCCAGCTTTCCTGTATGTTTTTGCGATAAAGCGCTTGTGATTCCATTAGTGCCTGCTGTGTTTGCTCAAATAAGCGGGCATTTTCAATTGCAATGGCGATCTGGTCCGCAAGGATGCTGAGCGTATTCGCATTATTGTCATCAAACGCGCCAGGTTTTTCGCTTTGTACATCAAGCACTCCAACAATTTGATCTCGGATTTTAAGCGGCAGCGCCATTTCGGAGCGGGTGTTTGGCATGTCAGGATTGTTGAAGTAGACAGCGTCCTGCCCGACTTCCAATGCGATGCGCGGGATTCCAAATTTTGCGACATGCCCAACAATGCCGGTCTCGCCGACCACGAGCTTGTGTCCGCGCGCGAGCATGTTTTTTCCGCCCTGACTATTGGCGGCTTGCAGCACCGCAAATTGTTTTGTATCATTGATCAGGAAAATTCCCGTGTGGTAGAAACCGAAACGCTCGCTCACAAGTCTTGTAATGAGCGGGAGGAGTATTTCAAGTTTTTGCTCACTGGTGATTACCCTTGATATTTCACTGATCGCCTGCAGTTCGTTGGCTCGTTTTTCACTTTGTTGACGTGCGACTTCAATGCTGGCTGTCCGTTCAGCAACGCGTAACTCCAGATTATTGACTGTTTGAGACAACTCGTCTGTCATGCGGTTGAAGGCTGTTGACAGAATGCCGATCTCATCCTCGGTATTTGTTTTTGCGCGGGCAGCCAGGTCTCCTGCTGAAATTTTCTCAGCCACATTGGCAAGCGAGATCAATGGGGAAGCGAGGAATTTCGAAGTGAAAAAACCAGAGCCGATGCTGAAAAAAACCAATCCTATGGAAATTAAAATATTCGTTCTGTTTTGTTCTGCGATCGGATCCAAATATATCTTTGTGGATTGACGAACAATTGCGACCCATGGCTGTGTCTCGAGAAATCGACCTGTATTTATGGTGTTTGATTGTAGCGAATTCGAATAGGCTTCAAAAAAAGGTTGTTGTTGTAAATTATCCACACCTGCGACGATCAGATCATTTATACCAGCCAAGGCAGTTTCTCTTTGACCGCGGGGCAGGCGGTTTTCCAATTGCATTACGCTAAATTCCAAATCATTAAAATTGTAAAATGATTTCAATAATTCACTACGGTCGCCAGTGTAGCCTATCCGTATGTAGGTTCTTGTATCTGCCAGCAAAATGATAGTACCTGTATTTCCGGTATCTATGGATCGAATAATGGATTGTATAACTGTCGCGTAATATTCGATCCGCAAAACGCCGGAGATTGTCCCGCTTTTTCCCGTGATCGGAGAGCTGAAGTAAATAAAGGAATCATTGTCGTGGAAAACAATATTCGATGCGTACGGCAGCCCAGTCTGAAGCGGACGTTTAAAGTAAGACTGATTTCCCTCATTCTGTCCTATATGATTCTCGAATGTGTCAAGAATATTTTTTCCGTTTTCGTCAAGCACAGCGATCGAATGAATGAAGACTGGGTTTTTACGGGTTAGTGATAACAGCGCCAGCCGTGCGTTATTTTCTTCCCCGCTATTTGTACGCGAGTCTGAAGGCAGATCCAAATAGGAGGTCAGTGCCAGTTGTCTCGAATCTGAACGTATACCTTCAATTTGAAAGGAAATAAAGCTGTCAATTGAATTGGCAATGGTTTTTGCAAGCGTGGTTAATTGGGCTTTCCCCTGGCTTTGCAGGGTTTGAGAGGCTGAGATGCTATTAAAGAGTCCCAGTGCCACCAATGGAATTATGGTTACAAGAAAAAAACCGATAATGATCTTTGTTTGCAGTGTGTAGGAGTTAAAACGCCGCAATATAAAGAAAGTATAGAAGAGCGAGGCCGCTGCGGCGATCAAATTTGTTGCGTTGGAATTGGTGGGTAATCCGAAGTCGGGTAAATATTGGTCTGTGACCGTAATAATGACCGCAATGATAAAAGCGCCAATGATCACACGCGAAGCCCATTTAGTATCCAGGGTAGCAGATGAAATTCCCGCCACAACGATCGCGACCATTATTCCAAGCGCAAGACCTTGTCCATGGACTACAAATGGAACGGTAAGTGCCAGCGCAAATATCGTGCCAATTAAGATTGACATTCCCTGGTTGTGACGGCCCCGGTGGCTTTGATATGCACTTGCAAATCCCGCAATCGCTACAAGTCCAGTTATTCCAAAACCAAACAGCCCCCCGAAGCCGTTCTCGGAATATCCAACGTATCCGGAGATCAGGGCTACCACCACGAATAAAGCCCCTGTGACCAGGCTGATCGTCAAGGCATTTTTTCGACGGCGTTCTTCCGGCGAACTAGATTGGATGGGAGATTTATTCATAATAATTCTCTTGTGTAGTTAAGGCAGAAAAGCAGGGTCAATTAATTCCAGCGGGTCTAGCTGCTGCGCCAAAACTCCAATTGAAATCAAATATTCTGAAGTGCGCTGTGTAACCGCGTAGATCGAATTTTCATCCTGTATATTGAACAGGGCTTTGTTTTCCTCCAAAGAAAACAACTTTAGATTTTCATCCGGCAGGATCTTTAAATTAAGGTATTGGGTCGCGATGGCTTGAGTTTCCTGCGGGTTTCTAAGGCGATATTCCACAGCCTCGAACCAGGCTTTCAGGAAAGCTTGAATGTCTTCGGGCCTGTCATCCACGATCGACGCGCTGAAGACAATCATATACGGAAAGAGTCGTGTTTTTTCATTCGGGTATATTATTTTATTCCCGTTTAAAAGAGATTGAGACAAATAGGGTTCCCTTGTATAAACCGCCTGAACCTGGCCATTTTTTAGGGCATCGAACGCGTTTTCCGGCTTGATGTTTGCGAGATTGATATCACCTGGGTTCATTTTTACACTTTGTAACATGTTTGCGATAGCGATCTCATATTGAGAACCAAGCAGAACCCCAACGGTTTTTCCTTTTAGATCTTCTATACTGTTTATATCAGGTCCGGTAATGATGGCGTCCGCGCCGCCGTCATCAGATACGCCGACCACTTTCATATGAGCGTTGCGATTTATGTTGATCGTATCTTCTGCTGTGATGAGAGCACCATCAATTTGTCCGGACGCAAGATTTGAAAATGTTTTGGAAAAAAACTCGTTATAAACCGGTTCAACTTCCACTCCATATTTTTCGAACAGACCTTTCTCCTGGGCGACCAGAAGTGTATAGTCACCCCACCATTGTGTATATGCAACACGCAAGGGAGAGCGGGAAGGTTTTTCCGCCTTAAGTATCGCACAAGCCCCAAGGTATGGAATGATTGCTATGATTAGAGCGCTTTTCAAGACAAGATTTCTATGCATTGTGGAGCCTGTATTTTATCCTGCCATACCCAATTCTATGGATGCTGGTTCGATTTGAACGAGCACGTCAGATCCGCCGAGTGCACGGCTTAGTTCCTGGGCAGCTGTTTGTAAAATTGTTTCAAATCTTGTGGATGCGTTGATCCTGGAGGAGATATCGGTTGTGACTCTCTCTATATCTGCGCGATGCTGTGCGGTCTGGATTAAGAGGGCTGTTTCGATGGCGATTGAGAGACGGTCTGCTACAGATTCGGCAATATCAGCATCATCACTTGTTAATTCTTGATGTTGTTTGGTGTGTAGATTCATGATGCCGATCGTTCTCCCGCGCAACCGAATTGGAATTGCAAGGTTTGAGTTTCCGTTTTCTTTATTTGATATGACCGGCCGCCCAAGTTTTACAGCCTCCTGAATATATTCACCAGTTAAGGGTTGTTCCAGACGGGAGACGGTTGATCCTTTTAATTGAAAACCCAGCCCCAATGATTTGGACTGCATCACCTCCCATGAATTGCGTGTAAATTCGCCGAAGGTACTTTGCGATTCCGCTAACGATTTACGGGCTTCTTCAAGAATAAGTGTGTTGTTGAGTGTAATTGCCACCTGGTCAGCCAGGGTTGTTAACACCTCAACATCATCGTGGCTAAAGGCGTTTGCCTCAGTACTTTGTACGTCCAAAGCGCCAATGATTTGCCCGGAATATCGAAGAGGCATCGTGATTTCGGAGCGGGTATTGGGAAGATTGGGATTGTCGAAGTACGCGGCATCACTTCCAACATCCAGCGCGATGCGCGTTCGTCCAGTAGCAGAAACCAGGCCGACGATGCCGGTCTGCCCAACCTTTAATTTATGACCTTTTTCCAGCATCTTTTGTCCGCCTTCACTATTTGATGCGCGCAGCACAGCGAATTCACGTTCTTTATCCAACAGGAAAATTCCGGTGTGATAAGTGTTGAATTGTTCACTGATCACCTGGGTGATACGCGGCATAAGCGTATCCAGATCCTGGATAGACGAAATCGCTTTTACTACCTGTGAAATGGCCTCAAACTGACGCGCGCGCCGTAAGTTGAATTGGTTCGCGGTATCTAGATCTGCGGTACGCTGGTTTACGCGTTCTTCAAGCGACTGTCTTAATTCGCTCAGTTCGCGATTTTCCGCCAATTGAATTTTTTCATTTATCTTCAGTCTGTTAATCGTTTCAGTAAGGCGATTGATCAACACCTGAATGACGCCAGCACAGCCAATAAGTACAATCACGATGATGATCGCATCGTCAACCCCAACTTTTGTAACTGCTCTTCCAGTCCGTAGATCCATTATTGCGATACCAAGGGCGGTAATGACTGCGATCGGTGCAACCAGCCAGATGCCCAGGCGGCCCAAGCAATAAAGCGGCAATCACAAAAACGAAGGGAAGACCAACGATGGATATGTCGCGCAAACCGTTCGTGCCGCTCGCAATGATCGCAATTGCTGCAATGAGCGCCAGGGGCACGATTAATTTGGCCATGCCTACTTTGCCGCGAACCGCCAAAAATAAAGAGATGATCTCGAGAATCAGGGTAATGCTTAATGTGATCAGAGCCGGTATATTCCGAGATTCGTCCCCAAAGAGACCAATCACCAGCGGCAGGAGAAAAATATTAATAACAATAACAAATATAAGAATGTTCCGTGTCATTTGAATGAATGACGGATTATTATCTTCTTCGTCTCTAAAATAATTCAGTAACCTGGAAAGCATATTCCGTCTCCTGGTATTTAGACCTTGGGTAAATCATCTGATGCGAATTGAACAACCACTTCCGCGCCCGGTAGTGTATTACCCAATTCCTGAATAGTTGTTTGAACAATATTTTCAAGGTTAACCAAACCGCCAATCTTTGCGGAGATTTGACCGATCGTACGCTCCTTTGTTGCGCGCTTTTGCGCTTCCTGAAGCAGGCGCGCACTTTCGATGGCAAGGGCTGTGCGTTCGGCTGTGGCTTGCGCGATGGCAATTTCATCCTCAGTCCAAACGCGACTTGAATCGGACGCGCTTATTTTGATTGCGCCAATCAGGGCTCCGCGCAGTATGAGGGGGACTGCCAGACTGTGACTTCGTAGCTTATCGTAGGGGCTTAATGTTCTAGCCTCTATGCCGTCAAAGTAATATCCTTCCACCGGATGCCTGTTCATGAACTGTTGCCATTGCTGTTCACCCATTTGTTTGGAAGAAGCCTCTGCCTGTCCAAGCGCTTCGCGTAATTGCTGGTAAGAGCGGGCATTTTGAATGGCGATACTAACCTGGTCCGCCAGTGTGGAGAGGACGCTTATGTCTTCCTGTGAGAAGGCGTTTGTTTTTGTGCTTTGCACGTCCAATGCGCCAAATAATTCAGTGCCAATGCGCAGGGGGAGGGCGATCTCGGAATGTGTTTCAGGGAGGTCGGGATTATCGAAGAAAACAGCATCCTGCCCAACGTCCAATGCGACGCGCGGCTGCCCGTAATCAGTCACAAATCCAACAATCCCCGTCCCGCCCACACGCATACGGTGATTTCGTTCGAGCATTCTTTTTCCCCCAGGGCTATTTGAGGCGACAAGTACAGCAAATTCGCTGCTGTTGTCCAATAGAAATATGCCGATGTGATAAAAACCGAATTGTGTTGAAATGGCTTCAGTGACCTGTGAAAGAAGTGTTTCCAGCGTTTGGGTAGAGCTGATGATACGGGCTACGCGCGCGACGGCTTCGAATTGCGCGGTACGACGCAAGTTTCCTTCGTTGGCCCTTTCTAGATCCTGTGTTCGATCTGATACGCGTTTTTCAAGATCGAGATTTAAAGATTCCAACTGGTTAACCGCGTCGTTTGTCTTTGCCATCTGTTCATAAAGCGGGACGATGGCAAACCGATAGACAATCGGAGAAACGATCAATATCAGTATGGTTGCATCGAACAGGGTTCCTGTAACCGGCGGGAGCGGAGGCACTGTAAAAAACACGACCATGATGGCCAGCTCTACAAAAAAGATCGAGAGGATTAATATGGCTAGCGCGCGGTTGGGCGAAGTATTCCCTTTATTTTTTTTCAGCATGCCTTGCTCCAGATTTGAGAGATCACTCATTTTCGCCGCCTATCTCGACCATAATCTGGGTCCCGCTAATTTGAATGCCCAGCTCTCTAATGGCAGTTTTTAAAATCGTCTCGATTTCAGTCCCTGCACCGATCTTCGCAGAGATTTGACCAATTGCTTGTTCGCGCGCGGCTCGTCTTTGTGAATCTTCCAACAAGCGGGAGTTTTCCAATGTAAGCGCGGCGCGGTTGGCGGCTGCCTGGGCGATGGCAATCTCCCCTTCGGTCCAGGCATGATGCGGATCCTCCTGTTCCAATCCGATCACGCCGATGACCTGGTTGAGTAGCATTAACGGGATCATCAATGTGTTTTTCGTCCCGACGGCATTCTGACCAGTAATAATTGGTCTCCCATTCCCCAGTTCTTTTAGTAATTCGAACGGAAGATTTTGCGGTATGGATGTTACCTTTAATCCATCATATTCATAGGCGGGATTTTCTCTCAGGCTGATCGCAGATTGCCACGCCTGCTGTGTATGCATCCGGTTTGTCTTGGTGAGTTCGCTCAACATCCCTGTAACCTGTTGAGCGAGTTGGGCATTTTCAATAGCCGCAGATAGTTGATCGGCAAGAATTTGCAGTGTTTGAATGTCACGGTCGCCAAAAGCGTTAGGTATGACCGCTTGAATATCCAAAGCGCCGATCGTAAGGCTGTGACTCCGCAGAGGCAGCGTAATCTCCGAGCGTGTCTCCGGTAGATACGGATTCCCAAAATGGACGGCGTCTTTGCCAACGTCGAGTGCGATATAGGCCTGGCCGGTTCGGGTTACATTCCCAACCAGACCCGTTTGTCCCACTTTTAATTTGTAGTTGTTTTTTAGCATTTTTTCAGCAGCAATACTGCTGGCTGCCTGCAAGACAGCGTATTCATAGAGCTCATCTACAAGGAAGATTCCGACATGGTAATATTTCAAACGTTCCTGAATTAAATTCACAGAAACATTGAGAAGCGTATCCATGTCACGGATAATGGCAATTTCACGCGCAACATCGGCAATTGTTTCCAACTGCAAGGTGTTTTTTTGCAAATCGACTGTGCGCTCCTGAATTCGCTGCTCCAATCCCTGTAATAAAGATTGAACTTGAACGGTCATTGAGTTGAAGGCAATAGCCAGGGTCCCAATTTCATCCGAAGTTTTTACCTGGGCACGAGCGCTGAAATCACCCTGGGAAATTAAATTGGCAACCTTTGCGAGCGCGGCAATGGGGTTTGTCAATGCTCTTGCGATCAAAGTGGCGATAACGGCTGCAATAATTGAAGTGGCAACCAATAAAATAATATTGGAATTGATTTGTTTTTGAACATCCGCTAGAAAAAGAGAGGTGGGGCGGCTGTATGCAACGGTCCAGGGTTGAGTTCTCAAGAACGCCACCGCGATGCTGTCATCTCCCGCTGTATTTGGGGAAATTTCGGTTTGGAAAAACGGTTGCTGCGCGGCATTGTCAAGCGCCAGGTCTAGATCAAGATAATTAGTGGCCTGTTCTTCGCGCGAAGTATTTAAAAAGCGTTTGGTGTCCACGGCTAGTAAATAATCGGGAAGTTCAAGTGGAATGATCGATTTCAAAATAAGGTCAGGGTTTTTGGTATCTGCCATGCGGATATTGAGTTGGTCCAGCAGCAAAACGGAAGCATCAGTAGTTTGCCCAACGCTTTCCGTGATTACTGCTTGCAAAACCGCAGAGTTGTATTTTGCGCGCAAGACACCGATGAAGTCACCGTTTTTGTTTAATATCCTGGCTGCAAATTGGATGATGGTGGTTGTTTCATCGGAATAGGTTACGGCAGTGACTACTGGTCTCTCCGAAAATCGTACTTGTGAAAAATATACTTCTCCCGATTCGTCTGTGGAAATGCCGACCCCAGCACTGTCTAATAGGATCTTCCCATCAGAATCTATGAGGGCGTAGGAGATTAGGTTGACGGGATCTTTCCCGCTAATTTTTTCAAGAAGATCACGGGCTTTGGCTTGTTCAATATTTCCAGCCTGTTCAGATCGTGCCAGCGCGAGATATTCTGAAAAGTCGGAAAATTGGGATTCGATCTGGATTGAATTTAACGTTGACTGAATAAAGGTGTCAAGACTGTTGGCGGTTTGCTGCGCGCTTGATCTCAGGGAAACTTCAGCCCCTTTTGTGAGCGCTTGCTGTGTCTGGGTGATGTTGCGTGTTGAAACAATAATTAGCGGAGTCAAAGCGATGAATAGCATCGAAAACACCAGCCGTGTTTGCAGAGAGATGTTTCTGATCCGATTGCCCGAAAAATATTGAGCCTGTTTTGATTCGCGTTGACTCATATCAACCTTTTGTTATGTTTTGTTGCAGTTTTTTACTATCATTTGCGGCATCACCTTGAATCGGTGCGCCGAGCTGAATAAAGGAGCGGGTTGCGCCTAGTGCCTGTCCAAGTTCTTGGACAGTGATTTGCATGATGTGCTTGAAATCTGTGGAAGCGCTGATCTGAGTCGTGATATGCGCAATGGTTTCTTCCTGATCTGCACGGCGGACCGTTTCTTCAAAAAGGCGCGCATTTTCCAGGGCCAGTGCCGCCCTATCTGAGATGGATTGAACCACCATGACCTCATCCTCTGTCCATCTTCTTTTTTCATCTGCTGCTTGGATATGAATGACACCGATGACCTGTTCTCGAAACTTAACTGGAACTGACAAAGTGGCAGGATTGCCTGTTGAAGGATGGGCAAAAACGGAGGTTTCGCCGGTGGCGATGGTTTTTTCAAAAATTGTACTATCTGTAATCTGCGAATCCGAAATCGTTCCATCTGGAAGATATGCGTATCCCTTTGTTTTAGATTCCGGATTATGCGAGTAGAAGGTGTGTTTGTTTTTTGATTTGGCAGGGAGAACTCTGAACGATGACCGGTCAGCACATTATCGATCAAAATTGCGATTTGGTTGGCAAGCGTGCTTAAGAGATTTGCATCATCCTCGCTGAAAGCAGAGGACAGGGTGCTTTGCATATCCAGCACACCGATTACGTTTACGCCGTATTTAAGGGGCAATGCCATTTCAGACTTGGTTTCTGGAAGATTAGGATTGTTGAAGAAAACCGCGTCTGAACCCGTGTCAAGCGCGATGCGCGGACGTCCACTTTGCGAAACATATCCAACGATGCCTGTTCCACCCAGCTTGAGTTGATGACGGCGCTCAAGCATTTTTTGCCCTCCCAAGCTGCTTGTGTTTGCAGCGCGTAGATGCGCGTACTCGCGATTCTCGTCAAGCAGGAAAATACCAACATGGTAAAACCCAAGTTTTTCGCTGATCGAATCTGCTATAAGTGTGAGCAATTCCTTTGGTCGCTTATCAATTGCGGCAGAGATATCCCGGGACAACTCCGAAATGGTCTGCAAGCGCAGCGCCCGAGACTCGATCTGCTGATTTGCATCACTTAGTTCGCGGGTCCGTTCTTCCACACGTTTTTCAAGATTTGTTTTTATTTCTTGCAATTCGGAATTTGTAGTGCGGATCTCAAGTAGGCGCAGGTTTTCCAGATTTGCGCGAAATACGAGAATGCCGTATAGAATTACGCCGGTAAAGAAAATGATTCCCCCGATTTGAGACATATCGCTTATGGAGGCGGGGGTTTTTGAATACAGAGGGGCAAGTACTGCGGCAATTGTTGAATATATCGCAAGAAATCCAAAGGTCCTTAAACTGGAAAGCGCACTTGCAACAATCAAGGCAATAGGAACGATTGTGTATATGGTCGTTGAAAACTCAGGCGCAATTCCAAGCAGCAATGCTAAAAAAGGTGTGGTTAGAAAGCCAAAAGAAAAGATAAATGTGCCAGTATTGGGGAATTTGGTTTTGCCTAAAATGTAGGAAGACAATGAAATTACAAGCATGTACTCGAAGATAAAAACTGATTCTGGGCGGGCAAGTAATCCAAGAGTGAATGCTGCTATCAGAACGAGAGTGATCACATTCAGCAATTGAACGCGCCTTATGTAACCCAATTCGTGTATGGATGGATGGGGCGCCATTAATTTCTGCCCCAACCGTTTTACGGAATCGGCAAGAGATCGTTGATTATTATCTAAAGGCTGTTGGGTCGTTGACATCTTTATTCTCTCGCCTTTTTATTATCATTGGAGTTGCTTGACTCTCCCATATTTTCCAATAATTGAAATGAGACAGAAGCATTTCCAATGGTCTGACCAAGCTCCAGAACTGTCTCGCGCATAATGGTTTCCGTGTTTGAGTAGGCACTGATTCGTGCGGAAATATCCGAAACCAGCGATTCGCGTGCGGCCCGCTGCTGGGATTCTTCTGTATAGACGCGCGCTTTCCAAGGCTCCACTTAATTGTTCTGATAATGCGATCGCAAGAATGATTTCTTCCTGTGTCCATGCTTCTGAAATTTCATTTTTCTTTAACCGAATGGCGCCAATGATGAGTCCGCGTATTTTGACTGGCACTGTAACCGTTAAATTGTCGCTGCCAATTATGATATCGCCAGTTTCGACTGCCTTGGCAATGTTCGGCTCAAGTTTTTCGGCGTTAATTTGAACTGTGCCCGGTGATGTGGCAAGATAATCAATCCCCGCCTGATTTTGCAAAATTTTGCCCCATGCTTCACGACTGACATCGCCGAAGAGAACCTTCGAAGATTCCAAAGCCTTTTCGGTCTCACTGAATAAGTTCGCATTCTGAATGGCGATCGCAAGTTGTTCGGCCATGATCTGCAAAGTGGAGATATCCTCCTCTGTGAAGGCCTGCGATTCGGTGCTTTGAACATCCAATGCCCCAAGAATTTGACCGCTTGCAAC
The DNA here is from genome assembly GCA_016709305.1 of Candidatus Villigracilis saccharophilus. Classification (GTDB taxonomy): domain Bacteria; phylum Chloroflexota; class Anaerolineae; order Anaerolineales; family Villigracilaceae; genus Villigracilis; species Villigracilis saccharophilus. The sequence continues at coordinate 62,017 of JADJNA010000018.1, forward strand.
AAGCGGGAGTGCCATTTCAGAGCGGGTCAGCGGAAGGTCTGGATTGTCGAAGTAGGTTGCATCTTTTCCAACGTCCAGTGCGATGCGCGCTTTGACGGTTTCTGTCACATACCCAACAATGCCAGTTTCTCCTATTTTAAGTTTGTGGTTTTTTTCCAGCATGCGCTGTCCGCCAGCACTGTTTGCCGCGACTAAAACTGCGTATTCCTTGCGTTCATCCAGTAGAAAGATGCCAATGTGGTAATAACCAAAATTATCACGGATGAGGTGCGTCGTTTGTTGTAAGAGTTCAGAAAGATTGCGGTATGAAGTAATGTTCTTGCCGACATCTGCCGCCGCTCTTAATAAACGACTGCGGTGTTCGATCTCATTGGTCCGTTCTCTGACGCGTTCTTCAAGATTTGTCTGATATATTTTCAAATCATGCTCGCGATTGCTTAGCTCTTTATTGCTAGTTAGTAGCATATCCTGTTTGAAGCCGGCGTATCCGGCAAATAGACCGAGAAATAGAGGGGCAGTATCGATCAACCATAAGAGCGGTTCAGTACGCTGGATAATAATTATGGAAGAAATTTGTAACGGCAACTGAGAAATCAATAATTTCAAAAAAGTTCCGGCGATGGGGAATAAGAATCCAAACGATGCGCCAATCAATGCGTAACGCTGTGTCTCGCTGATTTTCATGCGGGCAGGTTTCTTCTCCAAAGCCATATTCAATAAATTCCTTATTTCAAACGCAAAAAATTCGCGTTTTTCCGAATAACCCCGGATTCTGGTTGATGGGGTCCAATGTTAATTTCCGCTTCTTTTAGATCGAAGACCCTTCTTAGTTCGGTTGCAGCTGTGCGGATCACCGATTCTACATCAAGAGTTTCGCGAACCCGCGTTGAAATGTTTGCGATCATCTGGTCGCGCATTGCACTTTTTTGAGCTTCCTCTACCAATCTGCTGTTTTCCAGAGCGAGCGCCACCTGGTCGGCAATTTTCTCAACTAATAAGCGCTCACGATCAGACCATTCAGATATTCCACCTTTTCTCTTTAATTTGATCGTGCCGATTGTTTCGCCATACAAAACCAATGGTACGAGCATCCCCTCGATATTAACCTTGTCTTTGGAGAAAAGAGGTCGCACACCAGCGGGCGTATATTGATATGCTGGTTTTTGGCGGGTTGTGAGTTTTAACCAAGTTTTACGTGTCTGGAATGAGGTGTTAACCTCCAATTGATTTACAAGGTTCTTTGTTTCATTGAGCAAGCGGGCATTATCAAAGGAAATCGCCGCCAAATCAGCGAGTGTTTGCAGTATTTCTGCATCCTGCGTGCCAAATGCCTTTGGCTGATCTGAATGCAAGTCCAACACTCCGATCACCTTCCCCCGTACCGCGAGTGGGAGCATCATTCTTGACCGTGTAATTGGGAAATTTGTATCGCGAATAAAATTTGGGTCTTCAATATCAGATGTGATTTCAGCCCTGTTCAGCTCGACGACTTTATTGAGCCCGTTCCGCGGGTCTGATTCGACGCGAAACCCCTGGCCAATAAGCTGTTTGCCGATTGTGGAGGAGGCTGCCTGCAAAAATGCAATTTTTTTCTGTTCATCTAAAATGTACAGTCCAACATGATAGTACTCAAATTTTTCAGAAATTTGATCTGTCACCGCCCCCAATAGCATAGAGACGTCCTGAATCTCGGCAATGGTTCTGGCAACAGTGGTTGATGTGCGCAATTGATTGGTTTGCACTTCCAACTCTTCGGTCCGTTCGCGTACTCTGTTTTCCAATTGGATTCGTTCAGCAATCAGGGTCTGGAACATACTTTGAGTCTGACCTACAATACGCGCAAATTCGTTTTTAAATCGAGCAATTGCAATGACAAGAATCACGCTAACTACGGAAAAATTCATTGTATATGCGATCCAGTCCAATGGTGTGGTGGTTGGCACGCCTGGCGCGCTAAAATGATACTTTCCCAGTTGTTGTATGATTCCTATTGTTGCGAACGTAAAAATGCTAATGAACACAGCAAGGATGTCAATTCGTTGATCGAATAACAAGCCGGATAAGATGATCAATGCAACAAAAAATACGTTGCCATCAAGCCATGGCCCCCACGCGAGAATGGCATTTGTTCCTATTGCGTAGATCATCAATAACAAAATGGTGGCGCGAGCCGTATACGGGGCTGGGAAAATAGTTACCAGGAACAGAACAGAGTACAGGCTGATAAATAAAACAAGATCGATTGATGTTGCGTTTGGCAGTGAGAATGCCAACAGGCCGAGTCCCAACACACAGGCCATGCGCAGAATGATTAAGATAAATCCATTGCGCCAGCTTTTGTAATCAAAAGCCATTGACTGATGGTCCTGCCGCTTATCAGCTCCATAAGATTGCAAATCGCTATTCATCTTCTGTCCCCATTGAAACTTCGATTACCACTTCCGAGGCTTCGAGTGAGCGCCCGAGTTCACGAACGGTGGTTTGCAGGATATTGTCCATATTTGTGGATGCCCAAATTTTGGTGATGAGTTCATTTGCCAGTTTCTCACGAGCCGCAATGGATTGACTTTCCTCCACAAGGCGGGCATTTTCCAACGCAAGCGATGCTTGCGTTGTGATGGATTCGATCAAGGTTTTCTGCTCCGGACTCCATTCTGCAGAATTCTCAAGATAGACCTGTCCGATAATTTGATCCCTCAATACAAGCGGAATTTTAATCTCCTTGTTGTCGTCCGAGTCATTATCTCCAAGGGCATAATCCAATCTGCGATGGTTTGTGAGGGATTGCCAGGCTCCCTGAAGATATTGCCGTTGAGTGGCGCGCATTTCAGATAGACTTTGTTGTGCGCGTAAAAACAAGCGGGAGTTTTCAAGAGCGATGGCTATTTCATTAGCCATGTTCTGGTATGCTTCAACGTCTTGCGGAGAGAACGCGTTTGCTTTGGTTGCGTGCATTTCCAAGGCGCCCAGGACTGTATCGCCAACGATCAGCGGCATCGCAATTTGGGAGCGGGAATAAGGCAGCAGGGGATTGTCAGGACGGGCGGCTTTTGTCCCGGCTTCCTGGACGATATAAGCCTGTTTTGTGCGTATTGCAACACTGACCGCAGATTTTCCGTCGACATCCAAGCGGTACTTGTTTTCGCGCAATATCCTTCCAGCTTCGCCAGTTGCCTCTTTCAGATCAGCCCAATGTTCCGAGAGATCAAGCAGGAAGAAGGCGGTGTAATAGCAGTCAAATTCGACTTCAATGAGATGGGCGGCTTGTTTGAGAAGTTCATCCGGATCTAGAATGGCAGTAACTGCACGTCCGATTTTATTTATTTTTCCAAGTTGAACGGTTCGTTCGAATACTTTATTCTCCAGGTTCGTGCGTTCGTTTTTAAGATCGTTCAAAGTTATATCAATTTGTTTTTGCGATTCGAGAAACTCCTGCTCTAAACGTTGAAAACCAATAATAATGACAAGTCCAAACATGGAGAGGACCACCCCCGCGCTTACCCAATCATCTATTTTGGACGGCAATACAGATTGGTTTAGTGGGGTCACCCGCCCGCTTAACATGAGCCATCCAAATACTGAAAAGGTTATGATATTTAGAATAAGAGCCGCGATTCCAGCGCGCGGCGAAAGCAGCATGGTTGAAAAAATGATTAAGCCCAGGAAGAAGAATAAACCATCTCCTAAAATGCCGTATAAAATTAATTCACTGATTCCAAGTACATAAATGCTAAGCAGAAATACGCTCATTCGTACCACATATGAAAAGCGCACGATAGTAACAATTCCCGTTAAGATATAGACGGCTATAAAGACTGCGTCAACGACTGTGCTGGCGGAACCCCTTAGCGCGGGAATTAATGCAATGCTTCCCAGTATCAGTACGCCGACCAGTAAGGGGATCGCGAATCGCTCACGCCAATTTCTGTAAAACAAGCGCGTTGTTTCGGCTGAGTTTCTAGAAAGACTGCTTTCGGTCATTGCGTATCTTCCTGTTTGGCGTCGCTCAAAGGGTTGATTTGGATCTTTGCGTAGCGCGCGCCGGTGACTCTTGTCAGCTCGCTTGCCGTGGTCATTAAAATCGATTGAATGTCTGTTGATCTCCGAATATTGCTGGTCACTTCGAAGATTACGCGTTCACGCTCCGCCTGTAAACGGATCTGTTCCAGCAAACGGGCGTTTGCAATGATGGCCGCCAGACTTCCTCCAAGCGTACCAAGCATTTCCTCGTCGTTCTCAGTATAGTCGTCAATTTGCTCGCTTTCCACGTTCAAGACGCCCAGCAGCTCGTTTCGATAGATCAGCGGAACAGCTAGTTCTGAGCGTGTATTTGGGCTGATTTGAATATAACGCGGATCTTCGATCACGTTTGACAGGCGAAGAGATCGCCTGTGCGCGGCAACCCAACCGGTCACTCCGCTTCCAATGGGGATGTGTAGAGTCATAATATCTTCAGCATATCCCATGGATGCTTTTACTTCCAGCATCTTCTTTTCACGGTCCGTTAGGAGGATCATGACTCGGTCGCCTCCAAGCGTAACCTGCAATCCTTTCACTGCGCTTTCCAGCGCCTCCTCGAGTGTTGTGCCAGATGCGGCGGTGGTGGTGATATGGTGCAGGAGTCTGTGTTGAGATAAATGTTCCTGGGTCTCGGCAAAGAGTTCCGTATTGACCACTGCTATGGCAAGTTGATCTGCGAGGATCTGCAGGCTTCGTAAATTATCCTCAGAAAATGCGTAGACTTTGATACTTTGAATGTCAAGCACCCCAAGAATACGCTCTCCCACCTTTAGCGGAATGGCGGCTTCGGCACGGGTATCCGGAAGAATCGGATTTGCGTAGTACGTGGCGTCTTTCGTCGTGTCGTTCACGATGAGCTGTTCGCCATGGCTGCTTACAAAGCCGACAATGGATTTTGAGCCGATCGCGATCTTATAGCCAGCGCGTTTCATTTGCGCCCCGGCCTCGCCACTCGCCTCGCGGATCATTGCGAATTCTCCTGACAGGTCGCGTAAAAAGATGGCTGCGTGATAGAACTCAAATCTTTCACGAATGAAATTGACGGATTTTATCAATAACTCATCCAGGTTTAGCGAACCGCTAATATCGCGCGCGATTTCTGCCGCAGTTTCCAGTTGCAACGCTTTCCGCTGGCTTTCATCCAGTAACCGAACATTATTGATCACCCCTGCCACTTGACCCGCAAGGGTGGTGAAAAATTTCAAGTCGGATTTATCAAAGGCATGCTCTTTTTCATTTTCCTGGATGATCAATGCGCCGATGGGCTTGTTTTGAACGAACATGGGTGCGCCCATCCAGGACTGTGGGAGTTTGCCTGACACTTTGGCTCCTAGGTCAAGCGCTTTGCGTTCCACATCTTCCACGAGCATTAATGGCTGTTTTGTGTTTAGTAAGATCGAGGTCAAACCTTCTCCAAGTGGGAAGGATTCTATCGATGTGGTCTGGCCATCTTCATAACTGAACGGGATGCTGATTGTGTTGCTTACTTCATCGTACAAAGCGACGATTAAGCTGAACTTGCCAATGATTTGATGGATCTTGACAAGCAGTGCTTGAAAAAAACTTTGAAGGTCTGATGTTTCTGAAATTAATTCATTGATGGATGCCAGCGATTCCATTTCGCTAAGGTGCCGTTCTGTTTTTTGGATCGCGTCTGCTTTTTCGAGTGTGATCGAGATTAGGTCCGCCAGGTTTCCATATGGTTGTATGGAAGCGCTGGTGATCACCCGTTTTCTTGACCCAAGCATGATGATAGCCATCAAGGTATCATGTTTTCGGATCGGCAGGAATGCGATATGATCCAATTCCATTTTATTAAGAATGCTGGTGAATGGTCTCGGAATATTGAGCTGTCTTGATTCAGTTATTACGGTACTGCGTGACAGGTAATCATTAATTTCATCAATATTCGCATTGATATACTTTGGCAATCCGGGAATGGGTGATTGTGCTCTGGTCGAGTCGGCTGACGAGATGATTTCAAGTTGACCATCTTCTGTTGTACGGAAAACAATGACGGGGTAGGGGGCTTGTTCGACGATTTGCGCGCCTATTCTTAATATTTCAGTTTCGCTGACTGCTTTTGCTATTAAACGACTGGAACGATAGAGCCTTTCAAGTTCTTCAAAGTTGATGTGGCTGGTTTCGACGAGGCCGATCGTTTGTATCGACGCGGCGATCTGGCTAGCCAGAGTGCGAAGCATGACAAGGGTTTCAGTCCCTGTGAAAGCGCCTTCCTTTATACTTTGTACGTCCAAAGCCCCCAGCACCAAATTCCCGATCGAGATAGGAACGCAGGCTTCGGAGCGGGTCTCTGGAAGCAGTTCGCTCTTCAAGTGAAGCGGATCAACCAAAATATCAGAAGCAACTCGCGGCTGATTATTTGCGCTTACCCAGCCGACGATGGATTCTGATCCAACTTCCAATCTGTATTTTTTATCAATCAGTCCTTTGGTAGCGGCTCCAAAGCCGGCTTTAAACTCAATATACCTGCCGCCGCGATCCATCAGGAAAATACTCGCTTGATAAAATTCAAATTGTTTAACGAGTAATTCTGCTGTTTTGGCGAGCATTTCATCAAGGTCGGATATGGTTGTGATGTTTTGGGCCACTTCTGCTGCGGTGCGAATCTGCCGTGTACGTTCATCCACTTTTTCTTCCAGGGAACGATACGTGCTGCTGAGTTCCTCTGCCATGTTGTTGAAAGAGTCTGCGAGCAGGCCGACTTCGTCTTCGCTCAAAACTTTCGCTCGTTGATTCCAATCTCCTTCGGCAAATTTGCTGGTGATTTCAGATAATGAGCGTAGTGGTCTGATAATTCTATTAACTCCCAAGCTCAACACGACGCCGGTGGCGGCTAATGTTCCTAAAACAAGGAGAATAGTGAACGGGGCGAGACTTGCTATTTGGCCATAAATATCAGCCGCGTTAACTTCAAGGACTATGCCCGTCTGCATTGACGGAAACCATTGAAGTTGTGCCAGCACTGCATCACCGTTGGGCGCAGTTGTGTCCATTGATTCAGGCTGTGCCTGCTGTGTAAACATTAGCTCGGTCAGTTTTGATTTAAGTTCGCTGCTGGGGGAGGAGGAGTTGACAAGGGTGAACTCCATGGTGTTTGGGTTGACGTAGATAAATTGGTCGGTTGAAAGAAGGAAATACGTGCTTGCGAGTGGAGATATGCCGTTGAGAGGCTGAATTAGTTCCAGCAGGTTATCTTTTTCCGTGATCCCCACTAACGCACCAAGAGTTGAACCTCCGCCGGCTGTTTGATAGTTCAATGCGGTAATAAAGTAAGAAATGATCTTCGTAAATCGGCGAGAGCCCGTACAGCGCACTCGAATGATTTTTCTCTACCGGATTGAAAATATTCGAAGTTATGGACTTCCTCAGCCAGCTCTCGTTACTTGCAAGTTTGATACTCCCTTTTGTGTCCATCAAAAAAGAATTGATCGAATACAGGTGCGCCTTCCTGTGTTCATTCTTTGAAATTCTTTAATGAAGTCGTTTTGGATGACGTCAAACTGGTCGTTCATCGGATTCGCGTGTAATCCGAGCTCGATCAGAGCCCTAAAGTCCTCATTTTCAACCTGATTTGCGAGCAGAGCTTCTCTATGTTTGATTTCGCGGTCTATTAGCTTAAGTTGATTGGTTAAAAGGTTTTGTGATTGTGTAATTGCTTGTTCCCGTAGAAGCCCGCGCGCACGAAAATACGCCATTCCGGCCATTAAGGCAAGTGGAATAAAAGTAAATATAAGGAGCGTTCTTACAAGCGTGCCTGTCAGACTGCCCTTAAATCTTTTTTGCTGGCTAATAAGTACGGGCGTCGCTTTCATTGAAGTTTTTAACTATATTCCCAGACTGATTCTCCACTCAAGATGCGGCGGATCTGGTCGGGGAATTTGTCTGGGTCAAGAGGTTTCCCTAAAAAACCATCAAACCCTGAATCCTTGGCTTTTTTCATTTGTTCAGGGCTGGCCTCGGCCGTTACTGCAATAATGGGTACTGTTTTGAATCGCTCAGAAGCGCGAATCTTTTTTAGCGCGCCATAACCATCTTCATAGGGAAGACGAATGTCCATCAGGATCAGATCAAGGCGTGGTAGGGTGTCTGCATACTCGACAACCTCATATCCCGAAGTTTTCCATTCACAATGGATTCCCAGATAACCGAGCATACGTGCGATCAACACGAAATTTGAAACATTATCTTCCACTACCAATACTGCCGCATCGTTAGGAATATTCGGCTTACGGATTGGCTGCGTGTCAGAAACAGCAGGTGTTTCATCAGACATTGTTGCTCCTTATCATAAATCGTTCAATCTGCTGGGCAAGGGTGTCAACATCGATCGGCTTTTGTATATAACCATTGCATCCCGCTTGAAGTGATTTTTCGCGATCCCCGCGCATAACATTCGCAGTTACCGCAACAATGGGAATTGTTGAAAATTTTTCAATTGCCTTGATTTTGGAAGTTAATATATAACCATCCATATCAGGCATGTTGATGTCCATCAAGATCAGATCAATCTCTCCGCCCTCAAGTTTTTCCAATGCTTGCTTTGCGTTAATCGCTTCTATAACAGAATAGCCTTCTGAGTTAAGCACTCTGCGTATCAAGCTTCTGTTATCTGGATTGTCTTCAACATATAAGATGTTGCCTTTATCAAGATTTGGCATCATGGCGGACTTTCTCCGTATTGAATTCTACTTGTTAGGTAAAAGCACCCGCATAACAGCAACCTTACAAAACCTTTTATAAAAAATCGAGGCTGCCTCGCCTCGATTTAACTTGAGCGGGTGATGAGATTCGAACTCACGATATCGTGCTTGGGAAGCACGCGTTCTACCACTGAACTACACCCGCGTAGTTTTACGAGGGAAATTCCTCGTTTTGCCTGTTTTTTTTCGAAATCTCCGTAGGGGGAGCAAGCGCACTAATTTTAGTCTAAAACCTCACTTTTTTCAAACAAATATTTGAAATTCATCTGAGCTTGGCATATGGACTATAACATATTTTTAATTTCCGTTATCGGTGCCATCCGGTATATTGTGGTTTCCCAATATTATCTATTGGATGCGCCTCAGCCGGCTTTCCTTCATTTTGTTTTTTTGCAAATATCGTAGTTATTTCCACACGCCGACAATTGTAGTTTGACCTCGATCAATCCGAATCAATTCGAATAGCCCGTTGTTGTATTGATCATAAATGATCAGGCTTACTTCTGCTGTCCAATATTCTACCTCCAAATATTCCCGGAAAATTCACAGGAAATTTACAAAGAAAATGCTAGAATAATCAAATAATTCCCGGAAAACCAAAAAGAACGTTGACAATATGGTTTTGATACGGAATACATTACAATATTATTCTGTTGATAAAGGTGACTCATGACAGTCTGGAAATCAATTTTTCTTGCTTCAATTATTCTGGTGGTCATGATCGGATTGGTCACATTCATATCCTATCAGGCACAGGTACCATCCATCCTGCAACAGGAACAAATAGACGTCCAGCAGAACCTGTTCCGCAGCACTAAAATGGTCGATGATGGATTGAACGATCTTTACACACAAGGACCTGAATGGGCTTTTTGGGACGACACTTACGAGTTTGCCCAAAACCCAAATTCGGAGTTTGTTACCTCATGGTTATACAGCGCAGCCTTCAAAGATATGAATGTAAATATAATATATATCTCGCGGCTTTCGGGGGAAACCTTATTCTCCAAGGCTTATGATCTGACCCAAATGGAGGAAATCGACCTGCCGGGTGATTTTGGTGAGCAATTTATCAGCGGCAGCCCGCTTGTTCGCAAGATCATCTCAAGGAATGGAATATCAGGTATTTTGGCGCTTAAAGATGGACCATTATCCATTTCAGCCTTTCCCATACTGCCGGATACAGGAGACGGCGACCCAGCCGGAATTCTGGTGCTGGGTCGTTTTACCAACCTTGATCTTGACAGCAACCAAATTGCCGCGGGTGGTGCGCGGCTGGGAATTGTAAATAGCAACATGGCCCTCAACGCGAATCCACTATTAAGCCAGATTCAAGAAATGAACGCCACGCGGAAGGATCAGTTGGTGGCGGCGACCAATAACGAAACCATCTCCGGATTCCAAATCCTCGAAGATATCTACGGAAAACCCACAATCCTGATCAAACTGGACCAACCGCGTATCATGTTTTCCAACTGGACCCGAATGGTGGTCACATTGGATTTTATCGTTGCGTTTGTGATCGTTGCCTTTTGGTTACTCATGGATATATTTTTCCGCCGCTTGAATTACGCCCAAAGCCAGCAGGCTCTCGCAGAAAAGCAATTTCGCTTAAGCGAGGAAAAATACCAAACGGTTTCCGAAGCCGTGCCAGATATCCTTTGGGAGGTAAATGCAAGCGGAATCTACACTTACCTAAATTCCCGAGTCCGAGATATTCTGGGGTTTGAACCCAGGGAATTGATCGGTAGAAATTCAATGGAATTAGGTGATCACTCAAATCACCTGGGGCAGGGAAACGTAAGAAATTTACTTATTCAGGGTAAGCCGGTCTACGGTTTGCTCAACACCTTTCGTCATAAAAATGGAACAGAGGTCATTCTTGAGTCTAATTCATTGCCGGCTTTTGATCAGAACGGTAATCTGGCATGCATTCGAGGTATCGACCGGGATGTGACTGAACGTGAGGCAACTTCCGCCTTGATCAAGCAGGTTGAAGCGCGCTATCGGCAGCTTGTGGAACAGATCAATGCCGTGACATATATCCGGCTATTTGAAGATGAAAACCGCTATTTCTTTACTTTTATGAGTCCTCAAGTTGAAAAACTTCTCGGTTACAAATCGGACGACTTGGTTCAGAAAAATAATTCATGGGTGCCATTAATCCACCCCGACGACCGTGCCCGTGTTCAGTCAGAAAGCTTGCACTCGCTGGTAAGCAATGAGAATTTTTCTGGTGAATACCGTATGGTAACCCTCGATGGGCGCACAATCTGGGTGCATGAAGAAGCTGCACTGTCGAACGAATTGGGGCAGAGACCAGGCGCCTGGCACGGTGTGATTTACGATATCACGATTCGAAAGGGGATGGAAGAGGACCTGCGCTATATCAGTTCGCACGATGCGATGACCGGCGCGTACAACCGCGGATATTTCAACCACAGCCTGGAAACGCTCCAAAACAGCAGCCAGTTCCCGGTCAGCATTATCGTTTGTGATTTGGATAATTTAAAAACCATTAATGATCGTCTGGGGCACGCTGCCGGTGATAAGTTAATCTGCAATACTGTTGCTTTGCTGCAAAAGTGTTTTCGTCCCGAGGATATCATCGCCCGTACAGGGGGCGATGAATTTGTCATTCTTTTCCCTACAACTGACGAGAAAACCATCGAGAGCGTGCTAGCCCGGTTGGATGTGGCGATCGAAAAATATAACAGCAGTCATTGGGACGCGCCCATCCAGATATCCGTTGGGGCTGCAACAGGAAATGAAGGCTCAATCCTGGATGCCATTTTTAACCTCGCCGACAGTCGAATGTATGAACAAAAACAAATCCACAAAAAATCGCCCTCATCGTCTTGAGGATGGAACTGCGGAACATCCCTTTTGAACCGCAAGGCTCGCAAAGAGAGCGAAGAACACTTTTTAGTTTTCGGCTTTATTGTTTTCGATCAAGCAATTTGTATGCCAGTTGGCGCAGAGCATCGCCGCCCTCTCCCTGCGGATTTGCGTTTCCCAAATAAGCCAAGGCTTTTTGCGTTTCTATTTTGGATATTTCTTCAGCATATTCTTTGCCGCCTTCATCATCCAGTAATTTCGCGACAGCCTTCACTTCAGAAGCCGTGATTGGTCCTTGCGCCCATCTTTCAGCAAACTTGCCGTGTCTGCCCAAGCCATAAAGTACCGGCAGTGAATTCTTTCCCTCCACAAGGTCGCTTGCGACAGATTTCCCGGTGACCGATTCATCACCCCAAATCCCCAGAATGTCATCCTGTACCTGGAATGCAAGCCCAAGATGCCAGCCAAATAAGCGGTAGGCTTCCTGCTGCGTTTCCGCGGCGTTTCCAAGTAACGCGCCAATGTGAGTGCAGACTGCCAGCAGGGCAGAGGTCTTTCCCCGACCATCGGCCAGTATTCATCAATGCCAATATCATGCCTCTCTTCGTAAGACATATCCAGAAATTGGCCGCGTGTAAGGTCCAAACAGCTATTGTTCAAAATATTGGCGGCTTTGACAACAACCTCGGCCGGATAATATTCCATCAGGTCCATGACGGCTTGATTGGCGATCACAAAGAGCGCGTCTCCGACATTGATCGCCATCGGCGCGCCCCAATTCACCCAAACAGTATTTCGGCCACGGCGTTTGTCTGAGTTATCCTGTATATCATCATGAACCAATGAAAAATTGTGTATCAATTCAATGGCTGCTGCTGCTGATTTTGCGCGTAGCCAATAAGGACTTGCATTATTTTGATCACCCACTTTTTCATTTTCAATTAAAGAAGAAGTTGAGAGCAATACCAGCAAAGGACGAATTCGCTTGCCTGTTGCTTCACTCCCCGAACCTTCACCCGTCCAGCCCATATGATAAGTGAGCATTTCGTGAAAATACTTTGTGCGAGGCTGGTCGAGGCGCGCAACCTGGTGTTTTAGTTCGTCTTCAATTTTCTGAAGCATGGCTTGTTGAATGTTCATGATCTAATTCCCATAGACGGACTGTGTGTGTAGAATATTTTTCAGATCCATATCCAGTTGTTCGGGGGAGCGGAAATGGATGGTTCGAAAGCCCAGCATGCGGGCGGCTTCAATGTTTGGGAGAGAGTCGTCAATGAAGAGACATTCCCCGGCTTCGCGATTAATTCGCTGCAGGGTGTATTCATAAATGGATGGATCCGGTTTGACAAGTTTGTGTTCGCCAGAAATGATCAAGTCATCAAAGATATTAAGAAAATCGTAACGAGAATGGACGAGCGAAAATTTTTCGAGAGAGAAATTGCTCAATATATATAATGGCCACCCCGCATTTTTTAATTCGCGCGCGATCTGTATTGTGCCGTCGATCGTTTCCGTAACACAATCTTCCCAATAGGTATCATAGGCCTGTATGAGCTCTGCATATTGAGGAAATTCCGCAGAGAGTACCGCAACACCTTCTTTAAAGGAGCGGCCGGCGTCCTGTTGCGCGTTCCACTCAAAGAACCGAACCTCCTGCAGAAAAGAGTCGACAGCTTTGGGGTCGGGGAAGAAGCGCTTGTACAGGCGATACACATCCCACTTGAGGAGGACATTGCCAAGGTCGAAGATAATGGCTGTGATCTGATATTGCATCGCTTTATTTTATCCGATTCATTCAGAAGCGGTATAATCCCGCACTTGGAAAACCGACCCTACTTTTGGAGAAACAATCTTGAGCCGTGTGATCAATCCTGATTCAGTTGGAAAAGAACGAACCCGCCTAACAAAAGGCATAGTTCTGTGTATTCGTGAACTGGCAAAACAGGCAGCTGTTACGCCGGAGGCAAAAGACCTGGCGGCATACATTGCGCTCGCGCTGCAGGCGATCTCGGATGGTATTGATGTGTCTGTGGCCGCATGGGAAAAACGCGATTATTGGGTGAAGGCCGATAAATTCCGCATGGAGTGGATGTGGGCAGGGCAGGCGGCAGAAAAAATGAAGACAGCCGTCCTGACCGATGACTGGGCGGCTGTTGCCGTCCTTATGCCGCAAATCGCCTCAAGATTCAGCAATGTGATCGTTTCAGATAATCACCGCCTGGGCAAACCGTGGGCGGGGGCGTATACCCTGCTGGCGTTCCATCGAAAACTGTAAAAAATAAAATCTCCGAATTCTTTGGGAACCCGGAGATTTTATTTTTAGGACTTCTGCAAATTCTTTAAGTGCAGTTGTGTGTTGTTGAGCAGTTCGATCATCATCTCGCGAATGTGCTTGTTAAGGTAATGCGTCTCGAGTGTGGAGAGCGGCAGGAAGCGTGCGCCTGCAACCACATGAATACAATTCGCCGATCCGCACAGGCAGATGAATGGCGCCTGCATTTCCCATTCTGTGGCGGGATAGAAGAAGGATAGTTCTTCTCCTTTTTCTATATCACGACGGGCGATCATTAGCATGTTTTCTGTATCAAGCACAACGTTGGGATCACAGGAATGATTCAGGGCGGCGAGTTTGCCGACATGCGTATGAACGTTTCGCCCAATCTGAACCGTGAAGCGATTGGGTTTATCCATGATGTTTTCGCTGGGCATGGCGCAGATCGCGTCACCTTTTTTGTGCGCCTGTTTTGTGATGAGTGTTCGAAATTTGTTCTCTGTTCTGATCGCAAGAGTTTCCATTGTCGTTGTCATTATTATTTTTTCTCCTTCTGTAAAAAATATCATTAAATATATTTTTGTTACTGCAAGACACTTTGTAGTATAGCAACAATAAAAATATATGCAAGGTTTAAGCGAATACCAACCGGATATATTAAGGTTGAACTGGAATACAAAGAAAAAAAATAAAATAATTGCGACGAAGAATCGAATCCGTTATAATTTTATAATCAGTGTCACAAAAAAAATCAAGTGAGGATAATATGCGCAAAGTTTTATCGGTGTTGAACATTCTTGTCTGTGTATTTTCACTGTATGGTTTTCGGTCCATGCCGCAGGCCTCCGCCTCCGAGGTCGTTATTCTTAATCGTTCCGATCAACCAACATTAAAGATCACTGACGGTGACGCGATCCATCTGCAGATAAAACTTTCACAAGCATTGCCGAAGGAAGAGTTGATAACATTTACACTTGGCGAGCAGGGTTCTGTTGTCGGCACCTGTACGATCGCGGCGGAAAAAGATACCTGTCAGACAGAGTCATTCCTCTCGTTGGGGTGGTATTGGGGCGTTGACGGGACAGCGCAAAAAAGCCGGGTAGTGAATGCCCATAACAGTGGAAACAGTCCGCTCGGTCAATCTGACGCGCTTCAAGTCCTGCCGCGACCGGTGGTATTGGTGCATGGATTTATATCCACATGGGATACATGGAAACCTTATCTTGGTCCTGATGGATTTTTGTCGTCGCTGGGGCTGCGTGGATTTGCCGTGGGCGACGGCCAGGTGGACGGGGTGATGGATACGGGGTCATTGACGAAACCGACCGGACGCACAAATTCGATCGCCCAGAATGCTGAAATTGAAGGTCAGTATATTGACGGCGTGAAGAAAGCCACCGGCGCGGAGATGGTTGACCTGGTCGGACACAGCATGGGTGGAATGATCTCGCGTTATTATATTGACCGTGTGATGAAGGAGCGCGACGTAGCCCAATTAATTATGCTCGGTTCCCCGATGGGCGGTTCCGATTGCTCTGTTCTGCCTGCGACGCTTGGCTTTTACCTGCCCGCCTCGATCGAGATTCGCCAAAGCTATATGCAGGGTGTTTTTAATAATCAGATCACCCATCGGCATGGTGTGGAATTTTACGACTTGGGCGGAACGCCGATCCTGGAGCCTTTTAAGTCACCTTGTACGGACGTGCCGAATGATACTGTTGTTTCCTTTGGAAGTATTAATGCGATTGAGTTAAATTCCGAGCGAATCGAGGTCATCCATAGCGAATTGACCTATTCCACTTTTGCCTTTGAAAAATTTGTACAGCCATTATTACAAAAAAGCGCAGGAACATTTAATATCAGCGCTGATCCGAAGCCGACTGCTGCCAGGTCAGAATCTTTACAGTTTACGCGGGTTTACAAGGGAAAAGTTGACAAGGGTGGATCAACAGAATTGACGATCAATATTGATCCGAATGTCACCGTGGCTTCTTTTGCGCTATTTGACCCGACTCGTTCTGTAACGGTCAGCGTGGTTGGCGCAAGCGGAAAGGAGATCCCGCTGGACACCGATCAGAATGGATTTGTGCAGGTGGACGACCCTTCATCCATGATTTATCTTGGATATGGTTTCGCGAATCCTAAGGCAGGTCTGTGGCGTGTAACGGTGCACGCATCCGACACAACTCCCGCGGAGGGAGCTGACTTTGCCGTATCAGTTTATTTTGTTGGCGGGGCAGTTCTTCGAGCGCATTCGAGCACATTGATTCCAAAGCTTGGTGAGGAGGTTCAGTTAAGCGCAGAGGTCTCAATGAGCGGGCAATCGTTGGAGATCAAGCAGGCGCAAGCTGTGATCCGTGACCCGGACGGGAATGTTGAAGTACTTGAATTTACCGCGGGTAAAAGCATTTCAGCAGCGTGGAAGCCGAAAACCCCCGGTGCGCATGGTGTGGATATTATCGTGACAAGCGCAGCCACAGACGGCGCGCCTGTGGAAAGGACAGCTTTTCTATCCGTGGAAGTGCAACCCAACCCAAGCCTATTTCAGGTGACAGGCAACCTGGTTCTGGTGATCGCATTGGCCGCGCTCGTGCTTGGCTTGATCCTTTTTGCTTTTGTGCGGACTTTGCGAAAAGTTGCACTCTTAAAAAGATAAAATTAATATAACAGCACCCACAAGGGTAAGCGAGCTGTCTGACTCCAGAGTCATTTTCAAGACGAGCTTTCATCAAAGATGACCGTGCGATTGCGTCCGGCTTGTTTTGCGGCGTATAAAGCCTGGTCGGCACGCAGGAGCAGGCTTTCCACGGTATCCTGCTCTGAGGCGTCGTGGATCGATTGAGCAATGCCGATGCTGATCGTAAGCGTCAGCGGACCTTTGTTCGTATCGAGGCGCATGTCCGCAATGCTGGCATGGATGCGTTCCGCGAGGGACAGGGCATCCAGCGCGCTGGTCTGAGGCAGGAGGATGACAAATTCGTCGCCGCCATAGCGCCCGATCAGGTCGGCGGAGCGGAGTTTGGCGCAAACCGTTTCAATGGTCAATTTAAGGGCTTCATCGCCAATGGCGTGCCCGAAGGTGTCGTTGATCTGTTTGAAATGGTCAATATCAAAGAACATCATCGAAAGCGGCGGTTGATAACGCATGGCGACTTCGAATTCGCGTTCGGCAAGTTTTAGCAGAGAGCGGTGATTATTGATTCCCGTCAATCCGTCTGTGCCGGCCAGTGCTTCCAGCTCGGCATTCAATAAGCGGATCTCTTCCTCGGCTTTCCTGCGGGCGGTTATATCGCGGATATTGCATTGTATGACCTTTTTGTTGTCCACCAGATAAACATTACTGATGAATTCAACATTAACCTTGCGGCCATCAAAAGTCTCGAGCGGCAGGTTCTCATAGCGAATATATTGCTTTTGTTGTAATTCCAGGAAATTATCCTGATTGGCGACGATATCTTTGAAGAAGCCGATTTCCCAGAGTTCTTTGTCAATGAATTGTTCACGTGAATAGCCCAGTAATTCGATCAAAAATGGATTCACATCTTTGATCATCCCAGAATCTGCGTCAACGATCAGGATGCCGTCTTTTGCTGTTTCAAATAGACGCCGATAGCGGTTCTCCGATTCAAACAGCAATTCCTCTTTGCGCTTGCGGTCGGTGATATCACGGTTGCTTTCACGGCGGCCGAGCCAATGATTATCTTCAGAATAAACAGTGGTACATGAATGGGCGATCCAGCGCGTTTCGCCGCCGGGGGTGAGGATGCGAAAATCAATTTCCAGATCCTGATCCTTTAATTCCCCGCCTGCGGCGCGCTGATGCTCGATCAGGATCGATTGATCGTCCGGGTGTGTAATCTCCAGTATAAGATTCGGGTTGGTATTAAACTCAGCGGCTGGGTGACCGCTGATCTGTTCACAGGAAGGGGAGTTATATAAGTAGGTTCCATCTGGAGCCCGCCATGCTTCCCAAGCATAGGTGAAGTTTGCCACAGTGCGATATTTCTCTTCGCTTTCACGAAGTTTATTTTCGATCTGCTTTTGTTCAGTGAGGTCGGTTACAACCGCGATCGCGCCGGCATACTTTCCATCAATTTCGCGAGGCGCGCCAGTGATCAGGACATGGGCGACACTTCCGTCCGTACGCATCAGGCGCGATTCATATGTGGATACCTGTCCCTGTATGCGCCGCTTTCTCTGTTCCGATAATACAGCGTTTTCTTCCGGCAAGGAAATGTCAGCCGGGCGCTTGCCGATCAAGTCCGCCGGCATATAACCAAACAACCGCGCATAAGCTGGGTTGACAAATTCGAAACGTCCGTCTGCGTCTGTGACGGTGAGTCCCTGACCCATCACGTTGACGATCTGGGTGGCAAAATCACGCTGCGCCTGAAGATCGATTTCCATTTGTTTGCGCATGGTGATGTCTTGATGAGTGCCGAACATCATAAGCGGCTTGCCGTCACTGGTGCGGGTGATGACGCGGCCGCGATCGAGAACCCAAATCCAGCGGCCATCCTTGTGCTTCATTCGGCTTTCATGTTCGTAATTCGGAAGTTCGCCCGCGAAGTGCCTTTCCAGAAATTCGCCAGACCGCTTTAGATCCTCCGGGTGGGAAAAATTTTCCCAGGTCTTGATGCTTGCAGGCGCCAGTTCATCGAGTGTGTATCCAATGATCTGCGCCCACTTTTGATTGAAGACTGTTTCCCCGGTCTGGATATTCCATTCCCAAGAGCCGACCTGAGTACCTTCAAGGATGCTCTCTGTCCGCCAATACGCTTCGCGCACAGCCTCTTCCATTTGTTTGCGTTCGGTAATGTCTTGAATCGTACCCCTCGACATCAAAGGATTGCCTTGCGCGTCAAAATCAGTGTCGCACGCCTCGTGCACCCATTTGATGCGGCCATCTCTCATCAGGAGGCGGTGATCTACTTTATATGGTTTAAGTGTTTTCAGGGAATTCTGGTATTTATCATTCACCAATCCCCGGTCGTCCGGATGAATGGCATTCAAAAAGCCCTCATAACTCGGATCAAACATTTCGCGGTCGATCTCAAATAAATTGTAGATTTCATCCGACCATTTTAAGATATTGGTTACAAGGTTCAATTCCCAATTCCCGATATGCGCAATTGCCTGTGCCCTTCTCAGGCTTAATTCACTTGCACGTAAAGCCTCTTCGATCTGTTTGCGTTCGGTGATATTGCGGATGATGTGCACCGCATTGATCACTTTTCCCGCAGCATCGCGAACGGGACTGAAGTGCAGTTCATACCAATTGCGCTCCAATGCGTTCTCAACGCTGTGAAACTGAAATCTTCAGGGGGAGATTGTTTGCGGTCATTCGGAAGATGTGCCAATGCCTCGGTCAGTGAGGCGCCGGGTTTGAGGTCTTTGCCGTATATTTTTTTGAACTCTTCGTGAAAGGCTGAGTTAAAGAGCGTATAACGCAATTCAGTCCAGCATGGCGATCACACCCTGGTACCTTCCTGACATTACCGAGTTGTTGATGGGTTTGGATCCTCCCGCCTGCTTGCTCGGTAATATCCTGGGCTATGCCGGTCATCAAGACTGGATTGCCTGCCCCATCAATAATGACATCACCGGCTTTCGCCCAAATATGACGGGTGATCTTATTCGGCAGGAGAATGCGATATTCGATCGGCTTCTCGCTCGCGATGGTTCTCGCGTTGGTCGGAAGGACAACGTGCAAGTCGTCGGGATGGATTACCTTTCTAATGACATCCCCCAGCCGGCCGGTGTATGAATATTTATCGATCCCAAAGATGCGATACATTTCATCAGACCAGGTCACTTCCTGTGTATTTAAGTTCAGCTCCAACTTCCAACCTGGGCAATGGTTGGGCTTCTCTGGCTCGCGGTACCTTTGTTCGCTCTCTCGTAATGTATCCATCATTTTTTTACGCTCGGTGATGTCATGCGCCACTACCTGCATGGTTGGTTTGCCATTCATGACCAACCTGTTACCAGCCACTTCGACATTCACAGGCGAGCCATCCAGCTGTAAAAATACCTCTTCGATCATTGCAAGAGTTGAATCTTTGTCACCGGATCTGCCGACCCGATCCATGACGATCTGGCGGTAGGCTGGATGCACTCTATCTATAATGGGAGTTCCAAGCAGGTCTTCAGGTTTGGCGGCTCCGAAGAGCTTGAGGGCAGCATTGTTGACAAAGATGAAACGCCCCTCCTGGTGGAGGAAGATCGGTTCAGGTATGGTGGTCGCGAGTAAGCGGTAACGCTCTTCGCTCTGGCGCAATTCCTTTTCCATACCATCCAGCTGTGTGATGTTGACATGCTGGATAATGGCGTTGGTTATCTTTCCATATGAATCCCGGATGGCAGAGATGTTCACATCCAGTACGACCCTGACGGCCTGCTCAAGGCTGAGATTGTGTATGTCGGCCGTGTTATAGGTCATGAGAAAACGGGCTGTTTCCCCTTTCTCGAAAACATTCCGAACCCGCGGCATGTACCCCTGCGCATTGATCTGGTTGTCATTCAAGATATTGTATTTTCCGACGACCTCCTCATCATGGACATGAAGAACATCACGGCAGGCTTGATTCATGCGGATCAATGTGCCGTGTTCGTCAGATACCCACAACGAGGTTGGACTGTGTTCGATGATATTGTTGAGAAATATCTGGGATTCAGCTAATTTCTCTTCCAGTCGCTTGCGCTCGGTGATCACATCAAAAACCGCAACAAAATGCCCGGGTGAAGGGCTGTAGACGAAGACAGAAAACCACATCTTCAAAGTACGCAGGTAAATTTCAAAACTTTCAGACCTGCCGGTCACAGCGACCCGTCCATAGGTTTCAATCAGTCCCGGGTCAGACTCACGGATATTCGGAATAATTTCACTTACCCGTTTATTAATAACGTTACTCAACCCGGTTTGTGTTTCGAAGGCTTTGTTTACCATCAAGTAAATGAAGTCAGATGGTTTGCCATTCTCGAATAACATTTGACAATACGCGAAACCATTCATATTTTCAAACAATGAACGATAAAATTTCTCGCTTTCGAGTAAAGCCTGTTCCGCCTGTTTGCGCTGGGTAATATCTTCCTTGATGGCGAGAAAATTGGTGATCTGCCCGAGATCATTCCAGACCGGTGCAATCGTTGCCTTTTCCCAATAAAGTTCCCCATTCTTTCTCTTGTTTTGAAACTCACCCTGCCACTGATTGCCGGACGTGATCGTGTCCCAAAGGAGCCTGTATTCCTGCTCAGTTGTGTATCCTGATTTTAGGATGCGCGGATTGCTGCCGGCGGCTTCTGCCAATGTATAGCCTGTGATCTCGGTGAATTTTGGATTGACATATTCGATGGCGCCGTCTGTGCCTGTGATAACAATGGAGGCCGGGCTTTGCTCGACCGCGCGCCCAAGTTTTCGGATCTCCTGTTCATCTTTCTTGCGGTCGGTGATGTCGTGTGCTAGGGCGAACATCACTTTGCGGTTCCGCCAGACATAGGGTCCGCCCACGATCTCGACCGGGAAAACTGTCCCGTCTTTTTTGCGATGATAGCGCAGCGGAATAAAAGTTGTCCCGTCCAGGGTGGCTTTAACCGTCGCCGCGTTGGAAGCCTGGTGTTCGGCAGTGATGTCATGGATGGTCATGCCGCTCAAAAGCTCTTCACGGCTGTAGCCATATACACGCTCGTAGGCTTGATTCACCTCAAGCAGCTGCAGTGTTTCAAGGTCAAAGATGCAGATCGCGTACATCTCGTTATTAAATATAATGCTATATTTTTCTTCGCTCTCCTTTAACTCGATCGTTAATTCTTCAGCGATCCGCCGAGCATTGACCTGCGTTCTGAGCAGGGAAAGTACCAGCCCTGCAAAAAAATGGTGAAGCTTGTTCCGCCGGACAATATGAACCAAAAACTGTCATAATCTGCCAAAGTTGACAGCCCGCCCATCTGCGAGAATCGCAGAGTCCAATGATGTCCTTCGAAATCGACCGGGGTCAGCCTGGAAAACTCCGGGGTGGAAGCGGCAAGCGCTTTATCCGCTTCACTCCTGCTGTCAAACAACAAGCTGTCTGCAGAGATTACATCCCCATCGTGGACCTGCAAGTGAAAATGTTCGTTCCCATGTTCGGTCTCCCAATTCCTCAAGGTGCCGCGCATCAGGTCAGTCATGCGGTAAGGGCTGTAGACCCAGCCTAGAATGGCTGCGCGGCGCTGCGCGACAGTCTCGATCGGCATCCCCTTGCGATAGATCGGAACATACATCAGAACACCGGCTTGCACATCTTCGTTGGTTTCCTGCACCAGCACAACCTTCCCGGAAAGCACGGCCGTATTTTCATCGCGCGCCTGCTCCATCGCCGCGCGGCGCACGGGTTCTGAGAACATGTCATAGCCAAAGGCGCGCAGATTGCGGCCTGCAAAAGGTTCAAGATAAATAATAGAGGAATAGATCCCGCGATCGCCCTCAGGGCGGACCGTGTACTGCGGAAACCCTTCGTCTCGAATTTGCTGGATGTGCTGATCGAGTTGTTCAGGCGGAATCAAAAGCGCGAATCCGACTCCCTGTATGCCGGGCAACTGTTCTTCGATGCGGAGCTGCTCGATGAAGATGTGCCATCCCTCACGTGTGACGGTACCAGACGATTCAAGAAGCGCCGCGCCGCTGAATAAGACTTGGGCGTTGGCGGAGAGGCGGTCTGCGATGTTGAGCTGGATCTCGCTGCTGATAAAATCGAATTCGCGTTCCGCGGCAAGCTCCGCTTCTGATTTTTCATAAAACGATGCGAGCGCAGTGACGGTCATACCAAGAATCAGTAAACCAAATACAAACCAAAGATTGCGCGCACCAGTGCTGCGAATAAAATCCGATGCGCGGAAATGCCAGGTTGATAATATAGATTGGGCTGTTCCAGGTTTGGTTTTGGTCTTGATCATATTTTTTACCCTTGGATAATATCAGCACCCTGTCTACCGTACCAGACCTTTTTGGACTTTGAATTCACAATTTTAAACAGAAACGTAAAAA
Organism: Candidatus Villigracilis saccharophilus; assembly: GCA_016709305.1. GTDB lineage: Bacteria > Chloroflexota > Anaerolineae > Anaerolineales > Villigracilaceae > Villigracilis > Villigracilis saccharophilus. The sequence goes on from JADJNA010000018.1 coordinate 84,896, forward strand.
CAAACATGGGTGTTATCGCAAATTACGCATAATGTTCCGAAGGTTTCCGTAAGTTACGGCTTGTTTTCCCCCAAATCTTCAGACCGGTGCGTACCATTATTTAATCATATCAGTTTATAGGTGATTTTTTGCTAAAAAGGAGATTAAAAATGACAGAATCAAATTCGTTCTTTGAGCGACCCAATGTAAATAAAGAGACCATTCAAATCGGGGCAGGCATCCCGTTTGCATTTGAAAGTGTGACGAATTCAGCGCTCGGAGTTGGCGGAGCATACGGCACCTGGGGCGACAGTTATGATAATACCCGGCTGCGCGATCTGGTCTCTTATCGCCGCGGGGAATTCCTCCAAGATGCGGATGTAATGAATCTTTCTGAATTAGGGTTTCTCAGCCAGGCATCATATTCCTGATCTAAGTGACGCAGACCATCTTGAACTTGAAATACAGGTTGGCGCGCGCATGCTGCGCGAGGCGGCGCAGGCAAATCAGTGGGACCCCGCAGATGTGGATGCAGTCTTGATCGGCATGAGCGGACCTGTTTCAAGCGACTATGTTTCATTGATCTGTGAAAGAGCGGGAATTTCAAGCAAGGCATTAAAAGTAAGCGTCCATAAAGCCTGCGATGGTTCGGTTGGAAGTTTGAATCTCGCGCTTAACCCATGGCTGGGGCGCAAAGGTCACATGAATATTGCCGAGGAATTAAAAGGAAAGAAAGTTTTGTTGGGCGGCATTGAAGGACTAAGCCGTTTTACAAGCAGTTCGCATGATAAGTATGCCCTGCAGTTGTTTGGGAATGCGGCGGGCATTATTGGTGTTGTGCCGGGAGAAACATTTAAATTCCTGGTCGGCAAAGACTATGAGGCTTTTGACGATGAAGGCGTGCTGGCTGTGCGCATGTATTATCCACACTCACAACAGATGGACGAGCAAGGCTCGCAGGTGGAGATCACCCAGACAGATGCATCAACCATCCGCGTGGCGGGATTAATGCACGAGCCAGAGCATGACGGACCGATCGCGATGGCCGGTCCGATGGGCATGGTCAAGTTATTTGTGCGCACGGGCGTGAAAGTGGTGACCGATGTGTTCAATGAATACGCGGAATTGATGAACAAGCTGGGGACACCGGAGAAGAAAATCTCGGTGGGTATTGTGCATCATGCCAATTATAAGATCAATCAACTTAAGGCAAAACAATTGCAAGGCGCGGGCATTGAATTCCCGATGCCGTGGCTGGTGAGTGATTTTGGGAATGTGAGCGCGGCGAGTAATATGATCGTTTTCCTGCGCCAACTGCCGAAGATTAAGGCGGGTGACAATGTCCTGTTCGACGGGTTTGGGGCTGGAACTTATTACGATGTGCTGGCCGCGACGATGGGGGAGTGAGAGGAAAAGAAGAAGGATGAATAATGAAGGATGAAAGTAAAAAGACTTCGGAAATCTTATAGATTTCCGAAGTCTTTAACTCACCTTACGCAATATCGTTCTACGCGGCACACACCTGAGATTTCAGGAGTAGAGACCATCACGATTGGGTGCTTAAAACAATGCCAATTGCAGGGCGGCTTTTCTTCCATCCAATAAAACATACGGTGCGGCGCGTTCGGCGATGATGCCCAGTTTTTTTAGCGCGGAAAGATCGCGCAGTTTATTTGATTTTCTCGCATTGAGGATTGCGTCAGCGCCTTTCAGGCCAATGCCGGGAATACGGATCAACTCATGCCTGCCGGCTTTGTTGATCTCAAGCGGAGTGTTTGCCAGATACATTTGCGCCCAGGCTTGTTTGGGGTCGGCATTGAGAGGCAGGTTATTGAAGTTGGTAAACGGCAGATCTTCGAGATCAAAGCCGTAATCACGCAAGAGGAAGGAAGCCTGATACAGGCGATGTTCGCGCATGGGGTCAACAGCAGGTTTGTTTTCAAGCGGGGTATCGCGAATGGGATGAAAGGCTGAAAAGTAGGCACGCTTTAAACGCACGTTTTTATTCAACCAGCTTGTGACCGTCAATAACTCAAGATCGCTTTCATCTGAACCGCCGGCGACAAACTGGGTGGCTGTTGAAGGCCAGCGGTTATTCCAAAATTTATAGGCAGGAACTGTTTGGCGAATCTCCTCGATCCACTTCAGCGGGCGCAATAATTCTTCAAAGAAGATCTTGTGCGGTGCAAGTTTTGCCAACCGTTCCGTGTTGGGCGCTTCCAGATTAACTGAGACACGGTCAGCCAATTGCATGGCGCGAAAGACTTGCTCTTTCTCCGAGCCGGGCATGACCTTCAAATGAAGGTATCCGCGATATTTATATTTTTTGCGCAGGATATCTGCCGTGTCGAGGAGTTTATCCATCGTGCGGATACCGCCGCCCGCGATCCCCGAGCTGAGGAAAACGCCTTCAGCGGCTCCACTCTGGTTGAGTTTGTTGAATAGCCCGGCAAACTCATCCGGCTTAAATGTGGCCCGCCGGAAATCACGCCCCGCGCGGAATGGACAATAGAAACAATCGCGCTCACAGGCGGAGGAGAGCAGAGTCTTGAGGAGCATGATCTTCTGTCCGTTGGGGAGCTGGGCGGGATGCACAAAGGCTTGATCCTTCTCCTTCGGACTGAAACAATCCGGGGCGGAGGCAGTGACGCGCGGTTCCCCGTCCGCTTCAAAAACCATTTGAGAAGATAACGCCTTGAGAGTATCCATTGAGTTCATAATTCTATTTTAGAACATTTGGTCTATTCCATCAAGGGGGAATTTGTGGAATAATGGCGGGAATTAACCCGTACCTTTATGCCATAGACAGTGTTTACCATACATACTTCTCACAGAACGACTCTCGCAAGGGAGGGGAGGATGCTATCGCGGACGATATACACTTGATCTTCGTAAGTTCAGTTTCTTGATGTAATAATAAATCACACAAGGAGAATTACGAAAATGGCAGATAAAAGTCAAGCGCACGACAAGCAAGTCCTGCATAAATTGGGGTATGCGCAGGAGCTTTCCCGCCGCATGAGCGGTTTCTCAAATTTTGCAATTTCTTTCTCGATCATTTGTATTTTAGCCGGCGGTATTTCCGCTTTCCCTGCCGCGTTCAATGCCCTTGGTTCTGGCGGCGCTGTATTGATCTGGCTGGTCGGCGGCGTGCTCGCCATGAGCGTGGCTGTTGGCATGGGGCAGATCGCTTCATCCTTCCCGACTGCGGGCGGCCTGTATCACTGGAGTTCCCACCTCGGCGGGAAATTCTGGGGCTGGATGACTGCCTGGTTCAACCTGATCGGATTGATCTGCGTAGTCTCTTCCGTGGATGTGCTGCTCTACACCGTGTTCTTCAAAGACCTGCTGCTCGCTACCGTACTCGGCGTGGATGTTTCCGGCTGGGGTGCCACACAGCAAACAGTATTCCTTATCATTGCGCTAGGTTCTCAAGCCCTTTTGAACCATTACTTCATTGACATTACCACCAAACTTACCGACTTGAGCGGCTACGTCATCCTCGGTTTGACCGTGATCTTGATTATCACCTTGTTCGCTTTCAGCTCCGTTCCCCTGGACTTCTCCCGCCTTTGGACATTCCAAAATGTAACCGGTGACGCTGGCGGCGGAGTGGTTCCGTTCCGAACCGAAAGCGTTGCCTTTGCCTTCCTGCTTGGTCTTTCGTATGTGTGCTATACCATCACAGGCTTTGACGCCTCGGCCCACACTTCTGAAGAAACACAGGATGCGCAGGTAAACGTGCCGAAGGGCATGTGGACTGCCGTGTTCTGGTCCTGGGTTTTTGGTCTCATAGCGGTTGCAGCGTATGTACTGACCATGCCAGACTTAACCGAAGCAGCCGCTCTCGGCTGGGGCTCATTCTTCTATATGTGGAGCGCCTCCCAAATGCCGTTCGCCTTGAGCTTGTTCCTTGCGGTCGGTATGGTAGTGGTCAACTACATCTGCGCCTTGGCAGGTCTTACCTCCACTTCGCGCATGATGTACGCCTTTGCGCGTGACGGCGGCTTGCCCGCCTCGGCCGCCCTCGCCAATGTCAGCCCTGTATACCGCACTCCCGGAACTGCGGTTTGGGTATCTGCCATATTTGCATTCGCAAGCACGTTGTATGCGCCTGCCTATCTTATTCTGGCTGTGGCGTGCGCAGTATTCCTTTATATCTCCATGGTTATGCCGATTGCGGCTGGCCTGCTCTCTGAAGGCTCTGCAAAATGGAAGGAAAAGGGTCCATTCAACCTCGGCAGTTTTTCCAAGCCCAATGCAGTGCTCGCGATCATCTTCGGCATCGTTCTGGCGATCAGCGGTTTCTTCCCGCCCAATGAAAAAGTCTTCTACTTTACGATCGTCTTTGTCGTCGCCCTGTGCGGCCTTTGGTCCAAGAAGACCGCTCCTATAGGCATTGGAATTGCCGTCGTCGGTTTGCTGTTGGGTTTCCTCCCCGTTTCCGATACGAATGTTTTGCATTTTCTTATCCCCACGGCGACAACCTCCTACATTGCCATCGGCGTTTCCGTGGTAGCTGCGGCGATCACCTTCGCCACGGGTGGTGAAGACCTGCGCTTCGAAGGCGTGCCCGAAGGCGATAAGATCAAACAGAACCAGGCAAAGATCGCCGAGATCGAAAAGAGATACGGCGAACAGTAAGATAAATTCCCTTTTGCAGTATAAAAGCGGTATCTCGAGAGGGATGCCGCTTTTATTTTTCATGAAATCTTTAGAAGTAATGAAGGCGGAATCGGATAGAATTTGACTTTAATGAACAAGGGGATGGATAAAATTTGATCAACAGGATAAGCAAGCTGCTGTATGAATGTGCATTACATGACCACCAGGGCGAAACGTTATATGATAACCACCATTACCCTTTGGCTGATGGTGGTCACGGCGTCCGCATTTTGGAATGTGAGACAGGCAGATACGAGCAACCTTGAAACTTATTTGGAAAATGGACGCTCACTATTTAATTTGATCGTCACCATGCGCGAATGGAACTCCCAGCAGGGCGGAATTTATCTGCCGGTCACAAACAACATCCAGCCCAACCCGTACCTGGATGTGCCCAACCGCGACGTGACAACAACCAGCGGCCAGGAACTAACTCTTGTCAACCCGGCGTATATGACCCGCCTGATCGGGGAATTGGCCGCCACGAAGGACCATGTAAAATTTCACATCACCAGCTCGAATCCGATCCGCCCTTTGAACGCGCCCGCCGATTGGGAGGCTTCCGCCTTAAGTGCGTTCGAGCAAACAGGTAAAAAGGAATTTTTCGCATACAGTGGGGAAGGAAATTCACAAGTATTTCGCTATATGGCTCCATTATATGTACAGCAGAGCTGCCTGAAATGTCATGAGAAACAGGGGTATAAACTGGATGAAGTCCGCGGTGGAATCAGCATATCCTTTCCGGTAAATATTCAACCGCACTGGGCGATCATCATCAGTCATATCCTGATCGGGCTGGTTGTGAGCGGCCTGGTATTTTTTTATGGAAGAAAATTAGACCTGACCCTGCAAACCATGGAAGAACTTTCCAATGTGGACGGGTTGACCGGCATCCGCAACCGCCGCTACTTTGACGAGGCGTTGGACAGGGAATTTTCATACTGCCTGCGTAATAACCCGCCTCTGTCTGTTGCCATCTGTGATATTGATGAGTTCAAAGCCTATAACGACGCATACGGACATCAGGCGGGAGATGATTGCCTTAAGCGTGTGGCGCAAGCGCTTGGCGAAGTACCCAGACGTCCCGGCGACCTGGTCGCCAGATACGGCGGTGAGGAGTTTTGTATTATCCTGCCAACGACAGACGCGGCAGGCGCACTGCTGATAGGGAATTTGCTCAAGTCCAAGGTCGAGGCATTGCAGATCCCGCACAAACTAAACAAGGTCAGCCCCTTTGTAACGATCAGCGTCGGGCTTGCCACGTTTCATGGCGACGAGCTGAACAAAATCGCGCTGATAAACAAGGCGGACCTTGCCCTGTATCAGGCGAAACACAGTGGTAAAAATATTGCCATATTATTTGATGATTTTTCAGACGCCACTACGAATTGAGCCCTTTTCCACGGAAGGGAAAAGAAGAACGGAGAAAATGAAAATTATGAAATATCTGCTTGGTATTGATCAAGGCACGACGCAAACAACAGCAGTCATTGTGAATGAACTCGGTGAAATGCTGGAGAAAAATTCCGCGCAATTGCCTGCCCGTTTTCCGCAGGCGGGCTGGGTGGAACAAGACCCGGCTGACATCGTCCGCACTGTGAAGGAAGCCTGCGCGCCCCTGCTTGATAAATATGAAATTTCCGCGGTCGGATTCGACAACCAGGGCGAGACCTTTGTGGTGTGGGACAAGGACACGGGCGAGCCGGTTACCCCGGCCATCGTCTGGCAGGATACGAGAGGCGAATCGGTCTGTAAGGCGCTCGCATCCAGTGTGGACGTGGAGCTGCTGCGCTACAAGACGGGGCTGCTGCTCGACAGTTATTTTCCGCTCCGAAGCTCAAATGGGTATTTGAGAATTATCCCGAGATTCGCAAGCAAGCGCATGAAGGAAAGTTAAAATTCGGCACCACCGAGACCTGGGTGATCTGGTCGTTGACACAAGGCAAACTGCATATCACAGACCCATCCACCGCCTCGCGCACTTTGTTATTCGACATGAATAAATTTGAGTGGGATGAAGAGCTGCTGAAATTGTTCGACGTTCCAAGAAGTATGCTGCCGGAAGTGAAACCATCCGCCGGGCATATTGGTGATGTTGACTTTGGAAATGGGAAACTTCTACCGCTGCACGCACTTCTTGTAGACCAGCAAGCCGCCCTATTCGGTCAGGCATGTTTCAACGCGGGCGAGATGAAATGCTCGTTTGGGACGGGCAGTTTTTTGTTGATGAATATCGGCGATAAACCAAGATTATCCAGTAACGGTCTGCTCACCACGGTCGGCTGGAATTTTAATGGACAAACCGCTTACGCCTTCGATGGCGGGATCTTTGTGACGGGCTCGGCGGTGCAGTGGCTGAGAGATAATTTAAAAGTCATTCCAGATTCGGCATCAAGCCATGAGGCTGCGAAGCGCTCAACGGATCCAGGCGTGGTGGTCGTACCCGCCCTGCAAGGACTGGCCGCCCCGCACTGGCGGACAGACGTGCGCGGCGCGATGTTCGGACTCAATCGCAGTACCAGTTCCGATGATATTGTGCGCGCCACGCTGGATGGAATCGCGTGCCGAGTTTACGAAGTGGTGACTGCCATGTCGCAAGATTTAGGCAAAGCGCCACCGCACCTCAAAGTGGACGGCGGACCTTCGGGGAATCCATACCTAATGCAGATGATCGCAGATCTATTGAATCTTGAAGTGCGAGTTTCGGCGGCATTGGAAGCCACCGCTATTGGTATTGCGAATCTTGCAGGTGTTTCAGCGTTAGGCACATCTTTTGATGAATTGTCGGCGAATTGGAAATCTGAGACAAGTTATTTGCCGAGAATGAATGAAGAAGAAAGAGGAATGAAACTGTCGCAGTGGAATAAGGCAGTTGAGGCTGTAAAGGGATTTCATCAATAATAGACGATAGACCGTGGATGGTAGACAGTAAAAAAACGGTCAACGCAGGAATGATATGACAACACAAAATACAATATTTGACATTGCAGTGATCGGCGCGGGCGCGGTTGGGTCTGCTATTGCGCGTGAACTCTCCCGCTATGATCTAAAAGTTGCACTGGTGGAGTCCAATTCCGATGTAGGGATGGGAACATCCAAAGCCAGCACAGCCATCTGGCATACGGGATATGACGCGAAGCCGAATTCGCTCGAGGCGAAATTACTCAAGCGCAGTTACAAGCTCATGCAGGAATATCTGCCCGAGGCGAACATCGCCCATGAATTGCTGGGCGGATTGCTGATCGCGTGGAATCAGGATCAATTTGAAACCCTGCCCAAGTTATTAAAACAGGCGCACGATAACGGCGAGATGGATGTGCGCATCATCTCTACCGAAGAGATCCATCAACGCGAACCGCATATCGCGAAAGGCGCTCTGGGTGGATTGTTCGTGCCGGGGGAGGGGATCCTATGCACATTCGGCGTTCCGCTCGCGTTCGCGTATCAGGCTGTATTGAATGGCGTGGAGTTGTTCCTGAATTTTCAGGTGAATGGTCTCGATACATCCCGTGAAGATTACAAGGGATTGCTCGACCAGCAAGGGAGAGAGATTAAGGCGAGATACATTATCAACGCGGCGGGCTTGTACTCAGACGAGATCAATGCCCATTTTGGAAAGAGCAGTTTCACAGTCACGCCACGACGCGGACAGTTGATCGTCTATGACAAGATGGCGCGCCCGCTGGTCAAGCATGTACTTTTACCCGTGCCGACATCTATCACGAAAGGCGTGCTGATCAGCCCCACTGTATATGGAAATATCCTGCTTGGACCGACCGCCGAAGACCTGCCTGATAAATCTGCAACCGAGACAACGGAAAGCGGCTTGAAGTTTTTGCTGGAAAAGGGAAAACAGATCCTGCCGCAGCTTTTGGATGAAGAAGTGACCGCGACCTACTCCGGCTTGCGGGCTGCCACAGAGCACAGCGATTATCAGATCGAGATGGACGCGACGCAGCGCTATTTGTGCCTGGGAGGAATCCGCTCAACGGGCATTTCAGGCGCAATGGGCATCGCAGAGTACGGTGTGGAGTTGTTGAGCGGCGCGGGGCTTGAGTTGAAATTGAAGGATGAATTCAAAAAAGTCAAACTGCCAAGTATTGGTGAGGCAGGGATACGACCGCATCAGGATGCGGCGATGATCGCGCAGAATGCAGCTTACGCGGAGATCGTCTGTCATTGCGAGAGGGTCTCGCGCGCCGAGTTGATGGATGCCATGCGCGCGCCGATCGCTGCCACGAGTCTTGATGCGCTACGACGGCGCACACGCGCTTCGCAGGGGAGATGTCAGGGATTCAATTGCCACGCGGCGCTGGTCAAGACTCTGGAGTCTGGGAGCTTGCTCCCTGAAAGAAACCGACAGCTTGCTGTCGGACTCCAACTTAATCGGGAGGTTGCTTCGCAAAGAGCGCTCGCAACGACATGTGATGTGTTGATCGTCGGCGCGGGTCCCGCGGGACTTGCGACCGCGATCGAGTTGAAGAAGCAGGGCATTAAAAATATTCTGGTGGTTGACCGCGAGCCTGAAGCCGGCGGGATGCCGCGCATGTGTCATCATACCGGTTTTGGACGTGCCGATCTGTGGCGCATGTACTCAGGTCCGCGCTACGCGAGATATTATCGCGAACTCGCAGAGAAGCATGATGTTGAGATCCGCACATCTACGACGGTCGTGGGGTGGAATACCCTCACCCCAGCCCTCCACTCTTCGGGCACTATGTCGCGGGGAGAGAGGGTGCATAAAATGAGCTTTACTTCGACGGGCGGGCTGGGAGAGATCGAAGCGCAGGCTGTTGTACTGGCGACGGGTGTGCGTGAACGCCCGCGCGCGGCGAGGATGATCCCAGGCACACGTCCGCAGGGAGTTTATACAACAGGCTCACTGCAAAGGTTTGTGTATCAGGAGCATTTAGCGGTCGGCAAACGCGCGGTGATCGTCGGCGCGGAACTGGTGAGTCTCTCGGCGTTGATGACGCTCCAGCATGCAGGCGTACAGTGCGTGATGATGACCACGGAAGAAAAGTCTCACCAAATCGAATTCCCCTACATCGTAATGAAGTGGGCGGTGGCGGACATCCTGACGCGCACACCGATCCTTGCCAATACCCGAATATCGAACATCTTCGGGCATAAGCGGGTCGAGGCGATCGAGTTGACCGATTCCAATGGGCAGACGCAGCAGGTCGAATGTGACACGGTCATTTTCACTGGAAACTGGATCCCCGAAAATGAGATGGCGCGGCTCGGCGGTTTGAGCATTGATCCGCTTACGCGCGGACCGAAAATTGACGCGAGTTTTCATTCCTCGGTCAGCGGAGTTTTCGCGGCAGGCAATCTACTGCGCGGCGTGGAGACCGCCGACCATTGCGCCATTGAAGGGATGAAGGCAGGCAGGGCAATCGCGATGTATTTGAGAAAGAAACAAGGCTGAGCGCAGGGGGCAGTTTTGTATGATTTTCTCAAAGCAGCTTGACAAGTTCTTTTTTAGCGGCGTGTTGGGAACGCGAATTCAGCGAATTAGCGAATGGCACGAATAATTCTTTTGAAATTCGCATTAATGGTTTCTGTACTTTGAGAAAGCCCTGCGCAGTTTTGAAAGTTGGGGTTGCGGGGAAAGGAATGGGGGTAAAATTTTGTTTAGCGGTGGAAATGGTATGGTGAGATTTCCAGCGATGACAGGTTGATGTTTGTGTTGTAGATAGTATGTTATACGATTTTCGCTGTATAACACCCCGCACGGGGGGTGTTATACAAAAATTTTTGCTGAACACGTAGTTGGGCAGCTTCATTCAAGCAAGCTAGAAATATAAAGGGTCAGTGAAAATAATGGCGGATGGGCTTTTGTTCTTGCGACATGGCTGGAAAAATATCTGGAAGAACAATATTATTTGGCTTTTTAGTTTCCTATATTTTTTAGGGCAATTTCCTTATTTTTTTCAAGTAAAAAAAGAGATGGGCTTGTTCTTATCATTTATTTTGCTAGCAGTAAATATTCTTTTCTTGATTTTGTTTTTTGTTAGCGATATAGGAATACCATATCTTGCGTACTGTTTTTTAATTGGCAAGTCGGCTACTATTCAAGAAACGCTATTTGCAGTAAGAAAATTTTTTGGCAGAGTACTAGGATGTTCTTGTCTTGGTCTGCTTGCACTTTCACCATTATTGTTTTGGATATTGGCTGTTTCTATAAATAGTTCGACGCACACCCTTCAATTTTCAAATAAAACAATATTACCGTTTCTGCTTATTTCAATATTTGCCGCCTTACCGCAGTTTACTATGGTTGCATTCTTTGAAAACGACTGGGGGATTCTAAAAAGCCTGGAGAAAGCGTGGAATCTTTTTACAAGTCATTTTGGCGTTCTTGCAATACTCGGGCTGATTTTGACAATAATAATTAAGTTGTATTCTGCCGCATCGGGCATTTTAACAGTATTAATTCAATCAGGCTTTGACATACCATCTATTAGCAAACTAAACTTATTTAATCCATCCATATCTTTAAAAAATAGTGCATTATTTTTATTGATAAATGGTATTGGTCTAACTATCTTTACTCCATTAAGTGCATCAATATTTATTTCAGCGTATTTAAAATATAGTGATGTAAAATTACCCTTTCTACTGAGAGTACGGTAATGAAAAACCGCTGCCCAACAAAGCGTGAGGTTACCTGGTAAAATAAGTGCGCTTTAGGTCTTGCAGCGTTTCGATTTTGAAAGTCAGGTAGGTTACTATCCGTTTCCACTTCACGTTGAGGTAGTTCCGGGGGTAATTTGGGTGAAGATTCCCGGCGGCGCAAGTTCTTCCTTTTGTTTCTGGCGCTTTCGTGTGCAACGTGAAATTTCACGTTAGAACTCCTGGTGTGCCCAAAATGCTTCGGAGTGTCAGGACAGTAAAACCAAACGTCCTGTTGTGGAAAAGATTTGTTCGTCCGAGCCGTGAATATTATCGGGGGGCAGACAATTAAAATATTTCCGGTAGGGGGGGAAAAAGGGTTAAAAAAAACCCCGGAGTAGCGGTGTGAAGAGGTGGACCGCCCGGAGCGCCCGAGGGGAAGACTGCGGATTGGGAGGGATCTGGCTTGGAGTTTTTTTTCTGCTCGCGAGCAGAGTCCAAGTGTTCGGGGCGCTGATCTAAGCCTAGTTTGAGCCTGTTCATCCACCGCTGCCTGCAGGGTTTGACCGATGTTGGTCTCAATCTTTACTCTCAATATTCGTTTTTTCGACAGTCTCGTTGGCTGGCTGGCTGGCGTTATCCTTCCACAATTAAAGGTGAACTTCAAATGACAAAATCTATCGAGTCTTTGCAAAATATATTTGACGGATGGAATGGATATCATCAAAGCATAGTCAATGCTGTTACACCATTGACTCCAGAGCAATTAATTTGGCGTCCCAAAGATAATTTCAATTCCGTTGGCGAATTAGTTCGGCATATCAGTTTAGGACGGCTGACATGGCTCATGCGAATGGGCGCACCTGGAAGTGATGAAGTAGCAAAGCAAATTAGCGATTGGGTGCAAGATAGCGATGGTAATAATGATATTGTGGAAACTTCTATTGCTATCACAGAGCAACCCATAGAATTAGCGCGTTGGCTCAATTTAACTTGGCAGATAGTTGAAGATTCTCTTAAATGATGGACAGTAACAGACCTTGCTGAAACTTATAAACATAAGTGGAATGGGCAAGTATATGATGTGTCTCGGCAATGGACAATTTGGCGTGTGATGAATCACGATATTCATCATGGTGGAGAACTATCCCTTATGCTTGGATTACAAGGTATAGAAGCGTTTGAATTAAGTGCTTTGTTTGGTCATGTTATCTTGCCACCCTTGTCTAGTGACTCCAGTTAACAAAGGGTAATTTCCAAAATCGCCAGCCAACAAAGCGTCCTCAGCCCCCTCCGTCCTTCGGACACCTCCATCATTTGAAGATCACAATTGGAGGAGGAAGATCCTGTGGCTTCGAGATTTTTCTGCTCACGAGCAGAGTCTGCGGGTGCTGGGCATGGTCCGCGCGAAGGGGTGGCGGTTGCGCCCATCACTGTGTAACCTTTATTGGTAAGTTTAGAAATAAGCGGAGATTGCTATGATTGAAAAAACTCATCTTGACCCTGGTCTGACTCTACGCCCTGCCAGTTCAATAGACACCAATGCCGTAGCAAAACTCAATCATGATGTTGCGGAAATGGAAGGCGATTCGCTGTTTGTGCTTACCGCTGAAGAACTGGCAAACGAGTGGGAAAATGAAGGCTTCAACTTGGAGCGTGATGTTTTTGTTGTAGAAACTCAAGACGGGCGTTTGGTTGGTAGTGAAGAATTCTATAATGAAAGCGGTCACTATAAACTTAAAGCCGATGGATGTGTCCATCCAGAATTTAGAGGGCTGGGCATTGGCTCATCTCTACTTGAAAAAATAACAGAGCGTGCGCAGGCTGAACTGAAACTTGCCGCGCCTAATGTCCGGGTATTTATCCAAAGTTTAATCAATAACAAAGATGAAGCGGGTCACAACTTGCTTAAAAACAATGGATACTCTCTTGTTCGTTATTTTTGGCGCATGGAAATCAAATTACAGGAAGCCCCACCCGCTATAAACCTTCCTTCTGGTATTGAACTGCGACCATTCATCAAAGATGAACATGCAGTTGCAGTCTGGCAAGCAGATGATGAAGCATTCCGTGACCATTGGGGCAGCCATGACCGTACCTTTCAAGAATGGTCTCATGCAAAATTTGGCAATCCCAATTTTGACCCTGCGCTATGGATGATTGCATGGGATGGAAATGAAATAGCAGGCTTTTCCCAGAACCGCTTCCGTAAAGGAATTGGCTGGATTGGAACAATTGCCGTCCGTCGCCCATGGCGTGGAAAAGGTCTTGGCATAGCCCTAATGCATCATACTTTTGGCGAGTTTTACAAACGCGGTACGGCAATCATTGGTTTAGGTGTTGATTCTGCCAACCTAACAGGAGCCACGCGCCTTTATGAGCGGGCAGGCATGTATGTGGCAGGTGAATTTGCTTTGTACGAAAAAGAATTGAGAAAGGGAGAAAGTTAGCCTTTCCAAAAACACCGCCCACCGATTAGCGCAGATGAAGAGATAGGGCCTCTTCTGTCCTTCGGACCTCGCAGCGTCCCCTAGAGGGGAAGACTGCGGGTTGGGAGGGATTTGGGTTCGAGGTTTATTTCGCCCACGAGCAGAGGCCGCGGATGCGGCGCCAGTCGGCGCAAAAGGTTGGGTGTTTGACCTGCAAACATTATGTCGCAAAACTGCTCGGAATAATATATAAAAAGGAACATAGTTATGATTCATACAAGCAATCTTCAACTGCTCCCCTTCGAACGATTTCACATAGAAGCGCTTTTGCATGACAAGCATGACCTTGCAGAAATTTTACAGCTTAACATCCCTGATAGTTGGCCTAACTTCCCAGAGGCATTTGCCGTTCTGGTTAACGAATCTGACGAATCGGAACAATTTCCAGTTGACTGGCACGGATACTTCCTTATTCTCCCAAAAGATCATATACTTATTGGTAGTGGTGGTTTTAAAGGTAAACCTGACGAATCGGGCACAGTAGAAATTGGTTATGAAATTGCTTCCGAACATTGGAATCGAGGATTTGCTACTGAGGCGGCTCAAGGGATGATCGCTTATGCATTTGCACACAAAGATGTGCATGCTGTCATTGCGCATACTTTAGCTGAGATAAACGCATCCAATACTGTGTTGAAAAAAGTGGGGATGAACTTCATTGCTGAAGTGGACGATCCTGAAGAAGGTAAGATATGGCGATGGCAAATCAATCGAAATGAATATTGTCCATCCTAAACCACAAAAACGCCCAATAAAGCGTGGTTAGAAACCAAGCTTTATTGGGCGCGATGCCCACTCCGTCATACGCTTCGCATGAGGAGGAAGGACGGTTGGCTTTGAGTATTTTTGTGTGCCCGGGTAGAGTCCGGGCCTGGGGCACTGTCCAGTAACGGAATACGTTAGCCCACTCTCTAATCCTAGAAGGTTTTATGAAGGATCAAACATCCAATAATCACAGGTCCAACAAATTTCCGTGGAATTTTGTTGGACAGATAGTTCTAGCCCTGGTCTTTTTTACTTGCTGGGCTTGCTGATGACTTCTTTAAGTTTTGCCGGCAGGAATGGAATTGATATACAAGCAACACAAGCCATTTCTTCATTAGAGATCTTCGATAATTTTGGCTTTAAAGTGTTTGATACAAAATGGAACGAGTCTACCTGGGCAGAAGTTGGCTCAGGATCACATATTGAGCAACTTGATGGAATATTGATATTGTCGCGTGAAGTGGAAGGCTTTGGCGGACTCGTTGCCCATGGGCGTAAATGGTTCCTCAGTCAAATCAACTACGTAGAGAGCAGACTGATGTTAAGCAGTGATATTCAAACATTGACTGGGGATGTTGGCTTTGAGATTAATACTGATATTAATGGAAATAAGTGGTTTGTCAAATGTAGAATTCAGGGTGGGCATGGTAAAAATACGGCATCAATTCTTTGTAATACGACAGATGGATTTTCAACGACCGCTGTGAGAGCTTCCTATGATACATGGTGCCTTGTAAGATTTGAAGTTGATTCTGAAAACGGAGCGATAACTTTCTTTGTAGATGGACAAAATGTTGGCAAATACCTTCCACAAGATATAAACAAGTTAAAAAATGCAGAATATTCACTTATACTGGACGGATCATCGTCAAATAAAGGTTCCCTTACTGGTTCGTTTGATTATGTACAATTGAAAAACAAATAAGTCTTGAAATCATCAATAACGAGCCAACAAAGGGTTCTCTACCTCCTCCGCCTGCGCAAAGCGGACACCTACCATTCGCACCAAACGCAGAGCGGTGCAAGTGTCGCTTCTCAGGTACTGTGTGCCCCAAAAATACCCAAGAGAGTGTCGGGTAGGGATTATATGGTTTGATGATCGTACGCTTCGCGGGAGGAGGAAGGGCGGCGGTGGATAACATTTGAATATAATTTGTTACACAAGTCCGCGCTAGATAATGCCCTGCATGAGGGGATTTTACAAAAATTCTTTCTGAACACATTGTTGGCTGGCTATTGGCAATATAATCTAAAAAGGAATCTTCACTATGCAACAATCTCCCCGATTAAGCAACCGCGAAAGGGAAACCTTGCAACTATTATTAGAAGGTAAAAGCAATAAATTAATTGCGCTGGATATGAAGGTCTCTGAACGCACGGTTGAATTCCATTTGAAAAATATATACTCGAAATTTCAGGTAAATTCAAGAATGGAATTAGTTTTGAGACTAAAAAACGACATGAATTGGCTCGAATCTGAAAAACTAGGGTATTCCACAGTTGCGGATAAGAGAATTCTTGCTGAAAATGATGACGGACTCAATCTATCGAATTGGGTTACATCATTGAGAGATGCCGTCTTTAAAATCGGCAAGGAGTTAAGAATGAAAGCTTCTTCAAATTCAAGTACCGATAATGAAACAAGCCCGATTACATTCCACGAGTCAATCCGCAGATGCTTAACAAAATACGCAGAATTCAATGGACGAGCATCGCGTTCAGAATTCTGGTGGTTTGCATTGTTTATCGTGATATGCCTTTCTGCAATTACGCTTTTAAATGAAACTATTGGAGAAGTGTTTCTTCTTGCTACTTTACTGCCTCTATTGGCGGCAGGTTCACGCCGACTTCACGATAGTGGAAAAAGCGCGTGGCAGTTGTTATATCTATTAGTTCCGGTTGCTGGAGTTTTCATAGTAGGTAGTTTATGGGTATTGCCATCAATGGGATCCTTGTCAGAGGAGGATACGCTTTCAGCATAGTGTCAAGAGATCAGCACCTCTTCTGGCCCACCGCACTGCGTTCCCAGGCACCGCCCGCCAGGGAACGCAGTGCGGTGCAAGTGTCGCTTCGAGTACTGTGTGTCCCCCAAATACTCAAGACTGTGTTGGGTAGGGATTTATTGATCTGCCCGCATCAGATGAATCAAAGCTTAATCTGTTGGGAAGTTCACTCTGTAAATTTTAAGAAAGTATGGATAACTATCATATGGCTATAACTCATCGCCCTTTTTCAGACGGGCAAGATAAATCTCTAATGATTGCTCTGGCCCGCGAATACTCGGAAAATAATCTCCATGTTGTGGATCTGCCTTTTCGTTTTTCGTGGTTCGTCATGGTTTTCTCTTCACAAATCAATCGGGTTCGCGACTTGGAACGCGCAGGTTTCAAATGCCAATCTGATGTAGGCGAAGATTCTTGGTCAAAAGTACTGATGCGCCGTTCATCTCAGACACCTGTAAAAATATATGAACCCCGTTCGGGTTTTATTGTGCGCTCGCTGGCAGGCGAATCAGAAGTTCAGAAATATGTTGAACTTCACCAATCCGTTTTTGAAAGCAAAAACATGACCTTAGATTGGCGCGCTCGCACACTTCAACATCCTGATTACAAGCCAGATTTGGATATAGTTGTAGAATCTCCTGATAAACGTCTGGTTGCTTTCTGCATTTGCTGGTTCGATGAAAAATCAATGACAGGGCATGTTGAACCATTGGGGAGTCATAAAGATTTTCGTCAATATGGCTTAGGCAGAGTCGCTCTTTCAGAAGGATTACGCCGCCTCCAATCTCTTGGCGCACAGAACATTTTTGTTGAAACAGATAACTATCGGAATACTGCTTTTCGGCTTTACGAGTTGTTCGATTTTCTGACGATACAAGATGTTCATGTATTTCGAAAGGATTATGAAACCGAATAGCTAGCCCCATTTCCTAACCCCATTTCAAAACCAACGCCCAATGAAGCGGGGATCTCTTCTGCCCTCACCTAAAGGGGAAGACTGCGGATTGGGAGTGTTCAGGCTTGGTGTCGCTACGCGTTCTGTTTAGCAGCACAAACCCTTTCACCCGTATACAATATATGCGCGCTGGCGCTGATCACTTACAGAGAGAAATAAATTGAATCAACAATCGTTTTGGTCGGAAGGGCAGAAAACAATTTTGCGCGGAGTCGGGAAAAAAGTTCTTTGGGCATTTCCCACTAGGGTTGTTCAAGACACATCTGATCTTCTAGTTTTGTATATGCCGGCCGGCGTTCTTTGGAAAAACGTAAAACAAAAAAACTACGCCAAAAGAGTATTTGTTTGAAGATCAAGTAAATATCGTAGATTTCCATTGGCATAGAATCGATGTATTGTTTTTGATCGTTACGGGTGATTCTTTTAGCGCTTATGTCATGTGTGGCAGCGGCACAAAAAACTGGATCGCTGGCACATCAATTTACAAGAGCCAATTCGCCGCACAAAATTGGTTTTGATACAATGGAAAATATGCTTGATATTGTAATCAGTCCTGATATGTCCACATGGGAATGGAAAGATGAAGATGAATTTATAGAATCCCAGAAAGAAGGTCACTATTCCATCGAGAAAGCCCGTGAAATTTGGGCTGAAGGCGAAAGAGCAATCAGATTGACAACTCTGCCGAGCGACGTTCAATGTATGAAAAATGGGCTGGATTGCAGGCAAACCCCGAATGGAGTATTCCACAATTAGCTCCACTTTTGGACATATTTAATTTCGATAAGAGCTCCTTGCAAAATAATGTATGATCCAAGCCCGCGCCGGCCACCAAAGCGGATTGACCATGTCATCCCGCGAAAGCGGTCACCTGGACGGCTTTGCCATGAATTACTAACAGGATAAACAAAAGATGAAAGATAAGATTGTTTTAATCACAGGCGCGACCAATGGCATAGGCAAGCAAACTGCGCTATCTCTTGCAAAAATGAACGCGCAAGTATTTATCACCGGTCGCAATCAAAAAGCGGAGCAGAAGCAGTTGATGAAATAAAACAGTTGAGTGGAAATTCTAGGGTTGATCTGCTTTTGGCGGATGTGTCAAAGCAAGCAGATATCAAAGCATTAGCCAGTCAAGTCAAAGAAAAATATACTCGACTCGACATTCTGATTAACAATGCAGGTTTAGCCGCCGCCAAACGGCAAACAACTTACGATGGGGTTGAATCAAATTTTGCGGTCAATGTGGTTGCGCCTTTTCTTCTGACCCATCTGTTGTTAGATTCGCTAAAAAACAGCCAGTCTGCGCGGGTTATCACTCTTATGGGCGGCGATGTCCCCAACAAATTAGAAACTGATAATATACAGAGTGAGCGGAATTTTGACGGGCTAAATTCCTATTCCCAATCTAAACTCGCAATGATGATGGTAATGTACGAGTTTTCGCAACATGTCCAAGGCTCAAAGATCACAATGAATTGCTGTTATCCGGGACAAGCCAGCACAAACATGACCCGTAATGTAACGCCTGAAATGCTTCCTAAAGCCATGCGCTGGATGTTCCCAATATTCAAATTAATGACCCGACCCGATAACGATAAATCAGCTGCGAAGGCATCACAGTCATCAGTTTACCTGGCTTCTTCTATCGAAGTTGAAGGCATCACAGGAAAATATTTCAACCCGAAATGCAAAGAAACCACAATGCCTAAGATCGTTTTCGATCCGGAAGTACGTCAGAATATGTGGAAAAGAGTTCAGCAAATTGCAGGCGTGCCTGCATAACCACCGGGGGGGCTTCGCGTGCTGCTCCCGCCCAACATCCACCAGCACAAATGACTAGGCGGTTTCGTCTCATGGTTTTTCCAAGGTCGCTTGACAAGAGGTAAAAAATAGATCCTTCTCGGTACAATTGCGAGTGACGAACAAGCAAAAAATACTGAGGAGGATCTGAAATGCATTATAGCGCAAGGAGAGTGAAGCAGGATTATGGAGCAACGGGAGTTTTGTATGATCTTGGAAGTGTGTATGAGGGATTATCCAAGATAACAGACAAGCGAAAAGCGCGGGGGAAGCTATATCGAATAGAAACAATTATGATAATCATAGTGCTGGCAAAAATGAGCGGGGAGGATAAACCGAGCGGGATAACGGAATGGGGAAAACATCATGGGAAAGAGATTGTGGAATTGATGCAGTTGAAGAAGTCGCAGATGCCAAGCCTGAACACGTATCGGCGGATGCTGGCAGACGTGGCATGTCAGGCAGAGGTGGAGCGCGTGGTCGGAAAATATAATCAGCAGGGTGAGCATGGGGAAGTGTATGCCTTGGATGGAAAAGCAGTGCGGGGAATGCGCAAGAAAGATGACGAGGAATGGCGAGAATATATGTTGAGCGTATACGATGTGGAGCAGAGGAAGGTGCTGTCGCAAGTGGAGGTGGGACGCAAAGAAAATGAGATCACGAAGGCTCCCAAAGCGCTGGAATGTGTGGAAATCTCACAAAAAGTGGTCACCGGGGATGCAATGCACACTCAAAAAGCGCTATCCGCCCAGATTGTGAGGCAAGGCGGAGACTATATCTTTCCAGTCAAAGAAAACCAATTGAACCTATACAAAAACATCCAGCAACTCTTTGCACCAGAATATCCGAAGGCTGGATTTGGAAAGATCGAGACAGATTTCCTAACCGTTGAGAAAGTCAACAAAGGTCACGGGCGTCTTGAAAAACGAATTCTGACCACCAGTGAAATGCTCAACTCTTATTCGACCTGGCCGGGTCTGGCTCAAGTCTATCGCCTGGAAAGACAATTCCAATGGTGGCGCAGTGGACGCTGTTACCGAACATCTTGTGAAGTGGAATTTGGCATTACAAGTTTGTCTCGCAAAAAAATCACGCCAGAGCGCTTGTTATATTTACGCCGGAAGCATTGGGGGATTGAAATTGGATTGCACTACCGACGGGATGTGACGTTCAAGGAAGATGCCACCCGTATGACGATTGGAAATACTGGCAAAGTAATGGCCTCCATTAACAATCTTGTGATCGCTTTGATCCATCAGGCTAATTTCAAAAATGCAGCTCAAGCAAGAAGGTGGTTCGCTGCTCATCTCCCCGAAGCTTTTGCCCTACTCACCACCCCATTTTCTTGACCTTGGAAAAGCCATGGTTTCGTCTCGCCATTACTGCACAAAAAGAACAAATGAGCTATAATAGACTTCAATTAATACAAGGAGTCAACGATGGCCGAGATAAAAACGAAGGTGAACGAAGCGAGTGTCGAGGAATTTTTAGGCACAGTCCAAGACGAGCAAAAACGCAGGGACTGCTTTGAGATCGTAAAAATCATGAAGCAGGTAACGAAGAAAGAGCCCAAAATGTGGGGACCTGCCATTGTCGGCTTTGGCTCATATCATTACAAGTATGAAAGCGGGCGGGAAGGCGATATGCCGCAGATCGGATTCTCCCCGCGCAAACAGAACATCACCCTCTATATTGGGGTAGGCGACAACTCTGACAACCCAATTCTCAAAAAACTTGGTAAATACACAACAGCTAAGGTCTGCCTGTATATTAAGAAGCTGGCAGATGTTGACAGGAACGTTTTGCAGGAACTGATCGCTGAGTCATATCAAAAGGCCCATTAATCCGACTACGCTTCGCCGAGAAGGATGAGCGAGTTCGAAGATTTTTGCTTGAAAGCAGAGTCCGCTGATGGTTGGGCGGATTCGCAAAAATACAGGATAACATCATGAGCATGAAAGATCATTCTGACAGCATTACGAGAGCAGTTCAATCAAATAGAGGAATTGCTTGCAAGCCTAGGGGAAGAACAAATCACAACTCCAAATTTTGATGACAACTGGTCCATCAAAGACATAGTTAATCACCTATGGGGGTGGCAACAGATTTCAATTGCCTGGA
This sequence comes from Candidatus Villigracilis saccharophilus, assembly GCA_016709305.1. Taxonomy (GTDB): domain Bacteria; phylum Chloroflexota; class Anaerolineae; order Anaerolineales; family Villigracilaceae; genus Villigracilis; species Villigracilis saccharophilus. The sequence goes on from JADJNA010000018.1 coordinate 106,294, forward strand.
TGAATGCTGGCTTGCTTAATCGTGAACCCGAAATCCCAAACTGGCTGATCAGTTTTCCTGGAAACTGGGATGAAAACGCAACTCAGACCAATGCCTGGATTTACAAAAACTTTCACAACCAATCATGGGCAGAAGCGAATAACAATTGGAGAGAAGGCTTTCTTCAACTGCTTGATTTAGGCGGGAAGGTATCAGAAAGGTGTTTACTGGACGAGGATAGATATATATGGTTGAGGGGATATTCGCTCGCCTTCGTTTTTGTGGCCTCTTACGAACACCATCAAGAGCATCTGGAAAAATTAATGACCTGGCTGCAAGAAAATGAAAAGAAATAATAATTATGGGAAGGTTGTGAGACCGCGCGATGAATCATTTCGTGTTTGAAGAAGTTGTCTCGCTCAGCGAGATAGCCGATTTGAGAAACCAATATTTGGATAAATTATTAGAAGCCCAAGAACTTTACCTGGAGTTACGGATTAGAAACTCCAGGGTATTTGTTATTAAATCACATAACCAACCTGCAGGATATTTTTTAATTGAGGACAGCACTACTTTATTGGAATATTATTTGACTCAAGACAATCTGGATCAAGCAGACATCCTCCTGGGAAAGATTACTGAAACATTTTCCATCCAGAAAGTGTTATGCAAGTCCTTTGACCATATTTTATTGTCCTGCTGTGTTGGCTTCCAAAAAAATGTGAGAGCAATTGGAGTTCTCTTTAGGGAACACAAGGAAAAAGGCCATCCATCCGATTCCCGGTGCTCTAACGATCCGCCTGGCACAAGCCAAGGATAAGCAGAAAATCATAGGGATCAACGAGGAAATATTTGAACGAGATGAAGAAGTGCAGGATTATATTAGGAAAGAACAAATCTTCCTCTTTGAGAAAGATAAAGAAATCATCGGCTTTGGGATATTTGCACGGGTAATTGAGGGTAGACAGGAATTTGACATCGGCATGTTAGTGGACAGGAAATATCGTCGTCAAGGATATGGAGAATTCATCACTCGCTATTTGGTAAATCACTGCCAGAAAAATGGATGGCGCGCAATATGCGGATGTGCGATTGAAAATACAGGGTCCAGGAGATGCCTGGAGAATGCAGGTTTCATCAGTAGGTATCGATTATTGGAGTTTGCCATTTAAACGCTTTTACTGCCAACCTCTGTGCGCGGCGGGGGGAGGATCAAGACCACCGGCAAAAATCGTTGGGCAGCCAAGAACAAAATCATCTTTGAAGCGCAGGATTGGTTTCATCGTACCGTTGCAAAGTTGACACCGATATTGATTTTGAAAACTTATTTTTGATGTGGAGGATTCGCAGGGGGAGATCGGATGAATGATCTCGAATATTCCGCGTTTGAAAGCAAAATCTGCTAGTGTATTGTGATATAACATGGTTTTTAAGAGTTCGTTTATCTAGAAAGTAATCCAGAATTCGGAGGAACTCATATATGAGAAAATTATTGTGCTTGAACATATCTCCCTTGATGGTGTCATACAAGCCCCTGGCGGGCCAGACGAAGATACCAGCGGCGGTTTTTCACATGGCGGTTGGATATCGCCACATTCCGATGCGATCCTTGGAACGGCTTTGAGAAGGCAGATGAACATGCCGTTCGACCTGTTGTTAGGGCGCAAGACCTTTGATATTTGGGCGCCGTACTGGCCGCAACATGTGGACGCATGGCCTGGCGTCAACGCGGCGACCAAATATGTCGCCTCGAATACCATGACTTCCGGCGAATGGCAGCCGTCCGTGTTCTTAAACGGAAATATTGCAGAAAAGGTCGCCAAAATCAAGCAGCAGCCAGGGCCGGACCTGAACGTCTGGGGAAGCAGCAATCTCCTTCAGACGCTTATCAAGCATGACCTGGTCGATGTGTTCTGGCTGATGGTATATCCGATAACCCTGGGTGCTGGAAAGCGGTTGTTTGCCGAGGGGACGATCCCGGCGGCGTTCAAGTTGACGGAAAGCCAGGTCACCCCGAACGGCGTAATTATCGTGAATTACGAGCGCGCAGGCGCAATCACAAGCTGAAGCTGAAGAATAGCAGAGATCGAAAGTTGAAAGACATATTTGAGTATCAGAGAGATTAACTTTAAAATACAGGACATACGTATATGAACAATTCCAATACACAAAATCAACGGATCGCAAAAATGACCTTCGCTTCCAGTCTACCCGTTGTATATCCAAAAGATTGAGAAGAAAGGTAGAACCAAAGAAGAATTGAATCAGGTTATAAAGTGGTTAACAAGCTTCGATAACCAGAAGCTTGAGGAACTGATAAGGGAAAATGCGACTTTTGAAACATTCTTCCAGCGCGCCTCGTTAAATCCTAATGCGCACCTCATCAGCGGGACAATCTGCGGGTGCCGGGTGGAGGAGATCAAGGATGCTTTGACGCAGCGGGTTAGATACCTGGCTAAGCTGGTGGATGAGTGGGCCAAGGGTAGGAAAATGGAGAAGATTTTGAGAGGCTCCTGAGGTGGTCTGCGTGCGATGGGATGATCTGTGACCCATTGATAAACGTGCAAGCTGAAAAGGAAATTCTTTTATGCCCGTGAATATTATAAAGAAACCTGAATGGGGTTTGTTGTATTATCATTTTCAAGGCTACTGTACCAGCGCAGAAACGATAAGCGCCGCTCAAGAAATCGCTTCAGAAGCATTGGGAGGAAAAATAGAATCGGAAGGAAAGGCAATGACAATTTTCGATTTTTTAGAAGGCGTGTTGGATATTGAACAAAAAGATGTCAGGCAAATATTAGCAATGAACAAACAGTTATTTGAAAGCGGAAAATCACCACCCATGCGGCTATTCTTACCCAAGCCGAACCCTGGAAATATTTGTGAAAGCGGTTTGAATTAATGTCGTTCAGTAGTGCCAACCAAAATAGGCACATTTCCATCGTTGATAGACGGGTTAAAGTGGCTTGGACTGACCCAGCATGAGCCGGAACTAAAAGAGCTACTTGGCAGCCTCCGAAAATGAGCGCCCTGGACAGTTTCTTTGAAAAATCATGTGAATTTCAATATGCGATCCGATAACACTCCCTCCCAAAATATTAACATCAATGAAAGCCTGGCAGGCCGGTTAATAGCCTCGCAATTTCCCCAATGGGCAGACCTCCCAATCAAACCAGTTGAATTGAGTGGATGGGATAACCGAACATTTCGTCTTGGCGATGATATGAGCGTAAGACTTCCCAGCGCAACATGGTAGCTGCCGGACAAGTGGAAAAAGAACACAAATGGCTTCCCAAAACTCGCCCTATCTTCCATTGCCGATCCCTGTCCCATTAGCAATGGGAGACCTGATAAAACTTATCCGTGGCAATGGTCAATCTACCGATGGTTTGAAGGTGAGAATGCCACAATTGAAAATATTAGCGACGTACAGGAATTTGCAACCACACTGGCCCAGTTTCTTGCGGCGTTACAACGGAAGTTGACTCACCGGCGGACCGCCGCCGGGAAACACAACTTTTATCGAGGAGGGTCATTAATTGTGTACGACGATGAAACTCGGAAATCAATTATTACTCTACGCAACGACATGAACGGGAGGCTGTTACTGAAGTTTGGGAAGCTGCCATCAATACAAAATGGCGTAAAAGCCCGTCTGGCTGCATGGAGATTTCGCCGCAGGCAATTTACTGATCAAGAGGACAATTATGTGCCGTTATAGATTTTGGGTGTTCAAGGTCGGCGACCCTGCGTGTGATCTCACTATTGCATGGACTTTCTTATCGGGGGCAAGCCGAGATGCATT
>JADJNA010000019.1 GCA_016709305.1 Candidatus Villigracilis saccharophilus
ATTACATGCTTGGCAAAGGGGTGCCTGAAAATAAGATCACGTATATTCCTTATGGCACGGATGTGGATATGTTCAATCCCGGTGTGGACGGTTCTTCTGTCCGCAGGAATTTGGGTTTGGAAAATAAATTCGTTGTGCTCTATGCAGGCGCGTTGGGACAAGCCAACGATATTGATACCATCCTGCGCGCGGCGGAAAAGCTGAATCATGAAACCAAAATCCGCTTTGTGCTTTTTGGCGATGGCAAGGAACGCACGAGGTTGGAAGTCGAATTAAAGCGGATGAATTTGACGAATGTTATTTTTGCAGGAGTCTGCGCTAAAAAGGAAATGCCGCGGGTGGTCGCTTCTTCGGATGTGTGTCTTGCAATCCTTCAAGATGTTCCAATGTTCCGAACGACGTACCCGAATAAGGTTTTTGATTATATGGCCGCCGCGCGCGGAACAGTTCTGGTCATTGACGGTGTTGTCCGTGATGTGATCGAATCTTCAGGCGGGGGGGTATTCGTCCAGCCTGGAAGCGATGATGGGTTAGCAAAAACAATTCTTGAACTTTCGAATGATCCACAGCGGGTAAAGCAAATGGGATTAAATGCGCGCGCGTATTTGGTTGAGCATCTTGACCGGCGTGATAAATTAAATGACACCTTAATGTTGCTAGAAAGTTTGGTCAAACAGGTATGAATCAAGTTGTAATATATATTCTTCTTGTTTTGTTTTCTTATATCCTCGTCTTTTTGATTCGGCTCTGGATGGCGAAAACCAAATTGCTCGATCATCCAAACAACCGCAGCATGCATTCCGCCCCCATTCCGCGCGGGGGGGGATTGGCGATTGTTTTCGTTGTTTTGGCAGCAGGCTTATTGTCTGCCGCACAAACAGATATGAAGCACAGTTTGGTTTATATTGCCTGTGGCGTCGTCATTGCCTGGCTCGGTTGGCAGGATGATGTTAAGTCACTTTCTCCTATATTTCGTTTTGCAGTGCAGGGGATTGTCGCAGTGGTTTCCATTATCAGTATGGGGTATTTCAAGTCGGTCACAATTCCGTTATTCGGTGAACTTCAACTTGGTATTGTTGGCGTTGTGATCACATTTTTGTGGATCATTGGCTTGACGAATGCCTATAATTTTATGGATGGTATTGACGGCATGGCTGGCGGTGTCGCTGTTAGTGCGGGATTAGGCTGGATGATGCTTTCTTCAGCGAGCGGTCATTGGGGAGACTCATTCGCGTTTTGGGTCGCGCTTGCTATTTCCGCCAGTAGTTTGGGATTTCTCGGCCACAACTGGTCGCCCGCAAAAATTTTTATGGGCGATGTCGCCAGCACATTTCTTGGTTATAGTTTCGCGGTGCTCTCGCTGCTTTCCGCGGATAAAGGCGGCGATGCGTTAATGCTCGGCACTCTCCTGATGTGGACTTTTATCATGGATTCCGGTTTAACTTTTATCAATCGCCTGCGTAAAGGCGAAAAAGTGTTCTCCGCGCATCGTTCGCATTTATTTCAACGTCTGGTGCTTGGCGGCTATAAACATGCGACAATCAGTTACTTGTACATCGTATTGACAATGTTTGCAGGGTTGCTTTCATTTATTTGGGCGCGTGGAAATCGAATTGCTGAGCCGCTTATCTTTTTAGGATTACCGCTCATTTGGATTCTCTTATCTCGTCACGCATCGCGTCTGCAAAGCGCTGCATCAGGACCTGAAGTGTAAATCTTATTTTTCTGTATAAAAAAAATGAAAACAAATTTACTTATATACAAAACGCAGTAAAGCATGTTGACTAAGGCCCGAACACTCGCTTCGCTCTATCGTCAACTTGGTTTGCGTTGGTTGATATTTCGTTTCGCTTATGCATTCCGCATTCGTTTGGGACTGATTCGTTTGCAAATGCCAGCCTGGCGCTGGCTGGATCGGCCGCTGAGGATATGGCTTAAGAAAGACATTCCCTCCGACCCTGAGTCATATGGGATTTGGCGAAAACAAAATTCCCCGCCATTCTTTTTCAGAGGGGCGAACCAACCGCCCAAAAATAATCCTTGGAATTCACAGCTTGCCGTGAATGAAGCTGAACGGATTCTGCTGGGTGAGTTAAAGTATTTCGCACACGAATTTCAGCCTGCCGGATTCCCTCCAGATTGGCATAAAGATCCCTTCACTGGAATTAAATTGGATTCGACCAAACACTGGTCGCAAATTTCTGATGAAGGGCAAGTGGATATCAAGTTCATTTGGGAAGCCAGCCGATTTAGCATGGTGTATACGTTGGCGCGCGCATATGCATACGATCAGGATGAAAGATACGCTAACGCGTTCTGGGAACTGGTCGCGTCATGGGCTGCATCAAACCCTCCCAACACAGGGCCAAACTGGATGGACGGTCAGGAGGCGGCTTTACGTCTTATGGCGTGGATTTTTGGTCTGTATGCATTTTTGGATTCTCCCTCGACTTTGCCAGATCATATTGCTCAATTAACTACGCTCATTGCGGCTCATGCCCGACGTATTTACAGCAATACCGATTTTGCCATCTTCACACGCGGAAATCATTCCATCAGCGAAGCGCTTGGCTTGTGGATGACGGGGTTACTTTTTCCAGAGTTGAAAGATGCCGAAAAATATTTGTCGTTCGGACGTGTGTCTCTTGAGCGGGAGGCGCTTCAGCAGGTTTTTCCTGACGGCGGTTATTCCATGTATTCATTGAATTATCATCGCTTTGTGCTGCAGATGATTCTGTATGCGCTGCGGTTGGGTGAATTGAATCGACAGTTATTTCCCGATACTTTCTATCGCGTCGCTGACCGATCTGTTGATTACATGACTCAATTGATAGACCTGCAAACCGGGCAAATGCCTGTCTATGGTTCGAATGATGGAGCATTGGTGTTGCCGTTGAACTCATGTGATTTCACTGATTACCGACCCGTTTTGCAGATGGGTTCTTTTGTGACGAAAGGAAAAAAATTATTTGAATCTGGCGCGTGGGATGAAGATCTTTACTGGCTGTGTGGTTCAGAATCATTAAATGCAGAAGTTGATATGCCGAAACAGATTAACCAGAGTTATGCAAATGGAGGAGTATATATTTTGCATAATGTACATTCCAAAGCAGTAATTCGCTGTACCGATTTTCAGGAACGACCCTCCCATGCGGATCAATTGCATCTTGATCTGTGGTGGCGTGGAAATAATATTGCTTGCGACGCGGGAACTTATTTATACAGCGGTGACGGCATTTGGCGCAATGGTCTGGCGCATACATGCGTGCATAATACCGTCGTTGTTGATTCGAAAGATCAAATGAAAATGGTCAGCCGTTTTACCTGGGTGGATTGGGCGCAGGGAAAAGTCCTTCAAGATGATGAAAAAATGGCGGGGTCAGCATAATGGATATACTCACCTGTCTGACCCGGTTACTTATAAACGCACCATATTCGTGCTCGATGATGACCGCTGGCTTGTCCTCGATCATCTAAATGGAAACCAGCCTCATCATTATTCGCTGCACTGGCTGTTCTGTGATGGTGATTTTGGTGTGCAGCAGCTTGCTGCTGCACACAAGGTATTACTAACGTATTCGGATAGCGAGCTGTCCGAGTCCAGAGTTAATATTCAAATGGGGATATTGGATGGAGAATCGCGTTTCTCAGTTGTTCGTGCTGACTTGAAGAGTACACGCGGCTGGCGTTCAAAATATTATGGACAAAAAGAATCCGCCATTTCGGCGATGCTTGAAACGGATCAAACTCAAGCTGTCTTTTGGACATTTTTTGGTTTAGAGAATGATTCAGTTGAAGTGAAAGATGATGGGTTACTGGTCGCTGCGGAACGCTGGCGCAGGCAGATCAATGTTGCAGAATAATTTTACATCCTCTCCAAAGCAGTCAGACAGCAAAAGATTCAATCTGCGCTCCAGCATGGTAAACGAATAATAGCGGCGCGCGAGTTCATAATTTTGTTCGGTTTGTTGAGCGGATTCTTTACGATGCGTGAGAATGTGGCGCACTTCATCCAATGTTTTTTCGCTGATGAAACCGTCGAACTCAACCACTTTGAATCCCTTTGGTTTGATATCCGCTTCGTAGATCGAATAATTATTTACCACCAGCGGACGTTTGTAATAGATGGCTTCGAGAAAAGCATTTCCAAACCCTTCAATCGCCGATGGATACGTAACCAGATCTGCGTGTGGATAGACATCTTCCAGCGTGTAGATCTTTCTGCCATCGGCAGTGATGCTTCGCCTGTCGCCGACAATTGCTGACTCAAACCTGACAGTGACTTCCAGCAACTGGGCAAATTCACGCACGCGCTTTTCATAGGCCGTGCCTTCATCGCCAGCCGCATGCGAGATGACCAGTTCCGCGGGCAGGCCGAGACGGCGGGTCAACTCGATGGCATGTTCGATGCCTTTGCGCTGGATGATCCTCGTCGGCTGGAGAATTAAATATTGACCGGGAACAAGCCCGAGGTCGGAACGAACCGTGCTTGCATAGTCATCCATTGGCGGCGGGGGAGAGTCGAAATCCATCACGTTGGGAATCACCATCGCGGCGGCTCCGATGCGTGACGCCAGTTGCTGTGCCTGAACAGAGTTGATGACCACATGTCGAATGGAGGGTAGATTGGGCGGGAATGCGGCAGCGAGATAATCGCGCACCGAGTTATTGATAAAGCGCTGGCGCTCCCAATAAAAGTCATGATGATGCGCGATGACGGGGTAGCCGGTCTCGGCGATGAATTCAGTGATCGCGAGTCCAAGCGGCAGGTTCACCGGGATCGTGACTGCGTTCTCAATGATGAGCATTTCAAGCTTGAATTGTTGTGCGAATTTATAAAGGTGTTCTTTAATGAATTCCTTTAATTCCTGAACCTGTTTGGTGATGTGGGATGGCCGAATATAAACCGAGAAAAATTCCTGATGGGATTCTGTGATTTCCGGGCGCGCTTTGAACTTCCCCCACTCTCCGCCGAACGCGATCTGATTGATCGCTTCGATGGTTGGATGATGATAAAAGACCTCATCAACGGTGTAACTAATTTCTTCGGGACGGTCACATTGACCGCAAAAATAAAAACATTGATGCCCGAGCCTTTCCAAAACGGTCGCCCATTTGGCAGTTTCCAGTGAGACACCATCAGTACCTGCAAAGCGTGTGGATATAAACCCGATCCGCCGTGATGTATTCATGCGCTCTCCTTGATAATTTGGATTCTCTATTCTAAAGTTAATCTTCCTGCTAATTATCATACAGTAAAATGCATTGCATGACGCATACTTTTTATACCATATATCTTAAAGCGATTTATGGAGACCAATCCGTCTCTCATATTCAAGAGCGCCTGCAAAAATTGATCGAACAGTATCGCGGACGAATCCCAAAGCCTGCCGATCCATCCCTAAGTGAACGCGACTCGCTATTAATTACTTATGGCGATCAGGTGCAGGATACGAGTAAGTCACATTTGCAGACTCTGAATGAATTTTGCGAATCGCACCTGCGCGGAGTGGTCAGCGGTATTCATATTTTGCCATTTTATCCGTGGTCATCTGATGACGGCTTCTCGGTAAAAGATTATCGCGCAGTTGATATGGCTTTGGGAACGTGGAACGATGTTGAAAAAATAAGCCAGAGTTTTCGACTGATGTTCGACGGCGTCATCAATCACTATTCTGCACAGGGGGAATGGTTCCAGAAATTCCTGCATAATGAAAAGCCATACCGCGATTATTTTTTCACTGTGGAGGGCGACCCTGATCTTTCCAAAGTTGTGCGTCCGCGTGCTTTGCCTCTGCTCACGGAATATGAAACTGCATCTGGCAAACGCCGTGTGTGGACGACATTCAGCGCTGATCAGGTGGATCTGGATTTTCGCAACCCTGATGTCTTGCTTGAAATATTTGATGTCCTGCTCATGTATGCAGAGCGCGGCGCGCAGTTTATCCGCCTCGATGCGATTGCCTATTTATGGAAGGAGATTGGCACATCCTGTATCCACCTCCCCCAGACTCATGCGGTGATCCAGCTTCTGCGAGCCGTGCTGGATGATGTCGCTCCGCATGTGCGGCTGATCACCGAAACCAATGTTCCGCACGCGGATAATATTTCCTATTTTGGCGATGGCATGAATGAAGCTCAGCTTGTTTATAACTTTGCGCTTCCGCCGCTTGTCCTGCATACATTCCACACGGGGGATGCGGGTATTTTGAGTCGATGGGCTTCGGATTTGGAATTGCCGTCTGAACAAACAACATTCTTCAATTTCCTCGCTTCACACGACGGCGTTGGGCTGAATCCTGCGCGAGGGATTTTATCCGCCGCTGAGATTGACTCGCTTGTGAAACAAACACTCGCGCATGGCGGTTTGATCTCCTACAAACAAAATACGGACGGCACGCAAAGTCCGTATGAGATGAATATCAATTATTTCGATGCGCTCTCAAATCCATTTGGTGATGAATCCATTAAAACGCAGGTAAATCGCTTTATTGCCGCGCAAGCCATTATGCTTTCGTTGATCGGCCTGCCTGGGATTTACTTTCACAGCTTGTTCGGTTCGCGCAATTGGGCGGAGGGAGTGAGAATTACAAATCACAACCGCACCATCAACCGTCAAAAATTGGAGCGTGTTGAATTGGAGGAAGAACTCAAATCTCCAGTTTCATTAAGATGCCAAGTCTTTACTCGATTTCGGCAGATGCTTTTGGCGCGTTCATCCTCTGCGGCGTTTCATCCGCATGGAAGTCAAAAAGTTTTGGACGTGGGAAATAATATTTTTGCATTATCTCGTGTTTCCCCCGATGGAACAAAAAATATTCTGTGTTTACAGAATATTACCCAACAGGAACAGCGCATCGAAAACCTGATAAATAAAACGGCTCGTGATCTGCTCACGAACCGTTCTCAAAATTCTGAAATTATTCTTCAGCCCTATCAAACCATGTGGCTGGAAATTATTTAGTCTAATGCCTGCAGGATGTGACTGACTGCCGTGGAGGCTGGTCCGCCAAGCGATTGGATGAGCCCATACTTTGCATTTGCAATTTGGTTCGCTCCTGCCTGGCCTCGTAACTGGGTCACTGCTTCGACGGCTTGATATACACCAGCAGCGCCTCCGGGGAATCCGCGTGCTTTCATGCCGCCCATTGTGGCGCATGGGATCTTTCCCTTAAGGCTTATCTCGCCGTCCTCGGCGAGTTTCCAACCGCGACCTTTAATTGCAAATCCAACCGCTTCCAAAGACAGCGCGGCGTAAATGCTGAATGCATCGTGATATTCAAAGAAATTGATTCGATCCAGCGTAATCTCAGCTTGCTTCATGGCTTTGCCTGCTGAGATTTGCGCGGTGTCGAAATATAAAATATCTTTTCTGTCGTGCAATGCCAAAGTGTCAGAGGATGCCGCCGAGCCTGCGATCTTTACTAGTGGATGCGAAGCGTGCCAATCGGACGGGAGCAGGTCACGGCGAGTCAGAACGAGCGCGGCAGCGCCATCCGCGTTGGGGGCCACGTCAAACATATTGATCGGGTCGCTGACCATTTCTGCTTTGGCGTATGTTTCGGCTTTGATGGCTTTGCGGAACATGGCATTTGGATTCGCAACGCCATTCGCATGAGCAGTTAATGCGAAGCTGGCAAATCCATCTTGTGGGACATCGTTCTCGTACATGTAACGCTTCATTAAGAGAGCGGCTTGCGCGGTGGCGGTCATGCCTTGCACGGCTTCAAAATCCGAGTCGCTGGTGGAAGCGATTGCTTCTTCCACTTCTGAACCGATCTTGTCTGTGAATTTTTCAATGCCTACGACCAGCGCCACATCCACCATGCCACTTGCAATGGCGAGATATGCCTGGCGAAGTGCCGCTCCGCCCGATGCGCCTGCGGCTTCAAGCGTGATGGCTTCAATTCCAGTCAGCCCCGCATAATCGGCAATGAGCGCGCCGAGATGCGCCTGATTGGAAAGATTCGGCGCGAGCATATTGCCGACGAATAATGCCTGCGGTTTGAGTCCGCCTGAATCTTTGAGTGCATCATGAAGGGCGTTATATGCGAGATCACGTAAACCAATCTCCCAATGCTCGCCGACTTCTGTTTGTCCGATACCTGCGATTACTACATCTGTCATGTGTTGTCCTTATCGTCATTGCGAGGAGCGGTTTTTGCGACGAGGCAATCTCCTGCACTGTGTAGGGGATTGCTTCGCTCTATCGAGCTCGCAATGATGGAAATATATTATTTCCAAATACTCTTCAAAAACTTCAACTTCTCAACCGTCTGGTAACTTCCGCCGCCTTCATGATCATTGTACGGATACACTTTAATATCCTTTTCACCAGCCCAATGATTGTATGCAGCGTAGACTGTGGAAGGTGGGCAGACTTGATCCATCAGACCTGTGGAGAATAATGATTTTGCTTTCGCACGTGCGGCGAAGTGGATGCCGTCAAAATATGAAAGCGTGTTGAAGACAGTATCCACTTTATCGCGGTGGATGTGACAGTACTCTGCGATCTCTTTGTATGGATAGGAATCCACGATCTCTGTTGCGCGGCGATAATGACAGAGGAACGGCACATCCGGCATGGCTGCGACAACATCTGGGACAAGTCCTGCGGCGGCGATGGTGATGCCCCCACCTTGTGATCCGCCTGTCACAGCGACGCGCGACGCGTCCACCTCGGGGTGGCTGCGGGCCGCGTCGATGGCGCGGACTGCGTCTGTGAAGACGCGGCGATAATAATAATGCCTCGGGTCGAGCACGCCATTAGTCATATTGCCATCGCCATGCGCATTGCCGCCTTCGGCATATAGATCAGGTGTATCACCTGGTGACCATTCGCTTCCCTGTCCGCGCGTGTCCATCACAAAGTGAGCATAACCTGAGCTTGCCCATAAGAGCCACTCGAATGCAAAACTTCGTCCGCCGCCGTAGCCGATGTATTCAACCACGCAAGGCAGGGGCGCATCGCGACGCGCCCTTACAGGCAGGATGAGCCAGCCTTTTATGGGTTGACCGCCAAAGCCTGCGAAAGTGACATCGAATGTTTCCTGCGCGACGAGACCGTAATCCACTTTTTCAAATGTCGCATTGAGTGGATACGCTCGCGCTTCATCCAATGTAGATTTCCAGAACGAGTCAAAGTCCGCGGGTTCTTCGCGTGGTGGAATGTAGGTTTTGAGTTCATTAAGAGGGAGGTCGAAGAATGCCATGATTTACCTGGAATGTTAATTTATGAGTTTGTTACTTTGATGCAAAAAGGAAGGTGGCTTTTTCGCTGGCTATTTCCTGCAGAACAATACTGGGCGGGCCGATGAGGGTGAATGCACTTTCAGCGGGTGGTTTCATCATTAAAGTTACGGGATAGGCAACAGCGGCAGGGATGAGAACAAATGCATTTCCTGACTCATCGGTCAGCCCGCCAAACTCCGCGCCGCCTTCAAGCTGAACAATAAATATCGCATCTTTCAAGGGCGTATCCGCAGAGTCGATCTGGCCGTTTCCATTCGCGTCCACAAAAGCGTATCCTGAGAAAAAACTGTCTGCCAAAACGGCGGGTGTTGGCGTAGGGGATAAAGCATTGCAAGCTGATATGCTCAGTGAGAGGATTGATAAAAAGACGATCATTCGTTTCATCGAAAAGATCATTCCCTTATTTCATGGCCAACTTGCCGCGATAGCGGACATACGTTGCGTAATCAATTTCTGATCTGCGGGCGATGTATTCCTGTGTCTTTGTGGCGAGACCCTGGCGGGCAGTGACTTTGTCAGTGACGACAATGTCAAAGGCGTCTGAGCCGGCTCCCGATCCGAAAGAGACGACGAGGATTCTGTCACCAGGCTGGGCGATGTCGAGAGTCGCGGTCAGTCCGATCATGGCTGCGCCAGCGTAGGTATTCCCGATGGTGTGGACCAAAAGCCCGGGCGCGATCTGCTCGGCGGAAAATCCGAGTTGCCCTGCGACACGCTGCGGAAATTTTGTGTTCGGCTGATGGAAGACCGCCCACTTGTAATCTTTGGCGGTTGTGCCGCTGGCTTCCATGAGATGCGTGGCGGCTTCGGTGATGTGCTTGAAGTAGGCGGGTTCGCCGGTGAAGCGCATGCCGTGCTCGGGATACTTTTGATATTCGCGCCGCCAGAAATCGGGCGTGTCGGTGACGTAGGAATACGAGGCGTTGATGATCGCCAGCGATTCTTCGGCGGGGCCGATGATGTACGCGCCGCCACCTGCTCCTGCGGTGTATTCGAGCGCGTCGCCGGGCTTGCCTTGCGCGGTATCCATGCCGATGGCCATGGCATAGTGACCCATGCCCGAGCCGACCAATCCCATTGCAGCGACCATCGCTTCGGTGCCGGCTTTACAGGCGAATTCCCAATCTGCGGCTTGCGTGTTGGGGACTGCGCCGATCGCTTCGGCGACCAACGTGGAAGTTGGTTTGACCGCATACGGATGCGACTCTGACCCGACCCAAACCGCCCGCAGTTCTGTCGGGTCAATTTGAGCACGCAGCATGGCATTGCGCGCTGCTTCGATTGACATGGTAATCACATCTTCATCGAGGCCGGGCACAGCTTTCTCTTTGATGGGAAGTCCGCTGGTTTTGCCTGTCCAGACACGCGCGACTTCCTTCGCGGGCAGACGATAACGCGGCACATATGCGCCATAGCCAACAATGCCAACGGGCTTGATGGGTTTGAGGAGGGTGGGGGAGTTTTGTAAATTAGGAGTTGTCATTTCATTTCCTGGCTTTCATTACGTTAATTTTTTTACTCGCTTGCTGAATAAATTCTTGCGTGCGGACTAAATTCCTGCCCCAGGAGCTGGAAATCCTTCGGGCTGATGGGCGAGTCGGCTTGAGCCGACTTTCATGAATTGAGGAATGGACCGCGTAGTGTCACGAACCGAACCAAAACGCTGAGGTCAACCCAGCCTGCCTGAAAACCTCTCCAACCTGTTCCATGCTTCGTCCATGAAAATCCACTGACAGTCGATTACTGTACCAGAGTTTGGAGAGTTCCCAAACTTGGCCAATTGTCAGGGTTTCTCCGCGTTCGAGGTTGTTCCGCTTACACCACTTCTCAATCCACTCTTCCGACCGGAAGAGAAGCATGGTTGCTCAAGTAAAGATGAGGTCATCGTACCAACGTGAGAAAGCAAGTGGAAAGTGGACAAGGAGTCCACTGTTTGTAACTTTGCCATCCTTTACTTCCAATTGAATGGCTTCGTTGCTTTCCGTGAACACCGCGTCAATGACCGCGTCGCAATGCAGCGCAGCGGGGATGCCGAGCATGTCCCAGGCGCAGTTTGCGAAATAAGTTTTTCCATTCGCATGGACTTTGAAGTCCGTGGGAATCCCTGAAAACGGGTTCGCCATGCGGATGGTCAAGGTGTTTGGTTCGAGGAAGAAGGAGTGGCGATTGTGTAATTCCTTGTACAATTCGCCAGCTTCTTCGTTAGTGCTGTTAAAGTGCTGGGCAGCGTCTTCCACACTCGGCGGGTGAGTCGTATCCGCAAAATTTTTGTAAACAAAGGCGCGTACATCCCAAATATCCATTGGTTTGAGTTGGGGGCGGATCGCGACGCACGGCGGCCCTTACAATCCTTTCAAAATCTCTTCCGCTCGATCCACCCGCACAATCTTCTCCGCCACCATTTGCGCGGCGACCTTCTCGATCAACTCGCCAGATGCGCCAGCGGCGATGGCGACCTGCCTTGCGTGCAGGGACATATGTCCGCGTTGGATGCCTTCGGTGGCGAGGGCACGCAGGGCGGCCATATTTTGCGCGAGGCCGACCGAGACGATGATCTCTGCCAGTTCGGATGCGGTCTTAACGCCCATTAACTTAACTGCGGCTTGCGCGGCTGGGTGGACTTTGGTCGCCCCGCCGACAATTCCCACCGCCATTGGCATTTCCAGCGTTCCGACGAGATTGCCGTCCTTGTCCTTGCCCCAGGTGGAAAGGGATGTATATCTGCCGGAGCGGGCCGCGTAGGCATGCGCGCCTGCTTCGATGGCACGCCAGTCGTTGCCGGTAGCGATGACGACTGAGTCCACGCCGTTCATGATGCCCTTATTGTGGGTTGCTGCGCGATAAGGATCGGCAGCGGCGAAAGCGTACGCGGCGATAATGCCATCGCGCACGGTCTCGCCTTTGAAGGATTCGAATCCCATGGTCAACTCGCTGACGGGGACTGTACAGCGCACGCGGGCAATTCTTCTGTCTGCCAGATTCGACAAAATCCGCAAGTGGACTTTTCCGCCCGTGATGGCTTCGATCTGCGGCGCGAGTTTTTCACAAGCCGTATTGACCGCGTTCGCGCCCATCGCGTCGCGCACATCATAGATGAGGTGAATAACAATAAATGGACCAATCGCCGATTCTTCGATCATTCGGACTTCGAGGTCTCGCGCGCCGCCGCCAAATTTTTTCAGGATCGGGTCAATCGCATCAGCGGTGGCGAGTAGTTCAGCTTTGTGTTCATATATTTTCAGCCGCGCTTCATTCATATTGACCACGTTGATCAACTGCATCTGACCGATCATCAACGGCTCGGTGGTGGTGGCTGTGAATCCGCCGCCGGCGCGGGCAAGTTTTGCCATAAATGATGCTCCTGCTACAACGGATGGTTCTTCCACGACAAAGGGAATCAACACATCGCGCCCGTTGACCATGAAATTCAGGCCGATGCCGACCGGCAGCGCATACATGCCGATCACATTCTCGATCATGTGGTCGGCTGATTCAGCGGAGAGTCCGCCTGTAGTGAACGGGAGCAGGTCTTCGGGCGTCCGACCCGAGGCTTCCGCAAGTTTGGCACGGCGTTCTTCGAGGGTCAGGTTATAAAATCCAGAGATGCGCGAATTTGTCATGTGAGTTATCCCAAGTATAGTGTTTGGCTTCTTTCAAATTCTATCAAAAAGCAACGGATTGATTATAATGTCTGTATGCTCCTTACCCGTGAACAATTGCAGGACCGTTTATTTGCGCTTCACAGCGCAAGTTTGGAATTGGTAAAGGATGTTTCGCTTGAAACATTGCTTGAACGCATTGTATCTACTGCCTGTGAGCAGGTGGATGCGCGTTATGCGGCGCTTGGGGTTTTGGATGATACTGGAAAACTTATAAAGTTCATCACGATCGGTATGACCGATGCCCAGATCAAGAAAATGGCGCATCCGCCTGTTGGGAAAGGATTGATCGGCGAGCTGATGGATGTTAAATTTCCATTACGTCTTCCAGTTCTCTCGGATCACCCGCATTCGGCGGGGTTTCCAGCTTTTCATCCCAAGATGGCTTCGTTTTTGGGGGTTCCCATTCGCGCGGGTGATAAGCAATTGGGACAGATCTACCTGACTGAAAAAAGAGATGCCGTGGAATTTACCGCAGATGATGAAATGATCATCCAAATGCTGGCTTCCTATGCGGCTACTGCCATCACCAATGCCCGTTTGTATGAACAAATGAAGGAGCGCGACGTGGCGCTGACCCGCCGCAACGTGGATATGGGACTGCTGAATGGTATCGCATCCACTCTGACCTCGAGCTTGGAACTGGACGAGATCCTTAACAAGACTCTTGGGCTTGTCATGAACTACATGAAGGTCGAAGCTGGCGATATTTTTCTGCTGGAAGAGGACAAAACCACCCTCCGTATGGTCCTGCATCGCGGTCAAGCCGCTGAGGCGTTCTGGACGCGTAATATTTTTAATGTCGGTGATGGTTATCCAGGCATCGTTGCCAAGACCCGCAAGCCTTTGGTCGGCAGGCAATTGGCGAGTGATGCAAGTTTCCTGCGTGACGCGGTTGTCCAGGCTGGCTTTCAGCAAATTGCATGTGTTCCCTTGCTCTCGGGCGAAAATCTAATGGGCGTGATGAGCATTGCAACCCGTACGAACGATCCGTTTGATGAAAGAAATGTTCAAATGCTGGTAGCTGTGGGCGCATGGGCCGGGCTTGCGATCGAGAATGCCCGTTTGCATTCCAATGCGCGCAGATTGGCCGTTTTGGAAGAACGAGACCGTATCGGTATGGATCTGCATGATGGCATCATTCAATCTATTTATGGTGTCGGTCTGGCGCTTGAGGGTGTCCAGCTTACCTTGAATGATGATCCCGTGTCCGCCAAAGACCGCATCCATCACGCGATTGATGGACTAAATCAGGCAATCCGTGATATTCGAGCCTATATCCTTGATTTGAGACCGCGTCAACTTGGCAATGAGGGCTTATTGGCAGGCATCAAACGCCTGATCGCAGAATACCGCGCCCATACTTTCTCTGAAGTGATCTTTACCGGCCCTGATGCTGATATGAAAGACCTGCCGCATACACAGTCATTGGCTTTATTCCATATTTGCCAGGAAGCATTGGCTAACGCTGCAAAACACGCAAAGGCAAAAAAAGTACAAATCGTTGTGTGGACAACCAGCGAACGCGCGCTGCTTGAGATCAAAGATGACGGCAGAGGCTTCGATTTGGATAAGATGCAAACATCCATCGGGCACGGCCTCGCGAACATGCAAACCCGCGCGCACGCGGTCGGCGGGGATATTGATATTTCATCGGTCCACGGAGAGGGGACAACCATCCTTGTATGGGTTCCGCGCTCGATAAAACATTGAATCACGAAAATGTTGAATCATTGCAAAACGAATCACAGGAACTCGAGTCTCGTTTAATATGAATCTAAAAACTTTAATGGCACGATTTTTTAAGATAGATATATGCCATTTGCCCCAAAATAATTATTTATACCCATATATGGGGGTGCTCTGGGTGAATTCTGGTGTGCTTGGCTGAAACACACGTTCTATTGCATGGCGGTATCTGTCTTGATTGCACGATCTTTCTTTAACATTCGCCAACCTTAAAAAAACAAATCTTTTTAGCTAACCGTAGGTCTATCGCCTGTTATCTATTGGCGCTATCTGCTAGAATGTATCTACGCTGTTATAAAGGATGTTTGCCCTTCGCATCCGAACCCCTGTACCATTTTAAAAAATAACATTGCAAAACTCAAAAGCCGCGATACAAGGCGGGCTATTTAATGTACTCAAAAATTCTACGCTAAGGAAATTTTATGAACGCAGAGCAAGCATGGCATTCTGTACTGGCACAGCTTCAAATGGAAATGCCAAAAGCATCTTTCGATACCTGGGTGCGTGACACACATCCTCTGTCTTATGATAATGGCGTGATCACAGTTGGTGTCCGTAATGCATATGCGCGTGACTGGCTGGAAAGTCGTCTCATGGCCACGGTTAGCCGCATGTTGATCGAAATATTGAATTCGAATGTTTCCGTTAAATTCGTTGTTACCCAGGTGGATGAGCACGATTCGCATACCGATCCTGAGCCTGTTCCTGCTTCTATTGAGACGACCACCCCAGAGCCAAAACCGCGTCACATTACACTCAATCCTCGTTATACTTTTGATACCTATGTTGTCGGCTCCGGTAATCGCCTTGCGCATGCAGCTTGTCAAGCAGTGGCAGAAAAACCCGCCCGTGCCTACAACCCTCTTTTTCTTTATGGTGGTGTGGGGCTTGGGAAAACCCACTTATTGCATGCAATTGGGAATGCCTGCTATGCCGACGGATTGAGCGTTCTGTATGTTTCTTCTGAAGAATTTACAAATGACATGATCAATGCCATTCGTACCCATACAACGCAGGCTTTTCGCGAGAAATATCGCTCTGCGGATGTCTTGTTGGTGGATGACATCCAATTTATTGCAGGCAAGGAGTCCACGCAAGAGGAATTCTTCCACACCTTTAATACCCTGCATGGACAGGACAAGCAGATCATCGTTTCGTCCGATCGTCCTCCCAAGTCTCTGGTCACCCTGGAAGAACGCCTGCGCTCCCGCTTTGAGTGGGGGTTAACTGCCGATATTCAGGCTCCCGATTTCGAAACCCGTCTTGCTATCCTGCGCTCCAAAGCTGAACGCACCGGCCGTCATATTTCGGATGAGATTTTGGAAAGCGTCGCCAAGCAGGTGCAGTCCAATATTCGTGAACTCGAAGGCGCGTTGAATCGGATCGTGGCATTTGCAGACCTGAGCGGATCTGCGCTCACACCAAGTCTTGTGGAAGTGGCTCTTTCCGACTTGTTGCCATCCCGCAGTGACCTGGAACCAGAGAAAATCGTCACCCAGGTGGCTGATTACTATAAATTGTCCATCGAAAAACTGTTAGGCCGTGACCGCACAAAAGAAGTAGCGCACCCCCGACAGATCGCCATGTATTTACTGCGTGAAGAAGCCAAGATCTCCTTCCCGCAAATTGGGGAGGCCTTGGGCGGGCGCGACCATTCAACGGTCATGTCTGCGATTGATAAGGTCAAGGATCAATACAAAAATGGTGATGGGCGTGTACGGAAAGACATAGATTTTCTCAGGCACCAGTTATATAGCAAAGCTGTACCGGCATAAAAACAATAAACGGAATTAACCCACATAAGAGCGAAGTCAGCCCCACATTCGGAGCTGACTTCGCTCTTATTATGCTTTTGCCTCTTCCGCCAGTTTACAAATCGGAGCAGAAAGCAGATTTTCATTCCTGAATCCTATGGTATAATCCCGCGGCTTTGAAAAAAGCACATTCTGCCCGGGACGGGCAATAAGCGTCCCTGAGCGGGTTAGGTTGAAAGACCGTATCCCCGCTAAACTCATTCCGTTCCACGCCAGTGATTACACTGCGCGTTGGAGAACGGCAAAAGTTAAGGAGAAATACAAATGGCCGTCATTTCTATGAAGGCCCTGCTTGAGAGCGGTGTCCACTTCGGACATCGCACGAACAAGTGGGATCCGCGCATGAAGCCGTACATCTTCACCGAGCGTAACGGTATTCATATCATTGACCTGCAACAGACCGTTAAGTTGTTGAATCAGGGTTATAACACCATTCGTGATACGGTTGCGAATGGCGGCAATGTTCTTTTTGTCGGCACAAAGCGCCAGGCGCAGGAAACTGTTGCTGAAGAAGCCATCCGCTGCGGCATGCCGTATGTGACCGAACGCTGGATGGGTGGTATGCTCACCAATTGGTCAACCATGTATAAGCGTATTCAGGAGCTGGAACGCCTTGAGAAGCTGCGCGATAGTGGTGAGATCAATCGTTTGACCAAGAAAGAAGGCTTGCTCATTGAGCGCGATATTTTGCGCCTGACAACCCGTCTCTCTGGATCACGCATTTTGAAGCGCCGCCCTGATCTGCTGTTCATTATCGATGTGGGTCGCGAAGAAGCCGCAGTGCGTGAAGCAAACCTGCTCAAGATCCCGATCGTTGCATTGGTGGATACCAATTGCAACCCGCAGAATGTTGATTATGTGATCCCTTCCAACGATGATGCCATTCGTGCCATCAAATTGCTGGTTGCCAAGGTCGCTGATGCAGTACTCGAAGGCAAGGCGATGCGTAAGGAAGACGAACCTGAACAGGTTGAAGAAGTTAAGGCGGAAGCAAATAAAGCCAGGACGCGCGGACCCCGCAAGCCTGTAGTTGATACTGATCAGGTTGAAACAGAAGATATTTTGCTCGGCGAATCCACATTGGCAAAATTGAATGTTACCCGCAAGGTGGAAGAAACTCCCGCCGTGAATGACGAGCCCGCTGCTGGCGAAGCTGCGTAACCTACTACTTCATAGAATTTTTCAAGGATTGTGAAATGGAAATAACAACTGAAATGATCAAGGAATTGCGCGCCGTTACCAGCGCACCGATGTTGGATTGCCGCAAGGCCTTGCAGGAAGCGGATGGCGATTATCAGAAGGCTGTGGATTGGCTGCGCGAAAAAGGCATGGCCACTGCCGCGAAGCGCGCGGATCGAACCGCTTCCAACGGTGTCGTGGAAATGTATTCTCACGGTGGCGGACGTGTGGGCGTGATGGTGGAAGTGAATTGCGAGACAGACTTTGTGGCTCGCGCTGAAAAATTCCGCGCTCTTGCTCATGAGATCGCATTGCAGATCGCTGCAAGCGCTCCCAGGTATGTGACTGCTGAAGAAATTCCCGCCGCAGAACTTGAGCATGAAGCTGAGATCGCCCGTGCCCGCGCTGTTGAAGAAGGAAAACCTGAGGCTGTTATGGCAAAGATCGTTGCTGGTCGTGTTGAGAAGTATAAGGACGAAGTCTGCCTTATGCGCCAGACATATATCCGTGACGAAACCATGACCATTGAAAAATTAATTTTGTCGAGTATCGCAGCCATCGGCGAAAGTGTGATCGTTCGCCGCTTCCAGCGATGGGAGCTGGGTGAAAGTGCAAATTAAGTAGTTCAGAAAAGCCAGCCTTCGGGTTGGCTTTTTTTCAAATACGTATTAACCTAATAAATTTATTTGGAGGCATGAATGTCTGATCTGAAATATAAACGTATCCTTCTCAAATTAAGTGGGGAAGCGCTGGGCGGTAAGGCTGGATTTGGCATTGATGTGGATGAGGCGGAATCGATCGCCAGTCGTATCAAGGAAGTCCGCGAGATGGGTGTGGATGTGGCGGTTGTGATCGGAGCGGGAAATTTGTGGCGCGGCAAACAGGGGCTTGACCGCGGCATGGATCGTTCCACTGCAGATTACATGGGCATGCTGGCTACTGTGATGAACGCGATGGCGTTGATGGATGCCCTTGAACGACAGGGCGTTTTTACACGTGTGATGTCTGCCATCGAAATGCGGGCCATTGCTGAGCCTTATATCCGCCGTCGTGCCATCCGTCATTTGGAAAAAGGGCGCGTGGTGGTCTTTGGCGCGGGCACGGGAAACCCCTTCTTCTCCACGGATACAGCGGCGGCATTACGGGCAACAGAGATTGACGCGCAAGTCGTCATCAAGGCCACAAAGGTGGATGGCGTATATGACTCGGATCCGAAAAAGAATCCGGATGCGGTGAAGTTTGACCAGTTAAGCTATATCGAAGTGCTGAACCGCAGGCTTGAAGTCATGGACAGCACCGCCATCACTTTATGCATGGAAAATGACCTGCCGATCCTGGTTCTCAATCTTTGGGATTCAAAAGCCTTGTTGGGCGCACTGCGCGGCGAAAAGGTCGGGACGTTGGTCAGCGCTTAATTTCCTTCCAAAATTAGCGTTATTACAACTTCTTTCCTCTTTCTTCATTACTTTTTGAATGAAAGAGGAAAGATTGGTTAATTGAGAGACTATCAATTTTATTCATTTTCTCTCGTGTAATCACGCTCCCATAGCATAAATTCTTGTTTTAAGGTATCCTTGCGTTGTAATTATTTATCACACAGTGCCGCGTAGATTGTCAAAGGAAATTTATCTTCATATTCATAATTTCCTTTTTCAAATTGGGCAGTTTACACTCAAGGCGGCAGGAGGAAGATTGTGAGTACCGAAGAAATTAAAGATCTTTTGAAAGATGCTGAATCAAGAATGCGTGGCGCGATCCAATCCCTGTCAGATGACCTGGCCGGGATTCGAACTGGGCGCGCCAGCCCGGCCTTGGTGGAAAGACTTTCTGTGGACTATTATGGAACACCGACTCATTTGATACAGCTGGCATCCATTAGCGTGCCTGAACCGCGTTCGATCATGATTAAGCCGTTCGACGCGGGCTCCATCAAAGATATTGAGAGGGCGATCCGCGCCTCAAATCTCGGGCTAAATCCCAATTCTGACGGCAAGGTGATCCATTTGAATTTGCCTCCTTTGGATGAGGAACGCCGCCGTGACCTGGTAAAGCAAATGGGGCATCGTTTGGAAGAAGCCCGTGTTGCGATTCGAAATATTCGCCGCGACCTGCACAACGACCTGCGTGATTATGAAAAAGAAAAAATGATCACCGAGGATGATCTCAAACGCGGTGAAGATGATCTTCAGAAGTTGACTGATAAATTCATTGAAGAAGTTGCGAAGCACGGCTATAGCAAAGAACAAGAGATCATGGAAGTATAGTTTTTTGATTGGACACTCTACCGAGTCTTAAATATGGCTGAAACTCCCGCCTCGATCCCTCTCGAAAAAGTTCCCCAACACGTTGCCATGATCATGGATGGCAATGGACGTTGGGCGTTGCAGCGCGGCTTGCCGCGTTTGGCTGGTCACAAGGCTGGGACTGAGAACCTGCGCCGTGTGATCCGTGCGAGTGTTGAGTTTGGGGTTAAATATCTCACCATCTATGCTTTTTCTACCGAGAATTGGGGACGCCCACCCGAAGAAGTAAAGGGGTTGATGTATATTCTTGAAGATGTCATAGACCGTGAGTTAAATGAATTGCATAAAGAAGGCGTGCAGTTGCGTCATATTGGCCGTCTGGAAAGACTTGCTCCTTCTCTTCAGGAAAAAGTTCTTGATGCGATTGATGTCACAAAGAATAATGACCGTTTGGTTTTGAATATTGCCTTCAATTATGGCGGGCGTGATGAGATCGTTCAAGCCATTCAACGCATGATGAAGGATGGAGTGCCTCCTGAAAAAGTAACAGATGAACTGGTTGGCAAATATTTATATACCGCCGGCGTTCCAGATCCTGACCTTATCATCCGTACTTCAGGTGAGCTGCGTGTGAGTAATTTCCTGATCTGGCAGGCTGCGTATTCAGAATGGTATATAACGCCAACTTTCTGGCCGGACTTTAACAAGGAAGAATATCGTCAGGCATTGGAATCTTTTTCCCAGCGTGACAGGCGTTTTGGGAAGGTATCATCGGGAGAATTACAGGAATCCAATGCGTAAAAGACTGATTACAGCTCTTGGACTTGCTTTAATCGGGGTGCCTGCCATCGTCTTTGGCGGCATCTTTTATTATTTGTTGATGGGCACATTTCTGCTTGGTGCGGCTTGGGAATATGTTCATCTTTTTAGAGCGGTGAAATTTGAACCGCAGATGCATATTACTGTGGGAGGCGTTGCGCTTGTAACCATCATGCGCGCGTTCTTCCCCGGGTTCGCACAGCCTGTATTTGCAGCGATCATCCTTGTCGCAATGGCATATCACCTGGTTAGTTATGAGCGCGGACGCGACCAGTCCGCGCTTGATTTTTGTATGACCATTGGCGGGGTTACATATATCGGCTGGATTGGTTCCTACTTGTTTGAGCTGCGGAATCTTCCAGAAGGCGGTTGGTGGTTTATGCTGGTGATGTTCTGCGTCTGGGCGGGGGATTCGGGCGCGTATTCCATTGGCAGGGCATACGGCAAACATAAAATGGCGCCGCGTCTCAGCCCCAAGAAAAGCTGGGAAGGTTACGCTGCCAGTGTTTTCACTGGGATGGTGACTGGCGGATTCTATGTCTGGGTGTTCAAGACATTTGGAAGCCTGACGAGTGACATTACCATCTGGCAGGGTGCGATCATGGGATTTTTGCTCGGAACCCTTCCGCCTTTTGGCGATCTCGGCGAAAGCATGTTCAAGCGCCAGTCAGGCATCAAAGACTCTAGCGATATTATCCCCGGGCATGGTGGTTTTTTCGACCGCATCGACTCGTGGTTATGGGGTGCGGTGATAGGTTATTATTTCCTGGTCTGGTTCATTATATAAATTTGGAGGCATCATGAGTGTTCTTGGCGCTACCCCTACTCGAAACCTTGCGCTTGAACTTGCGCGTGTCACAGAAGCCGCGGCGATGCTGGCTGGCCGCTATATGGGACGAGGTGATAAAGAAGGGGCTGATCAGGCCGCGGTCAATGCGATGCGCCTTGTCCTCGGAACTGTGGACATGAATGGGGTCATCGTCATCGGTGAGGGAGAGAAGGATAAGGCTCCGATGTTATTTAATGGCGAGAAAGTGGGCAACGGTTCACAGCCTGACGTGGATGTTGCTGTGGACCCAATTGACGGGACCCGCCCTTTGGCATTTGGCCGTTCAAATTCGCTCGCAATGGTGGCTGTTGCCCCGCGCGGGACAATGTTCAACCCCGGTCCGTTTTTATATATGAACAAGATCGCGGTGGGACCCGAAGCCAAAGGCAAAATTGATATTGAAAAATCGATCACGGAAAATCTTATGGCGATCGCCAGGGCAAAAGGCAGGGCGGTGGAAGACCTGACCACCATCATCCTTGACCGTCCGCGCCATGACGATATGATCGCTGAAATTCGCAAAGCCGGCGCACGTATCCGTGAAATTCCTGATGGCGATGTTGCCGCCGCCTTGATGACTGCTCAGCCTGACTCGGGCGTGGATGTTCTCTTCGGCATCGGCGGCACCCCTGAAGGTGTGATCACAGCATGCGCGCTGCGCGCAATGGGCGGCGAGATCCAGGGCAAATTATTTGCTCGTGACGAGGACGAACTACAGCGCGGACGTGAGGCGGGTTATGACTTTGATAAGATATTAACCATGAATGACCTGGTTTCCTCAGAAGATGTCTTCTTTGCGACCACAGGCATCACCGATGGTGAATTGCTTAAAGGTGTGCGCTACTATGGAAATCATATTACAACCGAAAGCCTTGTCGTGCGCGGCTTGACAGGCACCATTCGCCGCATCCATGCTACTCATAGTACAGATAAGTTGGATAACCTAAGTTCGATCCATTATTAATAATGTCATTCTGGGTGAAGCGAAGATTCTCGAATTTTTTATCAAAATATGGTTGCTTTTCATCAGAACCAACTTGATCATCTACTTGACATTCCCCATGCTGGCCCTTATAATGTCGGTCGCCTTCCTGACTAGCTCAATCGGCAGAGCGAGCGGCTGTTAACCGCTAGGTTCTAGGTTCAAGTCCTAGGTCAGGAGCCTTTCACAAAATGAATTTGCCTTTAGCTTTTCGGCTAGAGGCAAATTCATTTAATAATCCCATATAAGTGTACCTGTCTCATCTCCGTTTTTTAGTAAAAAGTTTGGTTTAATGATAAGATTTCAAAATTAGGTCGTTGAAAATAATTTACTTTGACCACTTGACCAAGTCAATGTGGTTTTGATTTTCTTATGAAGGATGAAATATTCCGATGAAAGATTATTATGAAATTTTTGAAATAGCGTCAGATGCACCTCAAGATGCTATTAAAGAACAATATCGTTTTCTTGTTCATGCGTGGCATCCTGATAAATTTCAAAACCCCGCTCAAAAGTTAAAAGCCGAAGATAAGATAAAAGAAATAAATGCCGCATATGTGATCCTTGGTGATCCAGCCAAACGCACAGAATATGATATTCAGGCTGGTTATTCAACATCCAATCTTCAACAAAATTACAATCAACCGACAACTCAGGACGGATATGAAGATGACCAACGACAGAAAGATAAAACCGCAAAGCACCCTGAAAAAGTACGGTGGCGGAAAAAGCGTGAAAATATTGATGGTGAGGAAGATATTAAAAGTCAAAGGATAGGACAATTGGATCAAGAAATTTTATTGGTAAATGAAGAAATAAGCAAAATAAGTAAAGACTTGCCCCAACTTCCCCCGTCAATAATGGCTATTTCATTCTCTCTCGGCAGCCTTTTTATTTTTATGATTGCCATGACTCAAAGTATTGTTTCTCTTTTTTATATCGGTGGATTTTCACTAATTGCTGGAATATATCTTTTCAATGAACGTGCAAAATTCTATAAAAAAAATTACAAACCCATATTTGATGAAGTTGAAAAACGAAAACAACATTTGCAACTGCTGGTTCAGGAAAGACGCTACTTACTGAGTGTCTCATAGACTGAAATCAAATACCGCCAAGTTCTAGGTTCAAGTCTAGGCAGGTGTCAAAAAGACCTCCAGGTTTATGGCCTGGAGGTCTTTGCTTTTTTATATTCTGCGAGGTCAGTGGATAAGTTTTATCTCCCAGGCCAGGGGATTTCAGCCGGTCCTGCGTAGCCATGTTTATCCTGCACATACACACGTCCATGGGAGGCGGATGTGCAGCCTGCTTCGTCCACGAAGGTGATCAGTGGATAATTTGAAACCAGTGGTTCAAAGAGTATCTGGCCGTCTTCACAGCGCCAGACCTCGATGATGTATTGGAACATGTCCGCGTCTTCATAATCGCCAGGGCTGACCGGGATATGGATCCAGTCCACGGTGATCTTATCAGCCTCTTTGCGGACCGCATTTAAGATCGTGGTGCGTACATAATACGGCGAAACTGGCAATTTGTAACCATCTTCAGCGGGGTACATGATTTTCAGAAGCTGCTGATCACCTGAAATGTCCAGGAATTTCGAATGCACCCAGCATCGCTGCGGTCCATTGTTAATCAATAGCCAGCTATTTCCATCTGTGCGCCCGATCAACTCTATGACAGCGCCTTTCTTTAGCGCGAATAAATATAAATACTCTGACCCAGGTCCATAACGACAGCTTAACAGATCCGCCGTGACGGTGGCTCTCAGGCTATCCACTGTGGGAATGGCTGTGGCACTACTGGTGGCTGTAGGAGTCTCTATATGTGGGGGGGTATATGTTTCAGTGGGCGGCGCGGATGTGGAAGTCAGCGGAGGACTGGTTGAAGTTACAGGAAGGGGTTGAGGCTGAGATTCAATATTTACAGCGGTTACAGCAGCAGGAGAGCAGGCGGTTAGAAAAAAGAACAGGCTGAATATGGTTTGAGTACATTTTTTTATTTTCAAACGCATTTAAGTGTTTCTCCATTCCATGA
This sequence comes from Candidatus Villigracilis saccharophilus, assembly GCA_016709305.1. GTDB lineage: Bacteria > Chloroflexota > Anaerolineae > Anaerolineales > Villigracilaceae > Villigracilis > Villigracilis saccharophilus. The sequence continues at coordinate 24,564 of JADJNA010000019.1, forward strand.
ATTTTATCTCTTCAATGTCGTTGATCGGCAGCAGGGTAACTTATCCTTGCGGCCATCGCGCCTGTAAATTATATAAAGTGCATTTTTCGGGTCGCGCGCCTTTGCAACAAGCTCAACTTTTTTATTCACCAATGCCAGGCCAGCAGGTCAAGTCGTTTGACAAGATATAAGTGGATTCCTTCTCAAACGCGATGATATTTGCCTTGCCAAACAGCCAGCGACTTTACTGCGCACATTTTGGGATTCCACCCAAACATAATCCAACCGAGCGTTCAAATCGTGCCTAACAATGCGTTTTGCGCTCTTCACTACAACTTTGAATTGCTTATCTTCTTTTTCAACAAGATAATCCCAATGGCCGTCAGTTCGGCGCCAACGCTTTGCTGACCGCCTTTGTTCTTGTCGGGAGGAATGTTCAAGCAAAAGCGCCCGTCCTCTTTTACCCATTCAAAACAGCGCGACATTCATCGAGACCTCGGCAAGAAACTCCCTGCTTTAGCAGTGGAGAGGGATAGCCGCTGGCGATGTACATTCGTTAGAGCAGTTTCAATATATTGAAGATGTGGTATAATCACGCCATGAAATTGATCGCTCAAATAAAACTCCTGCCTACGCCTGAACAAACGCAAGCCCTTCGTAAAACTCTTGAGGTTGCAAACGCCGCCTGCAATTACATCAGCGAACAGGCGTGGGGTAGTCAGACATTCAAACAATTTCCAATCCACAAACTTACGTATTACGATGTCAAGGAAATGTTTGGCTTGACCGCACAGGTGGTTGTTCGTTGCATCTCGAAAGTTGCAGATGCTTATAAGCTGGATAGAAAAGTCAAGCGTACTTTCAAGCCGCATGGCGCGATTGCTTTTGATGACCGTATCCTGACCTACAAACTGGACAGGATGGAGTTGAGCATCTGGACAGTAGGGGCAGACAAAAGATGTCCTTTGCCTGCGGAAAACGCCAGCTTGAATTGCTCAAAGGCCAGCATGGGGAAAGCGACTTGTGTCTGGTCAAAGGCAAGTTTTACCTGATGGTTGTCTGCGAGGTGGAGACACCCAAGCCAATTGACGTGGAAGGGGTGTTGGGGGTTGATCTGGGTCTTGTCCAGATCGCCGCAACTTCGGACGGTGGCGGGTTCAGCGGCGCGGCGATCGAAGATAACCGCCGAAAGTTTGGACATCGCAGAAGCAATTTGCAAAAGAAACAGACCAAATCCGCCACACGAAAACTCAAGAAAATATCTGGTGTTCAATCCCGTTTTCAAAAAACAACCAACCATAGAATTAGCAAAATTCTCGTAAAGATTGCGTATGACACTCATCGAGCGATTGCCCTTGAAGAATTGGGCGGTATCCGTGAGGCTCCCGTAAAAGGACGCAAGCAGAGAGCGAGACATGCGAATTGGTCGTTCTACCAACTGAGGCAGTACATCGTTTACAAAGCCGAGCGCGTGGGGGTTCCTGTGATCTTCGTTGATCCAAGAAACACCTCGCGCACCTGCCCCGAATGTGGTTGTGTTGATAAAGCCAATCGTAAGTCTCAATCTGTTTTCCTTTGTACCGCTTGCAACTTCTCTGGCAATGCGGACATAGTAGCGGCTGTGAATATCGCAGTCAGGGCAGAAGTAAACCTGCCAATGGTCTCGAACCTTCGGGTTCAGGGACAAAGCCCCCTGCTTTAGCTGTGGGGTTCGTTTACATTTTGCTGAACTCCAAATAGTCTGCATAAGAAACATCGTCCTTGTGCGAATTGTATTGGATATCCACATTATAGGGCGGGGATGTGACGACAAGGTCTATGCTATTCGCATCCACACCCATGGTTGATCCAGCGTCGTCTTGGATGAGCTTGAAATTATCGTTTTGAAAATAGATTCTCGGTGTTATCAGTATGAGACTTGGATACAAAAAGGCTCTGATGATAAAAAGGTTGGTCAAATTGTACCGTGAAATAAAAACTATGCCTCCTTTGATAATAAACAGGGCCCGCTGAAAAGCGGGCCCTGTTTATTATCAAATTGAAGTTCAAAAGACAATTATTGATTCGATAGCTTATTTGGGTTAAACGGGATCAATAGCAAAAAGCCCAATGCAATAATACCCTGTCCGATAAGCACCCCTGACGCCTGCCACGGGCCAAAATAAGGGGACTGAGGAAAGGATTGTGAGCCCATCCCGAAAATATCCGCCAAGCCTGCAAAAACTGCGATCACATAACCGGTCGCGGCCAGTCTTGATCCGATCTCAGATGTAATCGTGCGTTCCTGTCCCCACCACAGGCTTTGTAGGCCGATATATCCACCTAGGCAAATGATGGCAAGTCCGATCAGAAAGACAATGATCTGTACAAAGCCTACAACTGGACTGCGATCCCAGCCGAACCAATCAGGTTTTGTGCCGATCGCAAAGATCACCCATCCGATCAGTGCGAGTCCGATGCTGATGCGAATACGTGGTGTGACGGGGTTATCACGTTGTGGGGAAGTTTCCACAGGTGCGGAGGCGAGTACAGGTTGATTTTTTGTCATGAGGTTGGCAGATCCCTTTTCAGGCGCGTCAGCCAGTTGCCGCCGAGAATGTTCTCAATATCTTTTTCAGAATAGCCGCGTGCCTGTAATAAGGATACCAGATTTTGCAGATCGGCAATTGTATCAATTTCTGGCGGAACAGACTGTAACCCAAAACCGCCGTCGAAATCCGATCCAATACCCGCGTGGAGCGAGTCGCCTGCGATCTGGCAGATGTGATCAATGTGATCTGCAACAACCCCCAGCGGCACCTCAGCTCTGGAGTGTTTTCCAACTGTCCAGCCGACCTTCAAATATGAGTTGTAGGGGACTACTCCCACCACACCGTCGCGTTCGATGATTCCTTCAATAATGCGGTCGGAGAAATGGCGGTTTGAATCGGAGGTTGGCATCAACGCGAGACAGTTGCCGTGGGTGCCAACGATCGGTCCGCGGTACATATCCAGCGCTTCGATGGAAGCAAGTTCATCCATGTGACTGAGGTCTAGTATGAAGTTGTAATCTGCCATCGCGGATAAAAGTTCGCGGCCCTCTTTTGTGAGCGGACCTGGTTCCTTCCAGCCGCCGCTATAGCGCGTGCCGACCCAGGCGGGGCCAATCAGGCGCAAACCTAGTTCATGCCATTCTTCCAGTTCTGATGGATTACGGATGCCCTCTGCGCCTTCCATGAGCGCCACCATTCCGACGGGATGTCCATTCTCGCACGGGGATTGCCAATGGTCGAGGAGCAGGTTCAGGTCGCGTACTGAGGAGATCAGGCGAAATTTATCGGGCGCGGAATCGGTCATGCGGTGGTAGGTCAATAACTGTTCTTTGTTAAGCTGATGGGCTTCGTCGAATGTCTTATAGACCTGGGACTTATTATTGCTTGAGCTGTGACGGATTGGAGTGGCATAGATGGTCGAAAATATGACCGCCACCTGTCCGCGCTGATAATCAGGCCATCCGAGGAGCGCATCTTCATTATCTGCTACGGTTTGACTGCCAATTTCAAGCCGGCGTGTTTCTGCGGCGGAGCGCGTGTAATCGCGTCCGTATTTCAACATGTTAAAGGCAATATCTGCGTGGGCGTCAACTATGAGTGGCATGGGGTTATTGAAGAGCGCACCTTTCGGTGCGCTCTGGTTAATTTTTTACTCTGGTTTATTTTCTTCTGAAGCCGATGGCGTTTCTGGTTCGGCTGGAATTACTGGGTTGTCCGGAGTTTCTTCGCTCTGATCGCCGAATTCCTGTGTCAGCATCTTGAAGTCTTTGTCGGCAAATGCGGCTGAGTCCACTTTGCGGAGGCTGAGGCCGATGCGGTGCTGGTCCCCGTCGATGCGGATGACGCGCAGGGTCTTGGTTTCGCCTTCCTTGAGGACTTCCTTGGGATGTTCCACGCGGTTCTCACTTAACTCGGAGATGTGGATCAGTCCTTCGATATCGCCTTCGAGACGGGCAAACGCGCCAAACTTGGTCAGGCGGGTGATCTGGCCTTCGACAAGCTGACCGACGCTGAACTTCTCAACGCGATTCTTCCAGGGATCATCCTGAAGGGCGCGCATGGAAAGGCCGATGCGTTTCTTTTCGCGGTCAACATTGATGACTTTAACTTTGACTTCCTGCCCCACTTCGAGAAGTTCCTTGGGATGCTGGAAGCGGTCCCATGAAAGTTCGGAGAGATGGACGAGTCCGTCCGCGCCGTTGATGTTGACGAATGCGCCAAAATCTGCAAGGCTGGTAACTTTGCCTGTATAGATCTTGCCTTCTTCCAATTCGCTGATGACGCGGTCTTTCATGGAAGAACGGGTTTCAGTATTTGTAGAGCGTTCTGAAAGAATCAGGCGGCGGCGTTCACGGTCCACTTCGATGATCTTGACCGAGATCGCCTGACCAACCATCTTCTGCCAGCGTTGTTCAGGGGTATCGCCTGAGGACTGGGCGCGGCGTGACGCGCTGATCTGGGAAGAAGGCACAAAGCCACGCAGATTTCCAACTGCGACGATCAATCCGCCTTTGTTGAATCCAATGATCTTGGTATCGATCACTGTTTCATCGGTGATCATCTTCTCAACGTTTTCCCAGGACATTTCTTCCTGTGCGCGCTTGAAAGACAAAACGACATTGCCATTTTGATCTTCAGGGTTGAGCACAAAAACGTTAACTTCCTGTCCAACTTTAAGTTCGGCGCGTTCTTCAGCTGTGAGTTGTTCCAACTCGCGGCCAGCCACAACACCTTCGGACTTTGCGCCAACACTGATAAGTATCTGGCTTGCACCAATGCTTGCGATCATGCCTTTGCGGATCTCCCCGACTTGAGGCAGCTCAACACTTAAGGACTCTGATTCAAGCAGTGACTCCATCGTTTGATTATTCGGGGTTTCTCCCTGGGCATTATCATTCCCTTGCCCACTTAGGGTTTCATTGTTATCTATCACGCGTAGCTCCAAATTACAGAAATGTAAGCGGGATTATACAAGTGAATGCAGAAGTTGACAACCCTGATACAAAAGGACTTTTTTATTAATGAATGATGTTGGTCTGTCTTGAAGCGGTAACCATTTTTATAAGAGCGCCGCAAATTTGCCAATCAAACTGTGGTCTATACCATTAGCTTAGTAATTTATTCAACCGGCGGTATAATCACGCCTTGGAGTAAACAAATGCCCGCAATATTTCCCTTTACAGCCATCGTTGGTCAAGAGCGCATGAAACGCGCTCTCATTCTCAATGCCGTTGATACCCGTATCGGCGGCGTATTAATTCGCGGCGAACGCGGTACTGCAAAATCCACTGCCGCCCGTTCGTTGGCCGCTCTGCTCCCGCACGTCAAGATCGTGCAGGATTGCCGCTTCGGATGCGACCCGGATAAATCCGGTACATGGTGCACGGAGTGCAAGGAACGCTACGCCGCTGCGAAAAAACTTCCCACCGCCGAACGCGCCACTCCTTTTGTAAACCTGCCCGTTTCCGCCACCGAAGACCGTGTGGTCGGTACGCTTGATATTGAAAAAGCCATTCAAAAAGGCGAACGTCATTTTGAACCTGGCGTGCTCGCCTCAGCAAACCGCGGCTTGCTTTACATTGATGAAGTGAATCTGCTCGACGATCATGTGGTGGATATTTTGCTGGACTCTGCTGCGATGGGCGTGAATACGGTCGAACGAGAAGGCATTTCTTTTGCCCACCCCGCGCGCTTCATTCTGGTCGGGACGATGAATCCTGAAGAAGGAGATCTCCGCCCCCAATTGCTGGATCGCTTCGCGCTATCCGTGGACATCGTCGGTATCCGTGATGCGCGCGAACGCGTGACTATCATGGAACGCAATTTATCGTATGAACGCGATGCCGAATCCTTCCGTGCAAAATGGCTTGAAAAAGAAGATGAACTTTCGCAGAAGATCGCGCTTGGACGTGAGCTGGTTGACCAGGTCAAATACACCAGCCGTGACCTGCTCTCCATCGCCGCCTTGACCTCGTCTCTTAATGTGGATGGTCATCGCGCGGATCTGGTCATTCTTAAAGCCGCCCGCGCTGAAGCGGCTTTCGAAGGCCGCACCAAGATCAACGATCACGATATCGCGCTTGCCGCAGAGTTGGCGCTTCCGCACCGTATCAAACGCACTCCCTTCCAACAAGCCGAGATGACCACTGAACAATTGCAGGAACGCATTGAGCAATTGGCGGGACAATCTCAGCCGAGCGAATCGGACGATGAATCCGAGAGCAAGCAGGACGGCGAAGGCGAGGAAAAAAAAACTTAAAACTCGAAGATGAACAGCAGGAAGGTCCCCAGCAGGGCAATCCCGAGCCCATGCAGCAGCAGGAAGTTTTTGCAAGTTCCAATGCGAATTGGTGGGACGGCGGACAAAAGGTAAAAGCTGGTGAGACCTTCCAGCCTCGTAAACTCAATACCCCACTCGATAAATTAACCCGTCAAAAGGCAGGCCGCCGTTCGCTCACCAAAACGGAGCGTAAACACGGCCGCTATATTAAGTCGCGTCCTGCGGGTGATAACCTGACAGACATCGCTTTCGATGCCTCCTTCCGCGCCGCCGCGCCTTTTCAAAAGCAGCGCGTCGAAGAACGAAAGAAACTGGCTTTCTCGATCAAGAAAAGCGACCTACAGCGTAAGATCCGCGTCAAGCGTGTTGCGAATTTAGTTTTGTTTTTAGTGGATGCTTCGTGGTCCATGGCGGTGGCAGAACGCATGAACGCAACAAAGGGAGCGATCCTTTCGCTATTGACCGATGCCTATCAACGCCGTGACCGCGTGGGCTTGATCGTCTTTCAGAAAGATCGCGCTACTTTAGTTTTATCGCCAACCAACTCGGTTCAACTTGCTCAACGCGCCTTGATGGATATTCCTGTCGGCGGAAAGACTCCGCTTTCAGCAGGCTTGTTCATGGCGCATGATGTACTTACGCATGAAAAGCATATTCATCCCGATGTGGAACCTTTGCTCATTGTCTTAACTGATGGCGCTGGCAATGTATCCATTGGGACATTACCTCCGCAGGAGGAAGGTTTCAAGTTCGCCGAAATGATCGCGATGGAAAAGACCCGTGCCGTTGTCATCAATATGGAACACGCCGCCTTTGACCAGGGGCTCGCCCAACAGCTTGCCGATCATCTCAAAGCGCCGTGCTATTCTTTGAGTGATCTGAAGGCAGAGAGTTTGTATAATACCGTCAGGGATGAGATGTCGAAGCCGGTGAAGAAATAGTACGTAAAAAAATTTTTTAAAAGGTCTCGGATTTCCGAGACCTTTTTGTTGAAATGCTATGGAGTACGAACCCTCTCGCTTATGGATCTGCAATTACCACCCGATTGCGCCCGGCTTCTTTGGCGCGATATAAAGCCTGGTCGGCGCGATTGAGAAGAGTATCGAAGGATGTTTGCTCGTCTCCCAGGCTCGCAATTCCACAACTGAGAGTGATCGTAACTGACCTGCTGTCCAGATCCAACGGGTTGGTCGTCAACGCCATACGAATGCGTTCAACGATCTCATATGCCTGTTCCTGACTTGTCTCTGGAAAGAGCAGGACAAATTCATCACCGCCGAAGCGCGCAAACACATCAATTTCACGGATCTGTTTCTGGCATATTTGCGTGAACGCGATCAACGCCAGGTCGCCTGTCGCGTGTCCGTAGGTGTCGTTGATCTGTTTGAAATGATCAATATCGATCAACGCTACGGCGGGTGGACGCTTAAGCCGATTGGCGCGCTTTATTTCAATGTTTGCCAGTTCAATGAAATAACGGCGGTTGGATACTTTGGTCAGTTCATCCGTTGTAGCCTGCTGGCGCAATTCTTCCTGAAGTTTCTTTCGCTCTGTGATGTCGGTAATGATGTGCAGTCTGCCGATGACCTCGTTTTGTTGTCCGCGCAAAGGCGCCACCGAAAGACTGACAGGGAACTGGTCCCCGTCTTTTTTCATACGTACGGTATCCATGTTGCTAAAGGACATGCCGCTCAGGGTGGCATTGCGCAGGGCTTCATATTCTCTGATCTTGTTTTCGGGTACAGTGGGATCGATCTGTCCAAGAGTTTGCTTGTCCGACCAACCGAACATTCCTTCCGCGGCGGGATTCCACATTGTGACCTGATCCTCGGCATCCATTGTCAAGATTGCCAGAGGAGAGGAGTAAATGATGGTTTGCAGGGTGTCGCGAGTTTCACGCAATTGTTCCTCCGCGCGCTTGCGTTCGGTGATGTCCATCATCATGGTTAACAGGCAGTGTGTGTCGTGCAAATCCATGGGGGTGATATGGATCAGCGCGGGAAACACCTCGCCGGATTTGCGTCTTAATCGAATTTCCATGTTCTCAACTCGTCCACGCGTCTGGATCTCACGAAGGATGTTTGGACGGGTATCTTCATCCACCCACAAATTCAAATCCATTGAAGTGCGGCCAATCGTTTCTCTTTGGTTATAGCCCAGCACGTGTTCAAATGCATCGTTGACATCCGTGTAGCGCCCTTCCGCCACAGTGCTGACCCCAATCACGATCGGACTCAAACGAAGAATGGTGGCAGTACGTCTTTCATTCTCACGCACATCATCTTCCAACTTCTTGCGTTCGGTAATGTCGCGGCTGACGCCCTGGATTTCGACGCGCCCCGTGGTTTTGTTAAGGTAATAATTAGTTACAACTTCAATCCAAACCGACGAACCATCTTTCCGGAACTGCATTACTTCAGCGCGATAGTCCGCGTTGGATACCTGATGAGCCAGGAAACTCTCCACCCGTTCCCGGGTGCGTTGCAGAATCGGCTCACGAACTTCAGGAAGCAGGGTGTCGACAAAAAGCATTGCTTTGAGCTCATCCGGTGTGTATCCTAATAACTGTTCCACCGAAGGAGAGACATACAGAAAATGCATCGTTTCAGGATCAAGGGTCCAAATGACATCCGAAATATTGTCAGACTGAAGCCGATAACGCGCCTCGCTTTCGCTCAGGGCCTGCTCGGCGTGTTTGCGTTCGGTAATGTCCAATGAATTAACCATCACTTGTGTAACCTGACCCGACGCATTGTGAATGGGTTGAAGGTTGAGATGCCACCAGCTGGCTTCACCTTCCGGGCCGGTCCTGAAATCTCCGGACATGCCCTGCCCGCTGGTAAAGATCTTCCGGATTTGTTCCAATTGCCAATCGGCAATATGCACGGGATATAGATCGTGTAAGCACTTTCCAATAACGTCCTGTGCATTACTGTTGGTGGTAATGGATGCGAGACCGCCCTGATTCACATACTGATGTACTCCGTCAAAATCAAGCACCATAATGTTGCTCTCTTGACTGTCGAGCAAACTTCTAAATTTCTCCTCGCTCTCGCGCAATTTTTCTTCCGCCTGTCTGTGCTCAGTGATATCCTGGTGAACCACGATGAGCCCTTTGAGTGGCTGGCTTTGGGGTAAAACGGTCATGGTAAACCAGCGCGGGCTGTCCGGTGCATCGCACGGATATTCATCAATAAATTGAGCCTGAGAACCAGCCAATACGGCCTTCAATCCTCTCAGTAAGGGTTCGGCGCTCTTATCGCCAGAAAGCACTGCAGTTTCACAGACAGTCAAGTAATTTACGCCCACGTAGCAGTCGGGATCGGGGCTGTTATTGTCAGTCGCAAATTTTTTCCAGGCTTCATTGACACTGACGATGACGCCATTCTCGTCCAGGACGGCAATATGCGCGGTAAGTGAATTCAATACTCCATTGACAAAAAACTCGCTAGCCTGCAATGCCTCTTCGTCTTGCTTGCGTTTGGTGATGTCCTGGATCAAGGCCACGACATAGTCAACCGAGCGGTCGGGATTGCGTAAGCATTGAACGGCGAGAATTGAATGGATAACGCGCCCGTCTTTGTGGAGAAAGCGTTTCTCAAGGTCGTACCCATTGATCTCGTCGGCAAGGACGCGATCGAACTGTGCCAAATCGGCGGCTAGATCATCGGGATGGGTGAGTTCCGCCCACGTCATCTCCATCAGTTCTTCCCTGGTATAGCCCAGCATCTCGCACAGCGTGGTGTTCACATCGATCCAGCCTTTGTCCGGCGAGGTGATGGCGCGCCCCGTTAATGGCAATTCGAAATAACTGCGGAAGCGCGCTTCGCTTTCCTGCAAGGCTGCTTCCGCTTGTTGGCGCTCGGTGATTTCCAGTTCCAATTGGTGATTGGTTTGACTGAGCGCGACGGTACGTTCATGAACTTGAGATTCCAAATTTTCATTGAGATGTTTTAATTCAGACCGTGCCTTGCTTAAACGTTGAGTTGTGATTCCAAGAAACGCCACCAATAACATTAGCAGTGTAAAACTGGTGATAGCCAAAATGATCTGTGTGCGGTAGAGTTCCCAGAAGGAGTATTGACGGTTTTTAACGATGCTATCTGTCGGTATAAGGGATAAAGGGAGATCAAAGCGCTGTAAAGCCAGATGATCAAAAATAAAGCGATTGCTCTCGTTTTGCTCGATCGGGATGGAGTCGATCGCCTCGCCGCGCAAAACCCGCAAACTGATCCGCGCCGCATCGCGGGCTTGCTGATCGATGCTGTACATATACCCGCCGATGATGCCCGTCCCAATAAACTGATCGTAGCCGCCCATGACAGGCACGGAGGATACTGTGGTCAGTTCTTGTAATACTTCCAATGGGCGATACTTATTCCCTTCCGCATCTTCGAACATGGGATGGTAAAGAACGATCGAGGTTTTCGGCAGATTTCCAACCCGCTGTGTGATCTCTGCCAAAGGCAGGCCGGACAGGTCTGTAAACTTCACCTGTCCTTTCATATGCTCTTGCAGTTTTTGTATATGATCAAAAAATCCCTGTTCGATCTTCCCCGCGCCCATCACAAGCACAACCTCATTCAATTCAGGCATCGCTTTTAACAGCCATTGAACTGATTTTGTGCAATCCTCTGTCCCGCTCACGCCAGTTACATTTCCTGGAAGATCTAATGCATCCAAATGTTCTGTAAAAACGTCATAAAAACAATCGGAGTATTCGGTAAAATTTCGGCATGCTGTGCCAGCCAGAGCTTCAGCATCGCCTCACTGCCAACGATGACCAGGTCAACCTGTTTGTTTTTATACTTGATTGTCAGGAAGTCAAAAATATTTTGTTGATAGGCGGGGTCGAAGAAACGATTGAGGTCGAGGTATTCATAATACACATCAAGGTTAAGATCGTCAGCTTTGCCAAACTCTTCACGAATTGCCTGCGAAGCGATCAGGTTGGTGGACAGATCAATTTGAAAAGGAGAAAATACAAGTACTGTTTTTTTTGTCGGTTCGCCAGATGCGCTGGGAGTGTCAACTGCCAGCAAACAGCCAAGAAAGACAACCAGAAATAAAGCCCGAGTGAGAATTTTCATGAGGAATCCTCTTTGCGCACGGTGCTTTTTAAGAACCGATTACCGGGCATACAAGCCCTGACAAACACGGCAGGAGAATCACTTCTAAATTCCCATGGCCCGGTTCACTGCTTCCAGCAACAAATCCAGGGAACCAACATCAAACACCAGGATAATATCGCCGGCGATCGACTCGGTCTCGAGTGTAAAACGTGTCTGCACCCAGACCACATAAGCATCAACCTGGGCTTGCGAGGTGGAGAGGATTACTTCAAAGGGGTTATCCACATAAATGGGCACCGAGTAAAAAACATGCAGTTTGAGTTCGTTGCCGATCGCGCCCATCACGCCGTTGAGAACAATGTTGCCCACCTCGGTCAGCGTCCCCACCCGCATTGCATCCAGATCGCTTGAGCCCGGTTCACTGCCGGTCAATATGCTCACCAGTTTGACGGCTCCTTCGGTTGGAAAAACCAGGGACGCGTTTCCTGAAAACGGTCCCTTGAATCCAAGCCGAACCGAGGAAAGGCTGCCGTTCCCCATGGATTGGATCTTGGTCTGCAGCTCTTCATGACTCATCATTTCGACAACGGGCACATGCAGTTTGACCCGTGAATTCAGCATGGCATTCAGCACTCCGGCCGCATGTCCAACGCCGATATTGACCATTTCCTTTAAGGAATCGACCTGGCTAGGTAATAGACGCATTTCCAGACTCCTTGCCCTGGGGTTTAAGCGCCTGAGCGATCGCGGCGAGCACATCCTCGTCTCGCGACGGCTTGTTTAAAAAAGCGACAGCTCCCAAAGCCAAACATTCTGCCTTTGTCTCTTCCTGAATATCGGAGGTATGAATGATGACGGGTATGGTTACATGTTTTTCATGAAGCTCCTGCAGAACCTCCATGCCGCCGACTTTGGGCATGATCAGATCCAGCATCATACAATCAGGTTTATTGCTCGCGGCTATGGACAAACCTTCCTCGCCGTCGCTGCCTTCGATCACTTCATAGCCTGCGGCTTCGAGGATTTTCCGCAATTTGTTTCTTTGATACATTGAATCATCCACTAACAAAACCCGCGCCATTTGTCCTCCTTGGACTCGCATGAGAAAGTATGCCGAATTCGAGCCTATCCTTATTTCAATGAAAACAGGATACCTGAATGAAGGTATCCTGTCTGTAAAAACATTGTGAAAATTAATATAAGTGAGGTGCCACCTGTCTTAATGAGATGAGCCTTGGCGACAAATAATTCCGGGTAGCGCGAGAATCCCCACCCCGTTATGTGCACCACATTTTATGCTTCACGAATCAAATCCCAGTCCCAGCGCATCCAAAATCTTTAGCCATAAATTTCTTCGCCCGCCATGATCATCCGCGCGGTTGAGCGACCATCTTGTAAAGTTGACGATCGGCGAACGGAACGGTTCAGGCGGGAAGGGGAATGGTTTTGATTTCACCATCTGTAATTCGGTGCGTTCGGTCTTTTTGTTATCCAACAGATCCAGCATCACTTGTGCGCCGAAACGCGATGCGCCGACTCCAAGTCCTGTGTAGCCGAGCGCGTACGCAAGCTTGCCATGATAGGCTTTGCCCCAAAAGGCGGTGTAGCGTGAGCAGGTGTCTATCACGCCGCCCCAGGCATGGGTGAAGCGCAGTCCTGTCAACTGGGGGAATGTTTGAAAGAAGTGTTCAGCCAGTCGCGCAAAAGATCCGGGCCGATTTTCCAGATGCGGAGCAACTCCATTGTTTGGATAATATATGGCGTCGAATCCGCCCCATAGAATCCGTCCATCCGCAGTGGTGCGATAATAATGGAATTGATTCCCGTTATCGCTCAGTCCCTCACGCCCGTGCCAGCCAATCGCGTCGCGCTGTTCCTTTGAAAGCGGCTCGGTCATCAGCACGTAATCATAAACAGGCACAACGTAAAATGAAAGACGTTTGAGCAGGGGCGGAAACGCATTCGTGGCAAGTGCAACACGTTTTGCTTTGACTTGACCGTAATGTGTTTTAACGAAAACCAAATCTCGCTTCTCTGCCAATGCTGTGACCTGAGTGCGCTCATACAGGCGGACTCCAACTTCCAGGCATGCCCGCCTCAAACCCCACGCCAACTGCGCCGGGTTGACCATTGCCACGGAGTGATCGTGAATCCCTGCAAGGTAGGTGGGTGAGTTGGCAATTGCCTGCATTTGTTCCTTGCCTAAAAATTGAACATGCTCCCCATATTGCGCGGAGTGTTCGGCTTCTTCACGTAGCTCCTCGATTTGATATTCTTCATTGGCGACGTTGATCTCGCCTGAACGAATAAAGTCGCATTCAATTTTGAATTGCTTGATGGTGGCTTCGATTTCATCCAGATTTTTGTGCCCCAACTCCACCAGCTTGGACATTTCCTTTGGCCAGCGATTCAACCCATTTTGAAATGAATGGGTCAATGACGAAGCCATAAAACCGCCATTTCGTCCGCTGGCCCCGCTGCCCGTTTCCCCCGCTTCAAGTAAGACCACAGTACGATTTGGTTCAGACTGTTTTGCGGTCAACGCGGTCCACAATCCTGTGAAGCCCCCGCCGATGATGACAAGGTCTGCCTCGATGTTCTCTGTCAATGCCGAGGCAGGCTCGGGGCGCTGCGGGTCATCCAGCCAGAACGGCGTGAGCTTAACATCCGCAAGAGACCGCAAGGTCTCCGGACGCGGAGTGTTCGAGAAAATCATAAAGTCTCCAGTTTCGCGGCTTGCATACCTATTGACAAGTCATGCAAGTTCATAGAATTTTTTTCGCAGTTAAGTGTAATGGGACGAGCGGGAACGGTCAAATGAGTTCTGTTGAATCGTTCAAAGACAAGGTGATCAGTCTTTGGCTTTATCGTATAAAACTTTTCCCCGCGTAAGAATTTCCCGCAGGAAGAAATTCTCCTTTTTTTCTTTTTCTTCCAAAATTTCTCTGGGAGTCTTCACCAAAATATCCGCTGGGAACTCGCGCGGATTGAGAATATTGGAGACCAGCACATAACGATCCACGCGCTTTGCGTGGGTTTTCATGATGATCAGCAGATCCACATCGCTGTCCGCGGTCGGGGTGCCGTATGCGTACGATCCAAATAAAATGATCTTCTCGGGCCGCAGCGCAGTGACAAGCTTATCCACCGCCACGGGCAGGGTTTTCGCTACCGGGGGAAAGCCGCGTGGGCGGATGTAGGTCTGGTAGGGCAATGGAAGCGGAAGCATCGCCGCATTTTACCATCAACACACTGCTTTATTCAAAGCGAAATCGGTCTAAATAGCGCTTTGACTTAATTTTAATCAACCTCTTGACAAAATAGAACATGTGTTCTAAAATTCTGCAACAAATAAACAAGGAGATCAAAATGACTACTTTACGTAATCCGCTTATTGATGGCTTGAAAACGGTCTGGTACAAACTAACTCACAACCTAAAATTCAATCGCGGCGCCGCGTGGGGAGTGATGATCATAGGTGCCTTGCTGTCCTTTGAGATATTTAACTTTAGCACGACTCAGTTTGCCTTGCACGATATGCTTGGCGACCTGACTTTTATCGGTTTGCGCTGGTCTACCGTCCTTGCGATCGCCTTCTGCGGCATTGACTTTGCCGGCATCGCCCGCATATTCACTCCCGAACAGGGGCGTGATGAGCCAACCGAAGTATATTATCTCTTTGGAGCATGGGTTCTCGCTGCTGGCTTCAATGCAACCCTTACCTGGTGGGGTGTGGCGGTCGCCATCAATAACAACCCAAATTTGCAAGGCAGCGCGGTCATGAGCGCAGAGACCCTTACCAAGGCTGTTCCGATCTTTATCGCCGCAATGGTCTGGCTGATCCGCCTTCTTATTATAGGTACCTTCTCACTCGCGGGTGACCGATTATTCTCTACGGCCTCTGCTTCACAAAGACAAACTCAACCTTCCTACAATAATCCACAGCCTCGACAATCTGGTTACCAGCCTCAACATCGCCCTGTCAACCAGCCGGTCAATCAGCCTGTTCTGCGTCCCGCATCGCAGATCAACCGCCCCGTAAACTCCGGCAATTCCGTGGGATTCAAACCCGCCCCGAAACCTGCTGTATCACAACAAAGTTCATTCATCCCGCCTGAACCGACCTACCATCCTGTTTCCTACAATTCACGCGCATCTGAAAGTGTAAGTCATTACGACGCGTAACCAACCTAAAACAAATCGAAACTCGAGCCGGGTCCTTATGACCCAAAAGAGAAAGGATATGCATGCCCCGCGCTCGCCCAACAAGAATATACCGGCAAACAGCCGCGGCCCCGCACGAACAAGGCAGCGGCTGTTTGTCTGGTTTTACAGTCGTGCCGCTCGCGGTCATCGCAATCAGCGTGATCCTGGCATCATTTGCATGGAAGACAACTCCGATTCTTCCAACTTCGGTGGACGCATTGCCGCCCGCCGCTTCGACAGGCATTGCCCCCATCTTTAGGATCGAAATCCAATATTGGGCAGACTCGATCTCAAAGTGGGCAGCCGCTTCACAGCTGGACCCAAACCTGGTTGCCACTGTTATGCAAATCGAATCCTGCGGGGATCCGCGTGCCATATCAAGCGCCGGTGCCATGGGATTGTTTCAGGTCATGCCGTTTCATTTCTATGCTGTTGATAATCCCTATGACCCGCAAACCAATGCTGCGCGGGGACTCGCATACCTTTCCAGATCACTAGCTACTGGAGGCGGAGATGCGCGGCTGGCTATGGCTGGTTACAACGGCGGAATCGGCGTTATCGGACGCGCTGAGTGGAACTGGCCGGCTCAAACGAAAAGATATGTTCAATATGGCGCGCCAATATACGAAGATGCAAAAAAAGGGGTTGATTCCAGCCCGGCGCTGAATCAATGGTATGAAAACTATGGAGTGAGTCTATGCCGGCAGGCGCATTTGAGATTGGGCTTGCCATAGTGGTGAAGTTAAACGTCTACTGTAGAATACCAAGCCAGATCACGAATGTGGTGCCTTTTCCCTCTTTTGATTCAACTTTGATCTGTCCGCCGTGATGTTCCACGATCCAATGCGCGATCGACAGACCCAGACCAAATCCGCTGGTAGTCGAACGAGTGCGGGACTTTTCAGCGCGATAGAAACGGTCAAAGATGTGCGGCAGGTCTTCAGCTGGAATGCCAGGTCCTGTATCTCGAATAATGATGCGCGCCTGTTCTCCGATCTTTGCCAGACTTAGATAAACATCTCCGCCCGCAGGGGTGTACTGGATCGCATTGGAGGCTAAATTCAAGATTACTTGTTTCAAACGGTCCCGGTCGCCATTGACCATCACTTGATCAATTTCATTGAGATGGACATGTAATTTGCTGCCAGCCAGTATTCGCATCTCTGTGAAGACTTCTGTTAGCAGAAGATCCAATTCAACTGGTTTGAGTACAAGGGTCAGCTTCCCCGATTCAGCTTGAGCCAGCATGAGCAAGCCGCCAACCAGACGTGTGAGCCTGCCCGCCTCTTGATCGATACTGCTTAGTGATTCTTCATCTGCCTGCTTCATGCGGCGGATGAGGTCTACGTTGCCCTTGATGACAGTTAGCGGCGTACGCAGCTCGTGGCTGACGTCCGCGAGAAAGCGTTGTTGGGATGTAAAGAGGGATTCCAAACGTTCGAGTGTCTGGTTGAACGAAACAACCAGGTCGCCTATTTCATCTTCCTTATTTCCACGTTCCTGATAGGGGATACGCCGTGAAA
Organism: Candidatus Villigracilis saccharophilus; assembly: GCA_016709305.1. Classification (GTDB taxonomy): domain Bacteria; phylum Chloroflexota; class Anaerolineae; order Anaerolineales; family Villigracilaceae; genus Villigracilis; species Villigracilis saccharophilus. Next base: position 41,656 of record JADJNA010000019.1, read on the forward strand.
GATCGTCTGCGCGGTTGATCTGGTCAACGGTCTCTGCAATGGACTCAAGGGGGGATAGCGCGCGTCCCAGAATAACCCATGAACCAATTGCAGACATGAGAACCGCCACAACCGCGATCACTGCCATGATCGAAAGCAGGTTGCCGCGTGTTGCATCCACCACGCTCAGGCTTGCTCCAACCTGTAAAGTGCCAATAACGCGTTCTCTCAACATAAGTGGAACGCTCAACACTCGCAGGTGGGCTCCATCAAGATATGAATCTTCATAGATGGCTAGGCCAGCATTCAGTCCCGCAGGATCGAGGGATTTGGTCAATGTCCCAATGCTTGGAGAGGTCGCGATCAGCTTTCCGTCCGGTGCCCACACCTGGATATACGCGTTCGAGGTCATATCCAATGGGGGCAGGCTGATCAAGTTCAATTCGCCCAGCGCATTAACTTTGGTAACCTGGGTGATGTCGCGAACAACCACAGCCAGCATGCTGTCAACTTGATTCAGCAGGATCACATTAACAAGGATGTATACAGATGCTCCAAAGATAAGTAAAATTCCACCCATGAAAGTTGAGTAAAGCAAGGTAAAACGCTGACGCAGAGTCATGAAGGAATTGTAATGATCCGAGTTTAAGATAACCTGAGAAAAAATAAGCGGCAGTTAGACTGCCGCTTTCAATTTACGGATTTTCCCTCAACACATATCCGACACCGCGGACCGTATGGATCAGGCGGATCTCGCCTTCCCCTTCAAGTTTCTGGCGCAGATAACGGATATATACTTCGAGCACGTTGCTCTCACCACCGAAGTCGTATCCCCAGACGCGGTCAAAGATCACTTCACGGGTTAGCACTTGTTTCGGGTGACGCAGGAATAATTCAAGTAATTCATATTCTTTGGCGGTCAATGCCACCATACGATTGCCGCGTGCGGCCTGGCGTGAGCCAGTATCAAGTGAAAGATCCGCAAATTTCAGCACAGGGATGCGTTCTGGTTGTGTACGGCGCAGTAGGGCGCGCACACGCGCCAGCAGTTCATCGAGATTGAACGGCTTGACCATGTAATCGTCCGCGCCGGCGTCCAACCCTTGAATGCGATCCTGCACAGTGTCTTTGGCAGTTAGCATTAAAATGGGTATCGAGCCGCCTGTGCGCAGGCGATGGCAGACTTCCAATCCATCCATGCCGGGCAGCATCCAGTCCAGAACGACAAGATCTGGTGTGTGGTCACGGGCTGCGATCAGCCCCATGCGCCCATCGATGGCAGTGTCTACGGTGTAGCCTTCATAAGCCAGTCCGCGCTGCAATAATTTCAGAATTGCTTGATCGTCTTCAATAATTAGGATGCGCTCATTCATGGCAGTTACTCCTTGATAAAAATATACCACAAAAATGTTGGTTTGTGAAGATCCTCTAACAAATTTTCAAAAGGGTTTTCGAATGATTAAATTATACACGTTTCAAATTTCTTGACATCCTTCCCGCGGGGGGTATAATTTTATGAAATAAAACCAGCGTGAAAAAAAGTAATCATGTAACTGTCCAGTGAGTCGTCGGGTGGTGTGAGACGATCAGCCAGATGATGAAATCCTCTTCGCCAGTGTTGTTCTTGCAGGAATAGTTGGAAGATCTGACGCCGCTATTGTAAGAGAACCGGGCTGCTCCCGTTACAGCGCAAGCCAAGATTGTTCCCTCAAGCAAGACCTCTCCAAAGGGGATGGGGCGCAATGAAAGCAGGTGGCACCACGAGACGCCCCCTCGTCCTGCAAATGGACCGGGGGCGTATTGTATTAATGCACTTGGAGGTGCAAAATGTTGGATATCAATATCATTCGAGAAACACCTGAAGTAGTCCGCAAGGCGCTGCAAGACCGTCAAATGGATCCATCTCCTGTGGATGCGATCTTGCAATTGGACGAAAAACGCCGCGCTCTTCTTTCACAAGTGGAAGTGCTCAAGGCGGAACGCAATACGGTCTCAAAGGAGATCGGGCAATTGAAAGATGATACCGCTCGAAAGTCCAAGATAGAAGCGATGCGTGGTGTCGGAGATAAGATCGCAGAATTCGACAGGCAGGTTGGTGAAGTAGAACTAGAACTGGTCGCGCTTACATCTTCCATGCCGAATATCCCCGATGTGCGTGTGCCATATGGAAAGGATGACTCTGAAAATGTGGTCATCAAGACCGTTGGTGAGCCGCGCAAATTTGAATTCACGCCGAAGCCGCACTGGGATCTTGGACCCGCGCTTGGTATTTTGGATTTTGAACGCGGTACAAAATTGACAGGCTCACGTTTCTATGTTTTGCAAAAGGCAGGCGCAAGATTGCAGCGCGCTTTGATCGCGTGGATGCTTGACCTGCATATTCGCCAGGGATATCAGGAGGAATACCTGCCCTTTATGGTCAAGACAGCGGTCGTGTTTGGCGCGGGACAATTGCCAAAGTTCGCGGATAATTTATACAAAGATCATGAGGAAGACTACTACTTTGTGCCGACAGCCGAGGTTCCCCTGACGGGTCTGCACATGGATGAGATTCTTGACGAGGCCGCTCTTCCAAAATTATATACCGCATACACACCTTGCTTCCGCCGTGAAAAGATGAGCGCAGGGCGGGATGTGCGCGGAATCAAGCGCGGACATCAATTCGATAAAGTTGAAATGTACACCTATTGCAAGCCCGAAGAATCGGAAGCCCAGCATGAGAAGATGGTCAGGGATGCGGAGGAGACCTGCGAACTGCTGGGTATTCCATATCGTGTAAAACGGTTGTGCAGTGGTGATCTGGGATTTGGCGCCTCCATTACGTATGATCTCGAACTTTGGGCGCCGGGTTGTGATGAATGGCTGGAAGTCTCATCGATCTCGAATGTCACCGATTTCCAGGCGCGCCGCGCGAATATCAAGTATCGTCCGGCTGATGGCGGCAAGGCAAAATTCGTTCATACTTTGAATGGCTCAGGCTTGGGTATGCCGCGCACACTGATCGCGGTCATGGAAAATTATCAACAGGCTGATGGTTCGGTGATTGTGCCCGAAGTGCTGCGCCCTTGGATGGGTGGGATCGATGTGATCAAGTAATTGACAACACCTGACAGGTTTCTTAAACCTGTCAGGTGTATGTAAACCACGAGGGAAATATGGTTGACCCTGGATTTTGGAGTTTATATTTTGAAACACTTTTGGAAGTATTTACCTTCCTGGCCTTGCTGACAGGCTTGTTTGGATTGCTTATACCGGTCTTTCCTGGCCTGACCGTGATGTGGATCGCGACAGTGGTCTATGCTGTCATTCAGACAGTAAGCGGAAACATGAATTGGGCTGGCTGGCTGTTTTTTGGCATCATTACTATTTTGATGGTCGGCGGCAATATTGCGGACAATATCATCATTGCCAAGCATGTGCGTGATAAGAATGTACCCTGGGTTTCGATCCTCTGGGCCTTCGTGGCTGGGATCGTAGTCAGTATGTTTTTCACCCCCATTTTTGGCATTATTGCATCCCCTCTGGGGTTATACCTTGCCGAATGGTACAGGTTAAAGGATAAGCAAACTGCTTTTGCCAATACAAAAGCATGGATGACAGGCTGGGGGTGGTCAGTGGCTGCACGAGTCGGGCTTGGCGTTGTCATGATCGTCTTTTGGGGATTATGGGCCTGGTTGTAAAAATTTTCAAGGAGATGTAAATGAATGAGTTCGTAGAGGTTCTTTCGATTTTCGGTCACTTCATCAGAGCGCTTGGTTTCATAGCCCTTGGATTTGGTGTTGGGCGTTTCATGATGGACGCGTATAAGAAGGCAGTCTGGCAGGTTCAGATCGCTTTGATTTTTGGATTTTTTGGTCTGTTGGTAGGCTTGACCCATTATGCCAGCGCAGGCTCAATGGGTACGTTCGCCCTCAGCGCTGGTGCAGCGCTGATCCTCCCGAATATGCCGAAGAAGGAAGATACAGAAAGAGATCCAAGGAATAAAGTATCTGGATTAGAAAAAGGATTGGCACATGGAAATGCCAACCCTTTTTATTTCTGGGGTACGCCTTTTTGCTGATGGGTGTATTTATTTTGCTAAATTGAAACTGGATTGCTCAACATTGAAACGATCAGTTTCACCGAATTCTTGACGTCATTAAAATCCACCATTTCAGATGGGGTGTGCACATAACGACATGGGATGGAAATACAGCCGACTGGCACGCCGCCGTGAACCAATTGCATGGCGCGCGCGTCGGTTGTCCCGCCTAAAAGGACTTCCCGTTGATAGGGGAGTTTGGCTTTTTCAGCCGTGCGGATCATCCAATCCACGATGCGTGCATCGGACAACATCCCGCCGTCGCGGATCTTAATGGCGGGACCTTTGCCGAGCGCCACGTCAAAATCCCTCTGGCCTGGAGTATCGCCCCAGCCTGTCACATCAATTGAAAAACCCAGATCAGGATTGATCCCAAATGCGGAGGTTTGCGCGCCATGTGTGCCAACTTCCTCCTGAGTCGTGAATACAAAATAAACATCATGCGGTGTGGACTTCAAGGCACGTAATGCTTCGATTGCCACCAGGCACCCGATACGGTCATCCATGGATTTGGCGACCACACGATCGCCCAGATCGAGGAATGTACGTTCGAACGAAGCGACATCGCCTGTCTTGACTGGGCAAGTCTTTTTGCTGATTGCACCAACATCAATGAACATTTTGCTGATAGGCGGGATCTCGTTGGGCGCATTTGTCGGTTCAAGCCCGATCACGCCGCTGATCCCGTTCGCGAAGCGCACATGTCCGCCCACCAGTGTGCGTGAATAGACGCCGCCAATGCTCGTAAAACGCACAAATCCATTTTCATCCACATGCGTCACCATCACGCCGATCTCATCCATGTGCGCGGCGATCATGATCCTTCTGGCATCTTTAGATCCGATTGACGGTTTCTTGCGCACGATCAAGTTTCCAAGCGCATCTACCCGGACTTCATCTGCCAGCGCTTTGACTTCCTTGGTGATTACCTTGCGAATTTCATCTTCGTAACCTGATGGGCTGAATGTTTCTGTGAGTGTTTTTAATAATTGTTTCATCGTTTATTTTCCTAGTGAAAATTTTTGGCCCGCGGCATAACTCTTGCTTTCATTTTTTGTAAAGATGTGCGCTTTTGCTTTTCCCAGCACAGTCCATTCTGTATTCATCTTCCCGACGATGGCAGTTTTCTCATCCACACCGACCATGATCTCACCTTCCTTTAACCGGCCGCGCAGGGAAGATGCGAGCGGTTTGGCAAACAACGGAATGGCGTCAAAGTGGGGCATGACGAATGCGATCGGCACAAGTCCAAATGCAGGTTTGGAACGCAGTCCCATGGTTCGAAAATCAGGGATTTCCCTGCCCAGGATCATTGCACCGGCCGAACAGCCGGCGTACACTGCTCCACGCGCCCATGCTTTTTGTGCCGCCTGCCAGACGAGACTATCCTTCATGGAGCGATACAGATAGGATGGGTCGCCGCCTGAGAAGTAGATCAGATCCGCATCTTCCACAGTCGTTGCATGGTTCAGATCGTTGGCTGATTCCGCGTCGATAACCGGGAGAGCCTGAACGTCAGCCCCGAGGCGGGTGAAATGGTCAATGCCCATCGTAGACCAGCGATTTACGCTTGCATCGCCTTCCTGTCCAGCCGCAGTCGGCAGGCAGACAACGCGCGGCGTTCGTTCACCCGCTCCGCAGTTGGCGAGCAGGTAACGATCCACGTCATCCATAACAGGCAAATATTCTCCAGAACCTAATAAAGCGACAAGTCCATTCATCACATTACCTGTTGAGAAGATCTGCTGTCATATTCTTTAATGCCATGTGTAAAAGATTTAATGTATTCTTCCAGTCACTGATGCGGGATACACTGACGGGGGAATGGGTATAACGGTGCGGGACCGATACCGATACGACAGGCACGCCCGCGCGTGAACGTTGGATCGCACCCGCATTCGTTCCGCCTCCGCCGGGTTGACGGAATTGAAATTGGATATTTTCCTTGAGGGCCGTTTCTTCAAGGAAACGCACCAGGCGCGGGTCATCGATCGTGGATGAGTTCGCTAGATAAATTGCCGGGCCTTCACCAAGTTTTGTGTTGTAAGTGATATTTTCATTGCCTTCATAGTCTGGCAGGTCGCGTGCCGGTGTGGAATCAACCGCGATGGCAAGGTCAGGTTCAAAATAATAAGCCGCGACCTTTGCCCCTCTCAAACCAACTTCTTCCTGTACGCTGAACGATAAACACAATTCTATGTTCTTTGGCGCATGTTTTAGAAGTTCGATCAGGATCGCCACTCCAATGCGGTCGTCAATGGATTTGGACATGATGGACGGTCCAACGCGTTTGAATTTTGTCGCGAAAGTTGCACGGTCACCAACTTTCGCCTTGCCTTCAGGACCCAGATCAATGCGCATGGCGTCTGTGCTGATGGTATTCTTCCGTTCATCGACAGTCGTTAGGTGAATTGGTTTGGCTCCGATCACGCCGGGGATATGATCCCTGCCGACAATGACCTGCTTGCCAACAAGATGGCGCGGGTCAATTCCGCCGACGGTTTCAAAATTATAGAAACCATTCTCATCATCATTCACGATCATAAAACCGACTTCATCCATATGAGCATCGAGCAGGACTTTTAACGGTTTTTTGTGCCTGCTCGCAGTCAATCCTTTTTTTCTTACCAGCACACTTCCGAGCGCGTCCACCTTGATTTCATCAGCGTAAGGTTTAGCTTCTTCGAGAACAATACGCCGAACCTCGCCCTCGTCACCGGAGACGGACATTGCGTTACATAATTTTTCAAGCAGTTTGAATTGTGTAGCACCAAGTGAAAGCATAATAGTTGTTTACCTTTTTAATCCCACGCGATCTGGTTTATAAAATCCGCTTCAAGGGAAGCCACGAACTCTGCAAGCAATCGTCCAGCGCGCTGAATGTCTTTTAGCGCAACCAATTCCACGGGCGTGTGCATATATCTTTGCGGAATACTCAAGACCATGGTCGGAATGCCTTCGGCGGTTAACTGCATCGCGTCTGCATCTGTGGAAGAATGCTCTGGCATCGCCTCGCTCTTAACCGGGATTTCCACTTTTTCCGCCACTTCCTTGAACCGCTTATGTAAAAATGGATGTATGCTGGGACCGATCCCAAGCGTCACGCCTTTACCGATCGGGAATGCCTGGTAATCGTTCGCGCCTGTGCCTTTTCCAAAAGTCACATCCAATGCCACTGCGATGGTCGGTCTTAATTGGTTTAAGGAAGTGTATGCGCCCGCAAAAGTGACTTCCTCTTGAATGGATGCCAAGGCCCACACATCCCAGGCGTGGGTCTTGGATTTTAGTTCCTCAAGGCAGATGGTCAGCGCCGCAATGGATGCGCGATTATCGAGTGTATGCCCGCTTACGCATCCGCCTGACATTTCAACTGGTTCTGTGTTAAAGGAGACTCTGTCTCCGTTGTGAACCCGCTTCGAGACTTCGCTCGCTGTCAACCCTGTATCGATCATCAGATACTTTAAAGCGACCGCGCCAGAACTTTGTCCTTCGGGCAGCAAATTGGCAGGAGGCATGGCCACGACGCCATAAAGGCTTTCTCCGCTCTTCGTGGCGTGCACCATGACTGGTGTGCCAGGCAGGACGCGCGAGTCCACGCCGCCAATGTTCGTAACGTAGATGAATCCATCCACGATACGTGTGACCATCAATCCGATGGCATCCATATGGGCGGCGATCAAGACCGAGGGGCGGGGCGCTTTCCCTGAAACGGATCCCTTTTTCAGTCCGTGAATGGAACCGAGCCTGCTTCGGCTGATCTCATCCACCAGCGGAGTCCATTTTTCTTCGATGAGGTTTGCTACTGGTGTTTCGTATCCAGATAAACCGGATACAGAAATTATTGATTTTAGGAAAGGAAGAATATCAGTCATAAATAGTTGACCCTGAAGTTTGATTTGGGATGTGATCTAAGGCTTATGGTGCACCCAGTGCTGTTGGCGAAGCCGTGAGTGTATTGGGCGGAACTGGAGTATACGTGAAAGTGGGCGTGTTGGAAGGGATCTCTGTTGATGTGGATGTTGGTGTAAAGGTACTGGAAGGTATTTGTGTTGGAGTATTCGTAAAAGTCGGCGTACTGGTATTGGGCAGGAAGGGTGTATTGGTTGTGGTGCCGGTGGGTGTGATGGTTGGAGTATGGGTCGGGGTCCCGGTAGGTGTGTTTGTGATGGTGCCTGTTATGATTGGCGGAGTAAAACTGGGACTCGGGGTGGAGGTGGCCCCGGTTGCGGTAAAAGTGATCGTAGGGGTGGCAGTGCTGCGGGAATCTGGAGCGAGTGATAGCGTAATGAAACCAATGCAATAACATGGAATGGTGGCAATGATGACCGCGAGGATGGTCATTCGACGGCGGGCATGTGGCGCTACATCTTCAGACATATCTCGTCGATTATAATCCAACATCATCAATCAGATATTTCCCGCGCTCGTTCGATGTTTTTAGCGATCAAAATTACACCTTCTTTTCAACAGGATATGTTCCATCATGATTCCCCGCCATCTTCGCATTTCAGGCTTTCTTTCTTATCGGGATCCGGCCGATCTTGATTTCAATTCCTTTGAACTTGCTTGTATCTCGGGTCATAATGGAGCGGGTAAATCTTCTCTGCTGGATGCATTGACCTGGGTCCTGTTCGGTGAGGCCCGTGGAAAGGGGATGGATGTCATCAATTTGCATAAGGATGTCAAAGCCGCGGAAGTTGCCTTGATCTTTGAATATGAAGGGAATGTGTTTCGCGTGCAAAGAACTCTTCCGCGCGGAAAAAGCACTGTGCTTGAATTTCAGGTTCAGGACAAGGAAAATTGGAAACCCCTCACTGAAAAAACAACCCGTGATACACAAGCGCGAATCGAGCAGACCTTGCGGCTGGATTATGAAACCTTCATTAATGCCTCCTTTTTTCCTGCAAGGCAAAGCCGACCAATTCACACAGAAGAAAGCCAGCGAACGAAAAACTGTTCTGGGTACCATCCTCGGGCTGGAAGTTTGGGATGAGTATAAGGAACGCACTGCAGAGAGAAGAAAACTTATCGAAAGTGATGTCGATGAAATAGACGGCCGCATCGCGGAGATTGATACTGAATTGTCAGATGAGGATGTCCGCAAGGCACGGCTGGTGGAGCTTGAGAATACCTTGAAGCAGCTCTCATCCACCCGTGCTGTACAGGAATCCGCGCTGGAGAATATCAGAAAGAACGCGGCCTTGCTTGCGGAACAACGCAAACTCGCCGACACTTTAGCCGCTTCTCTGGAGCGCGCGCTTTTCCTGGCGGCTTTGTGACCAAGGCTCTGCGAAAAAAGAATCGGATCGAACTAGATATACAGATTTGATCAGCCGCGCAAAGGAGATCGAGATCGCGCTATAAAGGCTGGCAAAAGGCGCGCATGGAATTGGAAGAGCTGGATCAGGTCGCGATGAAATTCCGCGAATATGAGATGGATCGCACTCGTTGCTGGAACAAATTGCAATAGAAAAACAAGATTGGAAGAGGAACAGCGCAGTCTTTTGATTGAGCAGGAAGAGATCGGCAGTCAAAACGATTCCGTCAATATGCTCAATCTTGAAATTGAAACATCTCAAGCGGAATTACAGGATGCAGAGGCGAAGGTCATTGAACGTGCGGACTTGGAAAACAGAAGAAATGTCGCGCGTGAAAGACAGGCATTTCTGAAAGCGGAGAACGAAGCACTCAAAGAAAGCATGAACAGCCTAAAGGAGCGGATCGAATCGCTCAAAGCCGCGGATGGTGCAATCTGTCCGCTGTGTGGTCAGGACCTGACTGAAAAGCACCGCCAATCAACTCTTGAACAGTTGGAAGAGGAAGGCAAACAAAAAGGGGATAAGTTTCGCGCCAATAAGACCGAGAATGACGACCTCGAAAAAGAACTGGCAGAAATCGGCTCGGGTATCGCGAGACTTGCGAATGTAGAAAATGACCGCCTGAAATATTCCAGCGCCATCTCCCAGCTCACCGAGCGGATCGAAACCTTGCAGTCTGCTGCGAAAGATTGGGAAAGATCGGGCAAGAAACGTTTGGCAGAAGTTACAAAAATACTGGAGAAAGAATCCTTTGCTGCGGAAGCGCGCAAGCAATTGACGAAACTGGATAAGGAACTTGCCAAACTTGGTTATGATACTTTCACGCACGAAATTACGAGACGTACTGTAACAGACGGGCAAATCGCAGAGGAAGAATTTAACAATCTGAAATCTGCCCGTGAAGTGAATAAGCAGATCGAAAGTGAGATCGCCAACCTCGAAACTGAAATCAAAAATCGTAAATCTGAAATTGTAAATTTGGATTCAGAATATCAAACTGCAAAAACGGCCCTTGCATCTGCCGAAGCGTTGTCTCCTGATCTCAACAAAGTAGAACGCGAATTATTTGGATTGCGTGAAGACGAAAATCGGACTCGCGACCAGGTCGGTGCGGCGCGCCAAAAGGTGGATGTGCTTGCCACGCTCCGAACACGCAAAAAGGATTACGATGGTCAACGCGAAGAACTCAATCAGCAGATCGTGCGTCACAAAACATTGGAGCGTGCGTTTGGCAAGGATGGCGTGCCTGCCTTGTTAATTGAACAGGCGCTTCCTCAGATCGAACAAAAAGCGAATGACCTGCTTGAACGATTAAGCGGCGGACAGATGTCCATTCGTTTTGTAACGCAGGCCGAATACAAGGATAAGAAACGCGATGACCTGAAGGAGACTCTGGATATTCAGATCAGCGATTCGTCGGGGCTGCGTGATTATGAAATGTATTCGGGCGGCGAAGCCTTCCGTGTTAATTTCGCCATTCGGCTGGCGCTCTCCGAAATTCTTGCCCAGCGTAAGGGCGCGCGTTTGCAAACGCTTGTCATTGATGAAGGCTTTGGTTCGCAGGATGCGCAAGGGCGCCAGAGACTCATTGAAGCCATTAATCTCGTCAAACATGATTTTGCAAAAATACTCGTCATCACTCATCTCGATGAACTCAAGGATGCGTTCCCAAATCGTATTGAGATTGAAAAAACAGACCGGGGAAGCTCAGTTACCGTTATCTAAATTTGTCGAACGTTCAGGGCAAAAGCAGGCCTTCGACTTTCGACCTTGGACAATTTTCCATGCCTTACTTCATAACATCCACTATTCTTTTTGTCGCCGCGCTGATCATCATTTTTTGGATTCACAATCAATATCATCTCGATATTATTGTCACACTGGCGAAACCGCCGATCAATCCTCCGTTAATTTCAATTTGTGTTCCCGCCCGCAATGAAGAAAATAATATCCGCCGATGCGCTGAGTCTGCACTTGCACAGGATTATCCCAATATCGAAGTCATCATTTTGGATGATCGCTCCACTGATGAGACTCTGTCTCAATTAAGAGAGATCGCGTCTCGTGATTCTCGCCTCATCCCGATCAGCGGATCAGACCTACCCGAAGGCTGGGCTGGAAAACCCCATGCATTATTCCAGGCCTCGGCAGCGGCACAGGGTGAGTGGCTGTGCTTCGTAGACGCAGATACATTCCTCAAACCTGAAGCCATTTCCTCTGTGTATGCAAAAGCCATTGAAACAAAAGCGGACTTGTTCACCACGATGAATCGGCAGATATTAGGTTCGTTCTGGGAGAAAGTTGTCATGCCATTGGTAATGACCGCTCTTTCGGTGGGATTCTCTCCGCGCAAGGTCAATGACCCAAAGACTCGCGATGCGATCGCAAATGGGCAATTCATTTTCATCAAGCGCAGTGTCTATGATGCCATCGGCGGACATGAAAGCGTAAAGGATCAGATCGTTGAAGATAAAGCCATCTCTGAGCAGGTGAAGTGGAATGGATATCGTCTTGTCGTTGCGGATGGGATGCAGGTTTTAAGTACTCGAATGTACACATCCCTGGCAACCATGTGGGAAGGCTGGACGAAGAATATTTATCTTGGCTTGCGCGATCATCCATCCATGTTATTGCTGGGAGCGTTTGGCGCGTTGCTGGCTTTGATCGCAGCCTTGTTCCTGCCGATCTGGCCTGTGCTTGGTTTGCTCTTGTATATAAAAACAGGGGATGTCTTGGCATTGGGAATTATCGTGCAGGCGCTGACAGTATTTGGGGTATTGATCTTGATGCGCGCAAGAGTGACACGCGCGATGAATATCTCGGCCTGGTATGCGTGGACAACACCTTTAGGCGCGGGCGTTTTCGCTTCCATGATGCTTACTTCAGCGTGGAAGGTGATCTCAGGGACAGGTGTGACCTGGAAGGGTAGGTTGTACAAGCCAAAGTAGAAGTCAATGCCTATTCCGGGGGAGCAGGCACGAGTGGGGAATGAAGCGCTAAAAATTCAATAATAGATAAATACACGGTGAATTTTCCTCGTCAAAATGTGACAAAAGTCACAATGAGATTTCGAAGGTTAATTTATATTAAGCATTAGTTAATCTTATTCGAGGGTAGCCAATGTCAAAATTCCCAATCGTTCTTGCTATTACTGCCGCGATCCTTTCGCTTGGATATTTTGTGTTTGTTTCAGATGCCGCTGCCTATGGCGGGAATGCGCCTGAAACCTGTGCAAATTGCCATGTGATGGATTCGCAATACGAAAATTGGTATCATGGCGCGCACGAAAATTTCGCCAAGTGTACCGACTGTCATTTACCGCACGATAACTTTGCGGTGTATTATGCCGAGAAGGGCAGGCAGGGCGCAAAGGATACTTTGCCTTTGTGACGGGGAGAATTCCTGTGGCGATCCGCGCGAATGAAAAGACCAAGGGGATCATTCAAGCCAATTGTATCCACTGCCATGAAGATGCTGCTGAAACTGTTGTGATGGGCGCCCAGCCTTTTGACCGTTATTGCTGGGATTGCCATCGTGACATCGCGCATGGCACACGCGGCGCTTCAAATATTCCCTATCAAGACTCGACAATTTATCCGATCAAATAAAGGAGAATACATCAATGAAAAAATATACTAATCTTATTTTGGCTGGGCTTGTGATCGTTCTGGCCGTTGTGCTTGTCGGCGTTCTGACTTATATGAAGAATCAACCTGCAGAAAAACGCGCTGTACAGCCATTGGTTGAGATCGCGCCGATGGAACCTGATTCATCCAAGTGGGCGGTCAACTTTCCCAATCAATATGATTCTTTAATGAAGACCAAGACGAATAATACGGATACCACCTACGGGGGGTCTTCGCAATTCTCATGGCTCGAACGTGATCCTCGTCAGGTGATCCTGTTCGCGGGGTACCCGTTCAGCAAGGATTACAACGATGACCGCGGTCATATCAACATGCTCGATGATGTGCGCGCCACCAAGCGTTTGAATCTGGATGACAGTGATCCCAAACATACACCCGCCACATGCTATTCATGTAAATCATCTGATAATCCCGGTCTATGGGACAGAATGGGCATGGAAGCCTATGACAAGATGTCATTTAACGAGATGACTCCCAACATAAACAATACACTCGGATGTGCAAACTGTCATGAGGCAGGCACCATGCGCCTGATCGTTACCAACCCCGCGCTCAGGGAAGCCTTTGAACGTCAGGGCAAGGATTGGACAACGTTTACCCGCCAGGAAATGCGGACTGTTGTCTGTGCGAACTGTCATGTTGAATATTATTTCAAGGGCGACGGAAAATATCTCACCTTCCCGTGGGACAACGGCACAAAGGTTGAAGAAATTCTTACCTATTACGAAGAAATTGGATTCAAAGATTGGGTATATCCTGAAACTGATACGCCCATGCTCAAAGCACAACACCCTGAATATGAATTTTTCACCGCTGGATCCACTCACCATAATGCGGGTGTCTCCTGTGCCGATTGCCACATGCCATACACGCGTGACGGCGCGACAAAATATTCCTCGCATGATGTGCATAGCCCATTGCTAAATCCTGAGGAGTCCTGCGGTCAATGCCACACGGATACTGAATATGTAATCGGCCGTGTGAACATTATTCAAGAACAAGTTGCCACCACAAAGATCTCCACTGAAGATGCGATCATTGATGCGGTCACAGCCATCAAAGCCGCGGTCGCCGTTGGCAATGCCGACGCCGCATTGCTTGATGAAGCGCGCAAACTTCACCGCGAAGCGCAGTATATGTGGGATATTGTTTCTGCTGAAAACAGCACTGGCTTCCATAATCCCGAATATGCCTTGAAGACTTTGGCCGATGCTACCAACCGCGCACGCCAGGCGCAAATGCTCGCGGCGCAGTCCATTCGTGATACGGGTCTGCTTAATACGGGCGCGTATTATGTGACGCCGACCCCGTAAATTTATTGCATCAAGATCAACTCCCCGTCAATTGGCGGGGAGTTTTTGTTTGGCGGGTACAATAAATTGGAACTTTTTTTTCAAGCGAGTCGTCCATATCTTCAAGGAGCTAAAATGAAAAAGTTAATTCTACTCACCCTTATTGTTATCCTCACGGCTTGTTCTGCTGCCGCGCCATCCGAACTTGACCGCAACCGCCAAACCTGGCAGGACTCTGGCGTTACCCATTATCGTTTTTCACTGCACATCGGATGCTTCTGTGTCTTCAGCGATAAAATGCCGATCACTGTTGAAGTGCAGAATGGCGAAGTCGTTTCGATGACCTATCCTGATGGGACCCTGGTCGCTGAGACTGATCCAAACTATGAGATATTCTCTCAACACGCCACGATCGAACGTCTCTTTTCTGAACTTGAAGCTGGACTCACCGGCGACGCAGAAGAAGTCACTGTGACATACGACTCCTCGCGTGGCTTTCCCGCTGAGATATATTTTGACTACATCAAAGCCGCCGCTGATGACGAACTCGGTCTTTCAGTATCCAATCTTGAAGTGCTGGAGTAAATCTGCTTGACCCAAAAAGAGAGCCATGAATTTTCATGGCTCCTTTTTAATTGTTGGGTTGTACCCATTGTTGAAAGATCTCTTTATCGGCAATGAGAATTCGGCGGTCTTCAATGGTGATCGCGCCGCTGCGTTCCAATTCTTTTAGCGAACGCGCCACCACTTCGCGGACAGTTCCCAACTGCGCCGCGAGTTGTTCCTGTGTCCAATGCGGCGCGGATTTGTCCTGAGGCATACTCTCGATCAAACGCGCCAGGCGATGGGTCACCTGATAGAACGCCATCTCGCTCACCATCCTCACCATTCCGCGCAGCATTTGGCTGTAATTTCTTATAATTTTTTGCGCGAACGCCGGGTATAAATTGACAAGTTCTCGAAGTGTCTCGCCGTCAATTTCCCAAACGCGGCAGATTTCAAGCGCTTCCACGTTGACGGGATGCATTCCGCCATCAAAGGCTGGTACTTCTGCAAAGGTATCGCGCTCCTGCAAAATGCGGACAATATACTGCCGTCCCTGCGGAGAGACGCGGAATATCTTGGCGCTGCCCTGCTCCATGATGTACATCCCGTTGGCAGGGTCGCCTTCCCAGAACAAAACATCTCCGCGCGGATACTCACGCAGTTGCATGTGTTCTGAAATTTCCTTCAAAAGATTGTCTGGAAGCTCGTCAAAATATTGATTTCCCCTCAATGTTTTGATGCGCTCTTCGGTCTTTGTTTCTATGATTTTCATGAAAATTTATACTTCACCGAGCAAAACCCGATCCGTACCGCGATTCACTTCCCAGGGATATACGATATATCCATCTGTCACAGCGGCGTAATAATCAGGGCGCGCGCTCCCAAATAGATTGCGATAGGGGTTGAAGTGCAGAACGCAGGTTTCGGCGAATCCGCCTGCGGCAGAGACACGATTCTTGACCGCGGTGATGGTCCGCCCCGAACCCCAAACATCATCAATGATCAGGGTCGGTCTGCCGCGCACTTTATCTTCGGCGGGGAATTGAATGAACTCCGGCCAGACCATCAGGCTCGATCTTTGGCTTTTTGACTGGGCCGGAAAATCAACAGCAGCGGTCAGGATGTGGGTAATGTTCATCGCGTCCGCCAGCATTCCGCCAGGGATGATTCCACCGCGTGTAATCATTACCATGGCGGTGAATTCACGGTGAAATTGGGGAAGCAGATAATCAATTAACTTATCCACTTCCTGCCATGTGATCATTTCGCGGCGAGGTTCAGGTTGCATTTAAATCCTTTTTATATTGACCCTAAAGGATTTCAAAGCCTTTAGGGTCTCATGGTTTATTACGCCAAGGCTGCTGCCAATGGAGCGGGCGCGCTGACCGGCACAGAATTGCCCTGTGCTTTGGCGGTTTCCACATCACGTGCCCAGATATACAAGCAGGTATGATATGCCGTGTTGGTGTAGGAACTGAAAATACTAGCCACCATCACGAATGTAAAGAAGATCAAAGCCCCAATGACAATTCCAACAATAGAGATCGCTGTGCTGCCGCCAGAGATAAAGCTCAATCCGCCGCCGATCACAAAAGCGATTGCAAATCCGATCGCGCTGAATACAAAACTGATTAAGCCTGTCACCCAGCGCACACCGACCGTGCTGATTCCGATCAGCAGGAGATTCTGTTTGGTGATATTCCATACACGCTGCAGACTGTTCTTAAGATTTAGATCATCGATCACCATGGCAGGCAGGATCAAATAGGCTGCTTCTGTCCACAAAGTTTCGAGCAGGCTCGTCGCCGAGCGCATCAGACCTGAAACAACGCTATTCTTGCGGTTACGCTGGGCAGCGCTCTTTAACATGTTCACTGCGGTGGATGCCGCCGCCAGTGTGAGAATATCAAAGAAGTCGCGCTGGACGATTGCCCAGGCTTTGTCCATGCGGCCATCGCCTTCAGAGAGATACCCGTAGATCAGGTACACGGTCATGCCTGAAAAAACATAGGTGACCACAAATTGCGCAAAAACCAAAATGCCGCCCAGAATGAAGAGAACAATATTCCCTGCCTGCGAGCCGCCAAAGATAAAATACGCGATCGCCAGAGGAATGACACCGATCACTGAAACGATCATCCCTACCACAAGCGCATAGACCGAGGGCTTGAGCAGATCCTTGTCCTTGAATGCCATGCCCCAGGCTTGTTGAAGAAAAGACCAACCGCGCGAAAAACTTTCCATAATTCACACTCCTATTAAAGATGCGCAGATTATAGCAAACTTATTGGGTCAATCTCAATTCGCCAATCTGTTAACTTCACATGGTGCAGCAAGGAAACAGGATCGGGGCTGCGCACCACGATCTGCCAGCGATACAGGTCATCCACTTTCGAGAAGAATGAGGGAACTGGTCCGATCAATTCTGTTTGATGACGGCGTTCCGCTTCGATCCTGACCTTGAGCCTGTCCGCTGTTTTCTTTGACTCTTCCTCCGCTTTGACAGGGTCAGCGTGGCGATACTCCAGCCGCGCCAGTCTGGTGTATGGTGGATATCCCAGCTGTTTGCGATACTCCAACTCGCGCAGATAAAAACCATCCACATCATGCTGTGCCGCGAACTGGATGGCGTAATGTTCCGGCATGAAGGTCTGCATGATGACCTTGCCGCCCAATGTGGAGCGCCCCGCGCGGCCTGCGACCTGCGTCAGCGTTTGGAATACTCTTTCGCTTGCAAATGGATCGGGTAGATTCAGTCCCACATCAGCCAGCACGATGCCGACCAATGTCACCAGGGGCAGGTCGAGTCCTTTGGCGAGCATTTGAGTCCCAACCAGCACATCCGCCTGGTGGTTGGAAAAATGAGTCAGGATCATTTCGTGCGCGTCTTTTTGGCGGGTGGTATCCCAATCCCAGCGCAGGGTGCGGATATTGGGGTACATGGCTTGTACATCGGCTTCCACTTTTTCACTGCCGAGCCCGTATTCGCGGATCTGGATGCTGTTGCAATTCGGACAGGTCTTCGGTCTCTGGCGAGTATATCCGCAATGGTGGCAGAGCAAATGCACTTTATTTTCGGCATGTAAAGTCAGCGGTGTTTCGCAATTGGGACACTTCAAAACATGGCCGCAATCACGACAAAAAATATACGTGGCCGTTCCGCGCCGATTTAGAAAGAGGATGGCTTGCTCGCCGCGCGAAACGGTTTCGGCCAGGGACTCTGCCAGCACACGCGAGAAAATTCCGCGATTACCTGTCTTGAGTTCCTCGCGCATGTCCACAACCTGAACGGGCGGCAGACCAGTTTCAACGATACGGCGGGGGAGATCTAACTTAATGGATTGTTTGTTCTCAGCATTGAATCTTTGCTCGATGGTGGGGGTGGCTGATCCCAACACACACACTGCGCCGCATAGCCGCGCGTATTCCTGCGCGGCGGTCACTGCGTGATAGGAAGGCTGGATATCGGATTGGTAGTATGAGCCATCGTGACATTCATCCACAACGATCAAGCCGACATTGGGCAGGGGTGTGAACAAGGCGGAACGAGCACCGATGATGACTTTTAATTTTCCGGAACGCGCGCGCCGCCAGGTATCGTATCTTTCACCTTCGGATAGTTTTGAATGGACGATCCCCACCTGCCCGGGAAAGCGCGAGAGAAAACGGCGCACCGCCTGCGGAGTCAACGCGATCTCCGGCACCAGGATGATCACCTGTTTGCCGTGTTTGACCGCCTCCTCTGCGGCTCGCAAGTATATTTCAGTTTTGCCTGAGCCTGTGATACCGTACAGAAGAAAAGTCGCGACAGGCTGTGCATTCAAAATGTTTTCAAGTGCAACGGATTGCTCGGGTGTAAGTTCAAGGATTTGTCTGCTTGTTTCCTTGTTGATCTGCCTGCCGATCCCTTCCAGGGAGTCTCGAAATATTTCGCTTTCGAACAAGCGGATCAATCCGCGCTCTTCGAGTTCTTGGAGGTCGGCGAGTTTGCAGCCTGTTTCAGCATAAACCCATGAAAGGTTGATGGCATCGGGTTGTTGAATTAAAAATTTCAACGAGGCCTGACGGCGCGCCAGAGTTTGTTTTGTGCCGAGGTCCGGCATTTGCTCCTGCGCTTCTTCGGGCGGAACTGCAAGCTGGGCAACGCGTACAAATTTTGGTCTGACCCGAGGCGCGGGAAGAACATGCCTTGTTGAAAGGACGCCTTTCTTAACAAGCACCTGTGCGGTTCTGCGCCAATCAATTCTCGCAAAATGGGAATCGATTTGACGGCCGCGCAAAGTGCCGCGTTCCTTTAGTAAATTCAGCAGGCGGGTTGTGATGGCCTGCGTTTTGTCTTCATAATTCGGGTTGCGTAATTCGTAGGTGACATCTGCCTGCTGAGATAACCCTGTCGGCAGCATGAGGCTGACGATGGACGCGAGCGGACTGAGCGTTGATTCTGCCAATCGGATCGCCAGAGCAAGCTGGGGCTGGGTCAGGACGGGGGCAGGGTCGAGCAGGTCAATGATCGCCTTGGGATTCTCCACCGCAGGAGAGTCCAACAGTTCCACGATCACGCCCTGCACGATCTGATTTCCAAATGGCGCAGTGACAAGACAGCCCGTCTGCACATGCGCGAGTTCAGGCGGAATGGAGTAGTCGTATAGATTTGTGATGGTGGGGACGTTGACTGCGATGCGGGCGAACATAAGATGATTATATCTTCTTCAAGACAACTGCCGCGCCGTAACCAACAACGGAAGTGTGATCGCCTGTGATGTCGCCAGAGGTGGCATATTTTAGCGTTTGCACTTTGTCTGCGCCGAGTGACTTTGCCGCCCAGAGCATGGATGCGACCGCCGCGTGACCGCAGGCAAATCCTTTTTCTGTTTGCTCGGCTTCAAAAATGGAATCGGGGTCGAAGGATCCGAAGCGCTTCAACATTTCGTGGTCGAGAATGGCTGCGGTCCTTGAATCGTGGAAATGGGATAGATCTGTGGATGCGACGATGAGGGCGTTTTTGTTTTTAAGCACGTTTGCAAGCGCATCACCAAAATTTTTTGCGATCTTTGGTGACTCAGCACGCACCATGATCGGCAGCAGTTTAAATTCGTTTTTTAACGCTCGCTGTAAAAAGGGAAGTTCAATTTCAAGCGAATGTTCTTGGTCTTTGGTAATGGCTGTAATGGGAAGTCCAAGTTCCGTTTGTAATTCTGCCAGCGCGGATCGGTCTACTTCAATCTCACCCAAGGGCGTGGCATATGCCTGATGCGCTGTGACAAGGAATGGATGGGGAGAATAGTTGTGATATGGAGAAAGGATGACGACCAGATCTGGCTGTATTTCGCGCAGCGTCGCAAATGCGTAGCCTGCCACTTGCCCTGAGTAGATATGTCCCGCGTGGGGCGCAATGACAGCGATAACTTCCCCTTTGAGTTCGGGAAGCAGGGCGTTATTCAGGTACGAGTCAATGGATGCGGCAAGTGTTTTGGGATTTGCTTCGTACCATCTGCCTGCGATAGGGGAGGGACGGGTATCAAGCATAAAATTATTGTAGCATATAAAAAGTGACTGGATTTCGCCAGTCACTTTTTATCAAATTACTTACGGGGCTTTAAACGTCGCAACGATCTGATTTACTATATCCAGCGTTGCCTGATCAGTTCCATCCTTCCATTGAGCTGTGAACATCAGGAAGGTCGCCTTGTCATCTCCGCGCAGTTCGAAGAAGGATACGCCAGAGTACCCGCCGTTTTTTGAGTTCCATTCACTACGCTGCGTGCCATTCTCCATCATCTGGTCACTGTTGATGATGATGTCGCCAGCCTTGCCCGTGGAACTATAGTAGGTATTCAGCAGGTAAAGTGCGAAATCCTTGTTTTTGGATTCTTCAAAAGGCTGTCCATCGTTGTAGATCAGGCTCTCGATCTTTGCCGATCCGTCCGGGGATGTGAAGGTGTCGGTGTAATGGTCAGATTGTGCTTCGGTTGCGCGAGTCCAGTTTGAGGGCAGGTTGATTGCGAACAGATTGTTCTGGTCCAAAAACGTGGTAATTTCCGAACCGCCGCTGGTTGGGATGGGCGTATCCGTTACCTGTGGTGTGCTGGCAGGGACGTCCATGGTTGCCGCTGCGGTGGGCGCTTCGGTAGGCACGCTTTTTGCGGCACAAGATGAACTCAGGATGGACAATAAAACGACGATTACAAATGGAATACAAGTCTGTGATCTCATAATAAATCGCTCTTAACTGTGTTTGAAAACTTGACCGGGGAAATGCTGATTAATGTCCAGACAGAAATTAAAAGTGACTGGATCTCTCCAGTCACTTTTTGGAAAAATGCGCTAGGGAACGTAGTAGGAGTTAATCGCGTTCTCAATTACATCTAGCGTGGATTGATCTACATCATTAACCCACCAGGCTGTGAACATCAAATAGGTTTTTCGATTGTTCCCACGCAATTCGAAGTAGGTTCTGCCGGAATAATCGCCGCCTTTGGATGTCCACTCAAAACGCTCCGATCCATCCTGCATGATCTGGTCGCTGGAGATGCGGATATCGCCAACCTTGCCTGTCGTACTGTAGAACCTGTGTAACAGGTCTAATGCGGCAGCTGCGCTTGTTGAATTATCCAGGGAGGTCGCGGCAAAAATGACCAAACTTTCAATACTCGCAGCGCCATCCGGAGATGTAAATAGGTCACTGTACGCATCGGCATCCGAATACACCTGGTCTCCCAGTTCGGTGTGCTCATATGTCCAGTCACCGGGCAGGTCAAAAGCCAGCAGGTCATTCTGATCTGTAAAGGTCAGGATATCAGAACTGGTCCCCCCGCTGTTTGGGACAGGCGTATCAATGGGCTGCGGCGCGGCGGTGGGTAGGGATATGGATTCCTTGGTTGGGACTGGAATGGAGGTTGGCTTGTCAGTTGGCACTGGCGCGGGCGTGGGGGTGCCAGTCGTACTGCATACGCAGCCAATCGCCACCAGGAAAACAACAAAAGCAAATAACATGCGGTATTGCGATTTCATGACTTAAATCTCCTTGTATGGGTTTGAAAAATTTTCGCAAGGATACTCTAGAAACCAACAATGCGAAAGTACTTTGGTGATATTGACAAATAACTGCAATGTCTAATTAATTTCCCGCCAGGATTCTTTGAGTGGCCTTGAACGCCAAAGGCGGCAGCGCTTCACGCGCGAACCACTCCGCGGCGTCGGCATCATCGGCTGCCAGCAGTGCTCCGCTGATAACTTCAGCGTGATACACGATAATAAAATCCGCACCGCGATTATGTTCCCGTCCCGCGATCACATCCAGAACATGGGTCACACGCACGGTCAGACCCGTCTCCTCCAAACATTCACGCGCGGCCGCTTCAGCGGGGTCTTCACCGCCATTTACAAAACCAGCCGGCAAGGTCCACATTCCGCGAAATGGCTCGTTCGTGCGCCGCACAAGCAGAACGCGGCCATCCCACTCAATAAGGACAGCCGCGGCAACCTTTGGGTCGACAAAATGAATCCACCCGCACTGCGGACAAACTGGGCGCACCATCCCATACTTGTCTTCGTGCGCCACTTCCGCCCCACAACGCGGACAGAACTTAAAATTCTCATTTCTTGCCATTATTTTTACTTGGATTTATTTCCACTTTTGGATCGCAGATTGACGCAAAGCGAACATAGTCATTGCGCTAAGCAGGCCGATGATCAATAGACCGAGCTGCCATGACGCGGGGATCAGCGCTTCACTCCTAACTTCAGGCTGATCCTGCGGTGCTGCTGCATTGCCTGCCTCTTTGGCAGCAGGTGTCTCTGTTATGGCTGTTTCGCCAACCCGGGCCGCATCCTCGCTTGCAGAGGGGAATCCCTCGGTTGGCAAGGCTTCCATTGCCATGGACGGAGCTTCAGTCGCAGCCGCTTCAGGGGCGACTAAAGCTGGAAGACACGGCTCTTCGCATCCACCGCCGCTGCCGCCACCGCCGATCCCATACCCTTCCTGGGCAGCCATGGGAGCCGCCGTGCCAAAGCTCACGCGCGGTAATATTGAATTCGCCGCGAATGTCAGCATTAATAAAAATGTAGCGAACGCAGTTGAGAAACGAAAGAATGAAAATGTGCGCGGCAATGGCGGTTTCAAGCCGACCATTTTGCGGGTCAAGGTGAAGTTGCGCGGCGCTTTGCGCGCGGGCAGTTTTCGGAGAATGCCGCGGGCGGAGCGAAGGTCATGTAGTGTGGAAGCAAGTTCGGGGTCGGCAGAGATGCGTGACTCAATTCGCGCAGAATCAGATGAACTGAGTTGTCCATCCAGATAAGCGGAGAGTTGTTCGATATCGCGGAAATTTTTCATAAGTTGCCTTCCTCTTGCAGACGAAATGAAGAAGGTAAAAGTTCCTCGAAACCGCGCAGGCATTCACGCAATCTCAGGCGCGCGCGCGCAAGCCGACTCTTGATGGTTCCAAGCGGAACCTTTGAGGCGGTTGCCACTTCGCTGTAATCCATGCCTTGAATATCAGCCAGCACAACCACTGTGCGGAATTCGGTTGGGAGCGCATCGAGGCAATGTTGTATGGCGTGTTCCAATTCATCGGCTTCGGATCGTTCTGCTGGAGTCATGTTGGGGTCTGCCAGCCATTTCGGAGAATCCATTTCCTCGCCGTCCGCCGTATCAGGTTCAAGCGGGGTTGTGGGTCGCCGTTTTTGACGGCGGAATTCATCGTAGCAGGCGTTTGTGACCATACGCATCAACCAGGCTTTGAATGATCCGCCGCGAAATGTGGAGATGCTCCGAAACGCGGAGATGAATGCTTCCTGGGCTGCATCCTGGGCAAGGTCTTCGTCGCCCATGATTCGAAGCGCGGTATTAAAAACAGAATCTTGATAATGCAGGATGAGTGTATTGAACGAATCAAGATCACCGTTTTGTGCGGAATGTATGAGCGCAGTTTCGTCCATAGATAGGTATTTTACCTTCTTGCAATGAAAAGATAAATAACTCTCCAAACCAATATGCCCAGGGCGTTGGTCAGCCCGAAGATCAGCGCAAAAAGGGGTTGTGCCGCGCTGTGTAATGCAACTGCGCGCAAGATCACAGCCAGCGGTGAGACAAATACCATTGCGGGCAATATCCGCCAGAGCAATTTATAGTTTACTGTTACACCTTCGTCGAATAGACCGAGCCATGGGGCGATGAGAAACCAGGCGATCACGAGTGGAAAGAAGGACGCTGCCATGCGCGATAAATAAGAGACATCAGCTTCGCCATGAGTAGCGAAGCCGATGAACGTAACGATGGCTAATGTGAGGGTGTCACCCAGGCTAAGAGATATTTTTTTCGCCATACCCTTATTCCCTGCGTCCCTTTGTTACGATGCGGATAGGAGTTCCTAAAAAGCTATATTCCGCGCGGATCTGATTCTCCAAGTATCGAATATAAGTGAAGTGCATTAACTTTGGTTCGTTGACATAGATCATGAAGGTCGGCGGGTCTGAGCGAACCTGCGTGGCATAATACATCTTGAGTGCGCGCCCGGCGTGTGTAGGATGCGGATGGGCATCCTGCGCTTTATGAATGATCTCGTTTAGTGTGGAGGTGGTCAGCCGTGCCAGACGTTCTTCCTGGACCTGCAACGCCATTGGCAGAACCTGTTCCATGCGTTGGCCGGTCTTGGCGGAAATGAACAAAATGGGAACATAGGACATAAAATTTAACTCCCGACGGATCTTGTCGGTGTATTCATCCATGGTCTCATTGTTTTTTTCAATGGCATCCCATTTATTGACCAGTACCACGCATGATTTCCATTCGTCCAGAATATATCCGGCAATGTGAGCGTCCTGCGCGGTGATGCCAGTTGTGGCGTCGATCATCAACAAGGCCACGTCAGCCCGCTCAATGGATTTGAATGCCCGCAAGACACTGTACTGCTCCACACCATGATCGATCTTTCCACGCTTACGGATGCCGGCTGTATCGATCAATGTAACATTCAAGCCGCCGAATTCGATCTTTGTGTCGATTGAATCGCGGGTCGTTCCGGCGATGGGACTGACGATCACGCGTTCCTCGCCGACCAATTTATTCAATAGGCTGGATTTGCCCGCGTTCGGTTTTCCAACAATGGCGATCTTGATGCTGTCATCTTCTTCTTCAACGTCTGATGGAGGGAAGGTTGCAACCAGCGCATCGAGAATATCACCGGTGCTTGTGCCATGGATGGCTGAGATGGCGAACGGATCGCCTAATCCCAATTCATAGAATTCGCTCGAAGAATCGCGTCGTTCCTGCGATTCGCATTTATTGACAACGACAAAGATCGGCGGCCAGAACGTACCGTCCGCTAACTTCTTTTGTGAGCGGCGCAGGATCTCAGCCACTTCACGGTCTGGTTCGGTTACGCCGGTCTCGCCATCATTGATGAATAGAACCGCATCTGCTTCCTGGATGGCGACCGTTGCCTGCCTGCGGATATCATCAATAAAATCGACAGAGCCGACTGAGAGCGGGGTTTTGCCGCCATGGGTTGGGTCGATCCCGCCGGTGTCAATGATGCTGAATTTGCGCCCGTTCCATTCGGCTTCGCCGAACATACGGTCACGGGTGGTGCCGGCTACATCATCTACAATGGCGATGCGCTCGCCGGCAAAACGGTTGAACAACGTGGATTTACCGACATTCGGTCGGCCTACAAGGGCTACGATAGGTTTCATTTTATATTTATTTCCAATTTATATTTGGTGGTCAGGTAGTTCCGACGTTTTTCGAAGGAGGTATCGGGACCTGATTAACGATCAAGGCGTCGGCGTGACAGTAATGGTGGGAATGCCGATGGGGGAGATGACAACTTCTATTGTATTCGGTAATATGGATTCTACAACAACATTTGAGATCAGTACTTCAACTCTGGGAGTGATCTGATGTGTGCCGACCCCCAGCCCGCTCAAGTCCACGGTCACGCGCACATCCTGACGGGTGAGCGTATCCAGTAAAGGCAGGGGACCGGAGACGATCACATCCACTGTTGTCGGTGATACCTGCGCGGTCAACCCGCTTCCAAGACCGATGATCTCTACACGTTCACCGGCCAGTGTAACACTGCTTTCGATCGGAGAGATTCCAGCCTGAATAAGGACGGTTTGATCTCCAACGATGGAAATGCCCTCAGGCAAATTAAGTGCCAGCCTTGTATTGATATCCTCCTGCGCATTCTGCAGGTCGAGCGGCTGGGTTTCCACCACGCCGGGTAAAGCGTTGACAAGCTGGGTGTTGCCTGCGAACACGGTCACAATAGGTGGAAAAACAGAAATGTCCGTCAGACGGTAGCCGCTCGCGACACGACCGGTTACGATCACTTTTACAGCCACATCACGATATCCACCCTGCTGACTGACCGGCATGCTCACACGAACCAATTCCGGTGATATTGTGATCCCATCCACTGGCAAACCATTTTGATCGAGGATTTCCACCGGGATAATCTGATCGAAATTTTCGCGTAGACCGCTCAAGTTGACAGATACCCGCGCGCGCTGTACTTTCTGGACCTGAGATTGCGCGCCGGCCATTGCGATCTTCAGCGGGTCGATGGTGATCTCGCCTACCTGATATCCGATGGCGGCTTCACCGCTCATGCTTAGCTCTACAGGCAGAGTTTGCGTTGCAAGCTGTTCCAATGTGCAGGTGATCGTACGCGGTGTAACGCTTTCGATCTTTACCGGGCGGACATCCACTTGAATTTGCAGGTCAAGTTCATGGACACCCGAGCTTAACCCAGATAGATCCAGGATCGCCTGCACGGTCTGCGGGTCCGCGTCGATCAAACTCCAAACGGAGCGCGGCGCGCGCAGAGTCACTTCCACCGTTGTTGGGATCTCATCGTTGAGGATCAGTCCGGGGTCTTGACCAACGATCTGCAATGGCACGGGGTTTGTCAGTACGCGGGTCTCGTCCGGGTCCGCAGATGTGACCGCGGATACCCAGACCGCCATTGCCAGCGCGAACGCCCATAAAAAAGTGCGGTAATTTCTATTGAACCAATGCAGCATTATTTATCTTCTTTGCGGGGAAATAAACCCGGGAATATTCTTTCAAATGGATTGAGTTTTTCGGCTTTGCCATTCGGGCGGAAGAACGCGGTCAGGATATTTTCCAGGCGGTCTGGGTCAAGTCGTCGTAACATTCTACCCGCATGTGCAATGGAGATGGCGCCGGTTTCCTCAGAGACAACCAGCGCGATGGCATCGCTGGTTTCAGAGGTGCCCAGCGCTGCGCGGTGCCGCAGTCCCATTTGGCGTTCAGGCGAGCGGTTTAAAATTCCGCTGGCTGAGAGGGGCAGCACACATGCCGCGGCTGTGATCTGTGATCCTACAATGATCACCGCGCCGTCATGCAAAGGCGTGTTCGGATAAAATATCTGCAATAATAATTCCGGTGTGACACGCGCGTTCATTTGCACACCGCTTTGAATGTATTCTTCCAGACTGTCCAGCCTTTGCAGGATGATCAATGCGCCATGCTCACGGGCGGATAACCTTGCGGCTGCGCTTACTACTGCGTGAATGGTCTGCTCAAGGGCAAGATCAGACGGTTTCGCTTTGAACTGCCATACATT
Source organism: Candidatus Villigracilis saccharophilus (assembly GCA_016709305.1). Lineage (GTDB taxonomy): Bacteria > Chloroflexota > Anaerolineae > Anaerolineales > Villigracilaceae > Villigracilis > Villigracilis saccharophilus. The sequence goes on from JADJNA010000019.1 coordinate 69,112, forward strand.
CCCAGCCCGTCCGATGCGCTCCAAAGTCCGCCTGATTTCCGGGGCGAAAATGACCGGGATGGAAAGCAATAAGGCCGGCAGGGAATTCTGCGCGAACCATGAAAAAGCGGGTAGATCCACCAGACTGGTCAACAGAATGATGCCGACGAAGAGCAGGATCATCCCCCGCAGCAATGCCATCGCCTGGGTATCACGCAGGGAATATAACAACCCAAAAAAGATCAGCGTGACGAGCAAAATATCAAATACGCTCAGCCAGCTTATGCGTTGAAATATGAAAAAGAGATTGTTGAGGAATTCTGTCACGGTTCAGGGTGGTAGGATCAAGGGGGTAATCAGGAACAAGGCAAACCTAATTACCTGATACCTATACCTGATCCTTATATGGGGCGCAAGACGCGGTCCTGACGCAATCGTTTAAAAAGAAATGATCCGCCTATAGGCATCGATTCGTTCGCTGCATCTTTCCAGGCCTGCACACCTAATGTTTCAGGAGTGCGTCGTTCATAGCCAAGTTGTTTCCAGAGTGATTCCTGTGACCCAAGCTCTCCTGTTGGAAAGACAAGCGATGCCTCGCTCTGTAGTTCACTGGAAGCGCGCTCGACTTCCTTAACCAAAGTCTCTAGCGCTTTTTGTTTATTTAAATTCTCCTCAAGGAATATGTCGGTCGTGCGTGTGACAAGATTTTCCACCTGCCAGCCTGCCAGTCCGACCAAACTTCCGTCCAGGTGAAGGAGCATATAGGCTTTATCGCCGAAATCTTCCATCACGTTTTCGGCGGTCATCTTTTGTTTTCCCTTACTTAACCGTGTGACAAAATCTGCTATGGCTGATGAATTCTTTGGCGTGCCGCGTTTGGCTGAAAATTCAGCGCCTGTCGTGCCCTGTTTTTTGACAACGGGTTCAGGCTCTGTCTTGGATGCGCCGGGTACAACCTCTTTCCATGCCGCGCTTACCTGCCTCCAAAGATAGTCATAGGAACCCGTGTTCGTAATGACAATATTAGCGATCGCCACCTTGGCGCTTTGTGACGATTGCATATGGATTCGTTCAAGCGCGCGCTCACGTGTAAATCCGCGCTTGCGGATCAATCGTTCGATCTGAACTTCCTGCGGGGCGTTGGTAACCCAAATTGAGTTGCAGATCTTGCGCAGATCGCCCTCGAGCAATTTGATCGCTTCGATCACGATCACCCGCTGGGGTGCGCGTTGCATAAGAATATCCACTGCCTGGCGAATAAACGGATGCACGATGGCTTCCAGCTGCTGCATGGCGTCACGGTCATTGAAAACGAGGTTGCCAAGTTTACTGCGGTCAATTTCACCGTCTTTGTTGACAAGCCACTTTCCAAATTTATCAATTACCTGTTGATAGCCCGGGGCGCCTTTGGCATATGTACGGTGGGTTAGTGCGTCCGCGTCAATGGTGTATGCGCCAAGGTGCTCAAACATCCGCCGCACCACGCTTTTTCCCGTAGCGATGTTGCCTGTCAGACCAATTACGAATTTGCCGGGCTGGTTGTTCACAAGTGTTTCCCTTTGAAAATATATGAAAAGTATTTCTATTTTAATGTCTTTTCTTGAAATGTCCACCTTTCGGACCTAGTTGCTGCCTGCCAAGGTTGACTCTCGTCCCTCCAGCGTGTATGATGCAGCCACCTCAGGTTGGTTGGGCAGTTGCGGTTCTGCGTTGTCAGGATCGAGGAAAGTCCGCACTCCATAGAGCACGGCGTCGGATAACATCCGGGGCGGGGAAACCCGCCGGATAGGGCCACAGAAACAAACAGCCACCCCTTTTGGGGTGGTGATGGTGAAAAGGTGGTGTAAGAGACCACCGGCGCTTGCAGTAATGCAGGCGGCCAGGTAACCCCCGCCGGGAGCAAGGCCAAGCAGGGGTGAAATCGTCCATGGACGATGGGAGACTGCTCGTCTCCGCACAGCCCCGGGTAGGCTGCACCGAGCAGCGCGGTGACGTGCTGCCCAGATAGATGACTTGCCCAGGCAGAGCGATCTGCCGGACAGAATGCGGCTTATAGACCGGCCTGAGGTACTCTTATACTAATTTCCCTCTTTCCTATGGCTGTAGCAAAGTGTTGACAAGATGGCATGGCGGAGTTTGGGGGGAGCCCGCCCCCTCGTCGCCGGGGGGGGCGGGGGGGGAAAAAGCCTCCATTTGTTAAGCCAGCCCTCTTTCGTGATTGGATTGTTTTAATATTCACAATCCTTTATAATAGTAACATTTAACTAAATGGAAAAGTGAATTGGGAGGATCATGGCAAAAAAATACTCTGCAAATCTCGAAACCATCTCTCTTAAAGAGCTTGACAGGACTGCCCTATACAGAAATATTTATGACAAGCTCGAAGTTGATCCCCCAGTAGGGGAAAGATATCCTTTTCTATTAAAGAAATATAATTTCAAACGCGGTCAAGGAATTGAGGGTGACCCTAACCAGACCGGATGAAAACGCCCTTATCGATGAAATATATTCATATATTGCAAGCTATGGCCCGATAGCTCAATTCTTTGACGACCCGCTGATAAATGAGATCATGGTAAATGATCCGGATCAAGTTTATATCGAGAAAAATGGGGAGATGATCCTGACAGATGCCAAATTCAACAATAATGATCATATCCGGTTTACGATCAACCATATCATCAACCCGCTGGGCCGCTACGTCAATCATAAACATCCAGCCATTGATTCGCGCCTGCCAGATGGCTCGCGTGTCAATGCGGTCATCCCGCCGGCTGCGCCTCTTTCCCCTTGTATTACAATTCGCCGTTTCTTAAAAGATAAATTAACGTTGGACCAGTTAATTCAATTATCGTCACTGACCCCCCAAATGGCAGAATTCCTGTCGATTTGCGTCAAAGCCCGTTTGAATATTGTCGTTGCTGGAAATACCGGTTCCGGCAAAACCACCCTGTTGAATATTCTTGCCGCTTCCATTCCCGACCGCGAACGGATCGTGACCATTGAAGATTCCGCTGAGCTGAAATTACTTCAGTTTCACAAGATTACCCTCGAAGCGCAGCCACCGGATTATCGTGGGGAGGGAGAGGTTACCGTGCGCGACCTTGTTCGAAATTCACTGCGCATGCGCCCGGACCGAATCATCGTCGGTGAGGTTCGTGGCGGGGAAGCGCTGGATATGCTCCAGGCTATGAACACAGGCCATGATGGTTCCATGACAACTGTTCATTCCAATTCCGCACGCGACACGATCTCACGTCTTGAGACTATGGTGTTGACGGCTGGATTTGATCTGCCGATTCCCGCCATTCGCAGGCAAATTTCATCTGCGCTGGATTTGATCGTTTATTTGAATCGCTTTCCCGATGGGTCACGCAAGGTAACACAGATATCTGAAGTAATGGGCATGGAGGGGGATGTGGTTACGATGACAGATCTGTTCCACTTCCATCCGGCCGGCTTGAACGAAAATAAAAAAATAACAGGCACTTTTCGCGCCACAGGGCTGCGTCCTTCGTTTTCTCAAGATCTTGACGCTGCTGGATTTTCATTGAGTCCATCGATCTTTCAAAATTAATGCGATGTAAGTATTCATTTGTTAAAAATAGGAAAAAGTAAAACTGATGCCATCCGATCTATTGAGAATTCAAAATCAGGGCAGCGATCCATTCAATCCGGAGCGGTCCGCCGCACCCAGATTGAATATATTGATCGTTGAGGATGATGATCTTAACCAGAGAATGATTAATATTATGTTAAGGAATACCAATCACATCATCAAATTCGCATCCAATGGGATCGATGCCATTCAAAGTGTTACGTCAGAAGATTTTGATCTCGTCTTCATGGATATCCAGATGCCCCAGATGGATGGCCTGGAGACAACCCGTCGAATCCGCGAATGGGAAAAGGGAGAAAAGCATCTTTTAATTATAGGAATGACCGCTATAATTGATTCTGCCTATGGAAGGTGTCTGCAGGCCGGTATGGATGATATCATCCCAAAACCGATTGATATTAAAAAATTTCAAGGCATGATCACAGCCTGCGCAAATCGAAAAATGAATAAAACAGACACTCATGCTGGCGATCAGCCCGAAGATTTTCCCGTCTTTGATGTGGAAGGCGCGATAAAACGTTTTGGCGGTGACCGTGAAAATTACGAGATCCTCTTGAAAGAATTCATTTCATCCTTCTCTGAAAGATTTAAAGAACTATTGGCCGCCTGGGAATCCAATAATTGGCAGAGACTTTCCAGTCATGCGCACCGGCTTAAAGGGCTGAGTTCGAATTTTGGTTTTATGGAACTTTCAAGGAAGACCTTTGAGCTTGAACAGTATGTCAATCAGGGACAATTTGACCGCGCAAGCCAGAAACTTGACGAAATGGATATCAGTTTAAACAATCTGCGCTCAGAAGTGCAGGCTTACCTGGAAAAAACAACCAACGATTATCGTATTATTTAGGGAAACGTCCATGCGAGTATTACTGATAGACGACGAATCAATGTACTATAAAATGATGGTGAAGGACTTGGAAAAGTCCGGCTACCAATTGGAATATGCCCGCACTGGCAATGAGGGCCTGGCTGCTGTTACATCCAAGAGTCCGGAAGTGGTCATTGTTGATTTGCAGCTGCCAGATATGACTGGTTTTGAGATCATTGAACGATTACGCACCACTGCGGACTTCGGTCATATCTCGATTCTTGTCATCACCGGCAGACATGAAATCGACAATAAATTAAAGGCTTTTTCTTTAGGGGCGGACGATTACCTTGTAAAACCATTTAACCTCGAAGAATTGATTGCCCGCCTCGGAAACCTCGCGCGGCGCGGAAATGCCATCAAATATGTACGCAAACTGGAAGCTGACCAGGATAAAAAAACAACACTGATTTCCGTGCATAGCCTAAGGGGTCGCGTGGGTTGTTCAACTTTGGCGGTGAATCTTGGGCTGGCCTTGAAGCAGCTATGGTCGAGGCGGACATTGATCATAGACCCTGTCATTACTGCCGGGCAGGTGGCCATGATGTTAAATACTTCTCCGCGGGTCACTCTGGAAAGTTATGCAAACCTCCCGATCGCGGACTTAGATTCCAACGTTGCCGATGACCTTGCCATTCTCCACAAAAGCGGCATTTATTATGCGGCCGCGTCCAAGCTGCCGATTGCAATGGATACATATTCGAATGAGTTCTGGAGTAAATTGCTGGAGAAGTTTATCGGACAAAATGAGTTTATTGTTGCTGACGCCCCGCATGATTTTTCTGATAATGCAATTCAATTATTAAATGCATCGACCCATATCCTGTTATTAATGGCGCCGGAGTTGTCGTCCTTACGGGCCGCATCGAATGCATTAAATATTTACGATAAACTAGGTTTTCCAGAGACGAAGGTCAAGATTGTCCTGAACATGATCTCCAATCATAGTGGTATTAAACAGGCGCAGCTTGAAAAAGCGCTTGGTTTTCCTATTTCATTCACTCTTCCTTATGACCCTGAGGAGGTGATTCGGCGATAAATTTTGGAGAGCCGTTCATCCAAAGCAACCCGAACTGCCCATTTCTGTGAAAATTGAGGATATGGCTTATACCTTAAGCGATAAGACATATACAAATCTTCCTCCTGCCATACCCTCTGCGACATGGAAACGGGTGACCAATCGCCTTGCGGCGAAGAAAAAATAATACTGATATCTGTCTTGCCAGAGCCCTTTGGCTCAGGATATAAAAACATACATTCGTAATAAGATCGGGACGATTGCTTGCTCAAAAAAATACCCCGCTGATCTTTTTTGAAATTTGCATGGATTGCGCCAGGCAGCGGAGATAAGTGAATATGTTACGAATAATGGCAATTCGGTGATTTTAGGAATTGTTCTTGAAATATTTTTCAGTTCGCTCCCTGTTTGTTTTTTTTCTCATCCTTGGGGTGAGTTTTTTTGGTATGCTGTGGATTGGAATTTCCAGCGTGGATGCGCGTATTCCTCTGAGCGATTTGTCACTGGATGGACAACATTCCCGGGATTTCCCTGCCACTGTTTATGTGGTTGGTAATCCTTCAGTTTTGCAGCCAACCCCAATTTCATTTCCAACTCCTTCACCAACTGCCACGTTATTTGTGGAGCCAGTTGGTGTAACT
>JADJNA010000020.1 GCA_016709305.1 Candidatus Villigracilis saccharophilus
GCGGCGCGTTGGAGATCTCTTCCTCCACGACGGCGACTACAAAACATTCCAATTCGATGTTGCACGGCTGGACGATTGCCGCAAATCTTGATATAACTTGATGGTCTCACGATAAGTATTTTTGGCTGCGGCGTAATGCCCAGCGCGCGTTGGGCGTGAGCGATCTCGGAAGTCATCCTCGTTATCATGCCATTGTGACCCATTTGTGTGAATATTCTGAGTCCTTCCTCAAAAACCGCTGGGCAGCGATCGAAGCGACCTCCTCACATCGCGCACCGATCCCCATCCCAAATTGAGAAACCAGATTAAAGTGATATGGTTCCTCTCTCCCATGATCGGCAGAAACAACCGTCAGCGTACTTTTCAGCTTCTTGGTAATTTCCAAGCATATTGATCCTGCGTCACATGTTGCCGTAAGCCATACCCATCCCAGCCTTGTAATTGAGCTCTCTAAAAATTTCAAGCCCCTCCTGTGCGGCGGCAAGGGCATCGTCGGCTTTGATCATAGCGGAGGCATTTGCGTACATTTCCAGACTAACGCCTAACAGTTTTTTATCACCGAGTTCACGCAAGACGTACTACTTCCTGTGGCAGCACCGTGAGGAATGATTTGGCCTGAGCCCGGAGAAGTGTCCCGAGACCAAAACATCCATGGGCATAAATCTCTTCGAAGGCGGTTCTGCGCCTCCGCGCGGCAAGGCACGAAATCTCTCCATTGCCATTTTGAGAATGGTCGTTCCTTCCATCAGTCCTCCCACCATGGTCATGCGCGCTCATCGCCATGTTCGCAGCGAGTTCCAATGCGCCTTGAACATCGTTTGCAAACCCCATTCAGAGATGCCGCGCGCAGGTTTTCCACTTCACCCGCATGGATTTCAATTTTTGCATTTCAGCTTCGCCGAAGTTGTGAAGCGAAACATCCCATAAGCCGCTCGAACCATTTGCGTAGTAGACGAAGTGCCGATCGCGCACCGCTGCGGGCTTGCTTCGCTTCGAATAATTTCTCTCGCGCGTATTGGAGAATTGCTCTCCACAGAAGGGAAATAAGCATCTCGCCGTTAGTGTTCTTCGGTTACGACCAGCGATTTATTGACCAACCCCTTCGAGATGTTCCAGCTGCGCGGATCTTCAGAGACCGCTTCGAGCGCCTCCAATATCCACCCGCCGACGAAGACCGACGCGATGCGCAATAGATTCTTTTCCTGTTCAGGAGAGTAAGTCACGTAACTCAATCGATCAACGCCCGCAGGGTCTGTTTGACGCGGCAAGGCAGTACGACTGCCACCCACGAGCAGGCGGAATAAGTCATCGAGTCTCGTTGCGATTTGTTCGGGGGCAAGTAGCCCCGTAATGCGCGCAGCGGCTAATTCCAATAGCCAAAGGAATGCCATCGAGACGGTTGCAGATCTGGGCGACGGAGGAGGCGTTTCTATCGGTGATGAAAATTTTGGAGTTGGCGGGCGCGGGCGCGTTCCACGAAAAGGCGGTTGATCCGGTATCCGCAAGCGAGGGAGTCCGATAAGCAACTTCGCCCGTGATACCCAATGCTTCCGCGACCGCTGGCAAGGATTTTGAGTCCCGCGCGCATCGACGCAGGAGATCATCCGCGAGTTTTGCGCAGGCGGCGATGAGATGCTCGCAATTATCGAGAATGAGCAGGAGTTTTTTATCGCGCAGATAATCGGTGACGAGATTCGCCAGCGGGTTGAACGGCAGTTCCTGCAAACCAAACGCGTGCGCCAGCGCGGGATAATTTGCGCAGGATCAGAAAGCGGGGCCAGCTCAATCATCCACACACCGTTGGAAAAAATCGGGAGCAATTGCAGACCGACTTCGATGGAGAGACGAGTCTTGCCCGTGCCGCCTGAACCTGTGAGAGTTACAAGACGCGCTGAATTGAGCACCGCTTTGATCTCAGCGATTTCTTTTTCACGACCGATGAAGGAAGTGAGTTGAGCAGAGAGATTGTTAGGCTGGGTATCAAGCGATTTGATGGCGGGAAGTTTTGCGGCAGGTCGGGGCATTGACTTGATAGAGTCGCAGTGGAGCGCGTAAATCTTTGAGGCGATGTTTACCCCACATCACGCAGAGTCACAAAGTTTGGCAATGCGTATTGCAAGAGTTCGTAGGTGGTTTGTGTGAGGAGGTCTGTTCACCATGCGCGGCCGACATTACGCGCTGCGTGGATGCGATGGTAGCGTAATCATCGTACTTGCCATCGGATAATAATTCAGCGGTGCCTGTGTGCAATCCCATGCGGACTTTAATCGCACCTGTCTCGCCCCAGGTTTCTGTATGCAATGCGTGCTGAGCTGCTAAGACGGCATTCAATCCATCAATTGCATTATGAAATGCCGCGCTGAACAGATCGCCGACAATTTGAAAGACGATCCGTTATGCGCTTTTATGGCTTGATTTAGGATTTGGTTATGTCGCGCAAGCAGGACTGGCATATCATTTGGATATTGCTGCGCAATTTTGTACTTCCTTCGATGTCAGTAAAGAGGAATGTAACAGTCCCTGAAGGTAAATTTGTCATATCATTAAACCTCATCTAACAATAAAAAACTGCTGCCAATATATTACATCCAGATTGAATTGATAAAACTTTCCGTAAAATCCTCGCATACGTATGGTTTAGATATAAATTTTCTTGATCGCTGTTATTTCTTTTTGTCTTTAGGAAGAAACTCAAATGGCGGACGCTGATTTAGTTTAATTAAATTTGCACCAGAATCGCCAGCGTGGATTGCCGTTAACAGGCCCGTATCACAACTCAGGCGTTGAAAATTGTCGAGCGGCAGACCAAGGAAATGTGAGACCGCCAGTTTGATCGGGTCCGCGTGAAAGACAACCGCGACAATATCCTGTGGCTTGTTGTGTTTCTTGATAATACTTTCAAGCACGTTTGAAATTCGGGTTTGAATTTCTGGAAAGGACTCACCTTCAGGAAAACGAAAACGGGAGGGGGCATGTTGCACGATCTTCCAAACTTTTGTCAGGCTCAAAACTCTCCATGACCTGCCCTGCCATTTGCCGATGTCCGCATCCATTAGGTCGGGTTCCTGAATGATCTGCAATTTTCGCGCGGATGCGATCGGTGCGGCAGTTTCTATCGCCCTCTCAAGCGGACTTGAATAAATGGCTTTGATTGGCACGTCTTTGAGCGCATCTCCCAACGTCTGGGCCTGCTTCTGTCCCTTTTCGTTTAAGTGAACCCCGGGCAGTCTTCCTGCCATCTTGCCTGTTTTGACATATTCGTTTTCGCCGTGACGGATGAGCAATAATAAGGGCATGTATGATTTTCCTTGAATAAATTTTATTGAAATGATCTTATTTCTGTTCTTTGCTTTTTGATTTCCACCACCATCTTCCTTTTTGCATGGTGGTGGATAACTCCAATCGATTTGATCCAAAAACTCCGATAAACAAACCGCCAATCATATACAAATCAATAGATATGGGTCCGGGAAATTTTGCAAACTGGAAAAGAAACGTCGATATGAAGGTAAAACAAAATGTAAGCACTGGATTTCCCGGAGTCCATCCTGCGTAAATCATTGCCTTTTCAATCAAAATCGCAATGATAGAAACCGATACTCCAGTCAAAAAATATGGGAGTAAAAATAAAAAAAGTTTTATGTAATACATCGAGGATCTACTTGATTTTTCTCTTCATCTCTTTGATTTCATCTTCACTCATTGCAGGAACATCTTCTCTACGTTCAATTCCCAATGCCTTGCGTTGAGCTTCGCGCCACATTTCAAGCCTTGCTGTGACTTGTGATTCATAACCTTCCTGTGATGGCGCATAAAAATATGTGCCGAGCAAGCGCTTTGGCAAATATTGCTGCGGCGTGAAGTGACCTTCTGCATCGTGCGGATAAACATAATCTTTGCCTTGACCTGTGGCAGCGGCATCGCGATTCCCATCCGCGAGGTGGCGCGGGACTGATACCTGCCCTTCTTCTTCGATCTTCTTCATCGCTTTGAAATATGCGACTGTACTGTTGGATTTAGGCGCGGTGGCAAGGTAAAGCGTGGCTTCGGCGATGGGAAAAATTCCCTCGGGCAGGCCGATGAACTCAAAGGCCTGCGCTGCTGAGTTTGCCACGACAAGTCCCATCGGATCAGCGAGGCCAATATCTTCGCCAGCCAAAATAATCAATCTGCGTAGAATGAATTTCGGGTCTTCGCCAGCGTAGATCATTTTTGCGAGCCAGTATAAAGCCGCGTCGGGGTCTGATCCGCGCACGGATTTGATGAAAGCAGAGATGGTGTCGTAATGAGCATCGCCATCTTTGTCGTAGAGTACAGCGCGGCGTTGAATGGACTCCTGCGCCACATCCAAAGTAACGTGGATCACGCCGTCTTTGTCTGGAGCGGTGGATTCAACGGCCAGCTCAATTGCATTCAGGGCATTGCGTGCGTCGCCGCTGGAAACTTCAATTAAATGGGTGCGGGCATCCAGGTCAAGGTTGATGCGCTTGTACCCATAGCCGCGTTCCTTGTCGGTCAAAGCTCGGTCGATCAAAATCCCCGTTTCGGTTTGATTCAAATTGCGGAGTTGGAAAACGCGCGAACGCGAGATCAATGCCTTGATCACTTCAAAGTAAGGATTCTCTGTCGTCGCACCGATCAGGGTGAATGTGCCATTTTCAACGTGGGGCAGGAGTGCGTCCTGTTGGGCTTTGTTCCATCTGTGGACTTCATCTACAAAAAGGATCGTACGGATATTGTGCAGGCGCCTGCGTTCAAGTGACTCGTCGATTACGACATGCAAGTCCGCTTTGCCTGCGAGAATGGCGGAAATGGTTGTGAAATGACTCCTGGTTGTGTTGGCAATGACTTGCGCGAGTGTGGTCTTGCCTGTGCCCGGAGGCCCCCACAAAATGATGGATGAAAAGAGTTTGTCCGCTTCGATGGCGCGGCGCAAAGTTTGCCTTCGCCCACGATGTGTTCCTGCCCGATATATTCATCCAAAGTACGCGGACGCATCCGCACGGCGAGTGGGGCTTCGCTTTTCAGGCGTTCGTTCATGGCGTGGTCGAAAAGGTCTTGAGACATGGAATGATTATAACAACAAGAAAATAAAAACAGGCCGCTCAAGCGGCCTGTAAATGATCAACCCTTTTCTGTTTTATTGGGCTTGAGCCCCAGTAATTTGTTCAATATATCAAACCAGAAGGGCGCTCCCAGTGAAGCGGCGAGACCCGTAAGAATTATTCCAAGAAATTTGAGCAGCCAGCCTGCAAAATCTTGCGGAGTGGTTTCATTATTCCAGCCGATTGGAAGGGATAATTCATTCAATTGGTCTTGAATACCCGTAACGCTGAAGCTCTCTTCCGGGTTTATGTTTTCTGCTTGGGCAACAATTGCCTGCCGCAGGGTTGGGTCACGCCAGAGGTGATTGACGATAACCAGTGAGTCGACATTGAAGCCTGACGCCAGGGTAATGCCTAATACCAATGCAATCAAGGATGCGTGTTTTCTGTATAGTAACGTCGCCTGACTCATAGTGGTGTCAAACCACGTTTCAACGTTTTCACGATACTTCACCAATGTATTTTCCACATCAGTGCTTTCTTGATTGAGCTTGGGGACAAGATATTTTACAGTTCTGGATAAAACCTGGTTTGAGGTATCAAGATATTTAAAGCTGTCCACCACGCTTTGTTTCATAACTTCCAAACTCATCGTGCCCGCAGGGATGTCATTTCCGACCTTGCCAGCATTTAAGAAAACATCGACCGCGGCTCTTGCAAAAATTGGGTTTGGAATGCCTTTGGGTTTTCGTTTCCTGCCCCAAAAGGTCCTTGCGGATAAAGACTCGATCAAGGGGTGCTTATAGAACTGCGCTACAAGGGCGGGATCATGGAACATTTCCTGTAATCGGCGTTCAAGAAACGTCGAGCGCCAGCCCAGGCTCTCAATGATCGCTTCTTGTATCTGGCTGGTTGCCATGCTGAGGATGAGCCAGGTTAGGATAAGGCCTATGGCTACTTCGAGGATAGCGTCAAGTTGCATGTCGATCTCCTTATAATAGTGATCTGGAATAATGTATTCTTAGTATCTGTTTGCGCTTTGAAATTATCAAGCATTGGGTATTTCTTCTTTTGTTTGCATATGCGACTGGTTGACGATGTAAATACCGGCAAGCGCTACTGCGCCGCCTATCCATTGTGTGGTGTTTGGGATTTCTCCCAACATGGGGATGGCAAGTATGGTGGTTAGGATGGGTTGTCCAATTAATGTGGGCGATACGATTGAGGCTGGTAAATGACCGAGAGCGTAGGTGATAGCGAGATAACCGATCATTTGCGAAACTATGGCGGTCAGGAAAAATATGATCCACGTCTGGGGAGGATAGCCTGAGAAAGAGTTGCCTAACACAAGATTCATAATAAGCATCCCAAGTGTGGCGCTTACGCCAACCAGCCATGTATATCTGAGAGGGTCTATATATTTTCGCCCGTGCTGGGTGGTGAGTTGATACGAGGCGTAAAAGATCGCGGCGGTGCTTGCCATCAGGTCGCCGAGACCAAGGGTGGGGTGCTTGAGGAAGTCGCTGCCCATCACGAGAGCCGCGCCTGCCAGCGCCAGGATCAAGCCCAGCCAAAAAACTCCGCGGAGTTTTTCGCGAAAGAAGAAGAGCGCAAACAACGCGACCCATAAAGGTGATGTGTTCCCAAGCAAGGTTGCATTGGCGGCAGTTGTAAATTTTAAAGATGAATTCCAAAATGCAAAATCAAATGCGGTGAAGATCCCCGCGAATAATGGAAATATTAAATATTTATTTTTGATCGGCTCGAGCTGTTTCTGTTGTCTAATAAAAATTGGGGAGAGAAAGATCGTAGAGATCAGTAACCGATAGAAGCCAGTGATGGGTCCCGGCGCTTCCGCCCAGCGCACGAACATTGCGGAAAGGCTGAGTGCACCGATGCCGATCGCGAGCGCAATATATGGAACAAATTTATTTTGCATTTGGAAATTGTACCCGGCATTGCATGGATGAACTGCGCTGGTTTTATTTTGGGTTGATCCGCTCGAGGGTGGGTAAAAGTGCGCGGAGGGTGGACAGGCTAAAGTCAGGCTCGATGCGCTGCCCCGCTTCTTGCTCTGCGCTAAAATGTGCGCGGCGTGTGAGCCAGATTGTTTTAATATTCAAACTTTTCGCGCCAGCCATATCCGCAATCAGGCTATCGCCGACCATGGCCGCCTCTTCCGGCGGAATACTCCATTGTGCGAGTGCGATTTCGAATGTGCGCGGATGGGGCTTGCGGTAAAAACATGCCGCGGATGTCAACACAAAATCAAAGTATGGTCGAATCCCGAACCCTTCTACAAGTTCCTGCACATCCTTATCGTCGCCTGCGTTTGAAAAAATGCCGAGCTGATAGTTCCTGGATTTTAACCCGCGGATCATCTCCAAGGCATCGTCTTCCAACACCCAGTTTTTCTGCGTGATCAAATACAGCGCGTCCAACGCGGACCTGAGAATTGATTCGGCGATCTCGGCATATCCCAATTCTTTGAGCAGTTCGCGTAGAACGAAGTGATAGGTGGTCTCCTGAAGATCCTTGTCGCGTTGCTCGTAGTATTGATGCAATCGAGCGCGGAAAGTGCGGCTGTCCAGATCAATATCATATTTACGCAGTGTTTCCGTAAGCGCCTGGTCTGCCTGCTCCAGAACGGGCAGCCAATTTCTGCGAGCATGCATAAGCGTGCCGCCGAGATCGAAAAGGATGTGTCGAACGGGAGAAGCGTTCATCAGGATTGGTATACCCTGATGAACGCTTCTCGTAAAGGGGGAAATTTGTAGGGTGAAAATTACTCTTCAACGAAAAATGTGCCGATTTGTGCCAATCTGGAATCCGCGTATAGTTCAACGACATATTCGCCGGGCGTGAGAATGAACACGTTGGTGTAATCGTACCCAAAAGTTTGATACCATGCGGAGTCGCTGCTAAGCTCTGTGTTGAAAACGACTCGTAAAGATTGGTCTTCTGCGCCGTTCAGATATACCTTCCAGATGATCTGTTGCGGGGCTGGACCGCTGAACCTGAATTTGACTGTCACTGATTCTGTGCCGTAAGGAAAATATGCATCCGGTGAGACTTCAAAATTCGAGATTAGTCCCTGCTCGTCCCTGCCTGTGATCTGCCCAAATAAGAATGGTTCAACCTGAATCACTTCCTGTGGGGTTGGCAGTTGCCCGGTATATTCAAGCGCGACGGTGGTCTCTTTTAGCCGCAGCATTTGCTGGTAGGCGAAATCGCGAATGGATGCGTGATCGGCGCTGATCAGATCGGAAGTGGGCGATTCGGTCCATGATTTCGGATTGTTGTCCAGCTGGTCGATCAGGTTTTGCAGGTCAATTGCGCCTGCATCCATATAAAGCCAGAGAGAGACGGGAGGCTGTGTATTGTTTTGCCGTGCTTCGGTGACTTGCCGCTCCGCTTCCTGAATCAGAAGATCATATTGTTGTTGAGAGTTAGCCAGGTCTCCCATCGCGAGATACGTGATGGCTTCGTTCATGCGTACGCCCAGTACGCTCGGATCAATGGTCAATACCCGTTCGTCAGCTTCGATCGCCTGCTGGAATTGTCCGCTGATGTAATAAGCCCAGCCGAGGTTCCAGTTCGTGCTCGTATCTTCAAGACCCGCTTCCCGCGCGGCTTCGAAATCCTTGATGGCGGAAGTGATGTCATTCTTATCAAAATAAGCAAATCCGCGCTGGTAGTATGCCTTTCCGTAATCGGGTTTTTCTGCGATCGCAAAGTTGAACTTGGCAATGGCTTCATCAAATTTGAATTGATAGGAAAGTCCCACGCCTTCGGAATACGCGTTGATGGCGGCCGTGTTGACTTCCGGACGCGCGAGAAGTTCGATCAGAGACCAGCTCAGCCACAACATACAGAACCCAACGATGCCGGACCCGATGATGACGAACAACCAGCGCACCCCGCCTTTTAATGTGATGGACAAACCGTAAAGCGATAGTGTGACCGTGAGCAGGGTGATCTGAACGACAAGATTGTCTGCGGTCTGATCGGTGGCTTGACCAAGTTCTGATTCGGCAAAATAGATCTCATTAAGGCGGGTCGACTCTACAAGATAAGTATCTGCTTCAAATTTGTTCGTGTCAGGCCATCCGATGGTTGGCTCGAAATAATTGGGACCGAGCATTTCGCTCAGGGCGGTCATCCGTTCCTGTAATTGTTTATATCGTTCCACAGAGGCCGTATCGCCTTCCTGTTCGGCGGCTGTGATCTGCCAGCCGATCTCGCGCCATGTTTGGAAAGCTCCCTGCCACTCATAACTGTATTGGATCGTGCCGTTCAATTCCTTTTTTGTGGCAGCGATGGCATTTTCCTGCGCGCGGCGGCGGGCTTGCTCAGAAATATTAGAGGCGTAGTTTTGAAAATATACGGTGATCGCGACCCAGATCGCCACTGTGGCGATCATCATGGTGATCATTTTTTCGAAGCGCTCGTTGCTTTTTTGTTGCTGTTCGGTGCTCATATTAAAAATCTCCCGATCAGCATACCTAGAATACCAGCGAGCCCGAGCAGGATTCCGATGACCACCCAAAAGTATTTAATGCGCTTCTCTGTGACTTGTGCGAGCTGCAGGAACCAAAAGGAGATTGCCAGCACGATCATGTCGGCTGTCAGGAAGGAAGATCGCTTGTGCATTCGGTCTGATTCGCTGAAATGAGGGTTGGGATTTAGATCTTCTTTTTGAGAGTCTTCTGCCAGAGCTTCATCCAGTTCACGCTGCAGATCGTAGATTCCGTCCACCGTAACATAGCGGGACTCGAAGAACGTTGATTTGATCCCGCTTGCCACGCCCCAAACCTCCCTTTGCATGACCCCATTTTCAGCATCTATTTCCTCGCTTGCATTTGGATCGTAAAGCAAATTCCCAAGTTCAAGATAACGGGAGTAATCTGTAAAGGCGCGAAAATGTTCGTACGCGTAGATCTCATTAATGATCTCTGCTTTTTGAGCGCTGATGGCTGCATTCAAGCCGTTGAAATCTGCAATTGCCGCACTGGATGCCGCGCTTGTTGCCAGACATGCGGCGATAGCTCCCAATACCGTTACAAACGCCACCAACACAGCCGTATTGGATTTGAAACGTTCGTTCTCCATTTGACTCTCCTGTAAACCGATAAATTGGTATTAAATTGACATGAGTCGTTTCAGATTAAGCTGCGCTTTTGAGATAGATGCCCGTTGGATCCAACTCTTCGCGTAAAATTTTCAATTCCTTTTTTGTAATTGGTTCGGTCACTCTAACCTGTTCCGCAACCTTGAGATCCCAACCGGTATTGGCTTTGGCTTCCTCGACCGTTTTACCGGGATGCAGCGCAGTGAGGATCATTTCGCCGTTCTCATCGGGTTCGAGCATGCCGATATCGGTCACCACACCGACCATGCCGCCGCCGTGCAAGCCTGCGTTTTCACGATCGCCTTTCCCGCCTATGAAGCCGGCTGAGGTCATGAACTCCACTTTTTCGGGGAAGCGGCGCTTCTGGTGCGGCGTCATAATGTAACAGCGGTTTGCCCACGCGGCGATCTCCTGCGAACCGCCCGAGCCAGGCAAACGGACTTTTGGATGATCATAAGGACCAATCACAGTGGCGTTGATGTTGCCGTGTTTGTCAATTTGCGCGCCGCCCATGAAACCTACATCCACATTGCCGCGCTGCAGGTAGTTTGCGAAAATATCGTACATGCTCACAACGGATAATGATCCGCTGACGAGGGTTGGGTCACCAATGGATAAGGGCAGGCGTTCAGGTTCCGCGCCGATCACACCGGCTTCGTAGATCATTACAAGATTTGGCGCATGAGTCCGTTTGGCAAGGTTGCAGGCCAGGTTGGGTTGGCCTACGCCCACAAAGACAACATCGCCATCTTTCAATAGGCGCGCGGCATTGACGATCATCAACTCTGCGGCTGAATATTTTATTTCGGTCATAATATCTCCTTCAAGAACGATTGCATGATTTCATATACTTCCTGTGGACGTTCGAGCGGCAGGAGGTGTGTGGATCTTTCCAAAGTTACGATCTTTATTTTTTGATTTTTCTTCTTTACCAGGTTTGCATTTCTTTCCAAAAAAGTATCTGTCTCGGCGCCGCGGATGATAAGCGTGGGTATTTTAAGATTGGGCAGGTCACGCCACAGATCAAAATCGCGCAGACCTGTCAGATAGATATGGGCTTCCCATTCCGGTGAATACACCAATTCGTAACCGCCATCCGGCCTTTGGCCGGTGATACCTTCTATGTATATGCGTAAATTTTCATCACTCATATATTTAAAAACATTGCGTGAACGATAACTGCGAAAAACACTTTCAAGATCGTCAAAAGTTCTTCGTCGCCTTTTTGCGCCTGCAATTAGTGGGTGGATCTTTTCTCCAAGCCCGATCGCGCGGACAAGGTTCCATCCCACTAAAAATGCAGGCATGAACAGTACGGGGTCAAGTAAAACCAATGCGCGAAACTTGCCAGGGTCACGCAGGGCGGTGCGCAGGGTGACTATACCTCCGATGGAATGACCTACTCCAATGGCTGGAGCAAACCCGCCCGTAGTGAGGAAGCCTTGCAGGTCATCGGAGAATGGATGCCAGTCATTAATTTCTTCAATTCTAGAATTATCCCAAAGCGGACGGAGTTTCATTCCAAATACGTGATATTGATTTTGTAAAAGTTCAAGCAGCGGTTGGTAGCATTCGGGCGGGTAGCCATTGGCGTGTAGAAAATGCAGCGGGACACCAGCGCCGCCATAATCAAATTGTGGAATATTCATCAAACGTGTTTACCTGTCTACTTGTCTAATATTTCCCGTAATTAATTTTTTCGCTGTACTTTGCTTTTACTTTCAGGCGTTTGTGAGTCTTTGCTCCAAGCTTTTCCCAATACTGGTTTCTATCTTTGACCCCGTAAACCCATTCGTCAAGATAGGCTTTGACAGACTCGGGTGATTCGCTGATCTTATCCCATGCGAGATAGAACTCATTGTCGCGGTCATAATAGCCTTGAGAATAAGATGGGTGGCTGGCGTATGGGACGTGACATACCGCGTCCACAATATTCGCGGGGATCATGGTGCGGTTCGGGTCGGACCTGATAACTGATTCGTCCACGATCTCTTCGGCGGTGAGGATGACTTTCTTCGCGGCGAAGGCGGCCTCTTTTTGTTCACCGATGATGCCCCACAAATGCGCGTTTCCGTTCTTGTCTGCGCGCTGAACGTGAACGATCGCCACATCTGGATTCAAGGCTGGCACCACAATTACATCCTTGCCGCCGTACGGATCGGGGATGCGTTTGATGAGCGGGTTGGATTGCTCAAGGCTTGTTGCGCCTGTTTGATTCATCGGTAAAAATGGCAGCCCCGATGCGCCGGCTTGCAAACGAGTGATCATTCCGAAATGTGAATACTCTTCCCATTCCAGTTCGCCTTTTTCTATCGCAGCGCGGACAATGCGTAATGACCCGACGCCGGGGTTCCCCATATAAGAGAAGATGACTTTTTTCGCACATCCTGCCGCGACCATTTGATCATAGATCAGGTCTGGGGTGGCGCGGGCGAGGGTAAGGTTTTTTCTGCCCTGACGAATGATCTCGTGTCCCGCTGCGAATGGGATGAGATGTGTGAAGCCTGCGGCGTAGACAATATCGCCATCGTTCACAAATTCTGAAATTGCTTTTTTGAGTGAGATGAGTTTTGTCATGTTATTTTTTCTTTGCATCCTGTTTGGCTTTCAGTTTTTCTTCTTTTCTTTTTCTGGCATCTTCGCGGGTTTTATGGACTAAAGAAAATCGTCCAGCCGAGGGCGGCGGGGCTTTGCCGCGCCGAAAATACCAGCCGATAAAAAAGAGCAGCATGGATATGAAAAGATAATCAAAGTCTACATTGTCTGCCAGGTCAGATGTGACGAAGAGCAGAAAAACACCCGCTCCCATCACCAGGAAGAAAGTCCCCACCCGCACGATAATTGGATCTCCATCATTTTCCATGGGCTTATTTTACCTTTGGAAGGGAAAGGTAGACAAGTGAGCCTTTTACAGATCAAGAAGAGAGTATTTCGTTACACTACCTATGGCTTCAGGCCTGAAAATAAAATCCTGCGGAACGGGTACAGTAACGGACTTTCAGGCAGGGCATTGTGAATTTTTCCTGCGCAGCACATCAAGGAATTCAGGTTTATGTTTTCCAAGTCTTTCAAAATAGGGGACAAGCGCTGTGCCGGATATCCACTCGATCACTGCGTCTGAATTTTCCAAAACATGGGGATATATTTTTTCAAAGACAAGAATATTTTTTGCTCCAAGTGCAAATAGTATTCTTGTATATTCGTCGATGGACAGAACGGGCGAAATTCTTTCAAAGCCGTTTAATATCCTGTTAAATGGAGATTCTCTAACAGTCTCTCGGATAAGCATATGTGAAATATGATTGTGGTTTGATGGGATCTGGATGCATAATTGCCCGCCATGATCTAATTTTGAAAAAAGATCAGGGATCAACTTTTCATGATCTTCACACCATTGAATTGCGGCGTTGCTGAAGATAAGATCCCAATTCCCGGCCAGTTTGGATAAGTCTCCTTGTTCAAATCGTAGGTTCTCACTGGCGTGGGACGCCGCTTTATCCAGCATTTGGAGGGAGGAATCCAACCCGGTCACAGTGCTTTCAGGTAACGCGTCTGCCAGAATGCGGGTTAGTTCCCCTGTGCCGCATCCCAGGTCAATTACTTTGAGCTGTGGACGAATCTCCACAAGGTTTAAGAGGTCAAAAAATGGAGCAGAGCGTTCTGATTGGAATTTATGATATTGTGCTGGATTCCACGGCATAGCCATATTCCTAAAAACATTGTCCCTTTTTCTTTTTAGAAAAAGGGACAACATAACTACAAGAATTGTGATCTTACTTTACAAGTGTGCGGATCTGTTCGTGCATGTACAGCGGAAGATAGTAATGGCCGCCCGCGTTTTTGCCGCTGGAGCCAGAGCCTTTCCAGCCGCCGAAGGGTTGGAAGCCAGGCCATGCGCCGGTCGTTGCGCCTTGCGGACGATTCGCATAGGTCACGCCTGCTTCGATATGATCGAAGAACCAGTCAGTTTCTTCGGGAGAGCCGTAGAAACCAGCGGTGAGACCATAGTTCACGTCATTGGCGATTCTCATAGCTTCATCCAAATCTTTGACTTTGCCAATGGTTGTGATCGGCAGGAACATTTCATGTTTCCATAAACGGTGTGTGAAGGGCAGGTCTGTGACAAAGGTCGGTTCGCAGAAGTATCCCTTATCATACATGCCGCCGGATTTGACATTGCCGCCGGTCAGGAATGTGCCGCCGCCCTGATTGATCTCTTCGCAGAAATCCTTGAATTCTTTATAAGATGAAGCATTGATCACCGGTCCTGTATATGTGCCCCGCTCGGTCGGATCACCAATGACCAGTTTGGAGGTTGCGTCTTTCAAACGGCCGACCAGGTCATCGTAAACAGCTTCATGCACGATCACGCGTGAAGCGGCCGAGCATTTCTGTCCCTGCAGACCAAATGCCGAGCGCAGGATCCCGATTGTGGCGCGTTCAAGGTCCGCATCCTTCGAAACGATGACAGGGTTCTTGCCGCCGAGTTCCAAAATGATCGGGCGGACATAGTTGCGTTTTCCGAAATCCTGGAACATCTTCATACCCACATCGAAGGAACCCGTGAAGGTCACGCCGTCCACTTCGGGGCTGTCAACCAGCGCTTGCCCAAGGGTGGAACCGGGACCGGTCACAAAATTCACCACGCCATCAGGAATACCCGCGTCGCGGAAACAATCCACCAGCAGGCGCACGATCCAGGCCGTGTCGGTGGCGGGCTTGATGACGAGTGTGTTGCCAGCGGCGAGCGCTGCGCCGGAAGGGCCGCCGGTCAACGCGTGCGGGAAGTTGAATGGTGACACCACAAGCCATACGCCGTACGGGCGAAGCACCGACACGTTACGGGCTTCATACCCAACGAGCGGGTCTTTGCCCATCTCCACAATATAGCCTTCGTTCTTTTCCATTTGATAGCAGGAATAATAAATAAGGTCGGCAGTCTCCTGAACGTCGCCCAAAGACTCCATGCGATTCTTGCCGACTTCCAGCGCCATGGCAGCCCCAAGATCGAAAATTCGCTCTTCAATCAGAGAAGCCGCCTTGCGAAGATATTCCACGCGTTTTTGCCATGGGGTGTGACTCCACATCGGAAATGCCTTGCGTGCGGCTGCCAATGCCAGTTGCGCGTGCTTGGCATTACCCTTTTGCATTTTCGCCAGCACCCAGTCGGTGTTGACGGGAGAGTGGTCGTCAAATTTATCGTCAGCAAAAATTTCCTTGCCGTCGATGAACATGCCATATTCCTGCCCCATATTATTCTTGATTTTTTCAACAGCTTTGTCGAAGCCGCTATGAAGTTCTTCTGGTGGGTTGAACATGGTTGCGTATGTGAGCTTAAAATCTGCCATTTGGTTCCTCCAACAATCTGTGATGATATAAATAGTATTAATCTTGATACTTAGTATAGCGTAGGATTTTATTAGAGTCAAAGAAATGCAATTAGGACAGTGCTGGTAAGAATTGTTCAACTGAACTTGTCTTGCATAAAAATAAGGAGAAAAAATGAAGCCCCGCATCTACATCCCAATCCTTGGCTTGGTCGCTGTTTTACTGGCATCTTGCGCCCCGAAAGCGCTTCCGCCAACCGCACAGCCTCAGATAGATCCGCCTCAAGCGGCTGCTGCCACCCAAACCCCTGAAAGTATCATACAGCCGCAAGCCACGAATGAGGCGCCCGTGGCAGCCGCTGTTCCTACGTCACGTGGACCGAATCTCGAAGCCACCGATCCGGCTACAGTGAGCCTGGCATCCGGTCAATTGCAACTGGTCGAGTTCTTCCGCTTCACCTGAGGTACCTGCCGATCAATGGCGCCCATGGTTCATGGGCTTGAAGCGGAATACTCTGGCAGAGTTAAGTTCTCTTATCTTGATGCCGACGACCCCAACACGGATGCATTTCAACGCGAGCTCGGTTTTGCCTATCAGCCAGAATTTTATATTGTGGATGCTGACGGCAAGGTTTTGAAAAAACTGATCGGCTTCATTTCGGAAGCTGAGTTTAGAAGCACGCTTAATGAATATTTGCAATAACCAAAACTGTCCATCGAATGATGGACAGTTTTTTTGTGCCTTCCTTTATAATCGCTGCCTATGGACTTTCTGATCAAGGTTTTGGTTTTTCTCGTTGGGTTTACTGCGGTGGCGATGACGATCTTTTCGGCACTATCCACGTTTGTATTAACCCGTGCGGCGCGTAGTCAATTAAATCGAATCGTCTTTGGTATGATGCGCCGTATTTTTGAGTTCATTCTCAAATTTACCGGCTCATATGAGCAGCGTGACCGGATCATGGCATATTATTCCCCGATCAGTTTGATCATGCTGGTGCCTGTCTGGTATGCGTTGATCATGCTTGGGTATGCGGCCATGTATTGGTCGCTTGGGGTTGGGGATTGGTTTGCGGATATTCGATACAGCGGTTCATCATTGTTAACCCTTGGCTTTGCGACATCGGATGTTCCGATCGTGACCATTTTGTCTTTCTCAGAAGCGTTAATTGGGCTGATCATGGTGGCGTTGTTAATGGCCTATTTGCCGACTATGTACGCCGCGTTTTCACGGCGTGAACAGGCCGTCAGCATGCTGGAGGTGCGGGCAGGGAATCCGCCTTCAGCGCTTGAAATGATTTTACGGTTTAACCGTATTCATGGATTGGATAAACTCAGCGATTACTGGAAGACTTGGGAAACCTGGTTCGCGGATATAGAAGAAAGTCATACCACGCTGCCCGCTCTCGTCTTCTTTCGTTCCCCGCGTTCTGATAACTCGTGGGTCACCGCTGCAGGCGCGATATTGGACGCCGCTTCGATCACGCAGTCTGCTGTGGATATTCCTGCGGACGCCTCTGCTTCACTGAGTATCCGCGCGGGATATCTTGCATTGCGCCGTATTGCAGATTATTTTGATCTGCCCAATCCCAAAAACCCGCAGTATCCTACAGATCCGATCAGCATTCGCCGTGAAGAGTTTGACGAACTATTAGGCAGATTAGATAAAGCTGGCGTGCCGCTCAAACCTGACCGTGATCAAGCCTGGAAAGATTTTGCGGGCTGGCGCGTTAATTATGATAGGGTCCTGCTTGTGTTATGTACTTTGGTGATGGCTCCGCAAGCGCCCTGGTCCAGTGACCGTGCCCCGAAGTTTAAATTACCCCCGATGTTTATTTTAAAAAAGAAAAAAATTATCTGACAGTTCCGCAGTTACGATGGCAAAAGAGCTAAATTCACCACGAAGGGTGCGAAGTTCGCAAAACTCGCTGCCCCAGGGCCGATTGACCGTGGACTTTTGCAAGAGATCCGTTATTCCAGGGGAATACGAAATCCAAAATTGCTTCCCATGCCCACCTGGCTGGTGGCAAATACTTCTCCACGGTGAGCGCGGACAATGTGCTCCACAAGCGCCAGCCCCAACCCAAGGCCTTCATTGCCTCGCCGCAGGGGATCTGCCATTTGAGTGAAACTTTCCCAAAGCATGTTCAATTTATCAGACGGGATGCCCCGCCCTGTATCCTCGACAGAGAAATGCAGAAAGTTTTCGGCGATCCAGTAATTCAGCGTAACTTTGCCTCCGTCCACCGTGAACTTAATGGCATTATCCACCAGCTCACGAAGGGCTTCGTAGACGCGTTCTTCATCACAAAGAACCGTCCGAGTATTTTTTGGAGACTTAATTTCAAATATGATATTTTTACGTTCTGCCTTGCCTTTGAAAGTAAAGAGTATCCTATCTGCAACACTGGAAATATCGGTATGATTCCGGTTTAGCACACCCTGTTTGCGTACAAAGGAGGCGTAATTTACCAGATTTTCGATCATTGAATAGGATGACCGTATGCTTTCACCTAGTATGCCCAATAGCTCCTTTTGATCTGGCCGCAGATTTTCAAATCCTTCGGATTCGAAAAGGTTTATGGATGCCAGGATGCTTGTAAAGGGAGTACGCAGCTCGTGGGAGATGACGCCTATAAATGCGGATTTCAAATTATCAACTTCTTTTAATTGTTCGTTCGCTTTGGCAAGTTCAGCAGATCGTTCCTGTATCTTAATTTCAAGTTGATGATTTGCTTGATTCAATAGGTCAGTAAGGCGTTCAGATTCTGAAAGTTGGCTTTGCAGGAGCAGGTTGGTTTGGTGTAATTGGATCTCTGCCTCCCTGCGGGCGGTTATATCCTGCTTGATAGCGATCAAATGCGTGATTTGACCTTCATCATTTCGCACAGGTGCAATGCGCTGCTCCTCATAATAGATCGAGCTGTTTTTACGGCGATTGATGATCTCGCCAGACCAGTGCTTGCCGCTCAATACGGTTTCCCATAAATTTCTATAAAAAATCGGGTCGTGGTGGCCGGACTTCAAAATGCTGGGGTCTCTACCTATCAATTCTTCGCTGGAGTATCCTGTCATAACTGTGACTGCTGGATTGACCCATTGAATAATGCCTTTTGTGTCTGTAATGACGATTCCATTGACGGCAGCCTGCATTGCGACACTCTGTAAACGCATGTTTTGTTGGGTTGTAAAGATTGGCATGGCGTCACGCATGACAGCCTGGACCAGTCTTCCCTGGCCGGGTAATGGACTTAGCGCAATGTGAACCGGAATTTTTTCTCCAGATTTATGGAGGGCGTTGAATATCGCGCCGTGCCCCATGGCCCTGACCGATGGCGATTTATGATAATCTCGTCGCCTGGAAACATGAGCATGGACGTATTCTGCGGGCAGGAGCGTCTCAACGCTCTTCCCGGTTAATTCTAGTTTTGTATACCCAAGCAGATCCGCACAGCGTTTGTTTGAATAAAGGATCAGCCCCGCTTCATCCATGATGAGGATGACATCCGGGTTATTTTCAATTACGGCTTCGATAAAATGATCTGAGAAATCCTTGTTTAGTTTTTCAATCAACAACTCGGTCGATCTGCCTGTTTGATTCTCGCTCATATCATCTCTCTTGACCTATGCTTTGGTTTGTTTGCGAAGTGGTCCAATTAAAAAAACAAGTGTATGGGCATTATATGACATGCCCATACACTTGTGGAAAAATGTAAAGCGTTTGTAATTATCCTGTTTGACTCCCATCATATTTTTTAGCGTCAGTGATGGCTTTGGTGACGTTCACAAATGGTAGCAAGATCAGACCTGCGATGAAGAAGAAGATCAGGGAGAGAATGGCGTAGCGCAAATTCCCGAACATCTGGTTGGCGAGACCGAACACCAATGGTCCGATCCAGGATGTGCCGCGTTCACTGATCTCGTAAAATGAGAAGAATTCCGCTTCCTTGCCGTTTGGGATCATCTGCGCGAACAGGCTGCGGCTGATGGCTTGCGAGCCGCCCATGACTAGGGCAATGAAAATGCCGAGAACGAAGAACTGTGCGGTTGCGGTCGGACCTTTCAATCCGCCGTAGGCATAAATGACCACGCCTGACCAGATCACCAAACTGACGACCACTGATTGCTTCGCGCCGATCCAGCCGGCAAGTTTGCCCCAAAATAAT
Organism: Candidatus Villigracilis saccharophilus; assembly: GCA_016709305.1. Lineage (GTDB taxonomy): Bacteria > Chloroflexota > Anaerolineae > Anaerolineales > Villigracilaceae > Villigracilis > Villigracilis saccharophilus. The sequence continues at coordinate 19,670 of JADJNA010000020.1, forward strand.
GCTCCGAAGAACGCCACGAATTGGATCATCAAAATAACGGCGATCAATGTTGATTGTTCAAGTTCCAGCCCGCCCTGAATCAGAGGCGCGGCGGCGAATGTCGAGGCGACAGCAATCACCGTCTGGATGCCGTCATTGTATAAAAAATATGCGATCAGGAATTTCAAAGTTTCGGGGAAATGCTTTACTTCACCAACGGTCTTGCGGAGTTGCTTGAAGCCAATGCTGACGTAAGTTTCGCCAGTGGGGAGTTGGCGCGCGGCACGGCGAGAGCGTAACCTGCCCCATGTGATGAATGAAAATCCCAGCCACCAGATGCCCGCCGAAGCAAGGTTGATGCGGACAGCCAGATCACCGGGCACGCCAAGGTCTTCGCTGAAGGTGAAGAATGCCAGGTTGAGCGCAAGCAGGACGCCGCCGCCCAAATATCCCATTGCCCAGCCGTATGATGAGACTCGATCCCTTTCATCCTCACTGGCAATGTCGGGCAAATAGGCGTTGTAGAAGACCATCGCCGCGCCAAAGGCGAGGTTGGCGACAATGAATAGCACGCCGCCCAGCCACCACAATCCGCCCGTGATCATGAACATCAAAATGGTCGCGAGGGCTCCGATGGTTGCGAAGATCTGCATCATGCGTTTTCGCATGTGCGAGTAATCTGCGATCGCCCCTAAAATGGGCAGGAACAGAACCTGCATGCCCACTGAGAATGAAATACAGTAGGGCAGGAATGAATCAGGCGCAACGGGAATCCCGAAAAACGAAACAGTTGCCGTACCTGCCGCTTCGGCTGCGGTGCGTGCCAGAGATGCCACATAAGGTCCAAGAAAAACTGTCCCGATCGTTGTGCTAAAAGCTGAATTGGCCCAGTCGTACATGGCCCAGCCGAAGATCTCTTTCCTGTCGTTCACCATTGGTTTTTCTGTTGACATGATTCCTCCAAACTGGGATTGGTTGTTAGAAACACAACACGTGCCAGTATAAGTAGTTTCGCCTTCCATGTAAAGAAATTCTTAACAGACTGCGCTTCTTACTTGACCCTCAACCTGCTACAAGCTAAAATGCTTGTCCTACACTAAAAAGGAATCGGTAAACATGTCGCTGCGAGGCGTTCTTCGTTTCCCTGGCACCGCCCACCAGGGCAGGTGTGCCGAAGCAGTCTCCAACTTTGCAGGAGATTGCTTCGGGCGAAAGAGCATCGCCCACGCAACGCCATAACATAACCTATGTTTGAAACTCTCACTGGACGGTTAAATCAAATTTTCGATAACCTTCGCCGCCGCGGAAAACTCTCCGAAGCGGACGTGGATGCTGCCATGCGCGAAGTGCGTCTCGCCTTGCTTGAGGCGGATGTGCATTTTAGCGTGGTCAAAACTTTCATCGCGCGCGTGCGTGAACGTGCCGTCGGCGCGGAAGTCTCGAAGGCGCTGAACCCCGGTCAACAGGTCATCAAGATCGTCAACGATGAATTGATCGCTTCACTTGGCGAGCCCGTTGGATTAAATCTCACAGGTCCGAAACCGCGTGTCATCATGATGGTCGGTTTGCAGGGCGCTGGTAAGACAACCGCATCTGGAAAACTTGCGCGTTTGATGAAGGCAAAAGGTGAGCGCGTTCTGTTGGTCGCGGGTGACCCGTATCGTCCCGCCGCCATCAAGCAGTTGCAGCAGCTCGGCGAACGGCTGGATGTTGAAGTCGAAACCGACTTGTCGCTCACTCCGCCGCAGCTCGCGAAGCGCGCCGTGGATAAGGCTGAAAAGGGTGGATTCGGTCTGGTGATCATTGATACAGCCGGTCGGTCGCAGTTGGACGCGGGGCTGATGGATGAGTTAAAAGCCATCGCCGCGAATGTCAATCCGATCGACATCCTGCTCGTGGTCGATTCCATGATCGGTCAGGAGGCGTTGAACATCGCGCAGGGATTCAAAGACGCGATCAACCTGACAGGACTGATCCTCACCAAAATGGACGGCGACTCGCGCGGCGGCGCTGCCATTTCCATCCGCTCGGTGACGGGTATCCCAATTAAGTTTATCGGTACAGGTGAAAAACTCGACGCCCTTGAAACCTATGATCCATCGCGTCTGTCCTCCCGTATTTTGGGCATGGGCGATATGATCGGTCTGATCGAAAAAGCCGAAGCCGCCTATGAAGGCCAGGATATGGACGCGCAGGCGCGGCAGGCACAGAAAATGATGAAGGGGCAGTTCTCGCTTGAGGATTGGCTCGACCAAATGAAACAAATGAAAAAGATGGGACCACTCGCGCAGCTCATGGAAATGCTGCCCGGTCAAATGGGACAGGCCGCGCGCGGCATTGACCCGGCAGTGATGGAAAGTTCATTTAAACAATCGGAAGCCATTATCAATTCCATGACAGTCAAAGAGCGGCGTGACCCCGACCTGTTGAACGCCTCCCGAAGAAGGCGCATCGCCGCTGGCTGCGGAATGGAAGTGCAGGATGTAAATCGTCTTATTAAACAGTTCCGCGAGGCACAGAAGATGATGAAGATGATCCAAAAGACTGGCGGCAAGGGTTTGGGCAGGATGTTCGGATAAGCAGCAGGGACACGCAAGTGTCCCTGTAATTTTTATAGGGGTCGAGTAGTCTTGGTGTGTGCCTGACGTCTTTTTCTTAACCACAGATAAAATGATGAAAAAGAATTTTTAGAAATTTTTCTACCAACCAATGTTTATCCATTTTATCTGTGGTGAATTAATACGTTTTGCTCAAACTCTATAAACTTAGTGAATGAAAACAGGAATCCTTAATGTCAGAAATCAAACGCCCTTTTGAAATTGGAATTTACTCTTTTGTAGAATTGACTCCCGATCCAGCTACGGGACAGATGCTCAGTCCCACCGAGCGGATGAGCAACCTGATGGAGACCATCGAGCTCGCTGACCAGGTTGGCCTCGATGTCTTTGGCCTAGGCGAACATCACCGCCCCGATTTTATTTCCTCATCGCCAGTCACCATTTTGGCTGCAGCTGCCGCAAAGACAAAGAACATTCGTTTAAGCACAGCCGTAACTGTGCTAAGTTCCGATGACCCCGTACGCGTCTTTCAGGATTTCGCCACCCTGGATTTGCTTTCCAAAGGCCGCGCCGAGATCATGGCGGGACGTGGTTCATTCATTGAGTCATTTCCGCTGTTTGGTTATGACCTGAACGACTACAACGAACTATTTACCGAAAAGTTGGACTTGCTTTTGAAACTGCGTGAATCCGAGGTCGTGACCTGGGCTGGCAAACATCGTCCCGCTTTATTCGAGCAGGGAGTCTATCCCCGCCCGCATCAGGAGAAAATGCCAGTTTGGATCGCGGTGGGTGGCACGCCTGAATCCGTTGTCCGTGCCGGGAGGTTGGGACTGCCGATGGCGCTCGCCATTATCGGCGGCATGCCTGAACGCTTCGCGCCTCTCGCTGACCTGTATCGGGCTTCCGCTGAAGAGGCAGGACACAACCTGTCAGATATCCAATTAAGCATTAACTCACACGGATTCATCGGCGATGACTCAAAACAAGCCGCTGATGATTATTTTCCCTCGTTTCAAATGATGATGAACAAAATAGGAAGGGAACGCGGCTGGACTGGGATCACACGCCAGCAATTTGAAGGTTCACGCTCTCTGCGCGGTTCGGACTTTGTCGGCACCCCCGATGAAGTTATAGAGAAGATCCTGTTTCAGCATAAGATATTCGATCACCAACGATTTTTAATTCAATTGGGCATTGGGACAATTCCGCATGTCAAGATGATGCGCGCGATTGAGTTGCTTGGTACTAAGGTCGCGCCTGTGGTGCGGAAAGAGATTTCGGGGTAAGCGGAGATGGTATCTCCTTTTATAAAAATTGCTTTAATCCATCATCATGTTAACTGTTGATATTGAAACAGCCCGTCGTTTTATTCTTGGCAAGCAGGGTTTGTGGCCCGGCCGGCGTTGGCGCGGGCTCAAGGGCACAGAGCAATCCATGCGAGCGATGGAATACCTGCAGCTTGATCCGCTGCAAATCATCGCTCGCAGCCATGACATTCAGCTTTACGGTCGAGTGCTCGATTACGCGCCGGGTATGTGGGAGAATGTGACCTACAAAAAACGCAAGTTTTTCGACTGGGGCGGGTGGCTGGCTGCGCGGCCTATGGAAGAACTGCCTCACTGGCGCACCATCATGCGCCGCGAGCGCGACGGCAACTATGGTGATTCGCGAATTCGCCAGATGGCCCACGACCATGCCGATGCCATCGTCGAAATGCGGGCTATCTTGCGCGAACGCGGCATCGTGAGTAACCGCGACTTCGAGACGACAACACGCACACGAATCCAAAGTTATCGCGGCCGCAAGGACAGCGCACTGGCTTTGTATTATCTGTGGCGCACAGGGGAAGTGATGACGCATCATCGCGAGCGCTTCGAACGTGTGTATGCACTCACGGAAGCGGTCGCGCCCGCGCAGTTTATTTGCGAGAGCAGCGAAGTCGAAACCGACCGTTTCCTGATAAAGAAAGAAATTAGCTTCTCCGGCCTGTCACGGATCAGCCGTACGAGCGATTCGTGGCAACGCGGCGAACCAGATCGCGCAGCGAAGAAGATGCTTGGAGAGATGTTGGCCGACGGCGATATCATCGAGGTGAAGGTCGAAGGCTGGAAAGCGTTGCACCACGCGCTCGGCAGCGATGCCAAGATGTTACGCGACCTGAGCGCAGGGCGAGTCCCAAAGGCATGGATGCCGTTGGAGACAACCACAACTGAAGAGGTAGTTTTTCTCGCGCCGCTCGATCAGGTCAGCGCACGCGGACGAGCCAAAGTTTTGTTCGGTTTTGACTACGTATGGGAGGTATACAAACCTGCGCACCAGCGCAAGTTCGGCTACTACACTTTGCCGATTTTATGGGGCGACCAGCTTGTTGCGCGGTTCGACAGCAAACTCGACCGGGCGACCAATACGTTTGTAATCCTGGGTTTATGGTTGGAGAACAAGGTTCTCGGCAAAGATGAATCATTTGCTGAAGCATTAGCTAGCGGGTTCGCGCGGTTCGTCACGTTTCTTGGCGCGGGCAGGCTGGATGCGAAGGCGATTCGTGAGCCGCTCTTGCGCCGCCGCGTAAGCATCTTGACCCCTTAGTGCTTACATAGTCGCGCCTGTAGCGAGGAAAGAGATTTCGGGGTGATTCTTGAGAGTGTCATCGTCTCTCAGTTCCATGTTTGAAATGCCCCGTGACACGCGCCATTTCCAATTGAGCTTGCTGGGCATCGACACCGTCAATGGAGGCAAGGAATTTCTCAGCAGCACTCCCTTTGATAGTAAGGATTTGCCTGCCATTCCAGTGAATGAACACTTTCCTGTTTTTGGTTATTCGAAATGAGAAAGGCTGCGCTTCAAGTTTTCCGCGTTTGTCAATTTTTCTCATAAGTACATGAAGCCTTTTCTCCCGCTTTCTACTGAAGAAATTATCCTGAAATTGGGTTTGTCAGAAGTGAGGTTGAATCTATTTCATCTTTGGTGCGAAGGTCGTGCCTGGTGAGGAAAGAGATTTCGGGGTAACCACTTTATTTAGCTGTCGTAATCCTGATAAATAGGATATTTCTTCTTTGTGACCGTCTCGATAGTGCTGATTAAAGCCTTCAATCCCTCCGAGCCATACGAGTCGCTTAGAGACAGATCATTTATGTTAACCGAGAGTCGTCCGCTACCCTTGGCTGGCAGTAAGTCGTTAATTTCAATTTGATCTTCTTTTCCCCCAAATTCTACCGTATCAAATATGGTGGAAACAAAATGCTTTCCGTTGTTGGTCCACACTCGTATTGTGTTTTCAGTCATGCCTTCCAAAATAAAATTTGGTGTATCCAGCAGGGACTTTTTATATAAAGACTTTTGCGCTCTTCTTAGTAGCGGATTGTTATAAATGGACTCAGGGTTTTTCGAAGCGTAATTTGGTAAACAATAAGGTCGTATTCGGTTATTGATTTGCACGCTTTGAGTTATGCTGAAATTTTTGGCATCTGACCATAATGAGCTTTCCATTTCTTCCTGGGCTTTGACGTAGAGTTTGGCAATCTCTATTTCATTTGTGATGTCGAAGAAAAGCCCAGCCGTCGAGATCCCATTATGGATATTTCGGCTTCCCCATAAATTGATAAAGTGATGGAAATATTCTCCACAAACCATCTTGCAGTCAAGCTGACTTGGTGCGCCGTTGAAGCATCAAACTCTTGTAACTCGTTGGGATTCCCTACAAATTTGCCGATCTTTCTAAGATAGTCTACTCTTAGATTCTTCGCAGAATCGGAAGTCAAGGATAATTCAAATGTCTGCTGTGTGATCGGTCTATCATTTAACGGGGCTCTTATTTCTGTAACCAAAGCTGGAATGTCAAAGATCGAAGTGTCAACAAAACGATAATTCGGCCAACCGCCATAAGAAGGTAATTTTTCTTGATCTTTGAATTTTTCTGCAGCGAGATCGAGGATTTCGCCAAGAACTATTTCTCTGTTACCAATAATTGTGCTCATAAGCGGCCTTGATTAATCTAATTGGTTGACATACTACTATTGGCTTGGACTCTGATTATGGTAGGTCGCGAAGCGGCTCGAAGTCAGAAAAATGCTCGAAAATTGCGGCTATCGTCTGCCTAGCCCATGCTTTGTCTGGCAGATATTGCATTGAATGAATTCTTGGTTTCTTATTTTAGAAGCCATTCTAATGCTGGTAATTTTTCTTGAAAAATTGAAATTCTAAATCCTTGATTTATACATACAGTCTCAAAAAAACTAAAATGCTTCATATGGACCGGTTTAATGATTTCTGCTATTTTTATACCCAAAACAAGCCCTATTATTCTGAGTAGCTTTGGGCGATCATAGATTTCTATTATTTCTCCAGAGACACCTTCAATTTTGCGATGATCAATTAATGCCTTGGTAATTCTATGCTGTTGCATTGTCTCTTTTATTGTTTTCGCCATATTTAATGAGCTATCTTTATCAGCAACTCCTTTCGTGATTACTTCTATGTAATTTTCTTCATTGTGAATTCTAATTTCCCATTCCATTTTAACTCCTGTAATAGGATTACTATATCTTCTGTTCAACGGTTTGCGGCCCAATGGGCATTGTGGCACCGGGCGGGCGTCGAATCCGCTTGGGAGTAGAAAAAAAGCCGAAGCCAGAAAAATACTTGAAAATGCGCCAGAATCCCCAGTGTCGGGTAGTATCATAAAAAGCGGACATGGCAGATTGATGCACACTTTGTTTGGCAGTGTTTAATGGGTAATACCTTCTCTGTTATTATCGGCGATTATTGCATAACGTTCATCGGTGACGCTGCCACCCCAGAAATTGGGGTTATCGCTTAAGTTTTGATTTGATACATTGATAAAAGACGATGGGAGCATTTTTAAAATTTCTTCCGCGTGCAAACCTGCGCCAGTTACCCAAAAGCCTTCAACCAAAACCAATCGTCCTTTCTGCTTCAGAAACTCAACCCATCTTTGGAGTACCTGCTCAGGTTCTGGTAAAGCCCATAAAAGATGCCTGCAAATAATCACATCAAATTGTTGATATGATAACTGAGGATATGCTGCGTCCATAACATGAAACTCAATCTGAAATCCATGTGCCGCCGCTTTTGCTTGAGCGTGAGAAATCATTGAAGGCGACAAATCAACGCCTATAACTTTGTGTCCAAGTTCAGCAAGTACAATACTGAGCGACCCTGTTCCACAACCAATGTCTAAAATAGTTGCGTTAGTTTGTGGAAGCCAAGTTTTTAGAAATTCAGTCCAAGTTTCACGAATTAATGTGTCTCGCAGGCCGTGGTCTGGTTCATTATCAAATGTTGATGCTAAATCGTCCCAATATTGTTGCGATTCCTGCAATTGTTTTTCATTGTTCTCTGTGTTGTATTCATTCATATTGTTCTGTGCCAACATCCCGGACGAGCTGCTCAACTATGATTAAACTAGCGGAATCTGTGTGTAGGACCCCAGTTTGGGTTGTTATTCAGGCTGTAGGCTGTAGGCTGTTTAATTACCTAAGTGCAAATTATACGCCCTCAAACCTTGAAACGGCAATTTTCTTTTTCTCTGGTAAAATACCTTCCTGTGATTTCAGCCCGCGAACCCGTGTGTACCTTGCACACAACTCTCTCTCGCCTGTCTGAGACATAAACCAATCTTAAGGAGTAAGTATAAAATGGTAAGAATTCGTTTACGTCGTATTGGTCTCAAAGGCCAACCCACGTACCGCATCATCGCTGCGGATAAGGAAGCCCCCCGCGATGGTCGCTTTTTGGAAATTTTGGGTGTGTACAATCCCCGCACCAATCCTGCCACCATTCACATCAAGGAAGACCGCGTTTTCCATTGGATGAAGAACGGCGCTCTGCCGACCGAGTCTGTGGCTCAGGTGTTCAAAGCATCTGGCACGCAGGCTCGTTTTGACCGCTTCAAGAAAGGCGAAGCTCTTGAAGCCCTCGTCGCTGAAGCCGCTGAAGCCGAAGTCAAACGCGCCGCTCCCGTACGCACTTCCAAGTAAAACTAAATGTAGACCCTAAAGGTTTTTAAAACCTTTAGGGTCTATTGAAAGAAATTATTATGAAAGATCTCATTGAATACATCGCCAAATCTCTCGTAGAGCACCCTGAAGACGTCCAGGTGCGCCAAAGCGGGAACGGTTCACGGGTTCGTATTGAACTGAATGTTTCCAAAGACGATATGGGCCGTGTGATCGGCAAAGGCGGGAAAGTAGCCAACTCCATCCGCACTTTGCTGCGGGTGGCCGCCGAGCGCGAAGGCAAACAAGCCACGCTCGACGTAATGGAACCCTAATGCCAGCACAACCGCAATCATCAGGCTCGCCGGCAGGCGAGCCTGTCTATTTAGTGATTGGTTATCTGCGCCGTTCGCATGGGGTGCGCGGCGAGATAATCATGGATCTGCATACCGACTTTCCGCAACGCATCAAATCTGGTCGCAAAGTTCTGGTCGGCGAAAAGCATACCCCGCTCACATTTGACACCGTCCGCCCGCATGCGGATGGATTGCTCGTTAGTTTTCGCGGCATTGACACCTCTGAAGATGTCAGCAAACTGCGCAATCAATGGGTCTACGTCAAAGCGGACGAAGTCCCGCCGCTCCCCGAAGGTCAGCATTATCAATATGAAATGATCGGTCTGGAAATCGTGGATGAGAACGGGCATCCGCTTGGCAAGCTGGTTGAAATTTTGGAAACTGGCGCGAACGATGTTTATGTCGTTCGGGACGACTCTGGCAAGGAGATTCTCCTGCCCGCCATTCCTTCGGTCATTCTTAACCTGGATATGGATTCCCGTATCCTGAAAGTTCATCTGCTCGAGGGGTTGTAGGACGGGCGTTTGAACATTTCTCCGTTCAAACGTTTTCACTATGGACGACAGAAAATACTGGGTTGGATTTAATATCATCAAAGGTATTGGCGTGGTGCGCATGCAGGGGCTGGTCGCATACTTTGGAGACCTGCAAACTGCCTGGGGCGCTGACTCTGTCAATTTGGCAGAAGCAGGCCTCGGCGCGAAGGTGATCGAACGTGTGCTCGCGGCGCGTCAAAAAATTGACCTGGATCAAGTCTGGGTGAAAATAGAATCACAGGGGATAAAGATCCTGACCTGGCAGGATGAAGTATGCCCATCAAGATTAAAAGAGATTGACCAACCGCCGCCCGTGATGTATATTCGCGGCGAGTATTTGCCTGATGACCTGTTCGCGGTTGCGATTGTCGGCACGCGCTGGGGCACGCTGTATGGCAGGCAGATCACTGAAGATCTTTCGTCATTCCTTGCGTTAAATGGGATTACTATGGTCAACGGTCTCGCGCGCGGTGGATGCGATCGCGCATCAAACTGCGCTAAAGGCTGGCGGACGAACCATCGGCGTGCCGGGTCCGGGCGTGGATAAGATCTACCCCTGAACATTTGAAAATGGCCGAGCAATGGAGGAGCGCGGCGCGATCATCAGCGATTACACGCCAGGCACGCCGCCCGACGCTTCCAATATTCCGCCGCGCAATCGCATCATTTCTGGTTTATCATTGGCGGTCGTTGTCATTGAAGCAGGTGAGACCAGCGGCGCGTTGATCACGGCCGAGTTCGCGGCTGAACAGGGACGTGAAGAGTTTGCGGTGCCGGGGAGTATACCTGCGCCTCATAGCAGGGTATGAATAAGCTGATCCAGAATGGCGCTTTGCCCTTATTGAGTGTCAATGATATTATGCAGGCCTTGGATTTCACACGCATCGGCGAACACAAAGCCGCGCGCAAAGTGATTCCTGCCGATGAAACAGAAGCTAAATTGTTGAATGTGCTCGGCGGCGAACCTCTGAATGTGGCTGGAATTCGCAACCGGGCCGATTTGCCAATTGAGAGAGTTTCGGCTACACTCGCGCTGATGGAGTTGAAAGGCATGGTGCGCAGCATGAATTATGTTGCAGTGCGCGAAGAGCAGAGCAATTATCAGGCAGGTACTGAGACAGGATAAACACGAAGACAAGCAGGCGCGGAAATACGAAAGCCAGTGTACTTGTTTGCATGCTTACATGTCCGCTTGCCCATATCTTATTAGGAATAACAAATGTCCGAACACACTTATGCGGTTATCATGGCTGGCGGCGGCGGGACCCGTCTCTGGCCTGTTTCAAGAAAAGAAAAACCGAAGCAATTGCTTCCATTAATTGGTCAGGAGACTCTCTTCCAAAGCACGGTCAAGCGCCTGGAGGATTTATTCAGCCCCGATCATATTCTGGTCGTGACAGTGGAAGAGCAGGCGCGTGAAATGCGCTTGCAGGCTCCTGAGATTCCCGAGGAAAACTATCTGATTGAATCATCTCCACGCGGGACCGCCTCTGTGGTAGGATTTGCCGCCGCGGTACTGCATAAGCGCGACAGGAATGCTGCGATGGCGATTCTGCCGTCGGATCATTTCATCCGCAACCGCGACTTGTTTCATTATCTACTCAAAGCCGCGTTCGAAGTGGCAGAGAATGGATATTTAGTGACGCTCGGTATTACGCCGACCCAGCCCTCGACAGCGTACGGGTATATTCAACAAGGCGCACCCTTGGATGGTCAATATAAATATCCAACGTATAATGTCAGGCGCTTTATTGAAAAGCCCAGCGAACAAGCCGCTGGACAATTGCTCCGCACGGGAGACCACTCCTGGAACAGCGGCATGTTCATCTGGCGCGCAGATACGATCTTGAATGAGATCGATAAACAAATGCCTGAACTTGGCGGCGCTTTAAAGAATATCGCCTCCGCGTGGGGAACAGAATCACAAACTGAAGTGTTGAGTGAAAACTGGCGCGGTCTTAAGGTTGAGACAGTGGATTATGGCATCATGGAGAAAGCGGAGCGTGTAGCCGTTTTGCCTGCGGGTGGGCTGGGATGGAGCGATGTCGGTATGTGGTCATCTCTGTTCGAAGTGCTGTTGCCCGACATGGATGGTAATATTGCAACCAACAGCAGTCTGCACCTTGCGCATGAGACGCATAATACGTTGGTGTACGGCAGCAGTAACGAGCGTTTGATCGTTACCATCGGTGTGGATGACATGGTCATTGTGGATACAGGCGACGTATTGATGGTCTGCAAGACCGATCAGGCGCAGAAGGTTCGCGATGTGGTTGGTCATTTGAAGAAACATAATCAGGAAAAATATCTATAAATCACTCTCACCCCAACCCTTCTTTCTTAGGGAGAAGGGCGGGGTGAGGGATGTTTACGAGGATAATTAATGGAAGCTTATTGTATGAAGTGCAAGACAAAACGGGAGATGAAAGATCCTGTCGCGGGTTTTAATGCGAAAGGATCGCCTGTAAATATTGCTGTGTGTTCCGAGTGCGGCACAAAACTTTATCGGATGGGCAGGACAGACGCTCATGCGGATATGGTCGCGCCGCCCAAACCCGCCAAGGTGATTGTCCGTGAAGGAAAGCTGGTCATTGTTGAATCGCCAGCCAAGGCAAAGACGGTTGGGCGTTTTCTCGGGAAAGGCTACACTGTCCGCGCATCAGTGGGGCATGTGCGTGATCTGCTTAAATCACAGCTTTCTGTGAATGTGGATAATAATTTTGAGCCGAAGTATCGCGTGCCAAATGAAAAAAGGATGTGGTCAAGGAGATCAAGAAACTGGCAGCCACTGCCGAAGAGATCTTTCTCGCGACCGATCCTGACCGTGAAGGTGAATCTATTTCCTGGCATTTGGCCGAAGCCGCGCAGATCGACATGGAACGTACCAAGCGCGTTGTCTTTCACGAGATTACTGCTCCAGCCGTGGCGGAAGCGTTCGCACATCCGCGCGAGATTAATATGGATCTGGTCAACGCCCAGCAGGCGCGCCGCGTGCTGGATCGTTTGGTCGGCTATAGCATCAGTCCTATTTTGTGGGAAAAGGTGCGCGGGCGTCTGTCAGCAGGGCGGGTGCAATCGGTGGCTCTCAGGCTCATTGTCGAGCGTGAGCGCGAAATTGATGAGTTTAAGCCGGTTGAATACTGGTCGATCCACGGCGAGTTCAAGCATGGGAATCCGAAATCTGCTTTCCTTGCCAAACTGGCGCGTATTGACAATAAAGATCCCGACCTGACAACAGAAGCCGTGGTCAGGCCGATCTTGATCGACATGGAAACCGCTGCGTACTCGGTTACGAAAGTTAAACGCGGCGAACGCAGACGCAAGCCTTCCGCTCCATTCACCACATCCACATTACAGCAGGAAGCCTCGCGCAAACTTGGGTTAACGGCCAAGCGCACGATGGGATTGGCGCAGGGGCTGTATGAAGGTCAGGATGTGGGCGAGGGCGGCACGACGGGTCTCATTACCTATATGCGTACAGACTCGATGAACGTCTCGACGATCGCCCAAAACGAAGCGCGTGAATATGTTGCTGGAAAATACGGCAAGGATTATTTGCCGAGCGAATCGCCAATTTATAAAACAAAATCCGCGAACGCGCAGGAAGCCCACGAAGCCATTCGCCCAACTTCCGCAATGCGTGACCCTGAAAAAGTAAAAGAATATCTCGACCCCGCCATGTTTAAGTTATACCGTTTGATCTGGCAGAGATTCGTCGCTTCACAGATGGAATCGGCTGTATTTGATACGCTGCAGGTGGAAGTGACTGGCAAGACCACCGCACATGAATATCTCTTGCGTGCATCAGGCTCTGCTGTAAAATTCCCAGGCTTTTTAGTAGTCTATGAAGAAGCGAAGAATGAAGATGTCAAGACCGAAGAAGACGATGAGAATGTAAAAATTCCTGTGGGTATCGCGGAAGGACAGGAGCAGGAATTGATCCGATTGATTCCAGAACAGCATTTCACCCAGCCTCCTCCGCGATTTTCGGAAGCATCGCTTGTGCAGGCGCTCGAAGAGAATGGGATTGGCCGTCCTTCCACGTACGCGCCAACCATTTCAACCATTCAACAGCGCGGCTATGTCGAACGGGTAGATAAGCGTTTGATCCCGACGGATACCGGTTTGCAGGTAAACGATCTCATGGTGGAATATTTCCCCGAGGTGGTGGACTTTAATTTCACTGCGCATATGGAAGAAGACCTTGATCAGGTTGCATCCGGTGAAATGCTGTGGACAGACGCGATCCAGGAATTTTATACCCCCTTCTCAGAGAAGGTGAAAATAGCGCAGGCCGATATGCCTGTCACAAAGAGCGGACCCGAACCCATTGGCCGCGCCTGCCCGACGTGCGGCAAGGAGCTGGTCATCCGCTATGGACGCTTTGGTAAATTCATTTCATGCAGCGGCTTTCCTGAATGCCGCTATACCGAGCCCTGGCTTTTGAAGATCGGCGTTGCCTGCCCGACCGATGGCGGCGAACTTGTGGAAAGAAAAACCCGCAAAGGCCGCACCTTCTTCGGCTGTGTCAATTATCCAAATTGCGATTTCACTTCGTGGAAGCGTCCGCTGGCTGTACCGTGTCCCAAGTGCGGCGGATTGCTGGTCATTGCCAACAAACGCGAAGCCCAATGTATCAAATGTTCCGAATCCTTCCTTTTGGAAGAAATCGTGCCTGAAACCATAGAGTAGAAAGAGATCAATATGCATTTTTCACCACTTCCATATCTTGACCCCGGCTCCGGGAGCATCCTTATTCAGATCGCGATTGCCGCGTTGCTGGGCATCGGCGTTGCTGTGCGTGCTTCATGGGGTAGTATAAAAAAACTTTTTGGAGTTAAACCCAAGCCTGAAGATGAAGAGGATGACAAATCGGGCGATGAGTAAAACTGGACAGCTCTCCGCTTCCTTTCGTGACCCAAGCGGGTTTCTGTTTACTGCAAATGGAAACCTGTACCGACAGATCAACCGCGTATATTCGAAAGATTATGCGCGGTTGATGGACTCTGGCTTGTACGATAAATTGGTCAAAGCTGGATTGCTGATCCCGCATGTTGAGTCAGACCTGCTTCCATTTGAGGTGGACGCGACGTTCAAGATCATCCAGCCCGAGCGCGTTCCATTCATTTCCTATCCGTATGAGTGGTCATTCAGCCAGTTGAAAGATGCCGCGCTTGCGACATTGTCCATTCAAAAGCGGGCATTGAAACTGGATATGTCTTTGAAGGATGCCAGCGCATACAATGTTCAATTCGTGCGCGGCAAAGCAGTGTTGATCGACACGCTGTCTTTTGAACTCTATAAAGAAGGTCAACCCTGGGCGGCGTATAAACAATTCTGCCAGCATTTTCTCGCACCGTTGGCCTTGATGAGTTATCGCGATGTGCGTCTGAGTCAGTTATTACGGGTGTATATTGACGGTGTTCCGCTTGACCTTGCGAGCGGATTATTACCTACAAAGACAAAATTCAATTTTGGTTTACTCACGCATATCCATATCCATGCGGGCGCACAAAAACGATATTCAGATAAAACGGTTAAAACTCCTGCTGGTGGTATGAACAGGCAGGCTTTGACAGGTTTGATCGAAAGTCTTGAGAATACGGTCAGGAAATTATCCTGGAAACCCGCCGACACGGAGTGGGGTGATTATTACGAAAACACGAATTACACCGACGCGGCTTTTGAGCATAAGAAACAACTCGTGAATGAATGGGCGCTTGAAAAGAAGCCTGCTTTGGTTTGGGACCTGGGCGGTAATACAGGTGTGTTCAGCCGTGAAGCCGCATCGTCGGGTGCGTTTACGGTTTCGTTCGATATTGATCCTGCCGCAGTGGAACAAAATTATCGAACAGTCAAATCGAAGAAGGAACAGAATATCCTGCCGTTGGTGCTGGACCTGACGAATCCAAGTCCCTCCATTGGCTGGAATAATGACGAACGCGATTCGTTTAACGCCCGCGGTCCCGTGGATATGGTGCTCGCGCTGGCTGTCATTCATCATCTTGCCATTTCAAATAATGTGCCTCTGCCTCAGCTCGCTTCTTTTTTTGCATCATGCTCTAAATGGCTAGTGATCGAGTTCGTTCCCAAATCCGATTCACAGGTGCGGAAATTATTGGCCTCGCGTGAGGATATTTTTCCCGAATACACCCGTGAAGGGTTTGAATCCAGGTTCTCTGCTTGTTTTAAAATTCATAAAGTTGAATCTGTGCGTGATTCTGAACGTACCCTATACCTTATGGAATCGTGGTAATTATTCTGCCATGCGGGGTAATAAGATTACGATGTATAATCAGAAAAACATAACCAGACAAAGGAGTCTCTTATGCAGTTTATAGTCGCCTTAATTAAGAAAATGCCCATCGTTCCAATTGCTTTAGGCATTGGCGGATTAATGTTGGGTTTGCTGATCGGGTGGGTGATCGCGCCGGTGAATTTTGTGGACGCTACCCCGTCCTATCTGCGTGCAGACCTGCAGGAAGATTATTTGCGTATGGCAATCGACTCTTTCCGCCTCAACCAAAGCCCGGATCTGGCCGTTCAGCGATGGCAGAATCTTGGCTTGGGCGCTCCGGCTGCATTTAATGCTGTTCAGGCGAATCCCGGCAGTCAGGATCCAGCCGTGATCAATGCGTACTATGAAGTGATCACAGAAGTGCTTGCTCCCCAGGAAACTACCGATGATCCTTCCGCACCATCCACCACAAGGAATACGATTATTATTTTTGCAACTGTCCTGTTGCTGGGCGTGGCGATTGCAGCGGTCTTTTATCTATATAGATTTTTGTCCAAGCGCGGCAGCGGTGAAGTGACCCCTACCATGCAATCTGTTGAGATAAGCCGTAATGCGGAGAAAACTAATTTTGAACAAATGGGGCTTGCTCCGCCGATCACTCAAACCATGACCACATACGTGCTCGGTGATGATCTGTATGATGAATCATTCAGTATTGATACACAGGCTGGCGAGTTCATGGGAGAGTACGGCGTAGGCGTCTCTGAATCGATTGGAGTCGGCGAGCCGAAGAAGGTCACTGCGCTTGAATTCTGGTTGTTCGATAAGAACGATATCAAAACCGCAACAAAGGTGTTGATGTCGCAGCACGCCTATAATGACCCTGCCATTCGCGCCCGCCTTGAGCCAAAGGGTGAATTGGTGGTAGTAGCGCCGCAAGTGCAGATTTTGTTGGAGACCGCCACCCTGCAATTGCTTGCAACCGTTGTTGATCTTGAATATGGACACGGACCCTTGCCCGAGCAAAGCTACTTTGAACGGATCACATTGGAGCTGGCTGTCTGGCCGAGACAAGGGTAGTGGAAAAATGAAAATAAAAGACCGCTTCAAATGAGAGGCGGTCTTTTGTTATGCGGCTTTGATCGAAGCGTTATTCGATCTTCAAGATCTTGAACTTGATCATTCCGCCGGGCGTCTCAGCTTCTGCAATTTCACCAACTTTTTTGTCCATCAAAGCGCGTCCGATGGGAGATTCGTAGGAGATTCTGCCGCGGCGCGGATCCGCTTCGGTGGGACCGACCAGGTGATAAGTCTCTGGCTCTTCGTTCCCTTCCTGGATGGTCACATGAGAGCCGATGAAGATCACACCGCTGCTCTGCTTTTGTGTAATGATGGTCGCATTGCGCAGGATCGCTTCGAGTTCCTGGATGCGTCCTTCGAGAAAACCCTGGTCTTCCTTGGCTTTGTGATAGTCTGCGTTTTCTGAAAGGTCGCCCATTTGAATGGCGGAGCGCAGACGTTGGGAAAGTTCTTCGCGTTTTGGCCCTTTTAATTCCTGCAATTCAGCCTGGAGTTTTTCTTCGCCTTCGGGGGTGAGATAGTTGGATTGGTTCATGGTATTGAGTCCTCTTTTAGTGTTTTATGTTTCCGTCAGTAAATGGGGAAAGACTTTCGCTCCCCCTTTTTTTGAAAATAAAAAAAATTACGGTTTTTCAAAGGGGTTGAACAGTTTTTGATGTTCTTCAATGGCATAACGGTCAGTCATGCCTGCAATATAGTCACAGATCGTACGTTCAAGTCCGCGCTTTTCGATAAAGAACTGAACGTGATCTGGCAGCATGGCGGGCTCGGCGCGATAGGCGTGGAACAGGTCTGAAATGATGCGCTCTGCTTTGACCTGCATCCTGACCACGCGATAATGTCGGTATAGTTTTTTATAGAGCAGGTCTTTTAGCTCGCGATTGCGGCGCTGCATCTCTTCACTGTAGCCGATGATATTGTGCTTCAGTTTTTGAACATCAAATGCAGTAATGACCTTACTATCCTTGATGCGCGTCTCTGTGGCTTGTAACATATCTGTGACCATCAAGCCGACCAGGTGGCGGATCATACGGTGGCGTTCCATGTCATTAAGGATTGATCCATGCCAGTTGTATGTCTCGCGCAATATCTCCCATAGGGAAATGCCTTCGAGTAATGGCGGGTTGATCATTCCTGAACGCAAGCCATCGTCAAGATCATGCGTGGTGTAGGCGAGTTCATCGGCTACGTTGGCGATCTGTGTTTCGAGATTCCCTCGCAATTCGGGGCTGTAATCACGCGCATCGGATATGTCGTATTCTGATTCGTGCTTAACCATTCCTTCGCGAACTTCCCAAGTGAGATTTAGGCCAGGGAATTCCGGGTAACGCTGTTCGAGTTCGGTCACGATGCGCAGGGATTGTTTGTTATGGTCGAAGCCGCCATAGTCTTTCATCAACCTGGCCAGGGCGATCTCGCCGGAATGTCCGAAAGGCGAGTGCCCCAGATCGTGTGCCAGGCAAATGGTCTCGACCAGGTCCTCGTTTGCGCCCAAGGCGCGCGCCAATGTCCGGCCGATCTGGGCAACTTCCAGTGTGTGGGTGAGGCGGGTACGGAAGTAATCGCCTTCAAAATTGATGAAGACCTGAGTCTTGTATTCCAATCTGCGAAAGGCAGTGGTGTGCAGGATGCGGTCACGGTCGCGCTGAAAGGAGGTGCGGTAATCTGGTTCGCTGTCCAGATAGGCGCGGCCTTTTGAGTCTTTGCTTCGCAATCCGTAGGAGGCTAGACTTTTATCTTCGACTTCTTCGAGTTGTTGGCGATTAAAGAACATAGCTGCCTTGTAGACAAAATTGTCATTGCGCCCTTTGAAAATTCTCAGGTTCTACGCAATGACATATTTTTTGTGGGGCGAGAGGGGGTCGAACCCTCACAGTATCACTACCGACGGATTTTAAGTCCGTTGCGTCTGCCGATTCCGCCATCGCCCCAGCAGGTTCAATTCTACTATAATTTTTAAATTTATTCTGGTCATTAAGAATATTGTTTCAGCCACCAAGCTTTTCCGGGAAGTTTGCTTTCAGCTATTTGTTTGAGTAATTCCGCTGTGTTAAAGTAAATACGGCGGAGATCCACGTCAAGGGTATTTCCATTCTCGCTTATGATCGTATATTCAGCCCATGGCAGCAGACTTGGAATGATACCGGGAGTGTACGCGAATTTGAATGCATTTCCAACGCTCCCTGAGTTGAGGATTAGTTTTTCTCCATACCGACGGTACATCTGGATGTGGGAGTGTCCGCCTATAAAGACCGTGGCATCCTGTCCTTCAAAGTATTTATCCAGAAGTTCGGGGTTTGTAGTTGCCTGAATAATGTCGACCGGCGACAGTGGTGATCCGTGAAAGAAAAGCACTTTTACACTATTCGGCAGCGTCAGCTCATAAGTGGATTTGAAACCGTCGATCCAATCCAAGTCTTCTTCTGTCAGGCGCTCTCTGCACCAATACAGGTCAGGGAGAAGGTACTCTGTGATCTCGAATTTCGCGGCCAGCTCCGGGTGAACGACCGCCGCATCATGATTCCCTTTAATGGTAACGCAGTGCAGATCTCGTAAAGTATTGATTACTTCTTTGGGGTGCGGTCCAAGTGTTACAGTGTCGCCGAGGCAGATGATATCGTCAACATTTAAAGACTTAATATCTTCAAGGACCGCCTGGAATGCAGTGAGGTTGCCATGAATATCCGAAATAATTGCAATGCGCATGTTTTAACCTTTTTGAAAAGTGAAGCCTCAAAGCCTCTTGGATATTTTTGCCTTGCTGTTTACAAGGGAGTATATCCATGATTTTATGGGATTTTTTTGAGGTACACCAATTGTACACGAATGTATTAATGTTATTCGCAAAACTAACATTAATGAAACTTTTGGGTGATAGTTGATTTAATGCCTTTGCCTTTGGCACAGATTGCGGAGCGGTCTGATTGGGGGATTATTTGCTCATGAGCTTTCAATTTTGTTTGTTATACCCATAACTTTTTGTTTTTACCTGCGACTATTAGGATGAAACATATCTTATCCTAAGAGGTGAAAAATGAAAAAAGTTACTCGTTATGGACTAATTGTTTTTGTTCTTGCAAGCATGTTGTTGGGAGCGTGCGCGGCTGCGCCAGTAACTGGCGCCAGCAAGGTCGAGTCTGCATCCGTTGCTTTTACTGGTACGATAGATGGCATCAGTGGAAGTCAATGGATTGTGAATGGACAGTCGATCACAGTTGAACCTTCGGTTATTAGGGATGGCCCGTTTAGCGTTGGTGATCTGGTCAAAGTCGAAGTAGATGTCAACCAGGATGGATCGATCACCGTAACCCGCGTTGAAACGCCATCTTCAGCCGATCTGTCTGATCTGCCTTCGCTGGGTGATGATAATTCCAATGGAAATACAAATGATGATAGTGCTAATGTCAATTCCAATGCGAATACCAACGATGATAATTCCAATGCCAGCAACTCGAATGATGACAATTCCAATGTCAGCAACTCAAATGATGACAATTCCAATGTCAGCAACTCGAACGATGACAATTCCAATGTCGGCAACTCGAACGATGACAATTCCAATGCCAGCAACTCGAACGACGCCAACTCCAATGATGATAACTCGAATGCTGGCGGCTCGGACGATGACAATTCGAATGACGACAACTCCAACGGCGCTGATAATGATAATAGCGGTGGCGGGAACGACAACGGCGGTAATACCAACGGCTAAGCTTTATTGTTACGCTGGTTAGCAACAAACAGCTCGTCTGGAGGATAACAAAATTCCAGGCGAGCTGATCTTTACCTAGAAGGAAGCCCTAATGCAAAAACGCACCCTCGCAAATTTTTCGCCCTTGATATTATTCCTTGTGTTCTTTGTTGGAATGGCTGTAATTCAATTTGCGTCACCAGACATGCCTGATAACGACGGCTTTTATCATATTAAGCTCGCCTATTTGATGCGTACAGAGGGGTTAAAGCCCGATTTCCCTTATCTGCCATTGAGCATCCTGAATCCGGAAGAATTTTATGACCATCATTTTCTTTTTCATGTCGCATTGATTCCCTTTACATTTGGAGATTTGAGGATTGGAGCCAAATGGGCGGCTGTCATTTTCTCTGCGCTGGCCTTTTTGGCGATCTGGTATTTATTCCACCGGCAGCGTGTTCCATTTTCCTGGCTGTGGGCGCTTGCTTTGCTCGGAATATCCGATGCGTTTCTCTACCGCATGAGCATCACCCGCGCGCAATCCCTCTCGCTTGGCGTGCTTGCGCTCGGGTTTCTGTGGCTATTGGAAGGCAGATATTGGCGGCTTGCCATGCTCTCATTTATATATGTTTGGCTGTATGACGCATTTCCTTTGTTGATCGCCCTTGGTGTTTTGCATTTGGTTGCCGTTGCTTTGATTGAACACCGTCTTGAAACCAGACCTTTGATTTTTATTGGCGCCGGTATTCTTCTTGGAATGTTGATCAATCCGTATTTCCCTGTGAATATTTCCTTTTCCATTCAGCACATGCTGCCGAAACTGACCGATGCAACCTCGGTAAGGGTGGGCAATGAATGGTATCCCTATGACACGGGACAACTGCTTGATAATTCCCTGCCATCTCTCATTGCTTTTGCGAGCGGTATATTGGCATTGGGAATCGCTGGTCGGAAAATGGATGTCCGCACTGCGATGGGACTGCTTGCAGCGCTTCTGTTTGGATTGATGCTTTTTCAAGCACGCCGTTTTGTAGAATATTTCCCGCCATTTGCTTTGATCTTTGCTGTGTTTGCTTGGGCGCCTTTACTTATTGACCTAAAACCAGTCGATCTGCCTCAGGATGAAACTGATTCTCTCCGAGGTCCATCTCCGTATCTGCTGGATCTGCGTTCCATCCTGCCTGCGGTGGTGATCCTTGTCTTTGTTTTTGCGGGCGCGTTTATGTCCATTCCAGCCGCTCAGGAAAGCATTCGAAATTCCAAGGACTATGAACTATATGCTGGAGCTTCAGAATGGCTTGTGCAAAATACCCCAGCCGGCTCACGCGTCTTCCAGACCGATTGGGATGATTTCCCGCGCCTGTTTTACTACAATACCCATAACACTTACCTGGCCGGTCTTGATCCGACTTACATGCAATTATATGACTCGGCTCTCTACGACCTGTGGGTGGATATTACCCACGGTGATGTGGAAGGATCATCGAAAATTGTTGCCTCAGATTTCGGCGCGGGCTATGTACACACAGACTTAAATCATGAAGATTTTCTAGATCAGGCTGCGCAAGACTCTGGCTATAAGGAAGTCTATCGTGATGACCAGGCCGTGATCTTTGAAGTGATAACCCCGTAACAAATTTCTAGTAAGTTTTTCATGATGGTGAACAAAAAAATGATGACGGATTATTGTCATCATTTTTTCCGCTTAAGATCTGTTGATCTTGATCTCAAGGGTATTTAATATTACTTCGAGCTTGTCTCCATACCTGACTCCTTGAATTTCATTGGCGATCACCTCAATCAATGAAGGATTTTGAAAGTGCGTCTTCTTCGTTTCGGGGTGCGGAAAATAAACCCAGCCTTCGTATTCTGTTCCCTCAAAAATAACTTTACAGCGTGAGAAAGAAAATGTTTCGGGCGGATGCAGATCGGTCCACTCGACCAGCGGAAATGTAAGCTCAGGTTTGGTTACTTCGAATTCCAACGGCGCAATCGAAATGTTCAGAGTTCCATTAAAGTAAGGCGACAGGTCAAGACCGAGTTCTTTGAAGTAAGGCTTTTGCTTTTCAAGTGAACTGTAGGGATATGCTTTGGAGGGCCGCGAAGCGACTTGATGTCCCTGCATAAGGATGCCTGTGATTTGAGTACATGAAGTGCTCATATCAGATATTTCATTTTGTTGGATACGGCAGGACATAAAACAACATCACTAAAAACATGAACGTGTTGCCCGCCAGGACGCAGACATGCCAGATCTCATGGTTTCCAAAATATGGCGGGAATGGGTTTGGTTTCCCGTTCGCAAAGATCAATGCGCCGACGGTGTAGAACAGTCCACCCGCAATGAGCAGGGACATGGCTCCCATGCCTAGTTCTGAATAGATGGGACCGATCAGAAAGACGATGATCCAGCCCATGAGCAAGAAGCTGATGTTGGACATCAAGACAGAAATTTTTGTGAAGAAAATGGATTTGAGAGTGATAAAGAAAACTGCCAGACTCCAAATGATCCCGAACAGCACCCAGCCAGTTGCTCCGCTGAAAATGGTCAGGCAGAAGGGAGTGTACGTCCCCGCGATCAGGATGTAGATGGCGTTATGGTCGAGAATACCGAAGACCCGCAGGTATTTGCCGAAGAGTAAAAAGAAATGTAAAAGGCAGCTGAATAGAAAGGACAGGAACAGGCTTGTCCCATAGATTGCGAAGCCGATGATGTGCGCAGGCTTGTTGGCAATTGCCGCCAATGTAACCAGAACCGCCAGTGCTGAAATGGAGAGGATCGCCCCAACCAAATGGCTGATGGAATTGAAATATTCGTTGCTGTCCGGTGCGGAGATCAATGGGTCAAGAGATGGTTTTTGGAGTGACATGAGCGCGAGTATATCTTATCCTTTGCTGGATAATCGCCTTTCTTGACATGGATTCGCCGAAACAGTAACCTTCCAAAGGTTTTTATTTCGCTAGGTGACCACCCGCCTCTGCCTGGTCGAGGACGGCCAGAATGGTGCGGGCCAATTCGCGCGCGGCAGATTCGCTCAACTCCACAGCCACGCGCGCAGATGGTCCCTGCGCCTCATTTACAAAATCAATATTTAGGGCGTGTTCGTATGGGGCATTGAATGGATGGTCATAGGACACATTTGCTTGTTCCAAGGTGAACCAGCCGCTCTTGCCTTTTCCACTGCCATTTATTTTAACTTTTTCAACGATCATTGTGCACATGCAGTGCTCCTATGCCAGATACTTTTCAAGAAAGGCAAAAACTTTTTGCCAGCCGTCCACGGCTTGCGCCTGGCGGTAATTCGGGCGGTCATAATAGAAAAATCCATGACCTGCATTTGGGTACATGTGGAATTCGTAATTCTTTTCATATTTCTTGAGTTCTTCTTCGTGCAGTCTGACCTGTTCAGGAGTCGGGCTGGAATCTTCTTCGCCAAATAATCCCAAAATGGGGCAGGGCAGCTGACGGGTATAGTCCAGCGGCGGGACCGGGAATTTATCGGTTAGTTGATCGGGAGTCATCACCACACGGCCGCCCCAGCAGTCCACCACAGCATCAAATCCAGGGATGCGGCAGGCGGTGAGATAGGCGTGCCGTCCGCCGGAGCATGTTCCGAAAATGCCGACTTTTCCATTGACATCAGACTGTGCACGCAAATGTTTCATTGCCCCTGCGAGATCACCGACAGCCTGATTGTCTGATACGCCGCCATCTGCGCGGACCTTTGCGGCGACATCTTCAGGGGTTCCGTGCCCCGAGCGGAAATAAAGATTTGGAGAGATGGTCACGTAGCCATGATGCGCAAATTTAAATGTCGCTTCGCGATACCATTGATCCCAGCCGGGCATGTGATGCGCCAGCACCATCGCGGGGAAGGGTCCTTTTCCCAACGGGCGCGCCATATAAGCGTTGATCGAATTGCCATTCGCACCTGTCATCGTGACGGTTTCGGCCAAAACGCCTTCGTACATATCGGTTGTGTACATGTAAATTCTCCTTGATTACTAGGCTTTCCTTATTATATTCAATCCCTCAATGAAATCCCATGATTTGGTATGTAAAACATCAACCAGAATACTGCTGCATGCGAAGAGCAGCTTCTGATTGATCTGGGATTGCCTATACTATTTTCAGACGGGAACTATCACTCGGACTGTACCATGTCGTACTCAACCTGTGGGAGTGCCAGCGCTTCATTCCATGTCTTCATATACTCATCAGCCAGCTCTGATTTGTAGAATTCATGCAGGATGCTGCTGATATCGTAAATACCATCGCGTACCACGGGATCCATCAGGAAGGCGTAGGTATAGGTGCCGTCAGCGTTAGACTTCGTGGGATGTAAAACACGGACCTGGTTATACGTTTCGGGGTGGATATGGGCTATGGCTGGCATCAGGATGGAGTGTAGAAAATATTCAAAGGCACCACATTTTTCAGCTCGAACGTGATTTAGCACTACCCAGACATCCTGCCCCTGGTGAGCGCGGATATCTTCACGCTCTCTGGAGTCTACATAGGATTTATATGACATGGATTTCTCCTTTCATTAAATTGCTTTAAACTCACTATAGCACGACAAAAGGCGAAATTCAACAAGGCGCGGAGGCTTATTAACTCTTATAGTGCGGCCTCTTCGCTTAGCCCCCATAATTTTGCGGCATCGCTGTCGTTGACAAAACGATTTGTTGTGCGAACCCTGCGCTTGATCCAGAAATCCCCGTTACTGTTCCTCGCGGATGGATCTTCTGCCAGAAATACGCCCGTATCTGCGCCAGCTTGCGGGTCCAGCATGAAGAGCGATCGGAATAATCCGCCCGGGATGAAGCTCTTCTGCTTTTCTTCTCCGCGCTGTCTGCCGAACTCGGTGCTGACCAGGCCAGGGTGGAAGCAATGCGCTGTGATACCTTTTGCGTTGACACGCTGCGCCAGTTCACGCGTGAACAAAATATTCGCGAGTTTGCTCTTGCTGTAGGCTTTGAAGGAACTGTATTTGCTTTTTTCGTCCATCCAATCGTTCCAGTTGAAGCGTCCCATTTGATAGGCTCCTGAACTGGTGGTGATGATTCGGCCTTGAGTCTGCTCAATGAGCGGAAGCAATTCACGGGTCAGCACGAAGGGGGCGAGGTGATTGATCGCCATTGTCATTTCCCACCCATCAGTGCTGACTCTGCGCTCGTCCAGCATCAGCCCCGCATTGTTCCAAAGCACGTCCAGGGTTTTTGTTTGCGCCTTGACCTGCTCCGCAAGCGCCTTGACTTCAGCCATGGAAGAAACATCGCCAGTGACCAGCGTGAAACTCGCGCCCGGCGCGTTCTGTTTCAACTCATCCAGAACGGGTTTCCCGCGCGCCGCCGAGCGCGCATGGACAAATACCTCCCAGCCGCGGCGGCCCAACTCCAGCGCGCCCGCCTTGCCAATGCCCGTGGACGCGCCTGTGATCAAAATTGTTTTATTCATATAGATTCCTTTTCGTTCGTGATGTGTGCAGGATATGGATTGTACGTGAGGCGCTAATCTTTCCCCGTTGCCCGATGGGTTTGTGAGAGGCTTAATTTCCTCCCTCCCCAAAAATCAATGTGACCTGTATAATCCCAGTCATGAAACGAAACCTCAAGCACGCTGCCGCAACTCAAGCCGCCGCTACATGCGCGCGTCACTGAAACCTGCCATGGCTTGAGATGGATGAAGAAATCCAGTCCCGAAACCAACAGGTTCGGGATTTTTTATTTAGACCTTCAACCTTACCCCTTCGACATTCATCATTCTGCATTCCTCATTTATAATTCGCCAGCCATTTCAAACTTTCGGAGCCACTCATGAGCAAAAAACTAACAGGCAACCAGATCCGCCAGGACTTCATTGATTTCTTCGTCGAGCACGGACATACCGCCGTGCCGTCCATGTCACTCGTCCCGGGTGGAGATGCTACGCTTCTCTTCACAAACTCGGGCATGGTGCAGTTCAAAGATGTTTTCATCGGCACTGACACAAAACCTTACAAACGCGCCGTTGACTCGCAGAAGTGTATGCGTGTGGCAGGCAAGCACAACGACCTCGAAGACGTAGGCCGTGACGATACGCATCACACCTTCTTTGAAATGCTCGGCAACTGGTCATTTGGCGACTACTATAAGAAGGAAGCCATTGCATGGTCTTGGCAATTGCTGACCGAAGTGTGGGGACTTCCCAAAGATAAACTCTACGCCACATGTTTTCAGGATGACAAAGGCAACGTCCCACAGGATGACGAAGCCGCCGACATATGGAAGGAACAGCCTGGCTTCGACCCGTCGCATGTCCTCTTCTTCGGGCGCAAGGAAAACTTCTGGCAAATGGCCGAGTTCGGTCCATGCGGTCCGTGCTCCGAAATCCACATTGACCTCGGCGAAGAGCGCGACAACCTGCGCGGCACCGATCACGTCTGCGGCGTGAACGGCGACTGACACGCTACCTCGAACTCTGGAACAATGTTTTCATTCAATACAACCTCTTTGAAGATGGCCGCCTCGAACCGCTGCCCGCCAAGCACGTTGACACAGGCATGGGCTTCGAGCGCATCGTCTCCGTTTTGCAGGGCGTCGACTCCAATTACAAGACCGACCTCTTCACTGGCTCGCTCGAAGTACTGCGCTCGCTCACCGGCCACACCGAAAAAGACATGCTCGCAAACTTCACGCCTTACCGCGTCATCTGCGACCATGTCCGTTCCGCGGCATTCCTCATCGCCGATGGCGTCGTCCCCGGTAATGCTGGTCGTAACTACGTCACCCGCATGATCATTCGCCGTGCCGCCCGCTTTGGCACCAAGATCGGGCTCAAAGAACCGTTCCTCGCCAAAGTAGCCGAAGCCGTCATTGCGGAATACGGCGATTTTTATCCCGAACTTGAAAAGAACAAGGCGACCATTTTAGATAACCTGACTCGAGAGGAAGTCCGCTTCGCTCGTACCGTTGAAGCTGGTACTGCTCACTTACAGAATCACCTCGACGAAATTCGCGCCTCGAATAAGTCCTCTCTCGATGGAAACATCGCCTTTGACCTGTACGCCACCTACGGCCTGCCCTTCGAGATCAGCCGTGACATCGCCCGTGAGCAGGGACTTGATATTGACGAAGCAGGTTTCACTGCCGCGAAGAACGAACACAGCAAAGCCTCTGGCGGTGGCAAAGCCATGGGCAAACTCGGCGGCGAAGATTCTGAATACTTTGCTAACATCTTCAAAGACCTGCAAGCCAAAGGCAAACTCAGCGCTTCTGGCGTTGAATATGACCCATACAACAGTCCGCGTCTGGAAGGCGAAGTTCTCGCTCTGGCCGTCAACAGCGAATCAGTTTCCTCTGCTTCTCTCGATGACGTAGTCGAGGTCATCCTGCCTAAGACCGGTTTCTACATTGAATCTGGTGGTCAGGTGGGTGACGAAGGTTACATCCGCTTTTCTCCCTCTCCCTCTGGGAGAGGGCAGGGTGAGGGCTGGGAGATCGAAATCACTTCCGTCCGCCGTGCTGCTGCTGGAACCATCACCCACATCGGGCAGGTCATCTCTGGTCAGCCTAAAGTTGGCGACAAGGCTGTTGCCGAAGTGGATATCACCCGGCGCCACAACATCATGCGCAATCACACCGCCACGCATTTATTACACAAGGCATTGCATGAAATCCTTGGCGACCACGCCCGACAGGCGGGTTCACTAGTCTCTCCCAAATACCTGCGGTTCGACTTCACTCAACCCGACGGCATGACATCCGAGCAAATCGAGCGCGTCGAGAAAATGGTCAACGAAGCGATCGCAGCAGACATGCCCGTGGTCAAAGTGACCAAGTCCCTTGACGAAGCCAAGAAGGAAGGCGCGATGGCGCTCTTCGGAGAAAAATATGGTGAGACCGTGAGAACAGTCTCCATTCTGGACTCGGATAGCTCGCTGTCTGAAAATGCGGATACGAAATATTCATATGAGTTGTGTGGTGGTACGCACATTGACCGCACCTCAGACATTGGCGCATTCATCATCGTCAGCGAAGGTTCGGCTGCGGCGGGTATTCGCCGTATCGAAGCTGTGACTGGCCGTGGCGCGTATGAACTCATCAACAAGCGCTTCAAGACTCTCAAGCAAACAGCGGGCTCGTTGAAATCTTCAGTGGAAGAAGTGCCTGCAAAAGTAGATGCATTGCAGGACGAAGTTTCTGAACTCAAGAAGGAACTCGCCAACCTCCGCGCGCAATCTGCTCTTACAACCTTCAACCTGCAACTTGCCAACGTTAAAACAGTCAAAGACATAAACGTGCTTGCGGTTGAAATCCCCGACGCGAACGTGGATACCCTCCGTATGCTCGCCGACAAGTTCCGCGAGAAGTATCCCAAAGCAGGAGCGGCTGTCCTCGTAACAGGATTAACTATCATCGCTGTGGTGACCGAAGACCTTGTCAAGCGCGGACTCAAAGCCGGCGACATTATCACAGGCATCGGCGGGAAAGGCGGCGGACGTCCCAATCTTGCGCAGGGAAGTCTGCCTGAAGGCAATGTCACTGATGCGCTGAACAAAGTAGTGAAGTCAGTCGAAGAGAAGTTGAAATAACAACATGATGGATTTCAAATCCAAGTACGGCTCTTATGCGCTGATCACTGGTTCTGCCAGTGGGATCGGATTTGCCTTTGCGGAGATCCTTGCCCAGCGCGGAGTGAATCCGATCATATTGGATATCAATGCTGAAGGCGCGCATCATGCCGCGAAGGCGATGATAGAAAAATATAAAGTGGATGCGCGTGCATTGGTTCTGGATCTGTCCAAGCCCGATTTTATGCGGCATATTACCGAAGCAGTCAAAACATTGGATGTTGGTCTGGTCATTCATAGCGCGGCTGTCAGTGTTGTTGGAGATTATCTTGATCTGCCGCTTGAACAGCACCGCGCTCTTGTAAGTGTGAACGTCACTGCCAGTATGGAATTGGCTTATTATTTCGGAGAGCAGTTCAAGGCACGGAAAAAAGGCGGGATCATTCTCGTTTCATCTGCTTCCGCCTTGCAGGGATCCGCGCTTGTGCAGCATTACGCCGCGTCAAAGGCTTACATCCTCATTCTTGCCGAGGGACTTTGGTATGAACTCCGTTCACACGGCGTGGATGTTTTGGGATTGATGCCCGGGTCCACGGAAACCCCGGCCATCCATGTTGGTGACCCGGATTTGAGCGGATCATACATCATGCCTGCTGATGAAGTGGCGCGCGAGGCATTGGATGCGCTGGGAAAACAGCCAAGCCTGATCTCCGGTGCGCGCAACCGCCGTGACTTCTTTCTCCTGACGAGATTATTCTCGCGTAAACGCGCAATTGAAATTGTAGGAAATCGGTTGATGAAAATGTACCGCGGTAAATAAAAATATTAATCTGAAGTGATCCTGGCTATGATCGCGCCAAAGCCATTCAATCGAATGGCTTTATTTTTTATTTCATCTTCAGCGTTCAGTTTAAAGATACATTCCGAGACATCAAGCGGGAATTCTTTGCTCTGTTTGTCAAAATTAAGCAGGATGAGTAATTTCATTTTTCCAAAAGTTCTCGAGTAGCCAAGAACACCAATGGGCAGGCCTTCAATACATTCCAGCGAACCTTCCTGTAAAATTATCTCTTCCTTGCGGATCTTTAGCAGCGCGCGGATCGTGTTGAGCAGGGAACGGGTTTCTTGATGCTCTTTTTCCACGTTTATGGTTTTGAAGTTATTGTGAACAGGAAGCCATGCTTGTTCGGCTGATGAAAAGCCTGCATTCTGTGATGTGTCCCATTGCATGGGGGTGCGAACCTCATCCCGGTTAATGGTCAATCCAATTAAGTCAAAAAAGAAGCGCGGGATATATTTGAATTTATGCGGAATTGGATCGAATGCGCTGCCAAACGGGAATTTACTGTCTGTCATGCCGATCTCTTCACCGTAATACATACATGGCACACCGCGTACTGTTAATTGCAGCGTGTGGAGCAGTTTCGCCTTCTGCAGGTCTTCTCCGATCCGATGGATGCTTCTGCGCCTGTCATGGTTGCTGAAGACATAGACTGGCATCAGTGGATCGGGAAAATCCCTTTCAATTTTTTTTATGAGATCGCTGAAGTACCTGGCTGTAAATATAAAATTAAGCATCTCGAAATTGAAAACCAATCCCAATCCATCTCCATTTTGGGTCATATAGTTTTTAATTAATTCTGTATTTCCTTGTATTTCCCCAAGAAGAATTTTCTCCCCAAATTCATTGCAGACAGATTTCAGCTCTTTTGCAAAAGAAAAACTTTCTGGCTGATTCATCGTGTATTTTGCTTCCTGAAAAAAGCCAGAGGGATCTTCTTCGCTAGGAATGAGTTTGGGTGAAAATGGATTGTTTCTAAAACCCGCATCTTTATAGATGACGTTGAAAATATCCAATCTAAATCCATCCACACCCTTGCCAAGCCAGAAACGGACAATATCGAGCATGCTTTTTTTTACATCAGGATTGCGGTAATTCAAGTCAGGTTGAAATGGGAGGAAGCTGGACCAATAATATTGGTCACGTTCTTTTGCATAATGCCAGCCGCTTCCACCTGTCATGCTCTTCCAGTTATTGGGTTTGTCGCGCCAGAGATACCAATCTGCTTTGGAGTTGTTTCGTGAAGAACGTGATTCAATAAACCAGGGATGTTCCGCTGAAGTATGGTTCATGACCATATCCAGGACGATCTTCATGCCGCGCCTGTGGACCTCATCAATTAATTGCAGGGAGTCATCCATCGTGCCGTATTCCGGGGCGATTTCAGTGTAGTTGGAGATATCGTAACCAAGATCAATTTGCGGTGAGGAAAAGAACGGGGAGATCCAAAGGGTCTCGAATCCCAGTTCTTGAAGGTAATCAAGTTTTTGGAGAATGCCTTTTAAGTCCCCGATCCCATCCTCATTGCTGTCGTGGAATGAGCGTGGATAGATTTGGTATATGGTTGTTTTGTGATACCAATTATTTGTCATGTGAATTGTCAAAAAACAAGCGGCAGTCATTTTTTAGATGACTGCCGCTTGTTTGGTTATATGTTATTTAATTTTCCAGTTCTGCGCGCCCCAACTCATGGAACCCCATGTGCTGAGAGTGTAGCCGGTGAGCGAATCGGCCACGCCATAGTTATCCTGGAAGAGATACAGGTAAACCTGCGGCAGATCGTCAATGACAGCCTGACCGACCGTGCAATATGCATCCTTGCGGGTCTGTTGATCGAAGCTGCTGCCCGCCAGTTCGAGAGCGGCATCCACATCTGCGTTTACCCAGCGGAAGTAATTTCCGCCTGTGGGATTTTCGGCAGTCGGGATGCGGGATGAATGATACGCGTCGAAGTTGTAGCCCTGCGGTTCAGTGGTGAAGCCGCGATCAAAAATGAGCATGTCATAATCGCCGACAGCACGCGGGGAGTTGTCTTCAAAAGCGCCGAAGATGATCGAGAAGTCATAGTTCTGGATGCGCGCTTCAATGCCCACAGCCTTTAAGTTCTCGACGATGAATTCTTCGGTGAGCTGCAACGGGTCGAAAGCCGTATACCCTTGCAGTTCAAGAGAAAGGCGTGTGCCGTCTGCGGCGTACTTCGCACCCTTTGCCACGCGGATGCCGTCATCACCCATCACCCAGCCGGCTTCGTCCAGCAATTGATTCGCTTTTTCAACATCATATCCGAACGCGCGCGGCAGGTCGCATTGATACCAGCCATATGCGAACGGATTGGTTGAATCGCCTGCACTGCCCTTAAGCACATCCTTTTGAAGGGTCTGATAATCCATTGCGCTGGCGATCGCCTGGCGCACGCGAATGTCGCCAAGGATCGGGTGCGGAGCAGAAGCAGTTGGGTCGCCGTCAAAAGGCGCGCTGAGATTGAAGTCAATTGCCATGTTCCAAATACCGGGGATGAGGTGCTGTGTGGCTATGCCTTTTAGCAGTTCATCGTAATCGGCTTTGAATTCACCGGGCCACAATTGCATTTGCGCCTCGCCATTTAACATCATCGCGGTTTGCGCGGCGGGTTCAGGTACGATGGCAAAGACGAGCGAATCCAAATACGGCTTTCCTTCTTCGTAATAATTTGGGTTGCGGGTCATGGTGATGCTTTCGCCCGATGCCCAATTGCTGACGATGAACGGGCCCGCGCCAACAGGGTTTCGATTCCATTCCCAGTTTGCCATGTCGGCTGGTTCGCCTGTGGCATGGCGCGGAAATAGGCCATAAGCAAATTGATCCAGATATCCGGGATATGGTGCCGAGTAGGTAAGAACAGCGGTAAGATCATCAGGTGTTTCCACAGATGTGATCAGATCAAATCCGCTTGTGCCGACCAGCGCACCTGCATCTGGGTTTGACAGTACTTCAACTGTGAATTTGACATCGTCCGAGGTGATTGCTTCGCCGTCAGACCATTTGAGTCCTTCGCGCAGCTTCCAGGTGACGGTCAGGTAATCTGCGGATAATCCGCCATTGTCTAGTGTCGGCAATTCCTGTGCGAGTGTGGCGACATACTCGCCTTTTTCGTTGATGGTAGCCAGACCGGTCATCGCAGTCGCTTCGGCAGCTTGACGCACGATGGCCGCATCCGCCAAGAAGTAATTGAGCGTGGTCGGCTCTTCGGGGATGATCAATGTGACGGTGCCGCCTCCACTCGCGCTCGAGGCTGCTTCTGTTGCTGGGGCAGGGTCTCCGCTTGTGGGTGGTTCGGTGGTGGGTGTAGTTGCTCCACCTCCGCATGCGCTAAGCACCAGTCCGATGATCATGAACAGGGTCCAAAATTTTAGTTTCATCTCTTCTCCTTTGTTTATTTTTTCTGGGGTACATCGGCTTGCTGATGTACAGCGGACAGCAAGCTGTCCGACTCCAGAGTTGTGAAATTACTTCTCCGCATGAATGACATACGGATCAAACGCATCGCGCAGACCATCGCCGATGTAGTTGATTGCCATGACGGTGATGAAGATCATCAAGCCGGGGTAAAAAGCGATCCACGGGGCGCGGAAGACTTGATTCTGCGCGGTGGCTAAAATGCTTCCCCAGGTCGGAGTGGGCGGCTGAACACCGAAACCCAGATAACTTAATCCCGATTCGGTAATGATGGCTGAAGCCATTTGCAGGGTTCCGCTCACCAGAATGGGGCCGATGCAGTTTGGAAGGATGTGCTGG
Source organism: Candidatus Villigracilis saccharophilus (assembly GCA_016709305.1). GTDB lineage: Bacteria > Chloroflexota > Anaerolineae > Anaerolineales > Villigracilaceae > Villigracilis > Villigracilis saccharophilus. Next base: position 53,235 of record JADJNA010000020.1, read on the forward strand.
ATAATGATGCGTGTGCTGCTTCCGCCCAGCGCGCGGCAGGCTGTGACGAATTCTCGTTCGCGCAGCACAATAAAAAGTCCGCGCACGAGACGGGCGGGCCACATCCACGAAAGCGCGGCGATGATGATGATGACGATCAGAACGCTGTTCTTCAACCACGGCACTTGTTGCTCGCGTAAAAAAGCCCCAAGGATGATCAACACAAAAATGGTGGGGAAGGTCAGGAAGGCATCAGTGACTCGCATCAGAAGAGAGTCTATCCAACCGCCGAAGTATCCGCTCAACGCGCCGACCAGAACGCCCAAGGTGATGGAAAGGAATGTTGAGAACAGACCAACTGTCAGGGAGACGCGACCGCCGTACAAGATCCGCGTGAAGACGTCGCGTCCCAATTCATCCGTCCCGAACCAGTGATCCGCATTTGTTTTCTGAAAGCTGTTTGTCGGTTCCTGATCGGTTGGGCTGTACGGCGTCACAAAAGCAAAGGCTGAGGCAAGCACAAGCAGCGCCAGAATTGCGATGGCTACGCCCGCGAGTTTGTGTTTAAAGAATCGGCGCAAAATGACTCGCGCCATGCTTTGTTCCTGGATGGTTGTTGCTTCATTCATATTTCACCCGCGGGTCAAGCCACCCATACGCAAGGTCTGCGAGGATATTGCAAAAGATGATCAACACAGCCGTGATCATAACCACTCCGAGCAGGACGGGATAATCCCGTCCCTTGGCCGCGTCCCAGAAGAGGCGTCCCATGCCGGGCCATGAAAAGATCGTCTCTACGAAAAGCGCGCCCGCGAAGAGACTCGGCAGGTCGAGCGCGATGAGTGTGACCAGCGGCAGAATCGCATTTTGAAGCGCGTGTTTATAGTAAACGGCATTCTCACTCGCACCTTTTGCCTTCGCCGTGCGGACATAGTCTTCATGCAGCACATCCATCATGCTTGAGCGCAGAAAACGTGAATACCATGCGATCCAGCCCAGGCTAAGTGCTGTAACAGGCAGAACCAAATGCCAGAGTGTATCCAGCAGTTCGCCTTCCTTACCGCGCGTGTTCATTCCTCCGACGGGAAAGAAAGGGGCGCCGGTTGCAGGATTTTTTAAGTGTGACATAAAAGACGACGATCAATCCCAGTCCAAGCCAATATACGGGAATGGATTGCCCGATAAATGTGACCGTGGTCATGGCGTAGTCGAACAGCGAATAGGGTTTGCGAGCCGACAACATGCCGATCGGGATCGCCACGATAAGCGTCAGGAGGAATGAGGTCCCAACCAGCGTCAGTGTATTTGGGATTCTCTCCGCGATCATCTCGTTGACGGGGCGGTGGAACTTGATCGATTGGCCTAGATTGCCTTTGAACATATCGCTGATCCATCTGCCATACTGCACAGGCAGTGGATCATTCAATCCGAGTTTTTCTTCAATCGCTTCGATCTGTTCTTTTGTGACATTTGGGTTGCGCCGCGCTGAAGTTAGCGGGCCGCCTGGCGCGGATCGCACCAAAAAGAACAGCAATATGCTGATGATGAAGAGGATCGGGATCGTTTGCAGGATACGTCTGATGGCGTAACTAAGCATCTATGCCTCGAACACGACCTTGCCGTCGACAATGGTCATTACCGCCTTGGCTGTCATAATCTCTTCGGATGGCAGTGCAAATAGGTCATGCGAAAATAACACCAGGTCAGCAAGATAGTTTTCCTTGATCTGTCCTTTTTCATTTTCCTTGAACTCGGCGTATGCCGCATCGCGTGTATAGCCGAGGATGCATTCCTCCAATGTCAGGCGTTGATCGGGATCGCTGGGCGACCATAACTCACGATTGAGCGCGACATGTATGTTGATCATCGGGTCGAACGGCGCCACGGTCCAGTCGCTGCCGAGGGTGAGATGTGCGCCGGCGTTCTTAATGTCACGCCAAGCAAATGATTTCTTCCAACGCTCTTCACCGACACGTGCCGGCCAGACATCGCCTTCCGAGACGCTGAATGGCGCATGGCTGGTCTGCATGGACGCGATCACATCGAGTTCCTTGAATCGAGGCAGATCATCGGGATGAATGACTTCGATATGCTCCACGCGATGACGACTGTCGCGCTTCCCATTTAACTTTTGGATTGATTCGTATCCGTCGAGAGTTCGCCTCACTGCGCCATCGCCGCAGCAATGGACGAAAATCTGCAGTCCCAGTTTGTCGGAGGCCGCCGCCATGCGCGTGAAATGTTCGGCGGAGAAAATACCATCTGGTTTCGCTTCGGGATTGTCCGCATAAGGAGCGATATTCAAAGCGGTATAGGATTCCCAAACGCCATCCATAAAGAACTTCACTGCGCCGCCGCGTGCAAAATCTCCCTGGATCTGTGCCATCTCGACAGCTTCTTGCAGGTCTGCCTCTGAGGTTTCAGGTTTAATATGATATGGGGTGTACACGCGCAGCGTCATTTCGCCGGTGTCTTCCAGCGCTGCGAAGACCATCAATTCCCTGATATCGCCGTTCATGTTGTGGACGCTGGTCACGCCGCTGGCATTGATCTTTTTGATCGACATCTTAAGCAGCTCACGTTTGCGGACATCGCTGGTTTCAGGGATCAATTCAGATACAAGTCCCATTGCGGTCTCGCGTAACTCACCGGTGGCGATCCCGTTTTCATCGCGGACGATCACACCTACGCCCGGGGCTTCCTTGCCTGGCTGGAGGATACCCGCCATTTCAAGGGCTTTCGTATTTGCCCATGAAGTATGACCATCGTACGCATTGATATAAACGGGGCGGTCCGAGACGATCTCATCCAGTTCTTTTCGTGATGGAATAATTCCATATCGAATGCCTCGTCCGTCTACCCAGGTGCTGGTTTTATTTTGTTCAGCAAACGTCTTCAAAACTTCGCGGACATCGTCCATGGTTTTAGCTTCATATAATTGCGCGCTTCCCATCCAGATCGAGCCCCATAACAAATGGAAATGCGAATCGATGAATCCAGGTGTGACCGTAGCACCTTTACCGTCAATGACGCGTGTGGCTTCATCCTGAAATTCCTTAACGCCTTCGTTCGTTCCTGCATAAATAATATGTTTGCCATTGATGGCAACCGCTTCAGCTAGCGGATTGCTTAGATCACTTGTAAAGACGCGTGCATTTTTGATGATGATATCTGCCTTGGCTGGCATGTTTCTCTCCTCATGTAAGTTTAAACCCTAAAGGTCTTCAAGGTATTGAGACGCTGTCTCAAATAAAAAAGACCTTTAGGGTTTTGTCGTGAATTGGTGTGAATATACATAATAAATGTGCGCAGGTCAAGAGAAAATTATTAAATAAAAAATGGACGCGCTTGCCCCGCAGCGTCCATGTAGATCGGAGGAGTAAGCTCACGATTTTACTAAGGTCGGTACTCCATACGGAAATTCTAGTTTGGATAAATGATATGCAGGTTCGCTTCATCCACGGCCTGGATCAAAACCTTGCCTTTCTTGCGGATGATGACGCTATGGCCTGGCTTGAGTGCGTAATCCTGCAAGTCATTCGATTCTGTCAGCCAGATAACGCCTTCGTCACATACGATGGTCATGCCGGCTTCCACATCCTTTAAATTTTCAACCTGATCCTGCTGAAGTTTAATCGAAATATTTTTATGTTGAGTCCAAGGTAGGTTCATTAGTGCTCCTTTGTTTTCAAATACAATTTTATTATCCTCATTATCCCTGAAATCAAAAAGAAGTACAGATGCAATTAACTGGAGTTGTATTCATAACAGTTTTGGTTATAATCAACTGTACTGGTCAAATTTCAATCAAACTGCATCCATTATGAGCAAACAAAAACCTGAAAACAGCCTTGCGAGCGAGTACCGCTATGAAACATTGGCTCGTCAGATCATTCAATTGATTCAGCAGGGAACTTTTCGCCCGGGCGAACGTATTCCATCGGTCAGACAAATGAGCAGACAGCAGGCTGTCAGCATCAGTACAGTGATGCAGGCCTATCTCATACTCGAAAACGAGGGATTGATAGAAGCGCGCCCCCAATCCGGCTATTTTGTGCGTGCCGTAACGGATATAAGCCTGCCTGAACTGGAAATTTCTGCGCCCAGCCTTGATCCCAGTCATGTCAACCTGCATGAACTGGTGATGATGGTCATGAACGATTCTGCCAACCCGAATCTGGCCCAGCTCGGGGCTGCCATGCCAAACCTTGAATTGCTTCCAACTGAACGGATAAATCGCATTATGTCGAGGCTCGCGCGAAAAGCCGGTAAAGGCACGCACCAATACCATTTTGAGTCTGGCCTGGAGGAATTGCGGGTTCAGATCGCTCAGCGTGCTGTGAGCAGTGGCTGTCAGCTTTCCCCGAACGATATCGTGATCACCGCCGGTGCCACTGAGGCGGTCAACCTGTGTCTGCACGCTGTCTGCAGGCCCGGTGATATTGTCGCTGTTGAATCCCCAATGTATTTTGGGACTCTCCAGATCATCGAAGTGCATGGTTTGAGAGCGCTGGAAATCCCAACCAATCCACGCGATGGAATCAGTCTGGGCGCATTACAGTTCGCGATCGAGCACAATCCGATTAAGGCAGTTCTGACCATTTCAAACTTCAGCAATCCGACAGGCAGTTTTATCCATGATGAGAAGAAGAAGGAACTGGTGGAGTTGCTTGCCCGACATGACATCCCTCTGATCGACAACGATGTATCAGGTGAGATCTTTTTTACAGAAAAGCGCCCTATGGTCACCAAGGCTTTTGACCAAAAAGGATTGGTTATGCTTTGTTCTTCTTTTTCCAAGGACATCAGTCCATCTTTAAGGGTTGGCTGGGTCGCCCCGGGAAGATATAAAGCCGAGATCGAGTGGCTAAAATTCACACTGAGCTCAGCCACTGCCACGCTTCCCCAAATGGCGATTGCTGAATTTCTGGAAAGCGGCGGCTATGACCATCATCTCAGACGGTTACGCCGTGAATATGCCGGCAAAGTTGCACAGCTTTACGATGCGGTCACACATACCTTCCCGCCCGGCACGCGCGTTACACGACCGTCCGGTGGATATGTGCTTTGGGTCCAATTGCCCGAAAACGTGGATTCGCTTGAGCTTTACTCCCTTGCACTTCAGGGTGGTATTACGCTAACCCCAGGCTATCTCTTTTCGCCAACCAATCAGTTTTACAATTTCATTCGCTTGAACGCGGCTGCCTGGTCATATCCCATCATGGGAGCACTTGAAAAGCTGGGAGATATGATCGTTGAACTCGCCGGGCGCGGCAGAGCTTAAAATAGCCTCAGCTTTTTGGGCTATTTTTACAACGGGCATTATAATGACCAGGTTATGACCAAGCAAAAAGTAGTTGTCGCCATGTCTGGCGGCGTGGATTCTTCGGTAGCGGCGGCTCTGCTCAAACAGCAGGGCCATGATGTTACAGGTATGATGCTGCGCCTTTGGTCCGAACCCGGCAAGGAAGAGTCCAATCGCTGCTGCACGCCCGATGCAATGGCGCAGGCGCGGCGCGTGGCGGGCATTCTTGATATTCCCTTTTATGTGATCGACGCCAAGGAAGTATTCCGCGAGACGGTTGTGCAATATTTTCTGGACGGATACGCGCGCGGCGAAACGCCGAATCCGTGCTTGATGTGCAATCGTCAAATTCGCTGGACGTTTTTATTGAATCATGCGCTCGCATTGGGTGCGGAGTTTATGGCGACGGGGCATTATGTAAGAATAAAGGCAGAAGGCGGAAAGCAGAAATTACTTCGCGCTGTGGATCATTCCAAAGATCAGTCTTATGTGCTCCATGTCTTGAAACAGGATCAGCTTGCTCATGCGCTTTTTCCCGTGGGTGAGTTTCCCAAACCTGAAATAAGAAGCATCGCGGCGGACTTTGGCCTGCCGACTGCTTCGAGAGCAGATTCTCAGGATCTGTGTTTTCTCGCCGGCGAAGATTATCGCGGATTCCTCCAGCGCCATGCATCCGAAATCTTGCAGCCCGGGGAAATTGTCACAACGAGTGGAAAGCTCATTGGCAAACATGATGGACTTGCAAATTACACCATCGGCCAGCGCAAGGGACTCAATGTCGCTTCGCCTGTTCCGCTTTATGTCATTACCAAGCAGGCGTCCAATAACGCGTTGGTGGTTGGAACGCTCGATGAACTGGGCTTTACTGATTTAACCGCGCGCGATATTAATTGGACTTCAGGAGAGATACCATCACAGCCATTCCGTGCCCAGGTCAAGATACGCTACACAGCCAAGGAAGTCGAAGCACTGGTCAGCCCTTTGGAAGGGGATCGGGTATCGGTTAAGTTTGATGCGCCTGTTCGGGATGTAACCGCGGGTCAAGCGGCGGTATTTTACCAGGACGAGGTGATGCTCGGCGGCGGAATCATCATTTAATTTAGTGAGGAGTGCGGACTTCAGTCCGCTTATCTCTACAAATCGCAGACTGAAGCCTGCGATCCATAACCAAGGAGAATTTTCAAATGAACTATCGTGTTGAATCTCTAATGTCGGCTCGTTTATTTGTTGTACCTCAGTTCGCAGAAGAACGGATATTTTTCCTGAGCAACCTTTCCGGGCATTTAAGTTTATACGCCATGCATTACGGGGGCAGTGTGCCGGAACCGCTTTTGCCTCCGCATATTTCGCTGCAAAATCCGCATCTGATCGGCGGACATTCGTTTTATGCCTTCCCTGAATTGGATCGTATCCTGGTCATGATCGATGACAACGGGGATGAGAATTATCAGCCGATGTTGATCCCGCTCGATGGCGGATTCCCCGAACCGGCTTTCAAGAATTTCTTTAAGGAGTACCGTGTTCATCTTGGCGAATGTGACCGTGAACACGCCATTGTCTATTTGTCGGCAGAGCGCCGTGACAAGCCTTTGATCGAAACGTATCGCGGTGATCTAAAGACCGGCAAATTGACAAAGATCACAGAAAGCCCGTGGGGGCTGGGCGTGTCTGGTCACAGTCAGGATCATAGCAAATTATTGCTTGCGACTGGCTACGCGGTGGGCGATGGCGTGCTTTACTTGTGGTCCAAAGGGAAAATGAAATTGCTTTACGGCAAGCCTTTGGAAGACCGCCAGGTTGGAGAAGATGTTCCATTGAACGGGCTTGGGGGTGCTGTATTTTCCCCAAGCTGGCAGGGCGCGATCGCGCTAAGCGCCGTCTTCGATGATAGTTTCAGTCTCGGCTATATGGACCTAAAGAAGCCGGGCGAACTTCTGCCCATCAAACTTAAAGGCATCGAGCATAAAGGTGTTGGTGAGATGGAGAATATCAGCCATCTTAAGGACGATCGCTATCTGGTGCAATACAATATTGACGGCTGTTCCTGGGTATATGAGGGCATCTTTGATGAGCAAAAACTTGTCATGAACCTCAAATATCCATTGGTCGGACCTGAGCCTTTTGATAATGGCACACTGGAACATATTGATTATGATTCGGTCGAGGATGTATTCACTGTGTCCTTTTCCACAGCCACTTCGCCGACCCAGATCTACACCATTGAAGGTGACAGGCGCACAGATCTGGCCATCCATACCAGCGAAAGAATCCTTGGCATCCCGGATGCGAATCTTTCAAAAGGCGAGGATGCTTCCTTTATCTCTCACGACGGTTTGCGTGTCTCGGCGCGCATGTACCTGCCTGCAAAATCGTTGGGATTCAAAGGTCCGCGTCCGTTGGTGTACTACATTCACGGCGGTCCGCAGGGACAGGAACGCCCGGACTTCGCGTGGTTCTCGATGCCGTTGATCCAATTCCTGACCCTGCGCGGATTTGCGGTCTTCGTCCCGAATGTGCGTGGTTCAACGGGCTATGGCTTAAAGTATGTCAAGCATGTTGACCGCGATTGGGGCGGACAGGACCGCCTTGACCATGTTCATGCCATGACGAAGATCCTGCCGAAAGATAAGCGTGTCGATGTCAAACGCGCGGCTGTGGTTGGACGTTCCTACGGCGGCTACATGACTTTGATGCAGGCGGGTCTGCATCCCGACCTGTGGAAGTCATCCTGCGATATGTTCGGACCATATGATCTGTTGACTTTCTCTGAGCGCATCCCGGAGACTTGGAAGCCGTATTTCAAGATCGCGATCGGCGACCCCGCTATTCCAGAGGAAAAAGCTGACCTGATCGAACGTTCCCCGAAGACTCATCTCCACAACATGTCAGCGCCAATGCTGGTCATTCAGGGACGCAATGATCCGCGTGTGGTCGCGGCAGAGTCGGAAGATCTTGTCAAACAATTGAAGGCAAAAGGTAAAGAATTGGAATTGTTGGTCTTTGAGGATGAAGGTCATGATGTGTTGAAGTATGAAAACCGTGTGACCTGCTACAACGCCATCACAGATTTCTTTTCGAAATATCTCAAACCATAATCCATGACATTCCCGTCCCTGCTCTTTGCGTTGGTGCTTGCTCTTCTATGCGGAGTTTTGTTCCATGTCCTGCGCGGCGGTGGCGCTTGGAGTCTGTTTTTGTATATCGGTTTGAGCGCGCTCGGGTTTGCGCTTAGCCAATGGATCGGAAACTTGTTGAATTGGAATTTGTTCGTATTTGGAACAGTGGATATTGGGTCGGGAGTGGTTGGCAGTTCTGTCGCTTTACTCCTTGGAGAATGGTTGATCCGTCCAGAGCGTGCACGGTAAATCGGGTTATAATCTGCGCCTGTTGGCGAAAACATTAGACTTCGGAAGTCTGGTTTGGCTTCCGAAGTCTAAGCTTAATATACTAATATAAAAGGAATTGAAAATGGAGTTTGTAAAATCTGTGATTGACCTGTTCTTGCATTTGGATGAATATCTTGCAACCATCATCACACAATATGGCGGCTGGACCTACGGCATTTTGTTCGCTGTGATCTTTGTCGAAACAGGTCTGGTGATCATGCCCTTCCTGCCCGGCGATTCGCTTTTGTTCACGGCGGGCACGTTCGCAGCGCTTGGCTCATTGAATGTTTGGTATATTGCGGGCTTATTGATGGCTGCCGCGATCCTTGGGGATACCGTCAACTATTCCATCGGCCATTATCTTGGCGAACGCGCCTATAACATCAAATGGATCAAGAAGGAATATTTTGACAAGACCCACGCCTTCTTTGAAAAACATGGCGGTAAGTCTATTTTTCTCGCTCGCTTTGTTCCCATCGTGCGCACCTTCGTACCGTTCGTGGCGGGCATTGGCAAGATGTCTTATGGGTATTTCATTACCTATAACGTTGTCGGCGGCATCGTCTGGGTGGCGCTTTTCACTTTTGCGGGATATTTCTTCGGCAACATTCCGTTTATGAAGGACAATTTTGAATACGTGATCATCGTCATTATTTTGGTCTCCGTCCTGCCGATGGTGTTCGAATGGTTGAAAGCTCGCAGAGAAGCGAAGAAATGACTTGTAGGTCACGCCGCGGGCGTGGCCTATTTTTTTATGAAATATTCCGCTGTTCTCTTTTTTGTTTTTATTGTTGGTCTTGTAATTCTTGCGGATACCGATCGGCTTCCTGTTTTTATTCAATCCGCTTATGATTTTCCAAATGGAGATAAGCTCGGGCACTTTATCCTTTACGGCCTGTTGAACTTTTTCATCACCCGCGCATTTCTCTCTTCGCTTCCTTCCCGAACACGTGGCTGGGTGACTCTTTCAATTGGTATGATTCTCTCCTTTGTTATCACACTCGAAGAGTTCTCGCAAAAGTATTTTGCCACACGCACGTTTAGTTATTTGGACTTGTTCGCAAGCCTGCTCGGAGTGCTTGTCGGGGGATGGGCGGCATATAAAACAAAAAGACCCTAAAGGTTTTCAAAACCTTTAGGGTCTTTTTGTTTCAACATTTCTTACGGTATCAACTTCAAATGTCCTTCACTATCTTTGATGACTGACTCCTGTTCCCACCACATCGGGGCATATCCAATCTTTGTCCACATCAGCGCCATATCATCATAATGCGGATGAAAGGCATGTCCAGATTGACCGGTGGTATGCCCGGCGAGCGAATTGTCGAGATTGCCCAGGTCCACGATCTCACGCTCGGAGGGGAGCCAATTTACTTCAAAGGAATCGCCCACTTCCCAGCCGGTCGCGTTGACCACACTCTTGCCGCCGCCTGTTTCGAACGGTCCGCGGTTGAATAATGCTTCTATTGGACCAATGCCTGATTTTCCAAGCGTCCCATTGCGGAAAGTGGCTGTATGCAATTTGCCCCAGACCGGCCATTTGGCTGTATCTTTGCCGTATTCCTTCTCGATCTGTTCGATGGTTTCTCCAAAGGCGCGGATGAAAATATCATCGCGGGTTTCAACTTTTTCAACCGTGGCTTGATCGTCCCACCACGGGCTGTCTGGTTGTTGGACCAGATCCCGCATCACCACATACCAGCGCGAACCGCCGTCAGGCCAGTAATCTTCCGGCAGGTCATCTTTGAAAGTGTCTGTGAGCGCGTTCGACCAGAACCATTCGAAGACCGATGCTGCTTGTGAGTCGGCGGTTTCCTGGTAGTTCCATGAGCTGAGGAACTGATCTCGGACGGCTGCCAACTGCGGGTCCAGAGTGAGCGAGAGCAGAATGGGCGTGAGTGTTTCAGCGTTGAGGTTCTTCGAGTCGCCGTGCATGCTCTTGAAGTAGTCTGCGTCAATTTTAGCAGGTGCGTTCTGGATCATATCCACAATGCGGGCGGCGCGCTGACCATAGTCCCAATCTTTGGTGATGAGGTAGGGATAGTCGCGCGGGCTGGCTTGATTATTGGCTGTGACGATGAACCCGCTTTGCGGGTTGAACGTGAAGGGGAGTTCATCGAAGGGAATGAATCCGCTCCAGTCGTATTCACCAGTCCAGCCGGGGACAGGCAGGGTGCCGTCCCCTTTTTTGCGGATGGGGATATCGCCCGGTGTTTGATAACCAATGTTGCCGTCCACATCTGCGTAGAGCAGGTTTTGTGCGGGCACATGAAAGTTCTGCCCGGCGGCGCGGAACTCTTCCCAGTTGGTGGCTTTGTTAAATCCCCAAATGGCTTCGAAAGGTGTTGATGGGGTGAGCGCTGTCCATTGCAGGGCGATGGCATAAGCGTCTGGAAGCGCAACGCCGCTTTTGTCTTTGAAGGGTTGCGCAGTGAGGTCCTCAGGATCAACCTGATCTTTTAACGCCCCGTAGGTGTCTGAGATCACAGGGCCGTGACGTGAGATGCGCACGCTGAGTTCGACCGGGTCACCACCGCCAACTTTGATGGTTTCTTTGCGAATTTCAAAGTCCACCCATTGACCATCCACTTCGTATTGATCGGGGTTTTCTGGATTCACTTTTTCTATGAAGAGATCCTGCACGTCGGGGCCGAGATTGGTGTAGGCCCAGGCTAGGCGGTCGTTGTGACCCGCTACGACACCCGGCACGCCGACAAAGGAGAACCCGGTCACTTCAAACGGGCAGGCGTCTGATTTAGGCTGACAGTGCAATGCGTTCTGGTACCAAATCGACGGCATTTGAATACCGAGATGCATGTCATTGGCGAGCAGTGGTTTTCCGCTTGTGGTCAGGTCGCCGGAGACCGCCCAGCTGTTCGAACCAATGTCCGGGCCGATGGGACCAAGAGCATTTTCCAATAACGCCAGTTTTTCGGCAACAGGCTGCAGGTTTAATATTGATTGTTGGAATTCTGAGGCTGCCTTTGGTTGTTGACTTTGGTTGCTGCTTACGTTTTCGCCAATGGTTGGCACGATCACAGGGTAGTCTGTTGGGTACTCGGGAAATAGTTCGGCTAATTGTTCAGGGGACAGAGTTTTTAACAGAATAGCGCGCTCGATTTCATCGCTCATATTGCCGCCCAGATCCCAGGCCATGGCTTTGCCCCAGGTCAACGAGTTGACGGGAGTCCACGGCTCGATCGTGTAGGAGCGGTTGAGAACCCCGGTCAGAATCAAATATTCCAGGCTGAGTTCAATCGCTCCGCGTTCTTGGATGTATGCGTTCACGCCTTCTGTGTAGGAATCGAGCAGGGCTTTCGATTCTGCTCCGAGCATCGCATATTCCTGTTCTGCGACCTGACGCCAGCCAAGCGTGCGCAAAAATGAGTCAGTTTCCACCTGGCCCGCGCCGAACATTTCAGACAAACGGCCTGAACCGATATGCCGCCAAAAATCCATCTGCCAGAATCGATCCTGAGCGTGGACATAGCCCTGCGCAAAGAACAGGTCATGCGTTGTGGCCGCGTAGATGTGCGGGATGCCCATCTTGTCGCGATAGATATCCACCGGGCCATCAAGACCGCTCACTTTGATCTCGCCGTCAATTTGCGGAAATGATTTTTGGGCAATGCTGTTTGGGATATAGCTCTTGAAATAAAAAGTCCCGCCCGCGCCAACGATCAGTGCAAAAATAAGGATGCCGATCAATACACGGCCGATCACCTTGCCTGCTTTTTTCATAACTCCTCCAGAGTTGTTTGTGTGCTGCTGTTATTCTGACTTGTTGTAAAACACATTCTCATTCAAAAAGAGACGCTTTTGCAAGCATCCCTTTTTGAATTCAGTCTTTCTTTATTATGGAAGGATTATTACTTTACTGCGCCGGTCATGCGTGGATACCAATACCATAATATGTCTGCCGCGGGTTTGCTGTGAATGGATGCGGATTTATCCTGCAGGGCTACCGGGAGATAATATCCGCGGCTGGTGAAACCGGAGACCCAGGGACGGGTGTTGACCGCTGTGAGCATGGCTTCGTAAATATCCGCCTGTGTTTGTAAATTTAAGTCCACTGAACTCACCTCCGCATTGGGCTGGTTTAGCGCTGTCCAATCCAGACATCCGCCCTTGCCGTCTGCGCTGCACGCGTTGGCTGCGCCTGTAGCGGACGGGTAAGCTACAGCCAGAACGAGCGGTTTTTGCAGTAAGGCTGCCAGAGGTGCGACTTCATTATCCAATAAACGCCCGGCCTCATTCGCATAATCTGCTTTTGTGGCGCTGGGATTGGCCGACAGGGAGGCAGACCATAACAGATACAGGCCGTCCACATCCTGCAGAAAGTTCAATGGCGTTTCAAAACTGGATTTTGTGTATGGCAGTGCCCACAGGATTTGACCTTTGAAATGGGCGCGCACATCCGCAATGATCGACTTCCATTGCGCTTCAACATCAGCGGGCGTGTTGGAAGCGGTCCCATCTGACAGTTTTCCATTCGGCTGGGCTGGTGCGATCCAGTCACCGCCGAGGATGAGGGTTTGCGCGCCGGTTTGGGTGGCAAGATCCGCGTAGTTGACGGCGAATGCGCGGTAGCGGGTAAACCACGTTTGCCACCATTGCGCATCTCGCGGCGCGCCCAGCCAAAAGTTAGAGGATGAAGCCGGGAATTTGGGAGTGGGGAATATTGCGACGTTAAGTCCCAGAGCGCGGGCTTGTGAGACCATAATCGCCGAATCGATCCATAATGGATCTTGCCCGGGCGCTGGTGAAAATTGCAAGGGAGAGACTGTAGCGTAAGTCCAGCTTGGGGTGAGGACGGCGATGTTTGCGCCAAGCGCCTGAACGTTAGCGAATGCCTGCGGCGCGTAATAAGACCAATTGGGACGATAGGTGGATTGGAATTCGATGCCGGCATTGAATCCGCTCGCGCGCGGGACAATGCTTGTGCCGACCAGCGTAACCGGTTCGGGATTCTCAAACCATTTCCATGTATTGACCGTGTCTTGAATATCCTGACTCAAAAGGCTGGTGGATGCCTGCCGTCCATTGGGTGATGCTCCGACCGTGTCGCCGTCGTCTGCGCTGCCACATTGACCGTTGCGGCAATACCGATAGGAAAATGAACCAAGGATATTAAGCGGACCATAAAGCTTATATGCCCAGCGGTTGTTGCCAAGCGGCCACATGGGGATCGGTTCCATCCAGCCGAATGTATTGAACTGCATATAGATGATGTCGCCGGGCGGTGTGACAGATGGGACGGTCACTTCAAACAGGATCGGCGCGGAATCGCCGGCTGCCCAGGTCTGAACGGCATCTTGAATGGCCAGATCCTGCGCAGGCACCACAAATTCACGCAGGTTCCATTGACCGTTGACGGTGTGTTCTGCGTTCCAGAAGCCGTCACCCAGAGTATATTTGTATTGGATGTGTGCTCCAATCGGCAATCCGATGGTGACTGAATAGCGGCCGTCGGGCTGCAGGCTTAGGATGGGCATGCGGTCTGTATTCGTGCTGACGCCGCCTTGCAGGTCAGCGAATGTATTTCCGAGTTGGAGGATATTTCCGGCGATGCGCACAGGCACGCCCGGCACGGTAACTTCAGGGACAGTCACGGTAAATGTCACACTTACGATCTGAGCGGGTTTCACACGCACGTCAACGCTGGTGGTGTTCCCGCCGCCGACGGTCGCGCCCTGTTCAAAGGTCTGATATATTCCATCAATACTGTACACGACCAGGTTTTGTGTCCCCTCCGGCAACCCGATCAATTCAAAACGACCAAGTGAATCTGTAAAACATTGCTGTCCACCGGCGCTGACGAGTATATTGGGTAACGTGGAGCCGGTATCGGAATTAAATACCTGCCCGACGATCGAACCGGTTGGACGTGTATATGATTTATCTCCCCAGTCGGAAACGATATCGCGTACTTCACCGGGACCCGCCACCAAATGCATACGATAGCGGATGGCCGCGCTCGAGTTCGTATCCTCAAACACTTGCACGCCGCCGCGGCGGATATAGCGGTATTTCACAAGGGAGTTGAAAGGCAATGGCAGCACTGCTGTGTATGTGACCGAGTCGCGCGGGCTCATGGGGAATTGTGTTGCGTTCAATGAAAGTCCGGTCACTTCATCCATGATGGCGATGGCGAGCGTTTCATTTGCCTGCAGCGGTTCAGGAATGGTCACCACAAAGTTGGTCTGCGCCATAACCTGGGGTGTTGGTGATGCGATCTCACCGGCTGGGATGGGGGTGGAGTTGCCGGGACTCACCGGCGTTCCGAATAAGGATATTGTGCATGCCTGCATGGTTAAGCCAAGCATGAGTACCACAGAAAAAATGCGGCGGGTTGATGGGGCTATCTTGTTCATTCTCTCTCCTCGGTACGCAAAATGAAGCGCTTCGCGCGCCGCGCTAACTTGTCTCTGCGTCGGCCATGTTCCGCTTTCGCCCGGCGTAGGCGATATAGCTCAGCCCGATGCTGACAAAATATAATAAGATCATTGGCGCCATGACCAGCCCCTGATTGACCGGGTCGATGGTGGGTGTGACGGCGGCGGCGGCGATGGCAATGACCACGATCGCCAGACGCCACTGCTGTGCGAGCGCCTGCGGTTTAATGATTCCGATCGCGGACAGGACATAGATCACAAGCGGGAATTCAAACGAAATGCCGATCCAAAACATGATTCCTGTCACAAATGAAAAATAAGATTGCGGGCGCAGTTCGGTCTTGATCCCCAGGAAATTATTCAGGAAAGGCAGGGCGGCCGGCAGCATCACAAAAAAAGTAAATGCCGCGCCTCCCAAAAATAAAAAGGTTGCCAGCGGAATTCCAGCCAGTCCCATTTTTCGTTCGCGGGGTGTTAGACCCGGTGCGGCAAATATCCATAACTCGAGCGCGATGTAGGGGATCGCCAGCGCAATGCCGGAGAACAATGCCACCTTCATGAAGACGCTGATGGATTCGGTTACTTCAATGGCTTTTAGTTTATCCAGCCCGCCAACAGGCTGGGCGAGGAAGTTAATAATGTTTTGTGTAAAAAGAAATGAGATGCTGACGGTCAGCACAAGCGCCAATACCATCCGCAGCAGATGGGTCCGCAGCGCTTCAATATGATCCCAGAATTCCTGGCGGGCTCTTGTGTCTGCGATCAGCCCGCTGACCGTATCGGCAATGTCGTTTTCCCGAGTTTCCGCGTTAAGATAGTTTACAAAGCGTTTGATCGCCCGAAATGGAAACATGAGAATAGCAAAGATGAAGCGGAATGGGGCGGTAAGGATCCGCCAGGTGCCCCAAAAAAATTTACGCATCTTGTTGTTGATCGCTCTCGTTTGATATAGGGTCTGCTTCGGTTTGCGGGCTTGCAACGATTTCCGGCGGGGTTGCAGATATATGTGTGTCGGGAAATGGGCGCGAGTGCGCCGGAGCCTCGGGATCCTTTGGCCGGCTTGGGGTGTTATAGCGATTGCGCGGTTTTTCCCGCCGACCGGAGGCGGCGTTGTTTAGTTCATTCCCGATCATGTTTAAGTCTTCATTCGCTTCACGCATCATGCGGTTGGGCCATGTGCGCACCTGGTGGGATAGCTTTTGAAATACCCCCCAGCCTTCCGAGGTGATGATCTTGCGCAGGAATTTACCAATTGTAAGCCCGGCTTTTTGCATATCCTTGGGGCCGAGGACGATCAATGCAAGGATGACAATAAAAATGAGTTCAGATGGACCGATGCCGAGGATTTCCATGAGTTACGATTCCAGATTTTCGGTTTCTGCAATGCGATTTTTAATGATTTGATGGATCTCCTGTTCATGTTCCACCAGTGTGCCAAGCACGCCGTTCACGAAGCGCGGAGCGGAATCTGAACCGTAAAGTTTTGCAAGTTCAACTGCTTCGTTGATGGCAACCTTAACCGGGGTTTCGCGTGAGACTGCGAATTCCCAAAATGCGATACGCAGAATGTTGCGATCAATGGCCGCGATCTGCTCGAGCGGCCATTCGGGTGCGTATCTTGCGATCAATTGGTCCAGGTCTTGTTTAAGGGGAAGTACGCCAAAGACGATCTGCCGCGCGAATTCGGCCAGATCATCGCCAAGCGGTACTTCTTCGAGGCGGATCGTTAGCACATCGCCCGGAAGGTGATTGTTCGCAATATCGGTTTCGTAAAGTACTTGCAGAGCAATACCGCGCGCTCTGGATCGGGGTTTCATGCTTTCAAGCCTCGCTGTCTGCGTAATCTATATCTTCGATGTGGATGTTGACGTGGCCGACATCCATGCCGACCATTTCATGAATGGCGCGGGTCACATTCTGCTGAACATTGCGGCTGACTTCGCGGATATTCACATCCGGCAGCAGGATGATGTGCAGGTTGATAAATACAGTGTTCTCTTCCGTTTCAATGCGGACCCCGTCGCCTGCTCCGCGTTTGAAGAAGCGATTCACGCCCCCGGAGACGGGTGCGAGTCTGCTGACACCGGGCACACTCAACGCGGAGAGCCGCGCGATGGTAGTGAGTACTTCGGGGGATACGGTTGTTTTGCCTTGCATGTTTTCTATCATGGTTCACTCCTTTTACATCATTGCCATGCCGCCGTCCACGCCGAGGACTTGACCGGTGATATATGCGGATTCGTCCGAGGCGAGAAAGGCGGCGGCGTAGGCGATCTCTTCGGGTTTGCCTTTGCGTCCAAGCGGGACCATTTTCAGTG
Organism: Candidatus Villigracilis saccharophilus; assembly: GCA_016709305.1. Lineage (GTDB taxonomy): Bacteria > Chloroflexota > Anaerolineae > Anaerolineales > Villigracilaceae > Villigracilis > Villigracilis saccharophilus. The sequence goes on from JADJNA010000020.1 coordinate 70,618, forward strand.
CGGCTTCAAGTACTTCGGGTGTCATTGCATCCAGGATCTCTGTGTCCACAAAGCCCGGCGCGATGGCGTTGACGGTGATATTGCGCGCCGCGATCTCACGCGCGAGCGCCTTGGTGAATGCGATCTGTCCGCCTTTGGATGCGGAATAATTCGTCTGTCCGGGGTTGCCCATTTGACCGGCGACCGATGCGATATTGATGATCCTGCCAACGCGTTTGCGCATCATGTGTTTGACCGCGGCTTTCGAGCAGTTGAAGGTGCTCTTTAAGTTGGTGTTAATGACCGCGTCCCAGTCTGCTTCGGGCATCATCATGATCAACTGGTCGCGGGTGATGCCGGCGTTGTTGACCAGAATGCCCAGGTCGCCGAAGGTTTCGATCGCGAACTTCACCAGCGCTTCGGCTTGTTTGAAATCTGAAACGTCCGCCTGAAATGCCGCTGCTCTTCCGCCTGAGGCTTGAATCTGTTTGACAACTTCTTCAGCGGACTCGGGTGATTTATTGTAATTAACTACCACCGCCGCGCCGTGTGCCGCGAGTTCCAGGGCGATGGCGCGGCCAATTCCACGCGAACCGCCAGTGACGAGTGCTACTTTGTTCTCTAATGATAAGGTCATGAATCAGTTATCCTTTTTCATTTCAATGGGAGGAGGATGGTTTCCCGACGAGGCAATGACATTATGTTTATTTGGAATTATACACTCTGTTATGTATGAGTTGACCCTTTAACCCAAAAGCCAGTCCCGCGCCGCCGCCCAATGCAAGGACCGCCGCCCATAGGAAGGCATCCTGCCAGAAGCGGATGGGAAAGAGGCGGATCAAGGTATCTGAATAATAAAAGAGCCACGAGTCGCCTTCGAAAAATATCGAATGGAAGAAGCTGAAGAATTGCCAGAATACATCCGGGCTGATCGCGATGCCGATGCCCGCAATGAGTCCCAGTGAGACAGCCAACCCGATCATCCACATTCCGCCGCGGCGCAGTCCGTTGATGAATTCGTAAACCCAATCTCCGCGCCAGGCGAGCATGGCAAGCAGCGCCAATATCGCAAGTGAGATATACCAAACATTCAACGCGCCGCGCACAACATTTTTCACGTCGGCCATGTGGGTGAGTTCGCGTTCGTTGTAAAGCGGACTGCCGTTTTCGAATTTCAGGTCGCCGAGATAGGAAATATCCGCGTTGTTGATGAGATAGTCCACCGCGAAGGGCGCCCAACGCAGCCGGTCCCGCTGTGTGAAGCCATATTCGTCGGCGGGGAAGTATGGCATTCTGTATTCGATGTTGAAAAAAAGCGGGCTCAGTAGAATCCGCAGGGCGGTGCCGATCAGCGCCAGCGTGAGGAGGAGCGAGGTCAGATAATAGAGGATGTTTTTCATGGTTTCTTTTTTATGTATGTTACTGCTTCGGCGGAAGTGCGTCGCCTCGCAACGACAAAAAATTATTGTAAAAATTCCAGCCCGCCTTGCAAGACAAAACTGACGACCATATTATTGACGATCCACTCGATCGGGGCGAGGTCGTCGGTGAAGACTGTGGTGGTTGTGTAGCCGTCTTTGAAATTTGCAAAAGTGGATGACATGGCCGCGATCAGTAATGGGTCAACATTCGGATTGGCAGCCAAGGCAACTAGATTGGCAGAAAAATTTTCACGCAGCGTGGGCTGTTTGGTGGCGAAGATCATGGTGTTAAGCGTGCCGGGAATATCCATGATATGAATGGATGGGAAGACCGTGCCGATCGTGGTCGCAAGGCCGTCTATCAGGCGGCGGTCGCCGGGGACTGAACCAACATTGATGGTCAGCACCCCGTCATCGGTCAGGTGGGAAGCGACGATGCTGAAGAATTCCTGCGTGGTCATGTGCGGGGGAATGTATGGGGGGCGGTAGGCATCCACGGCGATAATGTCATATTGATATGGACTGCGTTCAAGGTTCAAGCGTCCGTCGCCGATATGCACGGTTAAATTCGGCAGGTCCAACCCAAAATATTTTTCACCAACCTCCACGATCTTTCCGTCCAGTTCAAAACCGTCAATGGCAATCTCCCCATAGACGGCGTTTGCCTGACGCGCAGCCGTGCCTGCGGCGAGCCCGATGATCGCCATGCGTTTGACATCCTGAGGTTTGCGGTCCGCGTAAAAATAAGGGCCGACCAAAAATTGTTCCCACGGGCCGCCGTAATTCATTGTGTCGGGATGATAGATCGAGTGAATGCCCTGACCATCATTCAATTTCAAAAGCATAAATCCGTTGGCTTCCTGTACTTGAATATAGTTATAGGCTGACTCGGCTTCATAGATCTGTCCGTTGCTGGTCTTGAGTGCCTGTTCGGCGGAAAGCACGGCAACGATCGCAAGCACGACAGGCATCCAGATCAATTTGAACATTTCACGCGGGCTTGCGAATTTTCCCAGACCAGCCAGCGCGACGAACAATAAAAACAATCCGAAGACCAAAAATGTTTTGGTTGTACCGATGGTCGGGATGGTGACGAGCGTGGGCAGGAAGGTGCCGATGAACGAGCCAAGCGTTGAGATGGCGTAGATCTGTCCCGAGGCCTGACCCGACTTTGAGGTGTCGTCCACCAGCAGGCGGATGGCAAAGGGCGAGATCATGCCAAGCAGGGTGATGGGTACGCTGAACAGGACCAATACTGCGACGAACGATCCCGCCATGATGCCGACGCTTAACGCCTCAAACGCGGTCGCCGCGGACCTGAGGACGGGTCCGGCGATATACGGGACGAGCCCAATTGTGAACGCGCCCCAGGCGAGGATGCGGTACATGGCGGCGGGCGTCGGGTTTTTATCGGCAAATTTACCGCCAAGCGAATATCCCAGCGAAAGATAGATCAGTATTAATCCGATAATGCTGGCCCAGACGAGATTACTCGTGCCAAAGACGTTGCCGATGAGTCTGCCCGCGGCGAGTTCGGCGGCGAGCGTGGTCATGCCAGAGACGAAGACTGTAAAAAGCAGGTAGCGTTTCATTATTGTTCCAAGAAATAAGATGGGGCGGATTATACACGCTATGAGCGGATGAACTACATCTTTATCATACCGGGATATCAAGGAATATTTTTTTAGATGTGGACATGATCCGCCTGAAACTATCTATTGAATTGCGATCTGGATCGACTCGATCAGTCTGTCCAATATCAGCAGGGAAGGAGTGTAACTATCAGCCGGCGCATCGTTCAATTTTTGGGTTACGGCGCTTAAGTAGGCTGGGAAATCAAGATCGGTTCCGCTGCCGAAGGGAATGCCGTCCGCGGGAGTGACGGCGTCCGGGCTGCCGTTGGAGACAAGGAATGGGGCGTTGACGTGAAAGATGGCAGAGACAAAATACTCACCATCTGTGGTAATCCCTTGATAGTAGTAGAACAATTCTTCGTTGGTGATGGGGGCGAAGTTCGTCAACACCTGGGTCAGCTGGCGGACGCCATGACCGTTCTTGAAGTTGATGGGCTGGGCTTGCGCGGAAAACTCTCCCTGCAATAATTCATCAGGAAACGGCTGTGAGGCGTCCGCGCCGGAGAGCAGGGCGGCGACCGCTTCCTGCAGCGGCTGGCCATAGGCCGCATACTCTGAAGCATTGAATACCATAAGTCTGGCAGTTCCCGCTGCCGGAAAGTTCGTGAATTGAAAAGCGATATGTTCCGCCATGAGACCGTTGCTTGGATTAATGTACGGAAACTCCACATCAGTGGTGTTTGAGGAGGATACGCTTGAGTTTAATTCCAGCGGAATTTCGAAGGTGATATTGTCGTATGAGACGGGCAATCCGCCGGCAGTTGAAGCGGCGGGATCGGTTACAACGATCTCGTATTCCTTTTCCCCGATCTGACCGCTCACCATGGTCCCGACACACCCTGCAAAAAATGTGAATTTATACGTGCCGGATTCTTCAGGAATACCGCTGATCATGGCGGCGTCTTCATCACCCATCTGAACAAGCTCCAGCCCGGCCGGCAATGCTCCGTTTGAAATGTTGACGCTGTCCAAAGGTGTGACATTTTGCGTGATCTGTATTTTTGCTTCATATGGAACACCAACTTGCGCGGCCGGCAGGGAATCGGGTTCAAAGATGAGCACTTCTGTCACCGGTTCAAAATAATATGGGTCCGGCTGCGGAGTGGCGTCAATCGGACCTGTGAAGAGCGAGCAGGCGATTAAAAAAAACACGGTCAATATGAACGCTGACAAGACAGGCGCGGTTTTATTTTTCATGGTTTCCTCCAGGGCGAATCTCCTGTAAATTTTGAATGAGATATGCGGATTATACACGGGGGAATGAGGAAGCCTCCGTGCCGCGGGATGCCGCAACGGAATAGAAAAGAAAAAATTTTAGCGCGGGACGGGACTACGCTTAATTGTTGAGTCTTATAAATATCACTGTTTGAACCGTAAAGCCCGCAAAGAGTGCGAAGAGACCAGCGAACTTCAGGTTAATGTTTTTTCCGCTCCTGGAAAAACCATGAGCTATACTTGGACTTGCTCAACGCAAGAGTGTGCGGCGCAAGTGTCTTCGCCAAAGAATAAGCGGCGGCTCGCAGCGACAGTATAAAAATTGTGAGGTTTACCCAAATGTACATCCCCAAACTTTACCAAGAAGAGGATCGAGAAAAAATTCTGGAATTTATGCGCGCGAATAATTTCCCCGCTTTGGTAACTTGTGCTGGAGAGAGGCCGGTCGCCACGCACTTGCCTGTGGAAGTGATCGAAGGCGCAAACGGCGCGTTAACCATTTTAGGGCACATGTCGCGCGCGAACCCGCAGTGGAAAAGTTTTGGCGAAGCCGAAGTCCTGCTGATCTTTCAGGGCGCGCACACGTATGTTTCACCGCGCTGGTATGGACATGTCAACGTGCCGACCTGGAATTACATGATGGTGCATTTATATGGAAAGGTCCGCCTGGTGGAAGGGGATGAGCTGTATTCGTTGTTGAGTCGATTGGTAAAAATACACGAAAAGCCTGTTTCGTATAGCCTTGAAAATTTGCCGCAGGACTTTGTGCAGAAAGAGATGAATGGCGTGGTGGGTTTTGCGGTGGATGTGACACGGATGGACGCGGGCTATAAGCTCAGCCAGAATCGAAATGATGTCGACCATGAGAACATCATCCGCGAGCTGGAAGGGCGGGGGGACGAGAATTCAACTGCGGTGGCGAAGGCGATGAGAGGTAATAGATGAAAGATGAAGGATAAGAAGATGTTGGGAGGCTGCTTCGGCAGGATCAGGAGCGCCTCGCAGCAACATAATGGATTTTCCTTGACGAAAGATGCCCGCGCGTATACAATCCAAGCCGTTATGTGACCAGCGTCTCCGCGAGGAGGCGCGTTTTCTGCCAGAATCGTGTTGTTCGAATGTTCAGCGGTGTTTGCCGCTTTTCAGAAATTCATTTTATATGGCGAAGGTAACCGCGCGATCGCGGTGAGAGGCGCCGAGGAGTAATGATGGAAAAAGTTATATTGAAAGCCACCAAACGTGATGTATTGGGCAAGCAGGTGAGAGCCTTGCGCCGCGATGGTCAATTGCCGGCTGTGATCTACGGCCGTCATGTCGATCAACCGGTCTCGATCTCACTGGATGCACATGTCGCCGAGCAGGTCTTTGCCAAGCTGACATCTTCCACGCTTGTGACGATCGAAGTAGCCGGCGGCGAGGAATTCACCGCCATCGTGCGCGAGAAGCAGCGCAATTATATTAAAGGCAATCTGACACATGTGGATTTCCTGGCGCTCGACCTGACCGAAAAGATCCGCACCAAGGTGCGCCTGACGTTCGTGGGTGTCGCCCCGGCTGTGAAGGATTACAGCGCCGTACTCGTGCATCGCATGGACGCGCTCGAAGTGGAGTGCTTGCCGACCGACCTGCCCGAACGTATTACGGTCGATATTTCCTCCATCCGTGAGATCGGCAATAACATTCACGTGCGCGAGATTCCGCTGCCGGAGAATGTGCTTGTGCTCGATGACGAGGATGATGTTGTGATCGTAGCCACACTTGTCAAGGAAGACGCCGCTGACGCCGCTGTTGTTCCCGGCGCTGAAGCCGCCGCCCCTGACCTTAGCGTTGAACGCGGCAAGAAGGACGACGAAGCCGCCGCTTCCGCCAAGAAGTAAGTTTTTTGAGTCCAAAAATCCGCCATCATTTCGATGGCGGATTTTTTATTTTAATACTTCAAGCGCTTTCAGGAAATTTACGGTCATGCGCGCGGTAGCGCCCCACAACAATTCGCCGTCGTAGGGATGGTACGCGATCAACGATCTTTCTGATTCGCGCAATGAAAATTCCCAGTAATTTTTTTTGCTGGCAAGCCATAAGAGCGGGATGGTGAAGATGCGCCCGACCTCGAAGCCTGAAACTTTAAACGCATATGGATATGGGATGACACCCACGACCGGGGTCACCCGAAAGCTGGTGATGGTTATCAACTGGCTGAGCTGCCCGAGGACGGTGACATCCGCAGGGCGCATGCCGATCTCTTCATCCGCTTCGCGCAAAGCGGTCTGCTCCGGCGTTGTTTCGCCCTCATCGCAAGCCCCGCCCGGGAAGGAAACCTGTCCCTTATGCGATTCGACCCGCTCGGTGCGGCGCGTGAACAGGATGTGCCACTCGTCTTGAACATAGGTCAGCGGAATAAGCACAGCCGCGCATTTTAGGACGGTGTCCGGCTTAACGGGCATCTCTGCATAGCCATCCGAGTCGGGCGCGTTTTGCTCCGCTTCGAAAAGTTTTTGGGCGATGTAGTCTTCGGTCAGGTTTGGCATAAATTTATATCAAAGAGATCAGAAGGGAAGCGCGAGATGCTTTCCTTGATAGATGGCTTTCAAATGGATAAAATTACCTGTTACGTATCTTCACGCAGCGGGCTGCCGCAATAGGCACATTCAGCGGTGATATAGTCGAGCCATTCTATCTCATCGGGTCTGACCGCCCCGCCGCAGGATGGACAGTGCGTGGGCAGGATCGGTTTTTTTGCCGGGGCAGATTCAGCGGGAAGTTTTTGAGGCGAGTTGGCGTTCAGTAAGTCAGAGATCTCATCCGCTTCGACATTCAACCCGCGCGATTTGAGTTCTTCCAGCACCTGCTGTCCGAAGGCCTGCATGCGCTGGAAGCGGCCCTGGTCTGCGAGCAGGGTTAATCCGCGGCGCAGGTGGGCAACGCCCGCCTGGACCTGCCCGCTTAGAATGGCGGCGCGGCCGGCCTGCATGAATAAAAATGGCGTGCGCTGCGGGAAGCGCGTTTGAGCGCCTTTTGCCAACTGGTTGTAGGCCTCTGCCGCCGCGGAATAATCCGCATCCGCCATCCATTGATTGGCGCGTTGCAGCATGGGCGGGATGTTCGGGTTTCCCATTCCCCTAAACAAGCGTTGTCCTCTACGACGGAACATGGATAAGCCTCCGGTACGGAAAAAATCTATGATTCAATGCCAACTTCGTTTGCCAGTTCCAATCCGCGCGGATCGGTGGACGGTTCAATCCTTCTGGCGAAGATCAAATAACCGGTATGCGCCACCATGCGGTCGGTCGGGCGCAGACGGGCCGGGTCAGATTTGTAATGGCGCAGCATCAGCTCGCAGACCTCCACGAACGCGAAACCATTTTTCTTCAAGGCGTGCAGCGTCTTTTCCACTTGATTAAAGGTGGGTAGCAATGTCCCAAAGAATCCGCCGGACTTGAGCGCGGCCCGCACCTGCGGGATGTAATCGAATGAATTTTGAACATCGAGGAAAAATGCGTCCGCATCGGTTTCATCGAAGCCTTCCATGATGTCGCGCAGTTTGAAGTCCACGCGCGCGGCCAGCCCGACGCGCTCCAGATTCTTACGTGCCAGGTTTTGGGTATCCTGTTTTTGTTCATATGAGATCACGCGTCCCTGCGCGCCGACCGCGGTTGCCAGGGCAATGGTCATGGAACCGGAGCCGGTGCCGGCTTCCATCACACGCTGACCGGGGGCGACTCCCATCGTGATGAGAATGTATCCAATGTCTTTTGGGTAGAGGATCTGTGTGGCGCGCGGCAGGTCGTTCAGGATATCTGAAATGGAGGGCTGTAATAAAAAGAACGGCGCGCCCATGTGACTGAAGACCTGCGAACCCCACGGCTTGCCGATCAGATCGTCGTGCTTAAGGACGCCGCGATGACTTTGAACGTCGCCGCCGGCTTTGAGGGAAAAGATAAAGTGTTTGTGCGTAAGCCCGACCAGTTGGGCAAGGTCGCCTTCGCTTGCGGTGGATGTGTAGATCATGATGTTTGTTTTACTCCCTCTTCATTATTGGATTCGATCTGCGGAATGATGCCGGCATTTCTTAACTTCCGATTGGAGACGATCAATACCGCGAACATCCCGACCGCCAGCACGCTCATGCCGCAGATCGCGGCTGGAATGATATTGAAAACCCAGCCTGTTTTTCCGATCAATTGGCCGATGGTCGAGATGCCCATGCCGACGGCGCAGGCGTTCCAGATCCCGTGAATGGCCACAGCGCAGAAATACGCGGCGAAAAAACGCGCGGTTCTTTTTTCACGGAAGGCCGAAACGATGCCCCAGCCAACCAGGCCTGAAGCGGTGATATGTAAAAGGCTGGTGCCTGCGCGGACGCTGACGATGACCGGCCAGCTGACGCTGCCGTCTCCGCTCGCGTTCAGGCTTTCGACCAGGGCAAATGCCGCGCCGCTTAACATGCCCATCGCGAAGCCCTGTGCGGGTGACGCCATTTTTCGGGCAAAGATCCAGACTGCGAGCGGCTTGATCAATTCTTCGATCATGGGGACCAGCAGGGCGATGTATCCCAGCGCGGCTGCGATCACAGCGGGCGAGGTGATATAGGGCGCGAGCGTATTGATGATGACCTGCGGGTCAGATTCAATTTGGAGGCTTTGGCTGAGATCGATGATCTCCCGCAGGAGTTCGGGTTTTTGAACCGCGATCAGGAGCATGCCAATGATCACGACTCCCAATAGCGAGATCATTTCCAGCACGATCATGATCAACGGACCGATCGTCATGCCCAGGCCCAGCGCGCTAAAGAATCGCCAGCGCGGGCCAAGCTCGATCCCGTGCGTGCCAAGGCCGAATACGATCCAGATCGGCGGTGCGATCACGAGAACGGTTAATGCGGGAAGTAAAATCCAGTTCAGCCATGCGATCTCTGCGAAGGCGGCCGCGCCCCCGACGCCTGCGGAAACACTGACAATCCCGATCGCGGCAGCGACCTGCCAGGCCGCGAATGGGAACTTGAATGAATGATCGGCTTGCGCGCGTCCCATTGCCTTTTGCAGGATGAACCACAGGCAGATCACCAGGATGATGAACATGAGACCGAATGCGAAGGAACTGATCATTCCGCCAGCCGGATCAGCGCCGTTGGTGAAGAGTCCGTAGATTGAATTGATCCCCAGCCCCAAAGCGATTAAGAACACGAATGCCGCGCTCATTCCAAGGACGGCCAGGATCAAAACCGAAGGCCAATGTATGTTTTTTGTTTGCATTATTTTTCTTCTATGATGACACTGATGATCTTATCGCCGGGCGGCAGGCTCACGCCTTGTGACGGGTTGCGCGGAGTTAAGTTTTCAGCCGCATCCAATCCGCTGATGACCTGCCCAAAAATTGTATAACCGCCATCCAGGTGCGGGGCGGGCGCAAAGGTAATGAAGAACTGGCTGCCGTTCGTGTCCGGTCCGAAGTTTGCCATGCTTACCATGCCGGGTTTGTCGAATTTCAGGCCGCTGTTCTCGTTGTTAAAGAAGTAGCCGGGATTGCCTTTGCCTGTTCCGCTCGGGTCGCCGGCTTGAGCCGCGAACCCGGGAATTACGCTGTGAAAGGTGACGCCGTCGAACCAGCCCTGCCGCGCAAGGAACACGAACGAGTTCACTGCGAGGGGGGCTTTATCCGGAAATAATTGCATGACGATCTCGCCCTTTTCTGTTTTGATCGTAGCGATATATTGCCTGGACGGATCGATATTGAAGGCGGGGCAGCTTGTAAATTGTTTTTGCCCAAGCGCGATCAGCCCGATCGTGTCGCTCATGTTTTGATAATCGAGAATATACGACGGCTGGAGCGCGCCATTGATCAGCACCAGCGGCACCGCCGGGACACTTAATTTTTTTGCCGCTTCATACATGACCATCATTCTGGTCGTGGTTTGACCGTCCTTGATCGCCGCTTCAAGTAAAGCCCCGTCCATGCCGACTTCTACAGCTTCCCGGATGACCCAGGCGTCAAAGTCTTGCGGAGTCAGAGACTGCCATTGATCGTATTTGGCGAATAACAGATCATACATTGTCCAAAATTGACCTTGCTCATCCGCGGCCAGCGCGGCAAGTATGGCTTTGTCAGATTTGTCCAGGACACCGATCAGAGGAAAAGGGCGGAAGACAAAGCGCACATCCGTATGATTGCGCATCAACTCGCCGATCACGCCCGCCATGGTGCTGCACCCCTGCGCTTGAAAATCACAATACTCAACAATGGTCACTGGCGCATCCGCCGGCCCAAAGGAAAAATCAGTTTGAGCGACGGGCGGGAAGAGCGATTCGGCGCTGGGCGCCAGGGTCGGTTCGGCGGAAATGGCGGCGCAGCTGACGGCCGGGGTGGGCGTATCGAGAATGAGCGGGTTTTCAACGACGACCGCGGTGGAACCAGGCGTGCCTTCTGTTCCGGGCGCACAGGCGTTAAAAACGAAAGCGGTTGTAACCGACAAGAGCAGCAAAAATAAGATCCTTTTCATTTATTGGTTTACCGTTTTCTGTAGTTGTTCAAAACTGGTCATCCATGAAATGGTGTTGACAAAGTCAGCCAGCGAGTCGCTTTGTTCGCGCAGGGCGCGCACTGCCGGGCCGACGGGGTCTTCTCCAGCCGCGCCGCCGGGCGAATCTGCGTAGGCTCCGAAAAAGGCAAAATACGCCTGGTTGATCTTGCGGAATAAATACCCATTGCTCAGGAACATCAGGCGGCGTTCCTCCATGTACGCTTCGGCTTCCTCGATCTTTCCTTCCGCAAGCAGGGCATCCACGTTAACGCGTGTTTCGCGCATTTGTCCGCGAAAATCAAATGTTGTTTGTGAAAGAGCCGCGGGCTGGGCACGTTCAAAAGGAACAGAGATCAAGCCCGGGCGCGGGCGGGATGCGCTTTTCAGTTCGGGATAAAAACGTTCGATGACCAGTTCTCCAATTTCATTGCCGGCAATGGATGCGGTCGTCTCATTCATTGTGCGGAGTTCGGGCGTATTGCTGTACAAAATTCCAAGCGGACGAAGGGTAAGGTAATTATGGATCCACTCGTGAGCAACCGTGCTGAGCATCCATCTCATGTCTGTGCTGCGCATGACCATGGTCGGGTAAACGCCCACGCCCCCGATATGCACCACCAGCGATGATGAATTAAGTCCCTTGTCCACACGGCTTTCAAGCGCAGCCTGTTCATCAACAGGGATATCCATGTTGATGGAAATATTTGCGGTTTGTTCGATGCGGTCGCGCGGTGAGACGATCAATGCCATGGGCAGTGCCGTCGAGTGATACAAGACATTTGGCAGCGGCTGACCAAAGGCGGTCAGACCCAGCTCTGCGAGAATTTGACTGACCTGATCTTGCAGGACAGCTTCGGCGAAGGGCGCGAGTTCGGATTGGCGTGCTTGTTGCAGCGCCAATTCTTCACGGACCGAGGCCGAGGCACTTTCTTTATCGAGAATGGCGGCGTCCGCATAGATCTGTTCGAGTTGATATTCTTTTTCTAGAATGGTGCGGGTAACGCGAAAATATTCTGTGACAACCTGTTTTTGGGCCGAGTGATTTAATGTGTACGGCACCCCGATGGACGCCGAGCGTAGTTTGAGCATGGCGGCATTCGCCATCCAGGTAACATAATTGAATTCGATCTGGCGTGTGTAAGCGCGCACCTTTTCAATTGGATCTGAAAGGGAGGGGTTGCCGTAGTTGACGAGCAGGGCGAGAATGAGCAAGGTAATTCCCATTTCAAGCCCGCGTACGATACGATTAAACATGCACAGGATTATACCCGTACGGGAGCAGCGTATCAAAAGCGAAAGGCGAAGCCATGATAAATGCCTCGCCTTTCTCACATAAAAAACCTTGCCCTCACAGCAGGTTATTTTTTATTTTTCAAATACTCGTCGATCGAAAGCGCGGCTTTTCTTCCGCCTACCATGGCCGTGACCACCAGGTCAGGACCGGTCACGCAGTCGCCGCCGGAGAATACACCCTCGCGTGATGTGTTGCCTTTGGCTTTATTTTTAACGGTGATCAATCCCCAATCGTGAACTTCCAGGTTCGGGGTGGTCTTGCCAAGGATCGGGTCAGGCCAATAGCCGAGCGCGAGGACCGCAGTGTCGGCCGCCACGCTGAAGTTCGAGGCTTCCACAGGAACGGGTTTGCGGCGTCCTTTTGCATCGGGTTCGCCCAGCTTCATCTCAATACATTCCACGGCTGCCAGTTTTCCATCCGCGCCGGCAATGAATTTTACGGGCTGGGTCAGGAAGCGGTATTTTGCGCCTTCTTCGCGCGCCATCTTGCGATCTTTCTTGCCGCCGGGCATTTCCTTTTCGGTACGGCGGTACAGGCAGGTTACATCTTCAGCGCCAAGCCGCAGCGCGGTGCGCAAACAGTCTGAGGCTGTGTCACCGCCGCCGATAACCACGACGCGCTTGCCGATCTCAAGCGGCTTGCGCATATTTTCAGGAAGTTGATCGGCCTCCACGTTTCCGCGGATAAGGAAATCCGTCGCTTCAAAAACGCCTTCAAGGTCTGTGCCCGGGGTGTCTTCCATTTTTGCGTCAATCTCAGAGCCGACACCGATGAAGACAGCTTCAAAGCCTTCTTCGAACAAGCCGTCAATTGTTTTATCTTTGCCAATATAAGTATTGGGGGAAAATTTCACACCTGCCCGTATATATTCCTCCCACTTCTCCTCCCAGACATCCTTGGCAAGTTTGAAATTTGGAATTCCATAGACGAGCAACCCGCCTGGGGCAGGCTTGGACTCGAAAATTGTGACATCATACCCTTTTTGAATGAGTACTTCCGCGCAGCCCAATCCCGCGGGTCCCGCGCCGATCACGGCAACTTTCTTTCCATTGGGAACGCCGACGGGAATGACATATCCTTCGGTGCGGCGTTCGTAATCCACCGTGAACGCTTCCAGTTCGCCGCACAGAACAGGTTGATGATGTTTATTCAATACACAGGAACCCTGGCATAAGGCTTCATGCGGGCAAACCCTTCCGCACACTTCCGGCAGGGCGCTTGTCTTGTGATAAATTCCTGCGGCTTCAACGAACCGCCCCTGTTCGATCAACCACATGGCAGAGGGGATATCATTGGCTGTTGGGCATGCCACCATGCAGGGAGCCGGGTCCGGGCAATGGATGCAACGAGCGGCTTCCACCATCGCTCGTTCAGGATCGAACTCGATCACAACGTCATCAAAGTCGCATGTGCGCACTTCCGGTGGTCGCAGATCGAGGTCGAAAAACGGACGATTGGCGCGCTCTTTGCGGTCAATTGCTAAAAATTCACTGGGAACAGCCTGCATCATGCCTCCAAGACCACTGATGGAATCCTACAAATAAAATCATCCTTTGACGGGTATGATGATACCTAATCTATTAAGACATACAAAGGCGTAAATGTCACCAAACCATGAGACAATCGTCACAATTTTCGCATTAGACATTTATTAACCCGCCGGCATAAATTCGACCCAATCGTTCGACGGTGAATTAGAATATATGCCGTTCGTGAATGTTGTCATTAAATAAATTGATGGGATCCATTTCAACGTGTAAGAACCACCGTTTGCGTGTTGACTGAATCCCGGAGGAATCCCATGAAACAATTTTTTTCGAAATTTTCCCGCACAACCTGGATCGTTATCGGTGTGCTTGTGGCCGCTGGTTTGGCGGCTTTTATTTACAACAGTACGCGCGGCGAAACCGTCTCGACATTTCAAACTGTAAAAGCGGAACGCGGCAACCTGGTCGCTACTGTTGGCGCGACAGGAAGTGTGCGCGCCAGACAAAGCGCTGTGTTGGTCTGGCAGACAACCGGTATTGTGGACGCTGTCAATGTGGATGTAGGCTCGCGTGTTACGCGTGATGATGTGATGGCGAGTCTTAGCAAGGCTTCTCTCAACCAGAGCATTATCCTTGCGGAGGCAGACCTCGCCAGCGCAAAAAAAGCCCTGGATGATCTGCTCAATTCTGATACGGCGCGCGCCCAGGCCTTGATCGCAGTCAGAAACGCAGAGAAGGCTTATGAAAAAGCCTATAACTGGCGCATTCAATTGAATGGCAAGATCGATAATAAAGATTATGTTTGGGTCAATGGCATTCTGAAGGTCAGAGAGTATAAGGGCTATGCAAGCGCGGAGACGATCGCAAAAGCGGATGAAGACCTGGCGCTGGCGGAAGCGAAATTAAATGACGCGCGCCGAAATTATGAACGCCTGAACAGCGGGACAGACCCCGCTGAAGTTGCCGCGGCTGAAGCGCGAATTGCCGCCGCGCAATCCACCTTGAATATGGCGTATCTGATCACGCCGTTCGATGGTACTGTTACGCAGGCTGAACCTGCCGTCGGAGATCAAGTTACCACTGGAGCGGTCGCGTTCCGCGTAGACGATCTCTCTCATCTGCTGGTTGATGTTCAGGTTTCGGAAGTGGACATCAACACATTGAGCATCGGTCAAGCCGCAACGCTGACGTTTGATGCGATCCTGGGCAAGGAATATAAAGGCGAGATCGTGGAAGTTGGACAGGCTGGCGATAATATTCAAGGCGTTGTCAACTTCACAGTGACGATCGAATTGACCGACACGGATGAACTGGTCAAGCCCGGTATGACCGCCGCTGTCAATATCGTAGTGCAGGAAGTAAAGGACGTCATTCTGGTCCCGAACCGTTCCGTGCGTTTGGTGGATGCGGAACGGGTGGTCTTCGTGCTGGTAAACGGCGTGCCGACTCAGGTCAAAGTACAACTTGGCGCCTCCTCCGATACGATGAGCGTGTTGGTGGGCGGAGACTTAAAGGAAGGCGATGAGATCATTTTGAATCCACCTTCCATTAGCGGCAGTCCGTTTGGAGGCTAACATGGACCTCGTGATCGAAGCCCGCAATTTAACCAAAACCTACCGTATGGGTGAGTTTCTGGTTGAAGCGCTGCGTGACGTTTCATTTAACATCAGGCGCGGTGAAATGGTTTCCATTATGGGGCCGTCTGGTTCCGGAAAATCCACCATGATGAATACGCTCGGGTGTCTGGACAGACCAACGTCGGGTGATTATATTTTGGACGGCGAGTCGGTCGCCCAGATGAACGATGATCAGCTTGCCAGTGTCCGCAATCGCAAGGTCGGATTTGTTTTTCAAAGTTTCAATCTGCTCTCCCGGCTAACCGCCCTGGGAAATGTTGAGCTGCCGCTGCGATATTCAGGGATGACTGAAGGACGCCGCGATCTTGCAAAAGCGGCGCTCGAAGCGGTTGGACTGGAAAACCGCATGACCCATCGCCCGTATGAGCTATCAGGCGGCCAGCAGCAGCGTGTAGCCGTAGCCCGCGCCCTGGTTAATAATCCCGCCATTATCATGGCAGATGAACCAACAGGCAATCTTGATTCAAAGGTGGGCAAGGAGATCATGAACCTGCTTCTCAATTTGAATAAAGACCGCGGCACAACTTTGATCATCGTGACGCATGATGCATCCATCGCCGAGCAAACCCAGCGGGTGATCCGTTTGCGGGACGGACAGCTTGAATCTTCCGGTGAAGAAGAAAGTGCAGGAAAGAAAAAATGACCTTTGGACAAGCACTTCTCGAAGCCCTTGAAAGCTTGAACGGTAATAAAATGCGCTCCGGCCTGACCGTGCTCGGCATCGTGATCGGTGTTGCAGCCGTGATCGCCATGCTGGCCGTCGGTAATGGAGCCCAGGCATCCATTACCGGTTCCATTACGAGCATTGGCACGAACCTGTTGTTTGTATTTAGCGGGAGCCAGGATGGACCTCCGGGCGGCCCTGGCAGCGGCAGGAGTGGAAACAATGACCGCCCGTTGACTTTGGCTGACGCGAAAGCGATCGCAGACCCCTTCGCGGCGCCGTCCGTTGAATCTGTCGCCCCCGCCATTCAAGGGAATGGAAAGATATCCTATGGTGGCGAGAATTCCTCGGTGACCATTTCAGGCGTTACGCCGGCTTATTCCACAGTGCGTAATCTGGAGATCGCCGAAGGTGAATTCATTAACGAAGAGCAGATGCTCGGGCGCATGTCCGTTGTCGTGCTGGGTCCCGCCACTGCTGACGCGGTATTTGGACGGCATGACGGGATCGTCGGTGAAACCATCCGAATTGAAGGTTCCCCCTTCCGCGTGATCGGTATTCTGGTCGCAAAGGGCGGCGGCGCATTTGGCAGTGAAGATGACAGCGCGTATATTCCCTTTACCACCGCGCAGGCGCGTCTTATTAAACGAGATTCACGTGATCAAATCGATGTTCTTTTTGTGCAGGCTACCACCGCAGAGGCGGTCACTCAAGCTGCGGATGAGATCAAGAATATCCTGCGTCAGCGCCATCGCACGCCGATCGGCGTGGACGATTTCACTGTCTTCACTCAACAGGATTTTCTTAAGACCTTTGAAACCATCACAGGTGTTCTGACAATTTTCCTTGGCGGTATTGCGGGCATCTCCCTCCTTGTGGGCGGTATCGGTATTATGAATATTATGCTGGTATCCGTCACCGAACGCACCCGCGAGATCGGCCTGCGTAAGGCGTTGGGCGCGCGCAAGAAGGATATTCTGCTTCAATTCTTAACCGAGTCTTCACTGCTTAGTTTGATAGGCGGTATCATTGGAATCATGTTCGGCTGGCTGATCGCTTTTGTGGTCGGGCAGGTTGCCACGGCAACAGGCAATAATTTTGTGCCAATTGTCGGCACCGACGCGATCTTGCTTTCGACAGGTTTTTCGGCGATCATTGGCTTGTTCTTTGGCATTTATCCAGCAAGCCGCGCCGCCAGCCTTGAACCTGTTGAAGCCCTGCGATACGAGTAATTTGCCAATGCAACCAAGGCGTATCTTTATTTTTCTGGTCATCCCTTTGCTGCTGGCGGGATGTTTACGCGGAGTCAGGCCGCCTGTGGCGACTGCACTCCCCGCTCTGACGACTGCTGTTCCTGTTTCAACAGAAACACAGCTCGCGCCGTCGGCCACTGCAACGATCCCGGCTGCGATGCCCACCGCAACAGTTGCCATCATTTCGACAGTTCCCAGCGCTTACCCGAGTGTTACCATTAGCGCTGTGAAAGGAAATGTCTTTATTCGCCGCGGCCCCGGCATGGCTTACAATCCGATCGATGTTCTATATAAGGACACGAGCGCTCCCGTTATTGGCCGTGATGTACTTTCCAGGTGGGTGCAGGTGGTCATTCCAGGTTCAGATAAAATGGGCTGGGTCTTCGTCAACTCCGGCTTCGCCCAATTGGATGGTGACCTTTCTTCGGTACCGGATTTCACGCCAACGGATTGGCCTGTGCCCGGGTACTTGATTAATTGTACACATCACGATATGTACATCATGCCCGGCGAGATCATCATCCCGGCATCTTTTGGAGACCCGGCGAACGAGACCTGGTTGTACCCGGGTTTCTACACAGTCCAGGATATTTCCATGCCCGGCGAGCCCAAAGTTCAGGATATTGAAATGCGGGAAGGCGTTGATGTCGAGATCCGTGTGGATGGTACGGGTGAAGGCCGTAAATGCCCATAAGACTGCGGTAGATCATCAGTTCCAGCAGCGTGCGAATCGCGCTTCCTTTTGACCATGTAAAAACTGAATTGTGATAAATCCAAAAACTCAGGAGATAATCATGTCAGAAAAATTGAATCGATTAAAGGAAATCCTTGGTGAAGTTTCAGATCTGAATCATGCGGGTAGTGTGTTAAGTTGGGACCAGCAGGTCAATATGCCGCCCGGCGGTGGAGAGGCGCGCGGACAGCATCTGGCCACTTTGGGCAAGATCTCCCATGAAAAATCAACCTCTGACGAGGTCGGAAAATTACTTAATGACCTCAAGCGAGAATTTGACGGCGTTGATTCAGATGATGCCGCTTTGGTGAGGGTGGCCGCGCGTAATTATGATAAAGCCACGCGTGTCCCTTCTGAATTTGTTTCCGAGCAGGCGGTCGTGACAACTGCCGCGTTCGATGCCTGGGTGGCGGCAAAGGGCAGATCAGATTTTTCCACTTTTCAGCCGCATCTTGAAAAGGTGATAGACCTGATGCGGAAGTATGTTTCATTCTTTCCGCCATCCGATCATCCATATGATGCGCTGTTGGATGATTACGAACCTGGCATGAAGACTGCCGAAGTGCAGGAGATCTTCGGTAAACTGCGCCCCCAGCAGGTGAAATTGATCAAGGCCATTAAATCCGCCAGGCCGATCAAGGATGATTTCCTCACAAGAAATATGCTGAAAAGAAAGTATGGGATTTCAGCGAGGTGATCATCTCCAAATTCGGTTATGACTTTGGCCGCGGCAGACAGGACAAGGCCGCGCATCCTTTTGAAACATCTTTCAGCGTAAACGATGTGCGTATTACCAATCGGTACGAGCCTTCCAATCCGCTGGCAACCCTGTTCAGCGGAATGCATGAAGCCGGACATGCCATGTACGAACAGGGCGTCAACCCTGCTTATGAACGCACGCCGCTGGCAAATGGCGTCTCTTCAGCGGTGCACGAGTCGCAATCACGCATGTGGGAAAATCTGGTCGGTCGTTCGCTCCCGTTCTGGGAACATTTCTTCCCTGGATTAAAAAAGACTTTCCCAACTCAACTGGACGGCGTGAGCGCGAAATCATTCTATAAGGCGATCAATAAGGTTGAGCCAAGTTTCATCCGTGTGAATGCCGATGAAGCTACATATAACCTGCATATCATGCTGCGCCTTGAACTTGAGATCGGGATGCTTGAAGGCAGCCTCGCCATAAAGGATCTTCCTGAAATTTGGAACACAAAAATGCAGGATTATCTTGGCATCACGCCGCCCGACGACGCGCATGGCGTTCTGCAGGATATTCACTGGTCGGCCGGGCTGTTCGGTTACTTCCCAACCTACGCGCTCGGCAATTTGATCTCTGCCCAATTATGGGAAAAGATCAACAGAGATATTCGTGACCTTGATGAACAGATCCACAAAGGGAAATTTGACGCGCTGCTTGCCTGGCTTCGCGCAAAGATCCATGTTCATGGTCATAAATTTGACCCGCAGGATCTGGTGCAGAATGTTGCCGGCTCCAAGATTGACGCGTCGGCTTATGTCCGCTACCTGAACAAGAAATATGGCGATATCTACGGACTGTAATTAATAATATATCCCGCAGGTTGAGTCTCCATCTTTGACGGCTTGCCTGCGGGATATTGATTCCTTAACTTCATGAAATTAAAAACGATCATCCTCGCTTCCCTTCTTGGACTATTATCCGGCTGCACGCAATTGATAGAGTCGACGCCTGTACCTTCGCCTACCCAGTCGCTCCCAACGGTGGTTGCGCTCACCGGGCAGGCCATCTTTGCCACTTCAGATGCGTTGACCCGCCAGGTCCCGCTTACTGAAACACCCTTGCCAACGGATACCCCGATTCCATCAACCCCGCTTCCCACAGTAACTCCCACCTTCGCGGCGGGATTCACTGAATTGGCTCAGATCCACTTTCTGTCGCCAGGCCCCATGTCCAGCGTAGTATCCCCCATCAAATTACAGGCCATGCTTGTGTCAGGCGAGAGCGGGAAAGTTTTATTTGACCTGCTGGGCGAGGATGGGCGCTTACTTCAGCGCATATTAAAGCCTGTTGTTTACGCACCGAACGGCGCATATCGGTCAATTGCCCTGTCCTTTGAGATCCGCGCCGTGTCTGAAGCGGGCTATATCCGCATCAGCACGAGGGATAAATCAGGGCGCATTCAGGCGCTCAATACCATGCCTGTGCTTTTGTATTCCCTGGGCAATAACCAGATCAACCCGGTGGGCAACATGGAATATGAACGTGTCATGCTCGAGGGACTTAAAGATCGGGATGAAGTTTCGGGCGGCAGTTTAAACCTCAAGGGACGATATTGGCCCTTCAATGAGCAGCCTGTGGTCATTGAGTTGATCCCGGAAAACAGGCTGCCCATTTCTTCGCGCATCCTCAGATTCTCCGGCATCGATACCCAGTCTTTTGAAACCACGATCCCCTATAAAGTAACAGAACCGACTTGGGTCCGCCTCACCATTCGTCAGGATAATCCGTGGTTGACCCTTTCAGATCCTGAGTTATTTAATTATATTTATCTTTACACAATGGAACTATTGTTAAAGCCATAATTTGCTTGCCAAAAAGACTCGCAATGGTATAATGCACTCCGTCCGGGGTGTGGCTCAGACCGGTAGAGCGCACGGTTCGGGTCCGTGAGGTCGGAGGTTCAAATCCTCTC
>JADJNA010000021.1 GCA_016709305.1 Candidatus Villigracilis saccharophilus
CAGTCGGCTTTTTCCTGAGAGATCGTGCCGTCAGCAACACCAGCTTCGATCTGCGCGCGCATCTCGTCAGCATGGACTGCATTGATGGCATCCTTTACATCCTGGATGTCCACTTTGGCAGTGGTGGCTAAATCTTCAAGTGTCTTGCCAGATGCGAGCGCGGTGGACAATTCAGTGGAGGTCATGCCGAGGACTTTGGCAGCAGCTTCCAGTTCAGGTTGACCGAGCCCGCGTTCTCCGCCGTGGCCGTGTCCACCACCGCCGCGCTGCATGATCGTCATGTCGCCCTGCGCATACGCGGTCTTGACATTGTATGCGCCGAACAAAACCGCAACTGCCAGTAAACCACCGATCAGGATTGAAATTTTCTTTTTCATTTTTTATACCTCTTTTTTTAATTTGATTGGTTGGAGCGCCTCCAACCTTCTGCAATGATAGGTTAGGGATGTAATCAGGATGTGACCAGCTTATAGAGAAATTGTGTGGATGAAAATATGGATTTCCTAAACAACAGCTGACAGGTGCTATGCCTGCCAGCTGTTGTTTGTTTACTTCATTACCACTAAGGTCTTAATTATCTCTTCGGAAGCACAAGGATTAGTTTGTAGGCCTGACCTACACCGCCGTCTTTATCCTTGACGGTGATGGTGATGAGGTAAATGCCAGGCTTTGCATAGATATGTGAGCCGTTGACCGTCTTGCCGCTGATGGCTCCAGCGCTGATAGTACCATCGCCCCATTTCCATGTCGCGGTGAAGGTATCGTTGATACCAACATCTTTGAATGTGGCGTATGTATTTAGCTTTACTCCAACACGAACAGAGCTGTTGAACGTCAGCGAGGTGATCACTGGCGGCACATTCTTGACAGTAACCGTTGAGCTATCCTCACTGCTTAAGCCTCCAGCATCAATCACACGGACGCGAACAGAGAAAATGCCATTATCGATGGCGGCGAACTTTGGCCTTGCTCCTGTTGCATCGTCGAATAGACCGTCGTTGTCGAAATCCCACTCATAGAGCACGATGGTGTTATCCGGGTCGGTAGAGCGGGAGGCATTGAGGGGAATACTCGTTCCCTCATAGCCGACGTATGGTCCGCCGGCTTCCGCAATAGGCGGAAGGTTCAATGTGACCGTGACTTGGGATTGGTCGCAGTTCGAAGCGCTATCATCGTCGCTGACGCAGACTTCAACCGTGTAGTTGCCATTGGCGATATAAGTATGGTTGAGCAGGAAGGTTTTATCCGGGTTGAATGCGAGGCTCTGAATACCAGTACCATCACCGTAATTAACAGTGGCAGTCCATATATCCGCGCCGGGGTCTGTAAATGCACCGTTACCGGAGAGCACGCCTGTGTTGTTTGCCAGGGACTCTTGAATATCAGCCAGCGGTGTGACATTAACCACATTGATCTGTGCTGTGTCGGTATCAGACTCGCCATACTGATCAGTAACCTTTAGGCCGACAGTGTACGTGCCATTGTCGGGGAAGGATTTGCTGGTTGTCACACCAACAGCGTCGTCATATTCGCCGTCGTTGTCGAGGTCCCAAGCATAGGTCATTAAATCAGATTCGGGGTCTGAGGATGCGGACGCATCCAGCATAAGGGTGGAACCTTCATCGGTAACAAGATCAGGTCCGAGGTCCGCTTGAGGCGGCTGGTTCAAGATCCATTGATACACTGTTCCGTCGCCATCTACGTCGCTTTGATAAACGCCACCGTTTGTTGCGGGTTGAATATCCATGAGGAGGGATTCCCAGTTCAGTTCACCGGGCACGGCGAAGTTCACAGACCAGCTTCCATCCGAGTTGACATCTTTTCTGCGGGCTACGCAGCCGTTTTCGTCGCAGGCCCATAAGACCACATATACAACGCCGGGGTCAGACACGCCTGTGATGATGTCGGTCAGAGGGTCGATCAGGGTGATGCTGCGGCTGGCAGCGACGACCTGTTTGGTTGTCACTGTGTCAGACACGGTAATCAACTCGCCGGGCAGCAGGTCATAAACGCTGCTGAGGTCGAGATTGAACCACGGCAGATTGTGATCCTGGTCGGGGGGATTCAAGGTTATTGTGGTGGTGTAATCCGGCTGGATGGGGTCGCCGATTTTTATGGTCACGATCGAGTCAAGCGGCCATTCATTCCCTTCGATGACGTTTTCATCGGGGTGAACAGCGAAGTTGGGATTGGGTACCTGCCAGTCGTACCAGGTGCGGTCTGAGTCAGTTTCATATTCAGCCGCCCAGCCATTGCTGCCTGCCTGAACATCGAACGTGTCGAGGTCGTCGTTGCCTGTGCCGGGATCATGATAGTTAGCGGTCCAGACGCCGGACGGATCAGCTGTGACCCAGCGCGTGATGCAGCGATTCTCTATATTCGCGCAAACCTGAAGTTGAACCCCGGGCGTGGCAATGCCTGAAACCGTATCAGCGACAATGTCAAATTCTGTGGCCTCAAGCTGGGAGACCATGAGTTCCTTGGTAATTCCATCGGCGCTGGCGGTGATCACATCGCCAGCTTGAATGTCATAGCCTTGCAGGTCAAAATCGGCGACAATGTCATTGGGGTCATTGGGATTCCATGAAGCTTGTGCCATCGTGGCGGTATAAGTTTCGCTTGAACCGCTAATGGTCATTGTGATGAGAGTGCCGCGCGGCCATTCGCGCGCACGGACCCAGTTGTTATTGGAACTGGCCTCAATATATGGATTAGGTACGTTCTGGCCGAACATGGTCTGGTCGCCGTCTTCCTCCCTTTGAGACGAGTCGATCCATGTGCCCAGGACGATGTCAATGGTGTCCTGCTCATCATTTTCGAGGCCGGGGTGAGCGAAATCAGCAGACCAAACTCCGCTGTTACTGGCTGTCACATGGCGGTTGACACAATAGTTGTTACCGCAAGACCAAACATCAACACGCGAGTCCGCCGCGGCAATGCCGGTGACGAGGTCAAGGTCAACATCTATATCGGTAAATGCGAGGGGCGTGACAATCAACGTTTTGGTAATATCGTCTAAAGTGGCGGTCACTACGAAGCCAGGCTGAATGTCCATCTGGCCGTACAAATTAAGGTCAAAACGATATTCTCCTGGATTCCAGGATGCTTCATACACCACTGCGCTTCTGGTGATATCCGGTAAAACAGCTGTGGATGGGTCGTCTACTGTGACTACAATCGTTGCTCCCAATGGCCATTCCCAGCCTTCCACTTGATCATTGTTTGCGCGAACACCGATGCTGGGATTTGGTATGCGCCAATCATCGCCTGTGCTATCCCAGTCGATATCATATTCTTGAACACGGCCTGAATCACCCGGCTTTAGATCAAATTGGCCAGTGAAATCGGCAAGCCAATCGCCGTTTGAGTCACTATCAATCTCCATTTGGACCCCGTCCGTGTTGTGAACATCGACACGGAGGTGTGCGTTGGGATCAGATGTGCCTGAAACTGTATCATCAGCAGCATTGACGTTCGTTATAACCAGGTTGGTTACTGCATGCGCTTTGGTTACCCCACCGCCGCTTACGACAACCTGGAATCCAGCCTGTATGTCATAGGTGTTGCTCAGGTCGAAACTGAAGTAGTTTTCACTTGGGTTCCAATTTGAATCGCCAACCACTGCGCTGCCGGTTTTATCGGGGTTTTGAGGTGTGGACGGGTCATCAATGGAAATATTCACTGTGACGCCAGTCGGCCAGTCGTATCCTTCCAGCCAGTCCTCGTCCTGATGAACGCTAAAGAATGGATTGAGAATTTGCCACGAAACATTTGTAGCATCTTCATCGTCGTCGAATTCATACGCACCGGACCCCATGCCGGGGCGAAGATCGAACACCATTCCAGCATCGCCATGACCAATCACAGGGACGGAAAAATCGGCGATCCAAATTCCGTTCTCATCCACATTTATATTGCGGCTGGCGCAACCGGTATTATCACAAACCGTACCAACATGGATCATCGCACCGGGATAACCAGTACCAGAAACCGTATCTGCATCTACATCAATATTGGTTACTGCAAGATGGGTTACAGTATGTTGTCTGATCGTAGTGCGATCACTCACTGTAACCAAATGCCCGGGCTGAATATCGAAGAGACCACCTAATTCGAAACCATTTCCCCAATCATCAGATTCAAAAAAATTCTGAGAGGCGGTGTAATCGGGTATCTGTGGTGTTGCAGGGTCATCAATCTCCAGTTCCAATAGAGCGCCTACTGGCCAATCAAAGCCAAAAACACGATCTTCATTCGGCTGAACAATGATGAAGGAATTGGCTGCCTGAGGCACCGTGAAATAATCGCTAATGCAATCTCCATCATTATCACTTTGAGCATTCCAAATGCCTGTGCCCGGAATGATATCAAAGGTGCCTTCCCTTGGAGCGGGACCTGCGACGGAAAATTGACTGACCAATGCCCGGACGGATCGGCATTAATAAATCTCATTGGTCCGTTCAATACACCGCCAATTTCAACACCTAAGGCGCTGTTTGGGGCAGCGGTTCCAGATACGATGTCTGTTGACGGATCTACATTTGTTATTTTCAAGTCCAATGATGTGATCGTGAAAACCTTTGAGTAGGTCTCATCACTCATCGTAATGATTTGCCCGACGGCAAATTGGAAATCTCCCATCTCAAAATATACGCATCCCTGATCTGATCCCCACCAACAGGGAGTTGCTTGCTGCACGCTCGTCAAGTCTGGATATAACGGTGTGGCGGGGTCTTCGATGGTCAGTGAAATCAAACTATCTTCCGGCCAATTCCGTCCGTTTACAGAATGGGAGTTCTCTGTGACCCATACCTGAATGGTCGGGTCATGTTGATGGGACAGAGTCACCGTGGCCAAATCCTGATTTGAGTCGATCGGGTCCGCGCCGAAGAAGGCATGTGCCTGCGCCGTATTGGTGACTGAGCCAGCGTCAACGTCGTTTTGTGTAATAACGTAACTGCTGTTACAAGTGATCGATTCTCCCTCAGCCAGAGCAGACACACCGAAATTTGTCTGTGACCTGCTTGTAATGCGCAGGTCGTCAATGTAGCCAATGCCCGGATAACCCCAATAGGGTACATAGGCATAGAAGGTGGAATTCAAAGCCGGGTATAAATTATCAGGCGAAAAGGAATCCTGCACACCGTTGACATACAAACTCGTTCCACTCTCACCCCAGACATAGGCCACGTGTGACCATTGGTTAAGCGGAATGGTTGTATTGCCAGCGGGCAACGGGATCAAGGCAGGACCAATAATGGCGCTCCATGAACCGCCGTAGAGCTTGCCTTCCGTAGTCAGACTCAAATGCAAAATGTGACCTCCACCGGGAGGTGTATCAGTGCTGCCCCAATTAAAGTTCACAAAACCCACGCCATATTGTTTTGGATATACCCACAGGTCAACCGAACCTTCCTTGCCGACCGGGTCATAAGTGCTCGGCCATTGATACCAACCCGGCACGTTGTAGCGCAGCCAGGCACCTGAACTAAAATCAATGGCTTGTCCAAATCCAGCAAGACCATTCACATAAGCAGGCGTACCGTTGGCGTACTGTGCAAGATGACTATTCTCAAAATGATCGTACAGCACAGTCCCATCCAAATTGGCTGATGGGCAGACAACGGTTGTCTTATCATCTGTCACTGTGAATGGACCAGACAGCGTTCCACTGCCGGTGTTGGTCAGCAAGTAACTGTAATTGATCACTTCACCAGCCTGATTGTATGAGGCCGTGGATGCGGCCTTCTCAAGCGTCAGCTCCGGCAAAGGTGATTGGGCAATTACCCTTGTATTGGGTGTCCATACCGTACCCATCACAAACACCAGGATGAAGATCAGCCTAAAGATCTTATCAGCGAATTTTGTATTCATTGTTCCCTCCCGGAACTTAAGTTGGTTTAAAACAAATAACCGGCCAGAAAGGCCGGTTTCGCTATTTGCTCCCTGATAACCTGTAAGCGTCCAATTTAGGGTATCAGATCAATGCCGCTAAATATTATCTGCAGTGATGAGACATGATAGGTTTACTTTTCAAGAATTTGAACACCGATAAAAAATGCTGATATACCAACAATAATCCCCACATCCATAATAGCAAGATTGTGAACCAAATACAATAGGGACATGCCATTTCTCACTTGACCTTCCCCCCTTCCCGTCCTACAATTCAACTGTCTGACAATTCCACAAACTAACTCTCAAAAGGAGAATACAATGTCCGATTTTTATTTCGTGGCGACCTGGCCAAGCTTGACCCTGATGTTTTCGATTTGACCTAATTGGAAGCTGAAAGGCAGGCGAGGAAGCTGATCCTGATCCCGAGCGAATCGACTGCGCCGATGGCGACCCGTGAGGCTTTGGCTTCGGCGTTCCAGAACATTTATGCAGAAGGCTACCCCGACGAAGAGTCGCGTTGGATGACCGAGGAAGAGATTCTCGATTATCCCGCGCGACTTGCTGATTATCGCCGCAACGGCGACCCGCGCTATTACAAAGGCGTGGAATACGCGGACGCTGTCGAAGCCCTTGCCCGCCGACGCGCGGCCGAAGCCTTCGCCGCGAATGGAATCACAGCTGACCAGATCTTCGTCAACGTGCAGGCGCTTTCGGGCGCTCCCGCGAACAACGCGGTCTATCAAGCGTTGCTCAACCTCGGCGATACCGTCATGGGACTTAACCTCCTGCACGGCGGACATCTCTCTCACGGCTCATCGGTCAACCGCAGCGGCAAATGGTTCAAGGCTGTGCATTACACCATTGATGCGAATGAGAAACTTGACTATGACGCGATCCGCGCTTTGGCTTTGGAGAACAAACCCAAGCTGTTGATCGCAGGCTATTCATCCTATTCATGGGTTCCCGATTGGAAGAAGTTCCGTGAGATCGCGGATGAAGTCGGCGCGTATTTCCTCGCGGACATTTCCCACATTGGCGGACTCGTGGCGGCAGGTGTTGTGCCTTCACCGATAGGCATAGCGCACGTGATCATGTCTACGACCCACAAGTCGCTTGACGGCCCGCGCGGCGCAGTCTTGATGACCACTGATGCGGCAATTGCCAAGAAGATCGACAAAGCTGTCTTCCCCGGTGAACAGGGCGGACCGCACGTCAATGTCTTCGCTGGTTTGGCGTTGACCTTCAAACTCGCGCAGACAAAACAATTTAAACAATTGCAGGCTCAGACCATTAAGAACGCGGCCGCAATGGTTGACCAATTCACCAAACGTGGACTGCGTGTGCCGTTCGGCGGGACCAATACCCACATGTTGAATGTGGACTGCACAACTGTCGTCGGCGAGGATGGAACGAAATTAAGCGGTGACCAGGCTGCGCGCATTTTGGATATTGTCGGGGTGGTGGTCAATCGCAACACCATCCCTGGTGACAAGAATTCGGCTGACCCAAGCGGCATCCGTCTCGGCACGCCCTGGATCACTCAGCGCGGATTTAACGAAAAGCAATCCCGTCAACTGGCAGACATCATCGCGGATGTACTTCTGGCATGCGCGCCTCACAGTGTAGATACCGTGAAGAAAGGCAAACAGCGCCGCGCCAAATTGGATTTCAACGTATTGAACGCTGCCAAGTTGAAGGTTAGAAAGTTGGCTGAAGGTGCAGGCATTGATTTCAAATTTGAGAAAAGCAAGTATCCGCATTTCTATTATATTGATGATAAGTCCAGGAGCGGCGTGTATGAATTAAGCGGACAGCGTATTCGTCAGATGCTGGATTTCGCGGTGTCTTCCGATCTCTCTGCATTGAAGAAGGGCAAGACTCAAGTCACATCCATTGCAACTCCGAAGGGTGTTGTGAAGGGATTGTTGAAGAACGTGGACAACAACACCTATCAATTGCAAGTGCCTGAAAAGAATGCTTCGGCAGTGGCGACCTGGCTGCGTGACCTTTCGGATGGATACACATCCTTCAATGTGGATGGGACAAAAGATTTCAGCGCGAAGCGAATGCCAGGTGCATTTGTGGTCAACGAGGTCAAGGCGAAATTATCAGCCACGGTTCCCCCGCTCAAAGGTGGAGTCAAGCCCTGGTTCGTTGGAGTCAACCCACAGTTAAAGGGTGAGGCGCTGCCGCCTTTCGTCTGGAATGAAGCAGAAGGCGAGTTAAAGAAAACAGCGTTGAACCAAGTCCATAGAGATTTGGGCGGCAGAATGGTCCCCTTTGCTGGTTGGGAAATGCCTGTGCAGTACACGGGAATTTTTGAGGAGCATCTTGCCACGCGCAATGCGGCGGGGCTGTTCGATGTTTCGCATATGGGCGTGTACGATGTGCGCGGCGCGGATGCGGCTTCGTTCCTTGATACGGTTTGCGGCAATGACTGCGGCGGGCTGCAGCCTGGCGAGTCTTTGTATTCGCACTTCCTGACCCCCGATGCGGACGTGATCGATGACACGCTCATCTATCGCCGCGGCTGGGACAATTATCTCGTGGTCGTGAACGCGTCGAACGATGACAAGGATCGCACATGGCTCGAAAGCGTGCGCGATGGCAAAGTGAAAATTGACAACGGCCGACCGTGGGCGCGGACGTACGGCTATGAAGCGAACATCCGCAACCTGCGTGACCCGAAAGCTGGTTCTGAAATGCGGGTTGATATTGCCCTGCAGGGACCGAAGAGCCGCGACATTCTGCTGGCAATGGGCGTGGACGATGCGACCCGCGCGCGCATTATGAAGTTGAAGAGAACTGAGCTGTGCGATGCGGTGGTTGGCGGATATGATCTGATCGTCTCGCGCACGGGCTACACAGGCGAGAAGATGGCTTTTGAATTATTCGTCCACCCCGAACGAGCCGTGGACTTCTGGCTGGCGGTGATGAAAGCTGGCGAGGGGTTCGGCGTGAAAGCCATCGGCCTGGGTGCAAGAGATTCTTTGAGAACCGAAGCGGGCTTGCCGTTATATGGTCACGAAATGGGATTGGGTTCAGGTAAATTTGACGGTAGAGATTTGGGTGTGGCTGAAGGCGGATTCGGTTCCTATGTCAAACCGTACAAGCCGTGGTTCATTGGTCGGGACGCCTACGTGGTGCGCGAGAAGGAACGCAAGGGCGGTGTGATCCGCTTCACCTTTGATGACCAGCGCGTCCGCATGGCGCACAATGGTGACCCCGTGGTCAACGCGAACGGCGAACGCATTGGCTTCGTCACCTCCTGTGCGATCGATGGTCAGCGCTTCATTACAGGTCAGGCGTTCTTGGAATTTGCATACATGAAGGAAGGCACGCCGATTCTCATTCATCAAGGCGGAGTCATGGATCGTCCCGCCACAGCGGCGAAGGTGGTAAGTCGGTTCGCGAAGTTGTAGGAGAACGAACAGGTCCGCTGCATGTCTGAGGGGCTGTGTGGAATGCAGCGGCCTGTATTCAAGAAGGAAAGATCATGACACAGGAAAGACAGGAACTGGAAAAGCAGCAAGCGCAGAATCAAAAACTACGCCAGCAGGAACGCCAGCAATTGGAGCAAAAACAGGCGGAGGATCAAAAACTGCGCCAACAGAAACAGAAGCAATTGGAAGAAGAGCAGGACCAGAAACGCAAACTGCGGCAGGAAGAAGAAAAGAAGAAATAATGGCACCTTCGCCGCCACGACGGAGGCGAAGGTGATATCGAGGTTTGCGGAGTTGTAGGAAGTAGTGCGCTGAAAGTAAGCATTCACCTGTTGGGTGAATATCGAAACATTAGCAGCACGAGAGAAATCCAAACCCAAAATATTTTCTCGGAACTTTAAATAATGCTGAAATGCCTGATTTAAACCTTCGTCATTTGTTTGTCTTAATTTGTTGAATAATTTCTCTCCATGCACAAAACCTTTAACAAATGAGTTAGCATCTTCTATTCCTCTCTCTCGAATAAGATCATTTTTGAGCGGGGCGAACCTCTGCCTGATTAAGACAAATTATGGGCCAGTTGACTTGTCCCTCTCCTAAAAAGGAGAGGGCATTTTGTTTCTGTCCGCGGGCGGTGCGGGCTGAAGCCCTTCCTCAGTTCGTGGAAGTCGGCTGCGCCGACTCAGCACGGAGCGCATCCACGCGAAGCGCTGAGATAGGGTTTTATCCCGAAGCGAAAGTAAGGATAAATCCCAAAGGAGCTTCCCTTGACGAGCGTATCAATTATGGTACACTGTCCGCATGGATAAAGACGAAGAGGGCAAACCAATTCTGAATGTAGTGTTCTATAAAACCGAATCAGGCAAAGAGCCTGTGCGGGAATGGCTGAAAGACATGCCAAAAGAAGATCGTCAAGCCATTGGTGAGGATATCAAAACCGCACAATATGGCTGGCCGCTTGGAATGCCATTGATCCGCAAGATCGAACGCGGACTTTGGGAGGTACGCTCCCATATTGGAGCAGGAATTGCGCGGGTATTTTTTACGGTTATGGACAAGACCATGATCCTCTTGCATGGGTTTGTCAAAAAGTCACAGAAAACGCCTCAAGACGAATTGGATACCGCCCGCCACCGTTTGAAAAATGTAGAGAAGGATTAAGCCATGAACAAAAAACACATTGGAAGCAACTTTGATGATTTTCTCAAAGAAGAAAAAATTTACGAGCAGGTACAGGCTGCTGCCATCAAGCAAGTCATTGCCTATCAAATTGCGGAAGAAATGAAGAAAAAGAATCTGACCAAAACTGAAATGGCAAGCCGCATGAAGACCAGCCGCGCCGCGCTGGACCGTCTGCTTGACCCTGAAAATGCCTCGATCACTTTAATTACGCTGGAGCGTGCCGCATCCGCGTTGGGGAAGAAGTTGACGGTACAGTTGGCATAATATCGAAAAAAGCAAAAACTGAGCGTGCATCCCGATAAAGTAACTTTTGAGCCGGGCGGACCTCTCTCTGATCGAGACGATTTATGAATCAAAAGGACGGGCAATTTGCCCGTCCTTTCTTTCTATACTCAATCTAGGAGGAGAGAGATGCTTCTTATTGAGGCGGGAGAAGAACCGCGTCAATTACGTGGATGACACCATTGGAGGCTTCGATGTCAGTAATGATGACTTGCACGGTGTCGTTCAGGAAAACCTTGCCATCCTTGACAGTGATGGTGACATCCTTGCCAAGTACAGTGGTCGCGCCGGAAAGAGTAACTACATCCGCGGCCATGACCTTGCCAGAAACGACATGATAGAGCAGGATGTCGGTCAGCGCCTGCTTGCTTTCGGGCAGGAGCAAGGTATCAAGTGTGCCGGCGGGTAATGCAGCGAAGGCATCGTCCGTGGGGGCGAAAACTGTGAAGGGACCTTCGCCGCTCAAAGTCTCGACCAGCTCGGCGGCGGTCAAGGCAGCTACCAGGGTGGTGAAGCGGCCGTCGGCGACAGCGATGTCAACGATGGTGTTCTTTTCTTCCATCGCGGCTTCATCGGTCGGAGGCAGGAGGACCGCATCAATCACGTGAATGACGCCATTGGAGGTCTCGATGTCTGTGATAACGACCTTTGCTTCGTTGATGTAGACATTGCCCATGTCAACTTTGACGGTGACATCCTTACCGAGCACGGTAGTGGCGCTGGTCAGAGCGGTCACATCGGCGGCCATAACTTTGCCAGAAACTACATGATAGAGCAGGATGTCGGTCAGGGCCTGTTTGCTTTCGGGCAGGAGCAAGCTGTCGAGTGTGCCTTCGGGTAAAGCAGCGAAAGCATCATCGGTGGGGGCGAATACGGTGAAAGGACCTTCGCCCTTGAGCGTATCCACCAATTCAGCGGCCTGGACTGCGGCCACAAGCGTTGTGAAGCGGCCATCCGCGACAGCGGTGTCTACGATATCGCTGAGCATCGGCTCAGGGGTGGCGGTTGGCTCCGGGATCGGTGTAGCCGTGGGAGCGGGAGTGGCGGCAGGCGCACAAGCGGCCAAAGTCAGGGAAGCGATTACGAGTAAGACTGCGAACATTGAAAAGCGTTTCATTTTTTTCTCCATTTCTAAAGTTGTTATATTTTTGCACAGGTATTGCACATATATTGTTCGTATTTTACATGCTTTGTACAGCCTGTCAATATACTAGAATATTCTCTAATAAATCACTTAATCTAGCCGAGTATTTTTGGATGAGGTCACGAGGGTTTGATGAGAACGCTATAATATTGTCATTAATCTTCTGAATAAAACAGATTTAGAAACAATGAGGTGATTAATAAAATTGAATCGATTTGTGGGATAGCAGACTTACCATGCATACACATGTCACCGTGTCCTGATCCCGGGGGGGCGGTCGTGCGTCTCATGTCACGTCCGGCAACGTACTTGGCATGGGTATCTCTGTATTGCTTTGATACTGGAACAAATGTTTGGCATTTTTTTCTTGTCTGCGTTTCAATCTGTTGTTCTTCAATCGGGGGCTGCATTTATCAACTGGACAAATGCTTGTCGCCCGCCCGACTTATGATTGGCTAATGGACTTCGCCTTTTCATTCGACCCACCCGGGGCGGGGGGGGGGGGGGGCCAAAACCACCCCCCCCGCCACACACCAAAACGTTTTCACGGAGCAAAAAGTAAGAAGTCGTATGCTGAACCTGTCCCTGTGGCAAATATTTCTTTATGGAGAATTTCATGAACAAAGACACACTTCGCCAGCTCGCCAACGCGCTATCCGTTGCAGTCGCGCTTACCGTCAACATCCTCGCCAGCACCCTGCCGCTGAATGGACAGAATACAGGCGAGATCTCAGATCGCTTTCAGGTCTACTTCGTCCCCGCAGGATACGTCTTCGCCATTTGGGGCATCATCTACATCGGCTGGATCGCCTTCGCAATTTATCAGTTTGGATCGACACAGAAGGAAAGTCCGCGCCTGCGCAAGCTCGGATATTTATTTGCGTTGAGCGGTATCTTCAACGCGGCTTGGCTGTTCTGCTGGCATTACAACCTGTTCGGTTTCAGCGTGCTGGTCATGCTGACCCTGCTCGGTCTGCTGATCGCCAGTTATCTCAAATTGAATGTCGGTCGCACAGCCGTGAGCAACACTGAAAAATGGAGCGTGGATGTTCCCTTCAGTGTATATCTCGGCTGGATCTCTGTCGCCACAGTGGCAAACGTCACCGACTATCTTTACTTTATCAACTGGACTGGATTCGGGATCGCCCCGCAAATATGGGCGGTCATCATGCTCGTGATTGCAAGCGTGCTCGCCCTGGCAATGACGGTCACGCGCAGGGACAGCGGCTACGCCTTCGTGTTGGTTTGGTCCTTCGCTGGGATCGCTCAAAAACAGGCCGATACGGCTCTGGTGGCGAACAGCGCCTGGTTCGCAACAGTGTTCGTGCTTGGGCTGGCGATCTACAGCATCATACAACGCCGTCGCAAGACAGCGTAATTCCAGATACAACAGGGATCGTCTATAACCTGACAGGGTGGGGGAGACCCACCCTGTCATTTTTTTCGGAGCACTAAAAAGGGAACATATTTTTATAAATTCCCGGAGGTAGAACTTATTCCAGAAAATCGTATAATTTAATTGGCGCGGGGGAATGAAATGGGCTGTGAAAACTGGAGGTTCAATGAAAACCATCGGTGTGTGGATCGATCATAAAAAAGCGGTTATTGTGATCCAAAGCGAACAAGGTGAGGATATTCAAACAATCGAATCGGGAGTGGAAAAGCTTAAATATCGGGGAGCAGCACATCCAAGATCCAAATACAGCGCCCAGTATCAACAGGGGGATGATCAACTGGATAATAAATTCACAGAACAACTGAATAAATATTACGAAAAAGTGATCGAACAATTCCGCTCAGCCGAAGCGGTCCTGATCATCGGGCCTGGCGAGGCGAAGCGCGAGCTTGAAAAACGCATGGCACACCACAAGGTCAATGCGCCGATATTGGGCGTCGAGTCCGCCGACAAATTGACCGACCGCCAGATCGCGGCCAGAGTTCGGAATTATTTTCAGGAGGCGGAAATAGCCTGATTGTTGAACGGGGATTTTTTTGAATTAAATTAAATCCTGCGGCTCAGGCTTTCCATGCGATCAATAAACAGTTCAACGAAATCGCGTCCGCGCACGTCCATCGCCACTCTCATGTTGACTGGCTTTTTGGATACCTTCATAAGATCTGCGAATGTATTCCCGTTAGAGACTCCGCCTGAAATATCCACATCCACATGATGCTCCTCAAAGGTGAGCAATTCGGGTGCGATGAGGGTCGCCAGAGTCAACGGGTCGTGCAGTGCGCAGCCGTCAAAGTTTTCATATTTTTTGTAAAAGTCCATATAAACTGCGGTTGCGTCACGCACAAAGCGCGCGATGGGTGAGTCGATCCTGTTGAGGTGTTCCACATCAGCGGTGGTGAGCAGGCATTTATAAGTCGCATCGAGCGGGATCAACGTGATCGGAATGCCCGCGTGAAAGACAATATGCGCGGCGTGCGGGTCCGCGTAGATGTTGAATTCCGCCAGCGGCGTGACATTTCCGCCCTGCTTGATCGCGCCGCCCATGATGACGAGTTCCTTCAGGGCCGGCACGATGCGCGGTTCTTTTCGGATGGCCAGCGCGAGGTTGGTCATCGGTCCGATCATGAAGAGCGTGATCTCCTGCGGCTCTGCCAGAATGTGCTCGATCAAAAAATCGATGGCATGTTGATCTACTATCTGAGATTTTGGCTCTGGCAGATCGGCTTTCCCGAGTCCGCTTGTGCCGTGGACCGCCTCGCCTGATGTTCCAAGCGGGCTGACCAGCGGCAGCGCACATCCGCGCGCGACGGGGATGCGGCTCGCGCCTGCCAATTCCAGTACAGCCAGCGCGTTGCGTGTGGTTTTGTCAATGCCAATGTTGCCGCAGACGGTGGTCAGAGCTTCCAGTTGGATCTCCGGAGAGGCAAGCGCCAGCAGGAAGGTCAGCGCGTCGTCCACGCCGGGGTCGGTGTCAATGATGATTCGTTTTGTGGTCATGGTTTTCTCATCCTTGTTTGATGAATTTTTCCACTTCTTCTTTTGTCGGCAGGGACGGCTGCGCGCCGAATTTCGTCGCCGCCAAAGCTCCGCAGGCATTGGCGTATTTCACGGCTTCTTCAACTTTGAGTCCGCGCAATAATGCGGATGCGAATCCGCCGATGAAGGCGTCGCCCGCGGCGGTGGTGTCCGCCACCTCCACTTTGAATGCGGGAATGTGTTTTATTTCGTGGTCGAATTTATCCACGATCAACGCGCCATTGCCGCCCATGGTCACAAGTACGCTGAAATTGCCATGCTCCTGCAGGGAGCGCGCCGCTTTTTCTGCGGAGGCAAGATCGGTCACCTGTATTCCGCTTAAGATGCTTAATTCAGTTTCGTTGGGGATGAGATAATCGATCACTTTAAATAATTCATCAGGCAATGTGCGGGCAGGCGCGGGGTTAAGAATGACAAGCGCATCATTCCCAAAACTGGATTGGGCCGCAAATACAACCGTCTCAAGCGGAATTTCCAATTGAAGCAGAACAGCTTGCATGGCTTGAAAACCGGGCGAGTGTTTCTTTACATCCTCCCTGGTCACTTTGCCGTTCGCGCCGGCTGAGAGGATGATGCTGTTCTGTCCAGCTTCATCGACGACGATAATGGCCGTCCCGGTGGATGCATCATCGCGTTCAACGTCGGAAATATCCACCCGATTATTTTTTAGATTCTGCAGCAGGACATCACCGAAGCCATCCTTCCCCACCCGCCCGATCATCCCCACGTTCGCGCCTTGTCTCGCGGCGGCGACAGCTTGATTGGCTCCCTTGCCGCCCGGGATGATCTGCAGGTCGTCTCCGCTGATGGTTTCACCGGGCCGCGGAAAGTGCGGTGCGCGCACCACCAGGTCCGCATTGAGCGAACCAATTACCAGAATATCGTATTTGAATGTGTGGGACATGCAGGCTATTTTACATCAATGACACAATCTTAATTATTCTCGGGGTTACCACGCCCCCGCTGACATCCCATACTTCGGCTTGTTCCACGAACTCCGGCGTGAACAGACTCAGGTCCGTGGTGGTAATTAAAACTTGTTCGCTTTTGCCGACATATTTCAGCAGATCGGCGCGGCGGTTGCTGTCCAATTCCGCCATCACTTCATCGAGCAAAATGACCGGCCATTCGTTGGTGCGTTCCTGCATCCATTCCACTTCGGCGAGCTTGAGCGCCAGCAGGGTCGTGCGCATCTGTCCGCGCGAACCGTAATCGCTGACATCCGCCTTGTTGATGATAAAGCGGATGTCGTCGCGGTGCGGACCGATGGTGGTCACGCCGCGTGCGATCTCTTCACTGCGCAGGGATTTCAACTTCGCTAAAAATCCCTTTTGAATTTCATCCAATTCCAAACCAGAGCGGTCGATCTTCGTGTCCAGTTTAAATCCCAACTGCATCTCAGGTTTGAGCGGATCATAGGACGGCTCATAGGCGAGACGCAGCACCTCGCTTCCGCGGGTCAACTCGTGATGAATGCGCGCAGCGAAACGTTCGATCTGCTGGACCGCCTGAATGCGATGCAGAATGATCTGCGCCCCGAGCCGCACCAGCGCTTCATCCCACACCTGAAGCTGGTCGCTGTTTCCCCCGCGCTCATTCAACGCTTTAAGAAGCGCGTTGCGCTGGGTGAGCGCCTGGTGATAATCACTTAAGATGCGCGCATACGCAGGGACAGTTTGTGCCAGCGCGAGGTTGATGTAGCGGCGGCGTTCGTCGGGGCCGCCCTCGATGATCTGCGACATTTGCGGTACGAAGATGACCGCGTTGAAATGTCCCATCACTTCACTGACCTGTTTCTTCGCGCCGTTCAATAAAATTTCCTTGCGCAGCCGCTGGCCATTCACCCCGCTTGGTTCAAGGATCAGACGCGCTTCGATGCGCTGCTTCGTCTTACCGCGTTGATAGTCAGCCACGAGCCGGGTCACCGCGAGCGGATTCTTGGCCTCATGGAAATTAACGATCTGCCGGTCCACATGTGTTTGCAGGGAGGTGAATGCCGCCAGGAAATAAATGGCTTCGAGCACGCTTGTTTTGCCCTGTGCGTTGCTGCCAACAAGCAGAACAACCCGCCGTGGAAGTTCCATATCCAGGCGGGTGAGACTGCGAAAGTTGGTCAGTGATAGGTGTTTTAAGTACATCTATTAGAGTCAAAGGTCGAAGGCCAAAGGTCGTTTGACTTTCTACAAGGGTTTAGAGTTCGTGCTCTTCCTCTTCCTGAAATTTCCACAGCCGTTCAGCGAGGTCGGTAAATAACACGCCGTTGAGATGGTCTATTTCGTGCTGAAAGATGCGTGCCATCCAGCCGTGGACTTTAAGTTTTTGCGGTTTGCCAAAGCGGTTCAGCCCTTTGACCTGGATCGCCTCAAACCGTTCCACTTCGCCCTGAATGCCGGGGATCGAGAGACAGCCTTCGACACCCAAAACCTTTTCCTCTGAAGTCTTGGTGATCTCAGGGTTGATCATCACATAAAGCTTTTTCGGTTTTTCAGGTTTTTCTTCCGCACCTTCATCATCGTCCTCATCCTCTTCCGAATATTCGACGACGATCAATTGTTCCGAGATATTGACCTGCGGCGCCGCCAGACCCACGCCCGGGGCGTCGCGCATGGTCTCGATCATGTCATCGATCAAGGTTTGCAGGTTTTTATCAAATTTTGTGATCGGTTTTGCCTTGCGCCGCAGAACGGGTTCAGGCACGGTAACGATTTGTCTGAGAGCCATACTTTTCCTCTTTATTAATATAGGTTGATTATCTACCAGAAATCTCCATTGTCAGCCTGTCCCTGTTGATCTTGCCCGGGACCGTTGAAATCGAGATCCGCGTCGGGTAGACCGGGATTTTTCATGTCATCTTCCATGGACGGTTTGGCGGTGGTGTCGGTGAACTCGGACACATTTTGATGATAAGCCGCCAACCAGACAGCCATGCGTTCACGCTCCACGTTGGCTGTATCTTCACTTTTCTTTGCGATGCGCGCCATGCGGCGGCGATTAATATCCGCCTGGACCCCGGCCGGGTCGAGCACATCCTGAAATTCCAGTTTTGTTCCGCCCACTGTGATATACACCGTGCCATAATTTAACAAATATCCCATCAGACCGATGCGTTGATATTCCGTGCTGAGGATGTTTTCGATCTGCGCAGAACGGCGTTCCTCGCTTCCGAGCGGGGTTTTATCGAGATCAATGATCTCCTCGGGTGTGACCTTGAAGATGTCATTACTCCAATCAAGGTATTCCCATACCAGCCAGCCCGTCAGGGGCAGTGTGACAAACAGCAGGAACACGACGATTGAATCCGGGCGCGGTATCCCGGCCGCGTTGGGTCTGATAAACGTCAGATTGGGAGTCTGTAAAAGATACCAGCCGCGAATAATGATCAACGCGGTGATGAGCAGCAAATAAAATAAAGGCTGCCCAACCTGCTGCAACAGCACGAACCAATGTTTACGGTAGGTGACTGTGCCGCCGTCTTCCACCCGCAGTTTGAATATGTTGGCCAGGACGATCCGCAGCAATGATTTTTTCTGCACATTCTTATCTTCCATTGAAATGGGAGGCAGTTCCTCCTGCGGAATGGCTTCCACAGTTAACCCTAGCTTTGAGCGCAGGGCATTCTTCATTGCCATTTTTTGCGCCTGAGTGCCGGTCGCTTTGGTGCGTTCCCAATATTCGCGGATCATATCCGCAGCCTGGGAGGGATGATCTACATAATCGAAACGTATACTGCCGACGAAGGTCCGTACGCTTACATTACCGTAGTCCAATATGCGCCCGATCTGGTCTGTTTCCACGTTGACCGCCAGGATGGTTGAGAGTGGAACTTCCTGACGGCTGTCATAAATGCCGATCACACGTTCCACCCAGACCACACGCTGATTGGTGACAATATAATAATCATTGCTCCAGTCAACCGCCCGCCAGACAGCCCACAAAATATCCGCGCATAAAATGATTCCGCCGACCGCGTAGGGAGTGGTTGCGCCGGATACGAAAGACCAAAAGAACAACAGGATCGGGGCGCTCAGCAAAAATACAGGAGCCAGAAGCGTTTGATACAGGCGGATCTTGTGTCTGCGCGCCAGGAAGTAGATCACCTCTTTTGAACCCAGCCATTTGAAGCGCAGGGAGCGCGCCAGTTTGCGGCTCTTGATCGCCACCAGAAAATTCGGTCTTAATTTCTCATACTGGGTAAACAGTTGGTCGAAATCATCTTTTGAAAGGAAGAGGATGGTCGAGGCTTCCGCTGTCGTGATCGTCGCGGAGCGGTCGCGCTTTTCGAATAAGGCTTCCTCGCCAAAATAATCTCCCGCCGAAAGAAACGCCAGAAAGTCAGTTCCATTCTCGCGCGGACGCGTGACATTCACCTTGCCCTTGTAGATCAAATAAAAACCATCAGGCTTTGCCCCGCGTTCGAAGATCACCTCATTTGCAGAGGGCGTTTTCTCATTCAACTTCGCAGCAATACCGGCCAGTTCATTCTCTTTTAAACCGCTGAAGAGATGGACTTTATTTAAGAAGGAAACACGGTCTTTAAGTTCTATCACGGTTTTATTCTATCAAACTTCACGCACAATCGTACAACCATACGCCGGAGATTCTGTCAGCGCCGGCAAATTCCCTGCGAGCAGCGCCTCAACCGCCTCGTCCAGAAAGAAGCGGGTTGGGATTCGTTTGCGAAAAGTCATATCATCCACAGCGCCGCAGTAACGCAGAATTCCGTCCCGATCAATGACGTACACATGCGGAGTGGTCTGCGCCTCATACAGATCCGCGACGGAACAATTCGCATCCCACAGGACCGTTGGCAGGCGTCGGGCGTTAGCGGCAGTTTTCACAGCCTCAATATTCTCGCTTCGATTTGCCGCGATGGACAGCATCACAGCATTGTCGCGCCACTGCGCAAACAGGGACGTGATGGCTTTGTCTGTCCGCTCGGAATGCGGACATTCGCAAGACCAAAAATTGAGGATGACGATCTTACCGCGATACTCACGTAAACGATGAAGCCTGCCTTCAAGGTCAGGCAATTCAAAATCAGGCGCGGGCTGGTTGATTTTCATGATAATTCGTAGGGGCGCAGCATTGCTGCGCCCCTACATGTTTATTAATCCAAAATTCCAACGCCCGCAAGTTTTTCGATCACGCCCACTATCGCGGAGTTGTCCAATTCGCCCATGCCCATGTCGATCATCTGTTGATAGAGCTTTGTATTCTCGATCGTTCCAGAGATCGGCACATCATATTCCTTTGCCGTTTCCAGAACAATGTTCATATCTTTTAATTGCATATAGGATTTGAAACCGGGGTTGCGATTGCCGTCAAACAAACGCGGAGGTTTGATGTCGAGCGCCCAGCATTGAGCGGCGCCGGCTTTGATCGCATCCACTACTTTGCGCGGGTCAACGCCCGCCTTCTTCGAGAAGACCAGCAATTCGCCCATCGCCACCATCTGCGCGGCGACCATGATCTGGTTCGCAGCTTTCGCCACCTGACCCGCGCCCGCATCGCCGACGAGTGTAATGGTCTTGCCCATGGCCTGTAACACGGGCATGGATTTTTCCAGCGCTTCCGCATCACCGCCGACCATGATGGTCAGGGTAGCATTGCGGGCGCCGATATCTCCGCCTGAGACGGGGGCATCCAAAGAGAATATTCCTTTTTCTTTTAATTTCTCCGCGATCTTTCTAGCGGATGCTGGTTTGATGGTGGAGTTATCTATAACAATAAGCCCCGCACGCGCGCCTTCGATGATTCCATTTTCACCGAGGGCGACTTTTTCCACATCTGGTGAATCAGGTAAATTGGTAAAGATGATATCCACTTGTGCCGCAACTTCTTTGGGAGAGTTTGCGGCGACCGCGCCTTCGCTGACCAGTTCATCCACTGCCGCGCGGGAACGGTTATGCACGACCACAGGAAAACCTGCTTTGAGAATATTGCGGGCGATTGATTTGCCCATTAAACCAAGACCGATATAACCAACTCTTAACATGAACAGACTCCTTGAGGGGGAATGATGATACGATTATAACCGCCCCTCCGCCACTTAAACAGCACCTCCCCCATTTTCAAAGAAAATGGGGGAGGTATGAAAGGCAAGAACCTGCTTCTCGAAACGAGAGCAGGTTCCAGTTAGTTAGGGTGCGATTATTTGATCGAGTAGGTTATGTTGACGGTGACGGAAATTGTCAACTGGCCGGGTTGGATCGGGACTGCGACATCGGCTGCCATCGCTCCACCGCCGCCACCCTTGCCGCCATAAACTGGGGAGGGATAGGAACTGTTGTCATAGAAGTTGATGTTTTGCACACTGCCGAGTGAAATGCCGGCGGAGTCGGCCAATTCCTGAGCCTGTAGTTTTGCATCTTCCACGGCTTTGGCGCGGGCATCCTTTACGGCCTGGGTCTTATCAGCCACGTCGAAGGTGATGCTGTTGACGCTGTTCGCGCCCGCAGTGATCGCATCATCGAGCAGGTCGCCCAGGCTGTCAAGTTCGCGCACAGTGACATAGACCTGGTTGTCAACCATGTAGATCGTGCCTGTGATCTGCCCTTCGGGGCTGTATTGCTGGGAAGGCCAGATGCTGAAGTTGCTGGTGCGGATATCCTTCTCGGCTACGCCCGCTTTCTTAAGCGCATCGATAACGGAATTAGTGTGCTCCTTGTTCGCATTCACTGCTTCGGAGGCGGTAACAGCTTCATCATGAACACCAATGTAGATGTAGGCAATGTCAGGGGTAAGGTCAACCATGCCGATGCCGTTGACATTCAAGGTTCGGACGTTTTCGGGCGCAGCCTGATTGATGGTCGTCGGACCGCAGGCGCTCAGGATGAGGGTAAAAGCCAGTACTGCAAAAACTAAAAATTTTCTATTCATTCTTTTCTCCTTTTGTTACATTGTTTTGTTTCTCTAGTGACGCCGTACTCTCAAAAAAAGTTCCCAAGTGAAACGCTTGTATTTTAGTACATTTACGGCTAAAATTTTGCACAAATGTTCTAATGAGAAACCATGCCCATAAACTATCAGGAAGTCTACACTCAAATAAAGAAGATCGGCGAAGGCGCGAAGGAAAGAAGAAAGAAGAAAGAGGATGCGCAATCCTCTGCTCGTGAGTTGCTGAGTTTTTATGATTCTGAATTGGATTTATTGCGCTCCAAGGTGGATACTGCCAAACAAGCCGACCCCAACACCCGCTGCGCTTTGCCGCTCAATGAGAATCTCGCTTCGCACTACCCGCCGCCTGCCTCGGTTATCCAAGCGACATTAATTGCCGCTGACGGTTCGCAGATCACCCCAGACAGGCACGCGGCAATCCAGTTTTGTGTGGTCAATGTCGGCGCGATTCAAATGAAACTCGGCTCCGGCGAAACTCCTGCAATATTCACCGATACTGAATTATTGTATGGTGACGATCTTTTGCCAAACGGATTTCCCATGTCTGATGGACTGGTCGCATTAAAACGCGACCTGGCTGAACGGTCA
Source organism: Candidatus Villigracilis saccharophilus (assembly GCA_016709305.1). Lineage (GTDB taxonomy): Bacteria > Chloroflexota > Anaerolineae > Anaerolineales > Villigracilaceae > Villigracilis > Villigracilis saccharophilus. The sequence goes on from JADJNA010000021.1 coordinate 22,427, forward strand.
AAGTTGGAAGTATTGTCTAAAGGTTTGCAAGGTTCAGTGGTTACCTTTACAGATGGTCCGATCGAATTATGGGGGGCAAAAGGTGAAGACGCGCATTCGTATACGGAGATCGTTGAGAGGTATCTTGGTGTGCTTTCGCGTCTGCAATCGCGCGGTGTGATCACCGCCGGTTATGTGGATAAGCCATCGGCTGACCTGGTTGTCCGCTTGCTTGAGATCGCATCTGCCGACAACGAGCAGGTTCAAAAAATAAAAGAGTTCCATCCATTGCGGAGTGTGAGTGACCGCTGGTTGTTTGGTGATCGAAAAGACCCATTGCTGCCGCCCGGTCACCGTTCAGCGGTGTTTGTGATTCAATCCAGTTCCGAGAAGAAATATACAGGGACTCTGACGCTGCATTTCTTTTATCTCAATGTTGGCACGGAAGGACATCCCTGGCCGGTGCGGGTTGAAATTCCCAAATGGGTGGCAGATGATAAAGAGAAGTTGGATTTATTGCATGGTGTTTTGGTCGAACAATGCCGCATGATGGGCAGCAAGCCCTATCCATATTTATTGCATCGCGCGCATGAGACTGCAGTTGTAAAGAATGAAGAGAAACAGCAGATCGAGCAGATGCTGGCAATGGAATTACGCAATCAAGATGAAGAGATGGACGACGGCTCGTATAAGAGTTCGGCAAAAGGATTAAAGGGAAGAACAAGAAGATAGATCGTAGGGGCGCGCTCTCCTACAGAGGATGAAATCATGACTCAAAACATAGTGCTTTGTTTCAGCAGTTTGTTTCTTATCGTCGTTAGCTTGATCAGTATTTTTGCCAAGGATATTGTGGGAATTCACTGTCTGGCAGAATCAGGCAAAAGGGCTTGCTTCAGAACGTACTGATCGTTGGGAAACGGGAACTACCATCGGCGGTGTGATAGGAATTCTCGCCGGTTTGTTCCTGTTGTTTGCCTTTTTCGGCGGCTGATGAAAATTGAATGTTAGGGTGAGATGACTATGCTACGGAGAAATTAAACATGAATCAACAAATCGAAATCGGACGTTTACTGCGGGCGGGGACAACGGGATTTATTGCTGGCTGTCGCGTTTCCCAATTGACCGTACCTGCCTTTGGCGCATTGGTGCGCGCACCGCTGGGTGAGGGTTATCAAGTTTATGGAATCATCCACGATATTCATATTGACGATGATGGGCTGGTGCGCCAACTGGTGACAGCAGATAATGTCAGCGAGGAAGTGATGAAGGACAACCGCGAGCGGCGCATTGTGCCCGTGGAAATGTCTGTGCTGGCGGTGGGATATGAGCAGGATGGCAAGGTGCATCACCTTCTGCCGCCGCGTCCGCCGTTGAGTTTGGATGTGATCTATTTGTGTGATGACAAGGATTTGGTCAGGTTCACCGACGCAGGGCGGTTCGGATATTTCCGTCATATCTTGAATGCAAAAGATGCTCCGATCGGTGAAGTGCTGGCAGCACATATTCAACAGGCAGGGAAGGCACACGGTGTGGAAAGTGGAATGTGGAAAGAAAAAGCTGTCGCGGAATTGATTGGATTGTTGAGAGATGATTATCCAACCTTGATGAGCGCGTTGGGCGCGCTGGCTGACATTTCTTAACTCTGGAGTGCGGGAGCTTGCTCCCGAATTTCCGACAGCGAGCTGTCGGAGTCCAGAATGGTTTGGAGGATATTATGGAAAATAAAATTATCGGCTACATCGTTGGCGGCGGACTGAAGGAGTCTTTCCGCGTGCGGTTGACGGTTGACCCGCTGACGGTGCAGGAGGGGGCGTTTGTGGTGATCGAGAGCGGGGACTATCATTTCTATGGACTTGTGACTGATATGCAGCTCGGTGCTACGGATGACCGCTTTGCGGATGAGAAGTCTGACCGATTGCCTGCGGCGCTGGCGAAGGCTTTGCATGGACAGACTCTGTATACCAATCTCGAAGTACTGCCCGCGTTGATGCTTGAGCGCGGGCCTGACCCTGCTTCGGCTGAGTATGATATTTGGGTGAAGAAGATCGGCGATACAGTTCCGCATCCGATTCCAGTGAAGACAGTGCCGCCGCATCATTCGCAGGTGCGGATGGCTAATGAGGGTGACATCGCCGAGATATTCGGTGACCCGAATGTGGACGGTAAATTTATCATCGGCTACACCCGCGAGCAGGGACATCCTGTTTGCATTGACATGGAGAAGTTCGTGCAGAGGTCGTCGGGGGTGTTTGGGGCGACGGGCACGGGCAAGTCGTTCTTGACACGGCTGGTGCTGGCGGGGCTGATGCACTACAACAAGGCGTCGGTGTTGGTGCTGGACATGCATAACGAGTACGGGTTTGACGATGTGGCGTCAGACACGAAAAAAGCCGTGACGGGACTCAAGACCAAGTTCAAGTCGAAGATTCGAGTCGTCGGCTTGGGAGCAGGAGCAACCATCAGAGGGCAAGTCCCCGACTTTAATTTGGAAATCTCAACAGGCGATATTTCCACAGCTGATATCGAAACGTTGAGCCGTGAATTGAATCTGAAAGAGACTACGCCCACCACGTTGAACGCCTTGTTCGGGTCGTTCAAGAATGAGTGGTTCGCGCGCTTCAAGGCGATGAATCGCGACGAGGTGGAAGTGGAGGATGAGAAAGGAAAGATGAAGCGCGTGCCGCATCCCGATAGTGTAGCGGCGTGGGCGAACGATAACGGCGCAAATGTGATGGCGGCGGAGGCGCTGCACGATAAACTGCGGCGCTTGTTTGGCAAGCCGTATATCGTCGAGAAACCCGCCGCGGACAGCGTGAAGAATATCATCGACGCGCTGGAGAATGGTCAGCATGTGGTGCTTTCGTATGGCGAACATGAAAGCGACCTGGATTATCTGCTCGTGTCGAATTTGCTGACGCGCAAGATCCGCGCGGCGTGGGAGAAGAAGACCAATGAATTCAGGACGCACGGGAAGAGTGAGCCGCGTCCGCTGGTGATCGTGGTGGAGGAGGCGCATAAACTGCTTAACCGTGAGATGGCGGCGCAGACGACCTTCGCGACCATCGCGCGCGAACTGCGCAAGTATTATGTGACCCTGTTGATCGTGGACCAGCGCCCGTCGCAAATTTATGACGAGGTGATGAGCCAGTTGGGGACGCGCATCAGCGGCTGGCTCGGCGATGACCTGGATATTCAAGCCGTGCTTTCGGGTCTTTCGGGACGGGACGCCCTGCGCGGTATGCTGGCGCGACTCCAACCGAAAGAGGAAGTTCTGCTGTTGGGCTGGGGCGTGCCGATGCCGCTGCCAGTCAAGTCACGCAGGTACGATGATGCGTTTTGGAAGGAGTTATTGGGAGGGGGAGGGAAGAAGTCCGAGGCGCAGAATTTGAAGGAGTTGGGGTTCTAGGTTTTTGGGACGCAGAAGAGCGCAGGTTTCGACCTATGACAAAGATGAAATGGAAAGGCAATAGGATTGTTGGTTGCGCAAGCACGAATCATGCTTCCTGCAAAGGTGAACTTTGGAAATGTGAACGGTGTCATTAAACAATTTGTTGGGATGAAGGTTCGACAGATTTAATTTATCCATGTGATAAATGCTGGCATGATGTTAAGATACTAGGAAAGGTTTTATTTGGAGATCAGTGTATGAAACAACATGAAGCAGTTATTGTTGCAATGAAACAAAATGGCGGTTATTCAACGCTTGGTCAGTTATATCAATCTGCGCCAAAAATCCCTGGAAGTAGCGGATATTAGGCGAAAAGCTGAATTTGAAAGCAAGGTTTCCCAAACTACTTTTTCCTCAATCAAACCCCTTGTTAAATTTTTAGATTACGATTCAGTGTAGACACTTCATACAAAAGTTTCAGAAAGTGCTTTGGCAGAACAAATATTACTGTGAATTTCTCTCGACGAAATAACACTGGGCTGACTGTCCAGTGTTATTTATTGGGAGCGAGGGGCTGATTGATGGTGAGGCGTGTCTGCGTGAGGTTGGTCAACGGAATACTTCGCATAACAGATTTATGGATAGGGACGGATGGTGGGAAGCGAGTGATTGAATAGCGGTGAGAAAAGCCCATGCACTGGGGTATGGTTTATTGGCAAAAAATTAGAATGCTATAATCTCTTCAAGAAAAAATCAAAATATTAGAGGTGAGATCATGAAGCAGATTCAATATGCAACATTTTTGGGTGGATTTGTCATTCTCTTATTGGCTTTAGGCTACATTTTTCAACTCCCTTTTGCTACTAATTTATGGCCCTGGCCCGATGGACGGCTTTCCTATCTGTTCATCGGATCGATCCTGGCCGCGGTCAGCGTGGCGGCCATCTGGATCGGTTGGACAGGTGAGCTGGGCGCGTTACCCGCTGGCGCGCTCAATGTGTTCGTTATCGCCGCCGCGTGCGCCATTTTCTTTTTACAGCTTGCGTTAAGAGAAGGCAGCTCCGACTTGTTCATTTATGGATTTGCGTGCATCCTGACAGCGATCGCCAGCATCATTGCGTTTCAGTGGAGCCGTAAATTTGATCTGCGCGACGCTCGCCCCACCCCAAAACTGGTGCGTGTTTCCTTTGGGATATTCATCGCCGCATTATTCCTGGCGGGCGGCTCGCTGGTGATGAAACTGCCGATCTTCCCATGGGTATTGGATCCCAGATCGTCTGTGATATTCGGCTGTATCTTTTTGGGAGATGCGTTCTACTTTTTGTACGGGCTTTTTCAACCGCGCTGGCATAATGCGCTTGGCCAACTCCTGAGTTTTCTGGCGTATGACCTTGTGTTGATCTTCCCCTTTCTGGCTCTCTTCAAAACCGTAAAACCTGAATACCAACTCAACCTGATCGTCTATGTGGCTGTTCTGTTATACAGCGGTGGTCTCGCGGTCTATTATCTATTCATCAATACGCACACTCGAGTGTGGAATTCAAATAAGAATTAATTTTTTGAATCAGCCACGCGGAAAACTTTGGACCTGTATGGTTGCGTTGTGTCTGGAACAACGGTAAGATATTCCCATACTATAACAAGGCGGACCTCATCATGTTTGATATTTCCAACGCGCGCTTCGCTTTTCTGGATATCGAAACGACCGGGCTTTCTCCGTGGTTTGGAGATCGGATCTGTCAAATCGCGATCGTCATCACCGAAGGCAGGCGCATCAAAGCGACCGTTGACCTGCTCCTGGATCCCGAACGCGACCTTTCACCCGCGGCGTCTCACGTCAACGGCCTGGATGTGTCGAAACTGTCAGCCGCGCCAAAGTTCGCAGAGATCACCGGCCAGCTGGAAGCGTCTTTAAAGGATGCGATCATTGTTTGCCATAATGCCAAATTCGACCTGCAATTCCTCGATAACGAATATCGCAAGCTGGGACATTCCGTTGAATATCCGAATTTGATCGACACACTTTTGCTGGCGCGCGACAACTATGACTTGGAATCCTACAGTCTGCAATATCTGGCGGATGCGTTCCATGTTTCGAATAGTTTGCAAGCGTCGCATGCCATGACAGATGCGATGACTGCCAAGAATGTCTTCTTTGCGATGATGGATGCGCTTAAGCCGAATGGCAAACCGCTCGACGAATATATCGGCATTTATAACTCTCCCGCCTGGCCGCAGGATGGCGTATACCTGCCGACCGAACTCAGTGAAGCCATAAATAGCGGAAGAAGATTATTTATCAAATATATGGATAAAGATGGATCGGTTTCTGAACGCTGGATTTCCCCCACAGAAGTTATGGGCCTTACCGATTACATCTACCTTAAAGCCTTCTGCCATACCCGTGAAGCCGAACGCACCTTTCGATTGGATAGGATCATTGAAGTGGCAGTGGAAGTGGGGAAGGAATAAAGAGCATCATAGGCCGCTGGCCGGTGTGCTAAGTCTATTCTCTACGTATCGCCCCGGCCGCAATGGGATCAAATCCATCTGGCAGTTTTGTGTTTTTATCGAAGATGGCGCCTGCCAGGTTTGCTTCTCCAAGATTGGTTCCTCTTAAATCTGCTCCTCTCAGGTTGGCGTCTCTCAAGGTTGCATCCCACAAATCGGCACCGTTTAGGTTGGCGTTACTCAGGTCCGCTTCGCGCAAAAAAGCCTTACTGAGATTGCCTTTGCTCAGGTCTGCACCGGGCAGGGAGGCGTTACGCAGGTAAAGACCCCGCAGGCTTTTCATTCTGGAATGCAATATCTGACCAAGTTCCTGTTCAGATATTGATATCTTAAGGGTTGCGCCAGCTTTCTTTTGATCAAACCCATCAGGCCAGATCGTTTTTTTATTGTAAATCGTCCCGCTCAGGTCGGCTCCGCCCAGGTTGGCCTGGCTGAGGTTTGCATCGCTTAAGTCGGCGTCACACAACTCACTGCCGTTCAGGTTCGCGCCGATCAGATCTGCCTTGCTCAAGTTAAATCCTTTCAGGTCAAGGTCTCTCAGGTCGATGGGTCTTGTACTCATCAACTTGTTCAGTTCTTCCTGCGTAGGCCGATACGCCGTTTTTTCGACCTTTATCTTTTGTTCTTCCTGGATGGGCTGGCGCGCCGCTTCTTCAGCTTTTCTCTTCTGTTCTTCCCGCGCATGTTGACGTATCGTTTCTTCGGCCTTTTCGTTTACATCATTTGCATTCGTTCTTGCGTGATTGAATCTAAACCGTTCCTGAATTGCGTCAGGTTTGGCCTGTGGTTCCACTCCCAAAACTTGGTAGTAATCTTCCATTGAATTTCCCTGTTAACTTAAATTATGAACACTTATTTTATCGCCAGTATACTTTTTCTTGGGCATTTCGTTAACGGTCGTTTGTGGTTAAAAACAAACAAGGCAAGCCGTATAGCCTGCCTTGAAAGTAAGACTTGAAAAATCTGGAAGCTTTTAAGGTATGGTACTGAATTACCCATCTTTCATGGCTGCGATCTGCGCCAGCGCGTTCTTGAAGGCCTCATACGGCTGAGCGCCGACGATCGCATAACGCTCATTGATGACATAGGTTGGAACGCCCGTCACGCCGATCTGCTGCGCCTGCTGAACCTGCCCAGCCACATGAGCGGTGTACCTGCCGCCATCCACGACAGTTTGCATGTCGTCCGCATCCAGGCCGACTTCCTCGGCGGCGGAGCGGAGCACATCCCATTGGCTGATGTCCAAAGCCTCCGCATATACTTTTCGAAAAACCACATGATGGAACTCATTGCCCTTGCCATACTCGCGGGCGTATTCAGTGGCTTCGTGGGCAATGCGCGTATTGTAGATACGGTCTGGAGAATTGAACTCCATGCCGTGGGTCTTTGCCATGCTTTTCAGACGTTCATCTGCGCCATTGGCACGCGCGCGCAGGATGTAATCAGGCAATTCCATGCCTTCGGGCGGAGTATCGGGGCGCAAATAATACGGACGCCAGTCCACATCCACATTGTGTTCCGCTTTCAGTAAGTCAACCACACCCTGGCCGACATAGCACCACGGTCATATGTAATCGGAAAAGATGGTCAGTTTGAAATCCATTGTCAGTCCTTTGTGAGAAGTGTGAAGTGCGTAGTTAACAGTGGATAGACATTCAATGGCGGCAGGTTCTTACATCAATTGTCATAGCGTTGCGATAAGCGAAGCGACGACACTTGCGCCGTACGCCAGTGCGGTGAGCAATCTCCAACTTGATCAGGAGGTTGCTTCGGGCAAAGAGAAAGAACGCCCTCGCAACGACATTCGTTAATCAAAATAATTTGGCGAGCAGGAGAATTCTTCACCCGCTGGAGTTGTGACTATGTTCGGGTATTCGCTGTCATCCACTACATAACTCTTCAGGTCTTTCTTTACCAAAGCCAGCGCCTTGTCTGCATTGAGACGCGCGAAGTGAAATGACTGCCATGAATATTCGCGGTCATCCAGCCCACGCGTGTATTGGATACAGGCCAGAGACGCGCCAATTTTTTCTCGAACAGGAACAGGCAGGGACGGGGTCTGATACGCTTTCACCATGGGCGGGATCGCGTCGTCAGATAGGTCCAAAAAATATTGAGCATCCAGATCGACAGTGTTATTTTTTTGTGCGCGGATCTCGCGTTGGACATTTTGATTCACGATGAACGCGTCCACGTTCAGGATGGGCAGGGAGGTTGCGAATCCCAGCGAGGCGATCAGCATGGCAAAGGTGAATAAGTTTTCCTTGCGCAGTATCTCAAGGACAATGGTCGCGATCAAAAGCAGTCCGATCCAGATGAGAAAGACGTGCGTGTAAGTGCGCAGGCGCGAGAAGCCGTACGCCGCTTCATACAAACTGAGGCGCTGGTACGCCGAAAGAAGCATGACCAGCAGGAGAGCGACCAGCGTGACGCCCAGCCCTGAGAAAATTTTGCGCTGAATTTCGGAGTCGCGTTTGGTGATGGCGCTAAACGTCAGGAACAGGAGCAGTGCAAAAAAAGCCACGGTGACCAGTTCGCCGAAACCGCGGCGCGCGTATTCGGCGTAGGTAAATCCGTCAATGTGAATGTTGGTCGTGCCGCCGAAGAAATACTGGAATTGGATCACCACGAATGTCAGGAAGAGCGCGACCACGCTGCCCAGCACAATGGTCGCTTCGACATAACCGAGGAATGGGGGAATGAAGGGCTTGCCTTCACCTGCAAGTTTCTCATCCTTTGATTCTGTGGAGGCATGCAAAATAATGCCCGCAAGTCCATACCCAATAACGACGATATATACAAGACGAAAGATCAACTCAGGCAGATTCTCAATGTTGAACCATTTAATGAGATCGGTCAGACGCTGGCTGAATATGGCGTCTGCTGAAGCGAGCAATGAGGCGAAGATGGCGATGATCGGCAGGGCGATGATAATTCCACGCACCACGGGCCAGATGTTGCGCTTTGCAGGTTGAATACCCGCTTCCAATTGCGTTTTACGAATATCATTCGTAAAACCGATCGGACGCACCAATACACTGCCTGCCAGCTGCATGAATTTTCCGATGTAATCAATCATCGTGTACAGATACCAGCGTCCGCCGAGATAGCTGACCGCGAGCAGGATCATCATTAACAGTGTGAAAACATAGGCAAGAAAAGATGTCATCGACTCGGCGCGGATGAATGTCACAGCGGCGAAGAAGCCGAATAACGGGAGCAGGATCAGGCTGGTGCGATTCGGGCGCAGACCGTCGCTCAGTAAGAAATAGAAGGCGGCTGTCAAACACATACTTGTGAAAATGGCAAAGTTGATGCCAGGCGCCTGATTCCAGAATAGAAAATCGAACAGCCATCCGAGCGCGAAGACAATGATCCAGAGTTTGGTGGGATTGGTTTTCATGTATTTCTCCTGATTGAATTTCGACAAGGATAGCCCTGATGGTCTGGCGGAGACTCTCAAAAGGTATCATAAAACATCAAAAAAAAATTCTTACAATTTCATGAGAATATCAATTCCGCCTATTGACATCCGATTTATTTTGTGACATACTTTCATTGTCGGTGGGGGGCAAACAATTTATCAGCCATTTTACGAAATGGAGGAGGTGATGTCACTTATGAATAGTAGTAGTAAACCCAGCGCTGTGGCATCCCTCTCCGTAATCTAACGAAGAATTGCCACAGCGCCCCACGATTGCCATCCGCAAGGATGGCAGTCTGGTTTAAATGAGGTAGAGGCGGAGCATCGCTCCGCCTCTACCTTTGATTAATAAAACCCGATCGCAGGATCCACCTTGCTTGCGTAGGCGTCAATTCCCCCGCTGACGTTGATCGCATTTTTAAATCCCTGCTGGGCGAGCCACATGGTCACCTGCACACTGCGGCTGCCATGATGACACATCACATAGACGGGAATTTCCTGCGAGCGGGCGGATTCAGATAAAGCGGCAACACCTTCGCGAGACAAACGGCTCATTGGCGTGACCTCGAGCCTGCTGTCGGTTACTTTGGCATATTCCAACTCTGACAGTTCACGCACATCCAACAAAATAAATTTTTCATCTGACTTTAGTTTTTCACCGAGCTCGGTGACTGTGATTTCGGGGAACATAATTTTCCATTCATGTAATTGCAGGGGCGGGGGTACCCGCCCCTGCAATATTATTAATTATTACTTCTTCAACGCGGGTGCGTAGAATCTCTCCGCGTATTCCTTGACCATGCGGCGCGTGGAATATTGCGGGATGCAGGTCTTCATCGTGTCTTTCATCATTGCGATCCATTCGTGTGAAATTTCCTTCGGGTCGCGGTTGTAGTACATGGGAATGATCTTGTGTTCGAGTGTGTGATACAGGTCTTCGCCATCAGCCGCGTCCTGGATCTCATTCGACTCGTATTCTTTATCCTCGCCAATGGACCAGCCGTTGTGGCCATTGTAGGCTTCCCGCCACCAGCCATCCAGCACCGAGAAATTCAGCGCGCCATTAATGGCGGCTTTCATACCCGAGGTTCCACTGGCTTCCATCGGACGGCGCGGTGTGTTCATCCACACATCCACACCCTGAACGAGATAGCGCGCAAGATTCATGTCGTAATCTTCGAGGAATACCAATCGCCCGCCTGTTTCCGCTTTTTTGACGGTGCGATACACCTTTTGGATCAACTGCTTGCCGGGTTCATCGGCGGGATGCGCCTTGCCTGCGAAGATGATCTGCACGGGCATGTTGGGGCGGTTGATGATCTCTAACAGGCGGTCAATATCAGAGAGGATCAGGTTGGCGCGTTTGTAGGTGGCAAAGCGGCGCGCAAAGCCGATCGTCAATGCATAGGGGTTGATCAAGACACCTGAGGAAACCACTTGCACAGGATGGAATCCGCCGTGCGCCCAACGGTCACGGACGCGTTCGCGCATGTAAAAGGCCAGTTTGCGTTTGAGGTGCAAACGGGTGCCCCATAATTCAGAATCCGGAATATTATCCAGTTTCGACCAAAATGCGGGCTCATCCAAATGTTCGTACCAGTCGCCGCCCAGGTAGTTTTCAAATAGAACGTTCAAACGGCGCGCCATCCAATTGGCAGTATGCACCCCGTTTGTGACATGCTCGATCGGAACATCCTTCTCTTTGCGGTCGGGCCAGAGGAATTTCCACATTTCGCGTGAGACTTCCCCGTGTAATTCTGAGACGCCGTTGCTTCCGCCTGAAAGTTTCAAAGCGAGGATGGGCATGGAGAATGTCTCAGTATGGGGCTGTTGATGCTTGGCGATGTTCACGAATTCTTCGCGGGTCAGTCCAAGTTCGGGCCAGAGTTTGGCGAGATATTTATCGAGCAGCCAGAGCGGGAATTCGTCATTGCCGGCTGGGACCGGGGTGTGTGTTGTGAACACATTTTGTCCGAGCGTCTTTTTGGCGGCTTTGGCAAAGGTGGAGCCGGATGCCACCAGTTCACGCACCCGTTCAAGGGTCAGGAAGGCCGCGTGGCCCTCGTTCATGTGCCAGACGTCGGGCGCATATCCCAATGCACGCAGGGCGCGCACGCCGCCCACGCCGAGCAAGACTTCTTGCATGACACGGCGGTCGAGGTCAGACCAGTAAAGGCGCGCGGTGAGCAGGCGGTCAAATTCGTTATTGCTTTCAACGTTTGAATCCAGCAAGTACAACGGGACGCGCCCCACGTGGACTTCCCATATTTGCGCGGTAATATTTCGATCGGGGAATTCGATTTGAATGGTAACAGGCTTGTCATCTTTTGTGACCAGTGTGACCGGCAGATGCTCAAAGGTCAACGGATTATTGAGGGCGTCCTGCCAGCCGTCTTCAGAGATTCGTTGGGAAAAATATCCCTGACCGTACATGAATCCGACCGCCACGAGGGGCAGCCCGAGATCTGATGATTCTTTTAGATGATCGCCTGCCAGCACGCCGAGACCGCCCGAATAAATGGGCAGTGTTTCGTGCAGTCCGAATTCCATTGAAAAATAAGCGATGGAATTCTTAAATTCAGGATGACTTTTTTGAGTCCATGATTCATTGGTGAAGTAGGAATCGAAATCTCCAAAGAGGGCATCATACAAGGCCAGATAATCTTTTTCCTTGGCAACCTGAGCCAAACGCTCAGGACCGATCTCCTGTAACATACGGATCGGGTTATGCCCGAGGCGTCCCCACAGATCATAATCAAGACGTCCAAAGAGGCGTGCTGCTTCAGGGTGCCATGTCCACCATAGGTTGTAGGCTAATTCGCCGAGGCGCGCGAGGCGCTTGGGAAGGTCAAATTTTTGGGAGGGTTTAGTTTTGAAGTCCATAGCGGCAAATCATACCAGCATTTTAATGGTTGGATGCCGTGAATTCAGGTTCTGAAAAAATGAGATCTTGTGGCTTGGATGCATCGCGTCAAATGTCCTAAAAAATTATTAAAAGTCCCAATGAAATTGATGACAGGTTATTAACAGACTTATTCCAATTCAGTACTATAATCCAGCCTTGAAAAATACTCAAACGGAGAGCCTTATGGCCACTTATAAAAATATACCAATTAAGAAAATAGCGATCAGTACCGGCGGCGGTGATGCCCCGGGTTTGAATGCCGTCATTCGCGCCGCGGCGCTTTCAGCACATACGCGCGGCTGGGATGTGTATGGAGTCCTCGACGGTTTTCACGGGATATTATCTCCCGAGGAATATCCCAACGGAGGATTTATTCCACTAACGCGCGAAAGGGTAAGCGGAATTACTCATCTGGGTGGAACCATATTGGGAACAAGCAACCGCAACAATCCTTTGAAATATCCGATGTTGCGTCCGGATGGAACCATAGAGGAAGTGGATCGCAGCGACGAGATCGTTCGTGGATTCCGTTTGCATCATATTGATGCGCTCATCACGGTCGGCGGGGATGGTTCGCTGGCGATCGCGAGTGTCCTTGCCCAAAAAGGATTGCGTCTGATCTCAGTACCCAAAACCATCGACAATGATCTGGATAAGACAGAAGTCACCTTTGGTTTTGATACCGCTGTCGGTTTTGCCACGGAAGCGCTTGACCGGTTGCATTCAACTGCCGCTTCGCACGGACGGGTCATGGTCGTTGAAGTGATGGGACGTTATGCCGGCTGGATCGCCCTGCATTCAGGTGTGGCGGGTTCTGCAGACGTGATCCTGATCCCCGAACACCCATACGATATCCACAAAGTGATAGAAAAGATCAAGGAACGCGAAATGCGCGGCAATAAATTTACCATCGTGGTCGTGGCTGAAGGAGCTTCGCCCAAAGGCGGCGCATTAACAGTAGTTGAACATGAGGCCGGTCGGGCTGAGCGTCTGGGTGGTATCGGCGAAAAAGTGGCTGCAGAGATTCATGCCATTTCCGGGAAAGAGACGCGTGTGGTTGTTCTCGGCCACCTGTTGCGTGGAGGCTCTCCCACTTCCTTTGACCGTCTGACAGCCTTGCGTTTCGGAGCCGCGGCCATCCGTGGGTTGGAGGAGGGGTATGGCGGCGTCATGGTTGCCCTCGACCCGCCGCATGTCAAGTACGTTCCCATTGAAGAAGCCATTGGAAAAATGAAAATGGTGCCGATGGATTCAGACATTGTCCTGACTGCCCGCGATCTGGGCATCTCATTCGGTTAGCCCCGATCTACATACATCAACTGCCCGATTCAACAACGAGTCGGGCGGTTTTTATTTTTAGGGATCAGGTGACATTTCTCTTTTGGGATTAAAATGGATTTATGACTCAAGTCCAACTCTTCATCACCTGTTTGACCGATTCATTCTTCCCGAAAACTGGTCAGGCCGTCGTGGACATTCTCCAGCGTCTTGGCATTGACGTGGGCTTCGCGCATGAGCAAACCTGCTGTGGACAACCCCAATTCAATGCGGGACTCCGCAAAGACGCGCGCGCCATCGCGGAACACACGATCAAAGTCTTTGAGAACACCAAAGGGGATATCGTTACACCGTCAGGTTCATGCGCGCACATGTTCAGGCATAATTACGCTGAACTTTTTGAAGGTGACCCGATCTGGGTTCCGCGCGCCAAAGCGCTGGCTGCGCGGACTTATGAATTTACAGAATATCTCGTGGACAAATTAGGCGTCACCCACGTCGGGGCAAAATGGGATGGGATGTTAACCTATCATCCATCCTGCCACACCCTGCGCGGGATCAACGTGGATAAACAACCGCGCGCCTTGCTGGCAAATGTTCAAGGCGCAGCCCTGGTGGATCTTCCGCATGCCGAAGAATGCTGCGGTTTTGGCGGCATCATGTCTGTTGAGCACCCTGAGTTATCTGCCGAATGGCTCAAGCGCAAGATTAGCAATCTGGAAGCGAGTCAGTCACCGACTTTGGTTGTGACCGATGCGGGCTGTCTCATGCACATCGTGGGCGGATTGAATCGGCAGAAGAAAACTCAACGTGTGATGCATATCGCCGAAGTGTTGAACCATCAGTGAAGAAATGGTGAAAGAAAATTCGAGATACAATTTTGTAAAAGTGGGCAATGGACGGATCGCCCTCAACCACCGTCCGCGCGGTGTGGATTTTTCGCATCTGCGCAAGATCGGTTGTACACATATCGTCACTTTGCTCAAAGAAAGTGAGCGCGCCGAAACATATGGCAATATGGCGAAGAATGCGGGACTCAACTGGATCTGGCTGCCAGTTCCCAACGGAGACTATCCAAGAGGAGAAGTCCACGACCGTCTCATTCAAACCATGCCCCAACTTTCGGAGATACTGGATGAAGGCGGTTCAATTCTTATCCATTGCTCTGCGGGTATTCACCGCACTGGGACAGTCGCGTATGGACTCCTGCGTTGGAGGGGCGTTGAAGGGGATGAAGCCATGCGCTTGATCGCCACGATTCGAAAAGAGACCGCCGAAGGTATGCTGGAAAAACGCAGGCGCTGGGGCGACGAAAATGCAGGACAGGTTGTTCAACAGGATAAATCATGGGCACATTCCGTCAAAGAATTCGTCAATCAATTGAAGACGAGACTCTTCAGATCGCGTTAGACAATAATGCTGAACGTCGTCTGAACGGACGCGCCGCGGCATTCGCCTCCATCCCCGATTGGCGCGCGAGGCGTCCGCGCGCGCGCGCCGTCCGCGCGGATGTGATCGACAGCCTTGATGAGTATCTCGCGCAATTCATTGCAAAGAATGAAGAGCATGGGGTGATCGTCCATCGCGCAAAAGATGCGGCGGAAGCGATTAAGATCATTTTAGAAATTTCAAAATCCTTACCACAAAGGAACCAAAGGGGGGAAGACAAATCCTCAGTGCCCCTTGGCGACCTTGGTAGTGAAAGAGTCTTAATCGCCAAATCAAAATCCATGGTTTCGGAAGAGATCGAATTAAATCATGTACTTGAAGCAGAGGGGATTAAAGTAATCGAAACCGACCTCGGCGAATATATCGTCCAGCTTCGCCATGAAAGACCCAGTCACATCATCACGCCCGCCGCGCATTTGCGCAAAGAGCAGGTTGGCGAACTCTTTCACGAAAAACTTGGCATTCCATACACTACCGACATCCCCACGCTCACGGCTGCCGCGCGCAAAGTTCTGCGTGAGATCTTCCTCACCGCTGATGTTGGTTTCAGCGGGGTTAACTTTGGCGTGGCCGAAACTGGCACTACCTGCATCATCACAAATGAAGGTAATGGACGTATGGTCACAACCATTCCGCCCGTGCATATTGCATTAATGGGAATGGAGCGCCTTGTTCCAAACCTTGATGATCTTGCGCTCATGCTTTCGCTTCTGCCGCGTTCCGCAACGGGGCAAAAAAGCTGACCGTCTATACTCAACTGCTGAACAAGCCCCCTCAAAGGCCAGACCCGCCATCTGATCATCCTCGATAATGGACGTACGCGGCTGCGAAATTCTCCGCTCAAAGAATCTTTATACTGTATTCGATGCGGCGCGTGTCTCAACGCCTGCCCTGTGTTTCGTGAACTCAGCGGGCATGCCTACATTGGCGCGGATAATTCCATCGCGCCGTATCCAGGTCCAATTGGCTCGGTCATATCCCCTGGATTGCTCGGCGAGAACTATGTTCAACTCGCACAGGCATCCTCGTTATGCGGCGCGTGCAAAGATATCTGTCCTGTGGATATTGACCTGCCAAAGTTATTAACCCGCGTGAGGGCGGGACAATCGACTCAGCCCACGTCTGGAGACGGAAAGGGACTTTCCTCCTCAACCAGAATTGGCCTGCAGCTATATGCCCGCCTGGCGACTCACCCGAAGCTGTACATGGCCGCACAGAAATTCTCTGCGCTGGGAACGTATCTACTCTCCCCGCTTTCGCCATGGCTTCGTCTGCCCGCGTGGACTGGCTGGGGCTACAGCAAGGATTTTCCGCGCTTTGCAGGGAAGATGTTTCGGGAAAGTTTTGTGGAGTCTCATGGCAGGGTATCGGAAGTTCAGGCGCATGAAGAAAACAGTATCAATATGCAGCAGTATGCTCCTGCACCCCGAAATAAAATGGAACAATTCATTGACGAACTTACCGCGCTAAACGGACACGTTACCTTAACAAAAGACGCTACCCGTGAAGTTATAGGATTTCTTAATGCGCGTGGAATTAAAAGGATCCATCTTGAACCAAATACTTTGGATGAGTCTCTTTTGCTGAAAGCAGATATTGAATTTACATACGAGCCTGATTCGCAGATCCTTGTCGGTGTGACGAATGCCGTTTGCGGGCTGGCTGATACGGGGTCTGTGTTGATCGCCGATGGGGATGGGAGCCCTTTGCACGCGTCACTGCTTCCAGAGATCCACATCGCAGTTTTGAAGTCATCCGATATTCTTTTATCCATGCCTGATGCAATGGATTTGATCAAGGATAAAAAAGCAGCGGTGTTCATCACGGGACCATCCCGCACCGCTGATATTGAAATGACACTTACGATCGGAGTGCACGGCCCGAAAGAGATTCATGTGTTCGTGTGCCAACCCGGGTAATAATTCAGCAGCGCAGGGCAAATATCACTTGATTATTTGTGCAGAGTTTGCATTGACATTCCGAAATGCCTCAGGTAGAATACGCTTCGCCTTATTAAAGGGCCTGTAGCGCAGTTGGGAGCGCGCCTCAATCGCACTGAGGAGGCCAGGGGTTCGAATCCCCTCAGGTCCACTGCTACAGAAAAAAATATGGGCCCATAGCGCAGTTGGGAGCGCGTCTCAATGGCATTGAGAAGGTCGAGGGTTCGAATCCCTCTGGGTCCACAAATTAAGAAATGAAAAGTCAAGGCAGGAGTAGTAGGTCATCCCGTCAGCGAGTTGGGAAAGTGAGGTGGAAGCCCAGCACAGTGCCCATCGGGAGCGCAATTAGACCGAACTCGCCTGTTTCTCGCAAGAGGACTTCATCGGTGAAACGCGGTAACCCGCGAGTAGTTGATGACGGGCATGCCCGTTATAGCAACAAAGTGGCGTTAATTGATTTAACGTAATTTGGGTGGTACCGCGGAGCGCAAAGCGTCCTTCGTCCCTGATGTGGATGAAGGATTTTTTGTTTTTTGGAGACTCGCATGGCTATACCGAAGACGGAATGGATCTGGCATAACGGTCAATTTGTAAAATGGGACGATGCGAATGTTCATATTACAACGCATGCCCTGCACTACGGATCGAGTGTGTTCGAAGGGCTTCGATCATACGCAGCCAAAGCTGGCCCGGCGATTCTGGGACTGGCTCCGCATGTGCAGAGACTGTTCGACTCGTGCCGCGTGATGCGCATGGATTTGCCTTACACACAGGCTGAGATCTCTTCCGCCATTCTTGAAACTGTCCGCCGCAATGGATTGAACGCCTGTTACATCCGCCCGCTGGCTTATAAAGGCACAGGCACGATCACCCTGGATGCGCGCAAAGCACAAACAGAATTTGCCATCATGGCTTTCGATTTTGGATCTTTGATGGGCGCTGATGGACTAGAGCACGGTGTGGATGTGATGGTCAGCAGCTGGCGGCGCATGGCTCCCGATACCCATGCGGGCATGACCAAGGCTGGCGGAAATTATGTCAACTCTGGGTTTGTGACCATGGAAGCCAATGACCTGGGTTACATGGAAGGCATCACGCTTGATGTCAACGGGCATGTCAGCGAAGGGAGCGGCGAGAATATCTTTGTGGTCTATCGCGGTGAGATCTATACTCCGCCCGTGGGCGCGTCCATTTTATTGGGCGTGAATCGTAGCTACATTATTGCCCTGGCGCGCGAGATGGGATACGCGGTCCGCGAAGAGACTTTCCCGCGTGAGATGCTGTATGTGGCGGATGAACTCTTCTTCACAGGCACAGCCGTGGAAGTGACACCGATCCGCTCTGTGGATCGGATCAAGATCGGGAACGGTTCGCGTGGCCCGATCACGAAACGAATTCAAGATCAATTCTTTGGCATCATCAATGGAGACATCCCTGATACGCAAGGATGGATGACCCCGGTTAAATAGATGTGGAGTCCGTCAGCTCGCTGAGGCTGTCCGTGGGGCAGTCCCACGACTCCAAAAAATCAAAAAAGGAGGCATGTATGAACAAGCGAATCAAGTTTATTTTCTGGAAGCAGGGACCTTTGCTTCCATGTCTCCTTTGTTATTCAGGATCATCAAATTCAAGGTGTAATGAAAACCCGAGCATCGAAACTGGAAAATAGAGATTCTACTTAATGAGGTAAGAATGGCTGCAACAAAGAAAAAAGAAACTTCAAAAAAATCCGTAGTACAGCCTGCGGTCAAGAAAGCGGCAGTGAAGAAACCTGTTGTAAAGAAAGCTGTGAACCCCGCAGTCAGGAAGAAGGCTGTTAAAAAGGTCGTCAAGCCTGTGGTTAAGAAGTCAGTAGCCAAACCTTCTGCCAGGTCAAAGAAGGTAGTGTCAAAGGAAAAGGCAATTCAGGTCGTCACACCAAAGGCAAGCGCCATCATGGTCGCTCAAAAATCCGTGAAAGCGATTGTGCCTGTTGAGAAAGAGAAAAAGGAGATCGTGCTTGTGAAAGAAACTTCCACCAATGAGGAAAAACCACGCCAGGAGAAATCCTACCAGCCGCAAACTATGGAAAAGAAGTGGCAGGACAAATGGGAAGCAGACAAGTTGTACCGTGCGGTGATCGATAACAGCAAACCGAAACATTACGCGTTGACCATGCTGCCCTATCCCAGCGGTGACTTGCACATTGGTCACTGGTTTTCGATGATTCCTCCGGATACACGCGCGCGTTTCATGCGAATGAAGGGCTACAACGTAATGTTCCCGATGGGCTTCGATGCTTTCGGTTTGCCCGCAGAAAATGCTGCCATCAAAGACGGCATCCACCCCATGAAGCGCACCTTTCAAAATATTGACCGTATGCGCACCCAGATGAAGACCATGGGTGCCATGTTCGATTGGGAGCGCGAAGCCATATCAGCGTCTCCTGAATATTACAAATGGACAGAGTGGTTCTTCATTCAGTTATATAAGCAGGGATTGGCTTATCGAAAAATGTCCGCTGTGGACTGGTGTCCGAAATGTAATACGACTTTGGCGCGCGAGCAGGTCTGGGGTGATGACCGCCACTGCGAACGCTGCGGCACTCCAGTCATCAAAAAGAATCTGGACCAGTGGTTCTTCAAGGCCACCCAGTACGCCGATGAACTGTTGAATTTCGATGGCATTGATTGGCCGCAGACGGTCAAGACTCTGCAGACGAATTGGATTGATCGCAGCGAAGGCGCGTCCGTCGTATTCAAAACTGAAATTGGCAATCATGATGTGGAGATATTCACCACCCGCCCCGACACGTTGTGGGGCGCGACCTTCATGGTCTTCTCGCCAGAACATCCGTTGGTGAGTGAGATCACTACACCCGAGAATAAAGCTGCTGTTGAAGAATACAAGGCGCAAGCCGCGCGTCAAACCGAAATTCAACGCGGCGCAGTGGACAAGGAAAAGACCGGCGTGTTCACTGGCGCGTATGCCATCAACCCTGTCAACCAGGCGCGCATCCCGATCTGGATCGCGGATTATGTCATGATGTCCTACGGCACAGGCGCGATCATGGCCGTGCCCGCGCACGACGAACGAGATTTTGCTTTTGCCCGAAAGTATGAACTGCCCATTATCCCAGTGATCCAGCCCGAGGGTCAGAGCGAAGCGGATGGAGCGACGATGGAGGCCGCTTTCGTTGGATCAGGCGTAATGGTCAACTCAGGCATGTTGAACGGGACGAAGGTCAACACAGAAAAAGGAAGAAAGAACCCCAGCATCGCGGCTGCACTGGATTGGCTGGGTGAGCATGGTGTTGGCAGGGAATCGGTGAACTACCGCTATCGCGACTGGTTGATCAGCCGACAGCGATATTGGGGCGCGCCGATCCCGATGGTTAATTGTGAGATACACGGTTGGAATCCTGTTCCTGATGACCAACTGCCTGTGGAGTTGCCTGAAGATGTGGAGTGGCGTCCGACTGGCGAAAGTCCTTTGAAGCTCCACCCGACTTGGAAGAATACGACTTGCCCCGTCTGCAACGGCCCTGCGACTCGCGAGACCGATACGATGGACACGTTCATGTGCTCGTCGTGGTATCACTTGCGCTATCTGTCGCCGCATTACGATCAGGGCCCATTCGATGAAGCCGAGTACAACTATTGGATGCCTGTTGACACGTACACGGGCGGCATCGAACACGCCACCATGCATTTGTTGTACACACGCTTTTTCCATAAGGCGCTGCGTGACGCGGGTATCGTGGAAGGCCATGAGCCGATGCTGCAATTACGCAATCAAGGCATGGTTCTGGGCGAAGACGGCGACAAGATGTCGAAGAGTAAGGGCAATGTGATCGCCCCCGACGTGCTGGTGAACAAATACGGCGCGGACAGTGTGCGCGCGTACATCATGTTCTTTGCGCGCTGGGAGATGGGTGCGCCGTGGGATTCGCCAGGCATTGAGGGATCAGTACGCTGGATCAGGCGTGTGTGGACATTGTTCACCGATCCGACTCAGCCGACAACAGCTTCGGACGAGGTGAAGAAGAATCTGCGCCGAAAGGTTCACCAGACCCTGCGCAAGGTAACGCGCGATTTCGAGAACTTTGAATTCAATACGATCATTTCATCTTTGATGGAATTGATGAACGAAATGTACAAGGCGCGCGAAGCCGGCGCCGCCGGCAGCGACGAATGGAAGGAAGCGCAGGAAATCTATTTGAAGATGATGGCGTCCGCCACACCGCACATTGCTGAAGAATTGTGGGCGTATTTGGGCAAGCCGTATTCGGTTCATCAACAATCATGGCCCATCGTTGACGAAGCCGCCACAAAAGAAGACTCGATTGAATTGCCTGTTCAGATCAACGGCAAGGTGCGCGATAGAGTCGTTGTCCCGGCCGAGGCAAGCGAGGAAGAGATCAAATCTGCGGCTCTGGCGAGTGAAGCTGTCCAGAAGTTTTTGGAAGGCAGGGAACCGAAGAAGGTCATCGTGGCGAATCGGCGATTGGTAAGCATCGTTGTCTAAAGAAAGTAAGGCAGAAAAAAATGTTATAAAAGAGTTGGCGGAAATAGTATCTGCCAACTCTTTTTGTAATCCCATTTTAGATTAGATATCTGAATTACCAGGCGTACGCTTCAGGCGCTTCTCCGCCGGGGCCGGGCCATATCTCATCGATTTGTTTCATAGCATCCTTATTGAGCTTGATCTTCAACGCGCGCAATGAACCAGTCAGTTGTTCCATCGTGCGTGGACCGATGATGGGGGCGGTCACAACGGGATTTGCCAAAAGCCACGCCAGTGCCACATCCGCGGGCTGTTCGCCGCGATCCTTGCAGAATTTCTCCCACGCGATGAGTTTCGAGCGTTTCTTCGCGATCTCCTTCTTCATATCATCCGAGGCACGCCTGCCTGCCTTGATCTTTTGCAGGACGCCGCCGAGCAGCCCGCCCGAGAGCGGACTCCACGGGATGAGTCCCAGCCCATAGTCTTTGCTGGCAGGTATCACTTCAAGTTCGATCATGCGGTCATTCAAGCTGTAAAGACTCTGCTCACAGACCAGTCCCATAAAGTGACGGGCCTTGGCCGCTTCCTGTGCTTTCGCAATTTGCCATCCTGCAAAATTGGAAGAGCCGGCATACAGCACTTTTCCCTGTTGAACCAGCACTTCCATCGCCTGCCAGATTTCCTCCCACGGCGAGTTGCGATCCACGTGATGCATTTGGTACAGGTCAATGTGGTCGGTCTGCATCCGCTTGAGGGAGGCCTCGCACGCCTCGCGGATATGCAGTGCGGACAGCCGTGACTGATTGGGCCACTCGCCCATGCGGCCAAAAACTTTTGTGGCGATGACCGTCTTCTCGCGTCTTCCCCCGCCTTGAGCGAACCAGCGTCCGATGATATTTTCGGTGATTCCTTCGCCGATCTTCCAACCGTAGACATTGGCGGTGTCGAAAAATTGATCCCGAGTTCGAGCGCCCTGTCCATGATGGCGAATGAAGCTTCCTCGCTGGTTTGTGGGCCAAAGTTCATGGTCCCCAAACATAAGCGCGAAACTTTGAGGCCTGTACGTCCAAGCTGGGTGAATTCCATGTGTTCCTCCGTGATATGAAAATATCGTTTATTGATCGAGAATTATTAGTTTGATTTTTATGAAGTCTTGCTTAAATCACGTGCCTTTAGATTCCGCCCGCCGATCCACGAGCCGACCATGGTTCCAACAAGTGAAACCAGAAAACTAAGCAATACTGCTGATTCAAATTTTCCTTCGACCAAAACATTCAGGATCAAGATGTTAAGGGACATCACCGCGCTTCGAAATGAATCAGGGATGAAACTCCCCAAAAATCCGCCAAATACTGCGCCAAAGAGCATCCCGGTATAAGCGCCGGAACTGACTCCGCCGCTCTCGCCGCCAGTCCATACGGTCAGAGCACCGGTTAATGCCCCTGTCACCAGGCCTAATGCCGCCCCGGTCAGCGCGCTAATCAGCACACCGTTCCAACTGGCGCTTAATGTGCCTGTGATCGCTCCAACGAGCATGCCAAATCCAAACCCCAGACCGGCTCCAAAAATACTGCTTCTAATGTAAAGCTCATTATTTTTCATAATGGATTCTCTCTTTATGCTTACAATTAATATGTGTTTGATTGATAAGCAATCTAATGTGGGATAGGTACTGGATTATTTTAATTCATTTCACTCTGAATTCATATTCCAGATACTTTCCTGTATAATCTGCAAACGTAAACATGATCCACTAAAAACCGATCCGCTTGGCTTGTTCAAGAAATGCCTGTTCCTAAAAATACTAACGTATTTCACCAAAGGAGGCTTTTATGCAAGGACAAATGATGGATTACCAATTGACGCTGACACCGCTGCTGGAGCGCGCGCGTCGCCTCTTTCCCAAGAAGGAGATCATCACCAAGGCAGGTCCCTCGCTTGAGCGTTACACCTACGCCGAGATGACCGAACGGGTCGGACGGCTGGCGAATGCGCTGGAAAAGCTGGGCGTGAGGCGTGGAGACCGTGTTGCGACGTTTGCATGGAACAATTCACGACACCTTGAAATTTATTTTGCCGTGCCCTGCATGGGCGCAGTCCTGCACCCGATCAATTTGCGCCTGCCCGGCGATCAGATCGCCTTCATCGTCAATCACGCCGATGACCAGGTCTTGTTCGTTGACCCGACCCTTTTACCTGCGGTTGAAAAACTCGCGCCGTATCTCAAAGGTGTAAAACATTTTGTGGTTATGGGCGATAAAGTACCGGACGGCACCGCGCTCAGTCCCGTTCACGCCTACGAAGACCTGATCAAAGGCTCCGCTCCCGACTACCCCTGGCCGCATCTCGATGAGAATGAAGCCGCAGCGATGTGCTACACCTCCGGCACGACGGGGAATCCAAAGGGTGTGGTTTATTCACACCGCGCCATCTATCTGCACAGCCTTGGGTTGAGCATGACCGATTCGTTCGGGCTTTCAGAACGCGATATCTTTATGCCGGTCGTGCCGATGTTCCATGTGCTGGCCTGGGGCACGCCTTTTGCCACCATCATGCTCGGAACGAATCTGGTCTTCCCCGGTCCGCACATGCAGCCGCGCGACCTGGCGGAATTGATCCAGGCTGAGAAGGTCACGCTCACCGCCGGCGTGCCAACCCTGTGGATGGGCATCCTCAACCTGCTTGAGAACGAACGCTATGATTTGAGCAGCCTGCGCGGCATGATCGTGGGCGGCGCGGCTGCCTCGCAATACATGATCGAGACCTTCGAGAAGAAGCACGGCATCACCGTCATGCACGCCTGGGGCATGACCGAGATGAGTCCGCTCGGAACGACCAGCCGCCTCAAGAGCTACCAGGCCAAGCTGCCCGAAGAGGAAAAATTCGCGATCCGCGCCAAGCAGGGAACTTCGGTGCCCGGCGTTGAAATCCGCGCCATCGAGGAAAGCGGCAAGGAAATCCCGTGGGATGGAAAGGCTTTCGGCGAACTGGAAGTGCGCGGACCGTGGGTCATCAGCGGCTACTATAACGATGACCGCACTGCCGAATCATTCCATGATGGCTGGTTCCGTACAGGCGATGTGGTGACCATCGATCCTGAAGGATTTGTCCAGATCGTTGACCGCGCCAAAGATGTGATCAAGAGCGGCGGCGAATGGATCTCCAGCCAGGATCTGGAGAATGCGATCATGTCGCATCCCAAGGTTTTGGAAGCCGCTGTGATCGCCCTGCCGCATCCAAAATGGCAGGAACGCCCGCTGGCTTGCGTCGTGCCGAAACCAGATTTCAAAGATTCCATCACCCGTGAAGAGATCTTTGAACATCTCAAACCGCGTTTTCCAAAAATGTACATGCCCGATGATGTTGTTTTCATCGAAGCCGTTCCCAAGACCAGCGTCGGCAAGTTCGATAAAAAAGTGCTGCGCGTGCAGTTTAAAGATTTCAAATTGCCAGATTGATCCATAAAGCATGAACGGATTTACCCATATTGAAAGAGTGGGTAAGTCCGTTCGTTTTTTTATTGTTTGCAGCTTAAAATGTTTTACATTTATAACTAGGAGCAGATTATGACCGAACCCATGTATTTCCAATGGCAGAATGAGTATCTTTGTAAGACCATTTATCCGATGCGTGCACAAAAGTTAATGGATTTCCTGGTTTATTATAAGGAAATTGATATCTGGGCGCAGTACAAGGGCAGGGATATTGCCGCTTTGCAAAATGAAGTTCAGGAATTTATCAAAGCTAGGGAATTGATCGCAATTACCGCGTATAAATCATACGCATCCCTGCGAAGTTATTTTATGACAGCGGATGTGCGCGGCTTTTATTTAAAATTCAAACCCGTCGATGATGCGGAATTGGCTGAGATCAATAAACTTCATCAGTTGTTCATTTCCTCCTGGCCCAAGGATATCCGCGGCGAAAGGGGATTTGTCCAAATGCAGATCGCCAATTGGGTCCGCCATCGCGATCTGATCAAGGATTGGGTCAATAACAGAAAGCGCCGCCTTGCCGCGATGGCACCGGATCATACAAACCGTCCCGCGGAAACCAAGGAGTTAGAGGTGAAGGAAAATACTGTACTGCCCATGGCGGAGCAGGAACTTGAGCAGCTGCGATCCTTCAATGATACATACGAAAAAATTGAAAAGCCCAAGCTGGAGTGGTATAAGCTGCAGAAGGGCGATCCCAATTTTAAAACACCTGAGGCGGATTTCCTTGTGCATTATTCGCCGTCCACGAAGATCACGGTTCAGGATATCGCTGTGTGGAAAGCTGAGGAGTACGAGGCATCCTTGAAAAATAAAGACCAATTTGAATTGCTGGAGGAGATCTACCAACGATTAAAAAGAAGCCGGGACGGTATCCACACTGGCTGCAATATATGATCGTCCATTTTTCAGGGATGCGCTATGCCAGCGCGCACGGTTCATGGGCAGATCCAAAAGATCTTTTGATGCAATTAAGGATCTCGGAACTTGATAAGGAAAATAAACTGATCCCCAATGACCTTGAAGTTGAAAGGCTTTGCAAGGAAAAGATCGCGCAATATGAATCGGCCGCTGCGCTTAACAGACCCAGATTGGCATTGTCAACAGAAAAGGCATGGAAGGATAAAGTCGCTCTTCACATGTTAAGTCTCAAAGCGAATGGACCCAAAACCCGCCGCGCTGGCTTGGCGGCCATAAAAGCCGAGGAAGTCAGGTATGAGTTCATGTCCATGACGACCGATGAAGCGCTCGCGAAATTGGTTTCCATGAAGGATTCCTTCCCGAAATGGGCATGGAAGGAGATCGTCAAATTAACATCCTTGCGCGTGAACTATGTTACGGATTTGAATTGGGAGAAGTTGACCCCGGAAGAGGAAACCGAACGCAACTCTTTTCAGGCCACTGCCCTGCGCAATATCATGAACGCCTGGATCACGAAACATATCGGCGCGTGGCGTGATGAGCATGGGCGCACTCATGAGTTGATCGTCTCCCGCGCGGTCTGTAATGAAACAGCGGAACATATTCAGCATATTCGCGGGCACTTGCCGCCAGGTGGATTAACTCCCAAACCCGGATGGTACCGCACAAATGAAAAGGAAAAGAAATTCCCGGGTGCCTATTATGTGAAGCCGGCTTCGGCGGAAGATTATGTTCAGGGCGCCAGTATCTTCTGGCTTCGTTTTGTGAACAAGGTACCTAACGATTGGCAGGTCGCGCATGCGGTCGAAACCGAGGCTGGCGATGGTCTGATTCCCAAAGGCTTCATCGGGAGAAAGCCGAAGGATAAAAGTGACATTCCATGGCAGTATAAACCCGGTGATACGGTTACACGTTCGCGTACCTATGTAAATGCCAGTAAAGTCAGGGTCACGGAGCAGCAATGGCTGCGTTGGATCCACGAAGCGACTGTAGTAGAGGTGGCGGAAACCGCCGAGGGGCAGGTGATCCTCACTTATGAAACAGCCCTCCCTGATGATGATCGCGGCATATCTTCCATTGGCATGTTCAAAAAGCCCTTGAGATGGCTGCTCTCTGAGGGGACCGAGGATGCTTATAATCGTTCTTTTATAGGATATGTGCCTGAGGGGCAGGTTCCGATCGAACACATGAAAACGATGTTGAATTGGAACAGGATTTTGCGCAAGCAAGTTGTATAAAAATATGGGACAGCCGCGCGGCTGTCCTATTTTTTACGGGCTGCCAAAATCCACAACAATGTAATCCCCGTAACTTCCGTTTGAAAGGTACGCGTACCCAACCCCTAGTTCTTGAGCGTTCTGGTTCAGGATCGCCTCGCGGTGGGTTTGATCGCTCATCCACCAGCTCATTGCCGCCTGCGGACCTCCGCCTCCGTAAATGATCTCCTCGGCGTGTGAACCGGAGTACCCTGATGCAAGGATGCGTGTGTAGGCTGAAGAACCGTCAGAACCAGTGTGGCTGATTCTATTATTGCATGCCATATCCGCGGCGTGACTTTGGGCTGCGCTGGCAAGCAGTGGATTAACTGTCAGCGCTGACAGGCCGGCATTCGCGCGTTCTGCATTGATCAGAGATGCGATCTGGTTAACATAGCCGGCATCCTGACTGTAGCTGCAATTTGCTGAATTGACTGAGCCGCTTCCTGTTTGCGTGGCGCCCGGAGTCGGCACGCTGCCGCTGCTTCCAACAATGATCTTCACCCAAAAGGTTTTTTCAATTCCGATCAATACAACTTCTCCAGCAGAATTATTCAAGGTGAAGAATCCGGTATATGTCCCGTTAGCCGGCGGCGCGGTCAATTCCACAGAGACCTGGACTTTCTCATTCGTCAGCGTGGCCGGGACCGGTGTGGAGAGATCCGCATTCATTTGGTCGCCCGCCGAAAATTTCAATGTGTAATCGATCCACGGACAGGTGCCGGTGTTTTGAAATTCCCACGTCTTGATGAATGTCTCCCCGGTTTTCATGAGGGTATTATCTTGAATGGTCACATCCCGCAGCAGGATCGCGCTGTCTTTACAGTTCGGCGGGGCGGTGATCGCGAGGGTCGGGGCGACAGTGACTGCTGGCGTCGGTGTCGCTGTGAGTGGAACGAATCCCGATTTCGTGGGCTGCAATGTCGCTGTTACAAAATTCTGTTGAGCGGGAGTCGCGGTCGCTGAATCAACCTTGATGGAAATACAGGCTGTCAGCAGACTTGCAAGGAGTAAGAGCAGGGTGGCTTTTTTGTTCATGATCAAAACATCATCATTTGATTCGCGGATTGTTCGACGGGGTCGTTGGATATCTGTTCTTCAAATGTTTCGCGCGTCAAGATTGGGACTTCGGAGATGGTTCGTAGGAAACGGAATTTTATGAACCGATGGTTTTTCAAACGCGCCGCGAGTGATGGGTCGCGTTCTTGCTTGTATGCGATCAACGCCGCCCGTCCGCCTGGAATGACCAGGATCGTATCATTCTCATCTGTGTGCAAGGCGCGGTCGATCAAGGCCGATACCATGACATGGAACTTCTTCACGGATATTCCATTTTCTTCCCATTGAACAAATTTATCGCGCCTGCTTGTTTTGTACTCCAGCCTTTTACCGATCGATTCGATCAGGGTGAGTATTGAGTTTAATTCCTCCCGCCGCGCAGATGCTGTATCTTCCCTGCGCAATCTCCACATGCCGCCATCTTTTTCGGCATATGAATTCAAGACCGCATAGATCAAGCCTTTTGAAGGTGTCAGCAAGCCTGTGAATTTTGGGTACAATTCATTTTCAACTTCAAGATAGATCGCGCTTTTATTCTTCTGTAAATACTTAACGACCTCAATTTCCACGCGGTCGGAAAGCGCTTCTGGCGGTTGGACGACATCCTGGTGCGGCGCGTTTTGATCGCCACGCCGAGTGGCCGCTTCAGCGCCTTTCTTATCTGCGGCTGGTCTCAATCCCCACATACCTGTTTCGATATTTTCGCCCGCTGAATAATGGATAAATCTGCCCTCATCTTTTAGCGCGGCTTCAAACAGCTTGCTTGTTTTTCGCAGGGCTTCATCAAATTCATGTTCAGGCAGTTTAAGAGCGTGTGCTTCAGCTAATTTAATTAAACCCGCCGCGTGAATGTGTAGATAATTAGCCGGCTCACCGCGTGCCGAGAGATAGGCATGAATTGCGTTTTGCAGATCCGTTACATTCCCTGGCTGCGCTTTTTGTTTTTGCTCATTCTTCCAAATAACTTGAACTGCATCATGTTCGGTACGCATGGCTACGCTTTGCAGCGCGAAAGTGGATGCGCTCGCTGCGCTAAATGCGGATGTGAGAAAGGCAGGTTCAGGTTCAGGCAATAAGGCAAAAAATGGAGTTCCATCCGGAAGCAGGTCGCTTAGGTGATTGAACGCCGAATGCAATGCGGTTGCGTTCCAGGCCCAATCATATCGGCGGCGGCGCAGGGCAACTTTGTACGGCTCAAGCGCCTCCTTGCCCCACAACCAGCCTGCCCACAGCGCGCAGAGAGTCCAAAAGGCTTGATTAGGACGAGGAACAGAACCAATTACAGCGGATATTGGTATTTCCTTTTTTACGATCCGAGCCAGATCCTTTAACCGACCTTCATAGATCAAGATGCCGCCACTCTCAGGGATCTTCATGGGCCACGCTTCACACGTGACCGCTGAGCCTGTTTCTGTCCACAGTGTTAATCCACGCTCGAGCATCATCCAGATGTTATGTTCGCGGAATTGAGCGGGTGTGCTCAATTGTTTTGGCCGTGGACGTTCCGCGGGGTGCGCCCAGAGCGTATTGCCTGCATCACATGCCAGCAGGGTCAATGCGGTCAACGCGCGCTTTCTTTCAGCAGGTAGATTTATACTGTCCAGGCGGTTAATGATGGTTGTCAGTACGTACAATGGGCGCGGTAAATAATGTTGAATGGCTTCTTCAGCGTATTGGCGGTCTTCATTATTTAATGCTGCAACTTTTTCGAAGGCGCGGGCGCGGTGTAATGTGTCTGTTTCGGCGATCTTCCATGCGCGTTCAATATCTTCCGCTGAGACAATTCGTTCGCCTGAGTCGCCGCAGTGACTGCATTCATAAATACGCGCGTAGGGAGCTTTATCACCTTTGCGCCATAAATAGGAATGAGCCTGTATATGCTGGCCGCATCTTTCGCAGGAGGTGAGATAAAGGGATTGCAGGTGACCTGCCAGCCTTTCATCCCCTTTTTTTACTGCGCCCAGGTTTGCGAGAGCGGCTGTGAATTCGGACTGCGCGGGCGGGTTGGCGGATATTTCGAGCAGAAAACGGGTGACCGGATTATTCGCAGTTACAAGCACGCGATAACCGCTGCGTGCGGCTTCCAGAACCAGCCGCGGGGAAAATCCGAATGGGTCAAGCAGCCAGGCTGAGGGACGGTCCAGATGCGATAGCCAGGCAGAGACCACTCCTTCTTCAAATACAGGCAAAAATCGCGAGAGCGGGCCGGAATCTGCGCGGTTGAATCCAGGGATATAAGGTTGAAGATCCATCTCGGGTAAGTATACATCTCCATGGAGAAATCTTTTAAGATTTTATTTTTCCAGCGGATATGAAATTGCGCTGCCTGGTGTGGAATTCATGTCAATTTCAATGGCGGAGAGCAGGATCTGGATCCCAAGGATCACAGAAAGTGTCGGGAGCATGACTGTGCCAGTTGGGGCGGCGATATTTTGGCTGGCGTATTGGATCCATTTAACGCTCCCGAACATCCCGCCGAATAATAAAAGCGGGATTCCGACCAGCAGATATAGGGACATCATCGAAAAGTCGTAGATGTAATATCTTAATAAGATGCGGCGAAAAAAAGTAGCCAGTAATTTTGAGGGAAATTCAAATAAAGTGCGCCGAATGGAGAGCTGCGAGGTTTCAGTTCCATACCGGGCGGGAATGGAGATGTCCATCACCAATGCGCCAAGCAGATATAAATTTGCGAGCATGGAGGTTTCAAAATAATAGCGGCGGTCTATTTTGTTAAGCGGCAGTTGCGCGAGGATTTCAGCCCGAATGGCCAGAAAGCCGTTTGTTGGGTCGAAGATATTCCAATAGCCTGTCGCCGCCTTGGATAGAAAGCTTAACCCAAGATTACCAACGCGGCGAATAAAGGGCATTTTTTGCAAGGATTGAAAATCACGGAAGCGGTTGCCTTTGACGTAGTCAGCTTTCCCCTGGATCAAGGGCGTGATCAGCGCGGGAATTTGATCTGGGTCCATTTGTCCATCACCGTCGAGCTTGACGATGATCTGCGCGCCAAGTTCAAGCGCCTTGCCAAAGCCGCTGATCATGGCTCCACCAACGCCCTGGTTTTGTGTGTGCTTAATCAGTGTGATGCGTGTATCTTTTTGGGCGGCGGCGGTTATCACATCTGCTGAAGCATCGGGGGAAGCGTCATCAATAACGATAATATACTTAATAAAGGGGGGCAGCCCATTTAGCACGGATTGAATATCGCGCTCCACCCGATACGCGGGGATCACAGCGGCGATGTCAAATTTTGTAAAATCCATGAAAACGATTGTAATCGAAAAGGTGATAGAATCGCGTGAAGGAAAAAAATATGGCAACCGGGGAACGCATACTGATTGTAGAAAGTGATCCAGATATTGCCGATTTGATCGCAAGGCAATCGCTCCAGCCGCTTGGGTATCAAGTGATTGTCATGGGCGATCCAGCTTCTGCGCTTATGAGTGCGGTTCAGACTCCCCCGGAGTTGATCATTGCTAATATTAATTTACCTGGTCTGAGCGGGAAAGACCTGCTAACGGCATTGAATTCTCATGGTGTTCAATCACCTTTGATCGTTATTGCAGAAAAAAAGCAGGAAGCGGATGCGATCCAGGCGTTTCGTTTGGGTGCGTCGGATGTGATTTTTTGGCCTGTGCGCGATACAGAAGTGGTCTCCATTGTTGAGCGAGCTTTACGGCAAACCAAGGAGAAACGCGAACGGTTAAAATTGGATTTACAGTTAAAATCCGCGAATGAGGAACAACAGAAGAGATTGCGCGATCTGACCACGATCGTGACCATGGTTAAGTCAGTGATTTCGATCACCGATCAACGTCTGTTATTTGACCGAATTCTGGAAAATGTATTACAGCTGGCTGAGGCGGATATTTGCTGGCTTATGCTGCGAGATGAACGCACCAAAACCTATCTACTTCGTTCCCAGCGTAATCTGCCTGAAGCTTGGGCGAAGAAAATGAATCAACCGCTTGATGATGGGATCAGTTCTCTGGTTGCCCAATCTGGACATAGTCTGCTGATGAATGGTTCGCCTCTGCAAAAGTTTAAGGTTGCGGCTCTCGGCAAGGCGGTTGGTGTGATCCCGATCAAGATCCAAAATGAGGTGATCGGTCTATTAATTGCTGTGCGAAAAAAAGACCGTGAAATAAACCGCGACGGGCAGATTTTGCTTGAAGCAATGGCGGATTTTGCTTCCATTTCGCTGGTGAATGCACGCCTGTTCCGTGCATTGGAGCAAACTGCTGAAAATGCGCGAACGGGAGAGAAGCATCGTCACGCCGCGCTTGATGCGATGCGCGAAGTCATTCACGGAGAACTGCAGGCAGCTGGGTATCCTCTTAACTTTGTGTTGACAGAAATGCCCGGCGCGCTTAATGCAGAACAGAAACAAGCACTTCGATCAGTTCAGGAGGCATTAAGCCGCCTCTCACGCTCATCTGAAAATACAATGATTCCTGCTTCACCAAAAAATAAATCATCATAGAACCTATGCCAGAAAAGGAGCCCATCCTAGTAGCACTCAATCCATCTCCAATTTTGGATTTAATGGAGCGTACTTTGCGGGCGGCAGGTTTTGATGTGGCGATCGCCCACGACCATTCCGGTCTGGAGCGTTGCGTTCAGGAAACGATACCCGTTCTATTGATCATTGGCGAAAAGTTTGCAGATCAGGATGGGTTATCTGTTTCAAGCAATCTGCTGTTGCGTTTTCCAACATTACCCATTATTTTATATGCGGATCGAGATTCGATCGAGCTTGTCAAGGCTGTTCTAAAACGAGGATTGAGCGGCTACCTATATCCACCGCTTAAAATGCAGGATATTGTTGATGAAGTCCAGAAGAATCTGACCCGGGCAAGACAACTGGGAGATTGGGTGCGGCGGGAAGTAAAACGCACGACTTCTTCACTTTCCGAAAAAGCTGCCATCTCTGAAGCGGAGCGTGGAAAACTCGAAGCGATCATCGCGAATATCCAGGATGGCGTGATCGTTATTGATGATAATCAGAAGATTTTATTGGTGAATCGATCTGTATGCGATGTTTTTAGTTTGAATGAGAAAGAGATCGCAGGCAAATTCCTTGCGGACATCATCCCCAACGCGGATTTGAAGAACATGCTGCACCTTTCGAGTAAAAGCCCATTGAAAAACCATGAGATCAATTTTGAGGATGGTCGTGTATTTAATGCGCAATACACTCCCATCCCAAAAATCGGCGCGGCCGTGACCATACAGGATATTTCATATCTCAAGCAGCTCGATCGTTTAAAGAACGATTTTATTTACACCGTTTCCCATGACCTTCGTTCACCTTTGACATCCATCCTCGGATATGCAGAACTGATCGAACGGATCGGCCCTTTAAATCAAAACCAACAGGATTTTTTGCGCCGCTTGCAGGGAAGTACCCAGCATATTACCAATTTAGTGAATGACCTGCTTGATCTTGGAAGCCTCGAAGCAGGTTTTGATACTTTACGGGAGACTGTTCAGCTTGAAAACGTTTTGAAGAACTCCCTGGACATGTTCGATGCTCAGATAAAGAAAAAGAATATCAATCTTTCCAGTCATATTGAGACTTCGCTAAAGCCGATCTTTGCAAACCCGATTCGAATTCGCCAAATGGTCGATAACCTGGTTGGGAATGCGCTCAAATATACGCCGGATTATGGGGATGTCCAGACCATCCTGTTGATGCAAGACAGCCAGATCATACTCAAAGTTCAAGATAGTGGTCCGGGCATTCCACCTCAAGAGCAAAGCCACGTTTTTGATAAATTCTATCGCGCCACCAATGCTCCTGATGGGGTACGAGGTTCTGGTTTAGGGCTGGCGATCGTAAAATCAGTTGTGGAAAGCCATCAGGGACGAGTTTGGGTGGAGGCAAATGCAGAGAAAGGTTCGTTGTTTATCGTGATTCTACCCACAATGGATTAATAAAAGTTCATGATCAGGTGATTAAATACGCCGCCGCCAAGTAAGAACTTGACGGCGGCTTTCGCCAAAGGAGGAGACTAGGAGGAGCATTTTGGAGGTGTCTTTGTTCCGTCTCCGCCCTTATATTATTACATTTCCTGTTTTTCAACCATCGTCAAATGTCACGCATTAGTTGTGACAATATTCACAAATGTTTATAGATTGTGAAGGTATGTGAGTGTTTGGGCAATGGCTTCCTCGACAGTGGAATATTCCTGTATTGTTAGTGCCTGATCCGGGTTGCCGGTGATCATTTTTGAGACCCTGCGCTCTTTTTTGTGTATACATAATACCGGTTTTTGAATGGTCAGAGCGTAGCCGATCTCATATCCCACACCGTGTGACGGCACGCTGACTTCCGCGATCAAAACATCGCAATTTTTTATCCAATTCACATCGCGTTCATATACATCTTGCGGTACAAGTATTCTTTCCTTTTCCATGACTTCTGACTGCGCCAGATGCGAGGTGGGAATTTCGTGTCCGTCAGCCATTAGCGCGGCTACGATTTCTTGATAGACAGGTTCGAACTCCCGTCCGCCTGTAATGGAACATGCAAAATAAAGATTCATTTTTTATTGGTGGGGAGCCGTGAAAGGATTGAGTTATTGCGTTTGGGCTGAGCGCTGACAGCCCCGGCGCCTGTGCGCATGCTTTCCATTTCTGAACTGAAACGCATCCAATCGTTAACAACGATCACAAAATGCGGGGTATTATCCTTGAAAAACAGCGGCGAAAGGAACAACTTTAAAAAAGATCTCGGCATGGGGTGCCCATTCAGTTCGAGCACAAGTGCGGTCATTTTTGCAAGCGGTTGGATAATTTCCGCCTGCCATTTTGAGATGCTTTGAGACGGGAACAATGCCCCAAAATTAGCCGAGGACGCCCGGAAAAATCGTTTGTATGAAATGTTGAGCCGTAATAATGGCGTGGCCAGACGCAGATGATCGCTGAAGGGCTGTACGTATGCACCTTTGCGCGCGATCAAAAATAAAAGCCCAAGAAATAGATTTAGCACGCCGATACTGGCGAATGTGAGCCAGCGCCATTGCTCAAATCCCCAAGAATAGAGCGCCCACGATAAAGCCAGCAAGGCAAGCCCGATCGTAAAGATCGCCGGCCACCACAGGTCGATCATGCGCGTATAGAGTACCAGTGGATAACGCCGCCCGCCCTTTGCCATTTTTTATTTAATATCCTGCGAAGGATGCGGGACTGCGCTTCCTTGCGTATCCGGTTGGTTGCTGTTTAATTGAATGATCAACTTCCCTATGGCTTGTTCAAGGTGTTCGCCTTTCAGGCTGAAGGTGATGTCTCCGCGTGTTTTTTCAATGATGCCGCGGGCAAGATCTGTCTGACGGCGCAAGCCATTGGTGATGGCATCTGGATAATCCATGGTGACCATGACTGAATAGATCTCATCCATGATACCCAGCAGCCGTTCAACCTCCGGAGAATATCCATGACGAAGGATATCCAAGCTGCGTCGGCGTAATTCGCCGACGACTTCTGCCAACCCGTTGAGATAGGTTGAGGGCTCAACGATCAGTTCTGCGGGAGTCAGAAGCGGCTCATTCCGGATTAAGGCGCAGGTAACATTTGCTTCAACAAATTCCTTGAGCGCATCCTGTGTGTAGCCGGCGTAGAACAGGTCAGGATAATTGGCAAGTGAATTGCGAAGCGTATCTGCCAGTTGACGCGCTTCCTCAAGATGCGAATTCATGACATCGGTTTCATCACGATGCACGGCGCGGATGGCGAGCGAACAGGCGCGGGTTAATTGACGAGCCTGTGCGAGCGCCTGGTCACGCGCTGAAGTGCGCGCATCAAAGATCTTTCGGATCTGGTCTGTGATCTGTTCAAGTTTATGCATGTTTATCCTACGGTTCTTTGGGTGGATCGGGCGGCTGTTGAAATGGGCGGAAAAGATTATCTGCCAGGGTGGTATTGGTTGGCAGGTGAATTTCTCCGAACGCAGCTTCGTAGCGTGTTATGTTATCGGTCAGGGCGCGTACCAATAGTTTGGCGCTAAGTGGGGTCATGACGACTCTGGAGCGGATCTTTGCTTTTGGTTCGCCCGGCAGGAGATGGGCAAAATCGATCACGATGTCAGCGGGGGAGTGGGCGATGCGCGCGAGATTGGCGTACACAATTTCTAGTTCTGCGGGAGCCTCCAGAACAGGACCGGTCTGTTTGGGAGGTGGTTGTGGTATGGTCATGAGATTATCCGTTTCTTGTTTAATGATAATGTGGCCGTTTGATCAAGGCGTTGCTTGTGATGAATCAAATTTATTGCACAGACTTCGGAAGTTCACTTGCTTTCCGAAGTCTGTGGGCATTATTTAGAAAGGAATATCGTCTTCCGAAGGGCCTTCGAACTCCTGACCGCCTCCGCCCGGAATTGGACCGCTTTCACCGACTTCACCTCGTGCTGAAAGAAAGCGTACTGTATTGGCTGTGATCTCAAATGAGGAACCGGACGTGCCATCCTGTTTGGTCCAAATCTTTGGACCGCCCGTATTCGGGTCTGCGCTGATACGGCCTTCAACCAATACTTTGCTGCCTTTTTTCAAATATTGATTACAAATTTCAGCTTGTTTGCCCCATGCGGTGACCCGAAACCAAATGGTTTTTTTTACTTTTTCACCATTGGCGCTTGTATAGGATTCGCTTACGGCAACGGAAAAACTAGTGACCGCCTGTCCTGAAGGTGTATAACGCATCTCAGGATCTCGACCAAGATTGCCGGCTAAAATTGTTGTATGAAATGTCATGGGGATTCTCCTTGGGGGTTAAGGTACCCGCCGAATTACGGCGGGGGAAATATTTCAAAATCTATTTTACACCACTACGTATTTTGTAAGAAAGGAGTTTATGGGATTGTCTGGTTATAAATTCTTATACTTTATCGGAGGAAAATATGACTGAGTCTGCTCCAAAAAGGTATCACCCTGCCCATGTCGCCATTCACTGGCTGATGGCTTTACTGGTTATTATGATGCTGGGTATCGGTAAATTTGTCATGCCGGGCATATCTCCAGATGACCCGCAGAAGGTGATGATGCTGCAAAGTCATACCTATATTGGCGGATTTATTGCTCTTCTGCTTGTTATCCGTGTTGTTCTATTTTTGCTTTCAAACGCCCCGCGCCTGCCGATGCCGGGAACGCTTTCCTCAATATCATTGCAAAAGCGACCCATGGTTTTTTATATCTCTTCCTGCTTGGTATGGCTGCCAGCGGACTTGGTTTATTCCAACAGGTCGATTTGCCCGCTGTTTTCAGTGCGGCCAAGCCTTATCCTTCCAACTTCTTTGAATACCTGCCCCGTATGGGGCATGGGTTGACCTCATGGCTGCTGTTGGCACTTGTTGCTCTTCATTTTGGCGCGGCGATGTATCATCAGTTTATTAAGAAAGATAACCTGCTTGCCCGCATGTGGTTCGGCAAGTAAATACGAAAAACGATGGAAGAAAATTCCATCGTTTTTATTTCACCCGATCTCACACGAATAAAGCGGAATCTCCATCTCCTGCGGAGTTAACCCACCGTGATGTCCATAATATCTTTGCTCATACTTCCCTTTTTCATACCACCAGACAGATTCATGCTGGTAAGGCAGAAGTATCAGGTTTGCCACCCGCTCCCTGAAATGGGGTGATATCTCATCCCCAAAGTATCCATCCGCGATCAATGTCTCTGTTTTCACAACATCCGCCTTGCCTTCGAATCTTTTGGCGAGGAATGTTTGAGCTTCATCGAGCATGTCATCTTTGATGTAAAGGAACATGTCGCGCGGCGAACCAGCCGGGACAAGTAAGTGTCCCCTGCGATTCTTCTTCACAAAACGTTCAAAGCCTGAAAAATTTGGATGGACATTAAGGAATGTTGTCGTCTTCGGATCAACCTCACCCATGCCATGATCGGCTGTCATCATGAAAAGGATTTTTTTCTTCCCGTGAAAAATCCGCTCAAAGTAATATTCCATTATCAGCAGAAAGGTCTCGATCTCAGCCTCGGTTTGAGGTGCGGTCGGACCGTATTCATGCCCGAGCGCATCGATCCTGTCAAAATAAAGTTGAATGTAAGTCGGCTTTTTTTGTTCCGCCAAGAGCATGCCGACGTTCACGAAGGCTTCTGAAAGGGTTTTGAACGAGCGCGTCTCCGAACCTTCCATCACCACGTCCGAATAAGTGGAGGGCGTGTATTCACGCAAGCCAAAGTTGTACGAATCCACATCCATCTTTTTCAATTCAGGATAGAAAATCCCTTGAGGATAGATCTCGGCCGCATTAATATTTTTCTTTTTTAATGTATCCCGCTCGCTCGACCCTGCGACCGAAAATAACAACGGCGCAATGATGCGGTCTGCCCGCGGTTCATAGTAATACCATTCATGCACGCCGCTCATGCCGACTGGCAAGCCCGTGTGGAGGGTTGTCACATGCGCGGCAGTTGTGGACGGGAATTGCGAGGTCAGTTTTTCGATCCTTCCTTGCTTCTCCATTCGTTTGATAAATGGAGCATCCTGAAAGCGTTCGTAAAATCGCCACCCGAACGCATCTATGAAGAACAAAACTACCGCGTCATATTTTTTGGATGCAAATGCATTTTTGATCCGATTTGGGATTCCTGCAAATCCGCCTGAGTCATAACGAGGCTTTATAAAAGTATTGTTCATTTTTACTTCATCATCCTGGCGGCTTTGCGACCAATCTCCACGGCAAAGTTCGTTCCCCGGTCCCAAGGATACACCTGACTCATGGAAGCAAAATACAATCCTTCAATTGGTGTTTGTATCTCAGGAATATTCCTTGAGTGATTCAGCAACGGCACGGGCTGTGCGTAGTTTGTTTTATGCACCCAAATTTTCTTGACCCAATCTCGCGAAAACTCAGGGTTGAATTTTTGGAAAGCGGGCACAAATCTTTCCAGCAGTTCATCATCGCTCATTGAAAAATATTCATGTCCCATTTCCAGATAATCACCGGCATACACAATGTGGTCGCCGCCAAAATTCTCCTTGGGCACAAAATTCGTGTGTTCCACCAGCGCCAAAAACGGATAGCCTTCATCCTTTGGCACGTTGAACCAGTAATAGCCATCCTTCGAGATCGCATGGCTCAGCGCCAGCGTCATCACCACCGCGCCCATGGATTTCAAGTCAAGCAAACCCTTCAAATAATTTTCAGGCAGATCGGGGCATAGTCTTGCCATCAGATTCGGTGACGTGGTGACAAGCACTTTGTCGAAAGATTCACCGTCCACGGTCAGACCCGCCGAAGCCTGATCCCGCTTAATGGATTTGATCTGCGCCTTGAGTCTGATCTCCACCCCTATCTCACGCAGTTTCTCCGCGAATAGATCAGCGAACTTTTGAAAGCCGCCCTCGAATGTCCCAAGCCGAGTCGTGCGTGCATGGATCCGTGCCCACATCCACGCCATGTTGACATCTTTGTAGTACGGACCGAACTTGCCGATCAACAATGGCTTCCACATCTGTTCATAGACTTGTTTGCCCGCATACTTCAACATCCACTGGTCGGCCGTGATTTTTTCCAGCGCGCGCCAGTTATTTGTGAGGCGCAGAAATAATCCGACGAAGCCGAATCTGATTTTGTTCAGACCAAATCCAAGTCCAGGAAAAAGAAGCGCTTTTAGGATCGAGTCAAATGGATACCACTTATTCTGATACAGCATCACAGTTAAGGGACGTGGGAATCTTACCTTATCTTCGAATCCCAATTCACGGATCAGTCCCAGCATTTCCGAATCGCTTTGAAACCAGTGATGATAGAACTTCTCCACCGACCAATCCCAATGCGGTTGCTTGAAACCGGAAGCAAGTCCGCCGACATACTCAGCAGATTCGAAAATGGTTATGTCATGACCTGTTTTTTTTAGATCGTAGGCGGCGACCATGCCGCTGTATCCTGCCCCGATAATTGCTATTTTCATTTTTATATCCTTTTTTATCCGTCATTGCGAGAAGCGAATGGTAGTGAGCGACGAAGCAATGACGGTATATTATTTTTCTGCTTCTTCCCTTAAGTTATCGCTCCACTTCAAACCCTCGCGCGCCATGAAATATGCGCCAAGCAAAGTGATGGGAAGCCAGAGCGCAACGTGCAAGGTGAGTGTGTATCCCGCCGCAGTGGCTTGATCCACGCCATAGGCTGTGAGCACCGCAATGCCCGGCGCGTCGAAAGTTCCAATGTAGCCCGGCGCGGATGGAATGGTGGTGGCGAGATTCACGATCCCATTCATTAACATCAATGCAAAGAATGAAACCTGGAAATTAAACGCGTGCATCACGAACCAGTATTTGCCGGTCTCCAGGAGCCAGATGATAACTGATGTAAAGAAGACCATCAAAACGTTAAAGGGCGAACGCAGTGAGGCGAGTCCATCCAGAAACTTATTCATGATGCCAGTAATTTTGTCATGGTAACGTTTGGGAGTTAATCCGTTCGATACACGCAAACCGATCTTTGCCGTGACCTGTGGAAACATTGCCGCCAGCAAAAAAAGGACCAAGCGCGCCCAGAGAAAACCCCGTGCCGATCATTGCCACCTGTTGAATGTTACCCACGAAACCAGATGAGCCTGTGAGTTTGGCAAGCTCGGATAAATTAACAAAGACAAACGCCAGCATTACTACGCCGTCAAAAATCCGCTCGACGATGATCGTGGCAAGCGATGCGGAGACAGGCACGCCTTCCTTGCGTTTGAGGATCACGGCGCGCAATACCTCACCAGCGCGCGCGGGATAAATATTATTTCCCATATATCCAATTGTTGTGATGGGAAACATGGTTCTGGTCGGAATTTTTTTTATGGGTCCAAGCAGGTAGTGCCAGCGCCACGCGCGTACCCAGACGCCGATAAAATACACCCCGATCCCTGGAATTAACCAGAAATAGTTGGCTTTTTGGACTGTGCCCCAAAATTCATTTAGTTTTAGTCCACGCAGGGAAAGCCAGATAAAGATGATGCTGATCAGCACCCCGAGCCAGAATTGCCATTTTTTCATAGGCGCTCATTGTACCAAAATGGGCTAAAGGGTAGAGGCCGAGGCGCGTTCGGCTATAATGATTTCAATTTTGACGAGAAATGCATCTCCGTTTATACGCTGCGTAACAAGGAATATCCATGAAAAAATATTGGCCTAATATAAAAGACTACCTTTTGATCGCACTTGCTTCTTTGATACAAGCTGCGAGTCTACGGATATTTTTTGTGCCTGCGAATTTAGCTTCGGGCGGGGTGAGTGGCATTTCGCAATTGGTCAATCATTTTACGGGTTGGCCGATCGGGTTGATGGTATTGATCGGGAATGTGCCATTATTCCTGCTCGGTTGGCGCTTTCTTGGCGGCCGGCGCTTTGCGTTGCGGACCGCTTTTGCGATCATTTCCTATTCATTGCTGACCGATCTTCTTTTAAAAATTCCCCTCTTCACATACTACACGGATATTTTAATTAATGACCTGAAGGGTGATATTTTCTTAAACTCACTTTACGGAGCCATCATCAGCGGTATCGGGTATGGATTGGTCTATCGTGCGCGCGGTACGAGCGGCGGTTCAGATATTCTTGCGCGTATTCTCAACAAATGGCGCGGTGTATCCATGACACAAAGTTATTTAATTGTGGACACTGCTGTCATTTTGTCGGCTGGTTTTATCTTCGGCTGGAAGGAAGCCCTGTATGCGATGATCACCCTATATGTCAGCGGGCTTGTTTCAGAGACTGTGCTTGAAGGCGGCGGCACAATCCGTACTGCGATGATCATTACGAATAAACCGGATGATATTTCCGCAAGAGTGCTGGAAGACCTTGAACGTGGGGTGACAGTCCTGGAAGGCACAGGCGCTTTCTCTCGAACATCGAAGCCGGTATTGTATTGTGTCATCTCGCGGGCGGAAGTATCCACGCTGAAGACGATCGTTAATGAGATCGATCCTGAGGCGTTTATGGTGATCGGCGTTGCCCACGAAGCCTTGGGCGAAGGATTCTCACCCTTGAAGGGCAGGTAGTGTGTCGCGCTGTTTCTTGCAATGAGCGGCGCTTGCTATCGCTTATAATCCTGCGCATGTTCTCTTTCCAAGTCACAGCCAAAAATAACCGCGCCCGCGCTGGCGTTTTCTCCACGCCGCACGGCAACCTGATTACACCGGTCTTTGCTCCAGTAGGAACACAGGCAACTGTCAAAACCCTTACACCTGAACATCTCAAAGGCATCAATGCTTCGCTGGTGTTAAGTAATACCTATCATTTATATCTTCGCCCCGGTGACGAACTCGTGCGCGATATGGGCGGACTGCATAAATTCATGCAATGGCACAACCCCATGCTTACGGACTCTGGCGGCTTTCAAGTTTTTTCGCTGTCAAACACACGCAAGATTGATGATGATGGAGTGACCTTCAAGAGTCATATTGACGGTTCCACGCACCGCTTCACGCCTGAGAAATCCATTGCCATTCAGGAAAATCTTGGCGCGGATATCATCATGGCGTTTGATGAATGTTCCGACCCCAATGATCTGGCATATTCCAAGATCGCCATGGATCGGACGCACCGCTGGGCGGAGCGGTCCCTCAAAGCGAAAACTCGCGCCAATCAGGCGTTATTCGGCATTGTGCAGGGCGGGGTCAACCCTGACCTGCGGGCTGAGTCAGCGATATTTATATCTTCTCTCGATACGCCCGGCGTAGCCATCGGCGGACTCTCCGTGGGCGAGACCAAAGAGGAAATGCATACCACTCTGGACGTGGTCCTCCCGCTCTTGCCAGAAAACAAACCGCGTTACCTAATGGGAGTTGGCACACCGGAAGATATCATCAACGGCGTCGTGCGCGGCGTGGACATCTTCGATTGT
Source organism: Candidatus Villigracilis saccharophilus (assembly GCA_016709305.1). GTDB lineage: Bacteria > Chloroflexota > Anaerolineae > Anaerolineales > Villigracilaceae > Villigracilis > Villigracilis saccharophilus. Next base: position 65,376 of record JADJNA010000021.1, read on the forward strand.
GTCCTGCCAACCCGCCTGGCGCGTCATCATTCCGCTTTCACGCCCGAAGGCAGACTTAACATGATGAACGCGACCTTCGCCAGAGATGAACGCCCGCTCGATGAAACTTGTGATTGTTACACTTGCAAGACCTTTACACGCGCGTATATCCGCCATCTGATCGTCGCAAAGGAATTGCTGGCAGGTACGCTGTTGTCCATTCACAATTTACGTGCACTGATCAGGCTCATGGAGCAGATCAGAATCTATATTGCTGAAGGTTCATTTGAGTTGCGCGTTCCCGGATCTCTTAAGTCAATGGGCGAATAACGCGAAAAGACTTAAACACGAAGGACACGAAAATCAAAAAGGTTAAGTACTTTCCTTCGTGTCCCTTTGTGTACTTTGTGTTTAAAAGGAATATATGACCCTCATCCACGCCTTCATCCTCGGCATTGTCCAGGGATTGACCGAATTCATTCCAGTTTCCTCCACTGCGCATCTGCTGATTGTGGAAAACCTTCTTGGTGTCCCTTCAGATGATCGTACTTTTTCTTTTTCCGTCATTATTCAGCTTGGAACCGTTTTTGCCCTGCTCCTTTTTTTCTGGAAGGATATTTGGAAAATCACCACAGCCTTTTTTCTTGGGATCAAGCATAAAAAGCCCTTTGAGACTTTAAATTCGCGTCTGGGGTGGCTGGTGCTTGTGGCAACCCTGCCCGCGCTTGTTGCGGGTTTCTTGCTGAAAGACATCGTTCAAACCATGTTCAAAGATCAATTGACTTTGGCAAGCATTCGATTGTTGTTCACTGCACTGATATTGACCACCGTGGAATATTTTGACCGGCGTGAGCGGACTCTCGAATCTGCGACCTGGCTGGATGCCCTGTCTGTGGGCTTGTTCCAAGTGCTGGCGATTTTCCCTGGAGCGTCTCGATCTGGCTCGACCATTGCGGGCGGGATGGTGCGTGGGTTTGATCGTCCATCTGCGGCGCGCTTCGCATTCCTGATGTCCGCGCCGATTCTGCTTGCGGCGGGCGCTTATGAATCTTTGAAGGTTATAGACATGGCGGGGACGATGGAATATTTGCCATTTCTGATCACAGGATTTATCACCGCCGCTGTGGTGGGATGGTTTTCCATAAAATGGTTGATCAACTTTCTGAATAAACACTCCCTGTATATCTTTGCCGCTTATTGCGCAGTGGTTGGAATCATTCTTTTGCTCGTTCAATTTAGCCGATAAATGGATACTAAATATCATGGATATGAAAGCTCTTCTCAAACAACTCGTTGAAACCGAATCGCCTTCCCACGACAAATCCGCGGTGGATCGTGTCGGCGCGCTTGTTCGGGAGGAGGTCCTCAAATATGGCGCAGATGTCAAAATCATTCCCAATACAACGACAGGCGATCATGTGGTTGCACGTTGGGGCAGCGGGGAGGGCGGCATCCTGTTGTTGTGCCACATGGATACTGTCTTTCCGCTTGGCACGCTGAATTCCATGCCGTACCGTGAAGCGGATGGAAAGATTTTCGGCCCAGGCGTATTGGATATGAAGGCGGGGATTGTCATCAGCCTCGCTGCAATCGAAGCGATTCTCAACACCGGCTTGAAGCGCCCTGTGACCTTGCTTTGTACTTCAGATGAAGAGATTGGCAGCGCCACGTCCAGGGAATATATCGAAGAACTTGCGAAAAAGTCCGCGCTGGTATTGGTGCTTGAAGCTGCGCTGCTGGATGGGTCACTTAAAACATGGCGGAAAGGCGTGGGCGCATTCCACGTGCATGTTAAGGGACGCGCCGCGCACTCAGGCGGCGACCATGAAAAGGGAAGGAATGCCATTGAAGAGATGGCGCATCAAGTGATCTCCATTCAAAAAATGACAGATTACTCAAGACAGACCACTCTCAATGTCGGTGTTATGAACGGCGGGACGGTATCCAATGTTGTGCCCGAGGATGCGTATGCAGAAGTGGATGTCCGCGTTATGCAGCCTGGCGAGTGGGAGCGGCTTGAATCGGAAATGCAATCCCTCACTTGTGTTTTGGAAGGTACGAAACTCACGGTCACAGGCGGGTTGAATCGCCCGCCCATGCCTTTTGATGAGACCGCGAAGGTTACCTTTGAGAAGGCAAAGTCCATTGCAAAAACTATTGGCGTGGACCTCACTGCGGGCGGTACCGGCGGAGCATCTGACGCGAATTTTGTCGCGCCGCTTGGCATCCCTGTTCTGGATGGCATGGGTGCGATCGGCGAAGGCTATCACTCGGAGCGGGAATATATTTTTGCCGACAGCCTCGAACAACGAAAAAAGCTTCTCGCAGCCTTGATCCAAAATTGGTGAAATGAAAAAACTGTTCCTTCTCTTTCTTCTTTCGTCTCTTATCTCTTCCTGCGCGCCAGCGACACAAATTCCCCTAAAGGAAATGATCACCGTCTATGCCACCTCTGCCGCCCAGCCGTGGCTGAATGAGCTTTACACTTGCGCAGATAACTCATCTGTCAGCTTGAACCTTACTGCCGATGAGCCAGATATTACCTTGCGGGTGGGGGAGCCTGAGATCATTATTTCACCTGTATATCAGATCGATGAAGAGGAAATTTTGATCGTCACAAACCGGAAAGCGCCGTTCAGAATTTGACTCTCACAGAGGCGCAGGAACTTTTCGCGCGGGTCAATGACTCAGCGAAGGTCTGGGTCTATGCGTCAGATGTGGATGTGCAAATTGTATTTGACCAGCTCGTGATGAAAGGAAGAAGCGTCACCTCTTTTGCGGGATTGGCTACCAGCCCACAGCAAATGTCAGATCTAATAAATGTGGAAAAAGACGCGGTTGGAATCCTCCCGAAGCATTGGATGGCTGGAAATGTACGAGAAATATTTTCAGCGGGGACTGTGCCTGTGCTGGCGATTACAAAGGAAGAACCGCAAGGGGTGGTTAAAGAATTGATTGCCTGTTTGCAGAAATAGCAAAGACCAGTCCCACGACGGGTCTTTTGATTCCCTTGACTTGTCCCAGTGATAGGAGTAGTATAGTTGCAAACTGGTTTGTATTGCAAACCATAATGCGACAAGGAGATACCGATGAAAGATGAAACCTCTCAAATTGAACAGCGCATAAAGCGTTACTGGTATAGAGATGGGATTGGCGAGATGATGGGTGGTGTCATGTTCCTCGTTCTGGCTGGCTACTTTTCGTTACAGCAATACCTTGGTGATGAATCGTTCATCGGCGGAATATTGCAAGCGGGATTGGTTCTGCTCCTGATCGGCGGCGTGTATGTTGGGCGCGGTCAATAGCGCAAGGCTCGCATTACATATCCGCGCACGGGTTATGTTGAATATCGGACTAATTCCGGCAAGCTGTCTTGATGCGCATTCTTGCCGCTTTCACCGCCAGAGTGGCCTCCTGTCCGTCTTTGTGGCTCGCAAGTTTGACAGCATTGACGCCATGGTCGCGGTGACCGGTGTGTTGGTGGCGGTCATACTAATGGTGAGCAGGGATGGGGTTCGGGGCTGGGCAGGTTCTACTTCTGGTGCGTCTTTGTGCTTGGCGGTATTCTGTCGGTCAGCGGATTCGCGGATATAACCTCGGCTTGTTCTATGCCTTGATGGGAATCGCATTTCTTTCTGGCGGGCTGATATTGAAACGCTACTTGAATGAGAATCCGCGCCTGTGGAGGCGGGAATGAGTAATGATCTGCGCGGTTTGGCCGACCTTGACCGCCTGATCCACGAGCCTGCGCGATTATTGATCGTCACCATTCTTTCCACTGTCGCGCGCCGACTTTCTCTTTCTACAGCGCGAAGCAGGATTAACAAAGGGCAACCTTTCTGCGCATTTGAGTAAATTGGAAGAAGCGGGCTACGTCAAGATCGAGAAAACCTTTAAAGGCAAACTTCCGCTGACAGTTTGTAATTAACTGCAAAAGGTCAGAAGGCCTACAGTGTATCGTCAACAGATGCAGGTTCGGATAAGACGTTGGCCGTGGGCCCCCAGCAGAAATGCAATTTTTAAGGAGAACCCAAAATGAAATCAAATAATTCCCTCATCATCATGGCAGTCATGTTTCTGTTATTTGCAACAGTTTCGTCAGTGGTTATCTGGTCGAATGTGTCCATAGCGGCCAAGATCGGCTTCTTTGCATTTGGGTATGGCGCTGGCATACCAACTGGCGTGCTGGTCTCCAGACGTCAAGGCTAAATCTTTTGGTTCGCAAAGACCCGCGCCGAGCGAAGGACAAACTACGTTGCCGTGAGGTTGAAAATGAAAAAACGAATTTTGCAATTGCTGCTTCTAATACTTGGTGCGCCAATATTAATATTCATTATTTATCTTGGTGTCTTTTTGTTGATTGGTCGTCCCTATGTCTTCGGGGGTTGTGGCGGGGGGGGGGGGGCCCGTGGAGGCAGGGTGGGGGGTGCGGGGCGCTTGGTGGTTTTGGCGCATTTGTTTGATCTGGGGCGATCCCTGGCGGTCTTTGCGTCGCCACCTGAGACGAGGTTTTATTACCACGCCAGGGGCCACGGGGGAAACCTGTCAGGTCTTGTTGCGCGGTTTTATTCAATCCTTTAAGCCAAGTGCAAATGAGAGCTTAATGTTTCGGGGGTAAAATTAGGGTCGTTTGGCGCATCAAGGTAGGGCGGTTGCCTCGGCGGCCGCTTTTGTGTGTAAATATGTCCTCATCAATCATCGAACTACGCAACGTATCAAAAACCTACTCCACTGCGGCGGGTGACTTTACGGCGTTAACCAACGTGACCATGACCATCAACGCGGGCGAGTTTCTTGGCATTGTCGGGAAATCTGGCGCGGGCAAGTCCACCTTGTTGAATATGATCAACGGTGTGGATCAACTGACCAGCGGCGAGGTCCTCGTGCGCGGGGACAATGAAAATATTTCGATCCATACCATGAGCGAGGATGCGCGCGCGCTTTGGCGCGGCAGAAAAATGGGCGTGGTCTATCAATCCTTTCAACTATTGCCCATGCTCACGCTCATTGAAAATATCACGCTGCCCATGGATCTGGCCGATAACTATAAACCGCGCGAATCAAAAGACCGCGCCATGCAATTGCTTCAACTCATGGAACTCGAAGAACACGCCAATAAACTGCCCGCCTTCATTTCAGGGGGACAGCAGCAGCGCGTCGCCATCGCTCGCGCGCTTGCCAATGACCCGCCCATCCTCGTGGCGGATGAGCCGACAGGCAGTCTCGATTCCATCACTGCCGATCACATCTTTGAAGTCTTCGAGCACCTTGTGAACGATCAGGGAAAAACCATCGTTATGGTTACACATGATGTCAGTCTGACGAATCGCTTCTCTCGCAGCCTGACGATCGCAGATGGGGAAGTGCTTGCGGAAACAGAAGCAGATAAAAGTTCGGGCGGGAGGCGGAAATGAAAACGCTTCGCACCAAGCCGAACGTTGATCCGGTCCAAAAGAGAGAGTCGGCATCGGACGCCATGATCGAAATACACAACGTTGTCAAGAAATTCAGCAATGCGGCGGGCGAGTTCACCGTCCTTAAAGGCGTGGACTTGACCATCAAGCGCGGTGAATTCGTCTCTATTGTCGGTAAATCAGGCAGCGGAAAATCAACTTTGTTGAACATGGTCACCGGGATCGATCATCCCACCGATGGGCACGTCGTTGTGAATGGTATGGATATTTACACAGGCGTGACTGAAAGTCAGCGCTCCAGATGGCGCGGAAAAAATTTGGGCATCGTCTTTCAATTCTTCCAGTTACTGCCCATGCTCACGCTGCTTGAAAACGTCATGCTCCCCATGGATTATGTGGATCTGTATGATTTCGATGAACGCCCAGCGCGCGCCATGGAGTTATTGACCCTGGTTGGTTTGGAAAAATTCGCAAATAAATTACCTGTATTGGTTTCAACGGGACAGCAGCAGCTGGCCGCCATCGCGCGCGCCATGGCCTGTGACCCGCCTCTGTTGGTCGCTGATGAACCGACAGGCAACCTTGATACCCGCTCGGCAGATAAGATCATTCAATTATTTGAAGGCTTTGTAGCGCAAGGCAAGACCATTGTCATGGTGACGCATGACCCATCCCTGACATCACGCACGCATCGCAACATCATCATCTCTGACGGCGAGCTGATCAATGAGACGATCTCCCGTTCCCTGCCGCAGTTGCGGCACCGTCATA
>JADJNA010000022.1 GCA_016709305.1 Candidatus Villigracilis saccharophilus
CTTTCCGTTTGCAAAACTTCATGAGCCATTACAGCTTGCATGAAATCGATGTTTGTCACTACGCCATGCACGATAAATTCACTAAGCGCGGTCTGCATTCTTTGAATGGCGGCTCGATTTTCGGCATGGACACTTAACTTTGCCGGCAAGGGATCGTAAAATATTGACTTCACTACCTGGCCGAAAAGCCTGAATCCACGCGAATACCCGGTCCGTGCGGTTCGATAAATTGCGGGGAGACTGCCTGTGCTTGAAGGAATCCATTGGCGGGATCTTCGAAGATACACGCGCACTCAATGGCATGTCCGTGCCAGTGGAAATCATTTGGGGAAAATGGGAATTTCTCTCCGCCGCAATGGGATCTGCCATGGGCAAGGTCAATGCCTGCGGTGAGTTCGGTGATCGGGTGTTCGACTTTCTTGTGTTCATTCAAGAAAATAATATTGCGATGGTCAGGTCGAGGCAAAATTCCCAATCGTGCCAGCGTTGGGGGAAATAATTGACGGCTTTGGAGCGGTGACTGCAGCTTGTCCGCATTGTTCGCGGAGTTCAGGCGTGAGCAATGGCGAAGGGAGTTTCTTCAATTATTTTTTGGTGTCTGCTTTGCACGGAACATTCGCTTCAAAGAGATGGACAAAGTTCCGTGCTTATCGCCAAAGGTTTGAAACTCTAGATGGTGCGCATCCGCCAAATATTTTTCGATTAGCAATCTTTCATCGCCAAAGGAATTCAAGGCTTCACTGCGCGGATTCGATGGCGTCGCTCAACTCGCTTTCCACATTGACCACGCGCATGCCTTTGCCGCCACCGCCCGCTGAAGCCTTAATCAAGGCTTACAGGTTAGCCGATCTCTTTGGCGGCTTTTTTTTGAAATCGTTATTTGATTCCAAGCCTTCAAATCCAGGACGGTTGGTATACCAGCTTCTTTCAACTGGCGATCTTCGCCTCGGCTTTGTCTCCCCATTGCGCGGATGGAATCTGGCGAGGGGCCGATAAATGTCAAATTAGTTGATTCAACTGCGGCGGCGGGTAACGCAGCGTTCTCTGGAAGGAATCCATAGCCGGGTGAATGGCGTCTGCTTTTTGAGTCGAGCGACTCGGATGAGCGCGTCCGCATTCAAATAGGATCTCTGGCGCGGCGCTGCCAAGCAAAACAGCCTCGTCAGCGAGTTGAACGTGTTGGGCATTCGCATCCGCTTCACATACCGGCTACGGTTTTGATGCAAGCTCCTTGCAGGCGCGCATGATGCGAATGGCGATCTCGCCGATTGGCGACTAGTATTTTTGTGAAAGGTGGTTACGATGTCACGACACGTCTTACTCTTCACTCATCAATCGAAGCATTCCCGCTTCTCTCTCCGCAGACAATCCTGCTTTCCATTCATATCGCTTCGGGACGCGCAGCCGCCCACTTGATGGTGTCGTGGACAGTCTCCTCGAGCGGAAGGAACTTTGGGTTTCGATCAACGGCTTTGGATATGTTGACGGGAAAAGCCCGCATCTTCCGCAGTGTCTGGAACCCAGACAGGCATGTCGCTCCATGGGGCTACCTTGTTTTGATCGGGAATTCCACAGACGCCCATTTGAATTTTGCGTCGCTGGCGCTGACCAGCTTGCGGTGTCGAGCATTGCGCCTAATGTCAGTTCGTGATCTGGTCCCGTCGCATTGAAGACGCCCGGGATACATTTTGCTGGATCAGTTCAATAATAAAGTCAGACAGGTCGCGAACATCGATGATCTGAATCGGCACATCAGGCTTCTCAGGCGCGAGGACTCTCCCCGCCGCGTGCGATGCGCACAGGCCAATGACCGGAAACGATCTGTCGGGTCATGCGGAACAACGATTAGGCCAGGCGAATGATCCAACGAGTCCATGCCAAAAACATCCTGCACGGCTTTTTCACCAAAAGGCTTTCAAGGGGCCGTATGACCCGCCTGTGATCTCCTCGATTGTTTCATCCTCGATCTTTCCGACGGATCGCTTTCGTTGATGCCGATCTTTTTGAAATCAGAGTACACCGGGAAATGCTGGAGATAAAAACACACTGTTCGACTTTATCCTTTAACGCCTCGGCGGACATATGGTCAATGCGAGGAAAATATCCGCAGGTATCTATGACTGCATCCCCTGGACCCGATAGTAGAGCCAGATCTTTTTCACGGTCTCCCCTTTTCTCCACCTGACCGAACAGTTGGATCCGTTTGTCCGCGGTTGAAGAAAGTCACTTCAAGCCCGCGGGCGCGCGCAGAGTTGACAAGATGCCGCCCCAGAAAACGTGTACCGCCGAAGATCAGACCTTCCATTGTCTCCGTTGTTGTCGTTGCGAGGAGAGTGATTGTCCTTTGACAAAGCTCAACTTAATTGACAAGGAGGTTGCTTCGAGCGAAGAGCACTTGCCCTCACAACGACATTACATCTTATTTCTTCAATCTCGTAGGAACCATTTCGGTTGCTTTGCGGCTTCGCCTTCGGGGTGATGTTAGGCGGTGATGGTCAGTTGGTCTCCGTCCAATTCCACTTCGGTGCGCCAGCTCCAGTCTGGTCCACAGTGGGGTCAGGGTAACTTCCGTGAAGGAGAATCCGTTTTGCCTCCTTCCAATGCAAAACATGATGCCAGTACTCGTGGAAGGAATCTACCCAGGCGGTTCCGAATTGTTCCAAGGTGATGTTATAGCCAAAGGTGAACATGCCCCTGCTGAGCTTTCACCTTCGGTGGAGCTTGATAAAGGTAAAGAGCATAACGTCCCTCGAGAATGAGTTGAATGGTTCAACCACTGACGATTCATCCGCCAGTTTGCCTGGTTCAGCCAGGTTTTGAAATTCCTTTCCAATTGCCTGCCAGCTGTGAAAGGGAAATGGTGGAGGTGGATGATCAAAAGACATGGGATGGTCTCCTTTTTATATATAAAAATTTAATTATGTGCATGCTGAGCGGTAGCGAAGCATCACACGATGCTGTAAAGATCCTTCGCTGCTCAGGATGACATGACAGTCGGATTGCTTCGCCGCAAAGAACGCGGCTCGCAATGGTATGTCACATTCTAAAGACTCGAATCCCCTTCTTCTTTTTGGCGAATTCAAAACGATTGATAGTGCTAACCCTAAGACTTGTCTTGTCTCATCGGGAGCGATCACGCCGTCATCCCAAAGGCGTGCGGATGAATGGTAAGGACTGCCTTCGGTTTCGTATTTCTCCAAGAGGGGACGCTTAACTCATTTGCTTCTGGACTCACTGAGAGTTGGTTTGCCTTCACGAGTGAGTTGATCTTGCTTGATGGTTAAGAGCACATTCGCGGCTTGTTCCCCGCCCATGACGGAGATGCGTGCATTGGGCCACATCCACAGGAAGCGGGAGGCCGTAGGCGCGGCCTGCCATGGCGTAGTTGCCTGCGCCGAAGGAGCCGCCGATGACGAGTGTTAATCTGGGGACGCGGGTCGGCAACCGCATGGACCATCTTTGCGCCGTCTTTGGCGATGCCGCCGGTTTCGTATTCCTTGCCGACCATGAAGCCAGTGATGTTTTGCAGGAACAGCAATGGGATTCCGCGTTGGTCGCACAGTTCGATGAAGTGTGTCCCTTTGAGCGCGGACTCGCTGAACAGCACACCGTTGCTGGCGATGATTCCGACGGGGTATCCGTGGATGCGGGCAAATCCCGTGACCAATGTGGTGCCGTAGCGCGCTTTGAACTCTCGAAACTTGGAACCGTCCACGATGCGGGCGATGATCTCGCGGACATCGTAGGACTCTTTGAAGGTGCGCGGCAGGACGCCGTACAATTCGTCAGGGTTGTATAAAGGTTCTTCGGGGGAGCAACCCAGCGCGGAAAGATGCGAGCGCGCCAGCGCATGTCCACTGGGCAGGCTCTACGATGCTGCGTAAAATCTCGATGGCATGATCATCATCCTCGGCAAATGATCCGCAACCCCGCTCTTGCGCGTGTGGACATCTGCGCCACCCAGTTCTTCGGCAGTGACATCCTCGCCCGTGGCGGCTTTGACGAGAGGCGGGCCGCCCAGAAAAATAGTGCCCGCGCCTTTGACAATGATGGCCTCATCGCTCATGGCAGGGACATACGCACCGCCCGCGGTGCAACTGCCCATGACGGCGGCGATCTGCGGAATGCGCTTGGCAGACATGCGCGCCTGATTGTAGAAAATCCGTCCGAAGTGATGCGCGTCGGGGAAGACCTCATCCTGCAGAGGCAGATACGCACCGCCCGAATCGACGAGATACAAACAGGGTAGATGATTTTCCTCGGCGACCTGCTGCGCACGCAAATGCTTTTTGACGGTCATCGAAAAATACGAACCACCTTTGACGGTGGCGTCGTTGGCAACGATCATCACTTCGCGATTGGAGATCCGTCCGATGCCTGTGACGATTCCCGCGCATGGTGCTTCGTTGTTGTACATGTTGGTTGCTGCAAGCGCGGAGAGTTCGAGGAAGGGTGCGCCAGGGTCGAGCAGACGTTCGATGCGTTCACGCACGAAGAGCTTTGCCCTGCTCCATGTCGCTTGCGGTATTTCTCGCCGCCACCTTCACGGACGAGGGCAAGCCGCTTCTTCAATTCATTCGCGAGGGCTCGGTTGTGTTCTGCATTGGCTTTGAATTCAGGGGATTGTGGGTCGAGCGCGGAGGAGAGAGTTTCCATGGGATCCAGTGGGTAGTGGTCAGTGGACAGTGTGGGTGAGTCTAGCATAAAAAGGGGATGAGGAATGAGTGATAAGTAATAAGTGACGAGGAAAAAGGGATAATTGGATTGGGATGATGAAAAGGCTGCAGCAACTCAAAAAGCACGGCATCAGCTTTGGAGAAGGCGCGACCATTTTCAATGACCCCGAAATTGCCACTTTTTCAGACCCTGACTATTCACAAAATGAAGAGCGATTTATGTCAATTTGGCTATCCAAGATAAGGCGAATATTAACTGTTATTCACACTTATCGAAAAGACAGAATTCGTTTGGTCAGTGCAAGAAAAGCAACCAAAGCCGAAAAGAAAAATATGAAAACAACTAAGAAAAAGAAAGGCGACGACATGCGTGCCGAATATGACTTTAGCAAAAGCCGAACGCGGAAAATTTTGCCGTCCGCTGGATAAGGCTATACCGTTCATGTAACAAAAAAGCCGTGACGACTGAAGTCAAGTACTATACTCTCGCAGAAGGGACGGTTTTACTGGCACCTGATGTTTTGGAACACCATGCCCAAAAGCAGCCCAAACCGAATCGCCGCAATCACTCCGCGATTCTCTCCATTTTATAAAAGAGCCGCCTGTGATACCATTCCCCGCATGAACTTTTCTGAGATCACAGATGATCTGTTTATTGGTAGCATGCCTTCAAAAGGTGACTACGAACAACTGCGCGCGCTGGGCGTGCGGCTCATCATTAATATGCGTTTCTCGCTTGCGCCGAAGCTTGATCTGCATGCTGAGCCTATACAAACCTTGTGGCTGCCTTCCATTGACAGTCCGTTCTTCCCAATTTCGATAACAAAGCTGAAGCGCGGTGCGCGGTCCGCGCTGGAAACGATCCGCAGCGGTGGCAAGGTGTACACGCATTGCGCCTATGGACGTCACCGTGGGGTGGCAATGGGCGCGTGTGTTCTCATCGCCCAGGGATTTGATCCGTTCGTGGCGATGCAGTTGATCAAGCAAAAACGATCAGTGGCGGGCCCGGACGCGTTCTATATCCGGCCGAGAATATTAAGATTTGCAAGTCAATGGATGGAATAACTCCGTCTGGATCTAGTCTTGTTCGTTGTCAAAGCGCCGCATTAGCTTGCAGAGCATAAAACCCTGGGGAATAGTCCCGCCCGCCTATAGAAGACCGCCTCTCGTTTTCATTGACACATCAGATGTCACGTGATAAAGTAGTGGCCTACACGGATACCAGTAGTTCGCTTTGGAAGTATAACCATCGGCTCATGGGTAACAGTCCATGAGCCGTTTTGTTTTGTCTGTTCTGGCGAAAGAACCGGGTCCTCCAATTTTTTAAGTTGCCATAGGAGGCAAACAATGTCAGAACGTATTATCGGAACAGTCAAATGGTTTAACGGAAGCAAGGGCTACGGCTTTCTTGCTCGTGAAGGTGGCGCAGATGTATTCGTCCACTTCTCCGCTATCCAGGGTGACGGTTTCAAAAACCTTGAAGAAGGTCAGAAAGTAGAATTCACCGTTGAGAAAGGCCCCAAGGGTCCGCAGGCTACTAACGTAGTTGTCGTCAACTAATTCGCACTGAAAACTAAAAACTGCCCGAGGCCTCAAGCCTCGGGCAGTTTTTGATTCCTGCTTTGCAGGAATGGATGCTTATTGTAGAAAAGCCCATTTACGTCAAACGGGCTAAAATTCACTTCCATTACAACGCTTAAAAATACGGTATACTAATTAAGATTTTATGTCTATTCAAGTTCTATTTTGAGTTCGAAAAAAAGGGCTTCTGCAAAACGGCATAATTCAAAGCCATCAAACGCTATTTTTACAATATACTTGAATTGTTTTTGTGAAAAAACAAACTTCAAGCATTTTTAAACCCGCTATTCTTATCCAAAGTGTTGACAGCCACTCGTTGAGATTCTTTTTTGCATGTATTGCATAATTTTTGTGGTATCCGTATATCGAACTGAGGTCGTTGGAAACTATGCCCACATATAACATATTAATTATTGAAGATGATGCCATTGTCGCAAAAACAATCGAACGCTGCCTGCGCGGGAATGAATACCGCGTTCAAGTGGTCAATACTGGGATAGCCGGTCTGCGGGCTGCGCGACGCAAAGTGCCGGATTTAGTATTGCTGGATGTCATGATGCCCGGTATGGATGGTTATACCGTTTGCAAAGAGATGAGGGACGATGCGTTTCTTAAAGAAGTGCCTATCATCTTTTTAACGGCAAAGAACAAGGTGGAGGATAAGATCGTCGGTTTGAGCGTAGGCGCAGATGATTATCTGGGCAAGCCCTTTAATGTGGATGAGCTGCTCTTAAGGGTAAAGGCGATCCTCCGCAGAACCAATCCTTCAAATAAGCAGCCCGTTGAAGTTGAAACAAACACTTCTTCAAGCGCCGATCGAAAAACCCGTCCGCTCGGACAGGCAGATGTTGATCCGGTTATTCGTATTGGAGAGTATTCCCTAAACACGCGCACCTACGAGTTTTCCAGCCCGAAGAAAGGGAAGTTTCGCCTTACGCCCGTCCAATACACATTGTTATATCATTTGATGACACATCCCAATAAGATCTTTTCGCCATCGCTTCTCCTGGATGAAGTTTGGGATTATCCCTCGGATACAGGCAGCGCGGATCTGGTCCGCGTTCACATTAAAAATATTCGCGAAAGTATTGAAGAAGACCCGAAGAATCCGGTTTTTATAAAAACTGTTCAAGGATATGGGTATACCATTCAGACGGATGAATAGGATGCCCGATCAATAGCTCTGAGAATGCTGTTCAGGCGAACTACGGGTATTCATAATCTTTTTTGCACACGAAAATTATCCGAATACGATAAGACGGAATGCCGACGGGGGAATACAGCCTTCTGTCATTATTGTGTTTCTGGTCATCCATAAAAGCTGGTGCTTACACTGCAAAGAACAGCTGCTATTTGAGAACATCCCATATACCCTAATACACTGACGCTATTCGTGGAGAATCGCAATGCATGAGATTTCATATGATTCAATTGAACTAATGTTTCTTGAAACTTTAATAAACGAAGAGAACAAGCATAGCGATCAAAACACGATACAAATGGATGCTGTAAACAGCATCAGCAGGTACGTTAAAGCAGATGATGCCCTGTTTATTCTTTTTGATTTTGAAAATCCTGATATGGCGGTGAAAAAACTGCTTGGTCCTCAACATACCTGGAAATCTGAGAGTACTTTTCTGGTAAAAGACAGCAGCCTCTGCAGCGCTGTGCCAGATACCCTGGTGGTACTTGATCATAAAAACCGCTCTGTCCTCGAATCTGACCCCGTAATTTATGATAGTTTCACAAACTCAATAGATGATGTTATTCTGGCGCCGTTAAGTGTTGATAAGGCCACATTGGGATTAATGATATTTACCAATCCAGAGTTTGATTTTGAAGATGATAGACGAAGTAAATTTTTACAGCTTATGGTTAAGGGATTGGCGAATGCGATATTTTCAGTGGAGCACAACCGTCAATTAATAGTCAGCAAGGCAGACCTGGAAGCGAGTCAGTGGGAGATCCTGAATTCCCGAAATACGCTACGAACATTTTTTGATAATATTCCCACCTGTGTATACATTGTTGACCGGTCTTATACCATCCTGGCGATAAACAGCCGACGCAGCGACCGTATTGGCAAGGCTCCAAATGAGCTTGTGGGAAGAAAATGTTATGAGAAGTTATTTGGGAACTCCACTCCGTGCGCCCTTTGTCGTATTGGCGAGGCATTTGACGGGGTGCCGTCCGTTCGCAACTTCAGAGAATGGGGCGCAAAGGAAACATTTGTACACTGGGAAATTACAACCGTCCCAATTCGAGAAAGCACAAATGTGATCAATCGTGCGATAGTTTTTGATGAAGATATCACCGAAAAATGGGTGTTGGAAGCAGGACTGATCCAATCAGAAAAAATGGCCTCGATCGGGCAGTTGGCTGCGAATGTGGCCCACGAAATCAATAATCCGCTGGCGGCGATCATTGCCAATGCTCAGTTGCTGCTGCGCGACCTGCCTAGCGCCGATGAGGATACGATCGAGTCGCTTAAGCTGATAGAAACCGCGGGTGTTCGCGCCGCGAAAATAGTGGGTGATCTGTTGGAAAGCGCGCGAGGAAAAAAAGGAGGAGTACGAAGAGATCTCTTTGAACGAAACAATTCAAAATGCGCTTTCAATGGTCAGCTTTGAAATAAAAAATCGTTCCATAACAGTTAAGCTCGAATTGGACGATAAGATGCCGAATATTTTCGCCCACAAAAACAAATTGATAGGCGTTTGGATCAATTTAATTGTTAACGCTCTGGGGGCGATAGAATCAACAAAGGGCGTAATTTCGATCTCCACCCGTTACGAAAAGCAGGAATACCAAATTATTTTTTCTGATAATGGGAAAGGGATTTTGCCGGAAAATCAAGAGCAAATATTTAAACCTTTTTTCACTACAAAAAAAGTCGGCACCGGTACTGGCTTGGGGTTATTTGTGAGTCTTCAGGTGATCAAAGAACACCATGGGGATATTCATTTTGAGACGAAGCCTGACAAAGGTACAAGTTTCATCATCATAATACCCAACAT
This sequence comes from Candidatus Villigracilis saccharophilus, assembly GCA_016709305.1. Taxonomy (GTDB): domain Bacteria; phylum Chloroflexota; class Anaerolineae; order Anaerolineales; family Villigracilaceae; genus Villigracilis; species Villigracilis saccharophilus. The sequence goes on from JADJNA010000022.1 coordinate 9,275, forward strand.
CAAGCGGAATGAAGCCTGATTCTATTCGGTCTTGGTCAACTACTGGATCGCGCCAGGCGGAATCCCATGGATGGCGAAAGGTGATTGGGTAAAACTCCCTCTCGCACTGCACAGCGGGCAAGTTTGCGTGAGTAATACCAGGCCCCGCCTCGTACCACATAACGTCCATTGGGTTTTATTTCTTCTCTGTTTGTATTAGGGCGGTAAGGATACGGCATAAACAGTGATTGAGTCCACTCCCAAACATTACCAACCATATCCGCCGCGCCGCACACACTATCCCCGCCTGGAGAATAAGATCCAACCGGGGTGGTTCCTTTTTTGTCACTCTCGACCGTATTACAACGCCACGGGTCAAAAGTATTTCCCCACGGGAATATCCGTCCATCCTCGCCACGGGCGGCACGTTCCCATTCTGCTTCAGTTGGAAGTCTATAATTCAATTCGGTTTTTTCGTTAAACCAACGAATATACGCCTCGACATCAAGCTTGGACACTCCAACTACAGGATGATCATCAGTGCCTTCAGGGTAGGTATAACCAGGCCAATTGCGTGGAATTCGGTGACCCAGATCCCATATGAACGTATAATATTCCGCGTTGGTCACAGGATATTGAGCAATTTCAAAGGCGGGTAAGGTGATGAGATGTTGTGGTTGTTCGGCTACAAACAGATCGTTGTCTGACCATTCATAAGCCCAGTCTGATTCTTTTAACTGTAATTGTTTAATATTGTCGTCACTCGTGCCCATTAAGAAACTCCCCTTGGGAACTTCAAGCAATACAGAGGGCTTTATTTTATGGGGAGCTCGGGGGGCTACTTCCCATCCTTCGGCGTTCAACTTTGAATCAGTCATGTGATACCTTCCTTTTACAATTGATTGATAATGGAAGCATAAATCTTGAGTACTTTATCAATGTTCGCGCTCACATCCTGGCTAATTGCAAATAAAAATGGTTCCTTGCTGGCTTTTTTTTGATAAACATCAAGTTGATCGATAGTGCTTAAGATGGCATTTTTCCATGCATCTGGGGTGTTTTTTACCCATTGTCCATATTGTAATAGTTCATGAAAAGTTAATTGTTCGCTGGCGATCCATGGGGTCTTGGATATCATAAATTCAAGCAGTTTCGCTGTACTCAGACGAACATCGTAATTTCCATGGATAGGCGCGAGCCCAATATCCAACTTAAGTAAAATGGTGACCCACTCTTCAAAAGAGCGGGGATAATATATCTTTATCTGTGCCGGATCAATATCAAACTTCATGTCCGGACCTTTTTCCAGGTTACATAATATTAATTTCACCTCTGGCTGCTTTTGGCATACATATTCCATGGCGGCTAACAGGCCGCTTTTCATAAGGCTGTCGTAATTTACGCTATCACCCAATCCAATCCAAACTTCATTTTCGTGGGTCTTATCTAAGACTGGGTATTGGTAGGTGTTTATGTAATCTGGTATTTGATAAATGTTTGTAAATTGCGACCAATCATCCACGAGTCGAGTAGATGATACGGTAGCCGCGTCCACCATATTAAGTCCCCACTTGAATTGTTCTAGAGGGCTCGGATCAATAGGGGTGTCATCTTTGGCGATCCAACCTTCCAAAGGTACCCCATGAAACCAAAATGAATATTCAGGCTTGTCGGCAGTCATGAAGTTGACCGCCTGGTCAAAATCCACGATCACCTTTTTATCACGCGCCTTCCAGTATTGAAGGGCGTTAAGAATCGGTCCGTATAAATAACGATAAATGACAAGAATATCAGAACCTGCACACATCAGTTGCGCATCCACCGTGTTTTGAGCAAAAGAGTTTATGTCCAATAAGTTTGCGCTATGAGATCCGGTTCGATTGATCGCGTCAACAAGGTTGCGGCATCTTAATTGGACTCTAAGCTGATCTGTCAGGCAATTTGAATAAATATAGGTAATTACCACTTTAATGCTCCGCCATCAGGTGTGACGCGTCTTTTTTACTTGTATTGGTTAAGCGGTCAATAGCTTCCAACCATAACCTTCCCACATAATTCATTTCCCTGGATCTGGCAGCATGTTTACCCGCCTCCCCCAGGCTGCGGCGAAATTCATCATCCATGATGAGGTGTCTTAAGTTGAGATGCCATTCGTCAAGAGTCTCAGATATGATTCCTCCGGCCTGCCAGCGGCGAAAAGAGGAGATTGGAGACGCGATCCAGGGAATTCCTTTTGCGCCGGCTTCGACCAAGATCGTATCGGCCAGAGAGGTATTGTATGGAAGGTTACGCAAGGGGACTAATAAGACATCTATCTGACTTAATAGGTAGGGAAATTCTTCATGCGCAACCACCGGCAGATACATGCGTCGATTTTCCGGCAAATTCTCAAATAAACGATAAGCCTGTGGATTACCGATAATCACGATGCGGGTATTGGGAAACTCGCGGACAATCCGGATGATAAAACGGCGAATAAACAACAGGTCTTCCAATTGACCGCTTGTGCCCACCCACCCAATATTTATGGTGCTGCGAGGATGCGTGCTTTTATTCCAAAGCTTATTTTGATGGGACCATCCGTCCGGGATGACGCAGACATTATCAACCAACACCTTTAAAGAATCAGCTTGCGCCTCGGACGGCACAGAAACCATGCTTGCCATCGAAATTGCGGAATTATACGCATTGCTCCTTGTCTGATTCCCCAATCCTTTTGTATTGTATTCATGGTGTGAGGCCGGCTGTTTCTCAAAATCGGTGTCAAGATCCACAATGATTGGGGTATTTCCAAACGATAAAGCAGAAAGGCTTTCAAGCAGCGCCGGGTTTGTATGTGGGTTACTTGTAATGACAATGTGCGGTTTTAGGTCCCGTCCAGAAACATATTCTCCCTTTTCTAAAACCTTGCAACCGTACGATTCCAATGCCGATTTGAGCAGGGTCATCCGGTTTGACTTTTTCTCAATATCCGGCAAAAGCATCAGAATATTTCCATTAAACTGAAGAGCGGGTAAATCATTATTCTCATCTTTCAGGGATTTACCATCTTCTTTTGCGACCAACTGGTAATCAATGTTGAGCTGAAGGCTGCGTAATGATTCGGCCAGCTCGGACCGTCCATCGACATGAGCCTGCCGAATGTTCAATTCGATAAGTGCCGGGAGGAGCTCGTCAATTTCATCCAAATGTTTGGAAACCAATTCAGCAGGGTTTTCACTATTAAGGATCTTTTCGAGCAAGAGCGCTGCCCGCAGAATATCATTTTCATTGATGATTTGAGTTTTTCCAGTTAAACGCTGGAGTAAACGCGCAACTGCCGGCAGGTCGGTCGGGATAGGCTCTTCAATTCCGTTTTTATCATCAATTTCTTCCGCAAGGCTGATCTGGTGCTCGATGGTCTTATTTTGCGGATCCAATTGTTGAGCGTGCAAATAGATACTTTTTGCAGTTTTGCCATCGCCGCTTGCTAAATAAAAATTCCCAAGTATGTGAAGAGTTTCAAGATCATCGGGATAATCCACCAATATCTTGCTGAAAACATCCAGCGCGTCGGCTAGCCGGTTGTCGTTCAAATAAGTTTTACCTAATATTTTTCTTACTTTTAATTCTGGTTTCATCAGGTTCACCAATTGAGCTTAAGATCGTTTCATGACGCTGAATTTTTATCCAATTCATAGCACTTCGAAACGGGTGCATGGTTTCTGCCGCAATGTGTAGGGCGGCTTTTATAGATATAGGGTCGTGATTCATCAACTGCGTGTTTAGTATAGTTTATTAATAAAATATATCCTATAAACCCTTTCTGAATATTGCGTAAAGATGGGATAAAAGAATTTATGCGCAAATAATATCGATTTTATGTACCATTTACTTACATTTCCCGGCATTAACAATAGAATTGCACATCATGACAAATAATGTTAGTCAAATACCATCCACGTACAATCTTTCGGGAATGACTGCTCAGCCCAATGCTGCCGAATCGTCATCGAATGACATGCTCTCCTCGTTCAAAGAAATCCTTTCCACCATGATGATGACGAGTGGTGGTTTGTCTTCAGGTCAACAAAATAGTTCCGGGCTTAGTGATTTGATGGCTCCTCTCATGATGATCACCTTGCTTGAAAAATTGGTGGAGGGATTGGTCGAGCAGGAAACGCCAGCAGGGACTGTGCAGCAAAAAGATTTATTCAACCAGGGAAGCAAAGTTGAACCTTCCGGTCGCCCCGTAGGAGGAGTATTAACCCAGAACTATCACCCTGGACATAATGGATTGGACTTTGGTATTCCGGTAGGCACTCCAATAGAATCGACCATGGATGGCAAGGTTGTGCATGCAGGCTGGAATAATCAAGGATATGGGAATCTCGTTATTGTAGAGAATGGCGGCTATAGAACGTACTATGCCCATCTTTCCAGTATTCCTGTATCAGTGGGTGATACTGTGCGTGCCGGGACGACGATTGGCCTTTCAGGAAATACTGGAAACTCGACTGGACCACATTTGCATTATGAAATACGAAAAAACAATATTCCTGTTGATCCAACTTCGACGACCCTGGGTTCCTTCGTATAAAGAGGATCAGTCCTGCATAAAATAGGTATTACAGATATGCAGGTAATCTAATTCATGACCGCACAATTGAGAGCGCCCGATTGACATCCAACATGGACCTATTACAAGTATTAAGACAGCTTGCCCAAAAGCGATCTGAGATCAAGATGTTGAATATTTATAAGGGCCTGCCAATCTCTTATGAAACCAGCATAGATTCTATTGGCGATTCCGAGATTCAGATGCGCAGTAATAAACATCAGATCGCATGTTTATATTATCAAGGCGAATCCTATTTGCAAGTGGAGGAATTACCTTTTATTATCCGGTCGCAGGTAATGAGTTTGAATCTGGCAAAGGAAAATGCCATATTCTCGAATTTTGAAGCAGTGAAAAATAATATTGGAAGCCGTGGGCAGATTCGAGTCGAGCCTAACGAGCCGCTGATCGTTGCCATCCAATTTAATGGATCTGCATCCGAGATTCTTGCCCCTTTGGCTGATATATCAGCAGGCGGGGCAAGTGTTTATTTTGAGACATACATGTTCCCCGCGCGATTGTCTCAACCCGGTACTGGTCTTACCATGACCATTTCGCTTCCAGATTCCGCGTCACAAAAATTAAAAAAACTTACACAGAAGCCGAGTGTCGAAAATAGAAAATTAAGTATGCCCCTGCGTACAAATCCCCACGAAGGGCAGGATGGCAATATTGTTATTACTGCCCGGGGGATGGTCATTGCGGTCCATCCCGAGTTCCATTTGAAACGCTACAGGGTCAGCGCAAAATTGTTTTTCAAAGACCTGAGCCGTACGGTGATTTTGCAGTATATTTCGCAGCGCCAATCAGAGATCATTCAGGATTTGCGTGTATTATCTGATGAATTGTATAGTCTCAAAAAATAGTATGAAATGAGTTTTCCCGGTCCTCTCCCAGTTTCGCCGATCAATACTGTTGCTGACCAAGAGGTTGGACTTCGGTCCTTTCAGCGTGTAACGGCCCAGGTATTATCAGTGACGGGGACCACTGCAATCTTATCGATCGAAGGGCATCCTGTGGTGGCACAACTAACTTCCGCAGATCAGGCGGCTGCCTTGCTGTCCCAGCGAACAGCTCAATTTATAGTTACACAGTTGACTGATCAGGTGGTAACGCTAAAGTTCGTAAAGAACGACCAAACTCACTCACCATCAACTGGAAATGTCCCGAATGGTCCTGAACTCGCTTTGCGCCTGCTTGAGCAGAACAACATGCCTGTGACGGTCAATAACCTGATGATGGCGCGCTCGGTACTCAAGCAACATTTGCCGGTTACCGCCAAACTCCTCAATGAATTATCTGGCGCTCTTTCAGAATACGGCTCATGGGGTGAGGCAGATGCTGAAATGGCGGCTGCCATGAAAGCTGCGGGGTTGCCAGTGACGGCAGAGAGCCTGAAATTGGCATCGCATCAGGCTGCGAAAACTGGCGAATCAGTCTCGGGCTTGATCACAATGCTATCCCGCCTAATGCAACAGGATTTACCACCAGAACTGCTGAAACAGTTAAAGTTGAATTTACAGACCTTTAACTCAGTGATTATCAATGGGGATGGAGAAACGTCCCAATTGACCGAACAGCTCAAGGCCTCAGTGGATTTATTAGGCAGATCTTTGGAAAGTTTTTTATTGGAACAATCTCAAAATCCAAAAGGGCTATTCCCCGAAAAAGTCTGATAACTCTGGTTCGATTACAAAAAATGCTTGAACAGTTCGGACAAAAGAGGGGTCCGAAGCCGTCAAGGAATTTCTTGTCAATATTCGCCAAAATCAGCTTATGAATGTTAAGCCCGATCCAATTCCTGGAAGTGGTGTATGGACTGAGATTGGTTTTATGATACAGAGCGCCCGGCAAAAAACCGAAGAAAAATCCTCATCCGCACAGGTACGGATCGCCCATGAATCCAAAGCGGATTCCGACAAAATTAACCCAGCCTATACCCGTTTGGTCATTCAGGTGGATTTGAGTCCGGGCGAAACGGTTGAGGTAGATCTTTCACTGGTCGGCAAGCAAATTCGAACTTCGATGATGGCGTCAGATCCTTTATGGTGCGATCATGCTCAGAGTGAACTGCCTTCCTTCACGGATGCTCTCCAATCACTTGGTTATAACCTGAAAGATGTTCAAATTGGCGTGGGCGATCCCCGGCCATTTGGAGGAATTACGAAGGCATTGTCGGGTGATACTTTGATGACCGTGAACATTGAGGTGTGAATTGGCTTATAAACGATTCAAAATTTCCCGTCAGTTGGATAATGACGAAAAGCCTTTGATGGCAACCGCATTACAGTACGACCCCGAAAGGGGCGGCGCTCCGAGAGTGGTTGCGAGTGGGCAACGCAAAGTGGCAGAGCAAATTCTGGCTGAAGCAAAGAAACATAACATTTCAATCTATGAAGATGCATCCCTCACCGCCGCTTTGTCCAATGTCAACCTTGGCGAAGAGATCCCAGAGGAACTTTACCGGGTAGTGGCTGAAGTGCTGGCATACATTTATCGTGTGGCTGATAAATATCAAAAATAATCACAACTCGATTAATTTGATTTTTTATTTTATATGTGTTGCAGACGCGGTCAGCATTGTTAAGAATAGGTGGGAGTTATTGAAAAGTAAAAGTCCCAAAAAAATAAATAAAACAAGTTGAAACCATCTTTTGTCAGCGAGATCTTTCCACGCAAGCGCGAGAAAAAGTATGATGGCATAAGTCCAATTTGTAGAATAGAGAAAAATATCCTTCCCATACAGCAGGTGAAGCACAAAATTGAAAGATAGAATGCAAATAAAAGCGAGGGGGAAATGGTTGTCAATTCTCTTTAGATATAAATTCTTCAGGAACAGAGTTGCGCCAAGCACGATCAAACCAAGCCAGAAATAGGCCAGCGTTTTGCCAAAACAGGTCTGATATTTACTTAACTGAATCGGATCAAATTTTGACATCCACACTTTCTGGAATGGGATTTCAGCTTTAAAAACCAACGGAACAGGCGCAACAATGCTGTGCAAGAACATCACCCGCACGATCGCCGAGGCGCGCTCAATGGACGGCGAAAAAGTATTCCCTGTTTCCGCGTCGAGGCTGGAGGGAATAAAAAAATATGGCTGCGAATTTGGGTAGACAAGGTTGTTGAGCAGGGTTAGCGGAAAGATTAACAGTGACACAAGCAGTCCATAGCTAATCCATTGTTTAAGGTTTCGTTTTATAAATATAAATGCAATCACTGTGCTGGCAAAGTTTGTGATCGTGATCCCAAAGGATGCCGCGCCAGTGATGATCAATACTAACAATGGTTTATCCTTGAGTAAAAAAACAAGGAATATCATTGTTGTAGCCGCCAGGAAAATATACGTTTCGATCAAAGATCCAAAGACCAGGTGCGCGGCGGATGCGCCTAGAAGTGAGGCGATCAACAAGGCGTAAATTGAATTCCCAACCATATGTTTAATGAAGTACCATGCCAGAAAAACGCATAAGGCTCCTGAAAATGCAACCAGTACAAATGCTGCGGAAAGTTTGTCTCCGTTCAAAGAGAAGGCAATTAAGGTGATTAGGGGTCTAATGATCAATAAGACAAAGGGATGTACTGAACGCCAGTAATAATCCTGATAAGCGTTTGTTGTCAGGCGTGTCCGCCAGAGCAAACCGTCTGTATCGAAGAAGATATCGTCCACATCGAATGTGGGCCGGTTGAAAATGGAAGCGAGGATCAAATACACGATGAAGAAGAGACACGCGATAAGCAGGCCGGACAGGTTTCTTTCCAAAGCTTGAAAAGCCAGGGTTTGTTTCAGTTGTTTTTGTTTGGCAAGGGATAAAAGCAGCGCGGAGATCGGAAGAGCGGGAATAATTGCGGAAATAAAATAAACCAGCTGGGTCTTTTCGAGGTGAAAATATGATGGATCAAAAGGCTGGTGAATTGCTTTGCCATTTCGAAAGTTCTTAGAATAAAAGATAAAAGAACAATAAACAAAACAGTAGCGAGTCCAAGGTCGACAGGATTGTGCTGAAACCGTTTCCGTGCCATGCCTAGTGAATAATTAAAAAATAAACTCACGCCAGAATGAAATACCAGCGTGAGAAAAACGACATCAAGATCGGCAGTGTGAAAATTGCTAAAAAAGCCTAGCAAATAATAGCTGAGAGGAATGCCGAATAGCCAGGCGGAAATCAAGCGTATATTTATCGAGTGCACGTTAACTACTCGGGGCGGTATTTACAGGGGACAATAAGCTTTATCGTCCCCTGATTTTCTTACTTCAATTCCTGTGCGAGCTGAAGGAATTCGTTCCATTCTTCTTCAAAGAAATGAACAGTGACACTGCTTAATTCAATGTGATAGGTCACTTCGCCGTCCGGTTCCTCGGCTTTCCAGGCAATGAAGTTTTCGGTCTCTGCTATGGTGCTGGTGCGGGGTTCATCATTTTTGTTGCTCATGGGATTCTCCTTAAGATGCTTCTGATTGTTCTGCGAATGTGGACACTATCGTAGCCACGAATTACAAATATAAAGGGGCGCTCACTTTTCCTGATGCTGAAACAGGCCAAATCGCCGCATGAATCGGCGGATTGAAACGATAAATCTCGATCCGATCGGCGGCGGCGGCTGGCGCTGTTCCTCTTCGGGCCAGGGATCTAAATCCAGCATTTTCCGCATGGTGTATTTCCATAAAAGCGCGGCAGTGGCGAGGATCGGTGCGGCAACGACTACGCCAACGATGCCGAACAAATTAGCCGCGACAATGGCGGCAACGAGTACCGCGGCCGGATGCACTTTTAGGGCGTCAGACAGAATGCGCGGCGAAATTATATTGTCAAAGATCTGGTCAATGAGCAGTGCGGTGATGAGCACGATGAGTGTGTAATAAAAGGGTGATAGTCCAAACAGTTTATATACCTGAAAGAAAGTAACCAGAACAAGCACGATCCAGTTAATAGCGGGACCAATATAAGGGACAAAGCGGGCAAGGCCGGCCAGGAACGCAAGGCTGATGGCGTAGCGCACCCCAAGGATGCTAAGTACAACGGAATAGACTGTGACTGCGAGTATGAAGATGATGATCTGCCCGCGCAAAAAGGCGTTCCATGTGCGTCCCAGTTCGCGGGAAAGGCGTTCAAAGTCGAGTTTGTAGTTTGGGACATCAATGGTAATGAATTGACCGCGTAACCCGCCGCTTTCAGCGAGCACAAAATATGAAACAAGGATCACGAACAAGGTCCAGCCGAGGAAGTTGGCTGCGCTCCCTGCAATTGACCCTACTAATGTGCCAGTCTGGCTTAATAGCGGCTGTACTACGCCGAGTATCTGGCTGCTGATGGTGCTCAGATCCAATGCGCGGAAATCCAGTTTGAACGGGCCAAATTGATAAACCTGGCCGGAAATTTTTTCAATGAGCTGCGGCAGGGTGGTAATGGCATCCTGTATGATGGCAACGAGACTTTGAATTTGTTGTACCAACCCCACGCCGCCAAGAGTTAGCAACCCTAGCAATAGGATGATAATAACTACGTAGATCACAGCAACAGATGCGCTCCATGAAAAATGCAATTTGCGCTGAATAAAATCAGCAAGCGGTTGGAACAGGTAGGCCAATACAAGTGCGATCAACAGGGGCGTGAGGATAAATTGGAATTTAACCAATAATGCACCAATGATCACAACAATGGTGAGGGCAACAACGAGTTTTGTGTTCGTTCCCCAGGATGGAGAGGAGAGGCCTTTTGATTCGGTCATGGTAACTTTTCCATTTTCGTTTGATTCTATCAAAGATAAGTGATTTTACAACATAAAACAATAAACCCGCGAGTTTGGGCTCGCGGGTTTATTGTTAGAAGAGAAAAAGAAGTTTATGGACAAGCTCCAGAACCCCTTAAAATCTCAGCGATGATACTGAATGGGAATACACACCAGCGAAAAGTCGCATCCACCCAGACAAAGGTGCTGATACAGATACAAATAAACAGAAAGACCACAATGCCAATAATAATGGGGGCCATATTTGTCTTTTTGAAAGGTGTGGATGGGGCAGCAGATGAGGCTGGAATTGGGGGGATGTATGCAGGCACGGATGCCTGCACAGGCGGCGGCTCAATCCGTGTGGCTTTGCGTGATACAGCTACTGTGGCGCCAGGATCCATATTGATCGCATCGTACATTAGTACGATATGCTCGCCCAGTGAAACTACATCGCCGGGTTTGAGCACCACTGGACCGGCAAGTCGTTGACCATTTACAAAAGTGCCGTTGGTGGAGCCAAGATCTTCAAGCACATATTTTCCACCTTGAAATGAAAGGCGGGAATGTTTGCGTGAGATTTCCGCGTCGTTGATCGCGACTCCGTTGGAGGCGTCTCTTCCAATATGGATCTGATCTCCTTCTAGTGGGAAGATTATGCCGGGCGTTGGCCCCGATCGCATTACAAATTGAAATTGAGACATCTTTTCCTCCAGCGATAATGACAAATTATGTGTTTTTTTCTAGTTTACAAGTTTAACAAAAAAAAGTCAAATCGTTACTTTTTTTTGCTCTGTTTATTATCAGCGGTTTCTATAATGCGCCTTCCATGCGGCAGGTAAACTACAAATACTGTTCCAACACCGGTCTTGCTTTTTACTTCGATGCGTCCGTTGTGCCCCTGGATGATCTGTTTGCATATGGAAAGCCCGAGGCCTGTGCCGGCAATGCGTGATTCGTTTTCACGAACGCGGAAGAATTTTTCAAACAAGTGTGGTAAAGATTCTTCGGGGATGCCGAGCCCGGTATCTTGAATATAAAATGCAATATCCTTTTCAGTTTCCTCTGCGCGCAGCATGACCGAACCATTTGGGCGATTGTATTTAATGGCATTGCTTAATAAATTCAACAACACTTGTTTGATCTTATCGCGATCAGCTTCGAGCAGAGGCAGCCTTTCAGGCGATTCCACGCGGATCTGGATGTTGTCTTCAGCAGCTTTGGTCGACATTACATCCTTGCACTCATACATCAAATCCGCGATGCTAAACGAGTTCTTGCGGAATTGCACGCGGCCCGACTCAAGCCTCGCTAGATCCAGGAAGGATGAAGCGAGCGCGTTCAGGCGGATGGTTTCGTTATGGATATTATTGATGATCTGATCGCGCTGGTCCTGGGACATTTCCGGCCGCAAAAGTAAATACGTGGCAGTGCTCAGGGAGGATAGCGGCGTGCGTAATTCATGGACAAATTCGGCGATCAGATCTGATTGTTGGAACAGGCGGGCGTTTTCGATCGCGACAGCTGCTTGTGCTCCCAGCACCAGCAGCATCGATTCGTCAGTGTCCGTGAATTTGCCTCTGTGTTTGTTGATCGCTTCCAGTACGCCCACGATTTTATTCTTCGTGACCAGGGGAATTCCAAGGATCGATTGTGTAGAATAACCAGTTGCCTGCTCGATATTCGAAAAAAAGCGTGCATCATCATGTGCGTTGACAATGCGAACAGCCTGGCGGTTGAGTACGATCCAGCCCGCAATACTGCCTTCCAGTGGAACGACCAGCCCGCGCTGCGTGGACGCATCCAGGTTCGTTGAGACCTGGAAATATAATTTTTGTGAAGTATCGTCATATAACAGGATAGAGGCGGCCTCGGCCCCGCTGATCTCTGCGGCAGCATGTACGATGCGTGATAGAAGAATGTCAAGATCAAGGGTGGATGCAAGGTCGCGCGCAATATCGATCAAACGACGATAGCCATCCAGACGTTGGGTTTTTATTTCAGCCATTGAAAACTCTCTCTGTAATTGCAGGAATAATCATTGCCACGTCCTCAAGGATCGTGACATCTGCACGGACGTTTAGATAGGTTTGTGTATTATTGATAATGATAAGATGCGCGCCGCGATCCAGCGCCTGCATCGGCAGGCCGGCGACCGGCAGGACTTCCAAAGAGGAACCAGCCACCAGCATCAGGTCACATTGACGCGCTTCCCGCTGCGCTTTGAACCATGCCGCCTGGGGAAGTTGTTCACCAAACAGGATCACATCCGGCTTCAGAACCTGACCGCATTTTGGGCAATGAGGAATCTCTCCCTTTTCAACAAATGACGCGAGGTGAAATTCCGCGTCTACGCGATGATAACACTGGGTGCAGGTCAAGGTTTTCATTGTTCCGTGCATTTCAATCACGCCAGTTGAGCCGGCCTTCTGGTGAAGTACGTCTATGTTTTGAGTAATGATACAAGATATGCGACCCGCTTTTTCCAGTTCAGCCAGGGCGGTGTGTGCCGGATTAGGCTGCGCGTAATAAATTTGATTGGCCAGCGGACGAAACCATTGGAAAAATTTCTCTGGATGTGTACGAAACGTATGCAGCGAAGCAACCTCCATCGGTTCATCGCTTGACCACAAGCCTGTTCCGGTGGAGCGGAAATCCGGAATACCAGATGGGGTGGAGAGTCCGGCGCCTGTCAGTACTACAGCATGTTTTGATTGACGGAATAGATCTGCCGCGAAATCAATATTTGTCTGCGTCTGAGGCGAAAACTGGATCATTGCGCCTTTTCGCGCTCTATAAGGGTGTCGGCAATCTTGAGGAATTGCTGGGATGTCATGTTTGTCGGCTGGCACATAACAGCGGGTGTCTGCATACGTTCAGCCTGCAGGAATAATTCCGGCGCGGGTGTGAGCGTACTCGCAATCGAATGTCCCAATTTTTCCTGGACCTGAGTCCATGACATTTGCGCTTCAGAGCGCTGACGATTGTTCAAAACCACGCTTATGCTCTTACGGTCAATGTGCATGTCTACGATGTTGTCGATCAACATTTTTGTGTGTTGGATTGTGCTTGGCGTGCCTTCCATGACGATAATTCGTTCCGCACAGATGGGGAGGATTTTTTGCACAAAGGTTGGCAGGCCAGTTCCCAGGTCCAGAACAATGAAGCGGGCGAGTGAAGAGAGGCGTGAAACCAGCGCTTCGTAATTTGCCACTTGTGAGGTCAGGGTTATATCACGCGGATTATCAGAGGCGAGGAAAAGTTTAATCCCGGAAGTGTGGGGCACTAGTGAAGCTTGTACTTTTTCGCGCGTCACTTCCACAACACTTCCTTGCAAAATTTCAGTCAACCCCTTTTGAGTCGGCACATCAAAATTGATGCCAAATACACCCTGACCGGGGGTAAGCTCCGCTAGAATCACATCTGATTGGGTACGGGTAAAGATGCCTGCCGCCAGATTGGCCGCCAGTGAAGATACGCCCAGTCCGCCGCGCGCAGAAAGTACCCCTATCACGTAGCCGTGTTGCTCAGGCGAAGCGGTAACAATATCTTTTGGTTCTTTGTGTACAGCGCGCGCAAGCAGGGCTTTTACATGCGACTGTAATTCTGTGGGGTGGGTTGGCTTGGTCAGGTAATCATCTGCTCCGACTTCAAAGCCTGTTACCTTGTCATCCAGTTGAGTTTTTGCTGTAAACATTAAAATGGGTATCGCCACGGTTACCGGGTTTTTTCGCAGGCGGCGAGTGACTTCATACCCATCCATATCAGGCATCATTACATCCAATAGGATCAGATCCGGGCGTTCTTCGAGCGCTTTTGCCAAACCCTGTGAACCGTTCGATGCGGCGCTGATCTCATAGCCTTGTCTCTGCAGCATCAAACCGACAAGTCGCAGCGTGTCTACATCGTCGTCTACGATCAGAATTTTTTCAGCCATTTTTGCCTCTTCGCTTGAATAATTTCAATATAAATGATTATAACGGATTAATAACGGTATGCTATAATAAAATTGCATTGGAAAAGGTTCTCCGTACCTATTGGGGATGACAGGCTTCGACGGGAGAGGCTGGTTCCGAAATGCGGGCCGAGCGCGCGCCGAACTCGTTAAATCAGCGCAAAATTTAAGTGCCAACCGCACTTCATACGCTGCTATGCCCCTCGCCGCCTAAGGCGAACCATAACAGTTGACATCTTAGGGTGTCACGTCCGCCGGCACCGTCCTCTACCGGGTGACGGATCGGGCGAAACAAAGGTAGGGTGCTGCGCGCGATTCTGCTAAGCGTGCCCAAGACCAGCAGATGGTCACAGAGTTACCTGCCCGCCGAGATCTCTGTGATGACTAACTTCGGCAGGCTACGCTCGTAGATTTTCGAGGGTCGAGTCTTTCGGACGCGGGTTCAATTCCCGCCATCTCCACATAAATTCGTCCGGCAGTTTTTGCCGGACGAATTTATTATTCAAAACCAATGCTTTCCAGTGTGGTTTTGAATGGAGCAATATTACACAAGATAAGTTCTTAAGTACTAGTTCTCAAAAATCATGACAAAACATGGGTATCATTACCGCAAATCCAACGACTACACATACAAGTACAGCAATTCTCATTTATCAAAAAAAACAAGCATAATGCGAATTGCGGAATAATATGGAGTAAAAATGCAAATAAAAGCCATGAAACCTGTGATATTTTTTCTTGCCATTTTGACTTTGGTCAGCCTTGCATGCAGCGTTGACTTGTTTGGAACGCCCACCCCCGCGCCTGCACTTGAAGTTCCCTCAACAGAGGCCTCAGCCCAGCCAGAACAGCCTGCCGCAACCCCGGAGCTGCAGCAACCCACAACCAACACCCAACAATTTTATACAGAGGAATTTGATTCGGAGAGCGAGTCATGGCAATACCTGGTAGTGAATGGATCAAATAAGAAAATTGTCAACGGCATCGTGGGTTTAATGTCTGTCCGCCCCATTGGAGGACTTTTGATATTTGATCTACAAGGGCCGAGCGCATGGGTGTATGCCACATACGAGCCATATACTTATACAGACGTCCGACTCGATATCAGGACAAATAACCGCGGCTCCAATAACAACAACATCAGTCTCATCTGCCGTAAAAGTGATGCCGGCTGGTTCGAATTTGACATTGCCAATAATGGTCTTTATGAGATTCTATTCGGCAAGATCGTTGGAGACAGCGTAGAATACACCCCGATCGCAGATGGCGGATCGAGCAAGATCAGGACAGGCATGGCAGAGAACGAATATGGCATCACCTGCTTGGGCAACACGCTAACCCTGTATATCAACGGAGAAGAAGTCCGTAGATTGGAAGATAAAAAATATCTTTTGCCCGAAGGCAAGGTCGGCATCGCGGTGTCGTCCTTTAGAGATGCGCCTGTTACTGTGGATTTCTTTTGGGCCAAGATCAGCCAGCCGTAGCACATACCCGATCCTGGTTTAGGCAAGCCGCATCACTTGATGCGGCTTGCCTTTTTCATTTACAATTCAACCATGAACAGTAAATATATATTCATTGCGTCTTTTATTGGCATCTTATTCCTGTCAGCCTGTAGCGCCTCGACACCTGCTCCCGCACAAACGGTATTACCAACTCCGATCGTCCCGTCTCAGACTCCGCCAAAAACTGCCACAGCAACATTGACCTCTACGCCTGTTCCGACAGCCAGCGAAGTACCCACAGTTATTCCAATGTATTTCAGCGAAGAGTTCAACACAGATCTCAACGCGTGGGAGTCTTTCCAAACGGGTGGAACAAATCCGCCAATCGTTAAGCTTGAAAACGAGTCGTTGCGTATTGATTTTTCCACAGCCGATACCTGGTTCTACGCTGTGCATACCGCGCATGAGTATTCAAATGTGTCAATCAGCGCAAGTGTTAACGGGCTGAGCGGTTCGGTGGGACTGGTATGTAATTACAGTGAAGAAAACGGCTGGTATGAATTCAATATCGCAAGCGATAGAACATACAGTATTTTGTTTGGTCAAAGGCTGGCGGACGGTGTCGCAAAATATGTTCCGATCGCAAACGGCGTCGCCGATATCCTGGAATCTGGAAGTTTGAATTACGAGATCGGATTGATGTGCGACGAGAATAACTTGAAAGTATTCATTAACGGGGTCCTCTTCCGCAGCCCTGATATCACCCGTTATGATCTGACAGGCGGCAAAATTGGTGTTACAGCATCTTCATATAAAGAAATTCCCGCTATCATACTTTTTAATTGGGTAAAAGTAAGTGAACAATAAGGGTTCGTTTTTTAACGACCTGGTGTTGTATCCAATTATCCTTTTTGCTATACTTTTTATGTCAAGATCAATATATAAATGAGAGGAAAAAATGCGAACATCCCTGCGTCCGATCCTATTCCTGGTATTCATATTGCTATCTGTCAGTCTGGCCTGTTCGGCTGTAACAGGTGGCGGCAATAATAATGATGTTCCGCCTGTAAATGGTGGGGGCAACGATAATCCGCCGCTTGAACTGCCAACCACAGTACCCTCCATGGTTCAGCCCACAGTTGAACAACCTGTAATTGTTCAACCGACCCTTGAAGCGCCCACGTTGGAAGAGCCAACCGTTGGCCCTCAGAAATTCTATAAAGAAGAATTTGATGCGAATACAAATATTGAAAATTGGTCATACTTCACCACTGGCCCGGGTGGTGATGACTCAAACCTTGTTATTGAACAAAAAGGGGAAGGCTTGAATTTTGATCTCGGCGCTCTGGATCTATACGTTTATTACTTGTATGAAGGTGAAACCTACGAAGATGTAGCGCTGACCTTGGTCGCAGAAAACCAAGGGGTAAACAATAATAATGTAAGCCTGGTCTGCAGGCTGGATTATGATAATTCAGAATGGTATGAATTTAGTTTTGAAAGTGGCGGCGTCTGGTTTTTATATGCATATCAGGACGGCTATAATACCCTCGACAATGGCGGCTCCAATAAGCTTAACCAAGGGAAGGCGACCAACGAATATGGCATGACCTGTGAAGGGAATACGATTACCATGTACATTAATGGGGAGAAGATCAAGGAATATAATGATAGGAACTATAACTTTAGTGAAGGGCAGGTTGGTTTCAATATTTCTTCCTTGAATGTCCTGCCGGTTACAGTGGAAGTTCATTCTTTTGATATCGCAGAGCCATAAACAAATTTGAGGTCTATCTTGAGCCGCTCCAATAACATGAAGCGGTTTTTTTATGCGTATCTAATGTCTTGTTAACAGAATTCTTGCATACATAGCTTAATATTTATTTATTGAAAACTACAAGCAAGGAGTAACCACATGGCAAAAATCATCGGCATTGATCTCGGTACGACGAACAGTGTTGTCGCTGTTATGGAAGGCGGCACCCCCACTGTTATTACCACTGCAGAGGGCGGACGGCTGTGTCCATCCATTGTTGCGTTCAACAAGAACGGCGAGCGCATGGTTGGACAGACTGCCAAACGACAGGGTGTTATAAATTCAGATAACACGATCTATTCTATTAAACGCTTTATGGGCCGCCACTTTGAAGAAACCAGCGTTGAGCGCGGCATGGTTCCATTCAAGGTGGTTGAAGGGCCATCCAATGATGTGCGCGTCAAGATCCCCGTGACAGGGAAGGAATATTCTCCGCAGGAGATCAGCGCGATGGTGTTGGGTAAACTCAAATCAGACGCTGAAGCGTATTTGGGTGAACCTGTTACGCAGGCGGTTATTACTGTTCCTGCATATTTTAATGACAGCCAGCGTCAGGCAACCAAAGACGCGGGCAAAATCGCCGGTCTGGAAGTCTTACGTATCATCAATGAACCCACCGCCTCTGCGTTGAGTTATGGTCTCGACAAGAAAAAGAACGAAACGATTCTGGTATTTGACCTTGGCGGTGGTACATTCGATGTGTCTGTGCTCGAAGTCGGCGAAGGTGTGATCGAAGTCAAATCCACGAATGGCGATACCCACCTTGGTGGTGATGACTGGGATCAGAAGATCACCAACTGGGCAGCAGATGAATTCAAGAAGGATCAGGGCATTGACCTGCGCAGCGACAAGCAGGCGTTACAACGCTTGCGTGAAGCTGCAGAGAAAGCCAAGATCGAGCTTTCCACAGTGATGGAAACCGAGATCAACCTGCCCTACATCACTGCCGATGCGAGCGGACCGAAGCACCTGCAGTTAAAACTCACGCGCGCAAAATTTGAACAGATGACAGCCGATCTGCTCCAGCGCTGCCGTAAACCATTTGAAGCGGCGCTCAAAGACGCTGGCCTCTCCGCGGACAAGCTCGATGAAGTGGTGTTGGTCGGCGGTTCATCACGCATGCCAATGGTTCAGGACCTGGTCCGCAGTTTGACGAATGGCAAGGAACCGAACAAAGGCGTCAACCCGGATGAAGTTGTGGCGATCGGTGCGGCCATTCAGGCTGGTGTGCTTGCCGGCGACGTGAAAGATATTCTATTGTTGGATGTCACCCCGCTTTCCCTCGGTGTGGAGACCATGGGTAGTGTTATGACCGTGATGATCGAACGCAACACGACCATCCCCGTGCGCAAGACCGAAACATATTCGACAGCCGCTGACAATCAGACCGCTGTTGATATTCACATCCTGCAAGGTGAACGCCCACTTGCCAATGACAACATGAGCCTTGGAAGATTCCGCCTCGATGGCATCCCGCCGGCCCCTCGTGGTGTTCCTCAGGTCGAAGTGACTTTCGACATTGATGCCAACGGCATTCTGCATGTAACAGCCAAGGACAAAGCTTCCGGTAAGGAGCAGAAGATCACCATCACTGCTTCCACGAATTTGAACAAGAATGATATTGAACGCATGGTTCAGGAAGCGCGCCAGAATGAGGCTGCGGATAAACAACGCCGCGAATTGATCGAGGTCAAGAACAATGCTGACAACCTCGTATATCAAACCGAAAAGGCACTGCGTGAACTTGGTGATAAGGTTCCATCGGCGGAACGCGGCTCCATCGAAACCCAGATCAACGATCTAAAGCAGGCTGCGCAAAGCGATGATGTGGCCAATATTAAGAAGCACACTGAGACCCTGCAAAACGCATTCCACGCCTTGAGCCAGCAGTTATATTCACAAGGTGATCCGCAGGCACAGGGACAGGCGCAGCCTCAAGGCGGCGGTAAGTCTGCCCCGCAGGACGGCGATGTGATAGATGGTGAAGTGAAAGAGTAAATTGCAAAGTGAACAAAAAACGGTGACCGATTAACGGTCACCGTTTTTTGTTGTTTGGCCAAGGGAAATAAACCTCGAAACTGGAGCGATTATCCCTGAGTTGGGCGCGGTGCTGCCGGGGCGACCGGCTTTTTATTTTGCGGGAAATATTTGTCGATCACACCCACAAGAATCCGATACATCAACAGGAAGATCAAGCTCCCGGCTGTGTACCAGTAATAATTTTGCGCCCAGCTCGAGCTGGTGTCTGTTCCGCTAAAGATACCGTGGAAGATCCCGAGCAGATACATTCCAAAACTGCCGTAATGCAGGAAACGCCATGATTTTTGCCCGATGATCGGGCGGATATAAAACGTGATGGCAAGGATCGCCCATGCGTAGAATCCGATCTGCCCCATGCCAACCCAAAACGGGCGGTACGCCACGGTGCTGAATGGGATGAGCAGCTGCAGCAGAGTGAATTTTATATAGTGGTCGCCAAGAATTACGATCGCGTGAAAAATTGCGAACGCCAGCCCCAGCAAACTGACATACTCATGAATGGCAAATGCGGCGGGCGCGCCCGGCCACAGCCGTGCCATTTTGTTGGTAATGCTAAGCCCCAATGCCATGGAGAGCCACAGCAGGGACAAAGAGACGAAAGCGGTTGCGCGTGAAAGATACCAGTATGCTTTGGGGGCATCACCACCCAGCGAAAATGCCATATTGGGCAGCCAGGCTGGTAGAAGCAATACTGCCACAAGCAAACCGGCTGTCATGGAAACCAGGAACATTACAAATGATTGCAGGTTGACCGATGATTCATTAAATTCAATTTGATCTGATGAGTTAGCCATTTCTTATATCTCCTTACAAATATCCATTTATTCCTTGACTATATAAAATCGTGCCGCTTTCAAGGATAATCAGCCCCGCCAGATTTTTGGATTCCAGCCAGGCGAGACCATCTTTACTTCCACGGATCAACACTGACTTTGCGGCTGTTTCCGCTTCGACAGCAGTCGGCGCCACGATGGTGGCAGAGACGACGTCTGACTCGGCTGGCAAACCGCTATGCGGATCAATTATATGATGGCGTAGTTGACCGCCTTGCATCCAGCGCCGGCGGTCGGTGGATGAGGTCGCTACCCCGCAGCCGTGATCAAAATACATCATCCCCATGTAACCACTGCTTCGATCAAAAGGTCTGTGTACGCCGATCTCCCAGGGATTGCCATTTAGGAGGGGGCCGCTCATGAAAATATCTCCGCCGCAATTCATCAATGCAGAACCGAGATGCTTGAGACGGTGAACCACTTGTTCAGCCGCCCAGCCTTTGGCGATACCGCCAAAATCGAGTTGTACATCTGCGGGAAGACATATGCTTCGGGTTGATTCATCCCATGTTAATGAAGCCAGTGAACGAACAATCGGCGGCTTAGATTCATACGGGGAAAGGTTCTGACCCGCCAGTAATCCGAAATCGCGGTCATATCCTGATTCGATCACAGCTGCGGCGATGGTTGGTGTTACCAGACCGTCTGTATATTTTTCAGCGGACAGGGCGGATTGAAAGACCCGCCAGAGAGTCTCAGAAACCGGAACGAGCTGGTCGCTCGCCCGGTTTAGCAGGGTCAACTCACTATCTATGCGGAAACGGCTCAAAACCTGTTCCCATTCCTCGAACCAACCTGGTACATCTGCCAATTCGATGGGGGATTTGTCTGAGCCGTTATCCACACAGACGAGCATTTCAGTGCCCATGGCACGGAATTGTAAGCGGTGGACCATTAGGAGCCGCCTGTGCCTCCGCCGCCACCCCCCCGCCGCCCCCACCAGTTGCAGGTGGCGGCGGGGCTGTCCCGCCACCACCCCCGCCACCACCTGTGGCGGGGCCGGGGTCAGCTGCTGCCATAGAGCCTCCGCCACCCCCGCCGCTGTCATTATTTCCACCGCCTCCGCCGCCCCCGCCGCGGCGTTGTTGTTGAATGACGACAACAACCTGTTTTGGTTCGGCTCCGCCAAAATATACTTTTCCAACTTGAGGTACTGACTGGACTGCAACATCCGCATTGGCTGTTGATGGGTCAGTACCGGTTTGTTGCTGTGAGCGTTCCAGAGCAGAGGCGCGATCCGGACCAGCGAACAGATTCCAGCATGCTAAAGTGGTGACCATGGATACGGTCGCGATAGCCACTTGAACATCGTTCCAGTTTTTAGGTGCGAGTTTATTACTTGCCATTGGGTCTGCTCCTACTTAATAGTTTGCTGTTAATCATCGTGCTCGTCTTCACCGCCGTTGTCATTGTCATGGTCTTCATCGTGGTGATCATCATTCGTATTGCTGCTGTTATCGTTGCTGATGTTGTCGTTCGAGTTGCTGCTGCTGGATGACATGCCGGTGGAAGAACCGCCGCCATTATCTGCACTGTTTCCGCTGCTGCCAACCCAGGTTGACTGGCCACCAGCAATATAAGTGACCGGTAATTTTGAAATGGACAGGATATTTCCATCCAGACCCACATAAACCAGATCGCCAGACGAGAATGTCACCATATACGCATCCACTCCATTAAGTTTCGCGTTCTCGGCGGCATATAGGTCAGTGCGCCCAATCACGTTGGATGCCAGATCGGCCGCCTGTTCAATTGTCATAGCGCCGCTTACGGTGCTGGATGTTCCAGTGATCATCGTGTTGACGGGTTGCGCCTGCGATTGAGTTTGCTGTTGCGCGGCTTCTGTTGCAACGCCGGTTTGAACGATCTTCTGATAAGCTGAAGCTACCCCAAACATTACGGCTAACATGAACGTGGTCAGTGCGGCTGAAATAAACAATGTGCTTTTTCTCATTAGATTAGTCTCCTTTTGACTGTATATGGGATAGGTCGCTCTGCCTCTAAAAAGGTTACTGTCTGGCATATTAGGATTCACTTAGAAAAACCTTTCAAATCCGTTTGGCGGGAGCCTGCAATGATTTTGTTATATAATCCTGTCATGAAAACACGCTTTAAACGTCTTTGGCTGATCCCCGTAGCCATTTTTCTGCTTATCGGTTTTTACTATTTTCCCCCTGTTCACAGTCGTCTGGCATGGCGTCTAGACAATGTAGTTGTCCAGGTAAAACATTTTTTTAACCCGCCGGACGAAGTCGTGTTCCAGCCCAGCGGGACATCGCCGCTCACCATCGAGACAGTTATCATGACGACTCGCGCCGAATACCAATTGACTCTCACGCCCCCCACTTTACTGGCGACTTCCACACTTAAGCCCGGCCCCACCGCCCGCCCAACGATCACCTCCACCCCTTTGCCCGCTTCGGTTATCCTGAAGGGAGTTAAATACGTTGACCAGCGCAACCGCTGGAATTACTGTGGACCAGCCAACCTGACCATGGCGCTCAATTTTTGGGGCTGGAAGGGAACCCGCGATGATGTTGCAAAGGTCATAAAACCTGGGGAAGACGACCCCAAAAAGGATTTCATCGAACGCGGCAAGATAGACAAAAACGTCATGCCATATGAAATGGTGGATTTCGTCAACGACACCACCGATTTATCTGCGGTATATCGTTCCGGCGGGAATATAACCCTGCTCAAGAGTTTCATTTCCGCTGGATACCCGCCGATCGTTGAAAAAGGCTATTATGAGCGTGACTCAAACGGGTCAGTCAGTTGGATGGGACATTATCAATTCGTGACAGGTTACGATGATGCGACAAAGAAATTCACGGTACAAGATACTTATCTTGACGGACCCAATTTCAAGATAAGTTATGATGAATTCGTCGAAGGATGGCGCGATTTCAATTACCTTTTCATGGTCGTGTACCCGTCAGATAGTGAAGAGAAAATTCGCAACCTGCTCGGACCTTGGTCTGACGATCAATGGGCAAATCAGCATTCATTGGATATTGCAAATGAAGAGGTATCCACGCAGGCCGGGTTCAACGCCTTCTTTGCCTGGTTCAATAAAGGCACGAGCCACATTCAACTTCTGCAGTATGCAGATGCCGCCGCGGCTTACGATCAGGCGTTTAAAATCTATGCTACCCTTGATACGGTCAAACGTCCCTACCGCATGATGTGGTATCAGACCGGTCCCTATAAAGCCTATTATTACAGCGGACGGTATGCAGATGTGATCAACCTGGCCAAAATAACTTTGGATAGTGTCAGCGGCGGTCCGTATTTGGAGGAAAGCCTGTACTGGCGCGGTATGGCTTATTACATGGCCGGCCAGACCGAACTGGCGATTGATGATTACCGCTCTGCGTTAAAAGTCCACCCAAAATGGATACCAGCGACGCAGGCATTGCAGGACCTTGGTTTTCAACCTTAAAACATACATGCGGACTTTAATGTCCGCATGTATGCAAGAAAAATTTATATACCTTATCTGTGGGAAGTAGGATGATGCACGCCGATGGGATCCTGCTTTGAAGTGGAGATCACCTTTCCGTCCATGCTTACATACACCAGATCACCGGACAGGAAAGAAACCAGATACACATCCGAGCCATTGAGCTGGGCATATTCTGTGATATATACATCTTTACGTCCGAGGACGTTGGCGGCTTCGGCAGCGGCATCATAGATCTGTACAGTTCCAGCCGCAGGGGCATCCGCCAGGTTTGGAGTGATTTGCGGCTGTTCTTGCGGCTGAACCTGTTCTTCTGCCTGCGAATCATTGCCCGGCACAGCTGCTTCAACAACTTTACGATATGTGGAGACCAGCATAAACAAAAGCCCGATTACTACAGCGGTCAATATGATTGAAAGAATCAAAGTACTTTTTCTCATGGGTTAATTTCCTTATTGTTAATTTTGAAAAGTGGATTTTATCTTTTGATGAGTTATTTTTGCAATCATCCGTAAGTCATAATGGAATTAATACAATCTGCAAAGTCGTGTAAGCATACACCAAAGTTACTCATGTTGCACAAGATGGTTTCGCCAGGATTTGAAAAATGAAAATTCTACACTTCGCCGACGCGCATATTGATATGACCAACTACGGCCGCCACGACCCCGTATCTGGTCTGCCGATGCGGGTGCTTGACTTCCTCAAGTCACTGGACACGATCGTGGATGCCGCCATCTCTGAAAAAGCGGATTTGGTCATCTTTGCCGGGGACGCGTACAAAGACCGCTCACCCGCGCCAACATTTCAACGCGAGTGGGGGCGGCGCATTATGCGCTTGTCGCAGGCGCAAATCCCTACTTTGTTATTGATCGGCAACCATGATATTTCCCCAGCCGCCGGGCGCGCGCACGCGCTTCAGGAATTTAAAACCTTGCAGGTCCCTTTTGTGCGGGTATTGGATCAACCGTGCTTTCTCAAACCAGATGATCTTTGGGGCCTGCCGATTCAAGTCATTGCCATGCCGTGGATCACACGCTCGGGGCTGATGGCTGTGACAGGCGAAACTGACTCGACCGAAGCCTACTCACGCATTGAAGAAAATATGGATGACCTGATTAAACGCTGGGTCGAAGAAGAGGCAGACCCATCCCTTCCGATCGTGCTCACAGCGCACGCATCCATCGAAGGCGCGAAATTTGGCGGGGAAAGACTCGTGATGCTTGGCAATGACCTGGTGCTTTCAGGAAGCTTGGTGAAAAATAAAAAATTAAATTACGTTGCCATGGGACATATCCACAAACCACAGGATGTGAACGAAGGCTTTCAGCCGCCGGTGGTCTATCCCGGCTCCATCGAGCGCGTGGATTTTGGCGAAGCGAAGGAGGATCGTTTCTTCGTCATTGCGCATGTTGAACAGGGAAAAGACACGGAAGTGGAGTGGGTGGAATTGACAGGGGTGAGAAAGTTCATAGACCGCCGAACAGTTCTCAGTTCAAATGAGAACGTGAACGAAGCCCTTAAAGACGCATTACCCAGCCCGAAGGAAATGTCTGAAGCGATCGTGCGCCTGTCGGTTGAATATCCCAGAGAATGGGATACATTGATCGATGAATCCGCGTTAAGAAAATACACGGAAGGTACATTTGAATTTCATCTGGTGAAGCGGCCGCAGAGCGAGGCGCGTGTCAGAATAGCTGAGGGGCAGGTGGTCAGCAGTTTGAGTCCGCTGGATCTGCTCGCGCAATATTTTGACGCATCCAAAACCAAAGACGCAGATGAATTAAAGAAGCTTGCTCAGAAAATTATTTCAGAAGACACACTTGACACTTAACACCTGACACTTGATACTAGGGCATCCTATCGTCGCGAGGTAAATAATGTCAAAAGAGAATTCAAGGTATCGTTGGTTCGTCGTTGCTGTATTCTTCTTTTTCATGCTCCTGCATCAAACTGACAAGTTGATGATCGGCTCGCTGCAAGTGCAGATCAGCGACGATTTCGATCTCAACAACAAACAATGGGGGCTGATCAATTCGGGCGCGCTGATCGTTGCGACCATCCTTTACCCGATCTGGGGATATTTATACGACCGCTTCTCGCGCACAAAATTACTTGCCCTTGCATCGTTGATCTGGGGCGGAACCACCTGGTTGAATGCCATCGTGCGTACCTTTGGCGGATTTCTTGCCACCCGCGCCTCCACAGGCATAGACGATTCATCCTACCCGGGCTTGTACACGCTGATCGCGGATTATTTCGGCCCCAACCTGCGCGGAAAGATCTACGGCATTCTGCAGCTCGCACAGCCGCTTGGTTATTTGACAGGGATGATCCTTGCCTTGATGGTCGCCCCCATGATCGGCGGCTGGCGCTCCATTTTTTACATCACTGGTTCGTTGGGATTGGTCATCGCAGTCCTGATCTATTTCGGGGTGAAGGAAATGCCGCGCGGACAGGCTGAACCAGAATTCGAGAACATGCCCGAGATGCAGACCTTCAAATTCTCATGGGCAGAAGCCAGAGAGATCTTTAAGAAGAAGACAATGTGGTTCGTCTTTTTGCAGGGATTCGCGGGCGTTTTCCCGTGGAACGTGATCACGTTCTTCTTCTTTGCCTATCTTGAAAAGGAACGCGGCTACGACGCAAACGGAATTCTCTTTACGATGGCGCCAGTCATTCTCATCCTCGCCAGCGGATATTTTATCGGCGGCGCGCTTGGTGACTTCGCCTACAAATTCACGAACAAGGGACGCATCATTGTTTCGTGTGTCGGTGTATTAATGGGCGCACTCTTCATGTACCTAGCCATCACCACCCCGATCGACGCAAAGAATCAATTCTTTATTTTTATGTGCCTTACGGCGGTCTTCATGCCGCTGTCCTCCGCGAATGTGATCGCCACAGTGTATGATGTCACCGTTCCGGAAGTTCGCTCGACCGCGCAAGCCGCGGAATATTTCATCGAGAACGCAGGCGCGGCTTTCGCACCGATCATCACCGGCCTCATCGCAGATATGTATGACCTGAAAACCGCGATCCTGCTGATCTGCACTGTGGCGTGGGGCTTATGCTTCTTCTTCTACCTCGGTGCGATCTTCACCATTGACAAGGACTCTCACGATCTCCGCGCACAAATGGCAGACCGCGCAAAATCCATGTAATTTCTCAGGGGCGAAGCAATGCTTCGCCCCTGCATTCCCTTATGCACATCGCACAGATCGATCTCAACAACAAAAGGCAGGTGGAGGATTTCCTCCATTTGCCTTTTTCCATTTACAGGGACATTCCACACTGGGTGCCGGCCCTGCAAATGGACGAGCGAGTCAGACTTAACCCGAAGAGGTTCCCGTTCTATAAACATTCTCAAGCTGCATTTTTTATCGCTTACCAGCGAAGCAGTCCTGTGGACGAATCGACTCGCGCAATCGGCCGCCTGGCTGTTTTGGACAACCGTCACTACAACGAGTACAACAAAGAATCCACAGCCTTCTTCTATTTATTTGAATGTGCCAATAACCTCGAAGCTGCGAGCAGATTATTCTCCGCAGGCTTTGAGTGGGCACGTTCGCGCGGATTAAATAATATGCTCGGTCCCAAAGGATTCACTCCGCTGGATGGATTTGGTCTGCTCGTCAAAGGTTTCGAACATCGCCCCGCGTTTGGGCTGCCATACAATCCTGAATATTATGTGGGCTTGATCGAAGCACAGGGATTCGCCCAACACGAGGAATCCGTTTCTGGGTATCTCGGCACCGGCATCCAATTTCCTGAGCGTATACATGAACTCGCTGAACGGATCGCCAAACGCCGCGGAATGCGCATCGCGCGTTCCAATACCCGCGCTGAATTGCGTGCGCTCATTCCACACATCAAGGAACTTTACAACTCGTCACTCGAAGGAACGACAGGCAACACCCCGCTGACCGATGAGGAGATCGACACGCTTGCAAATCAGATCCTCTGGCTGGCCGACCCTAAGTTGATCAAGCTCGTAATGAAGGAGGATAAGGCTGTCGGCTTTCTCTTCGCCTACCCAGATGTTTCCGCCGCGCTGCAAAAGACCAAAGGCAAATTATTCCCCTTCGGCTGGCTGACCCTGTTGCGTGAACTTAAACGCACAGACTGGCTCAACATCAACGGTGCGGGTCTGCTCCCCGAATATCGCGGCTCAGGTGGGACGGCGATTCTGTACAGCGAAATGTTCAAGTCGGTACGGGACTCGGGTCAATTTAAACATGCGGAGGTTGTCCAGATCGGCGTGGAGAACCAAGCCATGCAAAGGGAAATGGAAAACTTCGGCATTGATTTTTACAAGACGCATCGAACCTACGAACGCGATTTGTAATACGAATTTCAGTTCTTTTGACAGTTAATATCCAATACAGAAAAGGCTACAATAAAAAGCGGAGGGTCAAATGACCATCATTGTTGCCGATACCACCTGCGGTTTGCCGCGTAACCTGCTCGCACAGCGAGGCATTCCTGTGATCCCGCAAGTTGTCATGTTCGGGGAGGATTCATTTCATGACGACAAGGAAATGGATACAACCACGTTCCTGCAAAAACTCAAGGCATCCAAGTCACTGCCCAAAACATCTGCGCCTGAACCACCGTTATATTTCCCTATATTCAAAGATGCGCAGGAAAAAGGCGAGAGCGTGATCGTGGTAGCGCCGACCGGCAAAGCCAGCGGAACTGTCCGCTCGGCACAGACTGCGGCGATTGAATTCCCAATGCTGGATGTGCGTGTTGTTGATACGTTGACCATTTCCTGCAATCTGGCGTCACTGGTTCTTTTGGCGGATGACATGGCCAAGGCTGGTGAATCAGCAGATGCGATCGTGGCGAAACTCGACGATATGATCCCGCGTGGACGGATTTACTTCCTCGTGGATACGCTCGAATATCTCGCCAAAGGCGGACGAATCGGCGGGGCAAAACGTCTGCTGGCTGAACTGTTGGAGATCAAGCCCATTTTGCAGGTGAAGAATGGCCAGGTCGAATCCTTCGAACAGCAGCGGACAAGAAAACGCGCACTGGCGCGCCTTGTGGAAGTGGTGGCGGAGCAATGCCCAGGCCCCGCTGGGGAATCCGCTCATTTGTGTGTGATCCAGGTTGAGGCGGAGAGTGAAGCGCAGTCTCTCGCTGCAGAGTTAAAGTCACGGGTCAGCGTTTCACAAATCCCCATTTACGAATTGCCTCCCGCGATTGTGGTTCATGCCGGGCCGAGGGCAATGGGAGTCGGCTTTTTTGTAAAATAGTCTGGTGACAAAGAATTGTGCTAAAAACCACATGGTATAATTTTGCCGCTAATCGCAAAAATCCCCACAAATGTGGTTATTTCTGAAGGAGAACGTTATGTCTGGTCATTCAAAGTGGAAAACGATTAAACGCAAGAAAGGCGCAGCGGATGCCAAACGAGGCGCCGTCTTTACACGGCTCACCCGTGAAATTGTGATCTCCGCCCGCGAAGGCGGCAGCGATATTGATTCAAATTTCCGATTGCGTCTTGCAGTGGACAAAGCCCGTGCGGAAAACATGCCCAAGGATAATATCGAACGCGCCATTAAACGCGGCGCAGGCGAGGACAAGGACGGCACAGTCTTCGAAGAGATCACCTTTGAAGGCTACGGTCCGCACGGATCGGCGCTGATGGTTACGACCGTCACCGATAACCGCAACCGCACCGTGCCCGATATGCGTCACGCCTTCAGCAAATACGGCGGCAACATGGCAGATGTCGGCGCAGTCGGCTGGCAGTTCGACCGCCAATCCTATTTCGCCTTCCCCTCAAGCCAGATGCCTTTTGACCAGGCTTTTGAACTCGGCATCAACGTCGGCGCGGACGATGTTGTGGACAGCGGCGAGACCATCGAAATTTATGCTCCCGTCGAATCCTTCAAGACCATCGCGGATGCGCTGCATCAGGTAAATGTCCATCCCGACGAATCAGGCCTGCGCATGTTCCCCAAGCAGGAGATCGAACTCGATGTTGAGTCCACTTTGAAATTCATGCGAATGGTGGAAGCCATCGAAGAACTTGACGATGTGCAGGATGTTTTCCACAACGTCAAAGTTTCAGACGAAGCCCTCGCCGCTCTCGAAGCTGCATAATAATATTTGTAGGGGCGGATCGCGATCCGCCCCTACTTTTTATTTAAATGACACTTGCTTTAGGAATTGACCCCGGTACCGCCACCACTGGATACGGACTCGTACGCCTCACGCGTGACGGGGATCTGGTCGCTGTTTCCTATGGCATTCTCTCCACTCCAAAAGAGTCCACGCCTGCCGCGCGCCTCGAAATGTTATTTGACCAGCTCAATGATCTGCTCAAAGAGCACAAGCCCGACACAGCCGCAGTTGAAAAATTATTCTTCCAGACCAACGTCAAGACCGCATTGGCAGTGGGACAGGCTCGCGGCGTGATCCTGCTTTGCATACAAAAAGCGGGACTTGACCCTTTTGAATATACTCCCAACGAAGTCAAACAAGCTGTGGCTGGTTACGGCGGCGCGGATAAACGTCAGGTGCAGGATATGGTGCGCGCATTGCTTCAACTGGAAAAAATCCCTAAACCCGATGATGCCGCAGATGCGCTGGCGATCGCGATCACGCATTTGAATACAAAGCGATATGAATAACCACAAAGACACCTTAAGATATTAGATTGGAGGGAATAATGACTTATATTATGGTGGATGTTGAAACAGATGGCCCCATCCCGGCTGATTTTTCCATGATATGTTTTGGCGCGGTAATTGTAGATGGTGCACTGGACAAAACGTTTTATGGTCAGTTACACCCCGTCAGCGAAAGCTGGATTCCTGAAAGACTGCAAATCAGTGGTTTTACAAGAGACCAAACTTTACAATTTGATGATCCAAAAAAAGTAATGAATAAATTTTACGATTGGATAGAATCAAACTGTAAAGATAATTTGATCTTCATATCGGATAATAACGGCTTTGACTGGCAATTCATCAATTATTACTTCCATCATTTTCTAGGTGAAAATCCATTTGGTCACAGCTCCACGAATTTGGGATCACTTTATAAGGGATTGGTAAAGGATGTTTCCAAAAATTTCAAACATTTGAGAAAAACAATCCACTCCCACAATCCTATAGACGATGTAATTGGCAATGCAGAAGCCCTTTCATATATGAAAAAAGAAATGGGACTTGAGATAAACTTTTGAGACTCGCGGCCAAAAATCCTTTTTATCTGTGTTCATCTGTGGTTAAATAAGAACATGATAGCAACCCTTCGCGGAGAAATCTCCCAAATAGAAGATAATGCCCTGATCGTCGAAGTTGGCGGTGTGGGATTAAGAGTCTTTGTCCCTGCGCCGATGCGGACAAATGCCAAGGCGGGTGAAATGATGTTCATGTTCACTCATCTTGTCGTTCGGGAAGACGCGTTGACATTGTACGGATTCGAATCCCAGGCCGACCGTGACCTGTTCAATATCCTGCTCGGTGTGGACGGAGTCGGCCCCAAGGTTGCTTTATCCGTTCTCTCCACGCTGACAATTGATACGATCCAACGCGCCATCTTTGCCGATGAAGCGGACCTGCTAAACAGCGTCCCTGGCGTAGGCAAGAAGACCGCGCAAAAAATGGCGCTACATTTGAAGGACAAACTCAAGCCAACGGATGCGCTCGCAAAACTGGCCGCGATGGCAGATTACGACAGCGAAGTCCTCGCCGCGTTGACCTCCCTTGGATATTCGGTGGTCGAAGCGCAGGCCGCTATCCAGTCTCTGCCGAAGGATGCGCCCAAGGAAGTGGAGGAAAGATTACGCACCGCGCTGGGGTACTTTACAGGATGAACGTTGGCGAACTGATCAATGTCCAGGCCCGCAAAACGGACGGGACGGTATACCGAAGCTGGCAAGCCACAATCGAGTCTGTAACAACAGACTCGATTGTTACAATTGCGCCTGCCGGTTCCGCCGTGTTCAACATCAAAGGCGAGAATTATCCGATCCGTCATCATTATCGTTCCTATTACTGGGCAGATAAATTCTATAACTTGATCGAGATATTTGAGACCAGCGGAAAATTATTCCACATCTACATCAATATTGCCGCCCCGCCCGAATTTGAAAATGGGATCATGAGTTTCAAAGACCATGAGTTGGACGTATCAAGATACGTACCCAAACCCGCCGAACTTGTAGATGAAGATGAATTCGCTGAGGCCGCAGTAAAATATCAATACTCAAAAGAATTTCAAGAGAAGATGTATGCTGCGGCCCGGGAAGCGCTTGAACTGGCGAATCATTGGAAAGCAAGACCTGTTCCAACATTCCCATAACATCATACTTTTATCCTTCATCCTTTCTTTAGGAGAAACCCCATGCTCAACAAAACCATCGCATTCATCGGCCCCGGCGTTATGGCAGAAGCCATGATCGCAGGACTGTTACGCCAAAAACTCGCCAACCCCAAAAATATTATCGCCTCCGGTCCGCGAACTGAACGCGGAGAGGAACTGAAAAAGAAATATGGGATCAAAACAACCACAGACAACGCATCTGCTGTGCATGAAGCGGACGTGGTGGTGCTCTCGGTCAAGCCGCAGAGACTGAGCGAAGTGATGAAGGGGCTCAAAGGCATCCGCAGCGACGCGCTGGTTTTATCGATCATTGCGGGGGCAACTATTAAGAAGATCGGCACAGGTTTGAAGCACAAATCCATTGTGCGCTCCATGCCAAATACGCCGGGGCAGATCGGCGAGGGCATCACAGTGTGGGCCGCATCCAAGGAAGTCAGCGAGGAACAGCAAAAAATGGCGCGCGCATTGCTGAGCGCCATGGGGGAGGAAGTTTATGTAGAGGATGAAAGCTATCTCGACATGGCGACCGCGCTTTCAGGTTCCGGTCCCGCCTATGTATTTCTCTTCACCGAGGCCTTGATCGACGCCGGCGTACACATGGGATTCCCGCGCCGCATTGCCGAGCAATTGGTCTTGCAGACCATCAAAGGTTCGGCATCCTTTTATCAAGGCGCGAGCAGACATCCCGCCACCTTGCGGAATCAAGTCACATCCCCGGGCGGGACATCTGCCGAGGCGTTGTATTATTTGGAGAAGGCAGGTTTCCGCACGGCCATCTCACGCGCGGTGTGGGCGGCGTATCAACGCTCGTTGGAATTGGGCAAGGAGAAGCCTGGTCATATTGCGGATGTGAATGACGTTGAAGAGAAATGAAACCGCCTGAGCAGATCGAAACCGAACGTCTCATCCTGCGCAAGCCGCGCATGGAGGATGCCCCCGCTGTTTTTTCGGGTTGGGTGCAAGACCCCGAAGTGACACATTTCCTTACCTGGCGTCCGCATGAAAACATGGGTCAGACCGAATCGTTGCTGGCAAGAGGGATTGCCGCGTGGGAGGGTGATATCCGCTTCCCCTTCATGATCGCATTAAAAAATGAGGGCTTGATCGGGAGGATCGAACTGCGTATTGAAGGTCACAGGGTGGAACTGGGGTATGTGATGAATAAGTCGTTTCAAGGCAGGGGTTACATGACCGAAACTGTCAGAGCCATTATCGATTGGGCTTTCCAACAACCTAATATTTACAGGGTTTATGCCACAACAAGTGTGGACAATATCGCATCCCAGCGCGTGATGGAAAAAGCAGGCATGCAGCGCGAGGGATTGCTGAGAAAGTATATTATTCATCCGAATATCAGCGATGAACCGAGAGACAGTTATATTTATGCGATTGTGAAATGACCCCTCCGCCTGCACACCTGCACGGCAACGAACGCAGTAAGGCGCAAGTGTTCGCGGGCACCTCCCCAAATGCGACATAATAATTTGGAATAACAAATTTATGTTTACCGTCGCATTTGGGGCAGACCGGGTGGGGCGGGTGCTTTATAATACGGGGCGTTCAAATCTGGTAGTTGGAAAAATATGTCACTTATCACTGTAAGTTCACTCGCAAAATCATACGGCCCCACTGATATTTTCAGCGGGGTATCCTTCTCTGTGGTCAAAGGCGCGCGCATGGCCATTGTCGGACCGAACGGGATCGGCAAGACCACGCTCATGCGCATCCTCGTCGGCGTGGACGAACCCACCTCGGGAGCAGTATCCCGCACACGCGGAGTCCGAATCGGATACCTGTCGCAGGAAGCAGATTTTCAAATGACGGGAACGATCTGGACGGCTTGCGAATCCGTCTTCGATCATTTCAAAGCAGAACAGGAAGAGCTGCATCGCCTTGAAGGATTGATGTCTGACCCTGCGCAAGCTGAAGAAGTGATGGAACGCTACGGAAAATTGCAGGAGGAATTCGAGCGGCGCGGCGGCTATACCTACACCACCAAAATTCGTCAGGTGTTGACGGGCCTGGGATTCAGCGAAGAAGATTATCAACTTGACCTTGATCATCTCTCGGGCGGACAGCGCACGCGCGGATTTCTCGCGCGCCTGCTGCTCGAAGACCCCGACCTGCTCCTGCTCGATGAGCCCACCAATCATCTCGACATCGCCGCCGTCGAATGGCTCGAAGGATATTTGAGTCAATGGGAAGGCGCGGCCATCATCATTTCGCATGACCGTTTCTTTTTGGATAAAGCCAGTAACGTAATTTTGGAAATGTTCCCCGGCGCAACCGAAACCTATCGCGGCAATTACAGCGCGTATTTAAAACAACGCGCCGAACGCATGGCGCGCCGTCAGGAAGTGTTCGACAGCGAAAAGGAAAAGCTGCAAAAGGAAATGGAATACATCCGCAAAAATGTGGCGGGACAAAATGTATTGCAGGCCAAAGGCAAACTCAAGCGTCTCTCGCGCATCATTCAAGCCATCGAACAGATCGGCATCGAAGCCGCGCTCAAACAAAAGTGGAGCGAGACCGCCGGCGAAATTTCCGTCACCACTTCCATTCTCAGCGTCGAGGAAGCGGGACGCCGCATCAACGCCCTGCAGTCGCCTGTGCGCCAGCTGCCTAATTTGCATCTGCGCCTCGCGCAAGCCGCGCGCTCCGGCGACATGGTCATCCGCACGGAAAATCTCAAAGTGGGATTCTCTGACAAGTTTTTATTCTCATCTCCAAACATAGATTTGAGGCGCGGCGACTGTGCCGCCTTGATCGGACCGAACGGCGCTGGTAAATCAACTTTTCTGAAGACGATCCTCGGTCAGATCCCGCCATTGGCTGGTGAGGTGACCCTGGGAGAGAGTCTGCACATTGGGTATTTCGCGCAAGCTCACGAAAGCCTCGACCCGAAGAAAAGTGTCATCGACGAGATAATCGGCGCGACGAACTGGCTGCCGCAAAAGGCGCGCGAATATCTCGGAAAATATTTATTCTCTGGCGACGACGCTTTCAAGATGGTATCCATGCTTTCCGGCGGCGAGCGCGGACGTCTCGCTCTGGCCAAGCTCGCCTTGCAGGATACAAATTTATTACTGCTCGATGAACCCACCAACCACTTGGATATCCCCTCGCAGGAAATCCTTGAAGCTGTGCTGGATGACTATCAGGGCACGATCCTGCTCGTCACGCATGACCGTTATCTCGTGGATGCCATCGCGACTCAAATTTGGGAAATTGACACGGATGAATCGCATCTCGTCATCTTCAAGGGTATCTATTCTCAATTGAGGGAAGAGCGCGAAAAAGATCTGGCTCGCCGGGCTGCGCTTCAATCCGAGCGTGAAGCGCCTGTTGTGACAGACATCCGCAAAGTCAAGACGGCAAGTTCCAAGGAAGAAAGAAAAAAGAACGCGCAAAAGCAGGAACTTGAGAACAAGATATCCAAACTTGAAACAGAACTTGGCGAGATTAGCGATAAGTTGGCAAACCCGCCCAGAGATGCCGCCGAAGTTATCAGGCTGGCAAAGGATTATGATCGAGTGCAAAAAGAGATGGATGTGAAATTGGCAGAGTGGGAAGCTTTGCAGTAACCAAAGAAGGCATAGTGGAGTCTCCATGGATTTGATATCTACACTTATGGAAGCTGATAAATTACGCGCAAAAGACCAGCACGAGAAAGCGCGTGAATTGCTGGTACGGCTTGCTTTAGAATTCCCCATGAACCCGGTTGTCCAATACAAAACAGCCTGTGTGTATGATTACATTGGGCAGGAGAAGGAAGCCATCCCATATTATCTCGCTGCCATTGAAAATGACCTTCCAGAGCCTGATCTGCGCAGCGCGTATCTGGGGCTGGGCAGTACCTATCGTACATTGGGACAATATGCCGAATCAAAAAAGATTCTGCAAGCCGGACTGAGTCAATTCCCTGACGCAAATGAAATGAAAGTATTTCTCGCGATGACACTTTACAATCTGGGTGAACATCATGAGGCCGTCAGTTCATTGATCAAGATCGTTGCAGAAACAACCTCAGATGAGAAAATAATAGATTATGAACGCGCCATTCTTTTTTATGCGGAAGACCTGAATAAAAAATGGGATTAAATAAAAAAAAGCCAGAGAAGATCTCTGGCTTTTTCAATTCTCGAATGTTCCATAAAACTCGCGCCTTTAGGCGTGGGGGGTAGTCACTTCTCATTAATGTCATTGATGGATATTTCATCATCCAGCGGTTCGAGATGGGTATGAACGATCGTGTCACTTAATTGACCGCGCACATCGCTTTCAAAATCCTCGGCAATGTGATGCGCATCATGCACGCTCCAATCACCGGGTACAAGCATGTGCACAGAGACGAACCGTCTGGCCGCAGACTGTCGTGTGCGGATGGCGTGAAACTGTACGCCGCGTTCCTGATATCTGGCGATCACAGTTTCCACAAGCTTTTGTTCTTCCGCAGGCAGTGAGGCATCCATAAATCCTGCGACGGAACGTTTCAAGAGTTTAATACCCGTCCAAATGATATTAAGCGCCACCAGAATGGCGAGGATCGGGTCGAGAATATACCATTTTGTGACCGCCACAACTCCGATACCGCCGATCACTACTACAGAAGTCCAAACATCGGTCATCAAGTGATGTCCGTCCGCTTCAAGCGTTATGGAGTTGCGTTTTTTTCCAGTGGCGATCAAGATCCGTGACACAGCCAGGTTGACCAGTGATGCCAGCATGGACACCACCAAACCGATTCCAAGCTGCTCTAATTCTCTGGGGGCCAGCAGTCTTTCAACGGCAGTCCAAATAATTCCGCCGGCCGCGATCAAGATCAGCACGCCCTCCGCGCTGCTGGCGAAATATTCCGCTTTGCTATGTCCGTACATGTGACTGTCATCCGGCGGCAATGCGGCAATGATCAACATGCTCAACGCGATCACCGCGCCGACCAAATTGACGATGGCTTCCAAAGCATCTGACAACAAGCCGACAGAGCCTGTCAATAGATAGGCGATAGTTTTTAGAACAATGGTGATCAACGCGGCGCTGATGGAGAGCCACGCGTAACGGGTTAGTGCCAGATCTTTATTATTACTATGAGTATGGGTATGGGTAGCAGACAAGGTGTCCTCAACTTTTTAATGAGGCTGCCTGTCGTAATTTAATTGGACCGCTTTGGGGATTTGGCACGGTTACGACTTTGAGATTCTGGCGCCGAAGGTGAAATCATACCTGCAACCATGAATTTTTATAATGGATGAATGTCACGACATCATTTTTCTATGATGTTTGGATTATTGATAAAATAGCCCATCTCTACCTATCGGAGGCGCGGGTGAAGAAAATACTTTCCATCAGCGTGGGGTCATCATCACGAGACCACACCACACGTCACACTTTTCTTGGGCAGGAATGTGAAATTTCAAGACAGGGCACAAATGGAGACTTCAACAGAGCCATTCAGCGCTACCGTGACATGGACGGCAAAGTCGATGCCTTTGGCACCGGCGGAGTTGAGTTCTATCTGGGAGTCGAAGATCAGCGCTATTATTTTCGCGATGTCAGGCGCATCCGTAATGCGATTAAGATCAGCAAGGTCGGGGATGGAAATGGCGTAAAAGGTATATTGGAAAAACGCGCCTTTGAATATCTTGAAAAGTATTTGAATGAAAAGGAAGGTAAATCCCTGAAAGGACTGCCCGCATTGATCACAACCGTTGTCGAAAGATATAGCATGGGCAAAGCCATGGTCGATGCGGGGCTGGATGTCACCTTTGGGGATTTCATGTTCGCGCTCGGACTGCCTTTTGCAATCAGAACGATCAGTGCGGCCCGTCTTTTGGCGGGCGTGTTATTGCCTGTCGTGACACAACTGCCGTTCGCGTGGCTCTATCCGCTAGGGTCGGAGCAGGACAAACCGCCGCAGCCCAAATGGACAAAATACTATCAGCGCTCGCAAGTCATAGCAGGCGACTTTTTACAGATTCGCCAGTACATGCCCAATGATCTCACAGGAAAGATCATTGTGACGAACACAACTACAGCCAGAAATGTGGTTGAACTGCAAAAACGCAATCTGCATATTCTGGTCACGGTTACGCCGCGACTGGCAGGACGCAGTTTTGGTACCAACGTAATGGAGGCAACCCTGCTGGCTCTGATGGATAAACCGCAATCTGAGGTAACCAATGTTGATTTCATGGATCTTATCGATCGGATCCCCATGGAGCCGAATATAGAAGTGCTTAATTGATATCACTTTGTTTGAATTAAATAAATCGGCTTCGCTTGGAAATGATAGAATAAGATTTACAGGTGACTGATTATGAGAAAATTCACTGCGTATATTTCTGTTGACGGTATCGTCCGCTTTTTCGGACCTTATGGTTTTTTGTAAAGATGAACATTGTTTGAAAATGGAAGATTAAATTAACGAGGTAAAAATGGAAAGAAAACGACTCTTTATTATTCTAGGCACCCTGTTGGTATCACTGTTGATCATTGTCCTTGTTGTTCAAGGAAGACTAAATAAAACCAATTCACTTGTATCAGACATTACTTTGTGCGGTCAGAACCCAAGCGGGCTTTGTATTATCACATTTGTAGCGAGCGATCCTGGTCTAATGGCGATCAATTTCCAGTTGACCGGGGATGATTATCCCCTTTTCTTCGTGAAAGGGCTGAATCGAGGGGTTTCCTATGATTATTCCTGTTACCCGTCGGAAGCAGCCCCATTGAGTGTGTATTGCACAGGACCGCGTACACCGCTGGGGGAATCCATTGAGCTTGAAGTTTATGATGTTGAAAATAATACCCTGCTCGCTCGCGGAAAAGTTGTTGTCGCGGCATTTATGGTTTGGACACCAGCCGGCGTCCCGGCATTTACCGACATTACTGCGACACCCGCAACTGCCATTATTGCAACGCCGCTAATTGGTGCTGCAACATTTCCCGGTTCTACTCAGACCGCTGTTACAACAACGCCCATAACGGCATATCCCAATCCATGATTTGTATTTGTGAATGCTGATTTATTTGCCAACAGCTTAAGTGTTATTGACCAGAATTGGAAGGTGATCCTTTCAATTCTGGTATTTGTGTTTTGGGGAGTGATGCTGGTCTTTACGGTTCTAAAAAAACTGACAGATCAATACTTTACCGATATGGAATTGCTCACTCTGGCAATGGGCGGTTGGCCTGTGCCGGCGTTGTTATTTTCTGTTGTTATCCTTTTATTTCGAGCGTTCGTTCCAGATCCGATTTTTGTCATCATAGCGGCAATGCTTTTGCTTGTGCCTGCCGGCTTTGCCATTCATGCGGTCTGGAAAGATGTTTCACTCAAATCTATTTTTATTCTATTACTGTTTTTCGTTTTTGTTTTTATTCGGATTGGATTTGTGGCCAATATTACCCTGCCTTCCTATTTTGACTCGGCCGAACACTATCGCATTATCAATTATTTCCTGAAAATACAATCACCTTCCAAGTTCATGTGGCCGACCACGTCTTATTACCATGTCGGCTATCATGTTATTGTTGCCGCATTTGTATCCATAACGCGCGCGAATATCGGACAGGCGATGCTGTTGTTTGGACAGATTGTTCTGGCGGCGATACCCTTTCCCCTTTATTTTCTTGTGCATCGCGCTGTCAACTCGCATGTGGCGGCATTCCTCGCGGTTATGCTGGCTGCTTTTGGGTGGTTTATGCCGGCTCACGCAGTTAATTGGGGCAAATACCCGGCGTTATTAAGCTTGTTATTAGTTCAATTTACACTCGGAATAGCCGTTGTTAAAAATCGATGGTTGCTTGCATTGAGCTTGTTCACATCAATTCTAATCCACAGCCGTTCGATTATTTTGCTTGGAGTCTTTGGCGCGGCGTGGGTATTTTCTTATCAATTGCGGGGTAACCGAAAACTGCTTCTCATGATAGGCATGACCGTGCTGCTGGGTACGGCTGTTGTGTTGATGGATAAGAATAAAACATTTGGACCTGTCTTTGAGCCGTACCGCATCTGGATCACGCTTCTGGTCATACTTCTGCCTGTTTCTGCTGCCCGGTCATTTTCCCGCCTGATATCTTTCTCGATCCTTGCCCTGTTTGGGATGCTTGCAATGTCATTGATCCCCATCGCAAATGCATACACCTTGTTGGACAGGCCGCTTGTGGAAATGATCCTGTTTTTACCGCTGGCATTCCTCGGCGGAGTGGGGGCTTCGCGCCTGCCAAAGGCTGCCATGCTTTTATTCGCTGTGATCATTATCTTTAATGCATTCACCCGCTACAACTTCTCCCCATCAGATTGTTGTCAACTGGTTGCCCGGGATGACAGCATCGCTTTGGATTGGATGGATCGGCAGCTGCCTGCTGATGCGCGTATCGTCATCGCCGGCGCGGACCTGAACATTGATTCATTCAGCGCGCCCATGCAGGGCACAGGCACAGATGCAGGAATTTGGATCATGCCATTAAGCGGACGCGTAGTTACAAGCCTGCCATATTTCACAGATTTCGGATCGCAGGATATTTATCAATCCCTTTGCCAGCAGCAAGTGACACATATCTACGTCGGTTCGAGACCGCAAAGTTTTCAAACGGATTTTTTTCAGGCAAGATCTGCGTGGTATGAAGTGATCTTTCATCTGCAGGACACGCAGATCGTAAGGGTGCTTGGTTGCGGTGTTGAATAAAAACATTCCATGCGCCTTGTTGTGCATGGAATGTTTTTATGTTTATCAACCCGCTTGATCAGGGGAAGTAAAAATCCACAGCCAGCGGGGAGTGATCCGAAGCCGTCCTTAAAGTATTCTTTGTGACGAGGGGTTCCTTATTCGGACTGGGAAGTTTATAAACTTGAAACGCAAGCATTGGCTGTGTTGTCCAGATATGGTCAACCCTGCTGACGTCGGTGAAAAATGACCAGCCAGCTGCTTCGAGCAAAGGCGGGCACGCCACTTGGTTTAAGGGATAACCCAACTCAATGCCGGGAGGAGGCATGGTCATGTCGCCCAATAAAATGGCCGCACTTTCCGCAAAAGGCTGAATAACCTTGACCAGGTTTTCAACATTTTGACAGCCAACCTCATCAAAGTTAGGATTGATCTGTGTGGCAAATACCTGGACAGAGCCTCCATCTGGAGTAGCAACTTCTGCGCGGATAAGACAATTCTGCACGTCCGCATAAGTTTCTGAGTCCTTTATTTCAAGTTTTGAAAAAAGTATCACATCATACGTATTGCCGTTCTTATCCAGCGTTGGGGAAGCAGATTGGCATGAAATATACTCCATGCCAAGATCATTGGCAGCTTGATTGGCAATTGCGAAATCATTCAACTGCCAGCCGTTCGCTTCCTGGATCGCAAGAACATCCGGGTTATAGGCTTGTAGAATGGATGTGATCAAGGGCAGCTTTTCCAATCCACCGCCTTCGATGTTGTAGGTCATAAAGCGAACCGCGCCTTCATGGATTTGAAGAGCAGATGCGGTTGCAGTAAGAAAATCTGCGGCGGGGATGGTCGCGGTCACGTAAGGCGTCGTGGTTGGGATAAATCTTGTGGGGGTATCCTCGATGATCCTTGCTCCTTCGGGGATCTTGTTGGAGGTCCCGCAGGCTTGCATGATGATCAATGTCAGTGGGATGAACAACCCTAATACGATCCGTTTTCTGATCTGCCCCTTTGTTTTTATTTTATTTGAACTCATACTTTTTTTCTCCTCATTTCCTCTGTATGCAATTTACGCAGCGGTCTGCGCCCTTTGGG
The DNA here is from genome assembly GCA_016709305.1 of Candidatus Villigracilis saccharophilus. Classification (GTDB taxonomy): domain Bacteria; phylum Chloroflexota; class Anaerolineae; order Anaerolineales; family Villigracilaceae; genus Villigracilis; species Villigracilis saccharophilus. The sequence goes on from JADJNA010000022.1 coordinate 51,233, forward strand.
ATGGCCTATTATAAAAGAATACTGTTGTTTGCAAAGTTTTTTGGAATCATATTTCTTCCAGCCAGATCTTTATAAAAAGCGGCTGGATTTAGGAAATACAGATACTCACTTGCTGTTTACCTCATAAGATCATGCATAATATCATATGGATCTATTTGAGGGGGCATATCGCCTTCATCGGCTTGATCCATCTTTAGCGGCTTGTCTTGATTGATCAGTTTGATGAAATAAAGGGATTGTCAATTTTTGCCACACTCGGTATAATGACTACTCTTTGGACGGGTAGCTCAGTTGGTTAGAGCACTGCGTTGACATCGCAGAGGTCGTAGGTTCGAGCCCTATTCCGTCCACTTGAAAACCATCTAATAAAACGCTTGGACCAAGACGAGTAGGTGTAGTTGTTCTGACAGAGAGAAGGTGCGATTGTTGAGAGCGTCTTCCAGAAACGATCACTGAAAACCACTTGAGAGCGTGAGGCAGAAAGCTTATAGCGATTATGCGGAACGGTTGGCTCCGTTATCAGCCTAAGAGATGAGTTGCAAGACTCAAATCGGGTGGAACCGCGTGAATGAAATTCTCGCCCCGTTATTGGGTGAGAATTTTTTGTTTAAGTTGGTGGAGTCGAAAATTGATAGATTTTCGATGTCAACGTCGGAATGCGTTGGAGTCTAAAAAGGAGTAGAAAATGGCACTACAAACAGAACGTTATGAAGATACACAATTGTATAAGATCCGCCACTCTGCGGCGCATGTAATGGCGCAAGCTGTTCTGGAGATCTTCCCGGATGGCAAAGTGACCATCGGTCCGCCTGTGGAAAATGGCTTTTATTATGACTTTGATCTGCCGCGCAATCTCACTCCTGAAGATCTCGAGCAGATCGAAAAACGCATGCGGCAGATCGTGCAGGTCAAGCATGAATTCAAGAAGACCGTCATCTCTGCCGAGGAGGCAAAAAAGATTTTTGCAGATCAGCCCTACAAATTGGAATTGATCGAAGGCCTTGAAAAAGGCGGCAAGGATGAATACGGCAATCCGCTGGATGGGCCGCCTGATATTTCCATCTATCAGCAGGATACCTTCACAGACCTTTGCCGCGGTCCCCATGTGCAAAGCACAAAAGAGATTCGTCAGGATGCATTCAAGCTGATGTCCATTGCGGGCGCGTATTGGCGCGGCGATGAAAACAACAAGATGCTTCAACGCATTTACGGCACAGCCTGGGAAACCAAGGACCAGTTGAAGGATTATCTAAATCAATTGGAAGAAGCCAAGAAACGCGATCATCGCAAACTGGGCAAGGAATTGGAAATATTCATCTTCGATGAAGAGGTCGGACCCGGTTTGCCGCTCTGGCTGCCTAACGGAGGCGTGATGATCGAGGAACTCGAAAAACTCGCCAAGGATATGGAAGACAAGGCTGGCTATTTGCGCGTCAAAACGCCGATTCTCACAAAGGAAGATCTCTTTGTACGTTCAGGTCACCTGCCTTATTATGCCGAGAGCATGTATCCGCCGATGGAAATCGAAGGCGTAAAGTATTACGTCAAGCCAATGAACTGTCCAATGCACCACAAAATTTTTGGTTCGAAGGGACGTTCTTACCGCGACCTGCCTGTGCGCCTCGCTGAATATGGTACGTGCTATCGTTATGAAAAATCAGGTGAGTTATTTGGTTTAATGCGCGTGCGCTCGATGCAGATGAACGATGCTCACATCTACTGCTCGGAGGAACAATTCGAACAGGAGTTCATGGGTGTGGTAGCGCTATATCGTAAGTATTTTGAACTGTTCGGGATCGAGAAGTATGTGATGCGCTTGTCTCTGCACAGCAAGGCGGGACTGGGCAAAAAATATGTGGACAACGAGCGCCTATGGCTCAAGACGGAAGAGATGGTGCGCCGCGCGATGGATAATGGCGGCGTGCCGTACGTGGAACGCGAAGACGAAGCTGCATTCTACGGTCCAAAAATTGATGTACAAGTTTGGTCAGCCATTGGGCGCGAATTTTCGCTGATGACGAATCAAGTGGACTTTGCAGTACCAGAACGCTTTGATTTGAAATTCACGAACAAGGAAGGCGCGGATGAAATTCCACTGTGCATTCATCGTGCGCCGCTCTCCACACATGAACGAATGGTTGGTTTCCTGCTTGAGCATTATGCAGGCAACTTCCCCGTCTGGCTTTCGCCTGAACAGGTGCGAGTCATCTCGATCACGGATGCGCAGAATGAATATGCGGAAAGCATCGCGAAGCAATTACGCGAAAGCGGAATCCGTGCCCACGCAGACCTATCTTCACAGCGCATGAATGCCAAGATCCGTCAGGCACAGTTGATGAAGGTGCCGTATATGATCGTGGTCGGTGATAACGAAATGCAGGCTGGACAAGTCTCACTCCGTGTGCGTGACGGAAGTCAGCAGAACAATATTTCATTGGCTGAGTTTACAGAGCGTGCGAAAGATAAGATCACGAGACGCGCAAGCGAGTTGTAAAGTCTGACCATGGGCGGTGGACGATAGACCGTAAAAGGACAGGTGGAGGATTTTCCTCCGCCTGTTTTATTTTTTTCTCTTTACTGAATCCACCCGTAGATCGATTCCACAGTTAGCGGAATTGGGTGGATGCGGCAGTCGTTCACATTAACCAGCATTAGTTCAGTGGGACGGTCAGGGAGGTCGGTGGAGCGCATGACGATGATCAGCCAGTTGCCGTCCGGCGACCAGAACGGTGCGGAGACGATCCAATTTCCCATTTGCGCGAACAGCCTGCGGCCCGAGCCGTCAAGATTGGAAATGTAAATGGCATCCGAAAGATTTTCGCGCGCATGATATGCGATGCGGTTGCCATCGGGGGAGATGGCGAAATCTTCATAGGCGCGGTGATTGGGGATCACAAAAAAATCTGTAACCGCGCCGCTGGCGATTTCCACTTTTCGCAGGGAGATGCCGCCCTCTCCGCGTACCCCATAGATCAAGCCGGTTCCATCGGAAGTCCAATCCACCAATTGCTCATCGCCGTTTTCGTTGATGATGCGTGTTCGGCCGCTGCCATCCGGGTTGATGGTGTATAGGTTGAGGTCGCTTCCGCTGCTGAAAGCGATCTTCGTCCCATCCGGTGACCAGACCGGGACATTGTCATCGGTGGTGGTATTGGGAATGTGAATTTGTCCACCGCTCGCCGAGTCGAAGAGATTCAATCCTTCACCCCACGCAAAGGCGACATATCTTCCATCCGGTGAAAGCGAGGGGTAAATTCCCTGCGTGATGAATAGTTTATCTTTGCCATCGAGGCTGGTCATGAAACTGCCGTAATTATCGTAATTGAGATAATCAGCGCTTAGCGGGCCGTAGACGAGCAGTTTTTTTGCAAGCCCGGCGGGAGCAGGCTGATAGTTGTTCAATGCCGCTTGCCACGAATCCCGCGTCAGGCAGGTTTGATCAGACGCCATTAGTGTGGGAGTTTCCTCAATGGGCAGATTCTCCACGCCCCATTGAATCTGCCAGTCCCCGGAAATCGCCACCACCGGGTTCGAAACCTGCACAATCAATTTACCCGAAGGGACTTCGCCCTCGAACCTGACGACCGAAATAAAATGTCCGGGATCGCCCAGGCCAGACCCGACGGGTAAGGAATTTCCTATGGTAAGGCTGACGCCGTGGAACATAGCGGTACTCTCGAAATCAAAACTGTATCCATCGGCGGTGCGGATTGCCTTGAGGGCGCGTACCGGGAACCCAGCCAACTCGATGTCTTGATTCAGATCCCAGACCTGCCCTTCCTGCGGATTCGCTCCCGCGTCGAACTCGAAGCTGGCGCTTGATTCTGAATATTGTACAGCCACTGCGCGGACGGTCATGGTCAACGGGTAGACGTGTTGTTTATTGATGATTTCAAAGGCCCACGGGAAGGAACCCGCTGGTGGTCTCTCGACCGGAGATTCGAGTTGACTGGTGGCGAAGTCGTACAAAACTTCCTGACCGTTGGCATCGGTGAAAACTGGATAGGTCGAGAAATCCATGGCAGATGCACCCTGCGGCAGGCCGTTGGAATTGAACGAGCCAATGAGGATGAAGCCGCGGTCTGTCTCAACAATCTTTTCGATCATTAGCGGACTCTCACCCATAGCTGGTTCTTGCGAAGGCGTGATCTCAATAACCGGGACGATGGCCATCTCTGGTGGTGCGGGGATGAAGCGCATCGGCACTTCCCATTGCTCGGGAAGTGTGCCCGGCAGAGAGCCCTCGATGCACGGAATGATGAGCACGGCGTCTTTCACCTGCGCATCGAGCGGAGCGAACGTGTATGTGGATCTGTAGCCGCTGCCGCTGCCACCTGATTCATATCCAAGATGATTCTGTGTTGTGCCGTCGGACAGTTTCAATTGAGTGCGATCAGCAAGATTCGAGCCGCAGCCGGGCGCAGCCACATCGCGCGACAGTTTTTCCTGCGGAATATTTTCAACGGTGTAAATGACAACCGTCTTGCCCGAGGTCAACACCACATCACTGACTGTGATCGTGATTCCATCACGGGTTTGCGAGACCGGTTCAGCCAGCACACGGATCGGTGTGCTTTGATCTATGATGCCAATACCGGGGATGTATCCGAGCGAACGCCCGATGGCGTAGGCCACGCCGCTCAACGCAAGCAAAATAAGTAAAGCAATTAATACCGCCACCAATGGGCGTGCACGAAGAATTGTCATCGGAGATTTCCTTTCGAGTTGTGCCGCAATACGCGGCATAAGATTGGTATTCTCCGGGACGCCGCGGCGAGCGATATTTTCAAGCGCGTCTTTCATGCGATTGTCATTCATCTCTCGCTCCTTCGATGCGCGGCATCGAGCAGTCCGCGCAAGCGTTCACGCGCCGCGTTCAGCATCCACTTGACCGTGCCGACCGCCGAGCCTGCCTCTTCCGCCATTTCCTTTTCGCTCATTTCAAGAAAATATCGTTGCACGATCACCGCCCTTTGGCGCGGCGATAATTTCTGCATGGCATCCCAGATCTGATCCTGGACTTCGATGGACTCAACCAGCTCCTCAACCGACGCGACGCTCGCGGCGAGTTCCGCCAAAAGAGATTCGTCCGCATCCTCCCCAATCTCGACCTGCCGCGTCGACCTTTGCATCATCTTCACAGAAGCATTGACCACGCTGCGCATGAACCACGGCTCGAACGGACGTGTTGAATCAAAACTGCGTATGGCGTGAAATACGCGGATGAAAGAATCCTGCACTATGTCCTCAGCCAACCCCACGTCGCGCGTGATCAGATAGGCCGTGCGCACGGCCTTCACCTGATGGTGCGCGACTAGAAATTCCAATCCGCTGATATCGCCGTTCTTGAGTCGTTGAATCGCCTGCTGATCATCCATCTTCTATAAGGTATATCCGATGATACCTGAAAAGGTTGGGGTCATTTAAACAAAAAAAGTGAAAACTCATTTTCAGTTTCCACTTTTTGCTTTATTTCCGCAGATTTTTTTCAAAATCAGATAAATCGACGGGGGCCGTCATATCGAGGTTGAGCGGCGTGACCGCAACCATTTTCTTTTCACGCAAGATATACGCGTCGGTATCTTGCGGTTCCCTCTCAATGCCTTCACTGTGTTTGTATGAAATCGGACCGGGTTCATCCCACGAAGTCCGCACAGCGGGGACGGGATCATAGTAACGGCTGCGCGAAAGCCTGCCCACCTGCCACCCGGTGTGCGGCGTGGCGTGACTCGGAACTTCCACTTTTAGCAGATCCACCTCAGGCGGGAATTTCTTTTCCAATAATAATTTCGCAAAATAGGCGGTGAAATATCCGGCAGTTAAAAAATCGATATCTTCCGAATGTGACAGGTGATATTGTGTTTCGGTTTGAAGTGAAACCGCCAGGGCAAGAATTCCCATGGAAGCGGCTTCCATCGCGGCTCCCACTGTCCCTGAGATGGTGATGCCCATGCCGACATTTTCACCGTAATTGATGCCTGATACGACCAGGTCGGGGCTGTGCGGGATGATCTCCAATACGCCATGCAGGACGGCCTGCGCAGGGGTGCCGCCCACCGCATACACGGTCCAATCTTGACCGTTGACCTGCACCTGCTCTTTGCGGATGGTCCCATCTGACGTGCTGGGCAGACTGCGCCCCATGCCCGTGGATTGCTCACGCGGCGCAGCGACCGTGACATAGCCGATCTTTGAGAGTTCACTGGCCGCAGCCCATAAACCGGGCGAGCGGATGCCGTCATCGTTTGTTAATAAGATATGGGGTTTATTTTTGTTCATAATATTCCTTGGAAACAAAAAGAAGCAGATATGATCCGCTTCTCATTGGTGGTGCTCCCGGCAGGACTCGAACCTGCGACCTATTGCTCCGCAAGCAAGCGCTCTAATCCACTGAGCTACGAGAGCATTATTTATTGCGGGTGGTATTTTACTGTACTATTATAGGAGGGTCAAGCGCAAATCCCCGCAATTTGAAGTGGCGAATCGGCCAACGAAAGCTTTTGTCAGCCGATTCGTTTTTATGTTGATCTATACATTACAAAAGAGTTCGGAAAAGCATATTCTCCATATAATTCGGGTATAAAATAACTATTAGCTAATTTCAAAGGCGGATCATTATGGATGACTTGCTCCAGCAGGGTATCACAGCATATAAAGCCGGGAAACGGGAAGAAGCGCGCAGGATCTTTATTGCTGCCGTTAAGAAAACCCCTGACAGTGAACGCGCCTGGGGATGGATGTATCAGACCTCCGGGAATGATAAGGAACGCATGTATTGCCTGAAACAAATGCTGCGTATTAATCCGCGGAATGAAAAGACAAGCCAATTGCTCAATCAGCTGATTGAGCAGCCACCTGCGCCTGCAGCGCCACCCCCCGGACCTGTAATAGAACCGCCTCCACTCCATACGGAGCCCACCCGGGCCGCTACCAGAAAATGCCCGCATTGCGGCGAGGAGATACGGCTTGAAGCGCCAAGATGTAGTTATTGCGGCAGGGAGGTTAATGTACGAAAAGCGGTCTCGCCCCAAAAAACAAAAACAAAGAAGAAGAACTTGATTCTCCCGGTAATAAGCATCATTATTGTGGTCGGTGCTTGCGTAGTTATTTACAGCCTGCTTATCAATGTTGGGAAAGATCTTATAGTACAGCCAACCCCGACAAGAAATCCGCAAGAGAGTGCATGGTATGCCTGTACATTATTTGTGCAAAAGCAAATGAAGGTGGCTGTCATTGACGCGCAAAGATATAACCCAAACGGAGTCATGTTTCTGGACAACGGGGACTACAGGGTGGATGTCTCCTACGCAAAACTCAATACCACTTATACATGCATCCTTCTTGACCACGCAGGAGGGAATTGGGAATTGAAAAGTCTTGGAGCAACGAAGAAGTAAGATAAAAAGATTTTATCGGTAATATGCAAAGAGCCTGTTTTCACATTGAAAAACGCTGAAATTAGGCGGCGCAAAAAGAAAAATCCGGGTGCTTTGCCATCATGGTCCAACCATGTACAGGAATTATTCCCGTACATGGTTTATATACCCTAAATTGACTTTAATTTTTTCTGCTTTCGTCTCAGGAAGTATGCTGCGCCTGAGATGGCGAGTATTAAACCGACAATCGCAGCTGCCATAAACCCTGAATCGAATTTGGCCACGGTTTCTACCGGGCGTGTCTGTGGGATCACGAATACAGATACTGTGCGAGCGGGGATGTTGAATGCGCCGTTAGTAAAAAATGCGGTTTGTGCAATTGCATCTGCTGAGTTTTGTTGGATGGAATGCAGCGCATACTCCTTGCCTTTGATGGAAGCATCGCTGAATGTTACTGCATCCGGACTGGCATTGAACAGCACAACGATCTCTTCAATATTCGTATCCAGATTGTCGACATCATTCAATCGCATTACGATCAATCCGGGTGTTTGCCCGGTACCGCTATTAAGGAATGAAATAGATTTCTTTATTTGATCTGCGGTTTGAAGACGAAAGAGCGGCGAAGCCTTGCGGATGCTGAGGTATTCGCGGAAAACCGCCGATGCTGATTCTATGTCAGCTTTTGCCGGGGCAAGATTCGGGTCGGCAAGAAGCGGCTTGTAAATATCCCATTGACCTGTACCCTGGACGGGAAGTCCCACGCCCCAGTTGTTCGATGTGTAAGTCCAATCCAATTTGTTGTACCAATCACCAGAGTCGTAGGAGTTGGAGTCGAGCGACTTCGAACGCAAGATGTCATCGCCCGCGTGGAAGAAGGGCACGCCCTGACTGAACATGACAACGCTGAGCGCCAGATTATTCATTCGGATGCGATCAGCGAGATTTGCTTCGGCGGGCGCTTTGACTTGAATGGCGTCGAAAAGGGTTTGGTTATCGTGAGCCGAGGCGTAGACGATATTCTCCTGTGGATCGGCTGTGTAGCCTGCGGGAACTTTTCCATAAAGCACCAAATTTCCCGGCACAACATTGTCATTGGCGCGAGTGATCTCATAGTCAGCGAGATTGCCGGCCAGTCCGAGGCGAATCCAATCATTGTATGTGTTGAGCTTATCGAGTTGAGTGTCGGGTGTTCGTTTTTCGTTGTCATTGACATTGAAGTAAAGACTGGTTGCAAAGCCTTGTAAGCGCGGATCGTCGAATGGATTTCCGCCGCGCACCGCGTCGCGTAAGCGGTCATTGAACACGCCGATCCCTGTCCCGGCGATATTGAGTTGGGTGGCGTTTTGGCCGTGCGCATTATTGGCGACCTCGCCAAAATCCCAGCCTTCACCATAAATGTAAATCGACCCGCCGTCCACACCGTCTTTTTCAACGGTCAAGGAATCAAGCGCTGCCCGCACAGCTTGCATATCGGCCAGCATGTGATGCCCCATCAGGTCAAAGCGGAATCCATCCACTTTGTATTTGGTTGCCCATGTGATAACCGAATCGATCATCAACCTGCGCATCATGGCATGTTCGGTGGCGGTATTCTCGCAGCAGGTGGATTTCTCAACATTACCTTCGCTGTTGAGACGGTGATAGTATCCGGGCACAACACGGTCCAGCACGGAGTTGTCCGCCTGACCGCTGGCGTTGGTGTGATTGTAGACAACATCCATCACAACCCGCAGTCCGTTTTTATTTAAGACTTGCACCATCTCACGGAATTCAACGATGCGGGTTGTGCCATTGGGGTCGGTGGCGTAACTGCCTTCCGGTGTTGTGTAATGCAAGGGATCGTAGCCCCAGTTGAATCCGTCCGTACCTGTGATCATGCTGACGGCTTTGGATTGCTCATCTGAATCGGGTGGATACGTGGCAAGCTGGATTTCATCCACATTCCTCCATGTGGACTTATCTTCATTGACGCTGGCGATATCAAAGGCTGGCAAAAGATGAATGTGAGTCAGACCTGCTTTTGCCAATCCTGTCAGGTGTTTCATTCCGTCTGAGTCCGTAACAGTAAAGGCTTTATAGGTTCCGCGGTATTCTTCAGGGACAGTTTGGTCGCTAATGCTAAAGTCACGGATATGTAACTCATACAGAACGATATCCTCGGGTGCCGCGAGAGCGGGCTTTTCGAGCGTGTCCCAGCCTTGCGGTTTTAGTTCGGCATCCTGCAAATCCACGATCTGGCTGCGTTTACTATTCATGGAGAGGCTGATCGAATATGGATCGGTGACGAGGTTCATTTCGATCTTTCCCGTGGAAGGCACATAGACTTCGACTTCATATAAGTAGTATTTGCCCTTCCAGCCTTCGTCGCCGCGAATGCTCCAGATACCGCTGGCGGTGTCATATTGCATGGGGAATGTATGCCCGGATTTCGCGACAGCTTCATCGTAAAGATACAGAACAATCGATTGCGCGGTTGGCGCCCACAGCCGCAAAGTTGGCGTGGATGATTCAAAGGTCACGCCCAATGGACCTTCATATTGATATATGTCATCCAATACGCCGGGGGTCTGCACACCGCTGACATCCACCACTTTGCCGTTCGTGTCACGGACGAGCACTGCGAGTTGTCCCTTTAGCATTTCAGGTTCTTTGGCCCAATCAGCTTGATCGATCATTAGGGCTGTGTACGCGCCGAGGTGCGGGAACTGATTGATGATCTCAGCCTTCGCCCCGCTCTTGCTATAAGTGAGGGGAATTTCGATGCCGTTCGTGATCCCATCTGCGCTGAGTTCCAGCGCAGCGTCTGGCGAATAAAACAGAGAATAGGTATATTTCGGTGAGCCGACCACATTCCATAAAATGGTGTCTCTGCTTACCCAATGTGCGCGCAATTTGGAGAGACTGCCCTTCGGCGCGCCTGCGGTGCTGATCACGGCTTCTTTTTTCAGGCTGTCGTATCCAAAATAAATTTCATCGCCATCGTTCTTAACAGTGAATTGCTGCGTCTCGCCGATCTTGTTGGTCGGGTCTTCATTCAAAGTAAATGTTGCGGAGTAAGTCCCGGCTTTGAGCGCGCTGGTGGTAAATCCCATTGCGCCGCTGCCTGTGGGGTCTTCGAGCCATGAACGCAGACAGCCGGCGTCATCATTGTTCGCGCATCCCAATTGCTGTTGGAAGTCACCCATTGCCACTACAATGGCTGTGTTGATACTATCGGTGATCCAATGGGTCTTGTGATCGTAGTAGAACTTAACCAGTGTTGGCTCAGTGACAACCAGAGGGAGATCCGCACCGCCGGCCGAAGCGTTAAGTCCATAATTCTCGCCCCAGCCGCCGTTAAGCGCCGCCTTATAGCGCGGACCTTTTTTGTCGGCATCGTTGGCAGGTTGAATCTCATATGTTCCCTGCCAAACATCATCTTCGAGATCGTAACTCAATTGGGTGTTGGCGCAATCAGGCTGCCATTCGCCGGAACATCCCAATTCATCCTGATGTGTGCCGGGGATGTTGACCGAATCAGGATTGGGCGTGGATTGTGCCTGAACAGCGGAGGCAAACGCAGATGAGAAAGATGCGGTCAGGATCACGCAAGCCATAAAAATGTGCTGAATATTTTTTCGCATTGAACTCTCCAGGAAATAATAAAATAATTTTACTCCATTGAGCAAATACCTTAACGCGAACAAAATAAGAATCGCCAATTCCTGAATATAAGATAAAATGAATTCAGCTTACTCAGTCTTTGCCGACGGTTTAAGTCAGACCCCTGTTTTTGCCTCGCCGCTGGACAGGGGTCGATTTTTTAACAAGATGAAGGTTATGAATCCGTAATCCTTTCAAAGCCAACCCTGTTATGACAGAATTGGTCAAATAGATTGCCGTTGCAGGGGAGAAAAAAATAAGCTATTTTCATTCCCTGTTTTTATTTTGGAGTATGATTGCCCAGATGTTCAGCCAGTATTATCAAAAATAAAAAGAATCTGAATTGCCTTGAAAGGACTCCATGTCACGTACCCGGATCATTCTCGTTACTATCGGGATTATGTTCAGCTTATTCCTCGCTTCGATGGAGTCGACTGTCGTTGCGACCGCCATGCCAACCATCGTTGGTCAATTGGGCGGGTTGGAACATTACTCGTGGGTCTTTTCGGCTTTCATGCTGACCTCCACTACATCTGTACCGTTGTATGGAAAACTATCGGACATTTATGGCAGACGCCGAATCTATGTGATCGCAATGGCTCTCTTTTTGATCGGCTCGGTGGCGAGCGGTGTCGCAAACAGTATGACCCAACTTATCTTCGCGCGCGCCTTGCAGGGACTCGGCGCGGGTGGTATCCAGCCGCTGGCATTTATTCTGATCGGTGAGATGTTCAGTTTGCAGCAGCGCGCCAAAATGCAGGGGCTTTTCTCCGGCGTGTGGGGTTTCTCATCCATTGCGGGTCCGCTGCTCGGCGGGTTTCTCGTTGATAAGTTTTCGTGGCATTGGGTCTTCTACATCAATGTGCTGCCAGGGTTGCTTGCCGCAGCGCTGGTCGCTTTTGGGTGGCGGGAACAGGCTCAAAGTCATGAGAGACCAAAAGTGGACTATCTTGGCGCAGCGCTGTTGACATTCAGTATTGTCTCGTTATTGCTTGGACTTACACTTGCCCCTGACGCAAGCGCGGGAACGGGGGCAAATACATTCAACAGTTGGGCGCTGATCGTATTGGCTGTCGCCTTTTTCATCGCGTTATTACGGGTTGAGAGCCGTGTCGCCGACCCGATCCTCCCGATCCAACTTCTTCGTGACCGATTATTTCTCACTGCGGTTTCACATGGTATTTTCACAGGCTGGGCAATGTTTGGCAGTGTTTCATTTATTCCGCTTTTTGTCCAGTCGGTGCTTGGCACCAGCGCAACGCAAGCCGGCATCACCATCACACCAATGCTGTTGGGCTGGGTCACGGCGAGCATCATTGGCATGCGCCTGATCATGACCGTTGGGTATCGCAGGCTGGGCGTGATCGGTACATCTGTGTTCGTAACAGGCACATTCCTGATGACGCTGATCAGCGTGGACTCGAGCCAGGTCTTGATCATGGTCTTTGTCACCATGATGGGTGTCGGCATGGGGCTTTCCATCCCGTCGTTTTTGGTGGCGGTGCAGACGAGCGTCGAGCGACGCAACCTTGGTACGGCTACTTCGACGCTTCAATTCAGTCGTTCGATCGGTGGGACGCTTGGTGTGAGCGTGATGGGTACGGCATTGAGCATGCGCCTCACCTCGAATTTAATCGCTTCCGGCCTGGACCCGAAACTGGTGACCCAATTACTGAATCCTTTACCCGCCTCTGAAATTGTTGTAGATGCCGGTGTGCGCGTCGCAATGGCAAACGCGATCCACCTTGTCTTTATCATTGCTTTCGCGTCTGCTGTGCTGGGGTTGGCGGCTGTCTTCTTCACGCCGCATCAGGAATTAAGAGAGAATCCGTCTGATAGTAACGCCGCCCTGCCCGGCGTGGATCAATAATACTTCCTGCAAAATCCCCGCACGAGAATCAAAACAAGGTGACTGTCATTGTTTTAATGGCCGCCACCTTGTTTTGATTTATGTCTATCAATGATTTTTTTATTTTAGCTTTGTTTTCTGTTGCGCGATCAGTGCCGCCTGAACGCGGTTGCTGACATGCAGTTTTTGAAGAATATTGGTCACATAATGCTTGATGGTTTTTTCTGTAAGGAATAATTTTTGGCCGATCTCCTTGTTGCTTGTTCCTTCGGCGATCAATTCAAGAATCTGACGCTCTCGCTCGGTTAAGTCTTCAAACAGATCAATCGTAGCAGGTTGTTTTTCCTGCGGAGCCCCCCGCATTTCAGAGAGCAGGCTGGCAGCCAGCGACGGGGTGACATAACCTTCTCCCGCAAAAACTCTGTGTAAGATGCCATTTAATTCGCGGGCGGCGACTCCTTTTAGGACGTAAGCATGAGCGCCGGCTTTGAGAGCGTTCATCACATCATCCTCTTCAGTGGATCCCGTCAACATAATGATCTTGACCACAGGATAGGACGCGGCAATCATTTGGGCAGCATTCAACCCTCCGCCGGGCATATTGACATCCAAAAGGATCACGTCCGGTAAAAACTCGCGGGTCAACCGAAGGGCGTCTTCTGCATTGATCCCCTGTCCCACCACTTCAAGATCGGCTTCACTCCCGAGGATCGCAACCACCCCCTCTCGAAAGATCGGGTGATCATCAATGATAACCAATCGGATTTTATCCATTTTTATTTTCTCCAGTGTTCTGCAGCGTCAATACGGCTGAGATCTTTGTCCCTTGATTTATTTTGCTTTCGATTGTGAATGAGCCGCCCAGGCTTTCCACACGTTCACGCATGCCTGCCAAGCCAAGGTGTTCACGCTCTGCAGATGTAACAGGATGGTTAACATCAAATCCAGGTCCCAGATCCGAAACTTCGATAAGTATATCGTTCGTTTGGCATCTCACACGAACCTGTTGGCCTTTTCCACCGGCATAATTATGGGCGTTATTTAACGCCTCCTGAATGAGACGATATGCAGTGATCTTGATCTCAAGCGGCGTTTGTTCCGGGAGATCGCTCATGCTGAGCATTACCTTTGTGCCGGTATTCTGTTCATGGGCGCGTACCACGCTTACCAGAATTTCAGGAAGGGTTAAACATTCCAGTTGTGGAAGCACGAGACCGGCGGCGATGGCGCGGGTTTCATCCATGGCTGTTCGCAGGGATGCCTTGGCCGTAGGCAGGTGGTCGGTGCATAGCAAATCAACGCTTGGATTGATCAGGCGGCAGGTTTCATTCTGGCTCTTGACCCGCTCCAACCTGGTTAATGCCAGCTCGATTTCCTGTATGGGTCCACTATACAGTTCCGCGCTGGTACGGCGCAGAAAGCGTTCATTAAATTCCGTTGCATTTGCCGCGGAGCGGCGAACGCGCTGATTAAGCTCATCATTGTGCGTCAGGAGTTCTGTTAACCGATTAACCTGATCTTTTAATTCGTCTTCCTGCTTTTCGATGGTATTACTTGCATATCGAACAAAACCGATCAGAAACAGGTATATGACCATCATGGTGGAACCCACCATGAGCCAGCTGCGCATTTGGGCAGCCGCGATCTCCGCTTCAAGGATATCAACTTTTTGATAGAACTCAGTAACCGCAATAATCTGATTGGTTCCGTTTAAACGGACTGGGCTGTAGATTTCAAGCAGTCTTTTATGGTACCCGAGCCGCTCCTCAACATTTTCTTCCTCTGTTAGATTGCTGACCTCTGCTACCACTTCCCCCTGCCAGGCTTTCAGTAAATCTTCGGTCGGAGGAAACTTACGCCCTATCAATGCCGGATTGTCACTATAGAGGATATAGTGATCTGGGGACCAAATCTTTATTGCGACTGTTTGTTTCCCCAGTGTTTTCTCACTGAGCACTGATCGCAGATCTTCGAAATGTCCTGCTGTCAGGCTCGAAGCACTACCCAACTCTTGAAGATGCGGGGTGACAAAACTGTCCATATAAAGTGCTGTGGTGGTTGCGGATTCCTTTATGACGCCGATCTTGATCTGCTCGGCTACCCATCTGCCGAGACTGAACATGCCCAGGATCATGACGATGAAGCTGGCAATTGTAAATCGTTTTATCAGGCTCAAGTTTGTAAAAAAATTCAAAATGCGGACTAACATCCTTCAACCTCTTCATGGATAAAGGATGTTAAATGAGCGATGACCGCCCGCGTTTTCGGGATCATGATACAGGTCTTATGCATATGCATACATTTCAGCGTGTTGAAGAGATATGTTGGCATTTACAACCGTGCCTTCGCCGGCCATGCTTTGAATCTCAAGTACGCCACCCATGCTTTCAACACGTTCCCGCATTCCGGCCAAACCAAGATGTTCCTCCCACTTAATGGAATTGGCTGCATCAAAGCCGGGACCTTTGTCGGA
Source organism: Candidatus Villigracilis saccharophilus (assembly GCA_016709305.1). Lineage (GTDB taxonomy): Bacteria > Chloroflexota > Anaerolineae > Anaerolineales > Villigracilaceae > Villigracilis > Villigracilis saccharophilus. The sequence continues at coordinate 66,576 of JADJNA010000022.1, forward strand.
TATTTCTATTTGCAAGAGATTGTTCGCGCAAACCACACGGACCCGCTGATCTGCGCAGCCCGCATGAATATAGGCGTTGTTCAGTGCCTCCTGGATCAGACGGTAAACCGTGAGCTTTAATGGAAGATTCACCTGTTCCGGGCAGGTTGATAACACTCAATATGACCTTTGAACGGGTGCGTTTTTCGTGAGAACGTACAACACGCGCAATCACATCCGCGAGGGTCATATGACTCAGCTGTGGAAGACCAAGATTGGAGGCGATGCTTCTCATTTCCTCCAGAGCAATCTGCAGGGACGTTTGAACTGTGGGAAGATGATCATTACACTCAAAATCTTCGTTGACCACGCGGCAGGTTTCGTTCTGGGCGTTGACGCGGTCAAGCCGTAAGAGCGCCAGACTGACTTCCTGCACCGGGCCATCGTGCAGTTCCGCGCTGATGCGGCGGAGAAATCGCTCATTAAGCGCGGTCGTGTTGGCGGCGGCGCGGCGCATACGCTTGTCCAGATCCCCATTCTTTGCGATCAACTCCGTCAGCCGGACCACTTGATCTCTTAATCCCTTTTCCTGGCGTCCGATCGTAGATGCAATGGATTGTACGAATCCGATCAGTATCAAATAAATGACTGTCATGGATGTGCCAACTACAAACCAACTTTTTCTTTGAGCCGCGGCTATTTCTGATTCAAGCCCTTCAATTTTCCTGTAGAATTCTGCAACAGCGATAACTTCTTGTGTGTCATTCAATAGTATCGGAATATATATTTCAAGCAGACGTGAATAAAGTTTTCGCTCCTCAAAATTTTCATCATCCTGCAGATCACTGATCGCCGCAATGATCTCACCTTTGCGAGCCAGTTCCAGGTCTTCCGCGCTGGGGAAGGAAAGTCCCACCAGTGACGGGGAATTGCTATACAGGATTTGATTATTATTCCCCCATATTTTTATGGTCACGATCTGACGGCCAAGATCGGTCTTGCTAAGCGTATCATTTAAATTCCAGAGATGTTCCGGGGTCAGTGTATTTGCAGTGCCAAGTTCCTGAAGGTTGGGAGTGATAAAGCTGTCCATGTATAGTGCGGTGGTTGCAGCAGATTCATTGATCACATTGGTTTTTATTTGCTCTGCAACCCACGTGCCAATCACCAAAGTCCCAAGAATCATAAATACCAGGCCTGCCAGCCTGAATCGTTGAACTAAACTCGAGCGTGTTAAAAAATTAGAAATACCGGTAAACAATATGAATATCCCTTTGGAATTTCAAAAAATAATGGACTGGGAGCATATTTTCCCGGCCAAATTTTTAAGAATGCCATCACTCACTTCTAAAGCCACACTATTATATCTCTAATAAGACAAAATCCACCTGATTTATTTTATTTCGCAATGTCTTCCCTGGTGTTTATGTTTGCGGATTTATTCTTTATCCCTATCTGTTCCAGCCACCGGGCAATCGCGCCACCCCAAGGAATACGATCACCAATACGCCCAGCACGATGAACAGGGAATTTCGAAAACGGAGCTTGTCTTCCGAGTTCTTCCAGCGCATCGGCAGGTGCGCCAGCGCTGCGGCGAGGATCATGCTGACGGCGTGTTCAATGCGGTACATTGGGAAACCTGAACCCGCCAGTCCGTTCCCGATCAGAAAGATCAATCCCAGAGTTACCTGCAAATCCATCAAACCGCTAAAACCTGAAGAGAGACCGCGGTCCATGCCTTTGAACGCTCCGCCGCGCAGCCAGCCCAACGCAAACTTGACAATTGCAATAACAGCTACGACAACGATCAGCCAGCGTAAAATTGAATGGATCATTAATAAGATGTTCATATTCGTTTTTTCTCCTGACAAAAATTATGATTGCCAATGGTAGCATATTTCCATTTCTCGTGTAGAATCGAGAAAAAATCCAAAGAGGAACATCTCCCATGACCTATACAACGATCCTTACAGAAGTCCGCGGACGAGTCGGCATCGTCACGCTCAACCGTCCGCAGGCGATGAACGCGTTCAATACCGTGATGCTGACCGAATTATTCGACGCACTTGAATCTTTTGACCGCGATGATGCCGTCGGCGCGATGATCGTTACCGGGAACGAGAAATCTTTTGCAGCCGGCGCGGATATAAAAGAAATGGCGGATGCCTCTCCGTTCGAAATGATCGGCCAGGGGCGCGTTGAAAAATGGGACCGCATTCGCGGAATCAAAAAAGTAGTGATCGCGGCGGTATCCGGGTGGGCATTGGGCGGCGGATGCGAATTCGCGATTTCATGCGATATGATCGTGGCCTCTGAATCAGCCAGGTTCGGTCAACCAGAGATCACGATCGGCATCATCCCCGGCGCGGGCGGAACACAGCGCCTCGCGCGTTTGTTTGGCAAGAACCTCGCCATGGAAATGGTCATCAACAACCGCACACTGACCGCCGCCGAGGCGCTTCAATTTGGATTGGCAAACCGCGTCGTGCCCGTGGATGGATACCTCGATGCCGCAGTCGCTTTCGCGGAAGAGATCGCCTCGCGCGCACCATTGGCCGTCCGTATGGCAAAAGATGCGGTCAACGCCGCGTTCGAGACCACCCTTGCAGAAGGATTGAAAGCTGAGAAGCGGAATTTCTATCCGCTCTTTTCGACGGAAGACCAAAAGGAAGGAATGAAAGCCTTCATAGAGAAAAGAAAGCCGAACTGGAAAGGAAAATAAAATTGTCCGTATCTTTGTCTGACCTGAAAACTGGTCTTTCCAAATTAGGCTTGACCAAAAACCTGGTGATCGCGCACGCATCCCTGAAGGCGTTCGGCCTCATTGACGGCGGGGCGGAGGCGATGCTCAATGCGTTGCTGGATTCTACGCGCGGCATCATCATGCCCACCTTCACATATAAATCCATGCTCAACCCCGAAGTGGGTCCGCCGCGTAATGGGATCACGTACGGCAGTGAAGCCGACCTAAACAAACTGGCTGAGGCTTATCACCCCGATGTGCCCGTGGACAAATTGATGGGAGTATTGCCGGAAATACTGCGCAAGTACCCGAAGGCGAAACGATCCCTGCATCCGATCCAGTCCTTTGCCGGCATTCGCGCAGACGGGATCATCGGCAGTCAGCGCATGTACGATCCGCTGGCTCCGATCGGATCGCTTGCAGACCAGGATGGCTGGGTCTTATTACTCGGCGTGGATCATACGGTCAACACCAGCATTCACTACGCCGAAAAATTGGCGGGACGTTTGCAATTCATCCGCTGGGCGTTGCTGCAGGATCGCGTGGTGGAATGCCCCGGCTTCCCCGGTGATTCAGATGGATTCAATGTGATCGCACCTGCTTTGGAAAAACACACCCGCCGCGTGAAAATTGGAAATGCAACTGTTCAAGCTATTCATCTAAAAAGTTTGTTCAAAGTCGTGGTTGATCAAATTAAAGAGAACCCGTTCGCATTGCTCTGCCAGAGACCGGATTGCGAACGGTGTACTGCGGTGCGGTGGTCGTAACTTTGTTGCCGTGTTATCGGGTTGAAGCAATTTCCTCATAATGTTGGGTGGGGATTGCCCACCTGCACAGAAACATACCTGCTCTTTGCATCGCGTCACGCTGAGGTGCCAGGGAGTGCCGGGCAAACACCCTCGCAAAAGTATCTTCTATTCCGAAAGATCCCCAGTCCCGCCGCCATATGTGCCGCTGACATGGAGACTGCCCTCATTGTCGCGGGTGTAGGTTAGTGAGCCATCTCTTAATCCTGTGACATCCACTTCCAACATGAATGAACCGTCGCCGGCGTTGTACTCGCCGCCGCCTGTCATGGCAAAGCCGTTCGAGAAGGCGCAGTTTGTAAAAATGTAGTGGTCGCCTGTGTCGCCTGAGTCGAAGGCGAATGTCCCGCCGTATGGGCAGGCGATGGCGCGCGCGGTCGTGGAACTGATGTAATAGTATTCAGGCAGGTAATTGATCTCATTATCCACCGCGGTAAACGCTTCCAGCAGATCTGCGTAATCGGCGGCATTGGCCGGAGCGAGCGGGACAAATTCGTCAGCCACAACACCTTCGCAAAGCGTTTCACGCTGGGCTGGCATTTTATCTTGCACGAGAAAATCTGTCACCAAACTATCCACACATTCCAATCCCCAGCTAAAGATGACGTGCGGACCGCCGACTTCGGTCACAAGATATCCATCTGTCAAATTCGAGTAAACCGACTGCGCGCCTGAATACGGCGTGGCCGGGTCCGTGGTGGCGTTCAACACCAGGGTCGGGAAGCCTTCGCCTCTGAACGGCTCGGCAAACGGCGCGGGGTGTGAGTCGTCCTGCGGATAAGGCCAATAGGTGCAGGGCAGGTCGCCGTAAAAGACAGATGCGAGGCGCGGCAGGCTGGTGTCGATCTCATCACCCTCTTTGATAAAGTTCGCGGCCTGTTCTTGCGGAGTGTTGCCTGGCTCGGCGTAATCACGGCAAGTGACCCCGTAGTAGATCGCGTCGGAATAGGACAGGTCAATAAACACTTCGAAGGTATCCGGGTTGAGATAAAGCGCGTTGTACACCACGCGCGCGAGTGGAATGATCGTGTTGTCGCGTGAGTAGGCAGCCAGGGGCGCGCAGGAAGATCATGCGCGCGGTTTCGGAATATAGAAAGCCGGAAGTAGATTCGAGATCTGAGAAGGTGAACTCGCGCTGGTCAACCTCGCCCCTGGAGCGGGCAAATTCAAAGGAAATGGGTGCCTGCTTTAACTGAGCGGCAAGTTCATCGTAAACACTGACTGCATCGCGGCCCATATCGGCGGCGCAGGCTTCATCGGCGTTGCATGCTTCAAGAGTGGTGAGCAGTACCTCGTTGAATGCGGCGGCCTGACCTTTGAGGAATTCTATATCTGTCAGCGTAAGGTCTACAACCCCGTCGAGAACAAGACCAGCCACATGGCCGGCGTGAGCCGCTGCGTAGGTCTGTGCAAATTGCGTCCCGTAACTTTCCCCGTACAGCCAGAATTTTTCATCCTCCATCAATACGCGGAAGTCTTCAAGGTCTTCCACCGCCTGCGTCGTGTCCAGATAGGGCAACAGGCTGGCATCGCCAATCTCGGTGATGCAGTCGTTCACAAAAGTTTGTGAGACATCAAGCAGTCGTTGTTCGCCTTCGCTCGTGGCGGCATCGCCGCCGGCGCGATAGAAATCCACCGCGGCTTGCGCGCAATACAACCCGTTGGATTCGTTGATGCCGCGCTGGTCGAAGAAAACAATGTCAAAATTTTCCGGGATGGACGGGTCGAAATATGATGTGTAATTATCCGCACTCAACAAGCCGGAACCTCCGGGGCCGCCTACGGATGTAACGAACATGCCTTTGCGTTGACCTGTGGCAGGCAGGACAGCAAAAACAACATCGAACGTGCGCGAATTATTGGGGTCAAAGTGGTCGAATGGGACACTGACTTTGACGCAGGTGAAATCGCTCTCGGGGCATGGATACCCGCCCAGTCTTTTCAAACGGGAGGCTGTATCATCCACTGGAACTTCGGTGGCGCTGGCAGGGGACGCCGTTGCAACAGGCAGCGCGGTGGAAAGTGGCTCAAGTGTGGGCGCTGAAGAAGCGCAAGCCTGCGCGAGAAATAACAGAACGATAAAGCCAATGAATATTTTTTTCATTCAGATCTCTTTTTCTTTCACTTAAATATATTGATTAAAAAACCATAATAGAAAATGGAATTTCCCTGAAAGGTTTTGCGTGGACAAAAAAGGTTCAGCGGGTTCCGAAAGGCAGTATACCAAAGACTGAAAAGACGGGCAGGTATCTTGTTCGGCCTGACCGTGGCGTATTAGATACATTTTTCTTATTAAGGTATGCAGACTTATTATCTGTATCGCATTAATCTTCTTGGATGGATACTCCCAATTTGTTGAGTGAGTAAGATCAATTTCAAATTATGTGGTTGGAAAGCATTTGATGTTTTAGAATGTTCTTGACCTTAAGAAACCGTCACGAGCCATTATAAAACTACTGGGATATCTGAAATGATGTTTCCCCACTTCACGCCACTCACCCCCACATCTTGTTATTACGCCCAGTATTTTTAGCCAGATGTCCCATTTTCGCTGTTTTTTTCCCTCCTTTTTGAAGGTAGACTCCCACCAGCCATATACTCATGCTTTTCCATCTCGAGCCCGCATCCCATTGTTCTAAAGTAAAATCAACACTATATGAAAGAACTCATCTATTCCCGTAATGCAGTCTATGAAACCCTGAGCGCAAGGCGCAGGCAGATATTCTCGATCGAGATCGCCGAAGGGGTACAGGAAAAAGGAAAGATCGCCGAGATCATCAAGCTGGCACTTCAACAGAAAATAAAGGTCAGCCGTGTACCGCGCCCCAGGCTGGATAAGGTGCATCAGAACAATCAGGGCATCGTGGCCGAGGTCAGCGGATACCCGTACTCGGATGTGATCGAGATCCTCGAACGCGCCAAAGGCGAACTGCCCTTCATCCTGATGCTTGATTCGCTGCAAGATCCGCAGAACTTCGGCACGCTCATCCGCACCGCAGAAGCGCTCGGCGTGCATGGCGTGGTCATCCCGTCCGCGCGCACGGTGGATGTCACGCCTGCCGTGGTCAACGCGTCCTCGGGCGCGAGCGAGCATATGCTCATCGCGCAGGCGAATCTGTCCCAGACGATAGACGCGCTCAAAGAGAATGACATCTGGGTCGTCGGACTGGATCAGGCCGGGGCGGAAATCGAAGCGGGCTCGCGTCATCTGAAAGGTGCGCTGGCGCTCGTCGTCGGCTCGGAGGGCGAAGGGCTGCATGACCTCGTCCGAAAGAAATGCGACATCGTTTTGAAACTGCCCATGAAAGGCAGGATCGAATCCCTCAACGCCGCCGTCGCGGGGTCTGTGGCGTTGTATCTCGCGTATTTATCACGCCCGAAATAAATTAACCGCAAAGAGCGCAAAGTTAAAACCTTTTTTCTTAGCGACCTTGGCGCTCTTCGCAGTAAAAAATAATCAATCAGGAAAACAATCCATGCCTCAAGCAACATTTCATTTTCCAAAAGGATTTTTATGGGGAACGGCAACTGCCTCGCATCAAGTGGAAGGCAGCAACACGAACAACAATTGGCATGCGTGGGAAGAAGCGGGTCACACCGTGCACAAGTCTGGTCTGGCCGCCGATTGGTGGGGTGGCCGCTGGCGGGAGGACTTTGACCGCGCAGCGGAAACTGGGCAGAATGCGCACCGCTTCTCGATCGAGTGGAGCCGCATCCAGCCCACGCCTGACACATGGGATGAAGAAGCCATTGAAAAATATCGCGCCATGCTGCGCGGGTTGAAGGAACGCAACATGACCGCGCTGGTCAGCCTGCATCATTTCACTGATCCGCTCTGGGTGACAGAAAAAGGCGGATGGGAAACAGAGGCAATCGTCCCGTTGTTTGAACGCTACGTGCGCAAGGTGGTGGATGCGTTCAAGGAATACGTCACGCTCTGGTGCACGATCAACGAACCGAACGTGTACGCATTGAGCGGCTATGTGCAGGGCGCATTCCCGCCTGGAAAAAAGAATTTGAGATTATCCATGCGCGTACTTGGCAATATGATCCGCGGGCACGCTGCTGCCTATCGTGCCATCCACGAGCTGCAGCCTGAAGCGCGCGTGGGGTATGCGCTGCATTACCGTCCAATGGTTCCGCGCTTGAAGTGGTCTCCGCTGGATAGACTCATGCGCAACATCCGCTACGATGGAATCAATATGGGTTTTCCCTCCGCTGTTTCAACGGGCGTAATGAGATCACCCATCGGCAATCAGAATATTCCTGAGGCCAAAGGCACGCAGGATTATCTAGGGTTGAATTATTACTCTGTGGATACGGTCTGGTTTGATCTGTTTAAGCCTGGTGAGTTATTCTCGAACAGCGGCTACCCTAAAGATGCGGATATGAGCGATACGAATTTCCTCGCCAATATCCCCGAAGGTATTTACAACTCCATCAAATGGATCGACCATACCTATCCTCATCTGCCGATCATCATTACTGAGAACGGCGTGGAAGATTTCGATGATCACATGCGCCCGCGCTATATTGCCCAGCATTTGCATCAGGTCTGGCGCGCGTGTAATTTCAACTGGCCCGTGAAGGGATATTTCCACTGGTCATTGGTTGATAATTTCGAATGGGAGCGCGGCTGGACCCAGCGCTTCGGTCTGTGGGGACTGGACATCGACACACAAAAAAGAATCAGGCGGCCTTCTGTGGATTTTTATGCCGAGATCTGCAAAGAGAACGGCATCTCCTCTGAGATGGTTCAGCAGTATTGCCCTGAAGTGTTCGATAAGATTTTTCCATCATAAATTATCTTTTAAGCGTAGGTGCGGAGCATTGCTCCGCACCTACTGTTTAATAAAAGGAACAAAAGATGAAATTAAGAATTACCTTATTGGCATTGTCCGCAATCTTGCTTGCCGCTCATTTCCTGCGGGCTTCGACCCCCATCCCCTTGCTGATATGTTTAGCGGCGCCGTTCCTGCTGGTCATCAAAAAACGCTGGATTCTGAGAACCATTCAGGCGTTGACAGGACTTGGGGCGGCGATCTGGTTGTTCACGCTAAGCGATATTGTTCAGCAGCGTGTTTTCGAAGGCCGCTCCTGGACTGTCTCTGCAATTATCTTATGCGTGGTGGCAGGTTACACACTTTTGACGGGCTGGTTATTGGAAAGCCCCATCGTAAAAGAAAAATATCCGTAAGTGATTGACGATAGACCGTTGACGGTTGACAGTGGCGCATGGAGAGCAATCTCTGTGTGCTGTTTTTATCCACCAATCTTCGCGAATTTACGCTAATCTTTCGACCTTCGACCTGCAACCTTCCAACCAGCAATAAATTTCTCCATGATAAAATCCTTCCCTATGACTCACGCAGAACAGATCGCATCCCAACTTAACGTCAAGCCATCGCAAGTTACGGCTGTTATCACCTTACTAGACGAAGGCAACACTGTCCCGTTCATTGCACGTTACCGTAAGGAAATGACGGGCTCGCTCGACGACGAACAGATCCGAATCATTGCTGATGAACTCATCCGCCTGCGCGGACTCGACGAACGCCGAGTTTCCATCCTTGCTTCTATTGAAGAACAAGGCAAGCTCACTGACGAATTACGCGACTCGATCAATGCTGCTGTCAGCATGACCGCGCTCGAAGACCTGTATGCGCCGTATAAAAAGAAACGCCGCACCCGCGCCATGGTCGCCCGTGAAAAGGGACTGGAACCGCTGGCTGAATTAATTTTGAAACAAACCTCTGACTCTCCAGAAGAAGCTGCAAAGCAATTTATCAACGAGCAAGTTCCCAACATCGAAGAAGCACTGCAAGGCGCGCGTGATATCGTCGCTGAAATAATCAGCGAGAACGCCAACGTCCGCGCTGCCACACGCGAGAAGGCGCTCAAGTTTGGCAAAGTCCGCGTGGAAAGAATCAAAGACTCTGTCGATGAAAAAGCTGTCTACGAATCCTATTATGAATTTGAAGGCAACGTCAACCGACTTCTGCCGCACCAGATCCTCGCCATTACGCGCGGAGAAAAAGAAGGCGTCCTGCGTGTGCATGTGGATGTCCCTGAGCGCGACTGGCTGAATGCCATTCAAGTCGAATTCGAAGAAGACATCATCAGTCCCTTCGCAGAGCAGCTCGAACTCGCGATTCGAGATTCTGCTGAGAGATTATTACTCCCTGCCATCGAGCGCGATGTCCGCCGTGAAAAAGGCGAGGTCGCAGACAACCACGCCATTCAAGTCTTCGCCACCAACCTGCGCGCCCTGCTCGGTCAGGCTCCGCTTGCCAATCATGTTGTGCTCGGCCTCGACCCTGGCTTCCGTACAGGCTGCAAGGTCGCCGTTGTAGATGCCACTGGCAAGTTACTCGACACAGGAGTGATCTATCCGCACGAGCCGAAGAATGATTGGAAGGGTTCGATCAACACCCTGCAGGATATGATCAACCGCCACCACGTCACGCTCATCACCATCGGCAACGGCACCGCTTCACGCGAAACGGAGAGGCTTGCCGCTGAACTCGTAAGGGCGCAGCATGCTGCGCCCCTACAAACCAAATATCTCATCGTCAATGAAGCAGGCGCATCGGTTTATTCTGCGTCATCTCTCGCCCGCGCCGAATTCCCCGATCTCGATGTCACCATCCGCGGCGCGGTTTCCATTGCCCGCCGCGCACAAGACCCGCTCGCTGAACTCGTCAAGATCGACCCCAAGTCCATTGGAGTGGGCATGTATCAGCACGATGTCGATCAAACCGCGCTCACGCACGCCCTCGATGGCGTGGTCGAAAGTGTGGTCAACAGCGTCGGCGTGGATGTCAATACAGCCAGTTCCGCGCTGCTCACGCATGTTGCGGGCATCGGCCCCAAACTCGCCACCAACATCGTCACGCATCGCGACAGCAACGGACCGTTCAAGTCACGGACCGCGTTGAAGAAGGTCGCTGGGCTTGGCCCGAAGGCTTTTGAACAGGCAGCAGGCTTTATGCGGATTCGAAATGGAGCGAACCCGTTGGAAGAATCTGCGATCCATCCAGAATCCTATGCGATAGCAGAATCCATTCTCGCTCGCGCTGCGCTGACGGTTGATTCGTCCATCCCAGACAGAATCGCCGCCTTGGAATCGCTCACAGCAAAGACCTCCCTCGAAGAGTTAGCCAAAGAATTAAACTGCGGCGTACCCACACTGAAAGACATCCTCGAGCAGCTCGTCCGCCCAGGCCGTGACCCGCGCGCCGATACCCCCGCCCCCATCCTGCGCTCGGACGTGCTTAAAGCCGAAGACTTGCTGACAGGCATGCAGCTCAAAGGCACTGTCCGCAATGTAGTGGACTTTGGCGCTTTCGTGGATATTGGTGTGAAGCAGGATGGCTTACTGCACAAGAGCCAGATCCCGTTTGGCACGGTTTTGAAAGTCGGCGACATCATTGACGTTGAAATCCAAAAGATCGAAGCCGAACGTGGACGTATTGGTCTGGGCTGGGTCAAAGCTTGAGAACATGCAGCTCCCTGATCCATTCATCACCACCATTCAAAATGTATTCAAAGAGGACGGCAGGAAATTTCTTGCCGTCCTTCCTGTATTGATCGAGGATGCATCGCAACGCTGGGGATTAAAGGATGTACAGCCTGTTTCAAATCTCTCCTATAATTTTGTGGCATTCGCAAAACGTGGAAATCAAGATGTCGTTTTAAAGATCGGTGTTCCCAATCCTGAATTGACTAGCGAGATGGCGGCCTTGAAGTTATTCAACGGGGATGGCGCCTGTCGTTTGCTTGAGGCAGATGAAGAACATGGCGCTTTATTATTGGAAAGGCTTAAGCCAGGTACGATGCTTTCTGAATTGAAGAATGACGATGAACGTACCCACATCGCAGTGGATGTGATGCAAAAGATTTGGAGCGGAGATCCTGGGTCGGGCAGCTGTGGACACAAGCGTTCTCCAGAATAATTTCATAAAATTATCTAATTGGTTCGATGCGCTGAAAGCAGATACGCCCGCATTTCAACGGCGGGACGGGACCATTTCCAAAAACTGTTGGAATATGTTGAATTTGTTTTGCCTGAATTATTTGCGGATAAAAAAATAAAATTGCTTCACGGGGATTTCCATCATTTCAACATCTTATCCTCTGAACGCGGCGGGCTGGTGATCGACCCCAAGGGAGTCGTTGGACCTGCGGGCTATGAGATCGGTCCGCTCATGATCAACCCATGGAACAGTACTTCGGACAGAGTCAATTTTAGCGCGCAGACAGAGAGGCGGGTCAGCATCCTCGCGGAGAGATTGGGCTGGGAGCGCGAAATCATTCTTAACTGGGCAGCGGCTCATGCGGTCCTTTCCACATGGTGGGATATTCAAGACGGCATGGATTGGAAATATACAATGGGATGCGCACAGCTGTTTTTCGAAATAAGCAATGGATCAAACTGGTACAATTAAAAATGTCCTCGATCACACTTCCCGCAGAATTTACTCTACATCGCAAATACACATATAACCACACCAGCGCCGTCAAATGGATCCTTTCGCATTCGCGTCCATATCTCTGGATCATGGTGATGCTCGTCGTCGGAGCGATCGGAAACGCAGCTCTGGCGGCGTATGTGCCGGTATTGACCGGTGATGCGTTCAATGCGATGATCAAACTGCCGCCAGATACTTCGGTGTCATTTGCCGCTGGCCATCACGATTGGCATTTCACAGATCATTCGCGGCGTGCTGCAGCTTGGGCGCAACTTCGGCGCAGAACTGATGGCGCAGTACATGGAACGCGACATCCGCGATGAGTTGTATCTTTCATTACTCGGAAAAAGCATGACCTTTCACAATTTGCAGCCCGTTGGCGATACGATGGCGCGTGCGACGAACGATGTGCGCGAAGTGAACTTCATGTTCAACCCCGGCGTGAACCTGGTCGTCGGTTCGTTCATGTTCATCGTGATGCTGCTCATCGCCGCACCGCGCTATCACCCGTCCCTTCTGATCACGCCCGTCATATTTACCATCATTTATTTTATTGCGCTGGTCGGTTATCTAAAAACTCTCTCACCCATCACCGACGAAGTCGCGCGACCTTGGCGACATGAACACACATTTATCCGAATCGCTGGACGGCGTTGAAGTGATGAAAGGCGCCGCACAGGAAGGCTCGGAGGTGGACCGCTTCGTCTCCAATGCGCGCCGCGTGCGCGATGCCTTTGTGCGTCAGGGCGACCTCGAAGGAAAGTATATTGCCATGTTGATCCTCGGCATGGCCTACGCGGGCGGACTTGTGCACGCGCTGCTGCTTTTCCGCGCAGGGACGATCGATCTCGGTGCTGTGGTTGGGTACTTTGGTCTGCTGCGTTTACTGGAGTTCCCAACCTTCACCTCGACATGGGCTTACTCCTTGATCTCTTCAGGTTTTTCCAGCTCACGCCGAATTTTGGAACTTATCAACAGTGAGACTTATCTCGACCAGAACGCATCCGGCCTGACCTCGAACATGCGCGGCGAAGTTGAGTTTCGCGGCGTCTCATTTGCCTACCCAAGCGGCGAGCCTGTTGTTCAGGATATTTCATTCAAGATCAAACAGGGGCAGACCGTTGCCATTGTCGGACAGACCGGCGCGGGGAAAACCTCGCTGGCAAAATTGATCAACCGCACCTATGATGTCACCGCCGGGCAGGTCTTGATCGATGGCGTGGATGCGCGCGAATGGAATCTGGCGGCGCTGCGTTCGCAGATCTCGATTATCGAGCAGGATATCTTTTTGTTCTCGCGCTCCTTGAGCAATAACATCGCCTTCGGCAAACCGGATGCGACCAGGGAAGAGGTCATCGCCGCATCGGTAGCATCGCAGGCGCATGACTTCATTCAGGGCTTTGACCAGCAATATGACACGGTCGTCGGCGAACGCGGCGTGACCCTCTCCGGCGGACAACGCCAGCGCATCGCCCTGGCCCGCGCATTCCTGACCGACCCGCGCATTCTCGTGCTGGATGATTCCACCTCCGCGATCGACTCTGCCACCGAGGACAAAATTCAGCGCGCCATCTCCAACGCCGCGCGTGGACGCACCACCTTCATCATCACGCACCGCTTGTCGCAGATCCGCTGGGCAGACCTGATCATCGTCATGCGCAAGGGACGCATCGCCGCCATCGGCACGCATGATGAATTGATGAAAACATCCGAAGCGTACTCAAGAATTTTTAGGGAATAACCCTTCAACCGCAAAGAGCGCAAAGAAAAGATTGAAAGTTTTCTTTGCGGCCTTCGCGTGCTTATCGGTAAAACAACTTTTTAGAAAATCGTAAATTCAAAATCATAAATCGGAAATCAAAATGGGCTTCTTTGCCGGACTAAACGAAGAAAAATACGACCGTCAGTATACAGACCGTGAACTCACGCGGCGCATCGCTGACTTTTTCCGTACACAGGTGACACGGCTTGTGTATTCATCGATCATTATCATCATCCTCGCCTTCATCGGCGCGGCGCTGCCGGTGGTGGTTAGCCGCATGGTGGACTTGCTGCGCGAGGAACCAACTCCACAGGCGATCGCCCTGGTGGGCGTCACCCTCATGGGAGTTGGCGTCGGCTTGTGGGGACTGAACTGGATTCGGCGAAGTCTGATCGTGCGCGCGGTCGGGGATGTTGTACTTGACCTGCGCACGCGCGCATTCCGTGCCGCCGCCGAGCATGACCTCTCGTTCTACGATCAATTCTCCTCGGGTCGCATCGTCTCGCGCATCACATCCGACACCAATGATTTCGGCCAGCTGGTGGTCATCATTACCGATGTCGTTTCGCAAATGATGCAGGCGCTGATCCTCGGCGTGGTGCTGTTCCGTACCGAGTGGCGTTTGTCCCTGCTCTTGCTGGCGTTCATGCCCTTCATTTTTGGCGTGGCGGCCGGCTTCCGCGCATTGGCGCGCATCGTTACCAAGCGCGGCATGAAAGCCATGGCAGATGTCAACGCCGCCATCAAGGAAACCATCAGCGGCATTTCCATCGCGAAAAATTTTCGGCAGGAAGAAAGTATTTTCAAATCGTTCGACGAATCAAATCAGCAGTCCTATCACGTCAACATCCGGCGTGGATTTGTGCTGGCGCTTGTCTTCCCGACGCTCAACGCGCTATCCGGGATTTTCGTCGGCGTGTTGATCTACGCGGGCGGCATGAGTGCACAGCAGGGTCTGGTCAGCATCGGCGCTTGGTATTTATTTATTATGAGCCTCGACCAATTCTTCTTCCCCGTTCTGAATCTCACTGCGTTCTGGGCACAGATCCAGTCGGGATTGTCCGCCGCCGAACGGGTCTTCGCGTTGATCGATGCCGACCCGAATGTTCTGCAGACTGAAAAACAGAATGTGCCGCGGCTCAAGGGCGAGATCAAGTTCGAGAATTTTGATTTCAGCTATTCGGATAAGGAATCGATCCTGACGAACTTCAATCTGGTCATACAACCCGGAGAGACTCTCGCCCTGGTGGGGCACACCGGGGCCGGCAAATCCTCCATAGCGAAATTGATCGCGCGCTTTTATGAATTTCAAAAAGGGAAATTTGCTGATCGACGGCCGCGACATCCGTACCTTTGACCTGGGTCAATACCGCCGCCAGTTGGGGATCGTCTCACAAGTGCCATTTTTGTTCTCAGGGACGGTCATTGATAATATTCGTTACGCAGTACCGGGCGTGCCTGAAGAGCAGATGCTCAAGCTCGCCAAAAAGATCGGCGATGGTGAATGGCTTGAAACTCTGCCCGACGGATTGCATACCGAAGTCGGCGAGCGTGGGAACAGACTCTCGATGGGGCAGCGTCAGCTCGTGGCGTTGATGCGTGTACTGGTTCAGAATCCCGCCATCTTTATTCTGGATGAAGCCACCGCCAGCATTGACCCGTTCACCGAGTGGCAGATCCAGCAAGCGTTGAATCTAATTCTCAAGAACACCACCAGTATCCTGATCGCGCACCGCCTCTCCACGGTCAAAGCCGCGGACCGAATCGTGGTCATGCAAAAAGGCGCCATCATCGAGCAGGGCAGCCATGACGGATTATTGACTCAAGGCGGGCATTATGCCGAATTGTATAATACCTACTTCCGTCATCAAAGCCTTTCTTATATAGAGCAAGTTAAGGATATGGTGGGGAAGTAAAGGTTGGCAGGTCTTAAGGTTAGGATCACATCCATGTATGAAAAATCCCCTGATGATGTTTTTACATTTTCAGGGGATTTACTTTTGTTACAAATTTTCTCTTGAGGAGGTTCCAGCAACTTTGCCAATTGCTGCGCGCCTTCATTATCTGTCACTGCCAGCACTTCGTCGCCTTCTTCGAGTACGGAAGTGCCGCGCGGCAGGGTGATCTGCCCGTGACGGATGATGGCTGCGATCACACATTGATCTGGCAAGCCAAGTTTCTTGAGTTCCATACCGATGGCCTCCGCGCCTGGCGGAACTTTCTCCTCCACCACAGCATATCGTCCACGGCGCAGTTTTAGCAGGGTCATCATATCGCCGAGCGACATTTCCTCCTGGATCAAATGCGCCATCACATCGGCCTGATTGATGGTCTCGTCCACGTGGAAGTTTTTGTCAAACAACCAGGCGTTGCGCGGATTGTTGATGCGGGCAACCGTGCGGTTGACCTTGAACATGGTGCGCGCCAGATAGCACAAAACCAGGTTGGTGGCATCGTCGTTGGTGCAGGCCACAAGCACATTCGCCTTATTCAGGCCTGCCTGCTTTAAAACATTCGGGTCGGTCGCGATGCCTTCATAAATAACTTCCGTGGGGATCTCGTGATGCAAGAGCGCAAGCAACTCACGGCGATGCTCGATCAGGCGCACTTGATGGTTTTGATCCAATAATTGCGCGGCCAGTTGCGCACCGGTCCTGCCGCCGCCAGCAATAAAAACAAACATATTAAGCCTCCGTACCTTCCTGCAAACGTGCCTGCAGGGCTGTTACACCTTCCAATGTCGCGCTGACGGTGAGAATATCACCGCTTTTCAGGATCGATTCGGGGGAAGCCAATTCTGCGCGGCCCGCACGAGTCAGCGCGGCGACAATGATCGTATTTTTGCAGCCATCCAGCAGGGCTGAAACGGAACGATCCCGCCAGTTATCGGGAATGTACATTTCATATAATTCCACTTCGCCATTTCCGGCAGAGAAGACTGCGCGGAAGGACGCGTTGATCAACAATTCCTGCAAACGTTCCGCGCCCCAGGCTGTGGAACTGACGATCTGCAAGCCAAATGCTTCAAGCATTTCACGCATGGCAGGATCATAGTTACGAACTAGCACCTGTTTTACCTGAGGATAATGCATGCGAATGGTATGCCCGATGACCGCGTTCATGGTGTCTGAGTTGGTAACAACAGCCACGCCGTCAGCGTGGTCCATATCGGTCCGTTTCAATGTGTCAGCGGAGAGGGCCTCCCCTTCGACCGTGCGGCCATGAAAATCAGAGTGGATGCGGTTGAAGGCGTCTTTGTTGCTGTCTACAACCACCACTTGATACCCATTTTTGTACAGGCGGTAGGCGAGCTCTGCTCCAACCCTTCCGCAACCTATAACAACAAATTTCATTTTTATGCTCCTTATTCCACGCCTTCTTCATGTACATGATAAGGCACGTTTGTGATCACGATACCGTGTTGATTTTTTAGTTGTTCGCGCAAAATATTGGCCGTGTTGGTATGCAGCGCGCCGGTCATGCGGTTGTCAGAAACAAATTCTGGCACCACGATCGTGATCGTTTCGCCGGGCTGTCTCTTTGCTGCGATCTCGGAGATATATCCCAAAATAGGTTCAATAAAGAGCCGATAGGGAGAATCCAGCAAGACCATGCGCACACCTTCGCCCCAGGTCTCCCACTTTGCGCGGACCTTTTCAGCGTCAGATGGTTCGATTACGACATGTACTGCGGTCACATCGTCGGATAACATGCGCGCGTAGCGAAGTGCTGCCAATGTTCCCTGATGCACGCCGCTGACCGGCAGGATCACACGATGGCGCATTGCATGCGGAGGAATCACTCCAAAATTATCGAGCGATAGTTTCTTTGCAAGATTATTGTAATGACGGTGCATGAACCAGAAACCTGTGACCAGGCTTGGAATGAGAATCAAAACGACCCACGCGCCGTCCTTGAATTTCGTGATCGCGAAAACCAACATTACGACAGCGGTGCAGATCGCTCCAAATCCATTGACGAGCATTTTTACAGGCCAGTCTTTCACGAAGCGCAGAGTCGAACCGCGTTCCACTTTCTCTTCGTCAGGTCTGAGCTTGCCGATCTTATACCAGCGCAGTGCCATGCCGCTTTGTGACAGTGTAAAGGATAAAAACACACCGATGGCATACAAAGGAATAAGGCGTGTCACACTTGCCTGGAAAATGATCAAGATGATGGATGCGATCAAAGCCAAAGCCACGATGCCGCGCGAGTAGACCAGACGGCTTCCACGATAGGTAAGCTGGCGGGGAAGGAAGCCATCTTTTGCAACCAGCGCGCCCAACCGCGGGAAATCTGCGAAGGCTGTATTGGCCGCCATGATCAGGATGACAGTGGTTGCGCCGATCAACATAAGATACAAGGTGCCGCGCCCGCCAAAGATCGTGCGCGCCAATTGCGAGATCACTGTTTCACTTTCCGACGGAACCGCACCGATCATTTTGGTGAGGTATGAAATCCCCAGAAAGAGTGATCCCAGGATCAAAGACATCCAAATCAGGGTGATGCCTGCGTTTTTGCTGCGCGGTTCCTTGAAGGCAGTGATTCCATTTGATATCGCCTCCACACCTGTCAACGCGGTGGTACCGCTGGCGAATGCATGCAGGATCAGGAATGGTGTCACTGTAGAGATGCCATGCGCGAGAAGTTCAGGCGGGTCAATGACCGTGCCAAGGGTGCCGGCAACAAATAAACGGAAAAGGCCGGTTCCTACTGCAATGAACATCAATACTACAAAGAAATAGGTTGGAATGGCAAATGCCGTGCCAGACTCTTTCACGCCGCGCAGGTTCATTAACATGACGAACATGATAAATCCAACCGAGAGTACGACCCGGTAATCATATAGTTCGGGGAAAGCAGACACGATCTGCGCAACCCCGGACGCGATCGAGACTGAAACAGTCAGGATGTAATCAGTAAGCAGGGATGCGCCGGCGATCAGGGCGGGAAACTCTCCGAGATTATCCCGCGCCACGATGTACGCTCCGCCGCCGTCTGGATAGGCATGAATGGTCTGCTCGTAAGAGATCGTGACAATCGCAAGCAATATCACAATTGCAATGGAAATTGGGACCACAATCCCAAATGCCATCGTGCCTGCCGCTGCAAGGATGACGAGGATCTCCTGAGTGGCATAAGCGGTGGAGGAAAGCGCATCGGATGCAAAGACCGCGAGGCCCACGGTTTTTCCAATGGTTTGGTGGGATGCATCTGCTGTAGATAAGGGACGGCCAATAAACCAGGACCGCCAGTTTTTGGGTGGAACATAATCTGCAGTACGTTCAATAATGGATGTTTGTGAATTGTGTTCGTGATCGATCATAAATTACCAACTTATGGATAAAATAGATGTGCCTTGTCCGTTTCAAGGACAAGGCTGGATTATAGTACGAATCCAGTTTTATGCGGGCTTTGAGTATTTGGGTTGTATCAGGGGGATTTGTAAATAGAAAGTGCTGCCTTTGCCGACCACACTATCCACCCAAACACGTCCGCCATGATTGGCTGCGACAGAATGAACGATCGCAAGACCCAGCCCAGAGCCATGTTGGGCGCGCGCTTCGCGTTGTTTGCCGCGATAGAATTTTTCGAACAAATGCGGCAAGTCATCCGCTGCGATACCGATGCCGGAATCCTCAACCGCAAAAATCAAATAACCAGGTTCGGATGATGCACGCACGATCACGGTTCCGTCGTTTGGAGTGTATTTGATGGCATTCTCTACAAGATTATAGACAGCCTGATGCAAAAGCGCCTGGTCCGCTTCCAGGGCATGGGGCATATCTCTGGCAAGTTCCATGCTCAAGAGAATATTCTTTTGTGAAGCCTGTAATTGCAGGGAGCTGGTCACCTGTTCAATGATATCCAGCACGATCACGCTTTCCACTTGCAGCCCAATCCCGATCTCAATACGCCCGAGATCCAGCAGGTTTTTCACAAGACGGGACATATTGTCCACCCCTTCCGTGATCTTCTGGACATATCCCTGCTGGGGCTCGTTCAACTCGCCGACCAGTCCAAGCATGCTGGCGTATCCGCTGATCAATGTGAGCGGCGACCGCAGGTCATGGCTGACCGTTGCCACGAATTCCGACTTCATTTTATCAAGTTCCTTGAAGTGGGTTACGTCACGCATGATACAGACGCGCCCGATCTGCCTGCCTTCCACGATCACAGAAGAAGCTGTGGCAAGATAGGTGCGTTTATCTGCCAGCATGATTTCTGTGGATTGTTCCTCGGTCGTGGCGCTCTGTAATAATGCCAGCAAAGGTTTTAGTTTTACAACTTTTTCAGTTTCCTGTCCGCTCGTTCTCTCCGCATTCTGCCCTAGGGCAACTGCTGCGGCATGATTGGTGAGCAGCAAGCGGTTGCGATGATCGGTCACCAGCACAGGGTCTGTCGTTGAATTGAGGACCGCCTCCAGCTGCCGTCGTGACGCTTCCACATTCATGAACAAATGCGCATTCGCAATTGCCAACGCAGCCTGCCCAGCCAGCGTGGTCACAAAACGCACATCTGAATCAGGGAACACACGCGGTTGATCAAAACCAGCCCACACCACACCATAGTAGCGATTTTCATGACGCAGTGCCACAGCCAGCATGGCCAGCGGTTGCGGCAGATCCGGGTCAAGGTATAACTCTTGAGACTGACTCACCTCCGCTAACACGATCTTTCCCGTGTTTTGAGCAATAGCCAGTATTTGATCATCAAGATGAGCGTACATATCCTGGTTTACACCCAGGGTAAAACGCGAAGGCAATTCGATAAATGTGTCTGGCAGGATACTGGGCGACAGGATAACACTCACTGAATTTGCTCCAGTGTTAAGGATCGCTTCCAGAACCGGTTTTACAGAATCCCGCATCTCAAGACTGGACGCCACATCCTGGCTGACACGCAGGAGACTATTGATCTCTTTCAGCCGCTCCTGCAAACTGGAACGCATTTGCTCGAACGCGCGGCGAAGTTGGCCGACCTCATCTTCACCTTCCACTTGAAGCGGATGATCAAGATCTCCCTCGGCGATCCGGTTGGCTTCGATTGCAAGCCCTTGCAGCGAACCGGTTACCGCACCCAGACCCACTCGCAAAGAGATCATGGCTGCCAACGCCAGAAGGATGATCATGAGCGAAAGCGGCATGGCAATATCCAACGCGATCTGCTGCGCCTGCTGCGCGGGAACCGATAATACAATCGCCCAGGGATGTCCGATGACCGGCTGATAATAAACCAATTGGCGGGTACCGTCCGCTGCTGTGTCATCGTAAAAAATCGCCTCACTATGGCGCTCGTTCTTGAAAATCGTCAGTGGTTGTGAAATTTCTGATGAATAAATAATACGATTATTTTCATCCAGCAAAAGTCCCGTGCCGCCAAGATCACGCATATGATCAATGCTTTCTATGAGTGATAATGTCAGTGGATTGGTCTCCAATGTGGTACGGCCGATCAATACGCGCTGCACTTGCCCGGAAGAATCCGAAATGGCTGCCATAAAAGAAACACGCGAAGTAGCTTCCGCTGAATTCGGCGGGATCGAATAGATTTGAGTCAGCACGCCATTGGAAGCCAGAGAC
Source organism: Candidatus Villigracilis saccharophilus (assembly GCA_016709305.1). Taxonomy (GTDB): domain Bacteria; phylum Chloroflexota; class Anaerolineae; order Anaerolineales; family Villigracilaceae; genus Villigracilis; species Villigracilis saccharophilus. Next base: position 87,920 of record JADJNA010000022.1, read on the forward strand.
ATACCAGAGGCTTCATCAGGATACAGTCTTGGGCTTGTTCCATCTATTGTGTTTGGATAGTCCGCCACTAATGTTTTATCGCTCGCGTTCAAAACAAGGAGTTGATCAAAATATGGAAAGGTTTTGATCCGCGATCCGAGAAATGCCCGCAGCTCATCGCCGCTGGTATCCAGTAAGGGTGGTTCAGAAGCTAACTGCACGGCCAGATTCTGGCCGGTTTCAAGGAAGAAAGGCACACTCTGTGCGGCAAAATTCCCTGCGCTGGCAAGACGGTCTGCAAGCATCTCACGCGCTGCACGGCCTGCGACCACCCAATCTCCGATCAACAAGGTCACAAGCAGCAATAAGATAAATGTGCCCGCAGAAAAAATAAATCTTGATCGCAGGCTCTTTTCACCGGGCGAAGGCTGCAAAGGTAATTTGCTTCCCCATAGATTCGGGACCACCGAAGATAGTATTTGAGCCGCCACCCCTGCCACAAGCATCTCACCGCTGAATGCTAATGTAACATCACTGGAATTGCTTATTGCAAGGTCAAGCCTTGCGGTGACAGGCGCGGATATATCCACACCCCATTGGGTAAATAATGAACTGATTATATGAAAAAAAAGATGGAGGGGAATCAGCAGCAAAACGCCTATAAGCGGCTGTCGAAGCCACCTGTATACAGCTGTGCGGTATTGCTGACGATTGTTAGCGGCAAACCACGCGCCCATTAGCGCAAATTCGAGAATCGAAAAGAAGGAATAGGTATCCCACACGCCGCGCAAAAGGCCGGCAAATGCGCCCAGGACTGCGCCGCCGATCGGGCCAAGCAAGCCGCCTCCCAGGATCCAGGGGATGGCGGAAAAAAACATCAGCGCGGAGCCTGTTGCTTCAGCGGGCAGCCCGGGCAATGGTCGGGTTGAAGCGGATGTCACTCTTAATCCAATGAACAGGCTGGTGATCGGGATCAAAATGAATAAAGCTGTAAAAATTCCCCACTCGCGTCCTGTCCATTCAGGCTGGTATACACGCCAGGTCGTCAACGCATACACCAAAGCTCCGAGCATAAGCACCCAAACCACCCAGCCTGCAAGAGTCGGCGGAGCAGGGAAGGCGATGCCTGCAATGAGCGTAAAAAAGAAATTCATCGTTTTGGATTATAGCCCCAAAATAAATAGGGCGTGTGCTTATAAGACCTTTGGGTTGGTGGAATATGCCCCGCGGTATTTTTCAGGAAGGAGATCGGCCAGTGCCTGCATGATCTGCTGCGTCCCTGAATTAATCGCTTCCTGCCGCCCTTCATCCTGTCCGGTCAACTTGAATATTTTTCCAGCTTTGACATGCACCGCTGCGCGACGGAATTTTGTTAGCGCACCATATACGATCTCATTCTCGGTGCCGGTGATCGCAATCGGCAACACCGCCGCGCCCGATTTATACGCAAGGAAAGCCGCGCCGCCGCTGCCCTCCTCCAATGCGCCGGTGATGGAATACCGCCCCTCGGGCGCGATGACAATCACCCGTCCTTCTGCAAACCCTTTCAGCGCGGCGCGCAAGGCTTTTGTATCGGCGCGTCCGCGATGCAGCCAGATCACACCATACCAATCTATTAATTTTCCAAGGATCGGGAGTTCATATAGTTCGATCTTTCCCAGCGCATCCGGCGGGATTGGCAAGGTTGAGATCAAGGCCAGCACATCAGAATCCCCAAGATGATTGATCACCACCAGCGCCGGACCCTGTGCCGGGAAATTCTCCATCCCCTCAACGGTCACATTTAAACAAATTTTTGCCACTAACTTGATAAGGCTGTGCGCGAATTTTCGAAAAATGCGGCGCGCACGTGTCATTTCTGGCAGACGCACCAGGTCTGGTTTCCATACCTCGCTAACCGGTTTGGGAATAGGTTGGTTCATTTATTGAGGAATTGCCTGACCTGCGTAAACGCCGTGATACTCTGCCGGCAGCAGCCCGGCAATATGGCGCATGACCAGGTCGGCATTCTTCTGACGCGCTTCCCTGCGCTCGGCGCCTTTTTCTGTGATGGGTGGAAAGAAGATCGGCTTGCCAATCCGCATTTCAATGGGTGGTTTTTCGCCGCGTTTGGCACGCTGCCAGAAATCATCCAGGGTGCCCAGCAAGCCAACCGGCACGATTGGTACTTGCGCATGCTCGATAATGTAACCGATGCCCGGCATGGCTCGGCGCATGGCTGGTTCATGTGAGCGCCCGCCTTCAGGCGCGATCACGAGCGGGCGGCCGGCTTTCAGGATTGCCAGAATATTTTCAAGCAGGGCGCGGTCATATTCGCCGCGATGGACAGGGATGACGCCATACAAAGAAAGCAATGTACCCTGTCCTTTTTTCTCAAATACATCCGCCGCGCCGATGACTTCAGGTTGTTCCGGCCAAAAGCAGACCGTCAAGGGCGGGTCAAAGATGGAAATATGATTCATCGCTATTACATAGGGTTTCCCAAGCGGAACATTCTCGCGTCCCAGAACTTTCACACGCCCAAAAATATTAAATATTGTACGGATGCCAAACCGCAGATAGAGTCGGTGGAATTGAATATGAAGCGGAATGACGTATGGTTTCACTTGATTATTTACACAATGCCAGCACACGCTCGAAGACCTGAGCGGCGTCCATTTTGTCAGAGTCAATAATGACCGCATCATCGGCGGGGCGCAGCGGAGCGACCGCGCGCGTGGAATCGATGCGGTCGCGCTCGATCACTTTCTTGAGGATCTCATCGTAGTCGGCTTTCTCTCCGCGCGCGATGATCTCTTCATAGCGGCGTTTGGCGCGTTCCTCCGCGCTCGCATCCAGATATATTTTTATATCTGCTTCAGGCAGCACAACGGTGCCAATGTCGCGCCCGACCATAACAACCTTGCCGCGCATACCAATCCGCCGTTGATGATCGGATAATGCCTTGCGCACGCCGGCATAGGCGGAGACAACAGACACGTTCGCATCCACATCATCGCCGC
>JADJNA010000023.1 GCA_016709305.1 Candidatus Villigracilis saccharophilus
GGTTTACATTGAGTTGATTTAAGAATCGGATTAATTACGGCACTTCGTAGATGACCGTTTCACCCTGCTGGAAAATAGGCTTGAGGTGTACCTGAAATTTCTCTTCGCTGACAGATCTGGATGCGCGTTCAAGAATACCGATATAAATATAACGGATATTATATTTCTGAATAATGATCTGCGCTTCCTCCCAGCGGGCGGTCGCATATAACTTCGAAATATCCTCGCGGCGGGAGCCTTGTGGTGCAAATGTGCCGCGCCACTGGGATTCATGACCGGGCCAGCCAAGCACGGTCTGTAAACCGGTGTGCGTGGAGATGCGCGCGTAACCGCTGTATCCATCTCCGACCGCCTCGGCAATGACTCCGTTTGGAACGGTGCGCAGGAATTCGATGGCAGCGGCTTCGTCGGGATTTTCTCGGACGATGCGGTCAAAATCATCGAGCGTGAATCCTTCCACTGGTTTGAAATCATTTGTCTTGGTCAGCAAACTGAGGGAGGGATATAACAAGCCTGAAAAAATAACCGAGCCGATCAAGATACGGAAAGTGATATTCTTCAGACCTCGCAGGTTGACCAGAAGTACGCTCACACCAAATGCGGCGGCGAGACTCAATAACATCCACGCTTGATAATAGAACTTGAATACTGTATTAATTCGATATCCAAATTGGTCGCGCAGGTAAACGAACTCAGGGGCAAGGATGAGAACGATGCCAAGGATGATGATGAGAAGAATAAATTTATTTTCGATTTGCGGTTTTGGATTAACGATTTCGGATTGATCGTTTTCTGTTTCAGGTTTGCGATACCCAACAAACAAAAACGCCAGCGATGGGATCAGAACTGCAAGCAGGGTGATGAGGCTTCCGATATAACTTAATCTGCGCAGGGATGTTGCGCCAATAAATTGAGTGGCGGTCATGCCTTGTGAGCTTAAAAAGTTTAGGACAAAATCCTTTTCAACGAAAGAACCGATCCAGCCGAGGGAGAAGGTAAGAAATAAAAAGGAGAAAAGTGAAACCAAGCCCGAATGAAAAACCGAGCTTCCAGTTGGGTTTGATTTTGGGATCAACAAACAGATAGATCAAATAGCCAAAAATGGGAAACAGTAGTGTGCCCCACATGACCCATAAGTGCATTCCGCGAGTGGGATACATGAAGTTGGGGCAACAAGCCGCCTGCCTGGGATGAGAATCCAAAATAAAACGGAAAGTATAAAACGATGGAAATAATTCCAAGCGGTAAGGCAAACAGGAAAAGATCTTCAATTCGATCCCAGCGCCAGCCGTCTTCATTGGCACGCCAGAAAATATATGCGGCAACGATCAGCGTGGCACCGACGAGAATATCCCAGGTATTTAGAAATGCAAGTCCGCCAATGACAAGCGCGGAAAATAAAAAGCCTGGAATATTGATGTGCAGACGCGCTCCAAAAAAGTTTATCGCGCCGCGAAAACCGCCAAGATAAAGATTCAGCGCAACAGCAATGGCAAGCAAGCTAAATGGAATAGCCAGCATGTGCGGATGCAGGTCACCAAGCAGGAAGGAAAAGAATGGAAATTCATCAATGACTTCGCGGAATCCGCCTACCATGTCGTAATCTTGAATGACACGCGAAGCCCGCCACCACCATAGATAACGGTCTGGCTGCCATTGAAACGGGAAGAATGGCGGCTGTGAGAGTTCCTTCATATCCAGCCATTTCCAAAATGAGCTGGAATATTCACCACTGGAATCTTTCACCCAGAACAGTCCGCGGCGATGCAGGACTTCGAGCAAGGCTTCAAAGTTGGAGACGAGGAGCAGGAAGAGCGGAGCGAGGAGGGCTAGAAAGTTGACAGTTGACAGTGGAAGGTGGACAGAATCGTCTGCAGGTCTGTGGTCTGCGGTCTTCCCTTGAGAGAAGGTTATATAAAATCCCATAAGAGCCGACCGCGCCGAGGGCGAAGATGAGTGAGGTCATCAGGTTGTGCGCCATGCTGCCGGGGATTCCCGAAACGCGCGCGAGCATGGCGGTCATCACATAGCCGAAGTAATAATACGAGATGGCATAACCGGAGAGCCACGGGTCGTGTGGAGGAAACGTTGGCGAACGCAGAATCCCATTAATGAACGCCAGCTCCATGGGCTTCTCTGTGCTGGTCAATTCCGGATTGGCAGAGCGGACAAAAGCCAGGAATGCGAAAGCGACAAAGAATAAAACTTCAGTGGTGAGAACGAGTGAAAGATTGGATTTTAAGAAGTTTACGGTTTCGAATTTACGATTTACGAGTGACCAAATGCTTAATCCGATAATGAATGTAATAGCGAGTAATATTCCGCCCAGGTCATTTTGCGCGATGCCAAGCGAGGCAAGCAACCAGAAAATATATCCCCAGATCAATAGACCCGCGGCGCGCGACTGGGTATAGCCCCTGTCTGCCAGCGCGGGAAAAAGTGCATAAGCAAGCGGAAAGGTCAACCAGCCGAGGACCGTGATCAGAAAATACCAGACAAAAAATGAAGTCATGAAACTAGAGTACCTTCACCATGCGATAATACCCAAGACTCGGGTTTTCATTCCGTACCGTCTCAACGACCTGGTATCCAAGCCGCTGGTATAAACGAAACGCATTTTGATTATATGAACCAACGATCAAGGAACATTTTGAAAGTTTCGCATCACAAGCCAGGTCTTCAGCGAATTTCAATAAAGCAGAACCGATGCCCAATCCCTGCGCAGAAGGATGTACACCAAGGTTGCTTATATAATACTCATCCTTTACTGCTTCCCGTCCACCGGGCAGACCGATGCCGCGTTTCATAAAACGAATTGCGCGAGAAACCCATTGCAGAAAACAAATGAGGGAAAGTCGCGACATTCAACAGATCCACACTTCCACCTTTGTAGGAGAGTAAAACACCTTTTGAAATTCCTGCAACATCCGCAATAAAAGAAAAGCGCAGACCAAACCTGCCCGCATTTCGAAGAACCAAACTCTCAATATACCTTGTTATCGTTCGGGCATTTGCTTCAAAAAGATAATCTGCAAGACTGCCCATTGAAAGTTTCAGCATCTCCGCGATAAATGGAGCGTCATCTTTAGACGCGGGCCGTATGCGGATCTCAGTCAAATTCATAGGGGCGGGAGAATGAACATTCCAGCAGGATCAGGCTCAAAGTCCAGAACAGAAGCGACCGCTGTTAAGTTGATCGGGCCGAAGATGTGCGGGAATTTATCGGAGTCGGAAATGCCCGGGGCAGGAGATCCCGCTGGCGGTTCCCATTTTAACTCGGGCTTGAGTTGTGCTTCGTCGAGCTTTAACAGCACAAGATCAGTTTTACCGCGATAAAAAGCGTTCGCGACGTGCAGGACTTGCTTTTCAGTGGAGCAGTGAATGAAGCCTTCGGTTTGCAGGCTTGGTGCGATGTATTCACCGCGAACTTGCGCTTCGTTCCATTCGGCGCGCGATGTAATGTGCAGGATCATGGCAGTACCTCATAGATGGTTGTGTTTTTATCCTGGTAAACAGCTTTCCAATATTTCCCTTCGAATGTCTTGAACTTGACAAGACCATCCTGTGAAAGTTCAATGGGCGGATAAATATTGCGTTCAAGCTGCCCAACGATAATATATTTGACCTGATATTTTTTCAGGAACGCAAGAGACCACTCAACATCTGATGTCATGTAGAACCTGGCGATCTCGTCAATACGATCTGAGATCAGGTTGGGCGCAATGAGCGCGCGCTGCTGGCGTTGATGGAAATTCCAGCCGATCACGCCGGGCAGACCAGTATAGATGGTGAAGCGGGTACACCAGCGATATTCGGAACAATTGGCTTCGACCAATACAGGCGAGCCCTGCACATTATCCTGCATCCAGCGGATGGCGCGATAGTCTTCGCTCAGGTCCATCATGTTGACATCCCAATGCTGGGAATAGTTCATGAAATTCATGCTGTCCAAAGAATGCGGCGCGGTCGGAGTCATGCGGTCGCTGATCTTATCGGATGTGGCTGTGATCGTGAACAGGAATGCGCCCGCGAGGAGTACATAAAGCCCGCTCTGATAGATCGTGCGCCAGCGCAAATTCCAGAAGGGAAATACATTGTACAGCCAGCCAAAAGCCGCCGCCGCGCTGACCGAAAACAGCATCCAGACCTGCATGTAAAGTTTGAAAATCGTGTTCATGCGTCCCAGGTCGCCGCGCAAAGCGATCACTTCTACTGCCATGGTCAAAGCGAGACCCGTCCCGATCATCAGCAGGACGCCGCGCTTTACGCCGGGCATGTTCGGGCGCAGCAGCAGAATCCCAGCCCAAACCGCGAGCGGTAACGCGAGCCAGGCGATGCGCGCGCCTTTGATCACAAAGAACGCCAGCAAAGCCACGATCACTGCCAGCCCGATCTCAATGAGTAATGAATAGGGATTTATTTTTCTGAGATGTGAAACGGGTGTGGACGCCATCCATTCACGAGTTTCCCAAACCAGCCACGCGGTGATGATAAAGAGGAACAATCCCCACTGCGTGTAGTAAGATGAGAAGGGCGTGTGTGTGGCCGTCCACGGGTCAATGCTGTTATACGCCTGACTGTACCAGACGTTGAACGGCAGATACATCAACGTGCCGAGCGCATACAAAAGTACGACAGCGCCAATGGATAAAACAGCACGTCCAAGCCAATCTGGAAGTTTGAACCAACCCTTCCATTCAAAATGGCGGTTAATGGCGTAGATCACAGCCAGCGCGGTGAATGGGAAGAATGTATATAAATCCCAGGTATTGGTGGGCTTCAACGCGCCGATCATCAACGCGCCGATGCCGAAAGCGGCGACCCATTCCGCGCGGCTCATTTGCGCGCGTGATTTAATAAAGGAAACCGCCCAGGCGATAATGAACAAGGTCAATGGCATGACCAGCATATGCGCGTGCAGGTCGCTGTATAGGAATGTGAACAAGGGAAATTCTGTGATCTCATTGCCCGGCCCCGGTGGAATGACGCGGCTGGGATTCCAATACCATTCTCCGCGACCGATCGGCAGCAGCGCGTCGCCTGCCAACATCGTGATGCCCTGGAAAGCCCAGACCCATCTTTGCCAGAGCGATGCATCTGCAAGAATGGTTCCGCCCTGCATGGCCATGCGTTGGAATGCCTGGAACACCATTTGGATCGTACCGAGATTCCCGATCAGGACCGCCATCACAGAAGCCGCCAGACCAGAGATCAAAGCCGAAGGCTGGTCTGAATCTTCATCCGTCACAACCAGCGAGTACGCCACCGTGAAAGCTCCCATCGCAACCAGCGCGTACCAGGTCGGCAAAATAAAGTTGTATCCAATGGATGGAACGATGCCAAGCAATTTCAACGGCGTGGCCGCCAGTACAAATCCGTAATAGTAGTAATTGATGTAGCCGCCCGCGAACCACGGGTCATAGGGTGGAAAACTCGTGCTCTTCAGCACCGCGTTAAAGTATGAAAAATCCATCGGCCGCTCGCCGCCCTTGGCGGGATGCCACAGGTCTGAATTACCGAGCCGAATAAGCAGATCGATCAGGAAGAAGATGAGAAAAAGGACTTCGACCATGACGAAAAATCTGCGCTGCGAATTCCACTCCGCTTTGAACTGTTGTCTGCGCATCAATCCCAGGCTGATACCTGCCGCGGCGATAATGGCAAACGCCACGCTGATCGTGGCTCGCGTATACGGCACGCCAACCGAGCCGCCCATCCAGGATATCCATGCCAGCAATGCCAGCCCCACGATGCGGCTTAATGGATACGCATACTGACGAAGGCCCGGCAAAGCCAAACGCGCGATCGGGTAGGCACACAGTCCCAGCACAAAAATGAATCCATACCAAAGCAGGATGCCCAGAATCGGATATTTATTTTGGAGCCAATCGTAATCAAATAACTGTGACCAGGTGCCGCCTGCGCGTTGCTGCGCAAGGCGTGGTTCGGGCAGCATCAAGTCCTTGTATTCGTAAGTGCCAGCCTGTTTGGGTGTGAGATGAATGACATTGGTCAGATCCACCGAGCCAAGCAGCGCCTGTACCTTCGCGGAACTAAAATCATCCGCTTTTTTAAAGATCAACACTTTGGGATGATCGTAAAACGTGAACGCTTCTTCCGCCGCTTGATCGTTGATGACCAACGGTCCAAGCGTCGGATACGATTCAAAGACCGCCACCAACTCAAACCCAAGATTGCCCTGATATTGCCCGGGCTGTGCAACACGGTAACACTTGATGATATTCTCACCTTCAGGACAGCCGATCAATTCACGATAATATTTTGTCGTCAGAGGATAGCGTTCCGGCAGGCGAGTGATCTGCGCGTACTGGTGATTGGTCGGGATGAAGATGTAGTCCGTTTGATTCAACGTATCGATAAAGCGGGTCAGCTTATCTGCATTGTCGTCCCAATAAACTTGTAGATTCAGGTCACCGCGATACATGCCGCCAAATGGATCGTACCCGTCAATACGGAAGGGCAGTCCCCAGTCATAATCCGTTTCGTTGGCAAAGGACGCGCCGGAAAGAGTCAGGTTTTGTCTGCCGAAAGTTTCCAACATCAACGTGTATGTCGCATTCGCCGAGACAGGTACAGGCTCAGAAAAAGTAAATGAAATTTGCGGGCCGCGCGAGTCTTTTGAATCAGGCGCATAGAGCTTGGCGGATGCGCTCGCAAGTATCTGCCCGGGATCATTGACAGCGGCAATAGACAGATCGAGTCTGACTGCGGATGTTGAAAGATCGGTAGCGTGAGCAAGAATTACGCCGCTCAACACGCCATCATGCCTGGGCGCGATCACTGTGGTATACGGAACTCCAGATTGGATCAAACCCCTGATTCGGGAATGACAATGGCTGGGAGATGACGTTTCCATTACTCGTTTGGATCTGCAGATTGATCGGCCCCGGTACATTCTCGTAAATCCAGCGCGAGGCAGCCATGCGTGTTTCAGGACGCAGATAAATACTTTGGAATGCAAATGCCCAGACGGCGGTAAGTATTAAAACAGTAATGCCGATCAAGCTTGCGAAAATCGTGGGCAGGTTTACACGTTTAGACGTCCCAACCTTCCAACCTGCAAACTCGAACACGCCCCACGCCGCCATCATTGCCAAAAGCGGATAGACCGGCAGTTGATAACGCATGGTGGGATTGAACTGCATGGATTGCCAGCCAAAGTAGAACGCGGTCCAGCCCCATAGCAGGAGATGCTTCCATTCGCCTTTGATGATCCGCCAGCCCATCAGCAGGAAGCCCGCCCACGCCAGAATGCCGAGCGGAAGCCCCAATCCCCAAACTGTTAAATTCGTGAACGAATATAAATGCGTGCGGCGCGCCCACTGCAAATTCCAGGGGAGGTCAGATTCTCCCGTCGCCTGCGCGCGCTGTTCGCTGATATTTGCAACCCATTGTGGATTAAGTCCAAGCCCGCTAAAGGCATAAGGCTGAAAGATACGGAAGGAAATGAGCGTGGCGATCCCACCGGCCATTAAACAGATCACGATGAATTTAAAGGCTTCACCGCTGATGGATTTTTTGCCGGCTAGATAGCGCACAATAAAGGCGCCCGGCAGCGCGATCGCCAGCGCAGCCGCGTTGATCTTTGAAGCCATCGCCATGCCCAGTGCAACCCCAAAACCGATACTGAGCCAGAAGAGCGGATCGCGAATAATGGATGATATGGGAAGCGGACTTTGCGTTTCTCCATCCGCCGCGCTTGCTTTTCGGCTAATGATCCCGACCGCAAAATATATTGTCAGGAACATGAACAAATTGACAAACAGGTCTGATGTAAAAAAATGCGATTGCTGGATCTGCATCACGGTAAAGGAAGAAAATGCAGAAGCGATCAACCCAACCCGTTGACCGTATAATTTTGAAACGAAAAGATAAAGCAATACTATGGTGAACAGATCCGCCAGCGCGGAGAATTGCCTCGCAAAGAATTTAGAGTTCCCGATGTCTGCATTATCAGTCAGTTCGACCGCGTAGCGTACCAGGGTCATCGGCAGGTTGCCGTATACAAAAAATGCCTGCCCGCGATTGTATGGATTCAGCGTCGAATTCGCCGTGTCGAAATATTCCCTGATACTTAATAAGCGCTTCTGTTCGGGCGGACAGGCATCCACCGGAATGGACGCATCTTCACAGGTGTGTGCCCGTAAATTATCCAGCACACCGGTCAGGAATAATTCATTCGGATGCTGGTGATAGCCCTCGCCCCAATTCACGCCGCTTAAACGTAAATATCCCGCCAACAGCAGGACGAGAACAAAAAGCAGATCGTAGATCCACACACGTTTTCCGTTCATAGTTTTCCATGTCAGCGCGAGGCCCGCAATGACATTATCTCTCCACAAAAAACATCATAAAATCCTTGCCCGCGAACGTCGAAGTATAGCGGGTCAACGCCCCATCCGGATAGAGTTCTTTAAGAGCATTCTCAGTTTGCAGATCCTCAGGCCAAAAGATGAACATCTTTGGCGCGGGCAGATTGACTGTCTGTGAAAAATTCTCGGGCCAGAGCGCGAAATCCCGGTTCGGAATACCAGCCCAAACACCCGGCAGACGCGTATCCACCCAATACGGGAATGGCACGATCCAGAATGTGTCCGTCTGCCCATAGCTATCGCGGAAGTCACTGATCACCCGTCCCATTTCAGACGTGTTCCACGCGCCGGCCCTGAAATTCTTATCGAATTTGTTGAAGACAAGATCATAATTTTGCAAGGCGGATGTAACCAGTAAAATACCCGTCAGCCCATAGGCAATGAAGAGCCGCCTCCCGCTGCTGGCATTGCTCAAGCCTGCCAGCAGCCCGTCAAGAGCCAGCGCGCTGACGAGGATTGCCGCCACCGCTCCGCCGCCAGCGCGATTCAATGCAGGGTTTTCACTTGGGAATGCCAGAGACAGGATCGAAGGCATCAGCAGTACAGGAATTGAAACCAGCAATACCATATCCCGCCAATCCCGCTGTCGGGCATAACGCACGATCAACAAAACAATGCCGATCACAAACAATGCGCCTGTCACGATATCCAATGCAGGCCGGTGCGGTAATGAGTTCACCCAGATCTCGCCGTCATCCCAGTTGAACATCAACAAACCGCGATATAGATTTGAAAGGAATATCTGCCAGGCAGGACCGGGCAGCACGGTTTCCACTGAACCCAAGCGGGAAAAAGCACGATACCCAAACTGATCGGGGTGTTCCATCCAGTACCGGAGCAGCGGCATAAATACAAACAGGGATGTGATCACGATGATGACGAACCACAAGAATCCCTGTTGACGATTTGCCTTTGATTGGGCATGCAGGAAATAAATGCCAAAAGCAACCACGATCAGGATCGGCATAATGCGGAACGGGCTGTATCCATGCAGACCGACTCCGAGGAAAATGCCGGAAAGGATGAAATCGTTTCGGTTGCGGGTCCGCAGGCCGCGGATCAGGTAAAGAAGCGTCGGCGCGGCGAAGAGTGGATATAAGGGGAAGCGCAATCCAATACGGGAGATCACGTTCGGCCAGTAGGCGATCCCAAAAAGAAATAGCGCGAACAGCCCAACACGCTCATTGCCGAATTCCTTTCCCAGCAGGTAAATATAGGGGAGTGTCAGAATCCCGAGCAAGGCTGTGCCAAGTTTGAGACTTAAATAAGAAAGCCCGGTGCCAAAAAGGTTGGCAACCAGGACTGTCCAGTACATTTGTAAGGCTTCACGGCCTGTGTTGCGTGGAAAGAAGATTTTGTAATCGCCCTGTGTGATCTCGTAGACATCCAGTATTTTTTCGGCGTGGTCGCTGAATGGTTCCACGGGAATCGAATCGGTGCGATAGAGACGGAAGAAGACCGCGACGGCAAATACGCCGACCATGATCACACTCCAGATCAACTTCCTTCTGCGTTCATCCGTATTTGATCCTGTTGTGATCTTTATGTTCTTCAACCACAGACTGTAAACCAGGAAACCAAGCGACGAAACCCACAATGTGATATTGATAATGTCGAATTTGCCACCGCCAAAGCTGAAAAATGCCATTAACGCAATAACGATGGAAACAATAAATGCGGCGGTGCGCGTGGTCAGCGGTTCGGGCATTTGCATGAAGGCGGGAAGTGCAGGTAAATGCCATTCATCCTTGATGGCTGCCCAGATCACAAATCCGATCGCGAAAATATAAAGCGCGACGCCTAGATTGGGCTGGTCGTGCATCGACTCAAGTGAGAACTGTCCCGCAAGCGCGAGAAAAAGTGCCAGCACCGACCGCCATGGAAAATAAGCGGCGCGTGCAGGCTCCTCAGGTTTTAATTCTTCGATCGCGTAAGCCGCATCAGCGGCGAGGGAACGATTGAGTTCATCGCGGCGGCGCGCATCCCATAAGGAGCGGATGAAATTATAGAACGAAGTCCAGTCCTTGGTGACGGATTTATATAGATCAAGAACGGTGGGTTCCTGAAGATCTTTATTCTGCAATCCTGGATTTGGCAATTGGGAATCTTTACTCATTCAAGCATGCTCTTTATTTTTTTCTCGCCACCACAATGATGCTTTCTCCCCACGTCATTGGTAGAAACACAAAACCTGTGACGGCCTGAAGCCCGCCCAGTGAGCCAAAAAATAATTTCTGTAATTGCTTTGGCACAAAACGGATATAGGGCACATCCCAGAAGCCATCTGAAAAAACGCGGATTAATTCGAAGCCCGCGTTTTGGATCAATCTCAGCCATTCAGATGGTTCCTTCAATGAAATATGGGTCGGGTCCTGATAACCGATCCACCTGTCACCCTTCCACGGTTTGAGCATGGAACCAAGGTTCGGCGTGGCAAGGATCAGGGTTCCACCGCTCGCGGTGATTCGACCAATTTCATTGATGGCTTTTTCGGGGTCTGGCAGGTGCTCCACAATATGCTTGATGATGACCACATTGAAAGCGCCATTCTCAAATGGCAGTTCCTGTGCGGACGCGGTTTGCAAAGCCGATTTATTTACAACTGCTTTGGATTGTTTCACCGCCCAATGGTTCAAGTCCATGCCGACCGTTTCAAACGTATTTTCTAGCTGGGCCACTAAGTGCCCCATGCCTGATCCCACCTCAAGCAGGCGCGCTCCGCGTTGACCGTATCTGCGCGCGAGCATGGCGAAGAATCGGTTAGACCACCAATACATGCTGTACTTGGCAAAGGTGATATTGGCGTATGTGTGCGTGGAGAAATATTTTTCGTCGAATGACATGGGTTGTTGTAGGGGCGGGGTCTCCCCGCCCAATGAATGTTATCCAAAACAGGCGAGATGACCTCGCCCCTACTTTTTTTTAGCTATATAAAACGTAAATGTCCCATTGGCCGTTGGTTCCGGCGACGCGTATTTTTTGACAAAACTCTTCGTGAGCGCCAGATTCCATTCGGCGCGTGAGATGATCCACCTGCCGGTTAAGACCCGCGCAACCACAGAGGGGAGGCCGAAATAATGTCCCCATTCTAACACGCGCATCGAGGCGGGCGAAAAATAATGCCACCAGCGTTCCAGCTTGAATCCAGCCTGTTCCAGGCGCTGTTCCCAGACATCCGGCTCATCCGCGTGAGAGACGCGCGAAATCCTGCGGAACCATTCGGTATAGCCTTTGCCCAAAAATTTTGAAATGGACAATTCGCTTAAGTATCTTGTATTCGGCACGCAGAAATAAAAGGGCGCGTTGGGCTTGAGAACACGCGCGGTCTCCTTCAATACATCATCGATGTGCGGGATGTGTTCCAAAACCGAATTGCTGATCGCGCTGGGAAAATGATTCGATGGAAAAGGCGAGCGCGCACCATCGGCTTCGACCAGGGATTTATACGCGTTGTACTTTTTCGCTTCGCGCATGGAGAACCGCCACGGGTCAAGTCCCACATCCAGTTTTTGATCGAAGGTCAGGGAGGCAAAATGACCGTCGCCGCAGCCGACATCATAAACCGGCGCAGGGAGAGACAGGTCTTGATAATATTCGCTCTCTATCGCGCGCAAAAACGCCCGGAAGTAAGGCAGGTCGCGCAGCTGAAGGTAAAGGAAATCTTTTTTCGAGCCCATCTATTTAGTCTCTGCGGAAGGTTTGATGATCCAATAGGCCAGCGAGCCGATCACAGGAATGGCACAAATAATGAGAACCCATATTCCAAGTGGCACGCCGCTTAAATTTTTCTTTCTAAGGTCAAGCAGCGAAATGAGAGGAAGCCCGAACAATAGAATTATTGGAAGTAACTGAACAATAAGCAGACCAGTATTAATACCGAGTGTTTCCATGTTTATTTCCTCTTCTTCATCAACCGGGTAAATAATTTTTCATATTCCTGCGCGATCGAGTCAGGGTCATAGGATTTCTTAATTGATTCAATGTCCCCGCGATATTTGAGCGGATCATCCAATACGCGCAAAATTGATTCTGCCAGGGAAGCAGAATCACCAATTTGAGAGACGACTCCCATGCCGTGCATTTGGACTGGTCTCCGCACTCCGGGCAGCGCAGACGGCACACTGGGTACGCCGTTCATCATCGCTTCGATCTGAACGAGTCCGAAGGCTTCAGTGGAGTTGAATGAAGGCACGGTCAGCACATCGAGGTTTGGATAGAAGGCCGCCATTTGAATGGGATCTAGATTGCCGAGGAATGTCCAATGTCCCTGCTGTTCATACTCTTGGATGCGCGGCATGAGCCGGTCTGAGTAGGCCTGTTCGCCCATCACGTTTTGATAGGTGCCGGCAAACAAGACCTGCGCTTTCGGATATGTTTTTAGAATGGCGGGCAGTGCGTCGAGTAGAACTTCCACGCCCTTTTCAGCGGCGAGACGTGCCGCCATGCCGATGACCGGTCTGCGTTCGTCAATGTGGTGCTCGCGCGCAAAAGCGGAAATAGCTTCAGGTGTAGGAACTGGCAGTTCAACCGGAGGCAGAATCGGGGTGAGTTTTGATGCGTAACGCGAGAGGTAGGGCGAGTTATCGGCGTAATCCTGTGTATAGGTGACAATGTGATGCGCGAGTCGTCCCGCCATATTGTTTTGGAAATCCACAACGGCGTTTACCAGGCGATTGAACCAGGTGCGCGTCAGGAAAAGGTCGCAGTGATACGTGAGCACGGCTGGCTTTCCGAACAAACGCGCGCGGAAAGCAACTCCGGGTGCGTCGAACTGCGGCAGGTGCAATTGAACGACATCGTGCTGGGCAACAAGTTTTGTGGCGACCCAGCCAAAGGTCGGCGCGATCACGCCTTTGCTGACCCGTGCCGCAACCGGAACACGGATCACCTTCACGCCGTCCATCAGCTCTTCAAGCGCAAGGGACGGGTCATACTGTGTGGTCATCACGGTCACTTGATGGCCGCGTTTGACGAAGGCGCGCGCGAGGCGCTCAGCGTAAATGGTCAGTCCGCTGGTGTGCGGACGATAGTAGGTAAGAACGGTTAGGATTTTCATAAAGCGGAAAGATTATACCCCACGGAAAACAAGCGCCTTGCGGATGGCCTGCGGGTAACTTTGTGGTTTAATAGGGTTAAGTATTTCAAGGCAAAATAAATTTCAAGAGGAAAAGAACATGGCGACTAAAAAGACCGATCAACCCCTGAGCAGCAAGGAAAAAGAAATGGAAATCATTGAGAATTGGAGGCTGTTGTTTAAGTGGCTCTTTATTTTTGGCGCGCTTACCGCAGGAGTAACCTATGCACTCTCGCCAGATGAAGGAATTTACCAGCCTGATGCGCTGGTATGGACGTTGATGTTGATCGGCGTTTTTGTGGGTATCTTTTATTTTAACTCGGACGACGTCATTAACATTGGTCTGCGCTATCTTATTTTTGGTACGGTTGTTGGCGCGGTGGAGAATTTTTACGTTGTCGGTACCCACATCACCAATTTTTTACTGGGAGTCCGTCTATATCTCGGACCGATTGTTTTGACAGTGGTGCTGGTGTATTTTGTAAAGAAGTATTTTTTGAACAAGTAGACAAATAAAGTGATAAGACCTGACAGATTTTCAGGGTTTGGTTTCAAACTCGAATCATTGTGCGCGCATGATGATTGATGAGTATGGACCACAATGAAATCTGTCAGGTCTTCAGCAAGTTAGCGGGGAAACGCTGCTCCAAACATTAACGAAACTCAAATTTTCCATCCAATCTCCCATGCTATAATCCCTTCCTTGAAAGGGAACTTATGCTTAAAAACTTTGTAAAATTATTTAGTGGCGACCCCACAAAAAAGACAGTTGATCAATTTGCCGGCCTTGTGGTCAAGGTCAATGCGCTTGAGGCGGAATATGAGGCATTAAGCGATGAGGCTCTGCGCGCCAAAACGGATGAATTCAAGGCGCGGGTGGCGAAAGCCATTGATGGAGTGCTTGACGAGAAGGATCGTGAAAAGTTCGAGCAGGATGCATTGGATGAGATCATGCCCGAGGCTTTTGCCGCCGTACGTGAGGCTTCCAAACGCACGATCGGACTTCGCCATTACGATGTGCAGGTCATCGGAGGCGCGGCGCTGCACAGCGGACAGATCGCTGAGATGCGCACAGGCGAAGGAAAGACTCTCGTTTCGACCATGCCTGTTTATCTCAACACACTGACCGGGCGCGGCGTTCATTTAATTACGGTCAATGATTATCTGGCGCGGCGTGATGCGCGCTGGATGGCTCCCATTTTCAACATGCTCGGTGTCTCGGTCGGAGTTCTGCAAATGGCGGCCGCCACCGAGAACGGCAAGAAAGCCTTCATGGTGGATTTCGAACGCGAGTCGCCGCATGAGGATCAGCATCATCTGCGCTTGGTGGATCGTGTCGAAGCGTATAGCGCGGATGTCACTTACGGCACAAACTCAGAATTCGGTTTTGATTATCTGCGCGATAACATGGCCATGCGCATGGACCAGCGTGTCCAGCGCGGACATTACTACGCCATCGTCGATGAAGTCGATAACGTGTTGATCGATGAAGCCCGTACACCGCTCATCATCTCCGGCCCGGCTTCCGGCGACCTGGAGTGGTACGGCAAAATGTCACAGGTCGTTAAACAACTTCGCTCCGAAGATTATGAAGTCAATGAAAAAGACCGCAACGTTTCCTTGACCGAAGTCGGCATCAGCCACGTTGAATCTATTTTGGGTACGACCCTGCTCGACCCCGACAGACCCGAAGATCTCACTCCCGAGCAGGCGCGCCTGACCGGTTATCTTGAACAGGCATTACGCGCGCAATTCCTTTTTATCCGCAACAAGGAATATTTGGTGCAGGGCGGCAAGGTCGTCATCGTGGATGAATTCACCGGGCGCCAGATGCCGGGCCGCCGCTGGAGCGATGGCCTGCACCAGGCTGTGGAAGCAAAAGAAGGTGTGAAGGTTGAGCCGGAGAACGTCACCTACGCCACCATCACATTGCAGAATTATTTCCGCATGTATCAAAAGCTGGCCGGCATGACCGGTACCGCGCTGACCGAAGCCGAGGAATTCAACAAGATCTATAAACTTGAGGTCGCGCCCGTCCCGCCGAATCTGGAATATCAATCCTTTGGCAAAGGCGCTGTGCTGACCGAGATCAAAACAAAGGATGACGAAGGTTACGCCTACTCATACTTTGCGCGCGCTGGAGAGACCACGCCGCTCTTCTATAAAAGAAAAGATTTCCCCGATGTGATCTATCGCACGGTCGAAGCCAAATTGCGCGCCATCGCGACCGAGATCGTCCGCTACAACGCGCTCGGCAAGCCGATGCTGGTGGGCACCACTTCGGTCGAATCGTCCGACCAGCTCTCGGGTCGGCTCAAGGCCGAACCTGTCCGCCGCTTGCTGCAAGTGACTCTGGTGCGGGATGCTTTCATTAAAGCCAGCAAGAAGGAAGAGGATGGACGCCTGATTCCTGAACTCGCGCCATTCAATGAACCGCTTGAAAAGATCACGCCCGATGCGATGCGCAAATTCATCCAGCCGTTTGGCGTCACCAATATCAATCCCGAAGAACCCGCGAACTTAAAGACTTTGCTTGAATTGCTGTTCCTGCCTGAAAGCGCAGGTCCGCGCTTGAAGGCGATCATTCAGGGCGGAGTGTCGCATCTTGTCTTGAACGCGCGCAAGCATACCGAAGAATCGCAGATCATTGCCGGCGCGGGCGCGTTCGGAGCGGTGACCATCGCCACGAACATGGCCGGCCGCGGTGTCGATATTAAACTCGGCGGCGAAGTGGCGGAGGAAGTTATCTCGGCTGCGAATCGTGTGCTTCGAAAAGCGGGATACGAAGATCCGTTCGATATGACTCTCGAAGAGCGCCGTCAGGCTTTGCTGAAAGTTGATCCTGTCAACTTTGGCATTTATGACGCTGAAGTAAAACTCTTCCTGCAATATTTTGAGGATATGGAAAGAGTCAAAGAGTTGGGCGGATTACACGTCATTGGCTCAGAACGTCACGAAGCGCGCCGTATTGATAACCAGTTGCGTGGACGCGCTGCCCGTCAGGGTGACCCGGGCTCGTCGCGATTCTATCTTTCACTGCAAGATGACCTGATGCGTCTGTTCGGCGGCGAACAGGTCAGCGGGTTGATGGAACGTCTCAAAGTGGATGACTCGCTTCCATTGGAAGTGCGTCTTGTGAGTAACATCATCGAAAGCTCGCAGACCCGCGTGGAAGGCGCGAATTTTGATGTCCGTAAACATTTGCTTGAATATGACGATGTGCTGAACAAACAACGTTCGCAGATCTACGGCCAGCGCGACCTCATCTTCCAGAAGGAAGA
Organism: Candidatus Villigracilis saccharophilus; assembly: GCA_016709305.1. Classification (GTDB taxonomy): domain Bacteria; phylum Chloroflexota; class Anaerolineae; order Anaerolineales; family Villigracilaceae; genus Villigracilis; species Villigracilis saccharophilus. Next base: position 16,749 of record JADJNA010000023.1, read on the forward strand.
CTTGAGCGAAGACATTGCCGAGATGCTTCAAAACGAAGTGACCAAGCGTGTTGAAATGGGTATCGCCGATGAGGAAGGCCCGTGGAAATTGATCGCGTGGCTCGAACAGGTCCAGCCGCCATTTGACGCGGCTGCAGGAATATTCCCATCCTATGGATTCAAGTTGATCCTTGACGAAATAAAGAAGGCTCAAGCCGCCCTCCCCGGCGGCGAGGACGCCGCCAGGAGCATATTAAAAGTCATCTCGCGCGCCATTGAAGCCGAAGAAACGCATACCCTGCGCGCCATCGAAACGCTCGTTGAAAAAACACGCGAATCATTTGAAGCGCAGACCGCCGAGCGTGAAGATGCCCTCGATGCATATTTCCAGGGGCTGCGTGATCTTGAAGAACAACCCCGCCCGCAGAAGATATTGGAAGAGGTCAACGCGCTGGTGCATTTGCAATTGCGTTTTAATAATGAGATCAACCGCGCGCTCGCAGATGATCCGGAAAGCGCGAAAGAAGATATCCAAGACCTGGTTTCACAGCAGATGGTACTTCTCAATGCCACGCGTCTGATCGGCGCGATTCAGAACCGCGTGGGCGAACAGCTGCCGTGGCCGAATCCCCTGCCTGCGGATGAGGATGAACTTGAAGATGTGATCTTAAATACCGCGCGTGAGGGACTGGTCCGCAAGCGTGAGCGGCTGAATAAAGAGATCGAACGCGATTTGAATGTTTTGCTTCAGCATCAGTCTCTGGATTCGGATGAGTCCAGACTGCGTTTGTTGTTGACTCTCTCTCAAGGCGCGCGCGCTTCGTTCGATCAACGCACACATAAACAGGTCAAGCAGATATATTCGCGCTTCACCTATATTTTTCTGGCCGCGCAAATATTGGATGGCCGTGAAGCATTGGATATCGATGAAGAGGTGATGGCGCATCTCGAGTCCGCTGAAGAGACTCTGCGCACCACCTGGGGTCAGAGTGAATTTTCCCGCTTGAACCAGAACGCTGTGAAATTTGCAGACTTCGGACCCGCCGCGCGCATCGCTTTCGGGGAGGAACGACTCAATGAAGCTGTATCAACCATCAGCGAGTCAGACCGCGCGCTTTTGATCGAATCCATTGGCAAATATGTTCTCAATGAAGTCCACCGTCATTTACTATTGAGCGCCTTCAGCGAGTTGTGGGTCGAATATCTGACCAAGGTTGAAGCCCTGCGCATCTCCATTGGCCTCGAGGCTTACGCCCAACGTGACCCACTGGTACAATACAAAGGACGCGCGTCCGAGATGTTCCAGCAATTGCTTGAAGATGTGCGCGGATTGGTGATCGGGCGCGCATTTGCAACTCGTCCGCGGCGCGTCGAGATCAATCCGATCGAAACCTCTTCCGTTGGCAATGTGGCCGCACCGATTGAAGCAGCGGTAAATATCGCAGGCAATAAGAAGAAAAGGAAGCGACACTAAAGTTTAGTTTAGAGGTAGATTGCTAAACGATACCAATCCGTTGAACCAATTCGTTTCTCTCCCGAAGGTGGAGTTACACCGCCATCTTGAGGGTTCTCTGCGTCTGATGACCATGTCAGAGATCGCGCGGCAGCACGGCGTTACGGTTCCAGACACTACCTATAACTTAAGCGGGCTGGTACAGGTGCAGGATCAGGACCCGATGACCTTCACCAACTTCCTCGATAAATTCAAAACATTACGGCTCTTTTATAAATCCCCAGATGTCATTCACCGCGTCACACGTGAAGCAGTGGAGGATGCCGCACACGATAACATTCGCTACCTTGAACTGCGTTTCACGCCGGTGGCTTTGAGCCGTGCGGAAGGATTCCCCCTGCACGATGTAATGGATTGGGTATTGTCCAGCGCGCGGGAAGCCGCGCAGAAAAATAACATCAAGGTCAGGCTGATCGCTTCGGTGAATCGGCACGAAAGCCCGGAGCTTGCCGAGCAGGTGGCTTGGCTGGCCGCGGAACGAATCCAGGATGGGCTGGTGGGATTGGATCTGGCCGGCAACGAAGCTGAGTTTAAGTCTGACCCGTTCCATGAAATATTCAAGGAAGCCAAACAATCGGGACTGCATGTGACGATCCACGCCGGCGAGTGGGGATCTGCCGCGAACGTGCGCGATGCGATCGAGAACCTTGGCGCCGAGCGGATCGGTCATGGCGTGCGTGTGATGGAAGATGATCATGTTGTCGCGCTTGCCCGGGAACGTAGCACAGCCTTTGAAGTTTGCGTGACCAGCAATTATCAGTCCGGCGTGGTTGGCTCGCTGACCAAACATCAATTGCCCGGCATGATCGAAGCGGGATTAAACGTGACGGTCAATACCGATGACCCAAGCGTTTCGCGCATTACGCTCTCGCATGAATATCACCATATATTTGAAGAACTGCATGTGCCGCTGGATGTATTAAAAAACACAGTGACCAACGCGGCGCAGGCGGCGTTCCTGCCTGAAGATGAAAAACAGGAATTGACCGCGCTGCTGAAAAATGAAATGACTTTATAAATCCCACCATACAAATTCAAGGATATCAAAGGCGCTCCTTTGGGTTCTTGGCTGTGGTGAAAATTCATAAAAACCAAAGGAGTGAACCATGAATGATCTATTTAAGTCCCGTGACATATTGAAAGTGGGGAATAAGGAATATGTTTTCTTCCGACTCGATGCGCTGGAGAAGGCCGGTCTCGTCAAGTTAAACAAACTTCCGTTCTCGATCCGCATCGTGCTTGAAGCGGCCCTGCGTCAATGCAATGACCATGAGATCACGCAGAATGATGTAAAAAACATCGCCGCGTGGACACCGAAAGGCGCACGCCCCGGCATTCCCTTCCTGCCCGGCCGTGTGGTCATGCAGGATTTCACGGGCGTGCCAGCCGTCGTTGATCTGGCGGCGATGCGCGCTGCGGTTGCCCGCCTCGGCGGCGACCCAAAAAAGGTTAACCCGCTTGTGCCGGTGGACCTGGTCATTGACCACTCGGTGCAGATCGATTTCTTTGGAACGGAAGATGCGCTCAAGCGCAACACCGAAATGGAATTCCTGCGCAACCGTGAACGCTATGAATTCCTTAAGTGGGGACAAAAAGCGTTCAGCAATTTCCGTGTTGTGCCCCCGATGACGGGTATTGTGCATCAGGTCAATTTGGAAAATCTGGCTGAGGTCGTGATGACAAAATTGGATGGCAAGGATGTACTTGCCTTCCCCGACACAGTCGTCGGCACCGATTCGCACACGACCATGATCAACGGTCTCGGTGTGGTGGGCTGGGGTGTTGGCGGTATCGAAGCAGAAGCCGTCATGCTCGGACAGCCGATGGACATGCTATTGCCCGATGTGATCGGTTTCAAACTTTACGGCAAACTCAATGAAGGCGTTACCGCCACCGATCTTGTGCTCACCATCACGCAAATGCTCCGCAAGAAAGGCGTGGTTGATAAATTTGTTGAGTTCTTCGGCGAAGGTCTTAACAACATGTCTTTGACGGATCGCGCCACGATCGCGAATATGGCTCCGGAATATGGCGCCACGATGGGATATTTCCCTGTTGACGAAGAGACGCTTCGCTATATGCGTCTGACTGGGCGCTCCGAGGAAATTGTGGATCGCACCGAAGCATACCTGCGCGCACAGGGCTTGTTCCACGAGGCCGGCACACCCGACCCTGAATATACAGACACGCTTGAACTTGACCTTGCGTCTGTCGTGCCCTCCCTGGCGGGACCCAAGCGCCCGCAGGACCGCGTCGCGCTGACCGATATGAAGGATACATTCCGAAAGGCATTGACCGCCCCGATCAAGGAACGCGGTTATGAACTTTCCGGCGAGGCATTGTCCCGCGAAGCCGATTTTGGCACAAACGGCAGCTCACAAAAAATGAAACATGGCGCGGTCGTCATCGCGGCGATCACCTCCTGCACTAATACATCCAATCCGTCTGTTCTGATCGCGGCTGGGCTTGTCGCGAAGAAGGCTGTTGAAAAAGGCTTGAATGTCAAGCCGTACGTAAAGACTTCGCTCGCGCCCGGCTCATTGGTCGTGACTGAATACCTTACCAGCGCGGGGTTGATCGAACCGCTTTCCAAACTTGGATTCAACGTGATCGCCTATGGCTGTACAACCTGTATCGGCAACTCCGGTCCGTTGCCGGAGGAGGTTGCCAAAGCGGTGACCAGCGCTGATCTGGTTGCATCGGCTGTCATTTCGGGCAACCGCAACTTTGAAGGCCGCGTGCACCCGCTTGTAAAGGCGAACTATCTCGCGTCACCTCCATTGGTGGTGGCGTATGCGCTGGCCGGCACAGTGGATATTGACCTGAACAATGAGCCGCTTGGCATTGGCTCCAACGGTGAGGCTGTCTATCTCAAAGATCTATGGCCCAGCCAACAGGAAATCAGCGAAGCGATCGAGGCGAATGTGCGGGCAGAGATGTTCAAAGACAAATACGCAGATGTATTCTCCGGTTCAGACATGTGGAAAGAGGTCAAGGTTGTGGAAGGTGATCTATATGAATGGGATGAAAACTCAACCTATATCCATCATCCGCCATACTTTCAGGAGATCTCATTGGATGTCAGCCCGGTCAAGGGCATTAGTTCGGCGCGTGTGCTCGGACTGTTCGGGGATTCCATCACCACAGATCATATTTCACCTGCCGGGAATATCGCCCCAACCAGCCCGGCCGGGAAGTTTTTACAGGAAAATGATGTCGCCCCCGCGTACTTTAATTCCTATGGCGCGCGGCGCGGCAACGACCAGGTCATGGCGCGCGGAACTTTCGCGAATATCCGTTTGAAGAATGTGATGGTTGCTCCAAAAGAGGGCAACTTGACCAGGCATCAACCCGACGGCGAAGAGATGTCGATCTTTGACGCGGCGATGAAATATAAGGCTGCAGGCGTTCCTAGCATCGTGCTGGCGGGGAAGGAATACGGCACTGGCTCCAGCCGTGACTGGGCAGCGAAAGGTCCCATGCTGCAAGGCGTGAAGGCAGTCATCGCTGAATCATTTGAGCGTATTCACCGCTCCAATCTCGTGGGCATGGGTGTGCTTCCGCTGAGATTCACTCAGGGGCAGAACGCCGAATCTCTCGGTCTGGATGGAAGCGAAGTGTTCGATATCGAAGGCGTCAACGACGAGATCGAGCCTCAAAGCGAGGTCACGGTTAAGGCCAGGAAACCTGACGGCAAGGTGGTTGAATTCAAAGCCACAGTCTTGTTGAATACATCCGTCGAAGTGAACTACTATCGAAACGGCGGTATTTTACACACTGTGTTGAGAAATCTGGTGAAGTAGAACGAAAGAGACAGCCAGAGCTGGCTGTCTCTTTTTATTTAAGAGTACAATACCGGGTATCTTGGAGTTGCTCAAGGAGAAAACCATGGCAAAAACTTACATCGAGAATATGTTGGGCGAAAACGAGCGCATTATATTGGTCACGCGCCAGCATGGATTCGTGCTTTTCAGTTCGATCATCGCGGAGATCGTTGTCACGCTGATCGTGATCGCGGCGTTCGTTGTCATGACATTATCCAATCCGCTGGCGGCATTTGGTTTTCTGCTCGCGCTGATTCCCCTGGGTATTATGACCTGGGATATTTTTACGTGGAATAACCACCAGTATGTCGTCACCAACCGCCGCGTGATCCAGATCTCGGGCATCTTCAACAAAGCTGTGATCGACTCATCGCTGGAAAAGGTCACCGACATCAAGATGACCCAAAGTTTCTTTGGCAGGTTGTTCGACTACGGCGATGTCGAGATCCTGACCGCCAGCGAGATCGGAGTCAACCTGTTCAAGCGCATCGGCAACCCGATCAAATTCAAGACCGCGATGTTGAATGCCAAGGAAAAACTCGGCTACGAAGGGACAGGCGCTCACGCGCAGCGCCCTGTAAGCATCCCTGCGTTGATTGACGCGCTGGAGGAATTACGCAAGAAGGGCATCCTGACCGGGGAGGAATTCAACGCGAAGAAGAAAGAGTTGCTGGCAAAGATGTAGATTGCGGCGCATTTGGCACCTTCTAAAACGATAGAGAGACCATCACTTTGAGGGTGATGGTCTCTTTTGTCATGTTAAGGTTGGGGCTGCCATTGTATTTCACCAAACCATTGAATGGTGTCAAAAGAGTTACTAAATTCGCTCGGCGTCCCTGTAAGTGGAATTAGTTTGGTGGCAGGATTTTCCATTAGCTTTTCTACATCTAAAAGATAAATAACAGGACCGTATCCGCTATTTCCTTTATACATGATTGTACGTCCATCAGGAGACCAGAAAATCGGCAGATAGGCGCCATCACCTCCCTCTCCTGAAAACCTGGTTGATATGGGTAGCCTTAATAAGTGGGTAATTTGTTTTTTTTGTGTTGTCGCCTCGCGGTCAGCAAGATATAAATCGAAACCGCCAGCACAGAAGTTGGAGATTATCGAGAATCTTTCGTTCGGAGAAATATATTCACTTAATGAGTTGCCAGCGGTGGTCCTGCAAGTTTGGTGAGGGTTCATTTCACCCAGGCTACGTAAGGAATTGCCATCAGTTTGCATCCAGGTTCCCCAGAATTCCAAAAATACTGGAGGATCCATACGCATAAAGTAAAGTGTATTTTGGGGTTTCTCATATAAATGCCATGCCTGAACATTACTGATATTTTTTTCTGCATAGATCTGACGAATGAACAGCTTGTTAATGTCAATGCGATAAATTGCCGGTGTGGCAACACAGGTTTCACATTCGAGCCAGCTGTTTTCGGCGCTTGATGCATATATGGATTTTCCATCTTGCGACCAGAGCAGTTTTACTTGCCTGACCCGCGGGCAATTTCACGTTGGTTCGAGCCGTCATTATTCATGACGTAGATGGAGAGTTTTTCGCTAGAGAGTCTTTCAAAGGCGATCTGACTGCCATCCGGTGACCAGACGAAGCCCACATCCTGCGCGGGATCATTGGTCAATTGTCTTAGTTGCGGATCATTTCTGCCATCGGCATACTCCGTATAAATGTCATAGTTTCCACTGCTGGAGTCTGCGAATGCGATTTGTGTGCTGTTCGGCGACCAGCTATATCCATAATTATCTGGGTCAGTGATTGGTCTTGTTATGGTTGAGTATCCGCCGATATCCGGGTTTGTTCTTATAAAATCACGTTTGTCGTTTTGTATTCGCAGAAATATAAGATTTTTCCCGTCAGGTGACCACTGCAGGTTCTCAAAAAGATGACCTGTATGATCCTCGTTGTTCGTTAAGTTCATGAATCCAGTCCCATCGGGATGGATCAAATAAACATCCTGGGTTATATCCAATGCTGTTGAGTCTGGCCAGGGAACTACTTTTCCTCCAATGAATGCGATCCACTCACCGTTGAATTTGCCTGTTCCAATCGAAGGAACTGATTGGGGCATAATAATCTCAGCGGTTGGGTTGATTGCAGGAGGGTTTTGCACTTTCCCAATCAGCAAATTAAACAATACGCCGATAGCCAAAATGAAGGCAAGTCCGCCTAACACTTTCAGTCCGGTATTGATTTGGTTCGTCATAATGATCCTCCGTGATCGTGATTGAATCGTTGTCATCACATTTCTGGAAGGACCGTCACTTGCATCCCATCTTGCCTGAAAGTTTTTTTGTAAACGCGCTTCGAGTGCGTTCAACTCGTCCGCTTCGGCGCGGCAGGAGGCGCATTCGCGCAGGTGCGTGTTTAGCAAGGCGCGCTGATTTTCACGGAGTAATCCGTCGGCAGCGGCGCGCAGATAACGTTGGGCTTGTTTGTGTGAAATCCCTGTCATCTTGGCTCTTCTTTCAAGTAGGCACGTAATTTTTCACGTGCATGGTTCAGGCGGGAGTGGACTGTTCCGGGCGGGATGTTTAACATCCTGGCAATGTCAGTTATCGGCAGGTCATGATAGTAGCGCAGCACGATTGGGATGCGATGCTTTTCGTCGAGGCGGCGGAGCGCATTCCAGATTTCGGCATCCGCTTGATTCTGCATGGCTGTTTTTTCGGGATGCTCAACCTCGTCGCGTAGGTGAAACAGACTCTGCAGGATCTGTTGTAACCGCCCGCGGGTTTTTCCGCGCTGCAAACGGGAACGGCACACATTGATGGTGATGCTGAACAGCCAGGTTTTGAAAGCCGCGTCCTCGCGGAACGATGAGATGGCGCGCAAAGCGGCGAGGAAGGTTTCCTGCGTGCTGTCTTCCGCTTCGTCGGGATCTTCGAGAATTGAGAGTGCCAGTCGGTACACATCCTTTTGATAGGTATGCACCATTTTTTCGATGGCGAGTGAATCTCCCTCCCGGCATTGTTCAAGCCAGTGGCTGTTCATGACGATCATTCTACTGGATTAGACACGGCCCGGGGTGAAAACCTTCATTTCCCCTGAACAAAAAGGACTGGTCATTGCGACCAGTCCTTTTTGTTACTTCTTCTTTTCCATATCCTTGCGGATCTGTTCACGCAAGGAGTCGGCCTCAGGGGACCGTGGGGTCTTTGATGCTTCGTTCGCCATGGCACTGAAACGGTCTGACAATAACATCGTCAGCAAACCTTCCATCACATTACTGCTCGTGCTTCCGCCTTCGCTGTTGTTACCGCCAACGACAACGCGTGGAACGACATCCACCCCTGACGATTGAATGGCCTCTGAGAAGCGGTTGAGCACCTGTTGCGTCACCTGGAATTGCGGGCCGCCATAAGCGCGGACTTGTTCTTCGGTGGCCAAAGCCTGCGCAATACCGATGCGGGCGATCTTCTCGGCTTCCGCTTCCGCCAGTGCGCGGATCTGCTGCGCCTGTTGCAGCGAGCGTTGATATTCTGCTTTACCCTGGTCTGTTTGGATGTTGATGTTCAACTCAGCTTCGGTCAATCTCGTTTGCATTTGCGCGCGCGATTGGGCTTCTTTTAGTTCGCGTTCCTTGACCGCGGCCTTCTCCTGCTGTGAGTAGGTTTCGACCTGCTCTTCAGCCACCTGACGTGAGCGCAGCTGATTCAGGATCGTCTCGATTTGAGTATCATTCTCCGGAGAGGAAGGAGTACCGATCAACACTTCTTCCAACTCCAGGTTGTAATGCTCAAATTTTTCCTTCATCTCTTTACTGGCCTGCTGTTGAATGGCACTGCGGTCCTGCAAGAGTTGAATGAGGGTGCGCGTCTGACCGACATTCTTGAAGTAAGCGGAGACCATCGGGTCGAGGGTTTGTTCCACCAGTTTCTTGATATCGCCAAAACGTTGAATGACAAGCGGAGCCTTTTGATAGTCAATGTGGACAACCACCGAAAGCGGCAGGGACGGTTCGAACGCGTCCTTGGTGATGAGTGAGACTTCGGTTAGATTTTCATCATAGCGGTGCGCACCGACCTCTGTGCGGATCCACTTAAGAATGATATTCGTTGTCGGGACGGAAACCACCTTGCCGGCATAAGTATTGAACGCATATTTACCAGGCAGGAGAGGTTCACTCCAAACACCACGATTGCCCTTGGACACCAATTCACCGTGACGATAATCCTTGCCTGAAAGGTTCGCGCCTAGTTCGCCTGTGTAGGAAACGACCACACCTACATTACCAACTTCAATGATCGTTTTCTGGATCGTCTCCACGGTTGCAAACAAACGGTTGACGTAGTAAGTGCCTTCGACAAGGACTTGCAATTGTCGGCCGCGCAGACCGCCGGCACGCAGGAAGTTATCGGCATCCTGAAATTTATTATGATAGGTGTCTGCCTGAGCAGGTTCATCGCCAACGACCGGGGCAATGATCTCTCCCTGCCCAAGTGACGGGCCGTCATGCACGGTCACCACACCTATCGTGTCATCCGTATCCTTGATAACCACGGGACGAAAGCCGCCGCGCTGTGCGATCACTTCAGCCATACCACGGATTGTGTCGCCTTCTTCCTTGCTGAGCGCCAATGTATAGATGCGTTCTTCTGTGATCACAATGAACTGCACAAGGTTGAACGCGTACGTACCTTCACGCAAAATGCGGCGCTGCGGACCGCGTTGTCCGCCGTTCTTGAGAAAGGCTTCCACATCCTGAAAATCGGTCACAGATGCATTTGAAGCCAGCACCTGCGCGGGATCCAACTGCTTGCCGTCACGTGCAAAGATATATCCGATCTTGCCCTGGGAAATAGTCACCAGAGGCATCATATGGACAACATACTGGATCGGCATAAGGTAGTGCAGTCCACCGCGCAGGATGCGCGGCTGGTAACCAGCTTCGCCGTTTGTTGCGATAAACCCTGATTTTACAGAGCCTTTACCGCTAAATCGCTTCTCGATGATACCGATACGGTTGTTGGGGATGAATCGTATCCCGGATAGCATGATGAGAACCAGAATTCCAAGCACTACATAACCCACAATAGCTAGTACTGACATTTTTTCTCCTTTGTGCGCCGAATAACGCACAATACATAATTACGGATTTACCCATGCAAGGTTGCTAAATTTTACTTCTCTGAAAGGTGATATGTAGCGCTCTTTTGTGCCATCTTGGATTCAATTCAGGTGGTCAAACCCGACCTGATATCTGCTTCTGTTTCAAAAAAAATATCCCCTTTGAATTTCTTTTCCGCTCGTTCATAGGCATATAGTGACAATCACTTCAAAGATGATTGTCACTTCTTAATTCTCAGTTTATTTCATGCTTTTAGCAATGGAAACCAATTCAACCAAGGAAATCAGCGGGATTCCTGCGCCGCCCGGAAAATTGATGGAGAATGCCATTTCACCTTCCTTCCAGCTGAGGGCATAAGGAAAGAAATAATGTAAACGAACCCCCAGCTAAAGCAGGGGCTTTGTCCCTGAACACGAAGGTTCGAGACCATTGGCAGGTTTACTTCTGCCCTGACTGCGATATTGACAGCCGCTACTATGTCCGCATTGCCAGAGAAGTTGCAAGCGGTACAAAGGAAAACAGATTGAGACTTACGATTGGCTTTATCAACACAACCACATTCGGGGCAGGTGCGCGAGGTGTTGCTTGGATCAACGAAGATCACAGGAACCCCCACGCGCTCGGCTTTGTAAACGATGTACTGCCTCAGTTGGTAGAACGACCAATTCGCATGTCTCGCTCTCTGCTTGCGTCCTTTTACGGGAGCCTCACGGATACCGCCCAATTCTTCAAGGGCGATCGCTCGATGAGTGTCATACGCAATCTGTACGAGAATTTTGCTAATTCTATGGTTGGTTATTTTTTGAAACCGGGATTGAACGCCGGATATTTTCTTGAGTTTTCGTCTGGCGGATTTGGTCTGTTTCTTTTGCAAATTGCTTCTGCGATGTCAAACTTTCGGCGGTTATCTTCGATCGCCGCGCCGCTGAACCCGCCACCGCTTTTGTCTGCCCTCTACTGTCCAGAGGCTCAACTCCATCCTGTCCAGTTTGTAGGTCAGGATGCGGTCATCAAAAGCAATCGCGCCATGCGACTTGAAAGTACGTTTGACTTTTCTATCCAGCTTATAAGCATCTGCAACTTTCGAGATGCAACGCACAACCACCTGTGCGGTCAAGCCAAACATTTCCTTGACATCGTAATACGTAAGTTTGTGGATTGGAAATTGTTTGAATGTCTGACTATCCCACGCCTGTTGGCTGATGTAATTGCAGGCGGCGTTTGCAACCTCAAGAGTTTTACGAAGGGCTTGCGCTTGTTCAGGCGCAGGCAGGAGTTTTATTTGAGCGATCAATTTCATGGCGTGATCACACCGCAGCTTCAATCCATTGCAACTGCTCTAGCGAAAGCACATCGCCAGCGGCTATCCCTCTCCACTGCTAAAGCAGGGAGTTTCTTGCCGAGGTCTCGATGAAGAAAGGCCTCAATGAACGCACCGCATTCCATGTGAAGGTCAGCACCAGCCCTGCCAGGATGACAATAGCAGCCATTGCGGACTGTAAATCTGCAGAAATATTTTATGAAAGACCTCCCGCAGAATGATCACGGGAATGGAAGATGCCAGCAAAAGAAAAATACAGGCAGTGAAGATGATGTGTTTGCGGGAGGAATTCGAGAGATCGATGACCATTTTTTCCTTATTCGATGTGACTCTATTGTGGTGATTCTCTGTTTAGAAATCGACTTGCATAAACTCGATCACTTAGTGCGTCAGGGAACGAAGCTTGAAACTTCGGCACCTGATACTTTGACACTCCCCGAATAAATCTCGGTTATACTTTGCACCGCATATGACTGACCATATCCGTAACTTCTGTATCATCGCCCATGTTGACCATGGCAAATCCACGCTTGCAGACCGCCTGCTTCAATTAACAGGCGCCATCTCTGAGCGCGACATGACCGAGCAGGCGCTCGACAGCATGGACCTCGAACGCGAAAAAGGCGTCACCATCAAGTCCTCCGCTGTCCGCATGTTTTACACATCACAAGCCAATCAACGCTATGAGATGAACCTGATCGACACGCCCGGACATGTGGACTTCGGCTACGAAGTCAGCCGCGCGCTCAAAGCCTGTGAAGGCGCGATCCTTGTGGTGGATGCGACTCAGGGTATCGAAGCCCAGACTCTCGCGAATCTCTATCAGGCGCTCGACGCTGATCTGACGATTGTTCCTGTAATCAACAAAATTGATCTTCCCTCTGCGCGTCCCGACGAAGTGGCTGAAGATGTAGGCTCCCTGCTTGGGGTTGACCCTGATTCTGTTCTGAGGGTCTCAGCCAAAGAGGGAATCAACATTGAGAACATCCTCGAAGCGGTCGTTCAACGTATCCCGCCACCCAAGGATGTGGATGATAAACCTGTTCGCGCGTTGATCTTTGATGCGCATTATGATTCATACAAAGGCGTGATCGCGTATGTGCGTATCGTGGAAGGCAAGATCAAATCCACCGATGTGCTGCGCATGTTGGCTACCAAATTGGATCTGCGCCCGGTTGAGATCGGTATCTTTGTGCCGAAAATGCAGCCCGTGGATATGCTCGGCTCTGGGGAAGTAGGTTACATTGCCACGGGATTCAAGACCGTGCACGAATGCCGCGTAGGTGATACGATCACGCTCGCGTCCGCGCCTGCCGAAGAACCTTTGCCTGGGTACCACGTTCCCAAGCCGATGGTCTTCGCGGGCATCTATCCTGTTGAAGCGGATGATTACACCACCCTGCGCGAGTCGCTTGATAAACTGCAACTCAACGACGCTTCACTGACATTCCAGCCTGAAACTTCACAGGCGTTGGGTTTTGGTTTTCGCGCCGGATTTCTCGGCTTGTTCCACATGGAGATTATTCAGGAACGAATTGAACGCGAATATGACCTGAATGTTTTATTCACCGCGCCTTCCGTGGAATATGAAGTCTTGATGATCGGCGATAAAGTCATTACCGTTGACTCGCCTGCCGAATTACCCGACCCCAGCAAGATCGTCGAAGTGCGCGAACCGTGGATGAATATTGAGATCATCACGCCAACCGATTATTATGGTCCCATCATGGATCTGGTCACAAAGCGCCGCGGCATCTTCAAGCAGCAGGAATATCCCGCGCCGCATCGCGTGCAATTGGATTTTGAAATTCCGCTCTCCGAGATCATTATTGACTTCTTTGATTCGTTGAAGTCACGCACCAAAGGCTACGCCTCGCTCGATTATCAATTCCTCGAATATCGCGCCGACAAATTACAGAAGCTGGAAATCCTGGTCAACGGCGAACCGGTCGATGCGCTGGCGGCCATTGTCCATGAGAAGGATGCTTTCCATAAGGGACAGCGTCTCATCACCAAGCTCAAGGATCTCATTCCACGTCAGTTATTTGATGTCGCCGTGCAAGCTTCTTCGGGCGGACGCATCATCTCGCGTGCGAATGTCAAAGCCACGCGCAAGGATGTGCTTGCAAAATGCTATGGCGGCGATATTTCGCGTAAAAAGAAATTGCTCGAGAAACAGAAGAAGGGCAAGAAGCGCATGAAGATGGTCGGCAGTGTGGAGATCCCACAGGATGCGTTCATGGCCGTCTTGAAATTGGATGATGATTAATTTTATGGGGGTGGGACGTGCGCAGCCCTGCCCCTACAATTCCATGTGGTAAATAAAACAGTGAAAGATATAAAACGCTTGATCCCCGGCGCGCTCATCAGCATCGCTCTGATTGCCGCCATTTTATATTTCGTTGATTTCGGCACATTATGGAATGCGATCCGTACCGCCAATTATCCGCTTCTCGCAGGTTCTGCAGCCTTATCCTTTTTGTGGATGATTATCCGCGCAAAGGTTTGGCAGACTTTACTGCGTGACAAACCGAAATACATGGATGTTCTTTTTTCCGCGAGCGAAGGATATTTGCTTAACAACTTTTTACCCTTCCGCCTCGGCGAACTGGGACGTGCCTTTCTTCTCAGCCGAAAATCGGGGATGGCTTTCAGTGAAATATTACCCACCATCATTATTGAACGTGTCGTAGATCTGGCTTTCTCCGCCGCGATCCTGCTGGCGGCATTGCCGTTTGTGGTCGGCGCGCAAGGCTCGGAACGGATCGGCTACATTGTTGGCGGCATTGTCGTGTTAGGATTGGTCATGATGTACGCGCTGGCGCGCAATAATAAATGGGCGCTGGATTTATTCCATAAACTCAGCGTGCGCTGGCCGTCCCTGCAAAAATTCGGCGGTGGTTTCCTCGAGTCCTTCTTTCAGGGACTCGGCGCTCTTACGGACGGCTGGCTTTTCCTGCGATTCCTGTTCTGGATGACGCTGGATTGGATTATTGCGCTGGTCGCTTATTATTTGATCATCCTCGCATTTTTCCCAATCGCCCAACCGGTATGGACTCTCTTTGTGCTTGGCGCTGCAGCCTTTGGCGGAGCGATCCCTGCTCTGCCGGGCGGGGTTGGCACCTTTGAAGGAGCAGTCAGCGCCGCTTTGGTCTTGTTCACAGGTGATCAATCGACGGCGCTTGCGGCGGCCTTGACCATGCGTTTGTATAATTATCTCAATAGCGGCATCCTGGCGGCATCGGTCTGATGCGCGAAGGCCAGACTCTTTCAGGTGTGTATCAACAGATCTTGAATTTTAGAAAAAAAGAAGAATAAATAACAATGTTGTTGCGAGGAGCGGAGCGACGAAGCAACCTCCGTAATTGAGTGAGTAGGAGATTGCTTCAAGCGAAGTGCAGGTGCGCCCTCGCAATGACATGTGGAGACGATATGTCAAAGAATTATTTGATCACCGGCGGCGCCGGGTTTATCGGTTCAAATTACGTACACCGCCTGTTGAAACGCGGCGAGAAAGTGACCATCTACGATAATTTTGCGCGCGCGGGCGCTCCCCGCAACCTCGATTGGTTGAAGCAGGAATTTGGCGAGAATGCGTTCGATGTCATTGTCGGAGATGTGCGCGAAGCGGATAGGATTGCTGAATCAGCCAAAGGCGCGGATGTGATCGTGCATCTGGCGGGCCAGGTTGCAGTGACGACATCTGTGGTCAATCCCAGGGATGATTTTGAATCCAACGCGTTCGGCACGTTCAATGTGTTGGAAGCAGCGCGCCTTTCTGGAAGTGATCCGATCTTTATTTACGCTTCCACCAATAAAGTGTATGGCGGCATGGAAGATGTGGAACTGTTCGAAGAAGCCACACACTGGCGTTACAAGGATCTGTTGAAGGGCTGTCCCGAGACTCAGCCGCTGGATTTTCATTCTCCGTATGGCTGTTCAAAAGGCACCGGCGATCAATATGTGCGCGATTATGCGAGAATGTACGGTCTACGGTCCGTAGTCCTCCGCCAAAGCTGCATTTATGGCCCGCGCCAATTTGGGATTGAAGATCAGGGCTGGGTGGCGTGGTTCATCATTGCCGCGGTGATGCGGCGCAATATCACCATCTATGGCGATGGGAAACAGGTGCGCGACATCCTGTATGTGGACGATCTGTTGAATGCCTATGACCTCGCCGTTGAGAAAATAGATGTCTCTGCCGGGCAGGTCTATAACATGGGCGGCGGACCGCAGAACGTGATGTCGATCTGGGCGGAGTTTGGCCCCAAGCTGGAACGTTTGATTGGCGAATCCATTGAGGTGGCGCGCGGCGATTGGCGGCCCGGCGATCAGCGTGTCTTCTACGCTGATATTTCAAAAGCCGAAAAAGAATTAAGCTGGAGGCCAAATATCAATGTGGAAGAAGGCGTGCAAAAACTGTTCGAGTGGGTGAAGGAAAACCGGAAATTGTTTTAGCGCAAAAGAACCGCCATGAATTCATGACGGTTCTTTTGATTCTATTGTCCCCTGTTTTAAGAATATCTTGTATTCGCATTTGCTCCATAAGCCATATTCTGTGGTTAAATTGCAGAGGAAAAAAAACCGCATACGATTGGTGAAAAATGCTTATCCATTCAGCCTCACAGCTTCTTACCCTTGCCGGCGGTCCGCAGCGCGGACATGCCCTCGGCACGCTTGGCCTCATCGAGAACGGCGCGGTTGTTGTCCGCGATGAAAAGATCATTGCGGTCGGCACAACAGACGAACTCAGGAACGCCTATCCCGATGAACCGACTCTGGATGCGGGCAAATGCGTCCTCATGCCCGGCTTTGTAGACCCGCACACCCACCTGATTTGGGCAGGCGACCGTGCCAACGAATTCGAGATGAAAATGGGCGGCATGGCGTATCTCGATATTCTCGCGGCAGGCGGCGGCATTATTTCAACTGTAAAAGCCACACGCACCGCCAGCATGGAAATGCTCATCGCGCAGACCCGTCCGCGCCTTCTGCGCATGTTCTCACATGGCACAACCACCGCCGAAGCCAAGACCGGGTATGGCTTGCAAACCTCCACGGAACTGCGACTGCTCAAAGCCCTGCTCACACTCGATGATGAAAGTCCGCTGGACCTCGCCATCACTTTCCTTGGCGCGCACGCCATCGCCCCGGAATATAAAGGCAATCCGCAGGGCTATACTGACGAAGTCACGAACACCATGCTGCCCATGTTAAAAGAATGGTGGGAGACTCATGCTCCGCGGCTGTCGCTGCCTTTTGTGGATGTTTTCTGTGAAACAGGCGCATTCAGTCTTGAACAGTCGCGTCAAGTCTTGACCAGGGCTGGGTCGCTGGGATTCCCGCTCAAGATCCACGCTGATGAATTTGACAACCTCGGCGGCGCATCTCTCGCGGCAGAGTTGGGCGCAGTATCTGCAGATCATCTGGTGTGTACCTCTGATGCAGACATTGCTGCTTTGGGCAGATCGGACACAGTTGCGGTATCTCTGCCATGCACGCCATTCGGGCTCGCAGAAAAAGATTACACCCCTGCACGTAAACTCATAGAAGCGGACGCGTTGTTCGCTCTCGCCACAGACTGCAACCCGGGAACGACATGGAACGAGTCGATGCAGTTTGTGATCGCGCTGGCCTGCCGCGCAATGAAGTTGACGCCCGCTCAAGCCATCGCTGCCTCAACGATTAATTCCGCACACGCAATTCGCAGGTCAGATTCGATCGGTTCCATTGAAGTTGGAAAACAGGCAGACATGCTCATCCTGTCTGTGTCAGACTATCGTCAGCTTGGCTATCGGTATGGTACAAATCTAGTCAAACAAGTCATCAAACGCGGACGTGTATATTCGGTGGATATCGGGTATTACCGAGCCGCGTAATTAATTACTGGAGAAAATATGCAAATTGATATTATCGGTGTTCCGATCGATCTTGGCGCAGACCGCCGCGGCGTGGATATGGGACCCAGCGCGATCCGTTATTCACATTTACAAAAAAAACTGGAAGAGCTTGGCTACGATGTGCATGATGAAGGCAATGTGGAAGTCCCGATTGCTGAAATGTGCAAGATCACAAATCCAAATCTAAAATATATTGATTGCATTGTTCCCGTGTCGCGACGCATAGCAGGCGCGGTGGCCACATCCACGCAAGCCAAACATTTTCCGCTTGTATTGGGTGGAGACCACAGCCTGTCCATTGGTTCTGTGCGCGGCGCAGCGCGCAATAAAAAGATCGGCGTCATTTGGATCGATGCCCACGCGGATTTTAATACCGCTGAAACCACGCCTTCTGGCAACATTCACGGCATGTCGCTGGCAATCCTTGCGGGTCTTGGAGACAAAAGTCTTGTACAACTCTGGGATGAGTCAACTCCCGTGATCGATCCATCGAAGATCGCCATCATCGGCGCGCGTGATCTCGACTCTGGTGAAAAGGTCAACTTGAGCAATGCTGGCGCGATGGTGATGGGCATGGAACAGATCGACCGCTACGGGATGGTCACGGTTCTTGAACGAGCGATTGAGCGTGTCAGCCGCGATGTGGATGGCATTTATCTTTCCCTTGACCTGGATGCGCTTGACCCTGAGCACGCGCCCGGTGTGGGGACTCCTGTCCCGGCGGGACTCTCGCAGCGTGAGACTCATCTCGCGTGTGAGTTGATCGCCGAAACAGGAATGCTGGTCGGGATGGACCTCGTCGAAGTTAATCCGATCCTGGACGGACAAAACAGAACCGCTGCGCTCGCTGTCGAGTTTGCGCTGTCCGCGCTTGGCCGCCGCATCTGGGGCGGATAATCATGAAACCAACACTTTCCGATATTGAACAACTCGCGCGCGGCGCAGGTGCGATCCTGCGTGATGGTTATAACAAGGAGCATCAGGTCAGCTACAAAGGCGTGATCGATCTTGTCACAGAAATAGACCATGCCTCGGAATCATTTTTGATCAAAGAAATTCAGTCACGTTTTCCAGACAGCCATATCGTTGCCGAAGAAAGCGGTGAAACGCAAGGAAGCAATGAGGGCATCTGGTACATTGATCCGCTGGACGGGACCGTGAACTATGCACATCACATTCCCCTGTTCTGTGTATCCATCGCATTTGCGTATGATGGCAACGTAAAACTCGGCGCAGTCTATGATCCACTGCGCGATGAAATGTTCACTGCCGAACGCGGCAAAGGCGCATTCCTGAACGGCAAGCCGATCCACGCATCCGCCGCAACTGAACTGCAAAAAAGTTTACTGGTAACAGGCTTTCCATATGATACATGGAATACCGAAAAGGATAATTTCAAGAATTTTGAGAAACTCGCCAAGACGACTCAGGGGGTACGCAGACTCGGTTCCGCCGCACTGGACGGCTGCTATGTCGCCGCGGGCCGCTTCGACGGCTTTTGGGAGTTGACCCTCAAACCCTGGGACATCGCTGCTGCAGGACTCATCGCCGAAGAAAGCGGTGCCCACGTCACTGCGACGGATGGAAAACCGGATTACATATCTTCTCCCCAATCCATTCTTGCTGCGGCGCCCGGGGTCTATGAAAAATTGTTGGAGCAATTGAATTGACAAAAAAGGACAGGCCAAAACCTGTCCTTTTTGATGTGTATAACTGTAGGCCCGGCAGGAAAGCGTTTTTAGGTTCTAATCCTGCTCGGCTCTGATTTTAGCTTATTTTTTAGTGCAATTCCGAAACTATCCTCGGGTAGTTTTTTTTGTGCTCTTCCGAAAAATCGCCGAAGGCCAAGGATCACGCTGCGCGTGCGATCCTCTCAAAGGGTGGCGTTCCGCCCAACCGCTCGCGCATTGTGTTCAGAAAATGCTGAGGTATTCCCTGTATACATAGGGGAAGCGAAGTGCCCCCTTAGCGCCGACCAACGGGAGGCACAATTTTTCCAAACACAGCCAGCCCTGCCAATCATCGGCAGGGCTGGTCTTCGCTCTGTATTGGTCTATGGTTCGCAAGCGTCAATGGTCCGGCTGGCGCACTTGATAATTCTTTTGTCCCGACTCTTTGATCTGCTCGGGGCTGGACCAGTGCGCGAGATAATTCGGGGCGTTGGTCTCGATCTCAAAATTCTCGCACACGATAAAAGCATGTGGCCGCTTCGTGGATCTATGCGGACGTTCCAGCATTGGTACGCGATATCATGTCCGTGACAATCAGAGATTAACGCCCGAACCCTACATCCTTGAGCGAAACCAGCCTCTATCTTGAGTTGTCAACCTTCTATGACAATTTGCGCAAAGAACCGTACACTTATTTATTTCCTCTTGAATTCTCCTTACAGACCAGCCCCCTGAAATAAGTCTGGTGATTTCTTTGTCTTTATTTCCGATATGGTGAAACTCCAAAACGCGGGGATCAGACTCACCGCAAGTCTGGCAGGGGTGAGTGAGAAGATACTGATATACAAATTCTCTGGCAACTTCACGGGCGGCTCCAGTTCCTTCTTTTACTTTTTGTATTTGTTCCTAACTCCGAGGGTTTTATAACGCCAATTAAATTCTTCTTCATTCTTATACAAACCACAGTGATTGCATTTAATATCAGTCATGGTTTTCTCCAATTGGTGTACTGAAGGTGTAGTATCTAAAAGAGGGAATGTGATTTTAAAATCGAAAGACCTAGGCTTTTTTAAACCTAAGTCTTTCGATCCAACAAAAATGCCTATTTTGAGAGTGGGTCCAGCAGGATTCGAACCTGCGACCAAGGAATTATGAGTTCCCTGCGCTAACCACTGCGCCATGGGCCCGAGTATAACTGCGCAATTATAGTCAATTTTTCTCTTTGTGTGTAATTTGTTCCTTGTGCAGCTCTCAAACATTTCATGGAACGAGAATTGCCCCGGACTCCTTTGGATCAAATCCATCAGGAAACTTTGTGCTTTTAGCGTAGACAGCCTCGGTAAGCCTGGCCCACCGCAGATTGGCACCGCTAAAATCGGCACCAATCAACTTTGCTTCAGTCAGGTCCGCTTTACTTAAGTTGGCACCGATCAAATTTGTCTCGCTCAAGTCGGCTTTATTCAGATTAGCCTCGCTTAAGTCGGACTCTCCCATATTGGCACTTATCAGCTTGGTGCTGCTCAAGTCGGTTTTGCTCAGGTTGGCTTTGCTTAAATTAGCCCAGCGCAGGTCGGCGTGGTTCAGGTTGGCCCCGCATAGATTGGCACTGCATATGAAAACACCGATCAGGCTGGCACTGCGAAGGTTGGCCTCGGTCAAGTCTGCATGATTCAGCTTGGCGCTGCTAAGGTTGGCTTTGCCCAGGTTGGCGCGGATCAGTTTTGAGTGGCTTAGATCGGCTTTCGTCAGATCAGCGCCTCGCAGATCTGCACCGCTCAAATTGGCTTCGTTCAACCGTGCGCCAGTCAGCCAGGCGTCGATGAGGTCGGCATCCACCAGATCTGTACCGCTCAGGTTGGCGCCGTTTATTTCAGCACGATTCAAGTTGGCGTTGCTTAGGTTAGCCCAGCGCAGATCGACGCCGATCAGTTTGGCGCGGCTGAGATCAGATTTCGTCAGGTCGGCATCGACCAGATCGGCTCTGCGCAAGTCGGCATCGCTTAAATTAGCGCCGCTCAATCTGGCATCGGTAAGATCTGCGTCAACCAGATCAGCATGACTAAGGTCGGCATCCTGCAACCACAGTGGTTTCGCCTGCCTTAGTAATTTAGAAAGCTCATCCTTTGAATATTGCATCGGCCTACCTCCATGTAGATTGTTTACGGATGAAAATCGCTTTCAATAGATCTAAAATGATTACGATTGTTTGAAGAATACCATTATTCTTGCTTTTAGACCTCAACTGTCTGGACAACAAAGCTATATGTGAAAACAATAATATCAGATCATCTTTTCTACTCAGCCAGCCGACGGAATCAAGGTCGCTCAAAAATCAAGTGCTTCAGTGTCCAGTGTCATGCAATATGACTCCTGACGCCGAAGCACTTATAAGAGCGGGAGATGGGATTCGAACCCACGAATATCAGCTTGGAAGGCTGATGCCTTACCACTTGGCGACTCCCGCGTGGATCACTCTATATGTTTGACCGTCAAAATGGTTGAGATAAAACATTAACCATCAAGGCTGATGCCTTAACTAGGCGGGTATTATATGGGTATTTCGAATTTTGAGCAAGTGGAGGGTGAAATTGTGGAAATGTCACCATTCCCCAAATAGCGGGAGAGCTTTTCCCGTTCGGTACTCATCCAATAGTTTTTTATGCGGGGTAAAAACATCTACAGGCAAGTCCTTCAGCGGGAATTCCCTCACTTCCGCGATCTCGCCATCGGCCCCGCCTGTTATCTTGAAGTCTCTACATATAAATACAACAGTGTGATCGGTCTTCCATTCGCTAAAATTGGTATATGCGCCAATCAAGTTGATTTTGTCCAATTGAGCGCCTGTCTCTTCAAAGGCCTCTCGGCGCGCGGCGTCTGCAAGCGTTTCCCCGCGTTTTACACCGCCGCCCGGCATATGCCAGCCAGCCACATACGTGTGGCGCACCAGCCAGACTTTTTCGTTTTGGATCATCATCGCCCGCACACCCATGCGCACTGGACGAAAGATGAAGCAATATATTTTGAAAACAAGATATACGAAGCGGAAGAACATTTACGAGTGACCCAAAATAGGATGCGGGCGATATGGCTCTTCGAGTTGATTGATCTCCTCGTTTGTAAGTTTGATCTCCAGCGCGGCGATCGCCTGATCCAAATGCTCGATCTTGCTGGAACCGATAATTGGCGCGGCGATATGAGGTTTGCTCAACACCCAGGCCAAAGCGATCTGCGAAGCGGTAACATTATGCGCTTTGGCGATCTCCTGCGCCCGCTCCGCCACCGTGAAATCTTCATCACGAAAATAAAGTTCATTTGCAAACGGGTCGTTGTTGGCGCGGATACTGTTTCCGCCGCCTCCGCGTTTGCGGTCGCCCGCAAAGAATCCACGCGCCATCGGGCTCCAAGGGATCAGTCCGATCCCTTGATCCTTGCAAAGCGGAATCATCTCGCGTTCCTCTTCGCGGTAGACAAGGTTATAGTGATTCTGCATCGAGACAAATTTCGCCCAACCGTTCATCTCAGACACATGCAGTGCCTTCATGAACTGCCACGCGAACATGGAGGATGCTCCGATATAGCGTGCCTTGCCAGCGCGCACCACGTCATTTAATGCTTCCATGGTTTCTTCGACGGGTGTGTTGGCATCCCATCGGTGGATCTGGTACAGGTCAACATAATCCATTTGCAGGCGTTTCAGGGATTTGTCAATTGAGTCAAAGATGTGCTTGCGCGAGAGTCCGTGATCGTTTACGTCATCGCTCATGGTGGAGAATACTTTGGTGGCAACGACAATGTTCTCGCGTTTAATCCACTTAAGCAAATTACCTGTAATGCGTTCACTTTCTCCCAATGAATATACATCAGCTGTGTCGAAGAAGTTGATGCCCGCTTCCAGGGCGCGCTCAACGAACGGCTTTGCTTCCTTTTCCTCCAATACCCATTCGCGCCATTTCTTCGAACCGTAGGTCATCATCCCCAAACACAGGCGTGAAACTTTTAAACCAGTTTTTCCTAGGTTAACGTATTGCATGTTCACTCCTTCATGTCATTGCGAGGACGACGTTTTTCGCCCGACACTTGCGCAGTACGCCAGTGCTGTGAGCAATCTCCTGCGTTTTGGGGATTCCTTCGTCGCTATCGCTTCTCGAAACGACATCAAATAATCGTTAAATTAGCGAGACTTGCATCCAGACGCTTAAGGCCAACGGATTTAAATTCAATGACAACGGTTTCGTCGCTGCCTTGTATCTTGCTTTCCAAAACCGTACCTTCGCCAAATGACGGGTGCTTGACGCGGTCTCCTGATTTGAATTTGCTAATTGGCTGTGCCACAGGAGCAGACCTGGGCGGGGGCGGAAGCGTCCACTTTGATTCGGAAGAGCTTGGTGTGCGGTAAAAACTTTGGGATGAGGAGAATGAAGTCGTAGGGCGTCCCGTGCGGGTCTTTCCAACCAGCAGGTTGGCGGGGACATCTTCAAGAAAACGGGATGGGTAGGTTTCTTCCGACATACCGCGGCCGCCGCGTGAAATGGCGCGCAGTAAATAGAGACGGTCTTTGGCGCGCGTAATGCCGACATAGAACAGGCGGCGTTCTTCTTCCATTTGGGCGGGTTCATCGAACGAACGGCTGTGCGGAATGATGCCGTCATCTAGGCCGACAATAAAGACCGCGCCAAACTCAAGTCCCTTGGCTGCGTGGAGCGTGAGCAGTGTCGGCGCGTTCGCGTCGGTGATGGTGTCCTGGTCGGCGACGAGGGCGATGTTTTCAAGGAACTCATCCAGCGTGCGCTGGGAATATTCGAGCGCGAGGCGTTTCAACTCGAGCACGTTATCCCAGCGGTCCTTGCTTTCCTCTGAATCGTCTTCCACAATAAAATCTTTGTAATTGGTATCTTTGACAATTCTGTCGAAGAGTTCTACGATGGTCAGCGTTGGAGCAAGGGCGACCCAATTCGAGAACATTCCGCCAAAATCGGCGAGCGGTAATGCGGCGCGTCCGGTGAAGGATTTGTAATAAGGTGACTCTGCGCCGCGTGCGAGATCAAGTAATATTTCACCGGGTGTTGTGTTGGCCTGATTGGCAACGAGGTGAAGCGTGGTCAATGTTTTCTCGCCGATCCCGCGCGGCGGGACATTGATGATGCGTCCGAGCGCGGCTTCATCTGCGGGGTTATGCACCAGGCGAATAAATGAGATCACATCCTTGACTTCGCGGCGTCCGTAAAACCGTTGCGCGCCGACCAGTTTATATGGAAGGCGTGCCTGTAGGAACGCTTCTTCAATTAAGCGCGACATGGCATTGGTGCGGTACATCACGGCACACTCGCCCGGCTCGAATTGCTTGGAGGCGACCAGCTGCGCGATGGAATCCACAACAAAAGAGTATAAGACGCCAAATTTTTCAATAAATTGTATTGTGCCATATTGGTGTCTTGAAATTCGTCGACCAAAATATGTTTATATCTCTGCGCATATTTTTCCTTCACGGCAGGGTTTTCTTCCAGCAGGCGCGCGGTGTAAACCAGCAGGTCATCAAAGTCCACGGCGTTGCTGGCGATCAATCGTTTTTGATATTCAATATAAACACGTTTGACAACTTCATCACGATAGACGTTGATCGGGTATTCTTCAGCGCTGATCAGCTCATTCTTTGCGCGCGAGATCGAGGCGTGTACGCTGGCGGCGCGATATAACTTGTCATTCAAATTAAATTCTTTGACGATGCTTTTTACGATACGTTCCTGATCGTCGGAATCAAAGATAACGAAATTCGATCCCAGCGGCAGATGGTCTGATTCGCGGCGGAGGATGCGCGCACAAATGGAATGGAATGTGCCGAGCATGATGCCGTCTGTGGCTTGCTCATTAAGCATCGCTTTCACGCGCGCGTCCATTTCCTTGGCGGCTTTGTTGGTGAATGTAACCGCGAGGATTTGCCACGGACGGACGCCTTCATTGGCGATCAAATAAGCGATGCGCTGGGTCAGAACGCGCGTCTTGCCGGAGCCCGGACCTGCCACGACCAGAACGGGTCCATCGGCGGCTGTGACGGCTTTTCGTTGTTGCGGATTAAGTTTATTAAGGAAGTCCATGGTTGTTAGGATAACCTATAACGAGGTGAAAGATGAAGGATGTCTCGTTGAAGTACGCCTGCGCGCTGGGAAAAAATATCCCGCACATCCAGGGTTGCGGGATATCAAATTTGAATTACGCCCTGCAGGATTCGAACGTTGTAAACTTTCCTAGTCCAGTTCGGAAGTGCAGTTGGGGCAGCGGGTGGCCTTGATGGAGATGATGCTAAAACAGTGCGGGCAGTCCTTTATGGTCGGTTCCGCCACAGGTACGGGTTTCTTTAATGTGTTTGCGGCTTTCACAATAATGAAGATGACAGAGGCGATCAGGAGGAAATCAATGATGGTTTGTACGAACGCGCCCCATTTGATGACCGCTGCTCCTACTATGATGGCTTGTTCGCTGAAATTCACCCCGCCCATAACCAGCCCGATGATTGGGGTGATGATATCACCGACCAGGGAAGTGATGATCTTGCCGAACGCGGCGCCGATGATAACAGCGACCGCGAGGTCCAGAACATTTCCGCGCAACACAAAGTTTTTGAATTCCTTGAGCATAAAGATCTCCTTTTGACCATGATTAATGTGTATTAAAAATTTTGTTCGCCGATCTGCGGACGTTGGATAAAAATAAATTGCGTTTGGATTTTATGTTAGGAAAGGGAGCTTGTCAACAATGTCTTTTCTTTTTAAATATTTTCCATGAAGGTTGTGGTTGATCTTATACGGCAATTTAAGCTGACTATACAAATATTATGAGTAATTTCGTTGACGCACTAAAAGAATTAGGTATAATTCGATTTGTAAGTTTGATAAGACCTTTTTGGGTTTTTAAAGGAGGTGTTAGCTTAAGAGATACATATGATCAGCTACGTTTATTTTGCGTCGAAAAAATCACCCCTATATTTCTTCTTTGGAGGAGAAAAAAACATGTTACGAAACCGTTTGTTCTTCGTTTTGGGTTTGTTGGTTGTTGCCAGCATGATCCTTTCCGCCTGCGGCGCTCCGGCCCCTGCCGCGACTGAAGCCCCCGCTGTTGCAACCGAAGCCCCTGCCGTCGCAACCGAAGCTCCTGTTGTGCCGACTGAAGCTCCCATTACCCCCACTTCCTATACTACGCCTCACCCCATCCTCGGCGATCTTAAAGTGCGCCAGGCTCTTTCCTACTGCACAAACAAGAATGACTTAATCAAGTCAGTTTATCCTTTGCTCTCCGAAGAAGAACAGGGTAAATTGGTCATGCACACCTTCATCCCGACCAGCCACTGGGCCTATGCCGGCGATGAGAACGTCACCGTCTACGAATATGATCCCGCCAAGGGCGCCGCTTTGCTCGATGAAGCCGGCTGGACCCTCGCCGAAGGTGCCGGTTTCCGCACCAACGCCGCTGGCGATGAACTCGCGCTTAAGTTCACAACCACCTCCGCTGCCTTCCGCCAGACTTGGGCTGCGATCTGGGAAGCTCAGATGGCTGAGTGCGGTGTCCGCGTTGTCCGCTTGCACGCCCCCGCTTCCTGGTGGTTCGGTGACACCACTGGTCTCGCCCGCCGTGACTTCGAACTTGGCGCTTTCGCCTGGGTCGGTCAGGCTGATCCCGGTGGCCAAACCCTTTATGCTTGTGATCAGATCCCGCTTCCGGAAAACGGTTGGGCTGGTCAGAACTCCATGGGTTGGTGTAACGAAGAAGCCAGCAAGAACATCAAACTGGCCAACAATACCCTCATCAAAGATGAGCGCATTGCCGCTTACACAGTCGTTCAGAACGAATTCACAAAGGATGTTCCTTCCATTCCTTTGTTCAACCGCACCGACACCTTTGCTTCCGCTGCTGACTTGGCCGGCTTTGCCCCGACCCCTGGTCAGGAATATTACATGTACAATGCCGGCGATTGGGAACGCCCCGGTCAGGATACCATCATCCTTGGCTTCACCCAGGAACCCGCCTCCCTGTATACTTTAGTTGAAAGCGCTTTTGTTGCTGTTGCGGCTGATTACTTCCTCCGCCCCGGCTTCACCACCAGCTTGAACTACGACTTTGCTGCTGTTTACTTGAAGGCATTGCCCACCCTTGAAAGCGGCGCGACCACCAACAGCGATGTTGAGGTTGCTGAAGGCGCCAAGGTTGTGGATGCTGATGGTAACGTGGTTGATCTTGCTGCCGGCGTAAAAGTTATCAATGCCGCTGGCGAGACCGTCGAATTCACCGGCGGAACCGTAACCATGAAGCAGTTGGTTTCCAAGTTCGAGTTCATTGACGGCATCAAATGGGAAGATGGCGAGCCGATCAAGGCCGCTGACTTCGAACTCTCCAAGACGATCGCTTGCGATCCCGAATCTGGCGCAACCTCCTTCATCACCTGTGACAAGACCGCCAGCGTTGAATTCGCTGACAATGGTTATACCCAGACCTGGATCCCCGGTGTTCAAGATCCGCTATATTTCATCCCTGTTTGGGGTCTCGAACCCTCTCACCAGGTTCTTGCCGACGGACGCAATTTGAAGGATGTCCCCGCCTCCGAGTGGGCTACCCTCCCCGAAGTTGCTGAAGATCCGCTATCCTATGGCCCGTACGTTTTGACCGAATGGGTCAAGGGCGAAAAGATGGTCTTTGCAGCCAACCCCAACTGGGTATTCGGCGCTCCCAAGACCCCGAACCTCGTCATCCAGATCATCTCCGCTGAAGGCGCAGAAGCTGCCCTCCTCGGTGGTGAAGTTGACGTGCTCGATTCAACCACATTGGTCGGCCTTACTCAGACCCTCGTGGATGCCGCCGCCGCCGGCACCATCAAGACCGTTATCAATGCCAGCGCGACCTGGGAACATATCGACGTCAATTTGTTCCTGCGCTAATTTGTAATTGCCTGTAATGACTATGGGGTAGGTGAGAGATCGCCTACCCCATAGTTTACGTAATCCCCGCAGGCTTGTGTAAATGTTTGAAGGTCTGCGGGGATTTTTTTGTAAAGTGATGTAAGCAAGAAATTATTTTTTTATTTTCTGGGAGATGCGGCATGACTGCATATTTAATTCGCAGAGTTTTGCAATCAATTCTGGTGGTATTTATTTCAGCCGTAGCTTCGTATGTATTGCTAAGTTTTGCGCCCGGGGGACCGTTGGCAGGTTTACGTCAAATAACACAAAGTTCCCGCTTTAAGATCACAGAAGAGGATATTGCCCGTATCCGCGCGTCCTTTGAATTGGATCTTAACCTCCCGATCCGTTTTAGCCGCTGGCTTGTTGGTGTTCCGAAGGGTCCGATTGTGATCGGGGGAAAGGAATACTTTGGCGATATGGTGGTTGGGTGCCGCAAACCGATCGAGGCTGAAGTTCTTAATTCCCGTGGCGTTCTTGAAATCGTTGTAGTGGGCTGCAAGGAAGAAGTATTACTAAAGGATATTGTCGGCCGCCGCACCAGCCGCGGCATTCTCTTTGGTGATTTCGGCTTATCCTGGCGTCTTTTACGCGACCGTCCTGTTAGTGACCTGATCGCGAGTCGTATCCCTAAGACCCTGCAGCTGATCGGTCTTGAAACATTGTTATCATTGCTGATCGGTATCCCGCTGGGCATTTATTCCGCAGTGAAACAATACTCCAAGTTCGATTATATTTTTACGACGCTGGCATTTATGGGACAAGCCATGCCCAGTTTCTTTTTTGGACTTTTGTTCATTTTATTTTTCTCGATTATTCCGAAGGGGGCCGGGCTGCCTTACCTGCCTGCCGCTCTATCAGAATCGATCCGTAATTACACCATCCCCTTGATCGGTGAAGTGATCGCCGGTTCGGCAAAAGACAGGATCCTGCACATGATCCTGCCTGTCGCGGTCTTGACCATTCTCAATATCGCCGGGTGGAGCCGCTTTATCCGCGCCAGCATGCTGGACGTGCTGCGTCAGGATTATGTCCGCACAGCGCGCGCAAAAGGTCTTAGCCAGAACGTGGTCATCATGAAGCATGCTCTCCGTAATGCTTTGATCCCATTTGTGACGATCGTTGTTTTCACGATACCGGGGTTGTTTGGCGGGGCGATCATCACCGAAAGTATATTCTCATGGCCGGGCATGGGCAGGCTTTATATCCTGGCGCTGGGTGATTATGACTATCCAGTTGCAATGGCGCTTTTCTTTATCCTGTCCGTCCTAACTGTGATTGCGACTTTGTTACGCGACATACTCTATACAATCGTGGATCCCCGCATCCGTTTAAACTAGCATTGAGGAAATATCAATGACCGTACCCGCTCATATGGATAATCTTAAAGCCGAAGCCGTTACCATCGAGGAACGCAGTCCGTTTCAGGTGGTATCGATGCGTTTTATGAAACACCGCCTGGCGATGGTGTCCTTGGCTGTCATGGCCGTGATCTTTACCCTGACAATTCTGGCTCCTTATATTACATCCTTTAAAGTTGATGAATTAAATGTCAATGATTATTTCCGGCCTTTTGGATATGTTGACGAGCCTACCGGCCGTGTCCATTATTTCGGCACAGATAATATTGGCCGTGATTACTTTTTAAGGTTGTTGTATGCGGGACGCCTCTCCCTTTCTGTAGCCTTATTGTGGGTCTTTATTTCCGAAACTCGTTGGTGTGATCGTTGGCGCGGTGTCAGGTTTCTATGGTGGCTGGGTCGATTCGGTCTTGATGCGCTTTGTGGAATTCATGTTGACCATTCCCACCCTACCGTTGCTGTTGATCATTTCCTCCATGCTTTTGCGGAATGAAGATCTGATTCCCATTCCAGAGGGGGTGCTGCAGGTGGTGGGGAATATCATGCTGCTGAGCCCGAAGGATGCGCGCAGCGCGGTCTTGATCGTGATGGTTCTGGCGGGTTTCGGCTGGCTTTCGTCTGCGCAATTGATGCGCGGGACGGTGCTTTCCCTGCGCGAGCAAACCTTTGTCGAAGCCTCCCGTTCTCTGGGCGCAACGGATGTATGGATCATCTTCAAGCACATGATCCCGAATGCCATGGCACCGATCATCGTGGACGCTTCGCTCGGATTGGCGGGTTTCGTGGTCGCAGAAGCGGCGCTCGCCTTTTTAGGTTTTGGTATTCAAGATCCCATCCCTACCTGGGGCAATATGCTGTCTGCAACGCAAACGTACATGTTTGATAAGCCCTGGCTTCCGCTCGTACCGGGCCTGCCCATTTTTATCTGTTCACTTGCTTTCAATTACATTGGTGATGGTCTGCGCGATGCGCTTGACCCGCGCTTGAAGTTATAGCGTTATGAAAAAAATCTCAAATATGGGAGTTACTTGTGGCAACAAATAATCAAACCCCTTTGCTTGAAGTACGTAATCTTAAGACTTACTTCTATACTGAAGACGGCGTTGTGCATGCCGTGGATGGTGTGGATTTCTATGTCAATTCCGGCGAGGTCTTGGGCATCGTGGGTGAGTCAGGTTGCGGCAAAAGCGTAACTTCACTATCCATCATGCGTCTGATCAGCCAGCCCGGCAAGATCGAGGCAGGCGAGATATTGTTTGAAGGCAAGGATCTTGTGAAGGCTACTGAAGAGGAGATGATGAAAATACGCGGCAACCGCGTTTCCATGATCTTCCAACAGCCGCAGTCCGCCCTAAACCCTGTATTCCGCGCCGGTGACCAGATCTCTGAGGTGTTGAATATCCATCAGGATTTCGGCAAGGAAGCGGGTCAAAAGCGCGCCGTGGAACTGCTCAAACTGGTGGGCATTCCCGAGCCTGAAAGCCGCGCCCAATCCTTCCCGCATGAATTATCCGGCGGGATGGCTCAGCGTGTCATGATCGCGATGGCGCTGGCTTGTGTGCCCGATCTGCTCATCGCGGATGAACCGACCACAGCGCTGGATGTCACAATTCAGGCTCAGATCCTGGATCTGATGCGAGACATGCGCACCCAGCTGGGCTCTGCCATGATCCTGATCACCCATGATCTGGGCGTGATCGCAGAAATGGCGGATCGTGTGGCTGTGATGTATGCGGGTGAGATCGTTGAACAATCATCAGTGGCGACATTGTTTGATGCGCCGCTCCATCCCTACACCAAGGGTTTGATCGGCTCCATCCCAGTTTTGGGCGAGGTGCGAGATCGATTGGATGTTATCCCGGGATCGGTTCCAAATCTGGTCAATCTTCCTACGGGCTGCCGCTTTGCGCCGCGCTGTATGGCGCGTGTGGAGCATAACCTGGCAATTTGTTCTGATAAGCGTCCTGAGCTAAACGAAGTTTCCACTGAGCATAAAGTACGCTGTTGGCTCTACCAGGATTCTGATCAGCATGTTGCTCCGATAAAAATTGGCAGTAAATCCTAAAGGGATGATGTGGCTATGAATACAAAAATGCAAACTCAAGAGAAGACCGACCTGTTGGTTGTAAAGAATCTAACAAAATATTTCCCGGTTCGTTCCGGTGTTTTTCAGCGCACGACAGCCTGGGTACAGGCTGTGGACAAGGTAAGCTTTGCGGTGAAAGCCGGCGAGACCTTGGGCATGGTGGGTGAGTCAGGCTGTGGAAAGACCACAGTTGGCCGTTCCATTTTGCGTTTGATCGAACCCACTTCCGGCGAAGTCTCCTTTAATGGTGAAGATATTATCAAGATGCGCCCCAGATCACTAAAAGCCTTACGCCGCGATATGCAGATCATCTTTCAGGATCCGTATGCATCGCTTAATCCGCGTATGCCGATCGGTGAAGCGGTGATGGAAGGATTGCAGATCCACAAGATCGGGCATCCCAAGGAACGCTGGGATGTTGCCATTAATATGTTAAAGAAAGTCGGGCTTGAGGAATATCACGCCCGCCGTTATCCGCATGAATTTTCCGGCGGTCAGCGCCAGCGCATCGGTATTGCGCGCGCTTTGGCGTTACAGCCAAAGTTCATTGTTTGCGATGAACCGGTCTCCGCGCTGGATGTTTCCATTCAGTCTCAGGTCTTGAATATTCTTAAGGACCTGCAAAAAGAATTCGGCCTCACCTATCTTTTCATCGCGCACAATCTTAGCGTGGTCGAGCATATCTCCGACCGTGTGGCGGTGATGTACCTCGGCAAGATGGTGGAACTTACCGGCCGCGATTCCCTTTACCGCGAACCTTTGCATCCTTATACAAAGGCTTTGCTTTCTGCGATTCCAGTGCCGCATCCAGAAGTCAAGCGTGACCGCACGATCCTCAAAGGCGATGTGCCCAGCCCGTTGAATCCGCCCAAGGGCTGCCGCTTCCACACACGCTGCCCGATCGCGGTCGCCAAGTGTTCACAGGATGAACCTGAATTCAAAGAGGCGAGGCCCGGACATTGGGTTGCTTGCTGGCTTGTGGAATAAAATTTTAAAATATAAGACAAAAATAAAACCGCTGAAAGGCGGTTTTATTTTTGTCTTAAGGCATTTTGGAGGTTGAAAATATAACACCTTGACATATTAGAAAATAGCTTTCGGAAGTACAACTTATGGTCGTTTGATGTATAATTCGGCGTGCTTTGTTGGCAGTTCGTCCAGTTATTATCCCAATGTAGAAAAGGACCTCGCGCATGCCTGATCTTTTGTTAGATATTAAAGGCCTTGAAACTCATTTCAAGACTCCGGATGGGATTGTTCATGCAGTAAATGGTGTCTCCTTCGGCTTGAAGGAAGGTGAAACTTTGGGGGTGGTAGGTGAGAGCGGTTGCGGTAAGAGTGTGACCATGCTTTCTGTGATGGGATTGATCCCATCACCTCCGGGAAAAGTCGTTGCAGGGGAAGCGTTCTTTGTCGGTCAGGACCTGCTAAAGATGTCCAAAGATGATATGCGCCATGTGCGTGGTGCGCAGATCAGCATGGTGTTTCAAGACCCGATGACCTCGCTCAACCCTGTGTTGACTGTCGGTTTCCAATTGGAAGAGCCGCTCATGCTGCATCTTGGAATGACAAGATCGCAAGCCCGTGACCGTGCGGCTGAATTATTGGGAATGGTGGGTATTCCCAATCCCAAAGAACGTTTAAATGATTATCCCCATCAATTTTCCGGCGGTATGCGCCAGCGTGTGATGATTGCCATGGCGCTGTCCTGCAGCCCGCAGATATTGATCGCAGATGAGCCAACCACTGCCCTGGATGTGACCATTCAGGCCCAGATCATGGACCTGGTGAAACGCTTGCGTGATGAGCTGGGTATGACAATTATCTGGATCACACACGATCTGGGTGTCGTTGCCGGTCTGGCCAAGCGTGTGATGGTCATGTATGGTGGTTATATTATTGAAGAAGCGTCTGTCAATGAATTGTTTGCCAGCCCCACCCATCCCTATACGCTTGGTTTGATACAAAGCCTGCCGCGGGTGGATCAAGATCAGCATAAAAAATTATATTCCATTGAAGGTCTGCCCCCCACCCTTTATCAAAAACCGACATTCTGTCCATTCGCGCCGCGCTGCAAATGGGCCATGGAGCGCTGTTGGAAAGAGAATCCGGTCCTGGAAACTGTCGGCCCTGAACATCGTGTGGCTTGCTGGGTAGATACGAAAACGGGGAGAAACCGCTAATGGCTACTGCAAATAAAAAAGATACTATGCTTCGCGTTGACAATCTTGTAAAGCACTTTCCGATCTATCGGGGCCTGTTTCAAAAACAGGTCGGTGCAGTGCGCGCTGTTGACGATATTTCTTTTGATATCAAGCGCGGTGAGACACTGGGGCTTGTAGGCGAATCCGGCTGCGGCAAATCCACGACCGGGCGCGCCATTCTTCAGTTGTACCGCCCGACTTCTGGTAAAGTGGATTTTGACGGCGTTGATCTGGTTCACCTTAAGGGTGAAGAATTACGCCGTACACGCCGCAAGATGCAGATGATCTTTCAGGATCCATATGCCAGCTTAAATCCACGTATGACTGTCGGAGCCATTATTGGCGAACCGCTCATTGTTCATAATCTGGCTTCCGGCAAGGAAGTGGAAGATCGCGTTAAGCAGCTGTTGGAACTGGTTAAGCTCAACCCGGCTTTCTCCTCCCGTTATCCGCATGAGTTTTCAGGCGGCCAGCGCCAGCGTATCGGCGTGGCGCGCGCGCTTTCCCTGCAACCATCCTTTATTGTCTGCGACGAACCGATTTCTGCGTTGGATGTATCCATTCAAGCCCAGGTCGTTAATTTGCTGGAAGAATTACAGGAACAATTCAACCTGACCTATTTGTTCATTGCGCATGACCTTTCCATGGTGCGTCATATCAGCACGCGTGTGGCAGTGATGTACCTGGGCGTGATGGTTGAATTGGCTGACCGCGCTGGGTTGTATGAATCACCGCTGCATCCCTACACCAAAGCGTTGCTTTCAGCAGTCCCAATTCCTGACCCGATCGCAGAATCGAGTCGTAAACGGATGATCCTGGAAGGCGATGTGCCTTCTCCGGCAAACCCGCCCTCCGGCTGCCGCTTCCGCACGCGCTGTCCGATCGCTGAGAAACTTTGCGCCGAGTCGCGGCCGGAGTTTCGTGAGGTAACCCCAGGTCATTTTGTGGCCTGCCATTTGGTCAAGTAAACGATCATTAAAATCTAAACTTAAAAGGAGGTGGTCGCTGCAAGTAGATAAGTACTTTGTTCTTCCAACTGTCTGTTCGTAAACAAACCTTTTTTCAACTATATGAGGAGAAGAAATATGCGTAAAATTTTTGCTTTATTGAGCCTCGTGGTCGTTTTGAGCATGGCTCTTGCGGCTTGTGGTGGCGGCGCTCCCGCTGCGACAGAGGCACCCGCCACCGGCGCTGAACAACCCGCCGCGACCGAAGCCCCCGCTGCTGCAACAGAAGCACCCGCTCCTGGAGCTGTCCGTGAGAACGTACTGCGCGTCAACACCGGTACATACCCCGACATTATTGACCCGCAGAAGTCATCTTTCGTCAATGAAATCGCCCACCTGAACAAGGTCTATATGGGCTTGACCACATTGAATGAAAAACTCGAAACCATCCCCGGCGCCGCTGAATCCTTTACGTTCAACGATGATGCGACCGAGTTGGTCTTCGTATTGAAGCCCGGCCTGCTCTACAGCGATGGCTCCGTACTCAATGCCAAGCGCTTTGAGTTCGCCTTCCAGCGCAATATTGACCCCGCCACCGCTGGCGAATATGCCTCCATCACAGACGAAATCGTCGGCGCCCCTGAATGGCGCGCTGCTGATACCACCGCTGCTGATTACGACCCCGAAGTCTTCAAGGCTGCCTTGGGTGTCAAAGCCTCTCATGCCGACGGCGCTGCATGCGTTGACTATGAAGATGCTGAGTGCAATACCCTGACCATGAACTTCTCGAAACCCGCTCCTTACTTCGCGACCATCGCTGGTATCTGGGTTGGTTATCCTGCCAAGGAAGAGAACATCGCCGAAGGTGGAGACATCTGGTGGACCAGCTCCAAGTACCAGGTCGGCAACGGCCCCTTCGTCTGGCAGAGCGTTGAGCCTTTCGTGAAGTCCGTATTCGTCCCCAATGCCAACTATGTTGGCGCTGGCATCCCCACCTACACACTTGAATTCAGCTACATCACCGACTCCGCCGTGGCTTTTGAAGCCTATAAGAACGGTGAATTCGATGTCGTTGCGTCTGCTGCAGAAGATCTTCCAGTCATCGATGCTGATGCCGATCTGACCGCCCAGCATGTCAAATACGCTGGTTCCTGCACCACCAAGATCCAGTTCAGCCTTCACCCGACCTGGAATGGCCAGCCGAATCCCTTGGCTGATCCGAAGGTTCGCGAAGCCTTTGCCTATGCTTACAATGCCGAAGGTTGGGTTACCGATGTCGATGGCGGCCTCGGTTCCGCCACCTGGAGTTGGATTCCCCCTGGTTATCCTGGCTACGACGCCGCATCCCCGCTCAAATTTGACGTGGAAGCTGCCAAGGCTGCTCTTGCCGCCGCATCTGAACCCTTCAACTCCGCTGAGAAGCTGAATGCCATGGGTCTCAAGATGACCTATGCTGCCAGCGCCCGCAATCAGGCCCGCCATGAATGGCTCGCTGCCAACTACAAGGAAAACCTTGGTGTTGACCTTGCGCTCGACCCCGTTGAACCCACCACCTTCACCGCTCTTCAGAAGGATCCCGATACCTATCCGCTCTTCTCCCGTGGCGGTTGGTGCGCTGACTACCCGGATCCACAGAACTGGTTGAGCGTGTACTGGCGCTCTGACACAACTTTCGCCAACCGCTTTGGTTACAACAATCCTGCCTTCGATGAACTCGTCAACAAGGGCGATGTCGAAACCGACCCGACCGCGCGTATGGAATATTACGCCCAGGCTCAGCAGATCCTCCTCGCTGACATCCCGGCCGCTTTCGGTTACAACTCCCTCAACCACTATCTTGTCAAGCCGTGGGTGACGGGTTTCAATACCACTCCTCAGGATGGAACCTATCCTGGTGATGTCACTCCGTGGACCATCACGATTGACACAATGATGCCGTAAGGTTTAAAAAACCTTTGGTTTGATTTTGAAGTAAATTTGGGCAGGGGAACGAAAGTTCCCCTGCCCAAAACTTGTAAAATTTTTGCCCCTAAATATTCATTTGACAGGCTGTATTTTTCAAGAGAGATGCCATGGTTACTTATCTGATCCGACGATTGTTTTGGCTCGTTCCAGTACTACTTACCGTTTCTTTGGTAACTTTTATTATCATGCACAGTGCCCCTGGTGGTCCCTGGGATACCAGTGATGAACGCCGCCAGGTCGATGCCGCCACAGCAAAATCGCTGTCTGCATATTATGGGTTAGATAAGCCGATGTGGCGCCAATTCATGGCCTATGTCATTGGCGATACCAACAGCCAGACCGGTAAATATGTTTGTGGAGTTATTTGCGGGAATCTGGGACCTTCGTATCGCCAGCGCGGGCGCTCGGTGCAGGATATTCTTTTCGGCGCGCCGGAAGGCAAGACCTTCTGGCAAAGCCGTTTTGGATACTCGGTGCGGCTTGGTGTAATGGCGCTTTCCATGGCGATGTTAATTGGAATTCCCCTCGGAATTATTGCCGCGCTAAAACAAAACACCATCGTGGATTATGTCGCATTGTTAATAGCCACCAGCGGCATCTCGGTTCCAAGTTTTGTCCTTGCCATTTTTTCATTATTATTTTTGCATCAAAACTGCACTGGGTTAATATTTTAGTTGACGACTGGACCCAGGTTAAATACTGGTTCATGCCCATGTCGGTCTTGGGATTTGGGACCATGGCCTTCACCGCCCGCCTGACCCGTTCTTCCATGCTGGAAGTAATGCGTCAGGATTATGTGCGTACTGCCCGCGCCAAGGGCCTGGCAGAACGCGTGGTTGTGATGGCGCATATGTTCAGGAATGCCTTGATCCCCGTGATCACCATCCTCGGACCTGCGCTGGCGGGCCTGGTGACCGGTTCCTTTATTATCGAAACCATGTTCAGCTTCCCGGGAATGGGGCGCGCCTACGTGCAGGCCATCGGCCAGCGTGATTATTCCATGATCATGGGAACTACCGTTGTTTACGCTTTACTTGTAGCGGTTGCCAATTTAAGCGTGGATTTCATCTACGTTTTTGTTGATCCACGCATCAGACTGGAGGAATAAAAAATGACCGTTGCCTCTCAACCCGAAACACATAATATCGCCAGCCTGAATGCCATTACAACTCCAAGCAGAAGCCTGGGACAGGAAGCCTGGTCGCGCTTGATCCGCAATAAAGCTTCTGTTGTGGGTATGTTCATTATTGGTTTCTTCCTTTTCCTGGCGGCGTTTGCTTCCGTCATTTCGCCCATGGATCCTCTGAAGTTACATAGTGGCAAGAAGTTTTTACCTCCGCCCTTCGATGCGGGACAGACCAAGATCAAATCTGAAGCGGAATTTCTGCTTGGCACCGACTCGCTGGGACGCGATGTTTTGAGCCGTGTTATCTATGGTTCGCGTGTCTCCATGGCGGTTGGGTTTTTGCCTACAGCCATTATCCTTTTGTTGGGAACAACGATCGGGATGACCGCTGGCTACCTTGGCGGGAGAGCGGATAATATCCTGATGCGTCTGACCGATGTGGTCTACGCCTTCCCGGACCTGTTGTTCTTCATCATTGTTATGGTGGCGTTGCGTGATACCTTTATCGGACAGTTAATGAATGGCTTGGTGCTGTTATTTGCCGCGCTGGCTATTGTCAATTGGGTGGGCGTTGCCCGTCTGGTACGGGGTCAGGTTCTCTCGCTCAAACAAAAGGAATTTGTCGAAGCTGCGCGCTGTATTGGCGCAACCGACTTCCGCATCATGTCCAGCCACATCCTGCCGAACAGCCTTGGACCCTTGATCGTGAGCGCTGCGTTCCAGATCCCCGGCTTGATCATTACCGAAGCCATTCTTGGTTATTTGGGTGTTGGGTTGCGGCCTGCGACAGACAGTTCCAGTTTCTTTATTACCAGTTGGGGTACGTTAATGCTTGACGGGCAATCCGCCATTAATACACAACCCTACCTGCTGCTTACGCCCGCCATTTGCGTGGCTCTGGTCGTGCTGGCGTTCACCTTCCTTGGGGATGGTTTGCGCGATGCGCTTGACCCGCGTATGCGCGGCACACAATAAAACATGGATTAAGAAAATATAAAGGATTCGGGTCACAAAACCTGAATCCTTCTTTTATTAAACGCTTCCCTGTTGCCCCCGCGGAAGGTTTTGGATCAAGAAACTGAAGTCGGGCTGGTATTGCAAATTGAACATATTTTGTTTGGTGGTTTCTGTAAAAATATGAGGTATCCATGGCTTTTGTAACTGTAAACGGCGCGGAAATATATTATCAAACGTATGGAAGAAAACGACCAGGTCAGGCTCCCATTTATCTTATTCATGGGGCAACTGGAACAGGGCATTCCAATTGGAACAAGGTCGCCCCCCTGCTCGCGGAGGATTTTTATGTGATCGTGCCGGACTGTCGCGGGCATGGTCAGTCCACCAACCCGAATATGACCTATTCCTTCAGGGAACTCGCTTCAGATGTGGCTGGTACGATCCGTGCGCTTGGGTTTGAACGCGCGCATGTCATCGGACACAGCAATGGCGGCAATATCGCATTGGTCACGCTCGTTGAACATCCAGATGTGATCCAAACCTGCATACCACAGGCCGCCAATGCGTGGGTGAGTCCAGACCTGGTCGAAAAAGAACCGCCCATTTTTGACCCGGACTTCATTCAACGGGAACGCTCGCTCTGGTACGAAGAGCTTATTAATCTTCATGCGCCGCTTGGCGAGAATTACTGGCGCGATCTTGTTTTAATGACCGTGAAGGAGATTATCAGCGAACCGAACTATACAGCCGCAGATCTTGCCAGGGTGAACCGTCCTACTTTGATGATCCAAGGTGAAGTGGACAGGGTCAATGCGCCGTATAAACATGGTCAATTCATCGCGCGTTATATTCCTGCGGCTGAGGCATGGATTCCCAAGGGAATTGCACATACTGTCCACGATGAGATCATGACGGAGTGGCTTGAACGTGTGCGTGATTTTATTGCGCGGCGGGGAACAGATGCGAGCGAGAAGTTGTATCGCTATCGTCTGGAAGGTCATCAGGACAGTCGCAAAGGCATTTTTGATCCGCGATTAAATGCCGATGGTGTATTGATCGGTACGGTTTTGAATGAGGAAATGCAGGCAGAGGTTTTGAAGGTTCTGGATGTTCCTCCGGTTGAGAATAAATTGAAAGTGTTGATTACAAAAGAAACACCATGGGCGCTGATCAATCGTCCGCTAGAGGATGTCCGCCGCAAGCCGTCGATCCTTGCCGAACGGGTCAGCCAGGCACGGATGGGGGAGTCTGCGCGAGTGATCGAAACAAATGGGGATTGGAGCTTGGTCCGCCTGGAGCATGATGGATATTCAGGATGGGTTCATTCTGCATCACTGCATATTTGCGCCGGGAGTCATGTCCGCAATTTTCAAAGTCAGTGCAATGTGATCGTATCCGCTGTCCTGGCAGAAGCGCGGAACGACGAGGATGTCCTGGTACAGAGAATTCCCTTCGCCACGTTGGCATATCGGGTGGATGAAAAAGAGGCGGTTTCGTTCCTCCAATTGCCGGATGGACGGATATGGAAAGTCCGCAGTCAGGATTTGACTCCGCTTGAAAGTCGTCCCACGAAAAATGAAGATGGGATCAAGCGAACATTGGATCTGATCCAGCGCTTCTGCGGCGTGCCATACCTATGGGGCGGGCGCACTCCTTATGGTTTTGATTGTTCCGGTTTGGCTGGTACGTTCTATTCATTTATGGGTGTAACCATTCCACGCGACGCGGATCAACAATATCTCGCGGGCGAAGCGGTGGAAGGCACGCCTGCGCCTGGAGATCTGCTTTACTTTGGGGAAAAGAATGAGGACGATGACTCAGTTCACATCAGTCATGTGGCGGTTTCGCTTGGCGGTGACCTGTTCCTTCATTCCAACGGAGCGGATTGGGGAACTTCTTACAACTCGTTTGACCTGGCGAGCAAGATATACCGCAAGTGGCTGCATGAGAATTACCGTGGCGCAAGGAGGTTTCGATGAAACTTTCAGTTCAACCGATGACGCTGAATTTGAAGACAACATTTCGCGTATCGCATGGCGCAAGTGACCAGCGCCATAATGTGCTCGTCGTGATCGAACACAATGGCTTGGTTGGGTATGGGGAGGCGGCGGCAGTGTTTTATTATGGTGATACTCAGGAGAGTTTGTCCGCGTATATCAACGCACTTCCGCCATTGGGCGAAGATCCCTTTTTGCTGGAAGAAGTATTGAACTCGCTTCCACCCGGCCCCCACGCCGCGCAGGCGGCTGTTGATATTGCCTTGCATGATCTGTGGGGAAAGATGCTCGGTCAGCCGCTGTATCGTTTGTTCGGGTTGAAACCCGCGCCGTTGCATCAAACATCATTTACGATCGGTATTGACACTCCTGAGGTGATGGCTCAGCGTGTAAAAGAATCGAACTACCCTGTCATCAAGGTCAAGCTAGGCCCGGATGATGCTGAAGCAACAGTGGCGGCTATCCGTCAAGCAACGAATGCGCGTTTGCGCGTGGATGCCAATGCCGCCTGGACGCCTGAGCAGGCTTTGGAGTTGATCACGCGCCTGTCGCAATATCATCTTGAATTGATCGAGCAGCCCCTGCCAGCCGGTGATGTGGAATCTTATTTGTGGCTGCGTGGTCAGTTGCGCGCGCGCGGTGTGCCTACTCCCATTTTTGTAGACGAAAGCGTGAAGACATCCCATGATGTTGCGGCTTACGCAGGCGCTGTGGATGGGGTGGTTGTTAAATTAATGAAAACTGGCGGCTTGCGTGAAGCGCTGCGAACAATTCATACTGCCCGCGCGAATGGTATGAAAATCATGCTTTCCTGCATGATCGAGAGTTCCGTGGGAGTGACCGCTGCAGCGCATCTTGCCCCGCTTTGCGATCATCTGGATCTGGACGGACCTTTGTTGATCGGCAATGATCCATTTAGTGGGATTCGTTATGACGGCGCAAATTTGTTCCTGCCTGAAGGTCCAGGTTTGGGCGTGCTTCCAATAAGCAAATAGTACAGATGTTAAGACATATTAATAGAAAAAAAGAATCATTGAAAAATGGTTCTTTTTTGTTGTACCTGATTTGAAATCATTTGCTCAACGTTAATCGTTTATCGTTGTTATAATTGCGGCTGCTATGATTCGTATCCTTAAATATTCTCACGCGCGACTTTGTATTGGCAGGCGATCATGAAAAAAACACTTCCCCTTGTGCTCTTACTTTTTATTGTCATTTCTGCATGTGGAATTTCTCAACTGGCGGTACCGACTGAAACTCCCACTGCCGAGGTTGTGACACCCCTTCCATCGCCGACGGTTACTCCCGAGCCGCGCTCTCTTTCGATCTGTTTGGGACAGGAACCCAATTCCCTTTATCCATTAGGGGACCTGAATGCGGCAGCGCGCAGTGTCCTGGCTGCCATCAATGACGGTCCAGTCGATACCATTGGATATGATTATCAGCCTGTGATCATTACGCGGATACCCTCCCTTGAAAATGGCGACGCTGAGATCGTAAGCACACCAGTGCAGGTTGGAACGGAGGTGGTGGATGCGGACGGTAATCTGGTCTTCTTGAACACAGGTGTCCGTGTCCGTCCTTCTGGATGCCGCGCCGATGATTGCGTCATTACCTATGACGGCACCACTCCGCTTGAAATGGATCAAATGGTCGTGAAGTTTACTTTGCGCCCAGACCTGACCTGGGCCGATGGCACACCTCTGACTGCGGACGATTCTGTTTTTGCATTCACGCTCGCGACAGGTCCTGATGCGGCTGTAAAGTCAGTTTTGGTTGAACGTACACAAACCTATGAGGCCACCGACCCGCAGACCCTCCAATGGTGGGGCAAGCCTGGCTTCATTGACCCCACGTATTTCACGAATATTTGGGCGCCAGCGCCGAGGCACGCCTGGAGCCAATTTTCAGCCCAGGAATTACCTGACATTGATATTGCCTCGCGTTCACCGATCGGATGGGGTCCCTATATGGTCGATGAATGGGTTGATGGCGACCACATCACCTTGGTAAAGAATCCATACTATTTCCTTGCCGCAGATGGCTACCCCAAATTTGACACGCTTACGTATCGATTCATCGAAGACCCGAACATGGCTCTCAGCGAGCTGGTTGCCGGACGCTGTGATATTCTCGACCCAACCATTCGGCTTGATAATTTCGCAGGTCTGTTACAGGAAATGCAGTCTGGTGAACAGGCTCAGGCTTTCTTTGTGCCCGGTATGACCATCGAGTGGCTTGGGCTCGGCATTACCCCCGCATCTTACGATGATGGATATAGCCCGGCGCGTGAGGGAGACAGGCAGGATATTTTTGGCGATGCGCATACGCGCCAGGGCATTGCTTATTGTCTTGATCGCGAGGGAGTTGTCAAAAATGCCCTCTATGGTCTAACAACTGTGCCATCAACATACATCCCAGCGGGACATCCCGTTTATGACCCCAATTTAAATGCGCTAGCCTTTATACCTGAAACCGGCATCTCCCTGCTCGAACAAGCCGGCTGGCGGGATGTGGACGGCGACCCGTCCACGCCGCGCACAGCCGTCAATGTGGAGAATGTAACTGCGGGCACGCCCCTGCAATTAAATTACTACACAACGACTGCCACACAGCGCAGACAGGTGGCGGACATCCTTTCGAAATCGCTTGCCCAATGCGGTATCGGACTCAATGTGCAATATTTATCGCAAAACGACCTGTATTCCCCCGGACCGCAGGGACTTCTTTTTGGACGCCGCTTTGACCTTGTTCAATATGCGATGGGAGTTGATAGCATTGAACCTCCCTGCGGCTGGTTCACTACGAATGAGATTCCCACAGCTTCCAATTCATGGGTCGGCACGAACTTAACCGCCTATAAGAATGAGGAGTTTGATGCTGCCTGCCGCGCAGCCCAATTGACGCTGCCGGGCGATGCCTCCTATGTCGAATCATACCGCCAAACACAGGTGCTTTTCTCGACCGAACTTCCCGCCATTCCACTTTATTACCGTCTGCGGATCGCCGCCGCCCGTCCCGACCTTTGTCATTTTGATCTCGACGTGACTGCCAATCCGCTCTGGAATATCGAAGCCTTTGACATGGGCGAAGCCTGCAAGGATTGATCCGCTGTTCTCCTAAAAGGCGATACTTGTCAGATCGATCATAAATTAAAAAAGTAGGTTTATTATGGATCGTACTATATTGATCGTTGACGATCATCGGGATATTTTACGTTTGCTCCATTCTGCACTGGATACGCTCAAGCTTAAGAAAATAAAAATCTATGAAGCCCCATCCGGCGAAGAAGCCTTGCTTGAATCCACGCGCAAT
The DNA here is from genome assembly GCA_016709305.1 of Candidatus Villigracilis saccharophilus. Taxonomy (GTDB): domain Bacteria; phylum Chloroflexota; class Anaerolineae; order Anaerolineales; family Villigracilaceae; genus Villigracilis; species Villigracilis saccharophilus. The sequence continues at coordinate 60,940 of JADJNA010000023.1, forward strand.
AAGATCGATTTATTGATCACAGATTACAAACTGCCGGGCTTCAGCGGCATGGACCTGATGCACAAGATCCGTGTGCGTCATCCGGACGTACAGATCATCTTTATCACCGGCGTTGCCGATCGGAATGTGCGTGAAGAGATGCTTAATGCCGGGGTCTCGGCAGTATTTGACAAGCCCATTCCCTTAAGCGATTTTTTGGATGCGGTTGAACGCAGTCTTGGGCTTGTGCAAACGATCTTTCCCTCTGAAGGAAAAGATAAAAAAATAGAAGAGCGTCACGCCGTACTTTCAGACCTGCTTGCCAATTTTAGGCAGGATATCAAGGCCGAGGCTGTCTTCCTTCTCAATGACCGTGGTCTCGTCCAGGTGCGCGCCGGTAAATTGCATGATGGCAGCATGGAAGTTTCGCTCATTTCCACCCTGATGGCGATCCATGGGGCGAGCCTGAAAGTTGCCCGTCATAATCATCAGGACACGATCGACTCGTATCATGTCTTTTCCGGCGGCGATCACGACCTGCTTTTTATCCCGGTTACTCCGCTGTATGCCTTGCTGGTGGCTGGCAATAAACTTGCCACTGCGGAACGAATTCTCGAGAGCGTCAGCGCTTTACTGGCGCTGCGCAAGCAGATGGAGCGTTCCCTTAAGTCGATGGGTGTGACTGGGGAACTCCATCTTTCACATGTGGATGTAAAACCCGCCCCATTGTCTGCGCCCGAGCCTGATCCCGTTCCTGTTCAAGTGCAAGAATCGCCGGTTGATGCCGTTCCTTCGCCGGAAATGGAGGCGCTTCTGAAGAATGCACCTGCAAACACGACATCCGACGATACTGACGATTTCTGGAATCAGGCTGTTGAAAAACTTGTTAATAAACCGGTTAATTCTGATGTCATGTCAATGGAAGAGGCACGCAAGCTCGGACTTATTCCGGATGGAAATTAAAAAGTTGTGATACAATTTTGCGCGCACTGGGGTATGGTGCAACGGCAGCACACCAGCCTTTGGAGCTGTGGATCTTGGTTCGAATCCAGGTACCCCAGCCTGACAAACCCGTCCAAGCGGGAATTCTTTTCAAAACAGGATTTATACGGATCAGCCCGTGTAGATCCTGTTTTGGTTGAGGTGATATCATGAGAGTAACAGCCATCCTGCTCGCGGCCGGACAGGGCACACGTATGAAATCGTACTTGCCGAAGGTTTTGCATCCTGTCGCAGGCAAGCCCATGATCTGGCATGCGTTGGAATCGATCAAACAATCCACGACCGAGAAACCGGTTGTAGTGGTCGGTCACGGCGCGGATGAAGTAATAAAATACCTGGGAGATTCCGCGCGGGCGGTTTTGCAGGAACCGCAATTGGGGACTGGACACGCCGTCATGCAAGCCGAGGCTTTGTTGAAAGGTATAACGGACCTGGTGGTTGTCTGTTACAGTGATATGCCCTTGCTGCGCGGTGCGACTTTACAAAAACTGGTTGAAACACAAAAGAATAACAAGGGGCCAATCTCGATGCTGACCGTTCACGCCGACAATCCGCGCGGATTTGGCCGCGTCATCCGCAATGATGATGGAACTGTGTCGTCCATCGTGGAAGAATATGTTGCCACGGCGGACCAGTTACAGGTCAAGGAATTGAACGTGGGCGGGTATTGTTTCGATGCGGACTGGTTGTGGGATGCGCTGAGCCGCATCCCAAAGAATTCGAAAAAAGGTGAATATTATCTGACCGATACTGTCGAGCTCGCTGCCAAAGACGGCTTGACCGTTCAAGCCACCGTGATGGATGATCTTGAAGAGACGATCGGGGTGAATACGCGCGTACATCTTTCGGAGTGCGAAACGGCGATGCGCAGGCGCATTAATCACGAGCATATGTTGAATGGTGTCACGATGGTTGATCCTGCCTCCGTCTATATTGATATTGGTGTGACGATCGGAGTGGATACGGTCATCATGCCGAATACATACATTCATGGAAAGACAGAGATCGGGGAATGCAATGTGGTCGGCCCGAATTCCATCGTTCGCAATTCAAAGATCGGAAATCGCTGCAAGGTGCTGGCTTCCGAATTGGAAAGCGCGGTTCTGGAGGATGATGTGGATATGGGACCTTTCGCGCGCTTGAGAAAGGGCGCGCATTTAGGTACCCATGTTCATATGGGTAACTTTGGCGAAGTGAAAGATTCATATCTTGCCGACGGCGTGAAGATGGGACATTTTTCCTATATCGGCAACGCGCAGATCGGCTCGAATACCAACATCGGCGCGGGGACGATCACATGTAATTATGACGGCGAGAAAAAACATGCCACCGAGATCGGCGAGGATGTTTTCATTGGCTCAGATACCATGCTTGTCGCGCCGCTTAAGATCGGGAACGGCGCGCGCACAGGCGCCGGCGCGATCGTGACAAAGAACGTGGCGGAGGATACCCTGGTGGTGGGTATGCCCGCGCGCCCGATCAAAAAATTGGAAAGAAAAGTGAAGAAGTAGAATAAACCAGAGGATTCTATCTTATGAAACTTACGAACGATGAACGCCGGTCCATGATCGACCTTGCCAATCAGGCACGCAAACACGCCTATGTGCCATATTCCAAATACCCAGTTGGAGCGGCAATACGAACAAAGAGCGGACGGTTATTTACAGGCGTGAATGTTGAGAATGCCGCCTATCCACAAACCATGTGCGCTGAACGTGTCGCGATCTTCAAAGCTGTCTCTGAAGGCGAGTCTGAATTTGACGTGATCGCGGTTGTCACGAACAACGGCGGCTCTCCCTGCGGTGGATGCAGGCAGGTCATGGCTGAATTCGGGCTGGACACGATCGTCTTGATCGCAGATGGAAATGGGGAATTGAAAAAGGAAATGACGGTAGCCGAAATATTGCCCGAGGCATTTACGCCGAAACATTTGCTGTGAGAGCAGGTAAAAACGCAGGCAGGGAAACAAGCACACATCTTTGTCCGCTTGTTCATCCGCCTGCTTTTGTACGTGTATACTTCATCCCATGACCGAACCCCGCTCTTTCCGCGTTTCTGCTGTTGTGCTTCGCCATAAAGATTGGGGTGAAGCCGACCAGCTGCTTACCATCTATACGCGCGAACTGGGAAAGGTGCGCGCCGTTGCCAAAGGTGCGCGCAAGATCACTTCACGTAAGGCGGGACATTTACAGCCGTTCACCCATGTGACTTTACAACTCGCGCGTGGACGTGACCTGCTGATCGTGACGCAGGCTGAAACTGTCAATGCCTTTTTAGCCATTGGCGCAGACTTGATGAAGACGGGCTACGCTTCCTACGTGATCGAGTTGTTGGATCGTTTCACTTATGACGATGATGGCGGACATCCTTCAACGTTCAAACTGCTTGTTGAAACACTCGACCGTCTCGAAAAAGAATCCGATGCCTGGGTGGCGGTCCGCTACTATGAAATGAGATTGTTGGATTACGTTGGCTTTCGTCCGCAGTTGTTTGAGTGCGCCAATTGCGGGCGCGAGATCCTGCCTGAAGATCAGTTCTTCTCGTTCAGCGCGGGCGGCGTGATCTGTCCGCGCTGCGGGGCGGGACTGCTGAATATTAATAAAATTTCCATCGAAACGCTGAAATATTTGCGTCACTTCCAGCGCTCCACGTATCGCGATGCCTCCCGCGCCAATCCGGGTTCTGAAGTCAAGAAGGAGGCGGAAATCTTGATGCAGGGATATTTCACTTATTTGCTGGAACGCGAGTTGAACACGCCGGGCTTTATCAAGCGCGTTAAGTCCTGATCCGTTTTCCCCAATTTAATACAAAAACCCATGCGACAAGAATAACGATCGGTTTTAAGAACCGCCATAATAGGATCTGGAACCAGCGCCACTTAAGCGGATAAATGATCTGCGTAATGACCCAGCGCGCGAGTAATGTTTGACCCAGCCCGCTCCATACGAGCCGACGCTTGTATCCGCTAAATGAAAATTCAGCGCGCCGAATCGACGTGTTGATCTCCTGCGCCGCGATCGCGCCATATCCCAACGCCATGCTGATGCCTTCACCGAAGATCGGGTCTGCTCCCACGGCGTCACCAACCAGCAATACGCGTGGAACTGAAATAGGATTGAACGGGTCATACCAGCGGATGGGATGTCCCTTGAGCTCATGATCATCGAGGTTGAATCCATGCCGTGCCATTTCATCGGCTAAAGGTTTCTTAAGCGGCGGACGTTCCTGGCCTGCAAGCAGGTTCGTATCATAGATTCCCCAACAGCGCATTGGCTCGCCGTTGATTTGCGTAGGAAAGTCCCATACATAACCCGCGATATTATCTGGCACAGGAAAGAAATCAAAGTAGGCCTGGTCTTGTTCGAGTGCATGTCGTTGCAAGGCCGTTCTTAATACCCAAGATCGCCTCGTTTGTCGTAATGATGGGGTAGTTCTGGAGCAATCACTTCCAACACCCGCGCCGTATAAACTGGCGTGTTTGGCAACACAATTCTTCTTGTAATCCCATTTGACCCATCCGCGCCGACAACGATCTGTGCGCGGAAATTTCCCTGGTCGGTCTCAACGGTTACGCCATCTTTGTCAGGGATAATATTTTTTACAGTAACGCCTTCTCGAATTTCGATCCCTGCTTCACGAGTTTTCTTTGCCAGCCAGTGGTCGAACTCGTTACGGCGGATCACGCGGATGGTGTGACTCTTTGGCACGCTGATCTTGATGCCCCTGCCCTCAAATTCAAAATGCGCCGCGGATGCATCCACATGCGGGACTTCGCTGACATCCAGTCCGAGCCGCTGTAAAATAATTTCTGCATCTGCGACAAGCCCGCCTGCGCACAGTTTTGGGCGCGGATAATGCATCTTTTCCAGGATCAGGATTCGGTGAGACAGATGCGGGGCGATTTTTATCAAATGTAATGCGGAGGAAAGTCCGCTTGGTCCGCCGCCGATGATCAGGATGTCTTTTTCCATTCCCTAATTTTCCCACAAGAGCATTTTAAATCTCTGTCATTGCGAGCCTTAAGTGCGTCTGCCCGCCAAGGACAGCGGCTTGAGCATTAATCAATCTGCCGCGGCTGGAGTTGTGACTGCGCTGATGTTCCCTTTCCAGAAGAATGCCCAATACATAACCACCGAGATCGTGTATAGAATGATCGTCCCAATGAACGGCGGACCAAATCCATAGCGCACTTGCAGCCAGCCGCTGATGGTGGGACTGAATGCCCAGCCGAAATTCCACGCCATGCTTGTCAGGCTTGCGACAGTGGCGCGTGCGGATGGTTCAACGTGTTCCATGATAAAAGTTTGATAGACGGGTGAACTCATATTCATTAATGAGAGGCGGATGTAATAACTCGCAGCGCCGACCCAGACGATGGGGGAGAAGCCAAGCAGGATCAAGAATGGGATCGAAAGCGCCTGCGTAATCACCACCAGTTGGATCTTGCCTGTGCGTTCGGCAAGCGGCGGCGCGATCAACAGGCCGATGCCCATTGCCAGTGATCCCCATGCGAACAATGTGCCGATGACCGTATCTGGTTGATTATGAACAACGCGAAAGAAGACGTTCATGAAGGGCATGATCAACCCTGCCCCGAGTGAGGTGAGAAGCATGGGCAGAATTAACTTGGTCAGCAGCAGGGGATTTTTTGCCGCGTATTGAAATGGGGCGAACACCGCACGTTGACTCTTCTCGAGTTTTGGTGAAGTAAGCGACAGCAGCGGGATGATCGCAATCGCCGCGCCAATGCCGATGATGAATATGGAATTGCCATAGGCCGTGCTGCTGGTGGCGGTCACATTTTGGGCGTTACCCATCCATGTCGGGAGATATCCGCCGATCCAGTTGCCGACAGATGCCATGGTCATCTGCAGGCCCTGTCCGAAACTGAAAAGATAGGTGCGTTCTTTTTCGTCGCTGTTCTCCATCAAAAATGGTGACATTGTTACGCCAGCCAAACTTTGCGCGAGGCCGGAAACAATGTTCATGGCGTAGAACATTTCTTCCGAAGGCCAGATCGCCATTGCCAGAATCGAGAAGCTCAACAGCCCGCCGGAAATGATCAACGAACCTTTGCGCCCGATCATGTCTGCAAGGTAGCCCAGTGGAAGAGCGGCCAGTAAAGCGACGAAACTGCTGGTTGTGATCAGGTTGCCGAGCATGGCTTCATTGAAGCCGAGACTGAGCACAAAAAAATTGAACAACAAACGAAAGACGCCCATCACGCCGCCGGTGATGATGACGTTTAATAGATACATGCGCGCGTTCGGTTTGAAGGCGCGTATGTGCATCCCATATTCATTGACCAGATGCAATGGGTTGAAGTTCATTTTGGGTCTTTGATTATTCATTCCTGATCGTTATTCCCGGGTTGGATCGTTTTGTAGAAAGGACGTCAGATTCTCGAATGCGCCTTCAAGCGCCTGCTTGCGGATCGCGTATCGTTTTTCTTCATGTTCAAGTGAAAGTTCGACGAGACTTGCAAGGCGTAACTCGCTCAGATGGTGAGTCACTGTTGGCGGGCGCAATTGCAATCGGCGGGCAAGCTCTGTGGGCGTGAGGCTTTCGCGTGAAAGATAGAAGAGGATCTTCAATCGTGTCGGGTCTGCCAATGCTTTGAGAGAACGCACCAGACCATCAGGGACCGTTTCGCCGGGGATGACTGACATATTCACAGGCCGCGCACCGAACACGATCAGCTGGGTGTCTGCATCCAGTTTTTCGAACAAAATCAGCGGCGTCGTCCAGAAGGCGGGGGCGAACACCAGTCTGGAGGCGTGGAATTCCTCTCCCAATTGAACACCTTGTGAAAGTTCCATGAACAATTCCTGGACTGACAGGCGGGTTGAAAGATCCTTTGCGTGATCCAGACCGGCCTGAAGGGCAGGTCTTATCCGTTTTTCTTCCTCTTCAAAAAACGCCTGATAGTAGGATTGCAACGCGGAGAGAAAGCCGTCCCCCAATTCATCGGGGCGGCTCCACCAATCGAGAGCGCGTTCCAGAGAGTCTCTCTTTAATGACCTGCCTGGTTTTTTGCCAAAGACCTTCATAAAAAAATCGGCATCTTGAAGAGTCCATTTGCGGCTGTCGGCGATCCTTAACAGTGTTTCGTTGAACTGTTTATGCTTTGCCGACATTTCTGTTCCATCATCTTCACATGGCTTGTCAACTTCTTGAAGTTTGATCATTCTCTGTGAGGAGGGAATCTGTTTCAATGCCCAAAGCGCGGTAATGGCGTCTTTGGGCATTGGCAGGTTGCTGATCCAGGACATCGGCACGCCGGTCAGCGAGTACACATCCTCCAGTAATTTTCGCTCCGCTGCGGGAATGCGCGAGCGTACACCGGCCGCCCACGAAGCGCGAATTCCAAACTGATCCGGATTGTGCAGGACGTGCAGGCTGATGAATAATTCGTAAGCGGTGCCGAAGTCCCATTGGATGGTGGGGGAGAAGTTGGCTTCGTTGGTCATGGCTTCCTGATTAGATCCCTGTTATTTCTTCTTTAATTTTTTGCCGATCGAAATCAACATCTGGCCGGTGTTGCGGTCAATGTGGTCGTTGAAAGGCGGGATGTTTACGAACATTTTTCCGATCGTTTCGAGGATCTGCCCAGTCTCATGCGTGAACAGTTCACGCACATTTCCAGGGTGAGTATCCATAGGGTCTGACAGATCTGAATCAGCCGTTGATCTTTGCTTCTCGATAAAATTGTTGATCATGGCGAACTCCTTTCACTTATAAAGACAAGCTTAGGCATTTGACTATGTTAGACATATGTCTAATTAGATATTAGTCTAATAAAATCGGTTTGTCAATAGGAAAATGAGATTCCCGCTTCATTTCTGACCTTTTGCCTAGTCTGGTCAAGGAGAATACTGGTCCCCGCTTTGTTATGCACTAGAAGTGGCGCTATCCTTTTACGAATCTATGCGCTGGGAATTTGGCTTTAAACAAATGTTCTAACAATACCTATCATGTTTCTTCTACCCCGCCGTCTTCGAGCATTGTTGGAAAAGAATAAGGGAGATGATGAATCGCGGATATTTTTACAGGATGAGCAGATCATTACGCTTGTAAAAAAGGTTGCTAAACAGCAGGGTCGTTCAGAGGAAGAAGTTATCACTGACTTTACCAAAGCCGGCTGGAACCAATTGCAGCACATAACCGAATTGGAGGAACGGTGGGATTCTTTATCCCACCGTGAACAGCAGGTCGTTGCATTGATCTGCCTCGGCCACAGGAATTATCAAATCGCTGAAATATTGGTCAAAGCGCCGGAAACTGTGAAGACCCATTTACAAAATATATTTGACAAGTTCAATTTACGCAGCAGCAGGGAACTTCGCCTTGCGCTACGGGACTGGAATTTCGCAGAGTGGTGGGAGCAAGATCGGCAGGCGTAGGACTCTCATTCGGTCTCCTGCCCATATTTGGGTCAACCATTGGTTGACTGCAACAATCCCCCGTGAGGGGATTGTTCCTTAAGTCCATTTGAGCTATTTTGTGAAAGCGGCTTATCGTTAGATGATCACACTGTTTGAGGATTTATAAATGAAAATATTGAAACGAGCGCTCAAGGTATTTCTTATTCATACCCATCGTGACAGGAAAGCTGTCCACGATCTTTACTCCTGTCTTTTAGAAGATGAGATAAGCCCATGGCTGGATTCAGAAAGGTTGCTGCCCGGCCAGGATTGGAGATATGAGATCCGCAGGTCAATTCTCATGAGTGATATCGCCATTGTGTGTTTGTCCAGAAGGTTTATTCGGCATCACGGATATTGTCAGGAGGAATTGAAGATCGCTCTGCAAAAGGCGAAATTGCTATCAGATGGCGAGGTCTTCATTATCCCTGTGCGGTTGGAAGAATGTGATGTGCCTGAAGCCTTGCTCCGCTGGCATCGTGTGGATTTGTTTTCTACGGATGGTTACACAAAACTTTTTCGTTCACTAAGAGCCCAGGTTGAAGTGGATAAAAAAATGATCCCCATATCCCAATTCAAAGCACTGTATAATTTCAAGACGTTAATTCCGAGGATGGTGATATGAGTGAAACCAAACGATCCATTAGATTATTCATTTTTATATTGAGCGGCATTTTGTTATTGGGTGTCATTTTTGTAATTGCGTTAATGACAATTTTTACACCCGTAGGAATGAAGAGCGTACCATCTGCCCAAACGGCAACAGGGATCTCAACCCCACTGGCTGCTGAAATTATCGACGCGAAAGGTGCACCCATGCGCCTTGTGCCCGCGGGGGATTTCATTATGGGCAGCGATGACGAGATGGCTCGTGATGCCCAGCCTGCTCATAGGGTCAGCCTGCCGGACTTCTATATGGATGTCTATGAGGTGACTCGGGCACGCTATATGGAGTGTGTCGATGCCGGGGTATGTAGTGACCACCTAAATGTTCCCAACTTTGAAGATTACTTTAAAGATTCCAACTTCCCAATGTCAGGACTGAACTGGGAGCAGGCAAAAGCCTATTGCGAATGGCGCGGCGCACGCCTGCCGGGTGAAGCGGAATGGGAGAAAGCCGCGCGCGGGACGGATGGGCGTACTTATCCATGGGGAGAGGAATATGACCCGGCATATTTTCAAGCGGACGCTGGCGGTTCTCATGAGGTTGGAATCTATGAAAAAGGCAAAAGCCCATATGGGATGTACGATATGGCGGGTAATGGCTGGGAATGGACGGCGGACCCGTTGACAGTCTATCCGGGTAACCAGGGAGACCACAGCTACTACCGCGAGACGGATCGGGTTTTACGCGGCGGCTCGTGGGATCATCCCGACCGTTACATTGTCAGTACCTGGTACCGTTTTGCCAGCAATATGGGAGACAATTCAGGCTATATCGGCTTTCGCTGCGCAAAGGATGCCCCGTAAAACATCCCATCATGTTGATATATTCAAAAGCCAGTCCGCTGCGGGACTGGCTTTTCCTTCCGCGCTTACCATATTCACCGTCCAAATAATTTTGGAAATATAATTGCCGAATGAAATTTGATCCCAAAATCCATCATCGCCGTTCGATCCGTTTGCAGGGATATGATTACTCTCAGGCAGGCGCATATTTTGTGACCATTGCCACGTGGCAACGCGAGATGTTGTTTGGTGAAACCGTAGATGGGGATATGCAATTGAACGATTTTGGGAAAATTGTTTCTGAAAAATGGCAATGGTTGGAAACACAATATGAATATGTGGAATTGGGCGCATGGGTTGTAATGCCGAATCATTTCCATGGAATTTTGTTGATTCATGATCGTGGTAGGGGCGGGTCGCGACCCGCCCCTACGCCGCCGATTAAACCATTGGGCGGATTGATCGGCGCATTCAAAACGGTCTCAACCAAACAGATCAATTTGTTGCGCGATACCGAAGGTCAGGTTGTCTGGCAGCGAAATTATTACGAACACATCATTCACAGCGAACCCGAAATGGATAGGATTTCCCGTTACATCGAAGCCAATCCTTTGCGATGGGCGGACGATGATGAAAATCCAAATCGTGTTCGCCCGTTGTAGGGGTCGTTCGCGAACGACCCCTACAATTGACGTATAATCACCCCATCGTGGATATGACACCTGAATCCCAACGCCCCCTCAAAGTCTTTCTCTGCCACGCCCACGCGTGGCCGTGACCCCGTGCGCGGACTTTACACCCGCCTGACCAAGATATGATAGCTTGAATTAAACCATCATGAAAAAAATGTGTGAATCTAACCAGGTATTTATGAAGAGCAAAATAATACTCTCAATTGTAGTTATTCTTTTAGCTTCGCTTGGGTGTAAAACAGTTTCTAATGTGAATATTCCATTATCAACAGCGACGATGACATTAATGTCTCCAACAAATACAGCCAATGTCACTGAACAGGTTTGGGCACAGCTTATAATGGTAGACACTGAGGATGAAGCTGTACAGGTGCTTGATCGCTTGGGTAAAGGTGAAGATTGGAACAAAATTGCGGCAGAGGTATCAACTGATACAAATACTGCTGATATTGGCGGGGACTTAGGATGGTTTGGCAGAGGTGTAATGGTTAAAGAATTTGAAGATGCTGCTTTTTCTTTAGAGGTTGGTGCGATAAGCCAGCCAGTAAAAACTGATTTTGGTTACGCTATTATTCGTGTTCTTGGACACGAATTTCGTTCTGTGAATATAACTGCGACACCTTAGTTTATTTCTTAAAATAAGTCAAAAACTTTTTGAAGAAGAATTAACTTCCCCCGTCGCGTGAAGCGTAATTCGTTCATCAGTTATAATCCCCTAGCACCTCAATCGTAAATCCCAAATCGACAATCGGAAATCGTAAATGACGAAACCCTCCTCCTTTCAAGAAATCATCCTCAAACTTCAAGACTTCTGGGCATCGCACGGATGCCTGATCACACAGCCCTACTACACCCAGGTAGGCGCAGGGACGATGAACCCCGCCACCTTCCTGCGCGTGCTCGGACCCGAGCCGTGGAACGTGGCATACGTCGAGCCGTCTGTCCGCCCCGATGACGGGCGTTACGGTGAGAATCCCAACCGCTTCCAACTCCACACCCAGTATCAAGTCATCCTCAAGCCCGACCCAGGCAACCCGCAGGAACTTTACCTCGAGTCGCTCAAAGCCCTCGGTATCGACCCGCGCCAGCACGACATCCGCTTCGTGGAAGATAACTGGGAACAGCCCGCCATCTCCGCGTGGGGCTTGGGCTGGGAGGTCTGGCTCGACGGGCAGGAGATCACGCAGTTCACCTACTTCCAGCAGATGGGCGGCGTGGCGCTCGACCCCGTCTCGGTTGAGATCACCTACGGGCTCGAACGCATCCTCATCGCGCTCAACAACGCCAAAGCGATCTGGAACGAGGAATACGGCGCAGGCGTCACCTACGGCGAGATCCGCCGTCAGGAAGAGTTCGAACACTCCAAATATTATTTCGAGACCGCCGACGTCGAACGCGTCCGCGCCATGTACGACCTCTTCTCCGCCGAAGCCGACGCCTGTCTCGCGCAAGGTCTCATCGTCCCCGCGCACGACTACGTCCTCAAATGCTCGCACTGCTTCAATATTTTAGATACCCGCGGCGCAATTTCTGTTGCTGAAAGACAAGCATTCTTTAGACGCATTCGCGAACTCGCGAAGGGTGTGGCGGTAGCTTATGGGGAGCAGCGCAAGGACTTCGAATATCCGTTACTCAAAGAAAAGTCAACATCAACTGGCCCACGTTCAACATTAGACGCCTGCAAATTCATCCTTCATCCTTCATCCTTCATCCTTGAAATTGGAGTTGAAGAATTACCCGCCAACGATGTCGACTCCGCCTACGAACAACTCAGCCAACGGATTCCTTCCTTGTTAAGTGAACTTAGACTCGACTACGGAAATATTCGCATCTTCACTACCCCTCGGCGGATCGTTGTTTCAATTGACTCTCTCTCCCCGAATCAGCCAGACCGCGAAGACCTCGTCAAAGGTCCGCCCGCTGATAAAGCCTTCGACAAAGACGGCAAGCCCACGCAAGCCGCGCTTGGTTTTGCGAAGAAAAATAATCTTGACCCTGCCACGCTCGAAGCCCGCGAGATCGACGGCGGAAAATACGTGGCGGCTGTCGTCAAACAAAAGGGACGCCCCACCCCCGAAGTCCTCGTGGATGCGTTGCCCAAATTGGTCGAAAGCATCAAGTTTGAAAAGTCCATGCGATGGAACGACTCAGGCATTGCCTTCTCGCGTCCCATCCGCTGGTACGTTGCTCTGCTCGGTGACATGGTCATCCCGTTTGAATATGCTGGCGTCGCCTCTGGCAACATCTCCCGCGGACTTCGCCCCTACGGCTCACCCGATATCACCATCCCATCTGCCGATAAATATTTTGAGATCATCCGTGAAGCAGGCATCCTGCTCGATAAAGAAGAACGCAAAGACTCCATCGTCGAACAGGTTAACCAAGCCGCAGCCTTGCTTGGCGGCGAAGCTATCATCGAAGAAGGCTTGCTCAATGAAGTCACCAACCTGATCGAAATGCCCACCGCTGTCATGGGCGGCTTCAATGAAGAATTTCTTTCATTACCAAGAGATGTGTTGATCTCTGTAATGAAGAAACACCAACGGTATTTTCCGGTCCGCAAGGGACGGGCGCAGCATGCTGCGCCCCTGCTCCCGAACTTTATTGCCATCCGCAACGGTGACGACATTCACATCGACACCGTCCGCGAAGGAAATGAACATGTGCTCGGCGCGCGCTTTGCCGATGCCAACTTCTTCGTCCGCGAAGATGTCAAACTCAAGCTCGAAGAATATCGTCCCAAGTTGTCCGCGTTGACCTTCCACACCAAGCTTGGCTCCATGCTCGATAAATCCGACCGTATCTTGAAACTCGGCGCGGAAGTGGGCGCCATCCTCGGCTTCAAAGGTGTGGACGAGATCAAGCCGCTCGGACGCGCTGTCTATCTCGCCAAAGCAGATCTTGTGACTCAGATGGTCACAGAAATGACCTCCCTGCAAGGAATCATCGGCGGCGAATATGCGCTGCGCTCTGGTGAATCTGCCGAAGTGGCGTTGGCAATTTCTGAACAATATCAAACCGTGCCGCAAAGCAAGGTCGGTGTGGCGCTTGCTCTCGCAGACCGCATCGACTCGCTCGTCGGTCTCTTCGGCGCGGGGCTCGCTCCCACAGGCGCGAAAGATCCCTTCGGTCTGCGCCGCGCCGCCATCGGCGTCGTTCAACCGCTCATCGAACACGGCATGGACTTTGACCTCGCCCTCGCTGTCCAAAAGTCCGCGAAGACTCAGCCGCTCGAAGTCACTGCCGATGCGCAGAAACAAATTCTCGAATTCATCGCAGGTCGCTTGAAAGTAGTCCTCGGCGACATGGGATTCAAGCACGATGTCATCGAAGCCGTGCTTGCGGCGCAATCAAATAACCCTGCGGGAACTGTCCACGCGGTGAAGCAACTGTCCGCTTGGGTGGGACGCGAAGATTGGTCATCCATTTTGGACGGCTTTGCCCGCTGTGTCCGCATCCTGAGATCGCAGACCGTGGACAATGGACAGTGGACCGTAGATGAGAGTAGATTCGTTGATAAGGAAGAGAAAGACCTTTATCAGGCATTCCAAAAAACAGTCAACGGTCAACCGTCCACCGTCGACGAATTTCTAGAGATCGTCACAAAACTCATCCCATCCATCACCGCCTTCTTCGATAAAGTGCTGGTCATGGCGGAGGATGCGAAAGTAAAAGAGAACAGGCTGGGCTTACTGCAGAAGATAGCGGGGCTCGCGAACGGGGTGGCGGACCTGGGCAAACTCGAAGGATTTTAGTACTTCCGGGAACAAGTCAACACTTGTTCCCGTCTTTATTTAATAAAAGGTGCCATGAATAAAATCCGTACAATTTTCCTGGTTTGCATTTTAATGCTCGTCGCTTGTGCCAGCCCTTCATCGGCTGAGCAGACAAATGTTCCCACACTTGATCCAACTGTAACTGCAACTCGCATACCAACAAGCCTGCCGCCTTCAATTACACCTGCTCCTGTAATAACAATGCCGCCAGGTTTTTCGCCGATCATGTATGGGAAAAAATATGATGCAAATACCTTTTTCCTCCTGCTCGGCGGGGTGCTTGGCAGTGACTGGATCACGCCGGATGCCGTCACAGACCAGTTTGCCGCGGAGTGGGACTATGATGTGTATACCTTGTCTGAGAGACTTCAGGTCCACGGCTTTGCGCCCGATTTTTCGCTGCCCAATCAGCTGTACACAATTGGAACAGATGTAACGGTGGATAAAGCCGGGATGGTGGCGGTTGCAAAAGGATGGCCTGTTTTACAGCGTGATGCCGAGGAACTTTCATCTGAAAATGTGTTTTACCAGCAGGTTGTTCTGGATTGGTTGAAAGTGGAAGGAGTATCCGCGCCCGAATCTGGACTGCTCACGATCTTCCGCGTTGATCTCGAAGGGGATGGCGTGGATGAGATTTTCATCAATGCGGTTCATCTGGATGAATCACAGCATACAACGAAAACCGGGGATTATTCGATCGTCCTGATGCGCAAGGTCGCGGGGAATGATGCGGTCACTGTGCCTGTTGTGGCGGACGTGTATCGGTCACAGGAAGCGCAGGTCACTTTCCCGAAGACATATTCCACGACCAATTTTATTGACTTGAATCAGGATGGGGTTTTGGAGATCGTTGTTGGTATTGAGAAATGGGAAGGGGATGGGGCGGCGGTCTATCAGATCAACGGGCAGGAGGTTGTGGAATGCCTGAGGCTGGAGTAGTAATATGAAAACCATCGCTCACAATCTGACGAAGTATTTTCTTTTACCATTGATCCTTGCCAGCCTTGCATGTTCATTTGGAAATTCCATTGCAACGGAACTGCCTGCAACCCCGCAGGAAACTCTTCAGGATGTGGATGACCTGACGGGTCCGAGCATTGGATATAACGGCATCCGCTTCGTGCTTGACCCTGGGCTGGGTTCACAGCTTCTTGCTTATGATGAAGAGATCGCTTCACCCTCCGGGCAGGTGGCGCATTACACCCGTTTTGCATTGACGGCAGAAGAGTATTGTCAGACCTGGTGTCTGATGGTGTACCCGGTCAGCGAGTTTGAGCAGGCGTTTGGAACATTCATCTTTCCGCCCGACGGATACGGTGGCGGGGCAGCGATTGTTTTCAGCGCGCAGGAAAAGACACTGGAATTTCAAAATGGCAGCGGCGAGCGGGCCTTGCAGGCCTTTGGACAGATGTCATATTTTGTTGGGAGCGAGGCGTTGAAGTATGTCTATCGTGGTATGAGTAGTGACGGGAGAATTGCCGTGTATCTACAGGTGCCGGTGCAGGCTGATGCCCTGTTCTTTCCGACCCCGACCCTCCCGGTCGGCGGGAATGTGCAGGAGGGAATTTCTGCACACAACCGTCAGCTTGCCAAATCTTTGAATACGCTTGAGGCATCAGCGTTCATGCCCGATCTGACTCTGCTCGATGAGTTGGTATCTTCCATTCAAATACAAGTCAAAGAATAGTCACCAATAATTACTGAATCTAAAAGGTCAGCAGGACGGATACAATGCTGACCTTTTTTGAGTTGATAATTCGGACAAAAATGGTTATAATTAGGGTAGTTCGAGTTTAGATTTTTGTGGTGTATTTTCCATATTGTGGCAGGTATTCGACATACACCTGTTGCAGCCAGATAAAAAGGAGAATCAAAATGTCCAAATCGATCGTTCGAATTGTTTTTGCTGTATTGATCAGCGTTGGCGCCATTGCGATGGCTGCCTCCACCAGTGTTCAGGCAAAAGTAAAAACTATTTTGCAAAAGCCAGGGGCAAGCATGAGCGCCTCTGTTTCTGCGAAAGATCAAGCTTTTGGAAAAGCCGGCGGGCGTGATCGCTATCAGTTCCAGAATGAATTCGGTTCAGGCGAAGGCCATGATTGTGGTTCTGATCCGACATCAGATTACTAAACCTTGATATTGCAAAAATACATTTACTGGTAATTCTTGATCTAAACGGGACGGATTGAAACTCCGCCCCGTTTTCTTATTCTTAAAGTCCCGGGGGTGGAATTATTTCTTAATTTGCCAAATCGCTGAATACGTCTATAATTCAACCACCCTATGTCCACCATTGATGAAGTCAAATCCAAAATAGATATCGTAGATCTTGTGTCTGAGGCGGGCGTTAAGCTGCGCCATGCGGGCAGGAACTATACCGGATTCTGTCCGTTCCACGATAACAAGCACACGCCGGCGTTTGTGGTCTGGCCGGAATCTGGGACATGGCGCTGTTTTGGTCAATGTAACGAAGGTGGGGATATTTTCAAGTTCGTGATGAAGCGCGAGGGTCTGGATTTTAAGGATGCGCTGCAAAAATTGGCAGACCGCGCGGGGGTGAAAGTTGAATCCTTTGCTGCGGAAAAGCCTGAAGTCAAGGAAGCGCATGAACATTTGCGTATCCTGCTTGAAGATGTGGTCATTTATTATCGAAGCCTCCTGTTTAAGAATAACGAGATATTAACTTACCTGCGTGAGAAGCGCGGATTAACCGATGCGACCATCGAAACCTTTGGTTTGGGATACGCCCCGCTGGGATATGATAATCTGCTCAAACACTTCCTGCCCAAAGGATACAGCGAAAAGGATCTGATCGACGCGGGCATGTTGTCTGTGCGTGATGCGGAGGATGAGCGTAACTCGCAGCATGTGACCCGTTCCTTTGACCGCTTCCGCAACCGCATCATGATACCCATTCGGGATGAACAGGGGAAGATGGCAGGCTTTGGCGCGCGGATTGTTGACCCGACCGATATTCCAAAATTCCTGAATTCCCCTGAAACGCCGATCTTTACAAAAGGCAAAATCCTTTACGGATTGGACCGCGCCCGTAAACCGATCCGCGCTGCTGATCAAGCAGTCATTGTCGAAGGCTATCTCGATGTCATCGCGCTGCATCAGGCGGGATATGAAAATGTGGTCTCGCCGATGGGCACGGCGTTGACGGAAGATCAATTGCGTTTGCTCAAGAAGCTATCACGACGCATCGTGCTGGCGCTTGACCCGGATACTGCCGGGCAAAAGGCTGTCCTGCGGGGATTGGATGCCGCCCGTTCGGCAATGGACCGTGAGGGCGAACTTGGTTTCGATGCGCGCGGATTGCTCCGCAATGAAGCGCGTTTGCAGGCTGACTTGCGTGTCGCTTCCATGCCCGATGGTCTTGACCCTGATGAGCTTGTGGCGCGTGATAAGGAAGAGTGGAAGCGCTTGATCGAGAACGCTAAACCCATCGTGACGCATGTAATGGATTCACTGGCGGTCGGTCAAAACCTTAATGACGCAAAAGTAAAAAATCAAATTGCCGCTCAGGTGATCCCTTTAATTGAAGATCTGCCCAATGCCTTGGAGCGCGATACCTATCGCCAGGCATTGGCGCGCATGTTACGGGTTGATGAACGTTCATTGATGAGCACTCAGGTTCAGGGTCCGGTCATGAGACGCAAGCCGCGGACTGTGATCCAAAAGATGCAGCCAGATAGATCTATCATGGCGGTCAATCCTAATTTTAGGATCGAATCGTATTGTCTGGGAGTTTTACTGCGCAAACCCGATCTACTCTACCGTCTTGATAAAAGTTTTCAGGAATTTGGTTTAAGCCCTCTGGCTGCCGAAGACTTCGAGTATACTGACCATCAGTTGTTGTTCGGTGTTGTGCGCCTGGCGGTCGAGCAGGATGAGAACGATCATCATCAATACGTCACCAGTCATCTGCCCGAAACGATCAGCGATCTTTCAAAGGAACTGCTGGCGCAGACTGAAAAGCTTGAAGTCGTGGATGATAAGGTTCTGGAAGATCTGTTGGCGCGTTTCATTGATCTGCGCCGCGCCAATGCGATGGTGAATAATATTCAATTGCGTTTCCTGCAGGATGAAGATCAACAGCTGGGAGGCGCAAATATAAAGGTGTATCAAGAACAGAATTTAAGGTTGGCGAAACTGCTTCACAATCTGGATCAAGCCAAAAGAAAAATGTCATTAAAGCGGCAGGCGTGATCAAGCCATGCTTTGGGTGACTCCAAAAAATAAGATCTTTTTGCAGCCATAAAGGGAAAGGGAACCAATCATGCCCGCAAAAGCAAAAGCCAAAATCAAAACGAAAATAAAGCCCGTGAAAAACTCAAAGCAAAAAAAGAATGAGCCTTTGCAGGCTGTTGATGCCAAATCAGAGGGGGGGCAGTCCCAACATCTGGTGAGTTTCTTTTTAGATACGATCGATGAGGAAAATGTTATTCCACTGGATGGCATCCCAGGCGAGCTTGTCGAGCTGGATGACACATTGCTCGTGGAACCCGAGGAAAATGTTGAAGACGTTCTGAAATTGCACTCGCGCGAACTGGCTGGCGATCTTTCCGAAGACCCTGTGCGTTTATATCTGCGCGAGATCGGCCTTGTAAAACTGCTCGGCTCTGATAGTGAGTTTCGGCTTGCCACGCTCAGTGAAGCCGATCGCCACCTGACCACCCTGCGAAAGTTGAAACAGCGCAAAGGCGTTTCCCTGGCCTCCTCGATCTATCACTCCCTGCTTTTGGAAATGCTTACTTCCTGGGATCGCTTGATCGAAGATACCGAACAGCTTGACCATGAACTTCCGAATCTCGCCTTGATGATCGCCGAGTCCCAGTCACTTCACGCGGGATGGGAATTTGATTCGCCTTCCTACTTTCGCGCCTATTTGGATAACGGTCATTGGGGAGTGGATCATCTTTGGGATAACCTGGCCCGCCATGCTTATAGTGTCTTTCTTAACCTATACCTGCTCCCGTTCAAATATGCCGAGTGGCTGCTGACTTATGTCCGCGCCCAGAACGTATTTCCGTCCCAGCGCATCCTCTACCGTAGTCTGCCCTCGGACGAAGAGCTGTTGGCCGAAATGGACGCGGCGCATGCCCGCGCAGTGGATGGGAATCAAGCCCTCATCCGCGCGAATTTACGTTTGGTGGTGAGCGTTGCCAAGCGTTATCTTGGGCGCGGCATGTCACTGCTGGACCTGATCCAGGAAGGTAATATGGGATTGCTGCGCGCGGTTGGGAAATTCGATCCGCGCCGCGGTTTTAAATTCAGCACCTACGCCACCTGGTGGATCCGACAGTCCATTAACCGTTCCATTGCCGAACAGGCGCGCACCATTCGAATCCCTGTGCATTTGTTCGAATCCGTCTCACGCATCCTGCGCGCACAAAGACATTTGACACAGACCCTGGGACGTACCCCAAACAACGCCGAACTTGCCCTGGAAGTGGGATACCTCTCCGCTTCTGATATGCAAATGATCCTGCAGGCCCATGCGGAAAATACACCCGTCGGCCCGGATATATTGCAGCGTTTGGAGGAAGCTTCACAAAAAGTAAAGCGCGTGCTTCGTTCGGCGGAGGAACCTGTTTCACTCGAAGGCCCGGTCGGGGATGAAGATTCCAGTTCCCTGGGTGATTTTATTGAAGATGAAGACGCGCCCTCCCCGATGGATTCTGCCGCCCGCGAAATGCTTCGTGAGCAGGTCCAGCGCACACTTGCGGCGCTTTCTGAACGCGAGCGGGATGTGCTCGAACTGCGCTTTGGTCTAAAGGATGGAAGAGAACATACGCTTGAAGAGGTGAGCCGCTATTTCAATGTGACCCGCGAGCGTGTTCGCCAGATCGAGGCGAAAGCCCTGCGGAAATTACGACATCCCGTTTACAGCCGTGAATTGCGGGATTATCTAGGAGATTGAAAGAAAAGACACAGTTCTGCTGTGTCTTTTCTTAATAAAACCCATTATGACTAATATCATCATTTTTGTGAAAAGTGACACTTTCTCTATTTCCTCAAAGTTTCTTATGATATACTACGCCGAACGTGCCAGATTTCACGCACAAATTCCACACACCAAGAGGTGTTTATGTTATTGGAATATATAGCCATTGCAGTGATGATCGCGGTAGCCACATTAATTGCGGTCATTGCGATAAGTTTGGGGGAGTTGTTTGGTCCACGTAAAAATTCAGAAGCAAAATCCATGCCTTATGAATCGGGTATGAACCCCTACGGTGAAGGGACGCGGCGCATGCCGGTCCGCTTTTATTTGATTGCTGTATTGTTCATCCTGTTTGATATTGAAGTTGTATTCTTTCTGCCCTGGGCGATCGCTTTTCGCAAGCTTGGAATTTTCGGCTTGCTTGAGATGGTCGTCTTTATCGTTATTTTATTAATAGGGTACGTGTACGCCTGGAAAAAAGGAGCGTTGGAATGGGAGTAGAGCAAAAACTTGGAAATATGGGCGTGGTCACCACCACGCTTGAAGGTGTTGTCAATTGGGGGCGTACCAATGCCATGTGGCCGATGTTGTTCGGTCTGGCCTGCTGTGCTATCGAAATGATGTCCGCGCAATCTTCAGCATATGACATGAGCCGCTTCGGTATGGAACTGATGCGCGCCAGTCCGCGCCAGTCTGATCTGATGATCGTGGCTGGACGGGTCTCGAAGAAAATGGGACCGGTCCTACGCCGCTTGTACGATCAAATGCCTGAGCCGAAGTGGGTGATTGCCATGGGCGATTGCGCTTCCTGCGGCGGAGTCTTCAATAACTATGCCATCTATCAGGGCGTGGATGAAGTAGTGCCTGTGGACGTTTTTGTGGCCGGCTGTCCGCCGCGCCCCGAGGCTTTGATCCATGGCGTGATGACCATCCATGAGAAGGTCAAAGGCGAAACTTTTAAACAGTACACCGAAAAGTACAAACAAACCACTTAACGTCATTTCATCTGCTCTCGACGGCGTCTCGCCGCCGGGGACGGCGGCTGGAGCATACATATTTATGGATAAAAAACTTGAACCCATCGTAAAAGCGATGCAGGAAAAATTCAGCGCGACCTTGGAAGAGTTTCGCGATGAAATGCATCTGTTCGTGAAGCCGGAACAGATCGTTGATGCGCTGACCCTTTTGCGCGATGAATATAATTTTGAGTTGCTTTCGGCGTTGACGGCGGTTGATTATTATCCGCAGGCGACCCCGCGTTTTCATCTGGTCTATCAACTTACTTCGATCGCCAAAAATCTTTCCGTGCAGATCAGAGTCCCGGTAAACGGGAGCAGCCCCAAGGTCCCGACCGCGACGCAGTTGTTTGGCGTGGCAAACTGGCGTGAGCGGGAACTCCTCGATATGTTCGGAATCGAATTCGAAGGTCATCCCGATCCGCGCCGTATACTAACGCCCGAGGACATGGAAGGTCACCCGCTTCGAAAGGATTTCCCGCTTGGGTATGAAGAACCGCAATTTACTTTTAACTTTGATGAGATTGATCTTCGCAAGCCGTACGCAAAGGAATAGTTATGAGTCAGATTGAAGAAGTCAGCTTGGAAAAATTTAAACACCTAGTTTCAGAGCGCGCCCTGGCCGGCGAAACCATGCTCCTGAATATGGGTCCCCAGCATCCATCCACGCATGGTGTGCTGCGCCTGCTGCTTGAGCTGGACGGCGAGATCATTGTCAACTGCATTCCCGATATCGGTTTCTTGCATACGGGCATTGAAAAGAACATGGAAGCCAAGACCTATCAAAAGGCCGAAGTGATGACCGACCGCCTGGACTACATGAACCCGATCGGCAACAACCTTGCTTATGTGATGGCGGTTGAAAAACTTGTTGATCTGGACGTACCCGCACGCGCGCAGGGATTGCGCGTGATCCTGACCGAGCTTCAACGGATTTCCTCGCATTTGGTCTGGCTTGGTACTTCCGGCCTTGATCTCGCGGCCATGTCCATGTTCCTGTACTGCTTCCGCGAACGCGAACAGATCCTCGATATCTTTGAACTGGTCTCAGGTCAGCGTATGATGACCACATACTTCCGTCCCGGCGGTGTCTGGCGCGATGTGCCGGTTGAATTTGAAAAAGCCGTGCGTGAGTTTATTAAGATCTTCCCAAAGCGCATTGATGAATACGAAACCCTGCTGACGAAGAACCCGCTCTTTCTTGACCGTATGCTGGGCATCGGCAAATTGAGCAAAGAGGTGGCCTTGTCATACGGTGTGACAGGTCCTCCGCTGCGCGCTTCCGGCGTGGACTGGGACCTGCGCAAAGCCCGCCCGTACTGTGGATACGAACAATATGATTTCAATGTTCCCACCCGCACCGAAGGCGACACATACGCGCGTTACCTGGTGCGTGTGCAGGAAATGCGCGAGTCCTTGAAGATCGTGGAGCAGGCCTTGAACAAACTCCCGCTTGGTCCCGTGCGTTCCAGCAACCGCAAGTTCGTTACGCCGCCGCGCTCAGAGATCGGTGTCAGCATGGAATCCCTCATCCATCACTTCAAGTTGTGGACGGAAGGTTTCCCTGCGCCGAAGGCATCCGTTTACAGCGCGATCGAATCACCGCGCGGAGAATTGGGGTTGCTGCTCGAAGGGGATGGCGGTCCGAAACCGCTGCGTGTGCATTTACGCACGCCTTCATTTGATAACCTGGCTGTGCTATCACAGATCGTCAAGGGATATTTGGTGGCTGATCTGGTTGCCATTCTCTCTTCCATTGACATTGTCCTCGGAGATATTGACAGATGAGCCTTGAGAAAACTTATCCGAAGGAAGTAAAACGAATTTTAGCGAAGTATCCGCCCGAGCAGAAACGCTCGGCGGTCATGCCTCTTTTGTATCTTGCCCAGCGTGAAGAAGGTTATGTCAACAAGGCTGCCATGCAGGATATTGCGCTGATGTTGGATATTACAGAGACTGAAGTCGCTTCGATCGTTGGTTTTTATACGCTCTACCATGACGAGAAGGCTGGCAAGTATAGAATGCAGGTCTGCACGGACCTGCCCTGCGCCTTGCGTGGCGCGGATGAATTCCTTAATAATCTGTGCGGAAACCTCGGTATCAAGGTCGGTGAAACGACTGCCGATGGCTTGGTCACGCTGGAAGGTGTGATGTGTCTCGCCGCCTGTGACAAAGCCCCGATGTTCCAGACACAGGGTCCCGATGGGATCAAATATCATGAGAACATGACCGTTGACCGCACCATGGAATTGATCGAAGCGCTCAAGGGGGTGAAGTAATGGCTCACGTCCTTTTACGTCATCGTGATATTCCTGACATCAATAAATTGGATGTCTACAAAAAGAACGGCGGGATTGACGCCTTCAAAAAAGCCGTAACCAAGATGCAGCCGAATGAAGTGACCGATGTGGTCAAGGCATCCGGTCTGCGTGGGCGCGGCGGTGCGGGTTTCCCCACTGGAATGAAGTGGTCCTTCATTGATAATAAGAACTGGCCGCATTATGTGGTTGCCAATGCCGATGAATCCGAGCCTGGTACTTTCAAGGATCGTGAGCTTATGGAAAGCAATCCTTTCCAATTTCTCGAAGGTCTGGCGATTGCTTCTTATGCAGTTGGCGCGACAGCGGCTTACGTTTATCTGCGCGGTGAGTTTTGGCAGGTGGCTGCCTTCCTCGATGAAAAGATCGCGGAAATGGAAAAGGCTGGGTATCTTGGTAATAATCTTTTTGGTACTGAATACTCGCTGAAAATTTTTACCCATCTCGGTGCAGGCGCTTATATCTGCGGTGAAGAAACTGCCTTGCTCGAATCTCTCGAAGGCAAACGCGGACAACCTCGTGTGCGTCCGCCATTCCCGCCTTCATTTGGTTTATACGGCAAGCCGACCATCATCAACAATGTCGAAACCTTTGCCAATGTCCCGCCCATTATTGCCAACGGCGCGGATTGGTACAAGTCCATGGGCACAGCGGACAGCGCGGGTGTGAAATTATTTTCGCTATCGGGTCATGTGCGCAAACCCGGTAATTATGAACTTCCCTTCGGCAAGACTTTCCGTGAACTGATCTATGAATATGGTGGCGGGATTCAGGATGGGCGTCCGGTAAAAGCCATCATGCCTGCGGGCGCATCCTCCTCATTAATAGTTGTGGATGACAAAGTCCTCGACACACCAATGGATTATGCCACTGTCCGCACGCTCGGCGCTGACCTCGGGTCTGCTTCCGTGATCGTGATCAATGACACGGTCAGTGTGGATTGGATCATCAACAAGACCATCCACTTCTTCAAGCATGAATCGTGCGGAAAATGCACCCCCTGCCGCGAAGGCAATTATTGGATGCAGACCATCACGCATCGCATTCATTCCGGCGAAGGCAAACAGGGAGATGTTGATCTTCTCTTAAATGTCGCCAAACAAATGCAAGGCAAATGTTTGTGCGCATTGGGTGAGTTCGCCACGATGGCTGTCGTTACCGGTATCGAAAGATTTCCGCAAGACTTCAAAAAAGTAGTAAAGGCTTAACGGAGCACGCATGACGAAACAAGTCACGCTATCAATTAATGGAATAAGTGTAACGGTCCCGGATGGAACGTTGATCGCCGATGCGGCCAAGATGGTTGGCATCGACATCCCCGTCTTTTGTCATCACCCCAAGCTGGAACCCGTTGGCATGTGCCGCATGTGTCTGGTCGAAGTTGGCCGCCCCATGCTGGATCGTGCAACAGGTCAGGCTGTGATCGAGAACGGCCAGCCCAAGATCCAATTCATGCCCAAGCTCGAAACGGCTTGCACCAATCGCGTTTCAGAAGGCATGGTTGTGATGACCACAACCGATAAGGCTTTGGATGGTCAGAAGGGCACGGTTGAGTTCCTGCTCACTTCGCATCCGCTCGATTGCCCTGTTTGCGATAAGGGCGGCGAATGTCCGCTTCAGAATTTGACGATGGCTTTTGGCCCAGGCCAAAGCCGCTTCATCTATGATGAGAAACTGCGTCTTGAGAAACAGGTCCCGCTTGGCGAGTTGATCTGGCTTGACCGCGAACGCTGCATTCAATGCGCGCGCTGCATCCGCTTTCAGGATGAAGTCGCGGGCGAGGCAGTGCTCGGTTTCGATGAGCGTGGACGAAATACTCAAATCGTTTCTCTTTCGAACCCCGGATTCGATTCCGTTTTCTCGGGCAATACCACAGATATTTGTCCCGTCGGCGCATTGACCACTGCCGACTTCCGTTTCGGCGCTCGTCCCTGGGAATTAAAAGCACAGGCTTCCATTTGTACGCAGTGCCCGGTTGGATGTAACACAACGCTCAACACACGCCGTGAAGCCAAGGCTGGCGGTGACGTGGTTGTGAAGCGTGTCATGCCGCGCCAGAATGAAGAAGTTAATGAGATCTGGTTGTGCGACAAAGGCCGCTTTGCCTATCACTACACTGAAAGCAAGAAGCGTCTTGTCAAACCGCTGGTTCGAAAAGAAGAAAAATTGGCGCGCGCTTCATGGGATGCCGCGACCAAATTCGCCGCGGAGAATTTCTCGAAAGATAAAAAAGATTTTGTCATATTGACCTCGGGCAGACTTGCAAATGAAGATCTGTTCAACTTGAAGTCGCTTGCCGATCACGCTGGTGGAACGGCGATCCTGTACTCCGATATGGGCGGTGGTGACATTACCCAGCTCGTTGGCCTGGGACAGGGGACGAACATTGGTAAGCTGGGTGCGGGCGATGCGATACTCGTCGTTGCGTCTGACTTATACGAAGAAGCTCCCATTTGGTGGCTGAGAGTCAAACAGGCCGCAGACCGCGGCGCGACACTGATTGTCGCAAATCCGCGTGAAACCAAATTGGATCGGTTTGCCAAGTTCGTCATCCGCTATGCGTATGGCGATGAAGTAAAAGCAGTGAATGACCTGAGCGCGAAGAGCAAGATCTCCGATGAATTCGCGAAGGCGAAGAACGCGGTTGTGTTCTTCGGCAGCGAGGGACTCGGCTTGAATGGCACATCCGGACTCGCATCCGCTTGTGCTGCACTTTTGAAAGAAACCGATCATGTCGGCAAACCGAACAACGGTTTGGTTGGTGTCTGGCAGAGAGCCAACGATCAGGGCGCTTGGGAAGTTGGTTTGACTCCCGAACCTGATCTTGAAAAAGCATTGAAGGGTAAGGCTGTTTACATCGTCGGCGCTGATCCGGTGGGGGATGACCCTGCTTTGGCGAAGGCGCTCAAAGGCGCCAAGTTCGTGGCTGTGCAGGATATTCTTGAAACTGCAACCACTGAAATCGCGGATGTGGTTTTCCCCGCGCAGGCTTATACAGAACGCGAAGGGACATTCACTTCCGGTGAACGCCGCGTTCAGCGCTTCTTTGCTGCTGTACCCGTCAAGGGCGATGCGAAACCAGATTTTGCGATCACTTCCATGATCGCAAAGCAGATGGGCGTTATCCTGGAAGGTTCGTCTGTTTCGGTGGTGTTCGATATTCTTGCGAATTCACTTGATGCATTCACTGATCTCAGTTACGAAAAACTTGCCGAAACACATGGTCAATGGCCGATTGTTGGGCGCGGCGACTTGTATTACGGCGGTACAACTTACGAGAATACCCAGGGATTGGGTGTGCAGCTTGCCCCGACGGCTCAGTCTGGGAAAGCAGTCACCATCCCAAAGGTCAGAAAAGAAGCGGCTCTTCGTCCGAAAGAAAAGGAATTGCTGGCGGTCCCGGTCAATAAATTATATGACCGCGGCGTGACAGTCAACCCTGCTCAATTGCTTGATCAAAGAATCGGCGAAGCGACCGTCACACTGCATCCATCTGCCGCGAAGAATTTGGGTGTGGAAGCGGGCGCACATGTGCAGCTCAGTTTTGAAGGTGTGAAAGCTGATGTGGTTGTGAAGATAGACGATACGATCTCGGCGGGTGTGGCGCTGGTGCCGCGTAGTATGGGCATCGCGATCCGCGAACCTGTTGTTGCGAAGGTGAAATGATATGGATTGGACTATCTGGGTTGAATGGATCGTAAAAGGGTTTGTGCTTTGCCTGATCCTGTTGACAGGCTTTGCCTACCTGACGTTGTATGAACGCCGTGCACTGGCCCGCATGCAGGTACGCGTTGGTCCCAACCGCGCCGGTTATCAAGGCTTGTTGCAGCCAATCGCGGACGCGGTCAAGTTGATCTTCAAGGAAGAACTGACCCCTGCGCGGGTTTATAAAGTGGTGTTCGTTCTCGCTCCGATCCTGACCGTTGTGCCGTCACTGGTTCTGGCGGCTGTGATCCCGCTGGGAACTTCTTTTAATTTCTTTGGGCGCGAGATCACCCTGTACATTGCGGACTTGAACGTTGGCGTTTTGTATCTGACATCCATCGCGTCGATTGCGGTCTACGGCATCACGCTAGCGGGCTGGTCGAGCAATAACAAGTACGCCATGCTTGGCGGTATCCGCGCTTCGGCGCAGATGATCTCGTACGAGCTTTCACTTGGGCTGTGTTTTGCGATCGCGATCGTAATGAGCAACTCCATGAACCTGGTGGATATCGTCAATGCGCAAAAGGATATGTGGTTCGCTGTGATCCAGCCTGTGGGCGCGTTGATCTTTCTCATCGTGACCCTGGCGGAAGTCAACCGCGCCCCGTTCGATATGCCTGAAGCTGAACAGGAACTGACCGCCGGCTTTCACTCTGAATACTCAGGCATGAAATTCGCGTTGTTCTTTATGGCTGAATACCAGAAGATGATCGTGATCTGTATGATTTCTGCTACATTGTTCTTTGGCGGCTATCGCGAGTTTTGGTTCTTGAAGGATACTTTCTTGAGTGTTGACCGTTACTGGTTCCTCGCTCCGATTTATCTATTGTTGAAAGTGGTCGTGTTGTTGTTCTTTATGATCTGGATCCGCGCAACCTGGCCGCGCATCCGCTATGACCGTTTGATGGCGTTCGGCTGGAAGGTGCTTCTTCCGCTTTCGCTGGTGGTGCTTTTCATCACAGCCACGGGTATTTTGCTGGCGCAGGAACTAAATAATCAATTGTTTATCTATGGCATCCCCGTCCTTTCTATTATCAGTGCAATGGTGGCGGTGGCGCTTGTGTTTAATGACTTGAGGAGAAAATCCAATGGGCGTGTTTGATCCCGTTCTTAACCTTGGGCGCGGTCTCGGCGAAACGCTCCGTTCGTTCTTTTTCGAGCGGACTGTAACCTACCAATATCCCGAACAGAAGCGTGAAGTCCGTCCGCGTTACCGTGGACGTCATGTCTTGAAGCGCTATGAGAATGGCCTTGAGAAATGTATCGGATGTTCACTGTGCGCGGCGGCCTGCCCTGCGGATGCGATCTTCGTTGAAGCTTCTGAAAACACGGATGAAAAACGCTTCTCTCCTGGAGAGCGGTATGCTTCGACCTACGAAATAAATATGCTGCGCTGTATCTATTGCGGCTTCTGCGAAGATGCCTGTCCCACCGAAGCGATCGTGCTTGGCGATAATTATGAGCTCTCATTCTTGAATCGCCGTGACGCTGTCTATACCAAGGATCTGCTGCTCGAATCCGTTCCCACTGCTGAAAGTCTCACGCCGCGCAAAGTGGAATCGGGTGTGTACACACGCTCGGTTCCTGAAATGAAGGATCCCACGGATTAGGAATTAGTGATCGGGTAATTAGGCGATCAGGTATTAGGACTTCCTAATTACCTAATCATCTACTCACCTAATTTCCAAAGGTGCTTATGAATTCTGAACTGATTGTTTTCCTCGTTCTCTCGCTGGTAGCTGTGGCCGCAGCGCTTGGCATGGTCTTCAGCCGCAACGCAGTGTATTCGGCGTTGTTTCTCGTGCTGAACTTTATCACGGTGGCTGTCTTTTACCTGCTCTTGGGTGCGCCGTTCATTGCCATGTCACAGATCACCGTTTACGCAGGCGCGATCATGGTCTTGTTCCTCTTTGTGATCATGCTCCTGGGCGCGGAAAGCCTTGCTCCGACCGCATCGCTTCCGTGGCAGAAACCGATGGCGTTTACTCTGGCTGCCATCCTGGTCGTGGAATCGCTTTATCTGCTGATCTCACGGGCCAAGCCAGATGTGGTGGTTACGGCTCCGGATATTGCAGTGAATTCAATGGATAACCTGCGCGAAATGGCGATGACCATGTTCAACCAGTTCCTTTTGCCGTTCGAAGTCACCTCCATTCTGTTGCTTGTCGCCATGGTGGGAGCGATTGTACTAACTAACCGTGAAAAGGCAGGGCGTAAATAATGGTACCCGTAGACTATTACATTATTCTTTCAGCGATCTTGTTCACCATCGGCGCATTGGGCGTGCTTATCCGCCGTAACCCGTTGATCATTTTTATGTCCATTGAGTTAATGCTCAATGCGGGCAACCTGGCTTTTGTGGCTTTTTCCAATATGCACAAGAGCTTCAACGGCCAGATCTTCGTCTTCTTCGTCATAGCAGTAGCGGCGGCGGAAGTGGCGGTGGGGCTCGCCTTGATCGTGGAAATTTTCAAGACCAAGAAGAACATCAATATCGATGAGATGAATTCTCTAAAGGGATAATTCGATACTGGATATCGAATATCGGAGAACTTTATGCACTTAAGTGAAACGACAAGTTCAGGATTTTTCTTTCTTGCCCCGTGGCTGGTCTTTGCGCCTTTAACCGGCTTGCTGATCAATGTGATCTTCAGCAAGTGGTTCAAGTTCAGCGAAAAGATGGTCGGCACGGTGGCGAGCCTTGCATCGGGAGCGGCATTTGTCGTCTCGGTGCTTTTGGCTTATTCAGTTTCGATCAATCACGGCGAAATGATGCGCTGGCGGCTGGCTGAGTGGATTCACGTTGGAACGCTCAACCTGGATTGGACATTCCGCATGGACTCACTCTCGACCACAATGATGCTGGTCGTTTCGGGAGTCGGTACCCTGATCCACATCTACGCCATCGGATACATGCATGAAGATGTACGCTTCAAGAAGGAAGAAGGACGTTTTACGCGTTTCTTCATTTTTCTGAACCTGTTCATCGCCGCCATGATGATCCTGGTCAGCGGCGACTCGTACATGATGCTCTTCGTCGGCTGGGAAGGTGTGGGGCTTTGCTCCTTCCTGCTCATCGGCTTCTGGTATGAGATGGACACGCTCGCGCGGCCATCCTGGGCGAATTCCAATGCCGCCAAGAAAGCCTTCATCACCAATCGCGTCGGTGACTTCGGTTTCCTGATCGCCGGCTTTCTGATGTTCTGGTATCTTGGTTCATTTCAATTTGACGCGGTTTTCGAGGCCGCCCCTGAGATCGCTCATTCTCAACCGTGGGTGATCGTGGCGATCACATTGTTCATGCTTGTGGGCGTGGCCGGTAAATCAGCGCAGATCCCGTTGTACATCTGGCTGCCGGACGCGATGGCTGGCCCAACGCCGGTCTCTGCTTTGATCCATGCCGCGACCATGGTGACCGCTGGTGTTTACCTTGTGACCCGCTCCGCTGAAATTTATACGCTTGTCCCGCAGGCGCAATACATTGTGGCAATGGTTGGCGCAGGGACTGCGCTCTTTGCCGCGACGATCGCCGTGGGTCAATATGATATTAAGAAAGTCCTGGCTTACTCCACGATCTCACAACTTGGCTTCATGGTCGCTGCCGTGGGTATGGGCGCGTATGTGGCGGGGATGTTCCATCTTATTACACACGCGTTCTTCAAGGCTTTGTTGTTCCTTTCCGCAGGTTCTGTCATCCTCGGCATGGAGCGCGGCCATCATCATCTCGCTCACGCCCACGCGCATCATGATGAAAAGCCGAAAGGCAAGAAATCTAAAAAAGAAGATCACGGCCATGATAGTCACGAAGATGAACATGGTGAAGTATTCGACCCGGGGGATATGCGCAACATGGGCGGACTTCGCAAGACCATGCCTGTCACATTTTGGCTCTACATGATCGGCACGCTTGCGCTCGCGGGCATCTTCCCATTTGCGGGTTTCTGGTCAAAGGATGAAATTCTGCTGGATGCAAGCCTGCATTTCAAGAGCGTATATGGTCAATTGACCCTTGCCGCGTTCATGACCGCCTTCTATATGGGACGTCAGGTTTGGATGGTCTTCTTCGGCAAGCCGCGCCATGATGCCGCCGCGCACGCAGAGGAAAGCCCAAAGGTGATGACCGTGCCTCTTATGGTGCTGGCAGCTTTGAGCGTAGTCGGAGGCGCATTAAATCTTCCCTTTGAAGGATTCCACAATCTCGGTCACTGGCTGGGATATACGCTCGCCGAAGTCGAAGCCCTTCCGCTTGATCTGAAAGTCGCAGGCATTTCCACTGTATTGGCTTTGTCTGCCATCTTTATTTCATGGTGGATCTATGGACGCAACCCGCTGAAGGCAGGGCAGATCGATCCGCTCAAAAAGCCGCTTGGTTTCATCTTCACGGGTATGGAAAATAAATGGTTTGTGGATGAAGGGTACTTCGCCCTCATCATCAATCCATTCAAGAAATTGTCCGCCTTCCTTGCGGATGTGATCGACTGGCGTTTCTGGCATGACTTTGTGCATGATACGGTTATTCTGGGAACGTATAACTGGCTGAGTGAAGTTGCGCTGACTGAATATGCTGATCAAAAAGGCATTGACCGATTTGCAAACTGGCTCGGCGAATCAACTCAATCCATATCGGCGACCATGCGCAAGGTCCAGAATGGATTCGTGCGCTCGTATGCGCTGTCGGTCATGTTGGGCGTCGTCTTGATTTTAGGCTATTTGATCTTTAAATAACTCGTAGAAACCGAGGATAGAACATGGAATTTCTTTTACAACCTCTTACTCTCTTGACCTTCTTCCCGCTTCTTGGTGTGCTCGTGCTTCTGTTCATGAACTCTGAAGCAAAGACCGCCATCCGCTGGGTCGCGATGGTCACATCCCTGCTGACATTTGTCATTTCCCTTTGGGTGCTTGGACAGTTCAATGCGGCCAATCCTGACTTGCAGCTCGAGGCTCGATACGCCTGGATCAATGTGGCGGGATGGAACATTTACTATTATCTTGCTGTCGATGGCTTGAGCATTCTGCTCGTCCTGCTCACCGCCTTCCTCACGCCGATCTCCATCCTTTCCACATGGAAGGCTGTTGAAGACCGCGTGAAGGATTTCATGATCTTCTTCCTTTTGCTGGAAGTCGGCATGATGGGCGTGTTCCTCGCGCAGGACCTGTTCATGTTCTACATCTTCTGGGAATTCACCCTCGTCCCGATGTACTTCCTGATCGGCCTGTGGGGCGGACCGCGCCGCGTGTATGCTGCGGTGAAGTTCTTCCTGTACACGATGGCTGGCTCCATTTTGATGTTGGTCGCGATACTGTTCCTCGGCATCAAGACGGGCACATTCAACGTTCCTGAAATGCTGGCCGCGTTACCCGGCCTGTATTCAGCGGGCATCATTGACCCGAAGACCCAGATGCTGCTATTTGTCGCGTTCGCGGCCGCCTTCGCGATCAAAGTTCCAATGTGGCCTTTACATTCATGGCTGCCCGATGCCCACGTGGAAGCGCCGACAGCTGGTTCTGTGATCCTGGCCGGCGTTCTGCTCAAGATGGGTACCTATGGCTTCCTGCGCTTCAACATTCAACTCTTCCCGAATGCCACCATCGAAGCCGCTCCCTGGATCGCGCTCCTTGCGACCATCGGTATCATCTATGGCGCGGCGGTTTCCTACGCCCAGTCTGACGTCAAAAAACTGGTCGCTTATTCATCTGTCAGCCACCTCGGCTTTGTGATGCTGGGTATGTTTGCGCTCAATGTTCAAGGTGTATCCGGTGCCATTTTGCAAATGATCAATCACGGTCTGAGCACAGGTGCGCTGTTCCTTCTGATCGGTATGGTCTACGAACAGACCCACACCCGCGAAATCAAGGTTTATGGCGGTTTGTGGAAGGTCATGCCGGTCTTCGGTACGGTCATGTTGATCTCCTCGCTTTCTTCAATGGGTCTGCCTGGATTGAACGGCTTCGTCGGTGAATTCACCATCTTGCTAGGCGCGTTCGGATCGAAGGCGATTGGCAGTCCGTGGTATGCGGGTATCTCAGCCATCGGCGTTATTATGGCGGCAGTCTACATCCTTTACATGTTCCAGAAGATGTTCCTTGGACCTGCCGGCGAGATCACACACCATCACGAACTCAAAGACCTCAATTGGCGCGAGATTCTCACGGTTGCTCCCTTATTGATCCTGATGTTCTGGATCGGCCTGTACCCTGCGCCTTTCTTCAATTTGATCGCGCCTGCTGTTGAGAAATTGATCTCTGCCCTGCCTTTATAGTAATCTTACCCTCAGCCCAACCCTCTCCCATTGGGAGAGGGGCAGGGACGAGGGATGGAGCGTTCATGACGCAAACTGATTTTTACACTATCCTCCCGCTGACCGTCCTTGCCGCATGGGCATGTGTGCTGTTACTGGTTGATCTCTTCATCCCGAAGGATCGCAAGGACATCACTGCATTCCTCTCTGCGTTGGGATTGGCTCTCACGCTGGGACTGACGATCACACAGGCCGGTCGTGAGAATACAGGCTTCAACAACATGGTTGTGGTTGACGGCTTCTCGGTATTTGTCAATATCATTCTCATCGCCAGCGGCTTGTTGGGTATCGCGCTCGCGTATGGGTACATCAAACGCATGGGAATTGAGCGCGGCGAATATTACACGCTCATGCTGTTCAGCATCACAGGTATGATGCTCATGGCGCAAGCCGCGGACCTCATTGTAGTCTTCCTTGCGCTTGAACTGCTGTCCATTCCGCTGTATGTGCTGGCCGCGTTCGCGCGTCCAAACCTGCAATCAGAGGAAGCAGGCGTCAAATACTTTTTACTCGGTGCATTCTCAACGGGTTTCGTTGTTTATGGAACGGCTCTGATCTACGGCGCGACAGCAACCACATCCCTGAGCGGGATATTCACCGCCGCTTCAAGCGGGACCCCGAGCCTGCTCCTGACCATTGGGGCTGCCCTGCTGCTGGTGGGATTTGGCTTCAAGGTCGCCGCCGTGCCCTTCCACATGTGGACTCCGGATGTGTATCAAGGCTCACCGACAGCTGTCACAGCCTTCATGTCTTCCGGTGCGAAGATCGCAGGCTTTGCCGCGTTGCTGCGTGTATTTGCCACCGCATTCCCCTCCCTTTCTACAGACATCACCGCCGTCCTCTGGGTGCTCGCGGCGTTGACCATGATCGTCGGTAATGTCACCGCCATTTCGCAGACCAATATCAAACGTATGCTGGCATATTCCAGTATCGCGCACGCGGGTTATATCCTGATGGCTTTTGTGCCTTATGGAAATAAGGAAGTCATGCCAATTTCAATTGCGGCTGGATTGTTCTATCTCGTATCCTACGCTGTGACCAATTTCGGCGCATGGGCGGTCGTGATCTCACTTGAGAAGGCTGAAGGCAAGGGGCTTGAGATCAGCGACTTCGCAGGTCTCGCCAAAAAATACCCCGCCCTCGCGATCGCAATGACGGTCTTCATGCTCTCGTTCATTGGTTTCCCTCCCACACTGGGTCTGGTTGGTAAATTCTATCTCTTCCGCGCAGTCATTGCAGGCGGATACACCGGTCTTGCCCTGATTGGTGTGGTCACTTCTCTGGTATCGGCTTATTATTATTTGCGCGTGGTTGTCAACATGTATATGCGTGAAGGCGACCCAACGATCGAACGCGAGGATTGGTTAAGCCTCACGACTGCCGTCACCGCCATCGCAACAGTTGCTTTGAGCTTTGTCCCGCAATGGTTGTTCGTGATGGCGAGCACCGCAGTATTGAAATTACTCTGAAATTACCCGATCATAAAAGATGAGGCGAAATTTCTGAGCCTCATCTTTTATTGACAGTCATTTTCTTTGCGGTATAATACCGTCCGCGATTAAAACTGAATGGCGATCAAATGGCCCCGTAGCTCAATGGCAGAGCAGTTGCCTCTTAAGCAATTTGTTGACGGTTCGAGCCCGCCCGGGGTCACCAAAAAAGGTCTGATATCAAATATCAGACCTTTTTGTTATTTCTGCAGAAGAATTACACAGTGTCGCATATAATTCGAATTCCCCTCGCAATTTTCGACAAAAAATTACTTTATTATGAGATAAGCGATAATATCCACACGATCAGCGGAGCGATCGCCAGGGCGGGCAGGAAGTTCCCCACGCGGATCTTCTTTAATTCAAGCAGATTGCTGAAAGCGACCCCCATCAGGATCACGCCGCCGGTGGCGGTCATTTCCGCCATCATCGGGTCGGTCACGATCGCGTTGAGTTGATTCGCCAGCAGGCTGACCCCGCCCTGATAGATCAGGATGATCAGTGACGAGAACATCACCCCAACACCCAGTGTGGATGCGAACGCGATGGCTGCGAATCCGTCCAGCGCGGACTTCACAGCCAGCAGTTTGTAGTCGCCGGTCAGCCCGTCTTGAATCGAGCCGAGGATCGCGATCGGACCAATGCAAAAGAGCAGGGAGGAAACCATAAATCCGCGCACGAATTTGGAACTGGAACCGGTCTCCGCGTCCCGCGAGAAGCGTTTTTCAAGCATCTGTCCAAAGGACTGTAAGCCGTCTTCGATCCCGATCCATTCACCGAGCAGCGCGCCGATGATCAGCGCGCCCAATACGATCAAAGAATTTTCGGTTTTGAAAAACATCTGCAATCCCAGGGCGGTTGTGAAGAGCCCCATACCGGCGATCACCGTGTTCTTGAATTTTTCAGGAATACGAGCACCAAAAATTAAACCGATCATCCCGCCGATCAGAATGGCGGCAACATTAATGAAAGTACCTGTCATGTGTTTATCCTTGGAATGTCACCCTGAGCGTAAGCGACACTTGCGCCGCGCGCCAGTGCGGTGAGGGTCTCTACGACAAACAAGAGGTTCTTCACTTCGTTCAGAACGACATTGATGAAATGGGTCTGTAAACGAACCCCACAGCTAAAGCAGGGGGCTTTGTCCCTGAACACGAAGGTTCGAGACCATTGGCAGGTTTACTTCTGCCCTGACTGCGATGTTCACAGCCGCTACTCTGTCCGCATTGCCAGAGAAGTTGCAAGCGGTACAAGGAAAACAGATTGAGATTTACGATTGGCTTTATCAACACAACCACATTCAGGGCAGGTGCGCGAGGTGTTTCTTGGATCAACGAAGATCACAGGAACCCCACGCGCTCGGCTTTGTAAACGATGTACTGCCTCAGTTGGTAGAACGACCAATTCGCATGTCTCGCTCTCTGCTTGCGTCCTTTACGGAGCCTCACGGATACCGCCCAATTCTTCAAGGGCAATCGCTCGATGAGTGTCATACGTAATCTGTACGAGAATTTTGCTGGTTCTATGGTTGGTTGTTTTTTGAAACCGGGATTGAACGCCGGATATTTTCTTGAGTTTTCGTCTGGCGGATTTGGTCTGTTTCTTTTGCAAATTGCTTCTGCGATGTCCAAACTTTCGGCGCTTATCTTCGATCGCCGCGCCGCTGAACCCGCCACCGTCCGAAGTTGCGGCGATCTGGACGAGACCAGATCCACCCCCAACACCCTTCCACGTCAATTGGCTTGGGTGTCTCCACCTCGCAGACAACCATCAGGTAAAACTTGCCTTTGACCAGGCACAAGTCGCTTTCCCCATGCTGGCCTTTGAGCAATTCAAGCTGGCGTTTTCCGCAGGCAAAGGACATCTTTTGTCTGCCCTCTACGGTCCAGGGCTCAACTCCATCCTGTCCAGTTTGTAGGTCAGGATGCGGTCATCAAAGCAATCGCGCCATGCGGCTTGAAAGTACGTTTGACTTTTCTATCCAGCTTATAAGCATCTGCAACTTTCGAGATGCAACGCACAACCACCTGTGCGGTCAAGCCAAACATTTCCTTGACAGCGTAATACGTAAGTTTGTGGATTGGAAATTGTTTGAATGTCTGACTATCCCACGCCTGTTCGCTGATGTAATTGCAGGCGGCGTTTGCAACCTCAAGAGTTTTACGAAGGGCTTGCGCTTGTTCAGGCGCAGGCAGGAGTTTTATTTGAGCGATCAATTTCATGGCGTGATTATACCGCAGCTTCAATCTATTGAAAATACTCTGGCGAAAGTACATCGCCAGCGGCTATCCCTCTCCACTGCTAAAGCAGGGAGTTTCTTGCCGAGGTCTCTATGATTTCGCCAGTGAAGTCTTCTTCCCCGCGTATTGATTCTCAAGAAGTTCAAGCACAAAGCACAACGATGAAAGCCGGTTCAAATAGCGCTGCAGGTCAGGGTTGACCACCACTTCATCATCGAAGAGATTGACCACGCACCGTTCCGCCCTGCGGACAATGGCGCGCGCCATCGATAGTGTCGCGCCGCCGAGCGTATCACCGGGCAAAATAAATTCCTTCGGCATCTCGACCACCGTGCTCAACTCATCGGTTTGTTTTTCCAGCCAGTTCACGCGCGCTTCATCAATGAAGTGAAAATGCTGCGCATTCTCCGGTGTCGCGGCCACCTCTGCCATCAACTTGTACAGGTCGCGCTGTGCTGCGAGCAAGATCGGCGCGGTCTGCGGTGCGGAGCATTGCGCGCGAGCCAGCCCCAGTGCGGCGGATGCTTCATCCAGCGCGCCGATGGCTTCCATGCGGACATGATATTTTGGGACGCGGCCTTCGCCGAGCAAGCCCGTCGTGCCGTCGTCGCCTTTTGCGGTATAAAAAGTCATGCGCGCATTATAACCACTTAATCATGCGCCCGCTTATAATTTGAAGATGCTTATTCCCATTCATGAAGAAATGACCCGCGAAGCCCTCGGCCCACATTTTAGCGCGGGCGCGCTTGAGATCATCATCGCCGCCAACCGCAAGCAGGATGCGCTCAGCGGGCAGATCGGCCACGATGAATTTCATTTCGACAACAATGCCATTGAAAAAGGACTGCGTTATATCAACGAACAGCGCGGCTTCGTGCTGGCCTCCCTGCTTTCGCCCGGTGTGCTTTCCGCGTGGATCGCTTTTGGGAGATTGACTCACACCGCGCAGGATTTTTACGCCCATACAAATTACGTCTCCCTCTGGCTTGACCAGTTCAACGGCACGCCTCCGACTCCGGTCGAAATTGATCCTGTTCAAAAGAGTTTGATCCAAAGCCCAAGCCTGCATTCGGGCAAAATATATTTTCCTTTAGATGTCTTATACTTTATCCCGTTCATGCGGAATCTTGCGCTTAAGTTTTTGCCCGAGGACTCACACGGCAAAATGAATCTCGACTCGCCCAAACAGGGTCCGTATTTTGAGTATGCGCGCGCAGCCGCGCTCAAACGCACGCAATACGAATTTGAATTGTTGAAAAAAATTCTCACGCCTGAAATGTTCGCGAAATTTACAGATTTATAAATCGGTATCCGTTTGTGATCTCGTCGGCAGGCAGACAGACTCCAAGATCAAAAAAGGTATAATCAATTTATGGATATAAAAACTAAACTTAATGAATCAGTCAAGGATGCCATGAAGAGCGGCGACGAAGTCCGTAAGCGGACTTTACGCATGGTGCTTGCCGCCGTCAAACAGGTCGAAGTGGATAAGCGCATTGCGCTTGACGATATGGCTGTAACGGCATTGATCCAAAAGGAGATCAAGAACCGCCGCGAAGCCATCGAAGAAGCCAAAAAAGCGAATCGCCCCGATCTGGTCGAAGAGAATGAGACCGAGATCAAAGTGCTGGAGGTGTTTCTGCCTCAGGCCA
>JADJNA010000024.1 GCA_016709305.1 Candidatus Villigracilis saccharophilus
CGCGCCCGTTCAAGGTCACATGGAATGATTTTGCCATTGCCCTCACCATCACTCTTTGCGTAGTTGCACTATTCTTTACCGCGCAAAACCTCCCGCCGATCATACTGGCGAAGATCCGTATTCAAGGAATTCTTTTCTATCAGGATATTCTTGTGAACGCCCGCTGGCTTATTCCTGCTGTGCTGTTTGGTGCCGCGGCATTTTTCTCTGCGTTGACGATCCCGTATTTTCAAAAGCAATTGAACAAACTACCTCAGAAAATCTCAAACTCCCTACTGTTAACTTGAATTGTTTTTATCGGGGGCTTTCTTCATCTAAAAGCTACTCAAGGATGTCAAATAAATCATGTGCTATCATTGTGCTTCGGAAATGGGCATGTTGCGTAATTGCTCACTTTATCTTTGTTAATTGGGATTTTCCATGCGCCTGAAAGCAGATCTAACTCTACTGATAGTTTCCGTGATCTGGGGCTCGGCATTTGTTGCGCAGCGGTCGCGGGCCAAATGGGAAGTGTACCTGTTCAATGGCGCGCGCTATTTGTTGGCCGCTCTGGTTGTGTTGCCGCTTGCCTTGCGGGTGAATCGGAACGACAAGCCTTCCTGGACAATGTCTCGCGCTCAATACAAATGGATGTTCATTGCAGGTTTTTTGCTTTTTCTTGGGAGCGCGTTACAGCAGGCGGGAATGGTCTACACTACAGCCGGCAATGCCGGCTTTATCACCAGTTTGTATGTTGTGCTGGTTCCCATTGCTTTATTTTTTGTTTGGGGTGAGAAACCGCATTGGATGTCAATTGCCGCGGTAGGGTTGGCTGGGGTGGGGGCGTTCCTCCTGTCAACGGGCGGCAAGTTCGAGGTCAGGGCTGGTGACGCACTTGAATTGATTGGTGCATTGTTCTGGACATTTCATGTCATTGTGTTGGGAAAATTTGCATCCAAGTTTGAAGCCATGTCGTTTTCGGTCGGTCAACTTTTTGTGTGCGCAATCTTAAATTTAGCTGTGGGCATCTTTGCTGAACCAATGATGACTTTTAACTGGCCGCTTATGTTTGCGATCGCATACACCGCCTTCTTCTCGCTTGGATTATGTTACACCCTTCAAGTGTGGGCACAGCGTCATACACCTCCCGCAGATGCCGCGCTGATCCTAAGTCTTGAGTCCGTTTTTTCGGTAATTTCAGGCTGGTTGATCTTGAATGAAAAACTTGTCTTAATTCAGATATTTGGCTGCGTGTTAATTTTCATTGCGGTGGTGCTTTCGCAATTCAAGGAATGGAATTCAAGTACAATCGACCACGACCATCTTATTGAGGAAGATAAAATTTATGTCTGAAGAAAGAAACCTGATCGAAGAATTGGATCTATCCTTTCATCCGCTTACGCAGAAATTGTGGCATGACTTTGAGGTGCTTTTTGGCGCACATGGAGCCTGTGGCGGATGCTGGTGTATGTTTTGGAAATTGCGCGGAAAAGATTACAGTGAGAACACAGGCGACTCTGCGCGGCAAATGCAAAAGTCAATCGTGGATTCGAAAGATCGTCCCGGGTTTGCTCGCTTATTCCGAAGGCTATCCCGTCGGCTGGATTGCTGTTGAGCCGCGCAGTCAGTATCAACGTCTGGCGCATTCCCGTCGATTAAAACCTGTAGACGATCAGGAAGTCTGGTCGATCACCTGTTTTTTTGTCGAGAAAAAACACCGCCGTAAAAATATCACAGTTGAATTGTTGAAAGCCGCGATTGAGCATGTAAAAAAGAATGGCGGACAGATCGTCGAAGGATATCCGGTTGATGTAAAGACGGCTCAGCCCGCACCTTTTGTCTTTACAGGCACGGCTTCCGCATTCAAGCGGGCAGGCTTTCGGGAAGTGGCCCGGAATTCGCCCTCTCGTCCCATATTTCGTTATACAATTCAATAATTGAGCGCAACTTTTCATCCCCCGTCAAAATCATTAACGACGCGTGATTATTTATTTATCACGCTGGTTGTGATTTTGTTTTTTGCGATTTCCACTGGATTAATATTTGCGAATCTCAGCCTTCAGGGTGGTGGTGATTTCTTTGTCAATTGGGTCGCTGCTCGCGGATTTCTTTTTGAAAATTTCAAACACGGCAAACTAAAAGTTCAGATCGAAAAAAAAATAACCGAGGAACTTCCACAAAGAATTGATCCATATGGGGCGGAGATTCCGCTCGTGTTCAACAATTGGTTTATGGACACACTGCGGGGACAGGTGAAGAGCCATATATTCTGGATACGCCCTTTCAGATTCTCTTGCTTTATTTTCCATTCGCGCTTTTTTCCGATCCTGTACTTGCCCGGGCTTTCTTTACTTTGTTGATTCAATTGGGGTTGTTCATACTCGCCATCCTCAGCCTGCGCCTTGCAGAATGGGATGCTCCTCCTTTTCTTGCCGTTTTGTTTGTCTTCTTTGCTGTGCTTAATTTTTATTCGATCGAAGCGGTTTATGAAGCCAGTCCTGTTTTGCTCCTTGGTCTTCTGTATGCAGGCATTTTATTTTTTCTTCACAATGAAATCGATGAGCTTGCAGGCGCGTTGATAGCTGTCTCGCTGTATTATTGGGAAGTCGGAGCGCCGTTTCTCCTTCTCGTTTTTTTACGCATCTATTGGCAAAGGCGGACGCGCGTATGGGCTGGGTTTTTTATGGCAAGTTCCATCCTGTTCTTTATTTCATTCCTTTTGTACCCCGGCTGGATCATCCCCTTCCTGCGCGCAACGGTCAATGCCCTGCGTACTGATTTTGGATTTAATGTTCACTCAACCTTTTTTTCTTTCTGGCAAGTACAAGGTCAGTATCTTGCGTGGATGTTCACCACTGTACTTATCATTCTGTTTGGTTTCGAATTAAGTCTTGTGCGCTATGGAGATGATCGCCGTTTTTACTGGACCGCCTGCCTGGCACTTGCTGTTGCCCCATTGCTGGGTTTTCGTACCGAAATGGAGCATCTCGCCGTGCTTATTATTCCGCTTGCGCTCGTCTTCGCTATTGTCCATGACCGCTGGCGTCGAATTGGAAGTTGGTTATCATTCTCTCTTATACTGGTCTCGTTTTCTATTCCATGGGGCGTTAATTATTTTCTCCCCGAGCAATTTGGGGTAATGACACAGGAAATAATTTTTCTTTTCCTCCCACTTTTTACCCTTGTCGGTTTATACTGGATTCGTTGGTGGGCGATCCGTCCTCCACGCCTCTTGAGCGATCTTGTTAATCAGTCATGACTTTCCGAAATTATTTTTTTCTTTTCTTTCTCGGCCTAGCCATTCCGTTTGGGATTGCGCAATTTCAACCGAACCCTGGTTATCTTGATTCTGATTACTATTTTGCCGGCGGAATTCAACTTGCGATGGGCAGGGGGTTCACAGAGCCTTACCTGTGGAATTATCTTGATGGAGCAACTTCGCTTCCTCACCCGTCTCACAGTTATTGGATGCCGTTGGCTTCGATCGTTTCTGCTCTGGGAATGTGGCTGACTGGGGAGATTACATACCCATCTGCCCGCTCCTTCTTTTTTATAATTGCAGCGCTTGTTCCGCCAGTCACTGCGGGGCTGGCTTATTCCTTTTCCAGGAAACGTGAACTTGCCATCGCATCGGGATTGCTTGCGGTGTTTTCTGTTTACAATGCGCCTTTTGTGGCAGTGACAGACAATTTTGGTCTCTTCATGCTCTTTGGCGGATTGTATTTCATTGTTGCAACAAAACTAATCGAAGACTCTCCCCGCGCACGTTACTGGATTATTCTTGGCTTGCTCGCTGGCCTGATGACATTATCTCGCAGTGACGGTCTTCTTTGGCTTGCACTCGCTTTTCTTTTTACAATTTGGCGAGCTAAAGAAGCCTCAACACGCAAAATACAACTTATTACTATTACTCGCAACTCGTTTCTCGCCCTCCTTGGTTTTTTATTGATTATGTCCCCCTGGTATCTCCGCAACTTGACTGTCTTCGGCACGCTCATGGCTCCAGGTGGAAGCCGGGCTCTCTGGCTTGGTAGTTACGATCAGACATTTATCTTTCCGCCGTCATTACTAAATTTCGATTCCTTTCTTGCGCTGGGTTGGAAGAAAATCATGGCGGACCGTTTGGCGGCATTGGGATCAAATATATTAAGCGCATTCGCTGCTCATGGTGGGATATTATTATTTCCATTCATCATTGCCGGGGTAATTTCATTTCGAAAAGATGAGCGTCTCAGGCTTGCTGGACTTGCATTCTCAGTTCTTTTTATTGTGATGACGTTCATCTTTCCATTTGCGGGTTCACGTGGTGCATTCTTTCATGCCGGTGCGGCATTACAGCCGATGTGGTGGACGCTTGCACCGCTCGGGCTTGAGGCGATTCTTGCCTCCCTAAGAAAACGCGGCTGGGGCAATGACCAGGCCCGGGTGATATTCCGAAGCGCATTGATCATGATCGCGATGATTCTCACGGTCTATGTAGTTTACCTGCGCTTGTTCGATCTCGGCTGGAAGGAAAATCTTGAGAATTATTCAGAGGTTGAGCAATTTTTAGTAAAGAACGGCATTGAGTCGACTGACATCGTCATTGTTCGAAACGCGCCGGGCTATTATCTTCAAACCAATCGTTCCGCAGTCTCATTTCCTTATGGCGGCGAGCAGTCCATTCTCGATGTGTCGAAACAATTTGGCGCATATTACCTCGTGGTGGAACCGGAGGCCAGGCGTGAGCCTATTGATAATTCATATCAAGATACGAATGGAATTTTGGGGTTTGTTTATTTAGGTGATGTGGATGACACACGAATCTACAAAATTGAAATCAAATAAAATATCGCGGCGTGATTTGCTGGTTATTGCCGGCGCGGTGATTTTCATTTCTCTCATATATTTGCTTGCGAGTTATTTTATTAATTCAATTGGATTCCCGCTGGATGATTCCTGGATCCATCAAACATATGCGCGCAATTTAGCCTTGCGCGGAGAGTGGGCTTTTCGTCCCGGTTTGCCGTCGGCCGGTTCAACTTCGCCGCTTTGGTCTGCCCTGCTTGCGATCGGCTTTTTATTGCACTTTTCTCCATACATCTGGACTTATTTTCTTGGCGCATTATCGCTCTTTATGTTGGCAGTTCTTGGGGAATGGGCTGTTCGCAAACTTGTTAATTCCTATGACCCACGGTTTCCCTGGATTGGAATATTTTTTGCGTTTGAATGGCATCTTGCTTGGGCGGGAATGTCAGGTATGGAAACCTTGCTGCATGGGTTGATCGTCACGACCGTTCTGG
This sequence comes from Candidatus Villigracilis saccharophilus, assembly GCA_016709305.1. Taxonomy (GTDB): domain Bacteria; phylum Chloroflexota; class Anaerolineae; order Anaerolineales; family Villigracilaceae; genus Villigracilis; species Villigracilis saccharophilus. The sequence continues at coordinate 5,262 of JADJNA010000024.1, forward strand.
TTTTATTGATGACAAATACGTCTCGTTATCTGCCTCTCGGCCTGCTGACTGGGTTGGCGGTTTGGGTCCGCCCCGACGGTTTGACTCTGCTCGGTCCCGTGCTGATGACGATCATGCTCAATGCGCATGGCACAAAAGCACGCTTTGCATCATTAACAAAATTCATTATAGGTTTTGGTTCCCTTTTTGTTTTTTATTTGCTCTTCAATCTTGCAGTCGGCGGTACGCCCATGCCGAACACATTTTACGCAAAACAAGCGGAGTATGTTGATTGGCAAATGATCCCATTTCCAGAGCGGCTTAGTCAATTGTTGTTGCAGTTATTGGTTGGACCAAGTCTTGTATTATTCCTTGGCGTCCTCGGCTGGTTGACAAAATCCATAAAGCAAAGGATGTGGGGAAGTTTTGCCGCGATGATATGGTGTGCGGGATACCTTGGACTATACATTTCGCGCCTTCCGCTCTACCAACATGGGCGATATATTATGCCTGCTATGCCGATTTTCTTTTTGTTTGGCCTGCTTGCGTTTGCTGAGTTTGATGCGGGGAAAATGTTTGCTCGATACCACTGGGTGGCTCAAGCGATATGGCGCTCAAGTATGGTCATGCTAGTCATTGGTTTTATTTTTCTGGGCGCCAGGTCTTACGCGGAGGATGTCGGTGTGATCGAAGGCGAAATGGTGGCCACTGCGAAATGGATCGCTGAAAAATTACCTGGCGACGCACTGATTGCCGCGCATGATATCGGCGCGCTTGGCTATTTTGATTATCACGAGTTGGTGGACCTTGCTGGGCTGATTTCTCCTGAAGTCATTCCCTTTATGCGTGATGAACAACAGATTGCTGTTTATCTCAACCAGAGCGGAGTGGATTATTTGGTCGCATTTCCCGATTTTTATCCGATCCTAACTGGAAAGGCAGAGATTGTGTTTTCGACCAATAATCCGATTACTCTTGCTCTTGGGCATAAAAATATGATTGTTTATCGGTGGAAATCTCCATAATAGGTTAAAATAAGAATTGTTTGTGCAATAAAAATCAATCAATTGTGGTTGGGTTTGGGATGAATGAGATTACCTTATTAATTGTTGATGACCATCCTCTCTTCCGTCAGGGAGTTGTGGACGCATTATCTTTAGAACATGATATGCGGATTATTGCCCAGTCAGCCGCTGGGGATGAAGCCTTGGAATTGATCCGTACAAAAAAACCCACTATTGCTGTTCTGGATGTCAATTTACCTGGCATGAATGGACAACAGATCACACACCAAGTAACCCAAGATAGACTCCCGACGCGGATCATCCTGATGACGGGCTATGATGATGTAGAGCAGGCCCTTCATGCCGCTCTGGCGGGTGCGCACGGTTATTGTTCCAAAAATATTGAACCCCAAACTCTTTCTCGCATTATTCGTGACGTTGCCGAAGGAAAGTTTGTTTTTGACAATAATGTATTTTCTCCTCATGAATTAGATATTTGGATTGAAGAAAGAATGGAAGGCGCTCGTCGCTCTTATAGTGAGCCTGGTACGCCGTTTCATCCATTATCAGACCGGGAGATGGAAGTTCTTGGCTGTGTGGTGCGTGGCTTAAGTAATAAAGAGATCGCGTCGATGTTGGGTATAAGCCATCAGACTGTCAAGAATCATGTTACTGCTGTACTAAGAAAGTTTGGCGTTGAAGACCGTACCCAGGCAGTTGTCTATGCTCTAAAGCGCGGCTGGGTTACTTTAAAAGACACAGATACGCGCCACTTGGAGTGAATTTATGACCGAACCTATGGACAAAAAAACTGAGCTGGAAGAAACAAATCGTGCTTTGCGGGAAGTCACTTTAATGATCGAGCAAAGCCAGGGTGAATTGGCAAAGATAACGCAACGAAATGCGGCAATTTCCGCTCATTTACAGCAGGTGCAATTGCAAAAACAAGGGGCGACGATCGAAGAACTCAAGATGGCTTATGACTCTGCGCTGGATGTCCAGCAAAGGCTATTTGTTATGCGGGGTCAACTGGAAAAACTTCAAAATGATAAGAGTCACCTTGAGAAATATAAACTGATTTTGGAAAATGCGATATCAAGTGCGAGTGAAATCTCCACAGCCTCCTTGCCCGCGATTGGTGTGAAAAGTCAGCTGACCGGGATCGAAATGATCGTTAATGCGCAGGAGGCGGAGCGCCAGCGCTTATCTCGTCAAATGCACGATGGACCCGCCCAGGCGCTTTCCAATTTTATTTTACAGACTGAGATCGCAATGCGCTTGCTTGACATTGATCCTGTTCAGGCTAAAGATGAATTGGGAAACTTAAAGACATCAGCGATGGGTACTTTTCAGAAAGTGCGTAATTTTATTTTTGAACTGCGCCCTATGATGCTTGACGATCTTGGTTTGACCCCCACATTAAAGAAATATGCCGATGCTTTCAAGGAACAGGCGGGTTTGGAAGTGAGTGTGATCGTTACTGGTGTTGAGCGGCGTCTTGAGCCCTATCTGGAAGTTATGATTTTCCGCGCAGTTCAAGAATTACTTGGGAATGCCTCCCGTCATAGTCAGGCAACAATGGTCAAGATCATGGTTGATCTTGGGACTGACTTGATTCGAGTGAGTGTGGATGATAACGGTAAAGGGTTTGACCCAGAAACTCTCAGAGAATCTAATAATCTCGGATTGAAGCTAATTCGTGAGCGAGCCGAAATGCTTGGCGGGAATTTTGAGATTGACAGCGCAGCCGGTTCTGGAGCAAGGATAGTCTTTACTGTGCCGGCGAAGGTGTAGCATTTTAAACAGAATTTGATTACCTTGCAGTATTGTTGGCTGTTAGTGTGGCATTTCATTCAGTCACCCTGTAAAATGAGTTATTCTAATAAAAAAATGACCCGTTTTACACGGCAAGATTAAAGAAGTTGGCATCCTGTGAAAGGTCATGCTTTTGTAATTTTCCTGTATAATATTTGTGTAATAAAAAACTAATAATAATTGCGATGATAGGAGAATACCATGCGACGTGGAAGAACTCTAATACTTGTGTTTCTGATCATCATCATTGCCTTGGTGGTTGGTTTCGTGGCTTTTCGCCAGTTTGCAACTCCAGCGCCGACGGTTCAACAGCCAGTAAATATTGAAATATATATAGCTGCTCAGCCAATACCGCAGGGTGGAAAAATTACTGAGGATTTGCTCACTACCATAACAGTTCCACAGGATAAAGTGATCGCAGTCATGTTTACGCGTGACGAATTGAGCGCACTTACCAATAATAAGGTGGCTAAATATCCTCTTGATCAGGGTGTTCCGATCACCGAGGCGATGGTAAACGATGCTTCTGCCGCAGTCTCGATTGCGGGTCCGCAGTGGGCATCGTTGATTCCGCCTGGCATGACGGCCATGTCTCTCCCGGTTAGCCGTCTCGCCGTGGCAGGGTATGCGATCCAAAAAGGTGCGCATGTCAACTTGAACGCGTGTTTTAATTTTGTTGATGTAGATCCAACATTTCAAACCGTCCTCCCAAATTTAACTGCGGCACTTACAGGCTCTGGATTTGTCCCGGACACCTTGCCAGTCGTTACGCTTGGGGTGGGGGCTGCTGGCTCTCCTCAAGGAAGATTAGAGTTGGATCCCTCCTTGCAGCAACCATATTATTTAATTCCATCTGAAGCACAGCGTCCTAGAATGGTTTGCCAAATGTTACTTCAAGACGCGGTCGTGTTGGAGTTGGGTAATTCTCCGCTTCCGACCGCTGCTGTAGTTGCGCCGGCTCCGACAGACCCAAATGTGCCTGCCGCAGCGCCTGTCGCACCTGACATTATCACCTTGATTGTCTCTCCACAGGATTCAATTACGTTGTCATATCTTATGTATACAAATGCGCAAATATCCATGGCGTTGCGTAATCCCTCGGATCAAGCCCGCCAGGCGACAGAAGCGTCAACGTTACAATTCCTGCTTAGCCAGTACAACATTCCTGTTCCTGCAAAACTTCCGTACGCCATGCAGCCTAGTGGCCTTACTACCCCGTGTTTGCAAAATGATATTGCGAGCGGTATTTGTACTCCGGTTTCACCGTCTTCTCCTCAACCATAATAGTCGGGTTCGAGATATATACTTTTTGAAATATGAATTATTCAAATTTCCGGGTAGCTTGAAATGGCCGTGACTAAAATTCGGGTTCTTATCGTAGATGATATTGCAGAAACTCGCGAAAACATTCGTAAGTTGTTGCAGTTTGAATCAGATGTGGATGTTACCGGCGCTGCGCGCTCAGGCAAAGAAGGAATTCAACTTGCCCAGGAGTTGGACCCTGATGTTGTATTGATGGACATCAATATGCCAGATATTGATGGAATTACAGCAACAGAAGTGATTCGTCAAAAATCACCCCATATTCAGGTATTAATTTTATCTGTCCAGAGTGATGGAAACTATATGCGAAAGGCGATGCTGGCTGGCGCGCGCGACTTTTTGACAAAGCCTCCGATGGGGGATGAGTTGATTTCTGCGGTTCGCCGTGCTGGCGAAATGGCGCATGCTGAACGTGCAAAAGGTGCTCAGCAGCGTTTGGTTACCGCAGGTTCGTCTGGTTTGCCAATTTTGATGTCAAGTTTTACCCCTGCGGCGAGTGGAAAGATCGTTACAGTATACAGCCCGAAGGGCGGAACAGGCTGTACAACAATTGCAGTTAATCTGGCGATTGCCCTGAATAATGAAGATACTCGTACTGTTTTGGTGGATGCAAACCTGCAATTTGGCGACGTGGCAGTTTTTGTCAATGAGCAGGGTAAGAACACCATCCTTGAACTTGCGCCTCGCGTGGATGAGCTCGAGTCGGAGGTTGTTGAAGAGATTCTAATTAAGCACGAGGCTTCCGGTATTCGAATTCTTGCAGCCCCTCAACGTCCCGAAATGGCTGAGAAGGTCTCTGCGGATCAATTTGCCAAGGTTTTGCAATTCTTACAAAGAATGTACGCTTATGTTGTTGTTGACACTTCCTCCATATTGACGGACGTCATTCTTTCCACCATAGATATTAGCGATGTGATCGTGCTTGTTACTACTCAGGAAATACCCGCGATTAAAAATGCACGGCTGTTTCTTGATCTTTTGCAAACCATGGGTATCCAGAAGGAAAAAATTGTATTTACTATGAATCGGTATGACAAGCGAATCGCGATCACACCGGAAAGAGTGAGTGAAAACCTTAAGCATGAAGTATCGGCTACAATTCCTCTTGATGAGAAAATAGTGATCACAGCGGTCAACAGGGGAGTGCCGTTCATGCTGGATAATAAATCACAGCCTGTTGGGAGAGGAATATTTTCTCTGGCCGAAGTGGTGCGGGCGCGTTTGACTTTATTGGAATCTGAAAATGATTTGTCTCTTAAGCGTTAAGGAGTTTTTCTATGTCATTACTTCGACGTATTGAGCAGGGTCAAGGAGGCGGTCAGCAGGATAGCGGCGCTCCCTTGCCTCAACAATCTGGTGGTGATGGCAAATCAGGCGCGGGTGATTCTTCCCGCTTGTCGTCAATGCAGGCAAGAAGAGTCAGCGCGCCTATCACATCTCCACAGGCTGGTTCATATTTTGACTTAAAAACCCGTGTTCAAAATAAACTGCTCGCTGAGATCGATCCCTCTATGGATGTATCCAGAACGGATGAAGTTCGGCGTACTATTCAAGGTTTATTTGAACAGATTCTTGCGGAAGAAAACATCGTTCTCTCACGTCCTGAGCGTGCGCGCTTATTTGAGCAAATCGCAGCTGAAATACTTGGCTTGGGACCGTTGCAATCACTGTTGGAAGACGATACGATCACCGAGATTATGGTGAATGGACCCAAGAATATTTATATTGAACGTAAGGGTAAACTTCATCGCGTACCGGTAACTTTTGAAAGTAATGAGCATGTAATGCGAATTATTGATCGCATTGTTGCCCCCCTCGGTCGTCGTATTGATGAGTCCAGTCCGTATGTGGATGCGCGTTTGCAGGATGGCTCCCGTGTAAATGCAGTCATCCCTCCGATTTCATTGGTTGGCCCTGTGTTGACTATTCGTAAGTTCTCCAAGAATCCAATATCAGTTGACCAAATGGTTCAATTTGGTTCGCTTACAAATGAGTGCGTTCAATTCCTTAAAGCCTGTGTAGAATCCCGTTTAAATATTATTATTTCAGGCGGTACAGGTTCAGGCAAGACGACGCTTTTAAACGTGCTTTCTAGTTTTATTCCGTCTGATGAGCGTATTTTGACGATCGAAAATGCAGCCGAGCTGCAATTGCGGCAGGAGCATGTTGTGACGCTTGAATCTCGTCCCCCAAATATTGAAGGCCGTGGCGAAATTACCATTCGCGATTTGGTCATCAATGCTTTGCGTATGCGCCCCGAACGGATTATTGTTGGCGAATGTCGTGGTGGCGAGACTTTGGACATGCTGCAAGCTATGAATACTGGTCACGATGGTTCGATGACCACGGCTCATGCCAACACTCCGCGTGATGCGATCTCTCGTATCGAAACTATGTGTTTGATGGCGGGCATGGATTTACCGGTCAGAGCCATTCGTGAACAGATTTCCAGCGCAGTGGATGTGATCGTTCAACAACAGCGTATGCGGGATGGTACTCGTAAAGTTATTACGGTTGCCGAGGTAAGCGGCATGGAAGGCGACGTGATCACAATGACAGATCTCTTCGTCTTTGAGCAAACAGGCGTTGAAAATGGAAGGATTGTTGGACGCCTTCGCCCTACTGGTCTTCGCCCAAAATTTATGGACAAGATTGAAGCTGCGGGCATTCATTTGCCCCCATCCATCTTTGGTATTGGCGAACGTCGCCGTTATTGATGAATACAAATTTTATGATTTGAAACTCTTCAGCTTCATTGATCGAAGATAAAAAGCGATAGTATTTTATGCATACATTTCCGATAAACTATTTACAAGGATTAACATGATTACGTGGGTTATTATCATTGGCGGAATAATATTAATTATCCTATTAATCGTGGGCGTTTTTGTTTCCTCAAACAGTGAGCGTGCCCTGGTTGAACAGCGCTTAAGTAAATATCTGGATGATGACAAGAAAGGCAGCGACGAACGCGATCCTCAAAGATCAATGCTCACGGATTGGGTGTCAAGGCGGGTCGAAAAGACATCCTTTGGAGATCGTGTGGCTCGGGATCTTGCCCGCGCAGATATAAAATTTAAAGTTGCTGAGTATTTTGTTCTAATTGCTGTGACTATTCTGTTGGGCGGTCTCCTAGCTTGGTTTATTGGTAATAGGCACCCAATTTCAGCTTTGATTGGAGCAATTGCGGGGGCGTTTGCTCCCCGATTTTATGTGAAGCGCCAGCAAGCCCAGCGCCTTCAAAAATTTAATGATCAATTGTCGGATATGCTTAACTTGATGGTAAACGGTCTGCGCGCCGGGTATTCAACCATGCAGGCAATGGAGGCGATCAGCAAGGAATTACCGTCACCAATCAATGATGAATTCCGCCGTGTCGTGCAGGAAATGCAGATCGGTATTCCAATGGAGACTGCCCTCGAAAATTTGTTGCGCCGTATCCCAAGTCCCGACCTTGACTTTGTTGTGACTGCCATTAACGTTCAGCGGGAAGTCGGCGGTAATCTCTCTGAGATTTTGGATAATATTTCCTTTACCATTCGCGAACGTGTTCGTATTAAGGGCGAAGTGCGTGTATTGACCTCTCAGGTACGTACCTCAGGAAGCGTTCTGTCCTTGATACCATTCTTTTTAACGCTTGTTTTATGGTTCCTTAATCCTGAATATTTGATGTCAGTGACGCAGGGCGGTCCATTGTGTACTGCGGGAATTATTTGTGTGGTGCTTGGTTTGATTGGCTCCAGTTACTTTATTATGATGCGTATTGCGGATATCGAGGTGTAGTATGACTTCTACAACGATTGTTACGATTATTGTTGGCATTGTCATTCTTGGCGTTGCGATAGCACTTGTTATTGTAGGCGCTCGATTTTCACGGGAAAATCAGGAAAATCAATCTGATCCTGTTATGGCACGCCTGGCTGAAGCAACCCAGCGTGGCGAAACGGTTTCGTTGGAAGATATTGAACTTCAACAACCCTTTATGGAGCGGATTGTTATTCCCATCATAAAAAAGTTCGGGGAGATTTCAACACGTTTCACGCCACAAAAGCTTCTGGAAGAAACCACCCTTAAATTGGAACTGGCCGGCAATCCTGGACGAATTGATGCATCGACTTTTTTGGCAACTCGTTTTGTTGGCGCCGGGGTGTTTGGCGGGCTTTTGCTCTTGATTTCATCCCTGCCAACCGTGAACTGGCCGCTCGGGAGAGTCGTTCTGATCGTTGGCATCTTCACAGCGTTGGGTTTTTTCTTCCCGCAATTATGGCTTCAGAGTCGAATTAATCGTCGTCAGACCGAGGTGCGTAAAGCCATGCCTGATGCTCTCGACCTGTTGACGATTTGCGTTGAGGCGGGCTTGGGGTTTGATGCGGCAATGTCAAAAGTCAGCGAGAAGTGGGAGAATGAACTTTCGATCATGTTTGGACGTTGTATCCGTGAAGTTCAACTCGGAAAAACACAGCGCGAGGCTTTGCGCGACATGGCAGACCGGCTTGGGCTGCCAGAGTTGACAAGTTTCGTCGCCGCTGTGATACAAAGCCAGATTTTGGGTGTAAGTTTGGCGAAAGTTCTCCGTATTCAATCTGATCAAATGCGCATGAAAAGGCGTCAGTTTGCTGAGGAGCTCGCGCATAAAGCTCCTGTAAAAATGATCATCCCAATGGCTTTATTAACCTTTCCGTCGATTATGATAATTCTAATGGCTCCAGCGGCATTCCAAATTAGCAAGGCTTTTGGCCCTATCTTGGGGAATTAATTTCTATCGCTTTGATGTGAAGAGGCCGCTTTGCAAAACTGGTCATACACAGCTTATCGATTAATTTGGAGCGCGCTTGACCTGCTTTTTCCTCCCGAAGTGTGGGGGCTGCGGGAAAATGGGCTCTTGCAGGTTTCTGAATTGTCGAAAAAATATAAAAATACTAAAAGAAAATCTTAGTGAAATGTGCGGCCTTCCATTGGAAAAGGCGGGGGTATGTACCGTCTGTCAATTGGATCGGCCGCATTTTTGTGCATTAAGAGCGTGGGCAGTTTTTGATAATCCGGTTCGAAATGCGGTACGCAAATTGAAAAACAAACGGAACATATCAATGAGATATGCACTTGCCGTACAGATGAAACCATTTGTACGGGATTTTAGACTGGCCGATTGACATGACCATACTTATCCCACCTGGGAAACATAGACTCAAAGAACGAGGCTATAATCAAGTTGCAATGATTGCGATGTCGCTTGTAATGGCGCTTAGTGTGGAATATGCTCCGGGAGAATTGACACAGAGCAAAGAAACGCCTTCCCAGGTGGTACTACAAAACGAAGAAAGAAAAGGCGCAGGCTGGCGTGGGAGTGAGGGGGAAAAATGTACTAGTTCTGGACGATGCCTCAAGAACAGGATCAACTTTATCGTCCAGCGCAGAGGCGTTATATTTGTCAGGCGCAAAAAATGTTTACACTTTCACAGTCGCCCGTGCGCTGCCCATCATGGTTTACAGAACGCCTGAGCGTTTTGTTCGTAGCTTTTCATCCCAATAAGGAGGACGTATGTCCAACAAAGTGGAAGTTCAGACTCGTAATATCCGATTGACCGATAAGATTGAGGAATATGTAAATAAAAAGGCTGGTAATTTTGATCACTACCTGACCGCGATCGAAGAGGCGCGCGTGGAATTGGCTCACTATAAGGCAGCACGTAATGCCGATGATCGTAATGTTGCGCAGATCACTGTGTATGGTAAAGGTTTTACGCTTCGAACTGAAGAGCGCGCAGATGAGGCGCTGGCCGCTTTTGATCTGGCGCATGATAACATGCAGAGGCAGATCGAAAGATACAAAGGCAAGCATCAACATGGCCGCGGTGACGGGCGTTCTGCCGCCGAGGCTGCCGAACCGATCTTTGATGATGCGACAGGTGAGCTTTCTCCGCTCGTGGCGCGCAAGAAGAAATTCGTTTTATATCCAATGACTGAAGATGAAGCTGTGGTTCAAATGCGAAATCTTGGACACGATAACTTCTTTATCTTTTATAATGCACAGACCAACAAAATCAATGTCTTGTACCGCCGCCGCAATGGAAGTTACGGATTGATAGACCCTGAACTCGGTTAAGATCAGGCAAACTTGACTGGCCTGGCGGCTATGCTGTCAGACCAGTTTTCATTTTGGAGCTGTAATGGATTTTGACGATATAAGCGACAAGGAATTAGAGAATAACCCAATGAATGATGTTGTGGTTGAAGATGCTGTGAACCGTATACTCTCTGCGGTCGGCGAGGACCCTCAGCGCGAGGGATTGCAATTCACGCCTCGTCGTGTAGCGCGAATGTATCATGAATTGCTTGGCGGCTATACCATGGATCCAAAAGCCATTATTAATGGTGCTTTGTTTGAGGTTCAATACGATGAGATGGTGCTTGTGCGCGACATCGAGTTTTATAGCATGTGCGAACATCACATGCTGCCATTTATCGGCCGCGCGCATGTTGCTTATATCCCAGATGGCAAAGTCCTTGGCCTTTCAAAAATCCCGCGCGTAGTGGATATGTATGCGCGGCGACTTCAAGTTCAGGAGCGCATGACCCGTCAGATCGCGGATTTCCTGCGTGACCTGCTCAAGCCGCAAGGTGTGGCTGTTGTTGTGGAAGCCATGCATTTATGTTCAATGATGCGCGGGGTCAAGAAACACGATGCGCGCATGACCACTTCTGCGATGCACGGCGCGTTTCGAGCCAATCTAGCCACGCGTCAGGAATTTTTGGCGAATATTTCTCGCGGTGCTTCGCCATTGCAAATATAATTTGTTGGATTAAATCAGGCTTCGCGCTTAATCTGAATTTGGATTCCGCCGCTCTACTTCTACCGCCACCGAATCCGCTTCTACTACCGCGCCAGGCTTGTCCACCCGTAAAATAACTCTAGCTACTCTCGGCTCTTGCAAGCAGACCTGTGCCAGGTCGTTTGCAAGAGCTTCGACAGTCATCCGCGCCGCGCTTTCTGCGTGAGCGCGGAGTTTTTTTGACATCTCGCTGTAATTGACACAGTCAGAAATATCGTCAGTTTGAGCAGCGGAACTTGTATCTATGAACATCGTCGCGTTGATAATGATCTCGCGCAGAGTGACGCGTTCCCAATCGTGAATTCCAAGTATGACCTTTGCGCGCAAATTCTGGATGAAGACCTTGTCCATCATGACTTCTCTTTTATCCTGTATTCGAGCAAAATAAAAATAACAGCAAGTGCCGCCAGCGCGACGACTTGTTCCTGTTTTATGCCATTCAATATCAGGGTGCTGTCTCCGCGAAATGCCTGGATGAAAAGTTGGGACCCAGCTGTGAGCGCGGCGAAGGTGAGGAAGAGAATGCCCGGGCGTGTATCATGTCTTTTAAACCAGAGCAGGATAAAGATAAGTAGAGACGCGACTGTTTCGTATAGCTGAGTCGGATGCCGTGTCGCATTCCATAAATTGATTCCCCATGGTTGATCCGTTTCTTTTCCAAAGGCTGTGCCAGCTGCAAGGTGGCTTAATCCTGTTCCGATGATGATGATTGCAAAGAATGGCGTAAGCGCGTCGAGTGTTTTCCAGAATAATAATCCATTGCGCTGACCGTAAATATAAGCGGCGATGAACGAGACTGCGGTTCCGCCGAACGGATCGAAAATGTCGGGGTTTATGGATAATATCCCAAGCGGGCTTTTTAAAAATGCGGGTGTGTTCTGAAAAACAAATGAAAGCCGTCCACCAATAACGAATGCGAGCAAACCGTAAAAAATAATATTATTGATGTTTTCCTTGCTGATGCCATGGCGCTCAGCGCGTTTTTCCGTGAGCGTGAGTCCGATCCATGCGGCGGCGACCAGTAAGATCATGTGGCGGGGAGGCGAGAAGAGGTTTCGAAATGTTGTCAGCATGTTATTTTAGGATTTCCTCGATGCGCGTGCGAAGCAGGGCTTCGGACATGGGGCCGCCGATAACAACCTCATTAATGATGCCATTACGGTTAATAAAATACGATGAAGGCAGCGAGCGCAATTGATATGCAGCTGCGGCTTCGCCTGTTTCTTCCAAAAGAATTGGGAAGGTCAATCCGTATTCATCTATGAATGGCGCGACTGCAAAAGGATCATCTTGATAGGTCATATTCACAGCCAGTACGATAAACCCTTGATCTTTATATTCTTTGTACATTTTTTCGATGGCGGGCATTTCAGCCCGGCAAGGCGGGCACCAGGTTGCCCAAAGATTTACAAGGATTGCCTGACCGCGCAGCTCAGAAAGTGTGTACGTTTCTCCTGTTGGGGTATTTAGAGAGAAATCAGGCGCGGCGAAACCTGCCTGCGGTGCAGAAATATTCCCTGATGTGGATGCGCCTGTTTTATCCACTGAAAGTGCAATCCATGCTGCGCCCGCTATGAGGATAAGAAAGTAGAGAATGATCCGTTGAGTTTTGTACATGATTATTCGAGTATACATGAAATGGGGTGTAAAATTGACTTTATTTCATAAAATGGCGATATTACATGCTTTCTACTGAATCATCCTTCATTGGTGTTGATCTATCTGCAGGAAGAAAATCCATCTCCTATGCAGCCTTGGATCGCAATTTGAGCCTTGTTGCTCTTGCAGATTGTAAAATGAATGACCTGGTCACATTTCTTGCTGGCCAGAGTGCCGCAACTGTGGCAGTCAACGCGCCTTCAAACGTAAATCGGGGGATTGTGCATGCGAATAAGAAAAATATAAAACTTGCTCAGGTTCAATTTCGCCGCGCAGATATGCGCCTCGCTGAATACGAATTGCGCGAGCGGAGAATTCATGTGACAAAGACTCCCGCAAATCTGCAATTGTGTCCTTCCTGGGTGAGAGCTGGTTTTGAGTTGTATCTCAAACTTGAAAAAATGAAAGATGCAAAATATCCTGAAACGGATTCTGCGTGTCAAATAATGGAGACGAATCCGCAGGCAAGTTTTTCCATATTGGCAGGTCAGGTCCCGTTGGCAAGAAATTCATTGGAAGGCCGTTTGCAGAGACATTTGCTCCTACATGAGCATGGTGTTCGTATCAAAGATCCAATGGATTTTTTTGAAGAAGTAACACACTATAAGATAATAAAAGGCATTTGGCCGATGGAGCTTTTATATTCTCCAGATCAACTCGATGCGCTTGTCGCTGCCTATACTGCCTGGTATGCAGTGAGTAAAGTGGGGAGCGCTGTCATGGTTGGAGATGCCAAAGAGGGAAAAATTGTCCTGCCCGATAAGGAATTACAGGAAAAATACTAGCAGTCTAAGTGAAGCTCCGATGCCTTTGCGACTTCGGAGCTTATAGTGCGCGCTTTGGTAAAATAGAACAAATCTTTATAAAAGGACTCACATGTCAACTGATCTTCAAACTCGTGCGATCAATACACTTCGATTTTTATCTGCGGATGGAGTGCAGAAAGCAAACTCGGGTCATCCGGGACTGCCGATGGGTACTGCCGCAATGGCATACACCATCTGGACGCGCCACCTGCGCCACAACCCCCGCAACCCCAAATGGACGGGGCGTGACCGTTTCATCCTGTCCGGCGGACATGGCTCAATGCTGCTGTATTCCCTGCTTCATGTCACCGGGTATGATGTTTCGCTGGATGATCTCAAAAGCTTCCGTCAATGGGGAAGCATCACCCCCGGCCATCCTGAATACGGAGTGACGCCTGGTGTGGAAGTAACCACCGGGCCGCTGGGACAGGGTTTCGCAAATGGAGTTGGTATGGCAATTGCCGCTTCGCACCTTGCCGCTACTTTCAATCAGCGCGGACATGAGATCATTGATCCGTTCATTTTTGCCATTGTTACAGATGGCGACTTGATGGAAGGTGTGACTTCAGAAGCCGCGTCGCTGGCGGGACATTTATCTCTTGGAAGATTGATCTATCTTTATGATGACAATCACATCTCCATTGATGGCTCGACAGATCTGGCGTTCACCGAAGACCGCGCCGCGCGATTCCGCTCTTATGGCTGGCAGGTCTTGATGGTTGAAGATGGCAATGATGTGGATGTGATCGACAAACTGATTCAGGAAGCGAAAGCTGACCCGCGCCCGTCCATTATTATGTGCCGCACCATGATCGGATTCGGCGCGCCGAATCGACAAGGCACTTCCAAGGCGCATGGTGAGCCGCTCGGTGATGATGAACTTAATGCCGCGAAGGATAATCTTGGCTGGCCCAAAGAGCCGCGCTTCTTTATCCCTGATGATGTGCTTGAGTTTTATCGACAAGCTGTGGATCGTGGCCGTGAACTCGAGTTCGATTGGAAAACGCGTTTCGACGGATATGTGCGTCTGTTTCCAGCTTTAGGCGCAGAGTTGCAACGGCGTTTGAATGGCGAATTGCCCAAAGATTGGGAATCCACCTTGCCGACTTTCCCTGTAGATGCGAAAGGGATGGGCACCCGCGTAGCTTCAGGGAAGACCATCAATGCATTTGCGCCGATACTTCCAGAACTCGTTGGTGGCTCTGCAGATCTGGCTCCCTCAAACAACACAAAAATCGATGGAAGCCCCGCTTTTCAAAAAGATTCTTATCAGGGACGCAACTTCCACTTTGGCGTGCGCGAACATGCGATGGGCTCTGTGTTAAATGGGATGTCTGTCTTTGGCGGCGTGATTCCCTATGGCGCCACTTTCCTTGTATTTGCAGATTATATGCGGGCTACCATTCGTATTGCGGCATTGTCGCATTATCCTTCCATTTTTATTTTTACTCATGACAGTGTTGGCTTGGGTGAGGATGGCCCCACACATCAGCCGATTGAGCAGTTGACCTCTCTGCGTATTATTCCAAACCTGGTTGTCATTCGTCCCGCTGATGCAAACGAAACAGCTCAGGCGTGGAAGGTTGCCATTGAACGACGCAACGGGCCGACAGTTCTTGCGCTTACACGGCAAAACGTGCCGACCATGGATACAACTCCGCAGGTTGAAAAAGGCGCATATATCGTAAAAGATTTTGGAACTCCTGAAATTATCTTAATGGCATCTGGTTCGGAAGTTGGCCTTATCCTTGAGTCTGCGCAAAAACTTGGGGATGAAGGCGTGGGCGTACGTGTGGTTTCCTTCCCTAGCTGGGAATTGTTCGAGAAACAGGATGATGCCTATCGTGAGTCTGTGCTACCGAAAAATATTCAGAAGAGACTCGCCGTCGAAGCAGGAGCAGGTATCGGCTGGGATAGATACGCACGGTCTGTCATCAGTATTGAGCACTATGGCGCATCCGCTCCCGCAAAGATCCTCTTTGAAAAATTTGGCTTCACGGTTGAGAATGTAGTTTCGAAGGCAAAGTCAATTTAAAAATGACCGATACGACACTCGGCCTTGTTTTGGTCGTAATTGGCCTGCTGGTGGTTGTTGGCGCTGCTTTGAATTGGCGCATTGTGACACATTCTGGCAAGCTGTTGAATCTTTTATTCGGTGACATGATCGCGCGGACGATATATATTGTCATTGGTATTTTTCTGATGGCGATGGGTGTTGCAAGAATGTTTGGGATTTACTGGCTTGAATGATGAGGAAAAATGAAAATTGCAGTTGGTTGTGACCATGGCGGATTCCCGCTTAAAGAAATTGTGATCGAATCGGTAAAGGCTGCTGGTCACGATGTAATCGATGTTGGCACGTTTAGTGCGGACGCGGTGGATTTCCCCGACTTTACAAAAAAGTGGGTGAGAAGATCCAAAGCAATGAAGCCGAGCGCGGAATTTTAATTTGCGGTTCTGGCATTGGCGCAGCGATTGCGGCCAACAAAATGAAAGGGAATCTACGCTTCGATCTGCCACGATACATATTCCGCCGCGCAGGGCGTTGAGAATGATGCAATGAATGTACTCTGTCTTGGCGGGCGGGTGATCGGGCCTGAGTTGGTTAAAGTTTTGGTTCCCGCATTTTTAAATGCAAAATATCTTGGCAATGATCAGGGTGGCGAAAGATTTGCTAAACGGGTAAACAAAATTAAGAAGATGGAAGTGGGTAATTAGTTAATGGTAATTTTCCATTAACACACTTATTTCTAAAGGAGCTATTTTTATAATGTCAGATTCAATAAAAAAATTAACAAGCCTTGGGCAATCTCTTTGGTACGATAATATTCAAAGAAAACTATTGGAGAGCGGCGAACTCAAAGCCATGATCGAGCGAGGAGATATTCGCGGTGTGACTTCTAACCCGACCATTTTCCAAAACGCGATCGCCAAGACAAATGATTACGACGCCGCGTTGATTCCGCTGGCGTGGTCAGGCTGGGATGCGGAAAAGATTTTCTGGCATCTCGCCGTTGAAGATATTCAGGAAGCTTGTGACCTCTTTCGTCCGTTGTATGACAAAACCAAAGGCGGCGATGGATATGTCAGCCTCGAAGTCAGCCCGTATCTCGCGAATGAAACCGAAGCGACTGCGAAGCAAGCCAAGGAACTTTGGGAACGCGTCAACCGCCCGAACCTGATGGTGAAAATCCCTGCGACCAAGGCGGGCATTCCTGCCATCCGTCAAACCATCGCGGCGGGGATTAATGTCAACGTCACGCTCATCTTTTCGCTTGAACGTTATGCCGAGGTGATGGATGCGTATCTCTCAGGTCTTGAAGATCGCGTTGCAGCGAATGAACCGATTAACATGATTGCTTCGGTTGCATCATTTTTTGTTTCGCGCGTGGATACAAAGATCGACCCGAAACTTCCTAAAGATTCAAATCTTCTTGGCAAGGCCGCGATTGCAAATGCAAAGCTTGCCTATCATGCCTTTGAAGAAACCTTTACCTCTGCGCGTTTCGCCACACTCAAGGCTCGTTTCAGCGCCCGCGTTCAACGTCCGCTTTGGGCTTCCACTGGCACTAAAAATCCCGCCTACTCAGATACCGTGTATGTGAACAATCTTATCGGCCCTGATACTGTCAACACTGTTCCCCCAGCCACGCTCGATGCCTTCCGCGATCATGGCAATGCCGCTATCACCATCACCCGCGGACTGGATGAATCAAAAGCGCAAATTGCCGAACTTGAGTCGCTTGGCATTTCCATGAAACAGGTCACTGATGAATTGGAAGAGGAAGGCGTCAAGTCGTTTTCGGACGCGTTCAAGGTATTGCTGGATGTGGTGGATGATAGAAGGAAGAGCGCCGTTTCATCCATTAATCCTTTAGCTGATTCTGTGGCCAGGCGTTTATCTACGCTGATGGATTCCTCCGTTGCCGCCCGAGTTTGGGCGCACGACCCCACATTGTGGGCGAGCGACCCTGCAGATCAGGCTGAAGTCAAGATTCGACTTGGTTGGCTAAATTCCATTGAAGATGCACGCATGCGCCTCGCTGGATATTTGTCCTTTGCGAAACAAGTCCACGAGGAAGGCATTGACCGAGTCCTAGTGATCGGCATGGGTGGATCCTCCTTGACCGCTGAAGTCTTAAGTTCATTACTAGCCGCCGCAAATATTGAAGCGAAGTTAAGTCTCGCCATTCTTGACTCAACTGATCCAGAACAAGTAGCGCTGTCCGCCAAAAATTATCCGCCAGAAAAATCTTTGTATATTCTTGCCAGCAAATCAGGCGGCACCGCCGAGTTGCTGGCGGCCTTTGATTACTTCTGGGAATTGAGCAAAGGCAACGGCTCGCGTTTTGTTGTCACAACTGATGCGGGTTCATCGCTTGAGAAACTTGCGAAAGATCGCGGATTCAGAAAAGTGTTCAATGCTGACCCAATGGTGGGCGGACGTTTCTCTGCGTTGACCGATTTTGGACTGGTTCCCGCGGCATTGCTTGGCATGGACATTGAAAGATTATTAAAGTCTGCTGAAAAGATTCAAAAGGTCTCAAGGGATAATCGCAGCGCTGGCTTTGCGCTCGGCGCTCTACTCGCTGAGTCTGCTCTCGCAGGCAGAGACAAGCTCACAGTTTTGAGTGATGCGCCGGTATCCGCGTTTGCAGGTTGGATCGAGCAGGTCATCGCTGAGTCCAGCGGCAAACATGGCAAGGGAATGCTTACCGTTCCGTTGGAGCCGCTTGCCGCTCCTGAAATGTACGGCGCAGATCGTTTGTTTGTATATTTGCGAAATAATGGTGATTTGGATCCGGATGTCGCGTCCTAAAAAATGCTGGATTCCCTTTAATCGAATTACCAATTACCAGTCCCTATGATGTGGGCGCGGAATTCTTCCGCTGGGAGATCGCAGTTTCGGTCATGTGTCACATTCTTGAAATCAATGCTTTTGACCAACCTGACGTGCAGGACAGCAAACTACGCACGATCGCGAAGATCGCTGATTATCAAAAAACTGGCAAACTCGCTGATGTGGACTTAGTAAACCTCAGCGATCTAAAGCCTGTTTTGGATAAATTTATTTCCACCGCGCAGGCGGGAGAGTTCTTCACGATCAACGCTTACATCCCGCGCAATCAAGAAACCGTGGATGCGCTGCAGGCTTTGCGTGTTGCGATTCGCGAAAAGACTAAGTGTGCTGTGTCTGCCGGGTTTGGCCCGCGCTTCCAGCATTCCACGGGGCAGTTCCACAAGGGCGGTCCCAACAAGGGGTTATTCCTGCAGGTCGTGTATGATGCCGCGAATGATTTTGAAATCCCATCGCAAGGCATGACCTTCGGCACGTTGATCCGCGCACAGGCATTGGGCGATTACGAAGCGTTGATTGCGGCGGGCAGACGAGTATTGCGTGTGAAATTGGATTCTGTGAAGGATTTAGAGAAGTTGACGATACTATAAAATGCTCGCACCAAAATTAATACTGTCAATTGGCGGCGTTTACAATTTGGGATTTGTTGTCTTTCACCTTCTCTTTTGGAAGATTTTCAGATGGAAGGAAGACCTTGCCTCATTGACTCATGTCAATCGCTTGATTATGCAAATCCTGAATTTACGATTGACTTATGTGTTCCTGGGCATGGCTTATGTTCTGTTCCGATTTCAATCTGAATTGATCGGGACCAAACTGGGACAGACCTTATTAATCGCCTTTTCCATATTTTGGTTAATGCGGGCAGTTGAGCAGGTTATATTCTTTGGGTTAGAAAATAAAGTTTCCAACGGCATCGCTGTGTTATTTTTTATCGGTGGCGTGATCCATCTTTTACCTGTATTTTAAACGAAGGAAGTGTAAACATGATAAACCTAGCGGCTGGACAATGTGTTGCCTGTCGCGGCGGCGAGCCGACTTTGACCGACGCCGAGATTGAAGATTTATTGTTGCATGTGATTGGCTGGCAAGTTATAGAAGTGGATGGCGTGAAGCGGATTGAGAAAGTTTTTAAACTCAAGAATTTTGTTGATGCGGTTGAGTTCACCAACAAGGTCGCGGTCATCGCCGAAGAGCAGGGACACCATCCACTCATCATCACCGAGTGGGGCAGGGTCACTGTCCAGTGGTGGACGCATAAGATCAAAGGCCTGCACAGAAATGATTTCATTATGGCAGCGAAAACTGAAGAATTCTTAGGATAAACAGAAACGACCCGCCAGGGTCGTTTCTGTTTATCCTATATCCTCGAAGCCCGCTTTTTCTTGGCGGCATTATCCAAACTTAGTGTGATCCGGATGAACAATTTTATATTCCCTGCCCAGCCCATGATTACACTTAGCAGCGCGTTAAATCCTTTAGGCGGCTTAACCAGCTCCACGCTTGATGAAAAATCTACGATTCGACCATCGATTTTGTATTGGTATCTGCTAATTTTTAAAACATCAGGCTCTCTTATTAGAAAACTGCGCAATTGTTCGCGTTCCCCTTCCGTCATCCATTGCGGTAGATCGGATGTGGCTTTGAAATTGCAGATTAGGGCAAGGTCTTGTAATTGTTTTTTATGCTCTTCTTCCAGTGTGTTCTCCTTGGAAACAAAATATTCCACATCCGGGTCGATATGAAGAAGCGGTTTTAGCCAAAGGCGGTTTACAACTGTTCTAATCGCGTTCCTTGTGCCCGGGGAGGAGAAGTTCTGTAGAAGATGTTCGTAAAGGTGGTTTTCCCACTCATGAGAAACGTCTGGTCCGATGCGAATGGCGTCACTAAAGCCAAGTGCGGGTAGGATAGGTGTGCCGCAAGTTAGGAGGAATGCGTCTGTGCCAATTGCTTCGCGCATTACGCGCAGGCTTTCACGGTAAGCGGCTTCGCGCGGTATATCGACATACCGCACCCCTTTCATCGCTCCGGCATAAAGGAAATCTAATTTAATGTAGTCAAAACCCCAAGCACGGACCTGTTTCATTAGGCTGGTCAGCCACACGATTACATCAGGGTGTGTAACATCGAGTGCGTATAAATCATTCCCCCAATAATTGTATCCAGCTGATACCAGAGCGCCTCCGTCATTCTTCAAAAGCCAATTACTGTGTTCTTTGAAGAGTTGCGACGATTTTGAAACGAGTAATGGTGCGAGCCATAATCCTGCCTGCCGTCCTGTCAATTTGATCTTTTCTGCTAGTGAAGCCATGCCGGATGGAAACTTTTCGTTTGCCTGCCAATCACCAATATTTTTTTGCCAGCCGTCATCTACTTGAATTACATCAAAAGGCAGATCGCCAAGCAGGTCGAAAATTTGATTAAGGACACCTTCATTGATCTCCATATAAAGGCTGTACCACGAACACCAGACACGCGGTACATGAGTTTTAGCCGTCATGCCAAAGCGGACGCCAATCTGTTTGACATATTCATCGAAAACTTGAGTCTCATTTCCGTATGCGATGAACCATTCAACTTCGCCTGCTTCACTTCGTCCCACAAGCTGGTCCTTCAAGAGAAATACGTGCGTATCTGTAGCAAGTGCGCCAACCAGTAGAATATTCCCGTCCTCATATTCAACAGCACCAAGCCAGGATCCATGCGGGACAGACTCCTGCGCATAGACAGCGTCTGTCTGGTAAGGATGAAAGGAAATAGGTTTCTGCATGGGGAAGGCGCCGGCGACATCTGTCCATGCCGCCAGCGACCATGACTGCCAGCCATGCCGATAATATTTCACGGGTGTTGAGGGCAGTCCAACTTGTATTTCCTTGGCTTTTATGATTTTTGAATTAGCTTGAACGTTGGAAAAATGAATTTTAGTCATAAGGCTCTTTTTACCAATATCGTTTTTGATGCGATTTTTAATTTAGATTTCGCATGCAGAAAGCATGATCTGAAATCTCTTTATAAATTTGATCTTCTTTTCCTTAATTTCCCGAGGTTTAGAATTTTATACAATCGCAAAATAAAATACCTGTCTCCCAGCCAGCCCACGCATTTACCCCATAAAGCGGTCAACCCTTTGGGAACTTTGGGAAGGGATACCGCAGATGTGAAGTCCACTCTACGGCCATCAATGTGGAAAATGTAGCGCTCTGTTTGTTTAATTATTGGATTCCTGTTTAGAAAAGAACGTAATTCTTCAAACTCGCCCTTTGACAGCCATTGTGGCAGATCTGAGGTTGCTTTGAACTCACAAATCTGCGCAAGGTCTCGCAGGAGAATTCTCTCATCATGTGATAGTTGATTTTCCTTTGATTCAAAGTAAGCAACATCTGGGTCAATGTGTAACAAGGGCTTTAGCCATAAACGATGGAGGGTGGTTCGAATGGCGTTCCTAGTCCCTGGTATGGTCGGGTTATAAAGCAGGTGTGCATCACGATACGCTTCCCAAAAATATGAAACATCAGGTCCGATGCGGATCGCGTCGCATAATCCTATTGCAGGGATGATGGGTGTGCCGCAGGTCAGGAAGAATGCATCCGCGCCCATTGCTTTACGCATCACGCCCAGGCTTTCACGATACGCGGCTTCACGCGGCATGTCTTTATAACGTTTGCCTTTCAGTGCGCCCGCGTAGAGGAAATCTAGTTTGAGGTAGTCAAAACCCCAGGCACGCACCTGTCTCATGAGGGCTGCCAACCATGAGGTCACGACTGGATGAGTCGTGTCCAGCGCATATAATCGTTCGCCCCAATTGAATCCAGCAGAGACCAGCCGCCCTGTCTCGTCACGTAAAAACCAATCATTGTGTTCTCGGAAAAGTTTTGATGATTTTGTTGCGATTAAAGGCGCGAGCCACAAGCCTGCGCGCCGCCCAGTGGACTTGATCTTGTCTGCCAAAGCCATCATGCCGGATGGAAATTTTTTGTTCGCCTCCCAGTCCCCGACATCCACCTGCCAGCCGTCGTCAATTTGCAGCACGTCAAAAGGCATGTCGCCGAGTTCATTAAAAACTTTGTGCAGGATCGGTTCATCAATTTCATAATACAGGCTGTACCACGAGCATCAGACGCGCGGCGCGCTACTTTTTATTGTATTTCCATCAGGCGCAAGGCGATTTCCCAATTGTTGAGCGTATTCTGCAAAGACGAGATTTTCCTGCCCATACGCCAAGAACCACTCAATTTCGCCCGTTTCGCCATGCCCCGATAATTGATTTTCGATAAGGTGCACATGCGCATCTGTGGCGAGTGCGCCGAGCAGAAGAATGTTTCCGTCTGCGAACTCCACCGCGCCCAGCCACGAACCGTTAAGATATTTTTTGTACACATGTTGAGCATCCACCTGAAGGGGGTGAAAGATCGCAGGCATCTGCACAGGGATTGGCGTTGGGTCTGTCCATGCTGCCAGCGACCATGACTGCCAGCCATGCCGATAATATTTCACCGGTTTTTCATCAAATTGGATTGTCAATTCCCTGACTGTTATTATTTTTGATCGAGACTGAATTTCACTAAGATGAATATATGTCATATTGATATCTCGGAATGGATGTGATTGCTTTATCGAATATAAAGCGCGAGCATAATACTCGAAATAGTTGCTATTGGATAGATAACACTACTATGTGTGTATTTTTTAGTGATTTCATTCCTCTTGACGATTAAAAGACTGTAAGGTATATTTATTTATGTAGTATTCGGAATTAAAGTGGATGTGTTATGTATGAATTCGACAAAATAGATATAAAAATTGTAAATTTACTGCTTGAAGATGGCCGTATGTCCGCTTCAGAGATATCTCGTCGCATGGCGGATGTTTCCGAGCGGTCAATCCGCTATCGGATTGACCGCATGATCAAAGACAAGGTTATTCAAGTCTGCGCGGTGATCAGCCCTGAAGCGCTGGGGTTGACTGTCAAAGCGGACGTTTGGCTTGAAGTGGAGTCTGACCTAATTCTTGAAGTAGCCAGAAAAATCGCCGCCTTTGAGAATGTTACTTATGTTGCCTGCGGCATTGGCCAAAACGATATCAGTATACAGATCGTTGCAAAAGATACGGCGGAAATCTATTACTTTGTAACTGAAGTAATACGTAAAGTGCCAGGGGTTCGCAAGACCACCACATCAATTGTTCCAATAATCATCAAGGATGTTTATCAGTGGCGGGTTCCAGAATGGATTGCAAAAGAGATCACTGATGGGAAAACCGTTATTTAATTTTTAGCAATCAAGTAAAAAGCTGGGTGTCAAAGGAGAATTTATGTTTGGTCCAAAAACGCAGGCATTGCAGACGCGAGCGCAGAAAGCATTGCCTTTAGGTGTGAATTCAAATTTTCGCTTTTGGGGTGACGGGATCACGCCTTACGTGGAAAAAGCAAAGGGCGGATATTTATGGGATGTGGATGAAAAAAAATATATCGATTATCGCATGGCGTTTGGACCGATCATTCTTGGCCATTCATATCCGGAAGTTGATTCGAAAGTCATAGAAGAGATCCAGCGTGGAGTTTTGTTCGCGATGACAGGCGAACTTGAAGTTGCCGTGGCTGAAATGATCATAGAGATGTCTCCTGCGATCGATATGGTGCGTATGGCCTGTTCAGGTACTGAAGCGACCATGCACGCCATTCGGGTTGCGCGGGCATATACCGGACGTGAACTGATTCTCAAATTTGAAGGTAATTATCACGGTATGCACGATCATGCTCTTTGGTCAACGTACGCGCCTGTGGAGGCGTATGGAAATCGCCGCAGTCCGATCGCTGTCCCAGCTTCGTCAGGCATCCCGAATGCGATGCGCGAGTTTATCATCACCCTGCCTTTCAATGACTTTGAAGGCTTCGAGCGTGTGATGAAATCTTACGGGGAACAAATCGCCGCAGTCATTACTGAACCGTGTCAGGGTAATTGTGCGGCGATCAATCCACAGGATGGATTTTTAGAACTCATCCGCAAACGGACAGAAGAGCATGGCTGTGTTTTTATTTTGGATGAGGTGAAGACTGGTTTTAGAATTGCAAATGGCGGTGCGCAGGAATACTACCGCATCAAACCTGACCTGGTTACGTATGCGAAGGCCTTAGGTAATGGATACCCTGTGGCAGCCTTCGGCGGCAGGCGTGAGATCATGTCCATTATTGGGCAGGGCGTGGCGCAAGGCGGGACTTATACAAATAACAAGCCTGGCATTGCGGGCGCGTATGCCACGTTGTCATTATTGAAATCCAAACCTGTTTTGAAATCGATCGAAAAGCGCGGGCAGCGTCTCATGGATGGCTTGAAGGAAATCTTCGAAGAGAACAGTATTCCCGCTGTGTTCACGGGCTATCCTGCAATGTTCTCGTTCTCGTTGAATATCGACTCGGTTACCTGCCAGCGTGAATGGGCAAAGAGTGATCACGACTTGTATATCGAAATAACAGACAAAGCCATTGCCCGCGGAGTCATGCCCGATCGCGATGCCCGCGAACCTTGGTTCTTGTGCTATGAACATTCCGATGCTGACATAGATGAAACATTGAATGTATATGCAGATATCGTGAAGGAAGTAAAAAGGTAAGTGTTTGCAGGTTTGGAGGTTGGATAATTTGAAGATTTGCTTGCTAACTTTCAAACCTGTCAACTTGTCTATCTAATGGAGAACCTATGACCAAATTAACATCCAAAGAAATAGTTGATATGAATAAGGAATACACATTCTTTTCATGGTCGAATCAAGGGCAGGTGAATCCGATTCCTGTCACCAGGGCGGAAGGAGTTTATTTTTGGGATGCTGATGGAAAACGTTATCTTGACTTCGCATCACAGCTGGTGAATGAGAATGTTGGTCATCAACATCCCAAGGTCGTCAAGGCGATTCAAGATCAAGCCGCCGTATTGGCATTTGTTTCGCCGGGCATGGCTACAGAACCGCGTGGAATGCTTGGAAAAAAACTGGCCGAGATTACTTCTGGCGATCTAAAGAAAACTTTTTTCGCATTGGGCGGTGCGGAAGCGAATGAGAATGCGATCAAGATCGCGCGTCAATTCACTGGCAGGCATAAAATTTTGGCGCGTTATCGCTCCTATCACGGCGCGACACATGGCGCGATTGCGTTGACTGGTGACTATCGCCGTCTGCCCGCGGAGCCCGCCATTTCTGGTGTTGTGCACTTTCTTGACCCATATTGCTATCGCTGTCCGTTTGGCTGGACGAAGGATACCTGTCACCGTGAGTGTATCAGCCATGTGGAAGAGGTTATTCAGCATGAAGGTCCAGACCAGATCGCGGCGATCATCCTTGAAGGCGTGACTGGCACAAATGGACTTATTATTCCGCCCGATGAATACTGGCCGCGCATGCGCGAGATTTGTGATAAGTACGGCATACTGTTGATTTCCGATGAAGTAATGTCAGGCTGGGGGCGCACGGGCGAATGGTTCGCGGTGGATAACTGGAATGTAACGCCTGATATCATCACCACAGCGAAGGGTATTACCTCAGGCTATGTTCCGCTTGGCGCTGTCATCGTGCGTGAGCATATCGCAAAATATTTTGACAGTCATATGCTCTCTGCAGGTTTGACCTACAACGGTCATGCCCTGGCTTGCGCGACAGCATTGGCAACGATTGAAGTCTATGAAGAAGAGAAAATTTTTGAGAATGCAAAAACAGTTGGAAAATATCTTGGTGAGCAACTCGAAGAACTAAAGAGGAAACACGTCTCGATTGGAGATGTGCGTTATATCGGGTTGTTTACCGCCATGGAATTGGTCAAGAATCGCGAGACAAAAGAGCCAATGGATCTGACCGTGCTCAAGAACTTCCTTGTATCGAATGGTGTGTATGTTTTCAACTTCAAGAATATCTTGTTTATTGTCCCACCGCTGATCATTACGAAGGAACAAATTGACGAAGGCCTAAAGTTGATCGACGAGGGGTTGGCGGAGTTAATGGATACACAAACTGTCTAAAGTCAAAAATCTAAGGTCGGAAGACTTTTGACCTTCGACCTTTCGAACTTTTTTTGGAGAAACCATGGAAATCTTAAACTATATAAACGGTGAATGGGTAAAACCGACTGTCAATGAATATTTTGATGTGATCAACCCCGCGACCGGGGATATTATCGCAAAGACACCGCTCGGGACAAAGGCGGATGTGGAAGCAGCGGCAAAGGCGGCCAGCGATGCCTACACTTCATGGCGGCGTGTACCTGTCAATGACCGTGTGCAGTATTTGTTTAAATTGCGTAACCTCATGCGCGAAAACGGCGACGAGATCGCGAAGCTCATCACCAACGAAGCAGGTAAAACGTTTGAAGAAGCGAAAGCTGAAATGGTTCGCGCCTATGAAAACATCGAAGTGGCCTGCGGCATGCCGCACTTGAGCAAAGGCGAGTTCGTGGAAGACATCGCCCCCGGAATTGACGAGATCATGATCCGCCAGCCCGTGGGTGTGTGCGCGACCATTGCACCGTTCAACTTCCCCGGCATGATCGTGTTTTGGTATTTGCCGTACGCGCTCGCAGCGGGTAACAGCTACATCGTGAAACCGTCCGAAAAAGTGCCAATGACGATGCAGTTCATTTTTAAACTTATCGAACAGGTTGGTTTCCCGAAAGGTGTGGTTAACATGGTCAACGGCGCTAAAGACACCGTTGACGGCATTCTTGAGCATCCTGCCATCCGCGCGATCACCTTTGTCGGTTCGACCAATATTGCGAAATATATTTATTCAACTGCGGCGTTTCATGGCAAGCGTGTACAGGCGCAGGGCGGAGCGAAGAATCCAGTCATCATTTTGCCTGATGCGGATATGGAGATGGCGACGAAGATCATCGCCGATTCAGCCTTCGGGTGTGCTGGTCAACGTTGTCTGGCTGTATCCCTCGCTGTGACAGTTGCCGAATCAAAGAATGAGTTCACCGAGTTGATCTGCGATGCGGCTGCCTCAAGAACAGTTGGCTATGGACTTGACGCGGGCATTCAGATGGGGCCAGTCATTAACACCGCTTCACAACAGCGCGTGGAGCAGTTGATCGCTCTTGGTGCGAAAGAAGGCGCTGGTGTGCCTGTGGATGGGCGCGGGACGGTGGTGAAAGGCTACGAGCGTGGATCCTTTGTCAGACCGACGATCCTCTCTGATGTTAAAGCTGGGAGCGAGATCGCAAGGACAGAGATCTTCGGGCCAGTATTAAGTTTGATGCACGTGAATACCATTGATGAAGCCATCCAGTTAGTGAACAGCGGACAATATGGTAACCAGGCTAGTTTGTTCACATCAAGTGGAAACGCTGCGCGCCGCTTCAGATACGAAGCGGATGCCGGCAATATTGGAATCAATATCGGCGTTGCCGCACCGATGGCCTTCTTCCCGTTTAGCGGGTGGAAGGATAGTTTCTTTGGTGATATGCATGGGCAGGGTATGGACGCGGTTGAGTTCTTCACACAAAAAAAGGTTGTTGTGGAGCGCTGGCCGAAAGAATGGACTAGAAAGTTTTAAATTATTAATGTAATTGCGAGGGTGAGAGATTGCCGCTCTCGTAATGATATGACTTGAGGATTATTATGGCTGTGGATTATGAAGACGCATTAGATTATTCATCACGCTGGCTTGACCTGATCAAGAAGAATGAATTTCCGACTCAGGAAGAAGCGCATAAGATCATTGACGAATCAAAGTTCAATTTCGCCGAACATTACAATCGAAACTGGTTGGAATATCGCAAGTCTGTAACCGAAGCTGGAGACTGGGCTGCTGTGGAATGGAGCGGTTCTGGCGCAGTGTTCAAGGATGTGCTTGGGCGCGAGTATTTGGATTTTCTCGGCGGGTATGGAATGATGGATCTGGGCTGGAGTCACCCGGATGTGGTCAATGCTGTGAAGGCGCAGTTGGATCGTTCGCCGATGCCTTCGCAGGAATTGATCGACCCGTTGCGTGGCGTGCTTGGAAAATTATTGGCAACCATCACCCCGGGTGACCTGAAATATAGCTGGTTCGCGGCAAGTGGAACGGAGGCCAATGAAGCCGCGATGAAGATCGCAAAATTGTATACAGGCAAAACGGCGTTCATTGTCGGCGTAAAGGCATTTCACGGAAAGACCATGGGCGCGCTTTCTTTG
Source organism: Candidatus Villigracilis saccharophilus (assembly GCA_016709305.1). Lineage (GTDB taxonomy): Bacteria > Chloroflexota > Anaerolineae > Anaerolineales > Villigracilaceae > Villigracilis > Villigracilis saccharophilus. The sequence goes on from JADJNA010000024.1 coordinate 33,690, forward strand.
ATGGGCAAGGCCGATTACCGCGCGCCGATGGGAGCGATGTATGCGGGACAGGTGTATCACGTACCTTTTGGGGATGCGGATGCGGTTGAGAAACAGCTTGAGATCTGCGAGAAGGTTGGCGTTGGTGTGGCGGCTGTGATGTTCGAGCCGATCCAGGGTGAATCAGGCGCGATCGTTCCGCCTGATGATTTCTGGCCTCGCATCCGTGCTGCGACGAAAAAATATGGCGTGCTGTTAATTGCGGATGAAGTGCAAACGGGCATGGGCCGCACGGGTAAGTTGTGGGGCGTTGAACATTGGGATGTTGTGCCTGATATTTTGACGGTTGCCAAGTCTCTGGGTGGCGGCGTGATGCCTGTCAGCGCGGTGACAACGACTGAGGCGATTTATCAGCCTATGATGTATCCCAATCCTTTCATGCACACCACGACCACGGGTGGCGGCGCACTGGCTTGCTCGGCTGCCATCGCCGCAATCCACGTTACTTTGCGTGAAAAGTTGTGGGAACAGGCTGCGGATAAAGGGAATTATCTCATTTCAAATCTTGAAAAATTCGTTACGCAGTATCCGCAAATTTATGAGAAAATAACGGGAAAAGGTTTGTTAATAGGCATGCATTTTCAAAACGCCTGATATTGGTTACAAAGTTGCGGCTGGGTTGTTCAAGCGGAATGTTGTCGTGGCTGGTACGCTCACCAGCGCGCAGACAATTCGTGTTGAGCCTCCATTGGTCGTTACTCGGGAGCAAATGGATGCGTTGCTGGATCGTTTGAGCGATGTCTTAAAGGAAATTGCAAACGGCATGTAGACCTGTCTGGTTTAATGGCGAATTATGGAAGCAATAATACGCGCAGAGACCTGGCGGGTCTTTGCATTAGGAGAAGATAAATGACCAATGAATTTGCAGTTGAAATGCGCGATGTAGTAAAAAGATTTATTACACCGGAAGGTAATGAAATGGCAGCTGTGGACCATGTCACCATGCAGATCAAGAATGGTGAGTTCTTTTCCATGCTTGGTTCCTCTGGCTGCGGAAAGACCACCTCGTTGCGCATGGTGGCAGGCTTTGAGTGGCCGACCGAAGGAGAGGTCTATATCGAAGGGAAGGCGATGGGGCATACTCCTCCATTTCAACGCAAGGTCAATACGGTATTCCAGAGTTACGCGCTTTTTCAGCACATGACCGTTTATCAAAATCTAGCCTTTGGCCTGGAGATGGAAGGCGCGAACGCTGAAGAGATCAAGAAACGTGTTGGACGTGCCTTGGATATGGTCCAGCTTACCGGCATGGATCGCCGCAAACCCAAACAGCTTTCCGGTGGACAGCAGCAGCGCGTCGCCCTAGCCCGTGCATTGGTCAAGACACCGGATGTTCTGCTGCTCGATGAGCCGCTCGGCGCGTTGGATCTAAAGCTCCGCAAAGAGATGCAGCTTGAGTTGAAGGCATTACAACAGCAGTTGGGAATTACATTTATTTATGTGACGCATGATCAGGAAGAAGCCTTGACCATGTCCGATCGTATCGCGGTGATGAGCAAGGGTAAGGTTCAGCAGATGGGTACGCCTGTTGAAATTTACGAACGTCCATACAACAAGTTCGTGGCAGATTTTATCGGGGAGTCGAATTTCCTCGAAGGCAAGGTCAAATCTATCTCGGGGAATGAGGCGAGTGTCTTTATTCCGAGCTTAAATGCTGAATTGGTTGGCATGACCATTTCGGATGGGATCGTCAAGGGCGAGGAAGTCAATGTCTGCATCCGTCCGGAAAAGATCCATATCGCCGAGAAAGATGTACTCAAACAAAATTTGTTCCGCGCCACTGTGACGAACACGGTTTACATTGGTGTGGACACGAAAGTTTTTGTGGACGCGCATGGCGCGAAGTTGAAGGTGTGGGAGCAGAATCGTATTTCAAGGCTCGATCCGAAATCTTTCTATACGGTCGGGCAGGAAATTTGGCTGATGCTCATGCCTGAAAATACGCTTGTTTTGAAAAAGGATTAGCCATGCTTCAGCGACTTCGCGAAAATAAATCTGCGCAAGGTACGTTGTTGGCGCTGCCGACAACGGTCTGGTTGTTCGTGTTGTTGATCATTCCGTTGATCCTGACTTTGATCGTGAGTTTTGGCAAGCGCAGTCCGGATGGAAACGTGATCTATTCGTTCACCCTGGATAATTACACCCGTCTGTTCGGATATAGTACGGATTGCCCCGATGGACAGGCTTCGTGCTTTGACCCGTTATATGTCAATATCCTGGGGCGCTCGCTGTCCTTGGCGTTAAACACAACATTATTTGTGATCAGCCTCGCTTATCCGCTCGCCTATTTTATTGCGCGCGCGCATCCCAAACAGAGGAATTTATATTTGTTCATGGTGTTGATTCCTCTTTGGACGAATTTCGTTATCCGCGTGTACGCGTGGATGATGCTGCTGCGAAAAGAGGGCGCGATCAATCTCATCCTGGGTTGGGTGATGAATTTGTTGAATATTCCGTTCACACCGCTTGAGATGCTGTACACGCCGAGCGCGGTGCTGGTGGGCATGGTCTATGAATTTCTGCCATTCATGATCCTACCGATCTATACCTCGCTTGAAAAGATCGACGCATCGTTGTATGAAGCGGCTGCGGACCTTGGCGCGAATTCGATCAAAACTTTCCTGCGGGTTACATTGCCGCTATCCATGCCGGGTGTCGTGGCGGGGACGATCCTTGTGTTCATTCCCGTGATGGGAACATTCATTGTGTCTGATATTCTTGGCGGGCGGCAGGTAATCCTGGTGGGCAACCTGATCCAGCGTCAATTCCTGGATGCGCGCGATCCAACCTTTGGCTCGGCTGCATCGTTGATCCTGATGGTGATGACCTTGATCGTTACATATTTCTATACGCGCAAATTCGGGTTTGGAGAGGAGATCGTGGTCGCATGATAATCCCGCACACTACAATCTTATTTGATATGGAGGGCGCGGGATGAATCCATTTCGCCGTTCTCCCTTTGTCATCATTGCGTCGGTGTTGGTGTATATATTTTTATACGCTCCGATCGTTGGCCTGATCCTGTACTCATTCAACGCATCGCGTACTAATGTGACCTTTGAAGGATTTATCCCAGCCTTTAGCGAGCGTATTGTCATGGATGGCAGTCTTGTGAAATCAAGTCCGTGCGGACCGTTTCACTGGTATTGTGATCTTGCCAAGAATCAAGATGTTGCTGAAGCAGCAGGAAATACACTGACGATCGCGTTCGTGGCGACCATCATTTCCACGGTGATCGGCACCATGGCGGCGCTTGCGCTGCAGCGTTACAACTTCAAGATGAAGCCGTTCTCACAGCTTTCACTGTATATCCCCATCGTTATTCCAGAGATCGTGATGGGGATCGGCATCCTGACTTTGTTCAGTCAGTTTTTTGGCTGGGCAAATAATTTTTTCAATCTTGTGGGAGATGCGCGGCTCTCGATGGGAATTGCAACTGTGGCAGTGAGTCATATCGCGTTCATGGTTCCGTTCGTTACATTGGTCGTGCAGGCGCGTTTGCAGGGATTTGATAAATCCTACGAAGAAGCCGCCATGGATCTGGGCGCAAATGAATGGATCACATTCAAGCGCGTGACATTTCCCATGATCCTGCCGGGCGTTATGTCTGGCGCGCTGCTGGCTTTCACTTTATCGCTCGACGATTTTGTGATCACATTTTTCACGAATGGACCGGGCTCTACGACCCTGCCGATCTATGTCTACGGTTTGTTGAGAAGGATCATCACTCCGCAGGTCAACGCCCTTTCCACGGTCTGGATCTTGGTAGTGTTTTTAGCGGTTATGGCTTTGCAGGTCCTTCAAAACCGGGAACAAAAACCACAGCACTAACCAATACTTCAGGTATTTCGCATTCCGCATGGAATGCGCGCCAAACGATCACAACTTATTTTTTCTTGGAGGAAGAAATGAAGAAATCGAATCTATTTAAACTGCTCGTGTTGGTTATTATGGCGAGCATGGTTCTGTCGGCTTGCGGGGGAGGCGGGGACGCCACTCAAGCCGCAGATAGCGGCGAAAAGGTGACATCCACAGGTTTCACCTGCCCGGAACCATCACCGCGCATGGAAGTTACATCCACCCAGGTAAACCTCTTTGTGTGGACGGAATACTTCCCTCCCGATATGCTCGAATGCTTTGAGCTGGTTTATGGGATCACACTTAACCGCGATGAATATTCCAGCAACGAAGAAATGTACGCCAAAGTTTCAGCAGGCGGCACATCGTACGATCTTGTCCAACCGACGGACTACATTGTTCCTTTGATGGTCCGCAATCAACTGCTACAGGAATTGGACAAGGCTCAATTGCCGAATATATCCAGCTATGACCCATCCTGGCTGGATAAATCTTTTGATAAAGGCAATAAATACTCATTGCCTTATCTTGCCGGCACAGATGCCATTGTTGTTAATACGGATACCGTTGAAAATGTTCCTCAATCATGGGCTGATCTTTGGAAGCCTGAGTATGCCGGCAAGATGGTCTTCCTTGATGATTCCCGCGCTGTGATCGGGTTAACTTTGTTAACTCTCGGGTACGACCCCAACACGACCGATCCCGCCCAGCTCGAAGAGGCCAAAGCTAAACTAGCAGAATTGGTCCCCAGCATTAAAACCTTTGACAGTGACAGCCCCAAGACTGCTTTGATCGCCGGTGACGTTGATCTGGGTATGGTCTGGACTGGCGAAGCTTTCATAGCAAACCAGGAAAATCCAGCCTTCCAATATATTTATCCGACCGAAGGCGCGATCCTTTGGCAGGATAACTGGGTCATGCTCAAGGATGCTCCCCACGCTGATGCCGCCTATGCCTGGTTAAATTACACCATGCAGGGCGATGTTTTCTGGCTGACCTTGCGCGACTTCCAATACACGAATCCCAACAAGGCGGCGTTGGAATATGCGAAGGCAAATCAACCGGATGTTTATAAGGCATACGCTGATTCTCCGATCACGAATACTCCGGCAGAGGCAGTCGCCAATGGTCACGGTATTGAAGATGTGGGTGAGGCCACCCCGCTATTTGACAATATCTGGGTCGAGGTTAAGGGCGGAAACTAACCCCGAAGCTTATAAAGATAAAGATTTACCCCGACAAGTGAATGCTTGTCGGGGTTTTTGTTTTAATGCTTCGTGTAGGCGGGATGCTTTTGCTGGAGATATCTTCATCAAACAATAAAGTTATAGAAATGTCATGTTTTATACAAAATCATCATAAATGTATTGACAAATGTGCAAAATAGTTATAATATTGAGGCGTGGAAAGCTCGATCAGCATAAATCAACTCGAAAACCTAGACTCGATCGACCTGTACCTCATCGAGGCTCTGCAAAAAGATGGCCGCGAGGCGTTTGCTCAGATCGCCGATCAGCTCAAGGTGTCGCCAGGGATGATCCGCCAGAGATATAACCGCCTCGTCGAATTGGGATATCTCAAAGTGGTCGCCGTCACCAACCCGCTGATGATGGGTGTCCGCAAAATGGCGATGATCGGCATTCGCACTGATGGCGGCAAATTGATGCAGGTGGCTGAAAAACTTTCCGAACTCAAGGAAGTCGTTTATCTGGTGATCTTGAGCGGCCGCTACGACATCATGATCGAAGTCTTCTGCCGTGACCATGCGGAACTGCTCAGTTTCATGACCGAAAAACTTTCGACAGTGGACGGTGTGCGGGATACGGAATCTTTCATGCATTTGAAGATCGTCAAGGAAATCTATTTCTAGGAAATTCGCTTCATGCGGACCCTGGGTCTGCTGGGGCTTTCAACAAACTTGTCTGCGTCCCAAACATTGAGGAAATGCAGAGTCAACCAAAAGGAAAAAATGAAAGCGTTCGTTCGTAGTATCAAAAAAGTGGGGGATGCGTTTGTGAAGGTGTATTTAATGTCTCTTATGATTACTCTTAATTCAGATGGCCAAAACAAACTGCGTGACCGTTATTGAACATGTAGTTGCTCAAGCCGCCGGGGACGGCGGCTTGAGTTTTTTCATCGTAATCTAACTCGCGGCGTCGCGGGTTAAAAAACAAACGGAGAATGGATCGTCATGAAAGTCTTGTTAGTTGGTGTGGGTGGAGTTGGTGAAGCAATTGCGGCGATCGCAAAGCCGCGCGCGTGGATGGAGCAAATGGTGCTTGCCGATTACAACGTCAAGCGTGCCAGGGAAGTGCAGAAGAAGCTCGGACAGAACAAGCGCTTCCCAGTTGAATTCATTGATGCCAGCAAGAAATCTGAGATCGTAAAACTCGCAAAGAAATACAAAGTGGATATGATCATGAATGCGGTTGATCCGATCTTCAACGAGCAGATATTCGATGCCGCATATTCCGCTGGCGTGACCTATATGGACATGGCGATGACCTTGTCTACACCGCATGCGAAGGACCCGTTCAATAAGTGCGGAGTCAAATTGGGAGATTATCAATTCGCCAAAGCCAAAGATTGGAAGAAGAAGAAACTCCTCGCACTGGTCGGCATCGGCGTGGAGCCTGGCATGGCGGATGTCTTCGCCCGTTATGCCGCTGATCATCTTTTCGATGAAATTGAAGAACTTGGTATCCGTGATGGAGCGAACATTGCCATTGAAGGCTATGAGTTCGCTCCTAATTTCTCGATCTGGACCACGATCGAAGAATGTTTGAATCCGCCCGTGATCTGGGAAAATGGAAAATGGTTTACGACCGCGCCGTTCTCTGAACCCGAGGTCTTTGATTTCCCCGAGATCGGCCCCGTGGAAATTGTCAACGTGGAGCATGAAGAAGTTCTGCTCATGCCGCGCTGGGTGAAGACCAAGCGTGCCACGTTCAAGTACGGCCTCGGTGACCAGTTCATCGGTGTGCTCAAGACTTTGCATATGCTTGGCCTGGATAACAAAGAGAAGATCAACGTCAAGGGTGTGCAGGTTGCGCCGCGGGATGTTGTGGCGGCATGTCTGCCCGACCCTGCTCATCTCGGTGAGAAGATGTCAGGCAAGACCTGCGCTGGTACGTGGGTCAAGGGCGTGAAAGATGGCAAGCCGCGTCAGGTGTATCTCTATCAAGTAGCTGATAACAAAGCCTGTATGGATGCGTGGGGCTGTCAGGCAGTTGTGGCGCAGACCGCTTTCAGCGCGGTGATCGCCATGGATCTCCTTGAGCACAGTGTCTGGAAAGGTGTGGGCGTTCTCGGCCCCGAGGCTTTCCCGCCCGATCCATTCATGGAAAAAATGGAAGATTACGGCTTCCCCTACGGGATGAAGGAAATGGCTGTCTAAATGTAATAAAGCGGATAAACGTGAGAGCGTTTATCCGCTAATTTTTTGTGGCCTGAAGCATCTCCAGCTTAATGAAAGGAAGAGATTGCTTCATCGGAAAGTACATCTTCCTCGCAACGACATAAAAATCGGAGGGCAATATGACTATGAAACCCGGGAATGGAAATGTTATCAATGCTGAAACCAAAAAGCTCAAGCGCGAATTAACGCTATTGCCGCTGTTTGGGTTGATCTATTTCACAGTCTGCGGCGGGGCTTTCGGAGCAGAACCAATGGTCGGCTGGTCGGGACCGGGACTGGCGCTGCTTCTATTTGTTTTGACGCCATTATTTTTCAGCATCCCCAATATGTTGATGGTACGCGAGATGCAATCCATGATGCCAGTGGAAGGTGGATATTATCACTGGCTGAAAGTCGCCTTTGGCCCCTTCGTGGGTTACATGGGCGGTTGGATGAATTGGGTGGTCTCATGGGTGGATGTATCCATTTACCCGGTGCTGGCCGCGTATTATCTGGGATATTTCATCCCAGCCTTGCGGGAGGGTGCGACGATCGGCGGTGTGTTCGTTGACAGCACGTGGTTGTCCTTTTTGGTTGCGGTCACTTTAATATGGCTGGTCTCTGCGTTGAACGTGCGCGGCGCGCGTTTCTCTGGCCTGTTGACCAACTGGCTGGGCGTGCTGATGCTGCTGCCATTGATCGCGTTGACCATCATCGGATTCATGGCGTGGTACAAGAGCGGAACAACTGTTTCTCTGCCGTTCCTACCCGGCGGCGCGGAGGTGAATTTTAGTAACACCATCGGTGCGCTGAGCACGGGTATCTTTGTGGCCATGTGGAACTTCATGGGCTGGGAACTGCCCGCTGCGGCCGGCGATGAGATCGTCAACCCCAAGCGGACATATCCATTGGCGATGGTGCTGGTATTGGTCGCTGCGATCGCGACATACGCTTTGCCGACGCTGGCTGGTTTGTATGGCGGCGCGGGTGAAGACGGACGTTATCAAATGTGGGGCATCGAGGAGTACGAGAGCGGCGAAGGGATCGGGCCGGTGCTTGATGAGTATGGAGTCCCGGCGGAGCAGGCGCAAGCCTGGGGCGTGGATACGGCCAGTTCTGTCGGTTGGGAATTCCCCGATATTGCCCATGCGGTGGCTGATAAATTAACGGGTCAAAAGAATGGACCGCTCGCACTGATCATGGGCGGATTGGTAACGTTCTCGGCGGTGTTGAGCATGATCGGATTGTTCATCGGAAATGGCTTAGGCGGAACGCGTGTGCCCTTTGCCATGGCTGCGGATGGGATGATGCCGAAGTTCATGGTCAAGGTGCATCCGAAATATGGGACTCCATGGGTCGCGATCTTATTCTGCGGATTGATCTATTCGGTCTTCTCGCTTTCGGCATTCGCGGCGCTGGTGGTGATCGATGTATTCTTGAACATGCTGGTGTTGATGGCGGAGTTCTTCGCGATGTGGAAACTGCGCTTCTCCAGGCCTAATCTTGAGCGCAAGAAAGTGCCCGGCGGTTATTTTGGTTTGACGCTTGTGACGCTTGCTCCTGCGATGATCATCGGACTCGCGATTTACAGTCAATACACCGAAGAAGGCATGGCTTCCATTTCGTGGGCTTTGGGTGCGATGGTGATCGGCGCGATCCTGTATTTCCCGATTCGTATTTTTATCAAGCCGGGTGTGCCGGATGTTGATCCGTTCGTGGCGGGCGATGGGGCGGATTGAGATGACGTAAATAAAAACCTCGGAGTTCTTTCAGAACTCCGAGGTTTTTATTTACGTTAGTAGTAGAGGCAGGCTGACCCCGCCCCTACTACTAATAAAATCAATTGCCGCATGGAGCGACGTTGCGCCAGTTGAGCGTAGTGTCGTTCACGGTTTGAATTCCCGTGGCTCCGTAGCTGAGGGTCAGGATGCGGTTTCCAATTTCGCCGCAGACATTATCCTTTTCAACATGATCCCAATCGCCGAGGGTGTATTTGTATTCGATGGCTGTGGACTCTTTGCCAGTGAATGTGATCGTCCAGGTAGTGGCGTCCACGCGGGTGAGGGATACGCCACTGGGATTCCATTGGGGCAGGCCGCCATCCAGGCGATCCAGGAAGCCGGCAATGTAAACATTGCGCGCAGTTGCGTCTGTTGTGGCGGGGACAGTCAGATTGATGATCAGGGTAACTGTCCGCAATTGAGCGGTGCCGGTGACTTCGCTTGAATTGGCTGAGCGATTGAAGGATTGATCCAGTGAGCGGACTACGTAATAATAGGTCGCGCCTTCGCTGACGGCTGCATCCATATAGGAAGTGCCTGTTACGCGTGAGATCATTGTATACGGACCGCCTGCTGTGGCAGAGCGCAAGACTTCAAAGCCATACAGCGAAGTGTCACCAACGATGGCGTCCCAGGCAAGGTCAATGCCGGCGGGAGAAGCGGAGAGAATATTCAAGCCGGTCGGGACTGTCGGGGCGGTTGTATCGCCGCTCGAAAGCACGGTCAGCTTCCCAGCTTGAACGGGATCGTACCCATTGCCAATGCCATCCAAATCGGCGTAGATCCAGCTTGTGCCGTTGGTGGTTGAATAGCGGTAGGCATAATCAAATGAACCAACGGATTCAGGCTGCAAGCTGGCGACGAATTCATCGTTGTTGCCGGCGTTGCCGTTGAAGGAGGCGTCAACCCAGTTCCAGGTGGAGTTGCCGTTCGGGTTGCTGCCCGAAGGACCGAAGCCCAATTGCGCGAGCAGGCTGGGAGTTTGGCCTGGTTGATTGGTCTCGCCGTCGATCCAGACCTGGCCGTAGACGTTGTCGGTGCGACTGGTGGCGCTGACGGTGTGAGTCAATGCAGGCGGCCATTGCAGGTTGGCCCAGCCGATCACGAGATGCGGCAGCGCGCTGGACTCGTTGGAATAGCCGCTTTCGTTGCCGTGGTTATCCATGGCGGTGACCACGTAGAAATACAGTTTGGAATTCACCAGACCAGAATCGTTGAAGGCGGGAGCAGCTAAAGCACTACTATTCAGCTTGACATATCCGCCGCCGCTGACGGGGCTGCGATAAATGTTGTAGCCAGTTGCGCCTGTGACCGCGTTCCATTCGAGGCTGACGGTCTGGCTGGCTTCGTTGGTGACATGCAAGCCGGTTGGATTGGATGTCGGCTTAAGGTCAACTCGCCCTGTGATGAGAATCAGACCACTTAATGGGTTGATGTTTCCAGTGATGGCACCGTTCGTTACTGTGACCTGATGCTGGCCACCGGACCCGACCACATACGCACGCAGCAAGATGACTCCGTCTGGCAGGTAGCCTGCGACAGGGATGCTGAAAGTTTGCGCCTGAGTTCCGCGGTTGACAATGACCACCGAGCCCTGGCTTTCGGTCTTGCGGCCATAGGCGATGATCTGCGAAGCATCATCTGCGAGCAGGATGTTGAAGTCACCATTGACCAGTACATTCTGAGTCTTGCGCAGTCTGTTGAGCGTTTGATAATGTTTAAAGAGATCGGTCTTTTTTGTCTTGTCGAGCGACGGCATGGTACGACGGTCATCGGGATCATCGTCACCGGTCAAGCCGGCTTCATCACCGTAGTAGACGGTGGGAGCGCCGGGCACTGTGAATTGGATCAACGAGGCAAGTTTCTGACGCTGAGTGCCTTCGGCGACATTGGCGGAGTTGAGTTCCTTGTCGGCGGTGGTTTCCTGACCGGGTGTGAGAGTCCAGCGGATGCGTTCGGTGTCGTGGCTATCTAGGAGATTCATCAGCGAGTAGTAGGCCGCATCGGGGTAATCCTCTCGAATGGATTCAAGACGCGCTGCAAACTCTGAGGGCAGGATCATCCGTCCGCTGTCACCAAAGCCTTTTGAGTCGAATCCCTGCGGGGCGAGTAATCCCAAAACGGAATCGCGCAGGCGGTAGTTCATGGTGGTGTCGGCACGATCACCGCGTAACATACGCAGGAGGGTGCTGTCTTTCTGCCAGGTCTCGCTGATGATGAACGCCTTGGGGTCGTTGCCCTTCACTTCAGCGCGGAAGGATTCCCAATAGCCGGCGGGGAAGGAGGAATCGCCCATGACATCCAAGCGCCAGCCAGCCGCGCCTTTGTCGAGCCAGTAGTTCGTGACGCTGTTGTTGTCCGTGATGAAATAGGCCTGGACCGCGGGCAGGGATTTGTTGAGCACTGGAATTGAGTCGAAGCCGAACCAGCCGTCGTAGGTGGCGGAGTTCGCGCCCGCGCTGCCGACGCAGGAACCCGTCCCTGCGGGAACATCATGGAAGGTGAACCAGCTTCGATACGGGGAGGTCAGCGACTCGCAGGCTCCCACGGCTGAGTAGTGGCCATATCTGTCAAAGAAAGCGGAATCCGATGAGAGATGATTGAAGACGCCATCCAGAACGATGTTGATGTTCTTTTCGCGGGCGTGCTTGACCAGATTATCCCAATCTTTTTGCGTGCCAAAGTAGGGATCGATCTTGTAATAGTTCTGGGTATCGTAGCCGTGATTGGAACCGCCATCAAAAATGGGGTTGAAATAAATGGTGGTGATGCCGAGTGACTTGAGATAATCGAGACCATCATCAACGCCCTTAAGATCGCCGCCGAAATAATCGCGTCCGCGCGGACTTTCCTTGGTGGGGCTGTAGTCGGGCGGAGTGGTATCGAAGCGCCACGGACAATTGGTTGCGCCATCGGTGTAGTTGCGGCAGTAGCCTTCGGGCAGTGTGCCCCATTTGAGTTTTATGACCGGGTCATCGTAGCGAACATCGCCGGTCTTCGGGTCATTGTTGTCGCGGCCATTGAAGAAACGGTCGGGGAAGATCTGATAAATGCTGGCGCCTTTCGACCAGGCGGGCGAGGTGAAGCTTGGGTCGTAGAACATGAGCGCAAAGCTCTGATCCACCGCTTCATCGCTGGTGGACCCGAGACCGCCATCGAGGGCAGCCGTGTTATCGGCGTAGAAATCTGTGTCGCTGCCGTCGGTGACGATGAAGCGATACCATAAATTATTGGGCGTCGTTTCGTTGAGCTAGGCCTGCCAGTAATCACAGGTGGAGGCTTCGAGACCAGCCTGATAGCAGGAGTCGGTTGCGACGAGAGACATGGGCAGAATGCGCTGACCGTTGGCGTTCAGATCGTAGACGCGCAAGGCAACACCGCTGACATCATTATGGAATGTGCGGAAGCGGATCAATACTGACGTGCCAGCCGTGACTGCGCCGCTGGGCGTGCGATAGAGGGAATCACGCGAGTCGTGGCGCAGGCCATCCCACTCGACGTTGTTGTCCTGGCTCGGGCCGAAGCCGACCACGCTGATGCTCGGAACATTGGTGGCGGCATTGAAGCTGAATGTGACTGTCCCGCCGACGCTGGGAACTGTGAAGGGGATGTTGTTCGCGCCGCCGCCCTGACCGTAGCTAACATCCCAGGTTTCATTGAGCGCAACCTTGCCTTCGTAACTGCCGGCCGGGATGGCCGTGGTGCTAAAGGTGTAAATGCCATCGCCATCAACATCCTGCAGCCAGGAGCGCAGACAATCGGGCTGCCAATCGCCGGGGCATCCCAGTTCGGATTGGAAACTGCCCGGAGCGACAGCGATGAGCGAGTTGACATTGTCGGTGATCCAATTGGATTTGTGATCGTAGTAAAACTTAACTGTTGAGATGGCCGCCAAATTGAGCGGGATGTTCGGCCCGCCGCGCAAGGCGTGCAGACCGTAATCCTCAGTCCAACTGTCGTTAAGCGCAGCCTTGAATTCATAGCCGCCAGCGGGGATGGACCATGAGCCCTGCCAGACATCGTCCGCGGAGTCATAGGTGAGATGACTCGCGGCGCAGGCGGGATCCCAATCGCCGGCGCAGCCGACCTCAGTTTGAAGCGAGCCGACCAGCGTCACGCTGGAGGGATTTGGAGTATTTGCGGCGAGTACGGATCGGGGCGCGATGACCCCCGCGATCAGAACCAACAAACCAAAGCAATTGAATAGCAGACGAGATAAATTTTTTCCCTTGAAATTCATTATTTATTTCTCCTTACGATTATGTGGAGGAATGAAGATGGTTATAGTCTTATTTTACTCACGAAGGTGAAGTTGTCAATACAATTTACTGAGTTGTATGCAGAATTTCTGTATTCCATCCGCAGAGTTTGCGGATCGGCTACTCTGGCGGGCTTGCCAAAAGACTAAACCACGGAGCGCACAAAGATCACTGAGAGATTATTTTGCCACTCCCTATATTCAGTGGATGGATTATGATAACGCCAACGGATCGATCTATTTCAAACTAGGAGAAATCTTATGCTTTCAGTTGAGATCAAGGAAAATGATAAGGTGGTCGGTTTATTGTCCGCCGTTGAGAAGGCTTTCAAGACAGGCTCAAAGGGATATTTCGGGATGGGCAAGATCCAGATCGGCGAGAAGCGGTATCAGGTGCAAGTGCAGTTGGTGGAGATCGGGTCGAAGCCGAAGCCTGAGGAAGTGGCGTTAAAGGGGGAGTGAAGCAGTTAGCGATTAGCTGTTAGTATAAGACCTTCGAGGCGTTTATCTCGAAGGTCTTATTGCAGGCATGATAATTTGTCTATAAATATTGTTACCAAACTGCTGCGTCTTCAGGTAAATCTTGTGTGTCAAAACTGCTAAATATAGCTGCATCAAGAACGCATGGCAAAACATTCGCTTGAATACATAAATCCCACAGAATATCGGATCAGAAGCAATAAAATTCCCCCTCTCCCAGGCGGCGGGGACTGAGCGGAATGGGGAAGTCTATTTGTTTGAGCCATTTGTTCACACGTGAGTCCAATACAAACTCATATCGCATTCGCCCAGTGCTTGCCAGAAATTTAGCCAAAACCCCTTAAAAGCATGATTTATTAAGCGTGCTGCTTCGCACCCAAGTTGATAATGAGCTGGTTGTGTGTCTGCTTTCTTTGGTCAGGTAATTTGAGCAGGTAATTCTTTTTTTTCAACCCCCGGTTTTTAAGCACTTCAAGATTATATTTAACCCGCCCAGCAATTCGAGGTCCAAATCTTATTCCACCAAACTCTTTGATCTCTTTATATCCTGTTGTGAGAATTCTGTTTGAAGTTTCATATTTAATTATTATTCATTGTTGGATTGGAAGTTATCATCGCTTATTCATTTTTAGTATGGTTAAAAGGTAAGCACTCCTCTGTCACTTTCGGAAAAGCCACGTTGTCTTAAGTCCACCCGACCTGTATAATTGAAAAAAACTTCTCAATCGTACCAACCCCAAAACTGAACCGCGGAGCAGAAGACCATAAAATCTTTGCGGTTGCCCCGGCACTGCCGCGCCAGGGAAAGTGTAGCGCTCTTGGCGGTAAAAAAGTACGTAGAGAAAAATCCAAACGGAGGACGCCATGCCCAACGGTTATAACGGAATGATTCTGCACGTTGATCTCACAAAAGGTTCACTGACAGTCGAGGAACCGAAGGATGCCTTCTACCGCAAGTATCTTGGCGGCAGCGCGATGGGGATGCATTATATTTTGCGCGATATGCCCAAAGGCGCGGACGCGCTCAGCCCTGAGAATGTCTTGACCCTCTTTACGGGTGTGACCACAGGCGCAGCCATTTCTGGTCAGAGCCGCTTGAATGCGAATGCCAAATCCCCGATCAGCGGAGGCATTGGTGATTCGCAGAGTGGGGGGTTCTTCCCTGCAGAGTTGAAGTTCGCGGGGTTTGACGGGATTGTCATCAAAGGAAAATCCGAGAAGCCTGTCTATCTGGCGATCATTGAAGGTAAATATGAATTGCGCGACGCGGCGCACTTGATGGGCAAGTTAACGGGGGAAGTGGACGATATGATCCATAAGGAAGTTGACCCGAAAGCTGAAATTCTGCAGTATGGCATCGGCGCTGAAAACGGCGTGCTGTTCTCGTCTCTGTGTTCCATGTCCAACCGCCATAATGGACGGACAGGCATGGGGCTGGTGATGGCGTCCAAGAATTTGAAAGCGGTGGTGGTGCGCGGAACGAAGAAAGTACAGCTCGCCGACCAGAAATCACTGGTCGAGTTGAACCGCACAGGTCCGAAGATCCTGCCTGAGAACGGCGACATGGATGGCCTGGCCAAGTTCGGTACGGCGGTGGTGGTGCTGTTCAATAACACGCTCGGCACCCTGCCGACCCGCAACTATAACGAAGGTCAATTCGAAGGCTGTGAACCGATCAGCGGCGAGAAGATGGCTGAGACGATTTTGAAGGAACGCGATACCTGCTACGCGTGCGTGGTCAAATGCAAACGCGTGGTTGAAATTAATGACGGACCATATAAGGTGAGTCCGCGCTATGGCGGGCCTGAATACGAAACACTTGGCACCTTCGGTTCATACTGCGGCGTTGATGATCTTGCGGCGGTCTCGATGGCGAATCAAATCTGCAATGAATACGCAGTCGATCCGATTGCAGCTGGCGCGACGATCGCCTTCGCGATGGAATGTTATGAGAAGGGTGTCATCACCAAGGATCAAACAAACGGGCTTGATCTCAAATTCGGCAATGCCGATGCGATGATCCAGGCGTTATATATGCTGGTCAAGGGCGAAGGTGAATTCGGCAAGACGCTCGGCATGGGTTCTGAACGCGCCGCCAAGGTGTGGGGCAAAGGCTCCGACGAATTCCTGATCACGGTCAAGGGCGCCGAGTCTCCCGCGCACATGCCGCAAGCCAAGCGCAGTCTCGCGCTCATTTACGCTGTCAATCCCTTCGGCGCGGATCACCAGTCCAGCGAGCATGATCCATATTACGAAGATGGCATCGGCGATTTCAATTTGGATCGCCTGAAAGTGCTCGGTCTCGGTTCACCGCAGCCCGCGTACAGCCTGACCGAAGAGAAGGTGCGCTTTGCATATGAGACCGAAGTTTTTTATTCAATGATGGACTCGGCGGAGCTGTGTCAATTCGTGTACGGCCCAACCTGGACGCTGTACGGGCCGAATGAAACCGTCGAGATGATGAAATCAGTCACCGGCTGGGATCTGACCGTCGAAGAGTTGATGACCGTCGGACGCCGCCGCCTGGATCTGTTCCGTACGTTCAATGCCCGCGAGGGACTCGGACGCAAGGACGACAGACTGCCAAAGAAATTCTTCAAAGCTTTGAGCGGGACTGGTCCCACCGCGGGCTTCGCTCTGACGCACGAGGAAGTTGATACGGCCATCGATCATTACTACAAGCTGTCAGGCTACACCTCCGATGGTGTACCGACGCGCGAGACCCTGCAGAAACATGATATCGAGTGGGCGGCGGAATATTTGCCCGCCTAGTCATTACCCGCTAAGGTCGCTAAATATGCTAAGAAAAAATTAGGACACGGATTATGCGGACAATCCATGGATAGAAAGAATTCCGTGTCCGTCTGTGAGATCAATGTAATCCGTGTACCTGCCATAAGAACTCCTTCGCGCTTTTTGCGTGCTTCGCGGTTCAAGAAAAGGAAATCATGAATCAATTATTTCAAGATAACGCATCACATATGACTCCCGCATGGTCACGCATTTTCAACTTCGTCGCAGACCACGCCGAAGGCGCATACATTTACACTGACAACGGCAAAAAATTTCTGGACTTCACCAGTGGGATCGGCGTGACCAACACAGGTCACTGCCACCCGAAAGTTGTGGAAGCGATCCGCGAGCAGGCTGGGTTGTTCCTGCACGCGCAGGCGAATATTGTGATTCACAAGCCGATGCTGCAATTGATCGAGGAACTGCGCAAGATCGTTCCGCCTGAAATGGATAGTTTCTACTTCGCCAACTCCGGCGCGGAAGCGCTGGAGAATGCGGTCAAGATCGCGCGCGCTGCGACGGGCAGGCAGAACATTATCGTGTTCAACGGCTCCTTCCACGGACGCACCGCGCAGACGATGGCATTGACCACTTCCAAGACGGGCTATCGCACGGGCTTTGGTCCGCTGCCTGCTGGCATTTATGTCTCACCGTTCCCGTACGCCTTCAACATGGGCATGAGCGAGGAGCAGGCTTCAAAGTACGCGCTGGAAAAACTGGAATATCTGCTGGCTTCCCAGACCGCGCCGAAAGATACTGCCGCGATCCTGATCGAATCGGTGATGGGGGAAGGCGGTTATATCGTGCCGCCGACATCCTTCATGAAAGGTCTGCGTGAGATCTGCGATACGCATGGAATATTATTGATCTTCGATGAAGTGCAATCGGGTTTTGGCCGCACGGGAAAATGGTTCGCGCTCGAACACTTTGACGTGATCCCCGACATCATGACCGCCGCGAAGGGAATTGCTTCGGGTATGCCCTTGTCGGCTGTATTCAGCCGCACCGACATTATGAAGAAACTTGACGTGGGTTCGATCGGCGGAACCTATGGCGGTAACGCGGTCGCCTGTGCGGCAGGCGTGGCAACTATCCGCGCGATGAGAGACGAAAAAATGCTGGAGAATGCCGCTGAAAAAGGCATCCAGCTCATGACCGGTTTACGAAAATTCCAGGAAGAATATCCGCAGATCGGCGACGTGCGCGGCAAGGGATTGATGGTCGGCACGGAATTCATCATTGACGGAAGCCAGGCGAAAGCCAAGCAGCTTGTCAAAGATGTGATCCATTCCGCCGAAGAAAAAGGGATGCTGCTGCTTTCGTGCGGAACCTACGACAACACCCTGCGCTGGATCCCGCCGTTGAATGTGACAAGCGAACAGATCAACGACGGGTTGAAGATCTTTGGCGAAGCGTTAAGGGAAGTGGTGAAGTAAAGCGATTGCCTAGCTCAGAAGAAAGCCGATATTCTTTTTTGTTGAGTTGTTAAATTCAGGATCGTCAAGCCCGAAGATGTCAGCCAGCGTCATGCTGCTGTTGATATTTTCATGCCCGAGTTTTTTGGCGAGGACGGCTGGCTTTTCCGGTGACAAAGGCGCAAAGTTATATTTGGCGATCATCCTGCCTTTTCTGAGCAGGGCTTTGTCAATCCGGTCAATATCGGTGTTGAAGGTGCAGATGACCTTGATGTTCAGAAAGTCACTGAAGAGCCCGTCTGTTAATTGAAGAATGGTTGAAACGACAGATGCGTCCGAGGCGTGATCGCGCGAGACGATCACCTTTTCAGCATCCTCGATGACCAGGACTGAATTCTTGTTGTGCAGCAGGAAGGTGATAAAGGACGGTCTGAGGAGTTCTTTAACAAAATCGTTTTGAATAAAGATGAAGTCCTTGTCCTTGAACCTGCAGATCAGACTTTTGATGTAGCTGGTCTTGCCCGTGCCTGGGTCGCCGTGCAGCAGAATGATGCCGGCTTCCTTCCTTTCCATCGAGCGCGAAATGAGCGCGTCGATCTCGACAAAATCATCGTTGTATAATTCGTTGATGTCTACAGATTTGAAGTCGAGCGTGTTGACATCCTCGGTGTAAAAACCGCCGTCGGCCGCCACAAGCACCTTGAACTTCGGCAGTTTTTCGTTGCCGAAATTGGAGCGTAGAATGTGATTGGTTTCAAGGATCCACTTTTCAGAATCCGGCAGATCAATGTTGTATAAGAAGTTGACCTGAACGGCCTTGAATTGGGATTGGAAATGGATCAGCATTTGCCCGGATTCGCTTTTGAACAAATACTCATTGGCGTAATCGTTCGACTGGGCCGCGTCTTTCGAATCATCGGTGAGCCAGTACTTGAAGACCGGTTTGAAGGAGTATTTATCCAGGTCAATGTGGCGCAGAATGGATTCTATGGTTTCCTTGGAACCCTCGACAGGCAGGATGACCTTTAACGCGGAAGGAAGAATGCTGAAACAGACCGTGAAATAAGGAAATAGTTTAAAGCGATTGTTCTGATTGTATGAGTCAAGCAAGGTTGAAAACATTGGTTCATCCATGGATTGCACCTCCTGTTGTGTTCGAAAAAAATAGTTAACCCGACCCCGCACCAGTGCGGAACGTTCTGACGATTTGCGCAAACCGCCCCTGTTTTATGAAAAGATCCTGGGACGCTGTGGAAAATATAATGTGTTTTGAATAAATCTCGAACCCGCTTGGCGCACTACTATACAGCCGTTCAAGACTTTTGGCAATACCGCCCGGATCGAAAATCAAGGTCGCCCCGCAACGACATATCGAAGACCTGGGCGGCGAGATGACCAGAGCATATAGCATAAACTCAATCTTTTCTGGAGAATAAAATTGTCCATTCCTCCCACCCTGGATCGCGCACGACTGCATTCCCTGCTCGCGCAGGAGGAGCAGCTCTTTCATAAAAACCACCCGAGGTCGCATGAACTTTATCAGCGCGCGTGCAAGTCGCTGCATGGTGGCGTGCCGATGTTGTGGATGATCCGTTGGGCGGGTTCCTTCCCTGTCTTCGTCAAGGAAGCCAAAGGCGCGCACTTCACGGATGTGGATGGCCATGACTACATTGATTTTTGTCTCGGCGATACAGGCGCGATGACCGGGCACGGGTCGGATGCAACTGTCAGTGCCATCACCGAACAGGTCCAGAAGGGCATCACGCTCATGCTGCCGTTTGAAGACGTCATTTGGGTGGGCGAGGAATTGCAGCGCCGCTTCAAGCTCCCGTACTGGCAGTTCGCCCTGACCGCCACCGACGCAAACCGTTTTGTACTGCGCATGGCGCGCCTGATCACCGGGCGCAGGAAGATCCTGGTCTTTAATTATTGCTATCACGGCTCGGTTGACGAGACCTTCATCACGATGGATGAGGAAGGCACGCCCACGCCGCGTCCGAATAACATGGGACCGCAGATCGATCCGCGCGAGACTTCGAAAGTGATCGAATTTAACGACATTGACGCGCTTGAAACGGCGCTGTCCGCGCGGGATGTGGCGGCTGTGCTGGCCGAGCCCGCGATGACCAATATCGGTATCATCCACCCTGAGCCGGGCTATCATGACGCGCTGCGCGAATTAACCCGCAAGTATGGGACGTATCTCATCATTGACGAGACACACACGATCTGTGCCGGCCCCGGCGGGTACAGCGCGGCGTACGGTCTCCAGCCTGATTTCCTGACCCTCGGCAAGCCTTTGGCTGGAGGAGTGCCGGCCGCGATCTACGGTTTCACGGAAGAAGTGTCACAAGCCTTTAACGGGAAACTTGCGGTGGAGGATTCGGATGTGGGGGGGATCGGGGGCACGCTGGCCGGCAATGCGCTGTCCATCGCGGCCATGAAGGCCACATTGCAACATGTATTGACCGAGGAATTCTACGCCAGGGCCACGGTCCTGCAGGAGCAGTTCACCGCCGGTGTTGAAGCGGTCATTCAGGAATTTGAACTGCCGTGGATCGTCAAACGGCTCGGCAACCGTTCTGAATATTGGTTCCGCCCAAGACCACCGAAAAATGGCGGGGAAGCGCACGCGGCGGTTGACCCCGAACTCGACCGTTACATGCATCTGTTCGCGCTCAACCGCGGCATTTTGCTGACGCCATTTCATAATATGGCTTTGATCTCGCCTGAAACCACCCAAGGCGATGTGGATCATCACACGAAGGTGTTCCGGGAAGCGGTAATATCTTTGTTTGCATAGCATATCGTTGCGAGAATGATAGCCCGAAGCAACCTCCTGTAAAGTGGAGATTGCTCAGCGCATTGGCGTGTGGCGCCAGTGTCGTCACAATGACATAAATGGGCAGACTTTATTTAGGTAGAGTTTGTTGATGGTCGGAGGTCAACCGTCTGTAGCAACCTTTGGTGAAGATTGCTTCGTCGGACTTGTCCTCTCCCAATGACATAAATGATTTGGAGAATACCATGGCTGAATATAAATCACAGATCTGGCGCGTCAATATGCGCGAGCAAACCCTTAAGCACGAACCGATTCCTGAAACCTGGCGGCGTCTAGGCGGGCGTGGACTGCTGGCGCGCATCCTGGTGGATGAAGTGGACGCGAAATGTGATCCGCTTGGCGCGGGGAATAAGTTGATCTTCGCGCCGGGGCTTTTGGTGGGGCATATGCTTTCGTCCACCGATAGGATTTCCATCGGTGGAAAGTCACCGCTGACCGGCGGGATCAAGGAAGCCAACGCCGGCGGGCGGACCGGGTATCACATGGCGTTTATGGGCATGCACGCTCTGGTTATCGAAGACCAACCCAAGGAAGACGGCTTTTGGGTTTTGCATCTGTCATTCAACGGCGCAAAGTGGGAAAAGGCTGACGATATCACCGGGTTGGGTGTCTATGAAACTGCGCCGAAATTGCTTGAAAAATACGGTGATAAAGTCGCGATTGCGTTGATCGGTCCCGGCGGTGAGATGCGGATGAAGTCGGCTGGCATCCAGAATATTGATAAGGACAGGATCCCCTCACGTATCGCCGCGCGCGGCGGGCTTGGCGCGGTGATGGGCTCGAAGGGATTAAAGGCGATCGTGTTCGACCAGGCCGGCGGGCAGAAACCCGCCATCGCGAATCCAGAAGCGTTTAAGATTGCGCAGAAGGATTACACCCAGTCCGTCATGAATCATCCGCAGTCGGTCACGTATCGTGATTATGGCACAGCCGCGATGGCGCAGATGACCCAGCGCTTTGCGGCATTAACTGTCCATAATTTTTCGCGCGGCACATTTGACAATGTGGAAAATATCAGCGGCGAAACTTTGCGCGAGTTCACTCTGACACGCGGCAAGCCATCTGACCCAGCTCATGCCTGCATGGCGGGCTGTACGATCAAATGCTCAAATGTCTTCGGCGGGGAGGATGGCAAGATCATCGTCTCACCGCTGGAATATGAGACGATCGGCTTGATGGGCACGAATATTGATATTGATTCTTTGGATTCGATTGGACGATTGAACTGGCATGTCAACGATCTGGGACTGGACTCGATCGAGATCGGCGGATCATTGGGTGTGGCTGCAGAAGCGGGACTGATGCGCTGGGGCAGTGAAGAAGACGCACAGAAGTTGATCAACGAGATCCGTGCGGGTACTGAGCTTGGACATGTACTTGGGGATGGCGCTGTGAGCGTTGGGAAAAAATATAATATTGAGCGCGTACCTGCCGTGAAGGGACAGACCATGTCTGCTTATGAGCCGCGTTCGATCAAAGGGACGGGCGTGACGTTTGCGACCACGCCGCAGGGCGCGGATCACACCTGCGGCTTAACCATCCGCGCGCAGGTCAATCACCTAGACCCGACACAGCAAAAGGATGCGTCGTTGAATGCGCAGTTGAATATGGCTGGATATGACACCATCGGCGCGTGCATCTTCGCGGGCTTTGGGTATGCGGCCACGCCCGATGGTGTGGTGAAACGCCTGCTCAAGGCGCGTTATGGCTGGGATGATCTGCCTGATAATATTTTGCAGGCACTTGGGAAAGAAACCATTAAGTTGGAAAGAGAATTTAACAAACGCGCAGGCTTCACTGCCCAAGACGACCGCCTGCCGGAGTGGATGACAAAGGAAGCCATCCCTGAAAACGGATCTGTCTTCGATGTAAGCGAGGAAGTGCTCGATCATATTTTTGATGGGATAGAATAAAGCAAAAGTCCGAGATTCTGATCAGAGTCTCGGACTTTTTGCTTGGTCATAACCGGTGTTTTATTCTATTCTTTTGTAACTGCTGTTAAATTCATGGTGAGCAGGACACCCGGCTTTGGAAGTTCCCTGACGCCAATTACCGTTCGCGCCGGGCGGTGACCCCCCCCCCCATTTTTTCCACGTAAGCCCGATTCATTTCATCAAAATCGTGCATTTCTTTGAGAAAGATATTAACATGAATCACGTGACTCAGATCCGACCCTGCGGAATCAAGCATGATCCTGAATGATTCAATGATCTGTTCCGTTTGCAAATAAACATCCGTCCCAGCCAGTTGACCCGTGGATGGATCAACTCCCGCCGTCCCGCCGATGCTGATAAATTGACCAACCTTTGCAATATGGTTATAGGGACCAATTGGCTCGGGAGTGTTTGGGGGAGTGGAGGTTTCAACAATATATTCCATGATCTGTGTCCTATCGTTTTATTTTTGTTCTTTGGACAGTCGGAATTTATATATCACCAAACCCGCCGCGCCAAATAAGATAGATGTAATAATTCCCTCATTTGTTGGTGTAAAAACAGCGCCCATTGGTCCGTTGACTTTGATAAAACCATTGATAAGAAGCGGCATGCTCAAGGCATTGATGACATTATGCAAAATGAAGACTGGCCAGACTGATTTACTTACCAGACGAAGTTCACCAAACAGGATCGCGGTGGGGAACATGACGAACAAGCCGACTGCGAGAAAGATGGGGATGCTGGTGGTAATGGATGATGTCAATATGCTGCGATCGAGGAAGTAATAATAGTATGGCAAATGCCATGACCACCACAGAATGCCTACGATCAAATGATTCAGGATCGGGTGGACTTTGGCTGAATCGAGCCTTGGTGTCAGATATCCGCGCCAGGCAAATTCTTCGAAGATATTTTTCATGAGCGAGCCGATGAACATCACGCCAGCCGCAGACCAGTACGCGCCAAACCCCTTCGCGGCGAACCCGTCCGCGCTGACAATGCCGAAAAGCGCACCCAGACCAAAGGTCAACAGGGCAGCGAGCGGATAGACCAGGATCCCCGCCAGATACCACTTCCAGCTTGAAAGGAGATTCAGCCCAAAGCCGGAATCCTTCCAGCCATCGCCGCCAAAAGCGCGCAAGACGAGGCCGGAGAGCGCGGGCGAGGTAAGCCAGACGAGTGCTCCCAGGCTTTGCATGGGCGGCTGAGTATTGCCCGTGATTGTGTTGAGCCAGATTCCGAGCCAGCCGCCTCCGATGGTGAAGAGCGCGACGATGCAGATGTTGCGAATAATTTTGTTCATGACAGGTTTCCTATTTGAATGATGTAGTTTTTTATTTCAACGCGTTCGATGGCAGAGCGCAGCCAGGCGGCTTCAGATTTGGCGCTGAGGTATCCTATTTCGAGGGTGAGCAGGCTGAAAAATATCATGCGCTGGTCGGTGACCCTGGCGGGCGTGCTTTGGCTCATTTGATAGACGGCTTCATATACAGCCAACCGTTCTTCGGTCTCTTTAAGTTTGGCGCGCATCAGGTTGAGGACTTCCTCATCGCCGAGCTTTCCTCCGAAATAGACTTGAATGAGGAAGGGCTCGCGGGTATCGTGTTCGGGCAGGGGGGCGCATAGCCATTTATGTAGTTCAGCACTGCCGGCTGGCGTGATATTGTATATCTTCATATCGAGGCGCTCTTCCCGTTCGATGACCTCTTTTTGCACTAGCCCGTGTTCGTCGAGTTCCGCCAGGGTGCGGTAGATCTGGCTTTGGTTGGCAGGCCAGAAGTGCTGAATGGAGCGGTCGAAGGCTTTTTTTAGATCGTAGCCTGAGAATGGGGCGACGGAGAGGAAGCCAAGGATGGCGTGTTTGAGAGACATGGGTTTCCTTTACTAGAAATGATTGTATAATGCTTATACCATAGTATTAGTATTATAGTATAAGTATTATATATGTCAATAGCTGTCTTTTTGAATTTTTCCTGTGAAAGTCTCAATGATTTGCCACCTTTCGATTTTACAAGTAGGTTGATGTCTCTTTGGCCTGAAAATCTGCACATCTGAAAGTAAAATATACTCATACATTTAGCGGGGTAGGATTACACTGATTGAAGAGTCTTAAGAATGGTCACTTTTTGAACCGCGATGCTCTCGAAGAAACCCAGACAGCTTTGCGAACTTCGCGGTGAATTCAGTTCCTTTGCCAACAACCACTTTTTTACTGTGGAGCTGTCATTAACGTGGATAACGGATGAGCTAAACCCAGCATCGTTATCCATAATTGTCGTTCATTAGCGGTAGTTTTACTTTAATAGGAGATTGATATGCAACGCGATCGCTTCCGTGTCCAAAAAATATTTTCAGGCATTTTTGCTTGTGTAGTCCTGCTTTTGCTACCATCGCTCTCGATAGATGCTGACGCAAAAAATATGCAAGTAGAGAGCCTGAGCAGCGGGGTTGACAAGCAACCCATAAACGACGAGCGGGATACGCTACATACATCCTCGGCGCGTTTTGCCGTGATCGGAGATTTTGGCCAATCCGGCCAGCCCGAGGCAGATGTGGCCGCGCTTGTTAATAGCTGGAACCCACAATTTATTCTTACCACCGGCGATAATAATTATGCAGTTGGCGGGGCAGCAACCATTGACGCAAATGTTGGGCAGTATTACCGCCAGTATATTCAGCCTTATACCGGTGCTTATGGGGCAGGCGCGTCTTCGAACAATTTTTATCCCACCCTTGGAAATCACGACTGGCTGACAATGGTTGCGGGGCAGCCCCAGCCGTATCTTGACTATTTCTCATTGCCAGGGAATGAACGGTATTACGACTTTGTCCAGGGGCCGCTGCATATTTTTGTGCTGGATAGCGACCTGCATGAACCGGACGGAATTAGTCAAACGTCCGCCCAGGCTGTCTGGTTAAGAAACGGCTTGCTGGCATCTTCCTCCGCCTGGAATATCGTTTTGCTGCACCACGCGCCGTTTTCATCGGGACTGCACGGATCGAATGTGGAACTGCAGTGGCCTTTTGAAGCCTGGGGCGCGGACGCGGTTCTGGCGGGACATGACCATACCTATGAACGGATCATTAAGGATACAATTCCTTACTTTGTAAATGGACTGGGCGGACATTCCATATATAACTTTGGCGCGCCTGTAACAGGCAGTCAGCTTCGTTATAACGGTGATTATGGCGCCATGCTGGTGGACGCCACCCCGATAAGTTTAAATTTTCAATTCATCACTCGCACGGGTGTGGTGGTGGATCAATACGCCTTAACCAAAAGCGTATCACCGATCACCCCGTCAAATATTACATTTCAAGAAACGGCCTCGGGTCTGACCAAGCCAGTTTTTATTACGCACGCGGGTGACGGCTCCGGCCGTTTGTTTGTTGTTGAGCAGCAGGGGCGCATTCGCATCTTAAAAAATGGGGTGCTGCAGCCCATGCCTTTTCTTGATATTCAATCCAGGATCAAAGCCACAGGCGGAGAGCAGGGTTTTCTGGCGCTGGCCTTCCATCCAGCTTATGGCACGAACGGAATATTTTTTGCGGCGTATACTGCGCCAAGAAGCGGAGATGCCGCAGGCTCCGACCTGGTGCTGGAAAAATTCTCGGTATCTGCCAATAACCCCGATCAGGCAGACCCCAATAGTGGTGTCACCCTGCTGACGATCGGCCACCCTGTCAACTCGAATCACAATGGTGGGAGCCTGGCATTCGGCGCAGATGGCTATTTGTACTGGTCAACAGGCGACGGCGGCAGCGGGGGCGATCCATCCAATAACGCCCAGCAGCTCAACAACCTGCTTGGCAAGATCCTGCGCATTGATGTGAATTCTGGTCCGCCTTACGGAATTCCAGCCGATAATCCCTTTGCCGCGAGTATTGACCCCAATCAAAAAAAAGAGATTTGGGCCTATGGCCTGCGAAATCCATGGCGCTTTTCGTTCGACGCGTTGACACATGATCTATATGTCGGCGACGTCGGTCAATCCGTCAGGGAAGAGGTTAATTTTCAACCCGCAGGCAGCGCCGGCGGCGAGAACTATGGCTGGAGGGTTATGGAAGGTAGCTTGTGCTATAACCCGTCAGTTGGATGCGATCAAAGTGGAAAGATCCTGCCGGTTGCCGAATACGACCACACGCTGGGCTGTTCGATCACAGGCGGGTACGTTTACCGCGGGTCGAATTTCCCGGCGCTTGGCGGTTATTATTTTTATGGCGATTTTTGCAGCGGCAGACTTTTTAGTTTGTATAAAGATGCTGCGCTTGGGTGGACCTCCGTTCAACTGCTGGACACGCCTTTTTCCATGTCAACCTTCGGGGAGGATGAACAGGGAGAACTGTACCTGGCGGATTACGCGACCGGGAAAATCCATAATATCCAGTATCGCGAACTGGGTCTGGATACGAGCGGAGTATTCCGTCCAGGGAACGGGTTGTTGTATCTGAAGAATGCCAACACAACCGGCTTTGCGGATGTTGCCATCAATTATGGGTTGGGCGGAGACAATCCCATCGCGGGTGATTGGGATGGGAACGGCACCGCCACCATCGGCGTGTATCGCAATGGATCGTTCTATCTGCGCAATTCCAACACGGTCGGCTTTGCGGATATTGTCTTTGCATTCGGCGCGCCCGGTGACCAGCCGGTGGCCGGAGATTGGGATGGAAATGGAACCGATACGATCGGTGTTTATCGCAACGGCCAATTCTTATTGCGCAACAGCAACACTGCCGGCTCCGCAGATATGAGCTTCTACCTTGGAAATCCCGGTGATGTGGGCATCGCGGGCGATTGGAATGGCGATGGTTCTGATACGACGGGAGTGTTCCGCCCAAGCAATGGTGTCATTTTTCTAAAGAACCTGAATACCAGCGGATTTGCGGATGTGGCTCTGAACTATGGGTTGGCGGGTGACCAGCCGGTGATAGGTGATTGGAACAACGATGGCATAGATACGATCGGCGTGTACCGCAATGCCCAGTTCCTGCTGCGCAACAGCAATACGATCGGCTTTGCGGATATCGTGTTCGCATTGGGCAATCCCGGAGACATGCCGATCGCGGGCAATTGGGATGGACTGCCGTAACAGGTAATGATGATATTTCGGGAGGATTGAAAAGTATGGCAATGCTTTGGGGAGCATAGCCATGCTTTTAATTAAGTTTGTTTTTTTGCTAATTCAATTTTATATACAGAGCGGATTGCCGAGTATTCAGGATGCGAGACTGATTTAGGGATTATTTCTGATCACGATTGTGATGGATGAAGGTCACGTCTTGACCGATGGCTTGACAATGGAAATTTTGGATGATGAAGAGTTATTATCGGCACATGGGTTGGAGAAGAAGAAAAACAGCGATGAACAGGGGCTACTCTAACTCAGTTATTGCAAGTGTCACTGCCTGTTCAAGTGACATGGCTTGCCCATCCAGGTATGCCTTCTCGAATTCGGCATCTCCCAATTTATCGCGTAATTGGCTGACAAAGTTTTCATTTTCCACACGAGTGGCGAGCGCAATTATTATCCCAAGCTCCTGACGGAGCTTGGCTGCGGCGCTTTCCATCTGAACCGCCAGAATCGTGTTACCAAGACATTCGGTGGAGATGGCAATTGAATTGAGAGAGAACGCAAGCCCTTTAATATCTCCTAGCTGCCTGCGAATGGAGATGCATTCACGCTGCAAACGCAGAGCGTTTGTGTAGTCTTTAATGTCCATGTAAATTTCAGCCAACCCGTGTAATGCATGAGCCTGTGTTTTTATATTTTCGGCATCTTTAGCAATATTTATAACCTCTGCGTACAAAAGCTTTGCATGTTCAAGATCGCCAAGCCTGCGTGTGGCAATGGCTAAATTGTTAAGTGTGCCAGTAAGAAGCATCTTATCTCCCATCCGCCGCCGATACACAAGTACCTGCTCCAACAACTCGGCAGTGGTCGCATAATCTCCCATCATACCTGCGAGCATAGCCATTCCATCCATTGAGAAATAAATCCCAGCCTCATCGCCAAGGGCCTTTGAAATTTGCATGGCCTCTTCTTCAAGGATGCGCGCTTTGGCATACTCACCATGCGAACTGGCAAAGTCGCTTGCGAAGCACAGTAAATTTGCCGTCCTTTGGATGGAGAGGAATCAAGCGCAAGCATTTTATAAATCCAGTCACGCGCCTCATTTATATAACTGCGGGTAAGCCAAAAAATATGGATCGCAAGCCCAAACTGTATGGCAATTTCAGTTCGGGTCGGGTCTTCAACTGCCCACGCCAGCGCTGTTCGTAAATTGTTATATTCGCGTTCCGTAAGATTCAACCAGAGTAACTGATCCGCGCCTTGTATAAGGTGCGGTTTTGCATTTTGTGAAAATTTCAAATAATATTCGAAATGCCGTTTTCGCAACTGTTCCAGTTCATGGCGTTCAGTTAATTTTTCAGAGGCAAATTCCCGTAGGGTTTCCAGAAGGGTATAACGTTTTCCTTCAATATCCGGGGTGACAAGTGATTTTTCTGTCAATTGAATCAACAAATTTATAATTTCCGAACGCGGACATGTTTCATCGTCACTGCAAACTTCTTCGGCCGCCTCAAGTGTCCAGCCACCGGTAAAAATGGAGAGTCTGCAAAATAGGGCTCGTTCCTTTTCAGAAAGCAGATTGTAGCTCCACTCAATTGCGCCTTGCAGAGTTTGCCGCCATGCAGGCTGGTCGCGTGCGCCTTGTGTGAGCCAATCAAAACGGCGGTTAAAATGCTCCAGCATGGCGGCAAGGCTCATCGTGCGGATGCGGGCGGCGGCCAATTCAATGGCCAAAGGCAAGCCGTCGAGACGGCGGCAGATTTCGGCAACGTGCGAAGCGTTTTTTTCATCCAGTTTAAATTCAGGCATAACTGATCTGGCGCGCTCAACAAACAAGTCAACCGATGGGAAGTTCTGGTATTGCCAAGTGAGTTTCCAACAGGAATGGAAAGAGGCATGAGATGAAATTCCTGTTCACCGCGCAAGCGCAAAATCTCGCGGCTGGTGACAAGTATTTTATGTTCGGAGTACTGAACAATGGAAGAAGCTGCGGGGCTGCATCCACGATCTGTTCAAAATTATCGAACACGATCAACAAATTTTTTTTAGCCAGATTCGTCTTGATCACATCTTCTATTGAGGTCTTGGAAGATTCGGGGATGCCAAGAGCAAGCGCCAGCACAGAAAGCAGCATATCCGGGTTATGTATTGGCGTTAAATCCACGAAGACACTCCCCTGACTGAATGCTGAAAAAACCTTGCGGGCGATGTTTAAAGCCAGACACGTTTTTCCAACCCCGGGCGGACCTACAATGGTGATCAGGCGAATATCAGGATCAAGAATCAACTTATGTAAACGCGCAGATTCATATTCGCGTCCAATCATAGATGTGAGACTGGATGGGAGACCAGTTACATTTTCCCTGTTGACAACTAATTCTGCTTTGTTGCTGGAAAGGGAGGCATGCTGTTTATTTTCCATCAACTCGAGCAGGCGATCCACCCATTCCGGCTTATCGTCCAAGCCCAGTGCAGGCACAAAACGCCCCAGCAAGGTAGCCTTATCTACTTTGCGTAAATTTTTTCAAGGTAGCCACGTAACTATGATGATATCCAACCAGCACCGCCAGTTCACGCTGCGTAAGATGAGCACGCTCACGCAGATAATGCAGCAGGTCGCCAAATGTGGCAAATCCATCGGGACTGAGTGCTGTTTGTTTTATTGACATAGGACTATTGTACTAAAAAACTGTCGACAAATGTGAACAGAGTCTACAGTCTTGTCGGTATAGTACCTACTGTTGAGAGGCAAAAATATGCCCATTCAACCTCAAATACGTCAGTGTAAAACCATGCCCGAATGCCCGTGGATGGTCAAGATAGAGATATCTGTGTTCATGGCGGCGGCGCAGCCTTACAGGTATAGCTTGGCATGTATGCCGAATTTGCGCGAAGTCGCAATACTGATATTTCCCCGTCAATTCTTGTTGCGGCGGTGATGATCTATATACAGCAAGGCGCCGCTCATCGCATCATTTTAAGGAGTTTTTATGAACCTCGAAGAAGTAATAGCTTATTTTAATTTCGATGTATCGGAGTTGGAGGCAAAGCGAAACGGGCGAATCTCAAAAAAAAACAAAATATTCGGCTGGACAAGACAGAGTTCAACCAAAAAAGTTGTCGCTGACTGGAAGTGCCGTCATTTTTCTGGCCGTATTGATTGGAGTTGGTGGGGCGTTTGCGATGACGAGAAACGCGCTTGATATTGGCGTGATAGTTTTTGTCATTATCTTTGGAATTCTCTGACCACTCCTGTGGGGTACAGCCAGACTTTCAGGTTTGCACCGCACGTTTGTCAAAGTGGATGCAACATTGAAAAAAGCAGAAGGTGCTATTGTCATTGGGAAGACCGTCAGAAGCAGTTACAACTCTGAATCTCGTGTAGCTACCCGTGAAAATGTCTGCGAATTACGCGTGGGTGGGCACACCTTTATTGCTATATGAAATCGGGAGATTCTTACGCGGTGTATTTCGCTGATTTCAACCACAAAGAGAGGTCGAAAGAAATTCTTTCTGTGGAATTGTTGAACGACTTTGGTGGTATCTCTCCGGTGAAGATCGTCGTGGAAGTGATCGAAATCATCAAAAAGGGAGAAATGCTGGATGCGATTCGGAAACATCGCTTTCTACATGGCTCCGGTTTTGAAGAGTCAAAGGTCGCTGTGGAAGATCTAAGGCCAGGCTCGAATATTGAGCCTGGCGAATTATGGAATTATTCGCGAATTAAAAAATCAACCCTAAGGAGTAAAAAACATGCCAACAGGATCACAGGAATTTCAGGAAATTGAAATACTACGCAGTCGCACCTCAAAACTGGAAGCCCATGTCCAGTTTTTATACAAACACCTTGGTGTGAGCTTTGTACCAGAGACAATTGCAACTGACGAAGTTGAGATCGTTGCATATCTCAGGAAGGGCGATGTAATGGGCGCAATTCGAACATATCCTTCCATCCACGGTTCTGATCTGGCAGAAGCCAAAGCGGCAGTGGATGAGATCAGAATCAGAACTGGAGTATAAAATGAAAACAAAAATCTTACATCTCACCACCTTGCTCATCCTGCTCTTCAGCATCTTCGCCCCCACCTACACCGCCCACGCCTTTGCCACCACCTGGTACGTGGAATCCACAGCCGATGGCGCCGCCAACGCCGCTCACTGCCCCGGCGCCGCCTGCACCCTGCGCGACGCCGTCGCCAAAGCCAGCCCCGGCGACATCATCCGCTTTAACCTGCCAGCCTACCCCGCGGATATTATTCTCACTAACGGGCACATTTTAATTAATAAAAACCTCACCATTCAAGGACCCGGCTCGTCAGACCTGACCGTATCCGGAAATCTCGCCTCACGCATCTTCCGTATTGCCCAATACAATGTCACCATCTCTGGCCTGACCCTGCTTGACGGGCGGGCTCAAGATGAGTACGGCGGAGCGATTGATTCCAGAGGCAACCTGACGCTGGATGACATGCTCATCACCCAAAATGCAACCACCGCAGTCACAGCTACCTACTTGCGCGGCGGCGGAATTTCTCAAAACGGCGGTTCGCTTACCATTACCAACAGTCAGATCACCGAAAACTATGCCGCATACGCAGGCGGGGCTTGTCCGTCGAAAATGCCTCCCTATCCATGACGAACGTCACTGTAAGCCAAAACCAGACCAATCTGGCAACATCCTCAAAGGGCGGCGGGATCAATTACTTGGACAGTGATCCCAACGACGGTATCACTGTGAGCGCGATACTCAATCAGGTGAGTATATTAAACAACACGACCTACTACACAGGCGGCGGCATGAACATTAATGGCTCCGTTACTGTCACCCTGTCCGATGTCACCATACGAGGGAATGAAACGATTGATACTTATGGCGGCGGGATCGCTGCCTACGACGCAAACAATGCCCTCACGATTCACATTACCAATAACTCTACCTTTCAGGACAACCTGGCAAATGGCGCTCTCGGCAACGGAGGGGGGATCTCGACCAATGGCTCATTAAGCGTAACCGATTCCAGTTTCATTAACAATAGTGCATCTCTAGACGGAGGTGCGATAAGCGCCTTCGGCAACGGCAGCGCTGTCACCTTGACCAATGCTACCCTTTCGGGCAACCAGTCCGACGGTGGCGCGGGCATGCATGCTGCCAATATCTCTTCTCTCACCATTACCGATTCCAACATCACCAACAATCAGGCGCAAACCTATGGCGGCGGGTTGTACTACGGCGATCCAAATGGGCATACCACCATCCAAAATTCTGTCATCAGCGGCAATCAAGCTATCACAGGCGGCGGTGGTGGTATTTCTACAAGCGGCGATTTGTCCATCGAAGATACCACCATTTCAGGCAACGCATCACTGTATGATGGCGGTGGAATATTCTACTATAGCGACAACAAATCGTTCTCTCTTAACCGTGTCACCATTTCTGGCAACTCTTCCATCAACAACGCCGGGGGCTTGTACCTTCTCAACACAGGGACTGGCAGTGTCACCAACTCCACCGTTTCGGGGAATTCCAGCACCAGTGGCGTGGGCGGAGTATATGCCAACGCCGCTACATCTGTTCTATTCAACCATGTTACCATCGCCGGAAATACCTCCGCCAACTATGTCGGTGGGTTGACAACCTCTGGCGTCAACGTCTCGATGAATAACTCCATTATTGCAGATAACACCGGCGGCGGAGCTTATGCTTCCTTTCCTGATTGTCTTGCAACGATCCAGTCACAGGATTACAACCTGATCGAGAAGGTGGATTCAAGTTGCGGATTAACCGGAATTACCAGCCACAACATCACTGGTCAAGACCCCAAGCTGGATACACTCAAGAACAACGGTGGCTCCACCCTAACCATGAACCTGCTCCCTGGTTCCCCAGCTATTGACCCCGCTGGAAACACATCCTGCATCGCCGAAGATCAGCGCGGCAATACCCGTCCTCAAGATGGCGACAACAACAGTACAGCCACCTGTGACATCGGCGCGCTGGAAGTCTCCGGAACTCCTGCCGTGCATGTCACGCGGCTCGACGTGGATCCCGCCTCCGCTTCGAGCGTTAGATTCCTCGTCAGATTTACCGAACCCGTTAACGGCGTGGATAAGACCGCCCCCTTCGCCGATTTTGAACTATCCCCGATAGGGCCTGTCGGAACAAGCATCCTTAGCGTCACCGGCTCCGGCGCGGAATATACCGTCACAGTCAACACCGGCACAGGTAACGGCTCCATCGGCTTGGATGTTTTGGACAACGACAGCATCACGAGTATTGCCAGCGGCGAACCTCTGGGCGGCACTGGCATAGAAACGGCGATTACGCCGATGGAGAACGCTATACCGTAGATCGAATTCCGCCGCAAGTTTCGGCCATCACACGCGTCAACATAAACCCAACTAACGCTGCCAGCGTGAACTTCATCGTCACCTTCTCTGAAAGCGTGACGGGTGTGGGCACCAGTGATTTCACACTGACGACAACCGGTGTATCCTCCGCCGCCGTCAGTGGGGTCAGCGGCACGGGCAGTACCTACACTGTAACAGTCAATACAGGGAATGGAAATGGCACGATCCGTCTGGATGTGGTGGACAACAATTCAATTGTGGATGAGGTATTAAATCCGCTTGGCGGGGTGGCTGTAGGGGACGGCAGTTTTACAACTGGTGAAGTCTATGCGTTAAATAAATCTGGCGGCGGCTCTACCACTGGCGTGTTTCGTCCGGGGAACGGGTTGTTGTATCTGAAGAATGCCAACACAACCGGCTTTGCGGACGTTGCCATCAATTATGGATTGGGCGGAGACTATCCCATCGCGGGTGATTGGGATGGGAATGGCACCGCCACCATCGGCGTGTATCGCAATGGATCGTTCTATCTGCGCAATTCCAACACGGTCGGCTTTGCGGATATTGTCTTTGCATTCGGCGCGCCCGGTGACCAGCCGGTGGCCGGAGATTGGGATGGAAATGGAACCGATACGATCGGTGTTTATCGCAACGGCCAATTCTTATTGCGCAACACCAATTCCAGCGGCGCAGTAGACATGAGCTTTTATCTCGGCAACCCGGGCGATGTCGGTATTGCGGGCGATTGGAATGGCGATGGTTCTGATACGACGGGAGTGTTCCGCCCAAGCAATGGTGTCATTTTTCTAAAGAACCTGAATACCAGCGGCTTTGCGGATGTGGCTCTGAACTATGGGTTGGCGGGTGACCAGCCGGTGATAGGTGATTGGAACAACGATGGCATAGATACGATCGGCGTGTACCGCAATGCCCAGTTCCTGCTGCGCAACAGCAATACGATCGGCTTTGCGGATATCGTGTTCGCATTGGGCAATCCCGGAGACATGCCGATCGCGGGCAATTGGGATGGACTGCCGTAAAATAGACATTATCGGAAAATTTGCACCTGCGTCTATTTCGTGTCATTGATGCGCATGATCGCGCAGGAGGTTGGCGCAGGAGCTAAATTTACCGCAAAGAGCGCGAAGTTCGCTAAGCTGAATGGGTTTCTTCGCGCTCTTTGCGAGCTTTGCGGTTCAACAAATTTATATGAATCCACAATTGAGTGTAGTACTACCTCTGGCAGCGGGGAAGCAACCCCATGTGAATAGTTAAATGGCGAGGCCGCAAAGAATCCATTTGCGGCTTCTTTTGATATAGATCGCCCTGGTCAGCAGGCACAAAAGAATTAACTCAAAAACCATCCTTTTTTTATCTTATCTGTGGCATATTGCATATATAATGAAACCTTATTTTCCATACTTGTCTCTGGGAGCCCTTGCGCGATCACTGCGCGGGTGTGTTGAATGAAAGATCGAACCAGACCGCACAAGTAATTCATATTCAAAAAAGGATAACATTATGCTCATCAAACGCGCTCGAATTATTTCCATCCTGGCAGTGATCTTGATGATGATCCTGCCTTTCATGCCGGTCGCGGGCTCGGCTTCCGCTCTGCAGCAGGGTGTGCAGATTTCCTATCATCCCTTAACAGGCATGGTAAATTTTATGGGCGCGCCGTCAACCGGACGCGCCATCCACGCGGCGACAGCCCGCGGGAAAAAATGCCACGGCAGAAGATGCCGCGCGCGCATTCCTGGCCGTGCAGGGCGGCGGACGGTACTTTGTTGACGCAAAAATAATTTTAAAGGTGTTGCGCAGAAACCAGGGCGGATAACGGCAATAACACCGTCCGTTTCAGCAGACGTGTAAGGGCATACCCGTGCTGGCGGGCGAGATGATCGTCCACATTGGACTCGGGAAGAACGTGCTTTCAGCCATGGGGAGATCCTGCCCGGGATTGATCTGGATATCAATCCGCTGATCGATGAAGCCTCGGCCGTGCAATCTGCTCTGGCAGTGACGGCCAGGGAGAACGGAGTCAGCGTGGATGCTTTGCAGGCCAGCACTCCCGAGTTATGGATCTACAACCCGGCGTTGCTGACCCCTTACGCTGGTCAGACCGTTCTCGGCTGGCGCATGGAAGTGACCCCCAGAACAGAATTGCTCCCGGTCCGTCAACTGGTCTTGGTGGAAGCCAAACGCGGCGGCATCGCGCTCTCCTTCAACCAGATCGATTATGCCAAGAACCGCTTAACTTATGATACTGGCGGCACAAATATTCTTCCCGGAACACTCGTATGTAATGAATCCAACCCAACCTGCACAGGCGGATCGGCAGACGCGATCAATGCGCATGTATTCGCCGGGCAGACCTATGACGCTTACGTGAATAACCACGGGCGCGACAGCATTGACGGGGCTGGGATGGCGCTTATCTCTACGGTCAATTACGATGATGTTTCAGGCGGGCCAACGTATCAAACGCTTTTGGAATGGCGTGCAATGGTGTATGGCGCAGGCTTCTCGAGCGCGGATGACGTCGTGGCGCATGAATTAACGCACGGCGTGACCCAATACGAATCCAATCTATTCTATTATTACCAGTCCGGCGCGATCAACGAGTCCTTCTCGGACGTGTGGGGCGAATTCGTGGACTTGAGCAACGGCATGGGTACAGATACAGCCGCCACCCGCTGGCAAATGGGCGAGGACTTAACTGCCTTTGGCGTCATCCGCGATATGGAAGACCCCACCCTTTATGGCGACCCCGACAAGATGACCAGCGTCAACTATAGCTTTGATACCAGTTACGCTGATAATGGCGGCGTTCATTCAAACAGCGGAATAAACAACAAGGCTGTTTTCTTAATGGTGGACGGCGGGACATTCAACGGACGCACCGTGACGGGACTTAACATTGTCAAGGTCGCTAAATTTATTACTACGCCCAAACCAACCTGCCGAATCCAGGCTCAGATTATTTGGATTTGTATAATGCCCTGCAGTCTGCCTGCGCTGCGATCACCGGTACCTCCGGGATCACGACCGCCGATTGTCAGGAAGTGCTTGACGCGATCAACGCGGTTGAGATGAACCTCCAGCCTGTGGCGGGCTTCAACACGGAGATGGCCGCTTGCGATGTTCCTGGACAATTCCCTGTCAATCGCTTCTATGACAACTTGGAAAATGGAGCCGCCAACTGGGTCAGCGGTGCCCGACAGGCACAAACCGCTGGACCTATGATTCGCCCTACGGTCCTTTTGCGCACTCAGGGAATCACTTCCCTTTTGGCGACGATTTCCCTGCTGCCGCTACAGACAGCTACGTGCGCATGGCGAACAGCATTACAGTGCCAACGAATGGGAAACTCCTCTTTCATCATGCCTATGATTTCGAACGTCTCTTTGATGGCGGGGTGCTTGAATACAGCACCAACTCAGGCGGCGCCTGGACGGATGCCGGTTCCTTGATGGAAGGTAATGGCTATGACAACTCCCTTTGCGGGCACCAATCCGTTTGGAGTGCGACAGGCATTTACCGGCCCCAGCCACGGTTATATTTCCACGCGTGTTAACCTCAGTTCTCTGGCCGGACAAAACGTCATGTTCCGCTTCCGCATGGGGCTGGATGACTTTCCCAACAGCTATATCTGGGGCTGGTGGATCGATGATGTGCAGATCTATCAGTGTGCTTCACCCCTTGCAAATGGCGGCGATACGACCGGGGTCTTCCGCCCGAGCAACGGGCTTTTGTACCTGAAGAATCAAAACACCTCAGGCTTTGCCGACATCGCGATCAATTACGGCCTCGCGGGAGATTATCCTGTGGCTGGCGACTGGGACGGCAGTGGAACGGACACCATCGGCATTTACCGCAACGGCTCCTTCTACCTGCGCAACTCCAACACAGTTGGCTTTGCCGATCTGGTTATCGCTTTCGGGCTTCCCGGTGATCAGCCGGTGGTCGGGGATTGGAACGGAGACGGCATTGACACCATCGGTATCTATAGACCCTCGACTGGACAATTCCAATTACGGAATCTCAACACGAGCGGGCCGGCAGATATGATTTTTTATCTTGGAAATGTGGGCGATGTGGGCATAGCAGGCGATTGGAACGGAGACGGCTCTGACACCACCGGCGTCTTCCGCCCGAGCAATGGCGTGATCTTCCTGAAGAATGCCAACACAACAGGTTTCGCCGATGTGGCGCTGAATTATGGACTGGCGGGCGACCTGCCCGTCACCGGCGACTGGAACAACGACGGCATAGATACCATCGGTGTCTATCGCAACGCCCAGTTCTACCTGCGCAACAGCAACACGATCGGCTTTGCGGATATCAACTTTGCGCTGGGCAACCCTGGTGACATGCCGATCGCAGGCAATTGGGATGGGCTGCCGTAATCTGGCCTGCTCATGACTTTATTGGTAATTAAAAATTCGTCCCGAAGTTGCTGCCGTGCGCTTAAATAACTCGAAATAAACCTTCGGGTCGGTGCATGTCTCATAACCAATAACAAATATGGCTATGCTCCGTCAAGAGCGTAGCCATATTCTTTCTATCGGACATCTGTCATTGCGAATCACCGCCCGCCAGGGCAACTGGGGATTCGCAATGACAGATGATGATTTTACTCGTCCTGGTACGGTGGGGAATCCGTGTTTTATGTACGCATGCTTTTTAACGGCTGCTGCTTCTGAGATCAAGCCAGCTTAACTCGCCCGTTGTCAGCTGGAGCTTGCTCGCTTCCACATTTTCTTTAAATTTCTTAATGCTGCTTGAACCAACTTCGGCAAAGATATTCATGCGCTGGTTCATTACATAAGCCAGCGCGATCTGTGCCGCGCTGAGGCCCTTCTCAATTCCCAATAGGTCAGCCCGCTCGAGTCGTAGGAAATTTGCTTCGTTCGCATAGGTCTGCACGCAGACACGATCCCATTCCCGTTCGCCAAATGTGTGCAAGTTGTCGCGGCGGAATCGTCCGGAGAAAAATCCACTGGCCAACGGCGACCAGGCCAGGAGTGGCATTTGAGTTTGTTCATACCAGACGCGTGCATCACTCCCGTCCGTTCCGCTGAGGCTGAGGCAGAGCGGCCACGGCTCACCGAGCGACTCTGCCAGGCTGAATTGAGGGCTGCTGGCCGAGAAAGTTCCCAGCCCATTTGCGCGGGCAATGTCGTTGGCTAATCTGATCCGTTCGTGCGACCAGTTGGATGCGCCAAATGAATTTATGCGCCCGGCCTGTTGATGTTCATTCAAAACCTGCATGATCGACGCGCAGGATACAGCGGGGTCGTCACGGTGGAGCAGGTACAGATCGATATGGTCAGTTCTCAGGCGGGCGAGCGAATCAAATAGATCAGAAGTGATATCAAAAGAGGTCAGACGGCGGCGGTCTTCAGAATGGGCCGCGCCTTTGGTGATGATAACGACCTGCTCACGAATGCCGCGGGTCTGCATCCATTTCCCGATGATACGTTCACTGTTCCCGCCGCTGTAAACGTGGGCTGTGTCGATCGTGTTCCCGCCCAGCTCGAAAACCTGATCCAATAAGGCAAAACTTTCCGACTCGTTCAGGCTGCTGCCGATCATCGTCGAACCTTGTATCACGCGCGCGACAGGTTTGTTTACCCCGTGAATAGTTCCGTAGATCATAGCGCCTCCAAGTGGGTGAATGGGTCGTCATACCTGATCAAACGATCTTTCACTTTTTCAAGATCTCCTGCACGCTCCAAAAATCAAAAACCCTCAAAATACCAGTGTATCGAAGAATGCCGCTGACGCTGTTCCAATGCCATACATGAAATAATCAAGCGGGTCGAAGGTGGCTCCTAAAAGCGGTATGCCCGCATCCTGGCAGGTCTCTGCGAATGCAGGGAGCTGGAACGCGACCAATAATTTTATCTCCCAGCGCCTGAAGACAGGCATTTGCACTCAGCCACGCATAATAAAAATACGCCCCAAAGGGCATCGCAATATCGGAAAAGTATCCAGAATATAAGTTGAATTATTCTTCCTGCAGTAAACTTCCGATCGGCAAAACAAGAATCGCCGGGATGAATAGCATGATGAAAAAAAAACAATCGCCCGGCGTTTTATTCCGCTCATGATGACATTTAATCAAAAAAGCATGACAAGGTAAAACTTTGCATGCTTTTTAAAAATTCATTCTTTGATCTTTACGAAAAAACCACCACTATCTTTTTCGTGAATTTCAAATTGATCCTTGAACTTCATCATCATTTTAGAAAGCTGTTTGTGGCCATAGGTGCGCGGATCAAAACCGGGGTCTAGTTGATAAAGCGCGTTGCCCATGTTCGCAAGTGACGCCCATCCATCCTGTTGGACAGCCATTTCAAATGCCTGGGTGAGCAAAGGCACGGGATCAACTTCCTCTTTTTCGTCCTTGATCTTTTTTGTGCCGTCTTTTGGCTTGCGCGGCTGGACGGCTGCCTTTTTTTCTGTGACCAGATTCTCGGTGTAAACGAATACATCGCAGGCGTTGACAAAGGGCTTGGGGGTTTTCTTTTCGCCAATGCCCATCACAAAGATGCCGGTCTCTCGTATGCGGGTAGCCAATCTGGTGTAATCGCTGTCCGAAGAAACAAGACAAAAGCCGTCAACGACTCTGGCGTGCAGAATGTCCATAGCGTCAATGATCATGGCGCTGTCGGTGGCATTCTTGCCGATCGTGTAACGGAATTGTTGAATGGGTTGGAAGGCGTGAAAGTTCAAGGTGTCCTTCCATGAATTCATGCTGGCGGTTGTCCAGTCGCCGTAG
The DNA here is from genome assembly GCA_016709305.1 of Candidatus Villigracilis saccharophilus. GTDB lineage: Bacteria > Chloroflexota > Anaerolineae > Anaerolineales > Villigracilaceae > Villigracilis > Villigracilis saccharophilus. Next base: position 74,700 of record JADJNA010000024.1, read on the forward strand.
ATACGGCGGACGGTGACCTGCCCGTAGCGTCCCGATTCCACCAGCATCTGGGCAAGCAGGCCTGCCTGGGCGTTGTCGCCATCAATGAGCATGGCGATCTTGTTGCGTGCGAGAGATTTCATCTGTTCATCTGTCATGATGTTTATTATACCTTTAGCGCCCCGCGGTTTTGAATTATTATCTCGAACAATTGGGCGGGTTGAATGGAATCGAGTATACTCCCGTTGCGCAAATTATTTTCGAAAAATTATTTCAGGAGAAACCCTTTCATGGATACCGATCCCGTCTGCAAAATGGAAGTTGATCCCGCCATCGCCCAGTGGAAATCCGAATACAACGGCAGGACATATTATTTTTGTTCCCCTGGCTGTAAGATCTCGTTCGAAAAGGAACCGGAAAAATACGCCGTTCAAGAGATTTGATATTTTGGTCAGTCTTTAATTTATAGACGAAGGGGAACTTTTTTGATTCTCTCCTTACCCTCACTTGTTGCATGAAACGAAAAGGCAGTGTATTTTCTCACTGCCTTTTCGTTATGGGGTCAGGGTTGAATTGGTTTTATGATCCCAACATCCGAGGGCGCGCCGCCGAACAGGCCGATATCCGTGCAGGAAGGTTTATCTGCGCGTAATAGTAAGACGTCATTGGATGTCGTGTCCACCTGAATGAGCGTGTTCTGCTTATAGGCCGAGTCAACGGTTAATTTTAGCGTCACCTGGTTTTGAGCCGGCAGATTCTCAACGCATACCTGCTTATCGGGATGTTCGCGATCCTCATCAATTGCGCGAAGTAACGAGCAGGTATTCGGGAGATCAATTGTGCCGTTATTTTTTACGGTAATGTAGGCATTGGTCACTTCTCCCATACCGTGAGTTATGTCTATGCTTGTGTTGCAGCCAAGTATGTCCACTTTAACGGATAGCAGCGGCGCGGGAGTTGATGTGTCGGATGCGGTGATAGACGGCGCGGGCGAAAATGTCAGCGATGGGGTCTCTGTTTCTGAAGGAGTGGCTGTGAGTGGGGTGGTGACGGAAGAATCTGGCATGGGCGATTCTGTAATGGTCGTTGGAAAAACAGGCGGCAGCAGAATTAATGGCGTGGCAGTGACCACGCCTGGCGTACGAGTGGGAATCGGCGTCCACACGGGGAATGGCTGCGGCGGTGCCCCCCATGTATCACAGGCTGAAATTAAAATTGCGCACACAAGCAAAGTGAATAAAACCTTCTTCATAAGGTTATTATACCTTCCCGTTCCATGGATGCTTGTTTGCCTTTATTGATTAAGTCTTTGAGGTTTTTTCCTGCAATTCTTTCCAGCCCGGTTCGATCAGGATCGAACCATCTGGAAAGATGATGGTCGGCACGCTTCGGTATCCATTGTTCACATTCATGACAAATTCAGTTGCCTGTTCGTTTCCTTCAAGTCCAACCCGCAGGTACTCAATATGATTGGCTTCAAAGAAGGCCTTTGCGCGATGGCAGTCAGAACAGTATTCGGTCGCATACATCACGATCTGTGATGGGGTGCGGGTGTAGAGATCGGTCAAGATATATTCCTCCAATTGCGGGGTTGTGATTGGCTGTGAGTTTTAGAAATTTACGGTGTCGTAAAACAGTTGGCTTGATACCGCCTGTGCCACGTCAATTACTGATATTCAAGCTTTTCTCAAATTATGTTTTAAAGCGTTGGCAGTATTTTACCCCTTCTTTTTGCCCGCACAGGATTTGTGGACAGGTGGAAATGGCGCGTTCCGCAGATGCATTTACCTATTGCGCGCTCGAATTGCGTTGACGAGTTGATAGTCACGCCCAGGCTTAATAAATCGCCGGACCCGTTTTCAACTGTAAAGAGTTGTATCCACTGTATTTTTTCACGATGCAATTCGGACTTTGAGGTAATTTTTGCGTTATAATCGTTTGAAAAATTATATCTAATGATCGTAATTCCCATAAAATCATTTATGCAAATAATAATATTTTCATTTCGTGCAACAGAATAAGGAAGGATGCAAATTGAACATACTTATCACCGGAGATATCTCATCTTTAGCACTGCCAATCGCGAAAGAGTTTGCAAAAGAAAGAAATAAGATTGTGTTAGCAGGTGAGAATACTGAAAGTTTTATTGTTGGCACCAAAAACATTGTCGTGCACCCAATCAATCCAGCGAAGCGTTTGTTCAAAGACGCGATGACGGCATATAAATTTGATGTCGTGATCTTCATTGCTACTCGGGAAGAGCAAATAAAAGAGAACGGGGAGTTTGATTCCGGTACTCAGCTCGATGCGCTTCGTAATGTTTTGGAGCTTGGCAAGACTGGAAAGGCCAGACGATTCTTTTATATCTCATCGACCGAAGTATATGGGGATATGAATGATGCTTTAGAATCTGTCAACCCCATCCCGGTTACGATAAACGGTCATACGCTATTAACAGGCGAAGGGTTTTGTAATTATTACCGGGATGAGTTTGGATTAAATGTAAATATTATCAGGATTCCCTTCGCTTATGGCATTGGAGAAAATTCGGGATTTCTATACAGGCTGGTTCAGGAAAGCAAGAAGCAAGAAACGGTTGTGATTCCCGGCAGCCATGATAGATCATGGGGGTTCTTACACGTCGCAGACCTTGCGGACTTTTTGAAGATCGCAATTGCCGAAGAGTATTCGGCAACCATTTCGGCTATTAATCTTTCTTCAGGTGACCCTGTTGCTGGTACGGAGCTTGCCGGGCAGTTGGGAAAATATTTCCATAACGTCACTTATGATTTTGATGATGGGCTCAAGTTGTTTACCAGATCCGCCTCAACGTCTATTGCAAAGGATAAGTTTGGATGGCTAGCCCAATATGACATCCGGGTTGATTTGGATGCGTATCAGGATTCGATTGAAGCAGTCGCCGGGCAGAAGCACTCAAGATTTCAGCTTTTTGCCAAAGGGTTGTCTGGTTTTTCGGGTTTACTAAGATGGATCGAGCTTCTGTTAGGAGCAGTATTAACCCAATTCCTAACTCAGCTGACTGGTACCTTGATCCAGTATAAATACGTTGATTTCCGCTTGCTATTCGTGGTTGTGATGGGCTCTATTTACGGCATTCAATTCGGTTTATGGGCGTCGCTTTTGGTGACCATTTCATTGTTCTATACCTGGTATCAGTTGGGGATCGAATGGAGTCTTATATTCTATAATGTCGGCAACTGGTTCCCCATCGCCTTGTATTTTGCCACAGGTATAATTGTCGGTTTTAACCGGGATCGAAACGAATCGTTAATCGAAAATAAGGACAAGCAAATTAAAACTCATTTATGATAAATATGAGTTCCTGTACCAAGTTTTACTGAGATTTCCAAGTTGAAGGATGAGTTCCGCGACCAGGTGATCGGATTTAGGGACAGTTTTGGGAAAAATATTTACGATCACGCAAGAATTGGATTCACTGCAGGAGAATGCCGTTTATTTTAGGGCGCTAACCATCCTGGAGAACTTGATGAGCAATGAGAGTATTGCCATTTACTCCATTGGCAGGGATCAGGCGTATGCGAGACTGGAGTCAAATTCAACGTTGCTTAGGGACAAGTTGAAGAAATCCCTGCAATTATCTGATTATCCGGAAGTTCTTAAGTGCATTGAACAGGGGAATATATTTAAAAATTCGGCTCTCCTCCCGGATTATCCAGCTTATGTCGCCCCTGTAATCAGCAATTCCTATCCATTTAATGTACCAGTGGCTATTATTGTGATCTGGACCGTAAAGTTTGAACAATACTCAACGTATTATCAAAATTTATTTAAGGTGATCTCTGGATTAATTCAAGCGTCCATTGTAAGGGCTGCCCGATTTACGGATGCGAATCATGAAAATACATATCTTCCTGCGACCAGAGTCTTGACGAAGGAATCTTTTAGCGAAGTTGTTAAGATCCGAACGGAAATGAAAAAGAATAAACAGATGGATTTCCAGTTGATCAAGCTGGTAACACCTCTTATGGATGTACGGAAACTGGATATGAAGGTAAATGAAGGGATTCGGGCCGTGGATGTTGTTGGCGTCGGGCCGAATAACGATTACTATATTTTGCTTTCGCAGGCAGACATTACCGCCGCGAACGAAGTCATTTCCCGGTTAAAGAATCTTGGTTTAATAGGTTCTATTGTGGATGGCGTCTAAACATTTCCTTTCATATTGTAACGGCAATCTGGGCATGTTTCAAAATACGAGCAGGTGTTTTGCCGGCAATTTTACTGATTTCCATTCGGAGAAATTAAAGTGTTCACTATTCAAACAGCGCGGATTTTTATTGTAATTCATGTGCTTCTTTCTGTAATTTGTGTTTTTATCATCCTTTCAGGCAAGACCTCGTTGCGTAAAGAGCAGATCATCCCCATGCTTCTGCTGCCTTTGTTCGGTCCTTTCATGGCTTTGGTTATTGAGTTTCTGAATGTTCTTGGAGAGCAGGGTAACAGGCCCATCGATCTTGAGCATCTTGATACAAGTAAGGACATTTTGTGGAAAGCTCTGAAAAGTTACCATGAAAAGGGGGATATTGTGCCGCTTGAAGAAGCGATTCTGATCAATGACGTTAAAACTCGGCGCAAGTTCATGCTTGAGACGCTCTATGATGACCCCATGAAGTATTGGGATGTCATCATGCTCGCGAAGAATAATCCGGATGTCGAGACATCACATTATGCAACTACAACAATTGCGTATGTGCAGAAACAATTTCAGGTTTCCATGCAAGAGCTTGCTGTCTCGGTTGAAAAGAACCCGGATGACGTGGAGATATTGAACAAATATTTGGGAACGATGAAAAAGTATCTTGAGAGCGGTTTATTGGAAGAGCACTTACTGCGAAATTTGCGGATCGTGTATGGTAAGAACCTGGACAAGAAACTGATAAAGGTGAAGAATGACAAGTTCGCATTGGTCGAGAAGGTTAGGAACAGTATTGAACTAAGGGAATATACAAACGCCTATGAAGTCAGTGGTTTGCTGGTAAGTTATTGGCCGGAAGATGAGCAAAGCTGGATCGAGGCCGTACGCGTTTGTATTGTGGGCGGGGATAATAAAATCCTAAAGGAAAGACTGTTGGAAATGCAAACCAGAAAAATAAACTGGACCCAGGCTGGGAAAGAACAGATGGCTCCCTGGCTTCAAGGAGCGATTTTATGAAAAAAGATTATAGCTTTTCATATGTGCTAATCCCTCTGGTTTTTTTATTGGTATTGGCAGGCGGCCTTTTGTTTCAACGGGCCGGCATCCAATACGACACTGCCGAGAAGCCTGGCGATTTGCAACTCCTCCCTCAAGCCAGCGTGAATGTTGCCAATTATTTTCCGAATAAACCCGTTGAGGTACTTGTTTTACTTGATCCGCAGGAAGCAGACACGAAGAACCTGAATGAAAACCTAAAGGCAACCCTTGATAGTATGCGGGTTAAATATGTCCGGTTCAGCATCACTTCTGGCCAGGCTCCAGTCTTGACAAACTATCAAACTGTGATCATTGCTACTTCTAATTTATCGGTACTTGAATCCCAACTTAGCAGTATTTTGGATTGGGTTGGGAATGGCGGGCGGCTTTTGTTCGCCATTAGGCCGTTGCCATCCAGTGCTTTTAACAGTATCTCCGCAGCGGTTGGAATCATATCTGGACCCGGCAACGACAACTTGATTCAAGCGAGCGGTGTTGAATATAAAACCGATTTTATGGTGGGTGGGAAGGGTTTGATTTTGGAGTCGGAAGACCTGGAACATACAAGTTTTCCGGTCCAGCTATCTAAAGATGCTGTCGTCCATATGGTTAGTGCCGATGTAAGTAAGACCCCCCTTCTCTGGCAGTACAATTATGAGAAGGGAAGAATTGTGTTCATCAATACGGACAGATTTGGCTCAAAAGAAGGGCGTGGTGTTTCAAGTGCAGCCTACAGTTTGTTGTATGATGTTTTCGCATATCCTGTGATCAATACCTCAGTGTTTTTTCTCGACGATTTTCCAAGCCCGGTACCGGCGGGAACGAATGATTTGATCACCAGCCAGTATGGTATGGATATAGATCATTTTTACACCAATGTCTGGTGGCCAGAATTGCAGGCGTTGGCAAAAAAATATAATTATAAATATACAGGCGTGGTAATTGAGACCTACGATGATAACGTCATTCCTCCCTTTACTAAACAGTTGGACACCGACCGACATCAGTATTTTGGAAGGTTGCTTCTTGTAAATGATGGTGAGGTGGGATTACATGGATATAATCATATTCCTTTTTGCTTGGCGGAGACAGGTGTCAATAAATTGTTTGATTACCCTGATTGGCCCACTACGGAGGCGATGCAATTATCGGCATACGAACTATTTGGTTTCACAAAAGAAATATTGCCCGGTAATAAATTTGAAACTTATGTTCCTGTGTCCAATATTCTCTGCTCAGATGCCCGCCTTTGGCTGCCTGCGGTTCTCCCAAATATAAAAGTTATCGCCAGTGTTTATATTAATGATCCTCAAAAACTTCACTATGAACAGGAATTTACCGAAGCGTCGGATGGGATCATTGAACTACCTAGGATAATATCTGGGTATATCCCTGATAATTTTGTGAAGTGGACTGTGATCAATGAACTAACCTTGCATTTTGTGAATTCGCATTTTGCGCACCCTGATGATGTATTATCCAAAGACAGAGGAAATCAGCAGACTTGGGACTTGCTGCGAGACCAGTTCGAAGATTATCTAAAATGGCTGTACTCATCAGCGCCTGGTCTTCGGAGTATGACTGCGAAGCAAGGAGCAGTTGCTGTGCAGCGTTTTGCGAGGCTGGCTGTGGATGCGCAGATGGTTAATGGAGCATATGAAATTAATCTCGGTAACTTTTATGATGAAGCCTCGTTGATGCTTCGAACAACTCGAAAACCAATCTCGATTGAAGGCGGGAAGATTTCAGAAATATCATCAGACCTGTACTTGATCCTTGCTTCAAAATCCAAGATCGTGGTCACATTTGAGGGAGAGACGCCTTGAAAATTTGTTTTGTATTGGAAGGCAATTATCCTTATGTCCGCGGTGGCGTATCCACCTGGGTGGATGAATTTATCCGCTCCTGGCCGGAAAATGAATTCGTATTGTGGACAATTTCAGACCTGGAGAGCAATCGCGGGCAATTCGTATACACCCTGCCGGATAATGTTGATTCTGTGGTTGAAAACTTTCTTGGTTCTTCATTTAATCTGCGCATCAATAAAAATCCGAACTTGAAATTTACCTCCGATGAGCAAAAGGCGATATCTCAACTGGTTCGATGTGGCGATCCAGACTGGGGCGTTCTGCTTAATCTATTTCATCTACACTCGAATAAACCGGTGGAATTTTTTCTGAGTGAGGAATTTTTAAACATATTGAAGGATCTGGCTCGCGAGCAGTTCCCGTTCGCAAGTTTTTCTGATCTGTTCTGGACTGTCCGTTCGATGTTCCTCCCGTTATTTTTTCTCGTCGGGCAGCCAATGCCGGAAGCTGATATGTATCACAGCCCATCTACCGGATATGCAGGTGTGTTGGCTGCGCTGGCTTCTCTTAAGTACAAGAAGCCGTTCGTACTCACCGAACATGGAATTTACACCAGAGAGAGAGAGGAAGAGATTTTGCGCTCAGATTGGGTGATCTCCTACTTTAAGGATTATTGGATTTCCATGTACGGGATGTTTGCCCGTTTTGCCTACCAACGCGCAAATCGGGTTACGAGCCTCTATCAGCGCGCGAGCTTAATCCAGCAGGAGTTAGGCTGTCCGCAAGAAAAATGCGATGTTGTCGGGAATGGGCTTGATTTCGATTCGTTTTCCTCAATTCCTGAGAAGGTAAAGGATGGCTGGGTTGATATTGCTGCGATCGTGCGCTTTGCCCCGATCAAGGATATCAAGACAATGCTTTATTCCTTTTCCCGCTTGAAACAGGAGTATGACAAGGTACGTCTGCATATTGTTGGCGGGGTTGATGATGAAGAATATTATCAGGAATGCCTGGATTTGATTGATTTCTTGAACCTTCAGGATGTGTTCATCCCCGGCAGCGTCAATGTTCGCACCTATCTTGAAAAGATCGATTTTACAGTTCTGACCAGCATTTCCGAAGGCCAGCCATTTGCCGTACTGGAGTCGATGGCAGCGGGGCGGCCTGTGGTCGCGACGGATGTCGGATGTTGCAGGGAGTTGATCGAAGGTCAGGTTGGGGATGACTTTGGGCGGACTGGAATTTGTGTCCCACCGATGAATCAGGCTAGTTTGGTTCAGGCTCTATCCGAGATATGTAGAAATCAGGAAAGCTGGAAGGCAATGGGCGAGATCGGTCGAAAAAGAATTAAAACCTACTACGAGATCAGTACTGTAATGGGTATCTATCAGGAAGTATATAAAAAGGCGGTCGCAACATGGCAGGAATCGGTTTTGAATTAAAGAAATTATTTTCTAAAAAAGGGATCATACTCAAGGTCAGGGCAAATATTTACGCGAGCCTTGTTGTGGCCGGTCCGATGATCATGGGCGTCCTGCTGCTTCTAGGCGCGCAATTGATCGCAAGGTTTGGGGAGGCCAGCCTTCATCAACAAGATCTGGTTGCGATCATCATTACCTATTCTCTCCTGTTCTCCCTACTTTTGAGCAGTATCTTTTTATTTGTTTTGTCGCGGTTCATTGCTGACATGCTCTATATGGATGCTGTTGAGCGGATTTTACCGTCCATGTACGGGGCGCTTTCACTGCTTTTGACTGTTGGCTCCGTGAGTTGGGCGATCTTCCTGTATTTTTGCAGGATCGATTTTATTTACAGCATGCTTTGTTTTATTTTGTTCTGTGAGGGATTGGTCGTATGGATTCAGATTAATTATATTGCGGCGGTGAAGGAATATCGCAGTATCGTAGCAGGTTTTTTCTTTGGGTTGTTCACCGGGCTCTTGATCGCGTTTTTGTTGACCTATTTGAAATATGATGTGGTTGCTTCCGTCCTTTTTGGAGTTTGCATTGCATACGGGGTCATCATCATTGTCTTTACAGATCTTCTGCATAGGTTTTTCCCAATGGGTTCAGGCAGTCCGTTGAAGTTCCTGCAATGGATCGACGAATATCCACAACTTCCCTTTGTTGGTTTTTTTTCCACGCTTGCTCTTTTTGCCCATCTCATGATCATGTGGTCAAGCCCATTGAGTCAGCAAGTTGAGGGCTTGTTTTATCAAGCCCCTCCGCACGACATCGCCGCCCTGGTCGCCTTTTTGACAATATTGATCACTTCCGTTAATTTTGTTACATCTGTTGAGGTTAATTTTTATCCCACCTATAGGCGATATTTTAGTTTGTTGAATGGGGATGGATCCCTCAGTAATATCGAGAAGGCGTATGAAGGAATGATGGCGACTCTTAAGCAGGAGTTGTTTTATCTTGCGATCCAGCAGGCTCTGGTGACATTGTTTGCCATTGTCATGATCAGCGAAGTCCTGGTGTATATTGGATTGGGTTTCACGTCCAATATGGTTGGAATGTTCCGTGTTTTATGTGTGGGTTATGCGTTATTTGCCATTGGGAACAGCATCATGTTATTTTTGCTGTATTTTGCGAACAATTCCGATGCGTTACTCGCCACATTGGCACTTCTAGTTTGTAATATCGTTGGCACCTGGGTATCGTTGTCATTTCCTGCTGAGTTCTATGGATTCGGTTTTGTCTTTGCATCTGCCATTTTTTATCTTGTGGCATTACAGCGCTTGTATGCATATACAAAACGTCTGGATTACTTTATTTTGACCAAGCAGCCCGTATTCTTTATCCAGAAACAAGGCTGGTTTACTAGACTTGTTGAAAAATTGGACAACTAAATATTTTCAAGTACCTACCCAGGCGTTTTTTACTGAAATTTGAGGTGTATCTATGCAGAATGTATTTCGAAATATATTTAGTGGAATTCTTGCTTTGGTTGTTTTATTTTTTTCTTTGCAAAGTCTATCCCTTTCCAATGATACTGACAAAAAAATCGACTTACCCAAAGTTGTTCAGACCCCTTTGGATGCGATCGTAAAGGAAATGCCCGTTGAAATTAATAACATCCCGTTTCGCGATAACAAGGAGCTTTACCAGAACGACGACCCTGGTTCTGTTGTATTCATTTATATTACAGTTAGGAAGGGAAATAAATCTGAGAATACTGACTCTACATGGCAAGAAATAAATAATTCGTCTAAATGGTTTTATACAGACAATAAAGTTGTGCAGGTCGGGCAGGCAGAGGCGATTGTTAAATTTGGCGATGAAAATGGACCTGTCCCAGGGGAGGTGGGTTATGGTGAGGTTGTACCAAATGCAACAATTCAGATTCGGGGTGCGTCAACCTCTTTAGAGCCGCAAAAATCATATAAAATTGAGCTAAACCAAGGTGCTGGAAAGTGGCGCGGGCAGTCAACGATTGCATTAAATAAACATATTTTTGACCCCTCAAGATTGCGGAATAAGCTGAATTTTGATTTGATGAAGCAAATTCCGGGTATGGTCAGTCTTCGAACCCAATTTGTCCACCTGTATGTAAAAGATGAAACCTCCGAATCGAAAGACACTGTTTTTGTTGATTATGGCTTGTTCACACAAGTTGAATTACCGAATAAAGCCTTCCTCAAGGCGCACCTTCTTGATTCAAATGGCCAATTATATAAGACAACGTTTTTTGAGTTTGGTCGATACCCGGATCAAATTCGCCTTGTGGATGATCCCTTGTTTGATGAAAACACCTTCTCCTCGATAATGGAGATTAAGGGTAATCGGGACAATTCAAAACTTATTAAGATGCTGGATGACCTGAATAATTATGATATACCAATTGAAACGACGTTTGAAAAATATTTTGATGCGGAAAATTATTTTACCTGGATGGCATATAATATTCTTGTTGGGAATGTAGACACTTCTAGTCAGAATTTTTATTTATACAGTCCTCAGAATAGTGATAAATTCTATTTTATTCCTTGGGATTACGATGATTCGTTTTTTAGGCAGGATCGAGAAGCTTGTTGCGGTTACTTCCCCTATTACTCCTACGAATATGGTATAGCTAATTATTGGGGTACTACTTTGGCTGAACGGGTTTTGAAAACGGTCGTTTATCGAAATATGTTAGATACAAAAGTGCTTGAATTAAAAGATTTTCTTAGTCCAGAGCGAATCAATGGTTTGTTGAATTCATATATGGGTGTGATAGAAAAATATGCCTTCGTTATGCCGGATGTGCAGTATTTCCCAACAACTAAAGAGGGAATGAGGCATGATATTGAACTCATGCCTAGCGAAATTAATATCAACTACAACCTCTACTTAGAGTCTTTAGAAACTTCATTGCCGTTCTTTTTAGGGACACCTAGTATTGTGGATGGGTCCTTGAGCTTTAATTGGGATCCTTCCTATGATCTTAACGACCAAGGGATTAATTATCACTTCATTTTGGCAAAAGATGTGCTGTTGCAGGAAATCATATACGATCAAGAACTTCCAAATAATTTAAGTTTACAAACAACGATACCAGAGCCCGGGGAATATTTTTGGACAGTAACTGCAACTAATTCTTCCGGTAATATTCAGTTACCATTTAACAGTTTGTGGGACTCTAATAATAGGCCTCATTCTGGAATAAAACGATTCTACATCTCTGATGATGGCCAGGTTTTAGAAAAATGAAATATCGGCACGAGTTGAAATATCTTATAAACCACTTGGATTACTCTCTCATACGGACAAGGTTGAGGGGGATTCTATCGGCCGATTCCCATGCAGGCGAAGATGGTTCTTATACCGTACGCAGCCTGTACTTTGATGATTATTTTAACCATGCCTATCATGACAAATACGCTGGCGTGAACAAGAGGTCTAAATATCGAATAAGAATCTATAATCACTCAGATCATACGATTAATCTCGAAAAAAAGGTTAAGCTCGATCATTATAATTATAAACAAGTTGCCTCCCTGACCAAAGACCAGGTCTATGACCTTTTACAAGGGAATTATCGATTTCTGCTGGAAAGTCCAAACAACCTGATGCGCGTCTTTTACCATGAATGTGTCACGAATATGATGCGCCCGCGGGTTATCGTGGATTATGACCGTGAACCATATTTATTCGAAGCTGGGGACGTTCGGATAACCTTTGACAGAAATCTTCGCACAGGATTGGCCGGTTTTGATATTTTTGATCGGTCAATACCCACGATCGAAACCCTCGATCCCGGTTTGTTAATTCTAGAGGTAAAATTTACTGAATTTTTGCCTGAATTAATCCGTAAAATATTGCCCCCCAAGGCATCTGAATACGCTGCAGTTTCAAAATATATTTTGTGTTGTGACAAAGCACCTTATCAAAGACAATCCCAATTCTAAATTCTCAAAAGGAAAAAGCGGTATGGACAATTTTTTAAAATATTTGAAGATCGACCTCTCCGGTGCGCTGACGACATTAGCCCCCATTATTATCGCCCTGGTGGTTTCATTTGGGCTTGGCCTCCTGATCTATTTTGTTTATCAAAAATCGTTTAGGGGGGTAGTTTACAATCAGGGTTTTTCAGTGTCATTGGCTGTTTTAACCATAATTACCACCATGATCACACTGGCGATCAGCTCGAACATTGCCTTGTCGCTCGGCATGGTAGGTGCGCTCAGCATTGTTCGATACCGCACTGCGATCAAAGATCCGGCAGATATTATTTTCCTTTTTTGGGCAGTCGGAACTGGTATTACGGTAGGTGCCAAACTCCATTATTTGGCCATGGTTGGGGCGCTGATTGTGATCCTAATGTTGTTTGTCCTTGGTCGCAAATCCTCAGCCAACGAAGTGTTCATTCTTATCGTGCATTATACGGGCGAGGATATTGCTGCAGAACTTCGCCGGATATTGCACGGCAAGCGTTATTCCATCAAGTCAAAGACGGTCCGTAAAGAAAACGTGGAATTAGCGCTTGAGGTTGAAGTAAAAAACAATAACACAACATTCCTGGATGCAATAAAAAATATTTCGTCAGTTCATGATGTGTCTTTGATTCAATTCTCCGGCGAATATAACGGTTGATAATTTATTTTTATACTTAATGAGAGATTTTAATAATTACAAAAAAAGGAAGGCAAACAGGACAAGGAGGGCAAAATTTATTGCCCTCCTTGTCCTGTTTTTTGGTGTGTTCGTATTGGTTTTTATAATTTTTGACGGGTTGAATGTTCGTCAATTAATATCAGAGAGTTCAAAAGCAGGCAGTTTGGGAATGGTTTCCGGGAAAGTGATGATAAAAAATCAGTTGATAAAATTTAATCCGGTGTCTGGACCTATATTAAATCCATTAATGGGTTTGTCTCCGTGGGCAACCATAAAGGTGAGTGAACAGCCGCACACTCTTGTTTATGCAGATTTGAGCTGGAGGGATTTTGAGCCTTTGGAAGGGGTATTTGATTTTGACACATTCGAAAAAAAACAGCAGCTTGCGCGCTGGCGCCAAGAGGGTAAAAGAATTGTCTTCCGGTTTGTCGTAGATTTCCCAGGTAGTGAATCGCATGTTGATATTCCTGATTGGCTTTTTGAAAAAATAAACAGAGATGGGGAGTTTTACGATAATGCTTATGGGAAGGGATTTAGCCCTAACTATTCAAATCCAATATTTATGAAATATCATAATTTGGCAATAAAAGCGCTGGGAAATAGATACGGAAAAGATCCTTCTATCGCGTTTATCGAATTGGGGAGTCTTGGGCATTGGGGCGAGTGGCATGTCAGTTCCGAGCTAGAGCAGCCGCCCTCTGAGGAAGTTCGAGATCAGTATGTGTATGATTATAAAGATGCATTTCCGGATACTTTCTTGTTGATGAGACGCCCTTTTTCGATTGCTAAAAAACTGAATTTGGGTCTATTTAATGATCAAACAGGTTTTTTGGAAGGCACAAACCTCTGGCTTGAATGGATCGAAAATGGCGGCGCTTATTTACCCGGTGAAGAAAACACCCTTGTGCCCATGCCGGAGGCATGGAAGACTGCTCCCATTGGCGGGGAGCAGGTTACCAATATAAGTAATGAGGATCTGTACGATCGATATCTTCCAACGACAATTACCCTACTGACTGAATCTCACGCGACTTTTATCGGTCCGGGTGGACCATACGAGGTGTTACAGGGCAGCCCGCTACAATCAGGAATTGATCAGGTGTTGTCTACGATTGGATATAGATTATCCGTTGTTCAGGTAGAGATGCCGTTTGTGGTTCATAATTCAAAAGAAATCCAGATAAAATTTAGCTTAAGGAACGACGGCATAGCCCCTTTTTATTACGACTGGCCGGTTCAAGTGTATTTATTTAATGGAAAAGGGGAATTATTAAGCTTTTATCCAATGCAAATGGATATTAGAAAAATATTGCCAAACCAAGTCTATAATATTGATTTTATTCTGCCAATGGGTAATTTTGGAAGCGGTAAATATACAATAGGGCTTGCGATTCTGGATCCAATTACCAATCTTCCCGGGATTGAACTGGCGAATGAAAATCTCCGCGAAGATTTAATTCAGGAAGTTGGAACGTTTGAAATAAAAAGATAATTTTATAAATGGACGTTATGCAAAAGTAGTTTAGTATTGCATACCACTTATAATTGAAATAAGGCCAGGTCAAAATTTGAAACTTTTGGCGCATTCCGCTGCCGCTAAATATCTTCAAGATATTTCTGAGCTCAGATCTGCCTAAAACTTCTCCCTGGCGGATTGCTCCAAAATAAAAAATCCAAGCTCGATCAGTCGCTTCAAGTTAGAACTATGAACCGGTCTGCCATTCTCGAGTTTATCCAGCATCCTGAGCAGCGCTCCGCGTACTCCGCTTGCGCGGTGTGCCCAGACTGAATCAGCGGAGATCCTTTCAAGACGGGCAAGCACGAGTTTTAATTGATCAAATGGTGTTTCATCCATGCATTTGTGCTCCAACGATGAGTCGAACCCGCAGCCTCCTGCTCCGATGTGCCATATTTTTCGGTATGCAAAACATGCTGCCGAATGTGAATAAACAGGCATCCCGCCCGCTTTTCTGGCGATTATTCTCCGATATCCGACCACACTGCATTAAATTTGTCCTGCAATTCAGCAAATACTTTAATAAGGCAGGTTCAAAATGCGTCCCGCTGTCTCGCATAATCAGTTCACAGGTTTCTTGATATGAGACAAGAGATTTATAAAATTTCTTTGAACGCACAGCATCGTCAACATCCACAATGATAATGCCTTTGCGGGCATTTATGTTCAGTGGCTTGATGTACGCGTTTGAACGGATTGGGTGGATCCCGGTCATTAGATCATTGAAGAATATCATCGTTGTCTCAAAACTGACTGCAATATTGAAAAAAGCCAGTCTTGGGTAACCCTTAGTCCTCAGAAGAGAAGGAGGGCTGTGAAGTTAGATTGCCGGGTACAAAAGGATTTTATTTTGTTGTTTTATAATTTTTCCAAAACTCGTCATCGGTGGATTTGATCTCGCCCATCTGTCCCGTGGCAATGAAGACCGTACGTTCACAGATGTTGGTCACACGGTCCGCGACGCGCTCGAGGTTATGAGCCACCCATAACAGCCAATTGGCTCGTTCAATGGATTTAGGGTCTTGAATGACATACAACATTAGTTCGTGATAAACCTGATTGTAGAGCGCGTCCACCTGGTCATCTTCCACTGGAATGGCCTTAGCGGTTTCCACATCTTCGTTAATGAAGGCGGTCAGGGCGCGGTGGAGCATGCCAACCCCGATCTCCGCCATGCGCGGAATATCGATCAGCGGCTTGAGCAAAGTCTCTTCACCCATGCGGACGTTAATGTTGGCGATACCCTTGGCATAATCACCCATGCGTTCGAGTTCGGAGATGATCTCCATGGTGGAAGCCAGCAGGCGCAGATCGTGCGCCATGGGCTGCTGTGTGGCGATCAGGACCATCAATTGATTCTCGATGTCGAATCGTTTTTTGTTGATCAGCGCATCTCCGGCAATGATCTTTTCCGCGCCTTTGATGTCACGCTTCTTCAGCACTTCCACAGAAGTGAGAATGGCTTGTTCCACCATACTGCCCAGCAGAAGCACTTCATCTTTTACCTGTTGTATCTCATGTTCAAATGTTTTTCGGATCATGATATTTTCCTTGTTAATGCGACTTATGAAACCCGCTTGGCATGATGTCTTGTTGAGTCAGCCAAAGGCGCAGACGATCTTCAATTTGATCGCGCACGCGTCGGGTGGAGGTGAGGCGCTGCTCTTCTTCAAATTTGGCGGGGTCATCGAACGGCCAATGTTCATGCGTTCCCATATTGAGAAATACAGCGGGACAGTTTTGTTCGGCGTCAGAACAGACCGTGATTACATATCCAAAATTGAGCTTGCCCATATACTCCATCACAGACTTGGACCATTGGCTTGACATGTCGATCCCAAGTTCGCGCATCACTTCATGTACCTCAGGCAGGATACTGCCTTTTGGCTCAGTGCCTGCGCTAAAACTTCGAAATGCTCCCCAGCCAGAGCACGCAAGAGTCCCTCCGCCAGTTGGCTGCGCGCTGAGTTGCCCGTGCAAAGAAAAAGTACTTTGGTTTTCATAAACTCTCCAGTATGTAGTTGCGATGGCGCTTATTTTTTTCGAAGCAACCTCCTGTTTGCCGTGAGATTGCTTCCCGCACTGGCGTACAGCGCAAGTGCGGTCGAGAAGATCACACTCCTCGCACTGATATGTTACCCAAATCTTCCCGTGACATAATCTTCAGTGCGCTTGTCCGCTCAGGATTGGTGAAGATGCGTTTGGTTTCTGAATATTCGATTACTGTGCCGGAACGTGAACCTTCCTTATCCAGCATCATCATGGCGGTGTAATCGGATACGCGCGGCCTGCTGCATGTTGTGCGTGACGATGATGATGGTGTAGTTTTTCTTAAGTTCCTGCATCAGTTCTTCGATGCGCAGTGTGGAGATCGGGTCAAGCGCGGAGGCGGGTTCGTCCATGAGAATGATCTCAGGCTGAATGGCGATGGTGCGGGCGATGCACAAGCGCTGCTGCTGTCCGCCTGAAAGCTCATAGGCGCTCTTCTTAAGTACATCTTTTACTTCATCCCACAGCGCCGCGCCGCGCAGGGATTGCTCCACGAGTTCATCCATGTTTCCTTTGAAACCGTTGATCTTTGCTCCCAGGTGATATTTTCGTAAATGGATTTTGGGAATGGATTTGGCTTTTGAAAGACCATTCCGATCTTGCGGCGCACTTCCACGGGGTCAATATTCTTGCCATACAGGTTCTGTCCCTGCAAAAGGATTTCGCCCGTCACATAACTGCTGGGCACAAAATCGTTCATGCGGTTGAAGGCGCGCAGAAGCGTGGATTTTCCGCAGCCTGACGGACCGATGATGGCAGTGACCTTTTGCTTTTCGATCTTCATGTTGACTTCGCTGACTGCGGCGAAACTTCCGTAGAAGATGAAGAGATTTTTAGTTTCAATTGCGATTTCTGGTGTTTGAATATTTTCCATAATTCACTTCCGGGTTAGTACTTTCTTTGGACGCGGTTGCGCAGCAGGATAGCACTGGCGTTCAAGGTGAGGAGCAGGATGAGCAGGACAATGATGGCGGCTGCCGCGATGGAATGGAATTCAGATTGCGCGCGCGTTGTCCATTGATAGATCTGGATCGGCAGGGCCGTGAACTTCGAGAACGGCCCGCTGGGGTCGATACTGATGAAGGTGGATGCCCCAACCACGATGAGCGGAGCGGTCTCACCAATGGCGCGCGAGACTGCCAGAATGCTGCCGGTCAGAATGCCTGGCAGTGCATTTGGAAGTACATGATGCCAGACTGTCTGCCACCGGGTCGCGCCAACCCCAAACGCGGCCTGACGTAAAGAATCAGGCACGGCCTTGATGGCTTCCTGGGCATTGATGATGATCAGCGGCAGGACCAGCGTGCCCATCGTCAGTCCGGCGGATAGGATGGTGCGCCCGTTCGAATCTGTGACGCCGAACAGGCTTCCGCTTGTGAATGGTTCCAGCGCCCGCACAAAGATCGCAAGTCCCAACATGCCATACACAATGCTTGGCACGCCCGCAAGGTTGTTGATATTGGTTTGAATAACACGGTTGAGGAAATTCTTGCTGGCGTATTCCTGAAGATAAATGGCCGCGCATGTGCCGATCGGCAGGGCGAACAAAATGGCGATCCCCACCATCCACAACGAGCCGAGGATGGCGGTGCGTACTCCGGCAAACTCAGCTTTTGAAGACATGGGAGTGGTCAGGAATACCGGTGTCAGCCATGAGCGGAATTCCAGTTTCGCGTCTGGATATTCCTTTGCCACTTCGGCTTTGATCTCATCGGCTCGAAAGATCGAATCGGTCATTGACCAGGTTTGTTTTGTGTCGATCTGGATCAGGCGTTCCAGCACCAGCGTGTACAGATCTGACTTGGAGCGTTTGGTCATCGGCTTTTCGTTATCCAACTTGGTAAACGCGCCCTGGGAAAGATTGGTCGTGAGAATTTCCAGTAATTCCTGTTGATTCAGATCATCCAATGCTTTCGTGGTGAATAAGGCCGGGTCTTTTTTATATTCATAGGCGACATAACCGAACACGCCGTCTACAACATTGTATAGCAAGGCCAGCAGGCTGAGCAGCGCAATAAACAGGGCTGAGAAAAATAATCCCTGCCATATATTTGCAGTGCGATAACGTCCGCCCAGCGATCTGCGAAAGTCATCGTCTTTTGGGTAGTGGTTTTGATTCATTCGTACCTCTGGCGGAATCTGTTGATGATGGCCTGGCTGACGAGGTTCAAGACTAACGTCACAAGGAACAACATCAAAGCGATCGCGAAAAGACTGTTGTAATCGATCGAGTTGTAGCTCAGGTCTCCGCCGCTGATGCGGGCAATGTGGCCGGTCATGGTCTCAGCCGCTTTGTATGGATTGAAGGTGAAATTGGGGCCGGAGCCTGCCGCGACCGCCACGATCATGGTCTCACCGACAGCGCGGGAAATGCCTATGATCAGCGCCGCGCCGATACCGGATAATGCGGCAGGCAGGACGACCTGGATGCTGGTTTCGAACTTTGTCGCGCCCATGGCATACGCGCCTTCACGCAGTGCGCGCGGCACAGCACTCAACGCGTCTTCGCTCATGGAGGAGATCAAGGGCAGGATCATGATGCCCATGACAATACCTGCGGAGAGCATGTTGTACACTTCCACGCCGTCACCAAAGATCTTTTGCAGAAGAGGAGTCATGAAGAGCAGGGCGAAATATCCATAGACGACTGTGGGGATGCCTGCAAGGATCTCAAGGATGGGTTTTAACGCTGAGCGAGCCTTCGGAGAAGCGTATTCACTTAGAAATAACGCAGCAGCCAGTCCAAGTGGAAGCGAGACGAGTATCGCGATAAAACTGGTGACGAGGGTCGAAGTCACCAACGGCCAGATCCCAAATTTTCCGATCCCCGGTGACCAGGCAGTAGTGCCGAAGAATTTTGCAAAGGTCACGTCCGGGTCGCCGAAGAACAACCAGGCTTCCTTGCCCAGTTCGTACACGATGGCAAGCGTGATGAAGATGGACAAAACCCCCGCGATGAATAGCAGGGATTGAATGACAAATTCACCAGGCCGCATTTTCTTTCTCAGGTCAAGCGGGCGGAATGTATTGATCGTGTTTTCTTGTTTCATTTTTGCTCATCTTCCATGACGATGGAAACGCCAGTGATGAAGAAGTTTTACACCCAACAGAGATCGGGTAAATTTCACTTAAGAGGAGAAGGTTTTTATATTGAGTTCTGTTGGGCTTGTTTCAGGATAATCCAAACTCAATATGCCCGAAGGCTCCCGATCATTAGACTAGCTTTATACAGCAAGAATGGGCTGACCTCAAAAAAGAGACCAGCCCGAGGTACTTTATTCTTGTTTATTTACCTGTGGCTGCCATGAAGGCATCCAAGGAAGCTTGAAGGTCAGCGGCGGGAGCGGGGAAGTATCCGATATCAATGATGTTGTCATTGACATTGCTCAGGTAGAAGTAGATGAAAGCGGCGACCTGGGGTTTCTCGGTCAGGATCGTAGCATCCGAGTAGATAAAGAGCGGGCGGGCGAGAGGATAGGTACCATCATCCACTGTGCCCTGATTGGGCTCAACGCCTTCAACAGCAACAGCCTTCAAAGCGCCGGAGTTTTCGGAGAAGTATGCGAACCCGAAGTAACCGATGGCATATTTGCTGCCTTCGACGCCCTGAACGAGGACGTTGTCATCTTCGGAGAACTGCGCGCCTTCCAGAGCAAGCAGGGCTTCTTCACCTGCGGCTACATCGGCTTTGCCATCAGCATTTAGGTACAAAGGAGCAACCACGGCTTCGTTGAAATAATCGAATGTGCCGCTGTCCGCGCCGGGACCGTACACGAGAATGTCTTCGGCGGGAAAGGCTGCGTCAACTTCATTCCATTTGGTGAACTGGCCTGTGAAGATCTTGCCGAGTTGTTCCTTGGTGAGTGCGGTGACGAAATCATTGTCAGCGCTCACGACCACGGCGAGGGCATCGGTACCAACGCGGAATTCGATGGCTTCACGGCCGATGGCAGTACAAGCTTCCTTCTCGCTGTCTTTGATTCCGCGGGAAGCATTGGAGATATCGGATTCACCAGCTGTGCAGAAGCGTTCGAAACCTGCGCCTGTGCCGATGCTGTCAACAGTGATGTTGCCAGTGTAACCTTCCTGTTGGAAGAGTTCAGCCATGCGCTCGGAAAGCGGGAACACGGTGGATGAACCAGCGGTGATGATGTCGCCCTCAACAGCGTTAGGGGCGTACTTTGCCATCGGGTCTTCAACAACGGCGACAGTTGCTTCTACAACGACAGGGACTTCTGTGGCGGGGGCGACCGTGGGCTCTACAACGACGGGGGCTTCAGTGGCGGGGGCACCGCAGGCGGCGAGCAGGAGGCTCATAGCCACTACAACAAACAATAATGAACGAACAATTTTGGTCATTTCTATTTTCTCCTATAGTTTTATATAACGATGTGATGATAACCACCCCCTCTTAAGGACAATGGAAGAACAGGTTAACGTCTTGTTAAGAGTGGAGGCTATCCGCCCAGATCAATAAAAAAACGCCCGTCATTCCTAACAGGAAGCGCCTTTGCGTGGAGGATTAATAGGGAGAGGGAGAACGAACACTGATTAATTTTCTGCCACAACAGCAGATTTCATAAGCAGCAGCGACAGCACAAATGATTGGGATCGCCAGTTCCAGTTCTTTAAGGTCTGGAATGGCGCGATAGGCGGTCAGGTCAAGCTGCGTAGGCGTGAGATTGGATGATTGTTATACCTTCCACAATTTACGCCATACAGTCGCTTCGATAATGTTGAACAACGTTGTGTCATTTGGGGAAGTCAGAAAATAGCTTGGACACTCTTACGACAACTGTGTCTGCTGAAATCAACGCACATGTTACGCTGGGGTTTGGAAAAAGCAGTCAGCGTTTTTGATAGAGGGATTCCAAACAGAGAGTAACAAAAAAGACGGGCATTGAAGCACATGCTTTGCGAAACCACTCTTGAAAAGAAACCAACCACCACCCAATATGAAGAAAATGCAAACCACAACGGTCAAGTCAACTTGCCTCCAAACCTACAAAAATAGACACTTGACACTACCCAGTGCTCTAAAAATCCCGCTACCGTCCCGAGCTGACCCATTTGAAAAGGACTGGAATAAAATCAAACTGGCACCCCAGTTAACAAAACCATATTTGAATGGTTGTGTAAGCGGACAGAACTCAATATCAGGAAGACATGCCGCAACCATATAACTGGGGTTGAATGGCAACCCGACCGTAACCTTGGACCAAATCCACCAAGCGGGTGAAGTTCTGCAAAGCGATGGGACGTGCATGAACGAACTGGAAGTCACACTGCAGGGAGAACCATTCGAGCATTCCACAGCGTCCTGCCATACTCGAACTGGGAGTGGGGGCGCGTGGTGCAAAGCGAATCGCTGCTCTCGATCCGCCTGGGACTGCAAAGCGCTTTGCTCAAACTTAGGGACGTGCCACAGGCCAACCACCGCCGCCGCCACCACAAACTGGGAAGTGGCAGAAAAAATCCGAGTGAACGCGGTTACCAAGAACCGGCCCTATAGACTAAAGCCCCCACGCACCATCTATCCAGCCCCAACAAAGGGACTGATCTTCCAACGGCGGACAGCAGGCGGCAACATCTGCTCTTGCGTGGCAGCCGAAACTTTGAGAGCATCGCAGCCTATGAACTATTTCTGTTCGAGATCATGGAGAAACGCAATGCCGCGCGACAGGTCAAACTGGACGAAGAAATCGGGGACAAAACGAATCCTCGGTGGGCCCGGCACAGCCCCACGGACTAAAGCAAGCGGGCCACTTGCGTGTCTATAATGGCACATGAGGTCTGGTACCCACCACCTTGAGCTGGGGGGCCCACCCACCAAACAACTACCCACACGACACTTGCGCAAACCTGGCGGATTTCGCAACTACCGTTACCGTGATGATCTTTTTCCGCTGGACGTCTTCCGACAGGCTTGGGATGTCCTCAACGAGCATTGCCACCCGACGGCACGACCTTTGCGACAACAACTGTCGATGGAGGCGGATGTTGCCAGGCGCTTCCTGCTGCTAGTCAAACCAAGGTCAAAACTGGGATGAAAAACCATCCGAGGGATGAGACCAAGGTCCGCTTCCTCTCCCCTGGTGAACCTGACCCTATGACCAGCTCTTCCTGGTGGAGGCTGACGCCGCTTGAACAAATTCACCACTGCGGGGCGACCTGCAACCACAGCCACTGGCCCTCGAAACCTTCCTGTCCGAACTACTTGAGCAGGAAGTCGAGGGGCGCGGTCAGCGCCGCGTCGAGCGCCTGCAAAAGTCCTCCCGCCTGCCTGCAGCCAAAACCCTGGCAGCTTTCGATCAAAAAAAACTGCCCCTGCGCCTCACTCGCCAGTTGGCGCAACTGTGCAACGGCGAATTTGTTGCCCGCGCCGAAAACCTGCTCATCTTTGGTTTACCGGGAGTTGGCAAAACTCATTTTGCTGCCGCAGTCGGACACCAACTGGTTCAGGCTGGACACAGTGTTCTCTTTACTCCCACCTTTCACCTGGTCAACGAACTTCTGCGTGCCAAACGTGACCTGCTCCTTGAGCGCGAACTGCGCCGCCTCGACACCTACGAAGTCTTGATCCTCGATGATATCGGCTACGTCCAGCAATCCCGCGACGAGATGGAGGTACTCTTCACCCTGCTGGCTGAACGCTACGAACGCCGCAGTGTCATCATCACCTCGAACCTGGTTTTTTCACAATGGGATCAAATATTCAAAGACCCCATGACCACCGCCGCCGCCATCGACCGCGTCGTCCACCACAGCATCATCGTGGAATTTGGAAAGGAGATCCCTAGTCATCGAGCACAACAAGCCGCCCAACGCATCAAGCAAGAAACCCAATTAGATTTTTTTTCAGCGTGTGGAGTGCAGCTGGGGCTAGCCCCAGCTGCACTCCACACGCTCCCACCCCATGGGCATTTCTAATTGTCGCCAAGTCCATTTCTAATTGTCATTGACAGATGTACCTCATGCTCGTCCTTTGCCGGTCTCGTTGCGCTGACTTCCTTGCACTGACAGTGTGCGAAACGGTAATACCGCCCCAAAATTTAGAATAAATCCCGATATGTAGTGCCCCAGCCAGGAGTCGAACCCGGAACCTACTGATCCGAAGTCAGGCGCTCTATCCATTGAGCTACTAGGGCATGGGCGAAATTATACACGATTGCAACGCGCATGATAGAATCAATTATCTCTTCATAAGGATGTTAATTTATGGCTGACATTAAAGAATTTAGCGAACGGGTAATTGGTAATCTGGAGAAGGTGATCGTTGGAAAGCGGCAGTCCATTGAGTTGATCGTGATCGGATTGTTGTGTCAGGGACATGTGTTGATCGAAGATGTTCCGGGGGTGGGCAAGACGATGCTGGCGCGCAGTCTTGCGCGTTCCCTGGACTGCACATTTAATCGCATCCAGTTCACGCCGGACATGCTGCCGAGCGATGTGACCGGTGTTTCGATTTATAACCAGCAGGCGAATCAATTCGAATTCCGGCCGGGTCCCATCATTGGGCAGATCATTCTTGCGGATGAGATCAATCGCGCCACGCCCAAGACCCAGGCCGCGCTGCTTGAAGCGATGGAAGAGCGCCAGGTGACCGTGGATGGCACGACCCACATTCTGCCCAAGCCTTTCATGGTCCTGGCAACCCAAAACCCGATTGAATATGAAGGCACTTTTCCGCTCCCTGAAGCGCAATTGGACCGTTTCCTGCTTCGGATGCGGTTAGGATATCCATCCATGCTGGATGAGATCCGCGTGCTGGACGACCAGCAGATACAACACCCGCTTGAAGCGCTGAGATCGGTTGTAACCTTGGTGGAGATCTTGCAGGCGGTGGATGATGTAAAGCAGGTTTATATTTCCCCGGCCATTAAAAAATATATTGTTGAATTAACAATGCGCACCCGCCAGAGCGCGGATGTTTATCTTGGAGCCAGCCCGCGCGGAAGTCTTTCGCTGGCCCGGGCGGGACAGGCGCGCGCGGCGCTCATGGGGCGCGACTTTGTATTACCGGATGATATTCAGTCGCTGGCCGTGGCTGTTTTGGCGCACCGAATTATCGTCAGCCCAGCTGCGCGATTGAGCGACCTAAGCTCAGACCGTATTATCCAGGAGATCATCCACGCCATGCCGGTGCCGGGCGGCGATTTTGCTTCAGACCCAGAACGGAAGATATCTAAATGAAAGCTGGGCGGATCTTGCTCGCCCTGATCCTGGTGATCGGTTCTGTGGGAGTATTGACCACAGGCAAGGTCATGTACGCGCGATTTCTTTACCTGAGTGTTTTGCTGGCGATCGGCAGTTGGATATGGACGCGCTGGGCGGTAAGGGGTTTGCAGGTGCAGAGAAGCGCTCGCGTACAACGTGCGAATGTTGGCGATGTTTTTGAAGAAAAATTCAATATCTCGAATGACAGCCGCGTGATGGTGCCATGGCTCGAGATCATGAATCAATCCTTGATCCCGTTCGCGGCTGGTTCGCGCCTGTTTACTTATGTGAGCGGTCATCACAAACAATCCTATCTTGCGCGGACATGGCTCACGCTGCGCGGAGGATTTGTGCTTGGACCGACGCGCGTTTCCACGGGCGATCCGTTCGGTTTATTTAGCGCGAGCAAAGTGATCGCGCCTGAGCGCACCCTGGTGGTGTTCCCGATCATATTTGAGATCAAATCGTTCGTATTCCCGCCCGGGCTTTTGCCGGGTGGACAGGTCATTCGAAGGAAATCGGCGGATATTACACCGCATGCGGCTGGAGTGCGTGAGTACGTGCATGGCGATGCTATGAAGCGTATCCATTGGCCCACCAGCGCCCGCAGGGGTCATTTAATGGTCAAGGAGTTTGAGCAGGATCCGCAGGCCGAGATCTGGCTGTACCTTGATTCGCAAAAAGATGTGCATTATGCGAAACCCTATCAGCTCGAGGAAATTCCAATTGAGATGATGATGTTTAAAAAACGCCCTAAATTTAAGCTGCCGCCAGCCACGCTTGAATATTCCATCAGCATCACCGCGTCCCTTTCACATTATTTTATTGGCCAACGCCGCGCGGTAGGATATGTCAGCGCGGGGCAAACATTTATCGTACACTCCGCAGAACACAGCGAGCGGCAGGAGGCGAAAATTTTGGAGACACTGGCTTTTGTGGAAGCCAACGGCAGTCTTTCGATTGCGGCGCTGGTTGCCGTACAGGCGTCCCAAATGCCGCAAGGCTCAAGCGTTATTCTCGTTACTCCAACAGTGCGCCCCGACCTTATTCACGCGGTGGACGATCTGCAGAGGCGCTTTTTGCGGCCAGTGGTTGTTTTGCTGGATGCGGAAACATTTGGCGGTGTGCGCGGTACGCAAAATCTGGTGGCCTCTTTGCGCGAGCGGCGCGTTCCCGTTGTTATTATTAAATGCGACGCCGATCTTCCACAGGCGCTTTCGATTGTTCCGACTACACTAAATTCACAGGAAATGAGCCGATGGCGAGAACCAATATTGTCACACTAGATCTAAACTTTCAAAATAAGACTCAAGCGATCGCGTCTTATTTGATCAGACATGCGGCCGGCGCGGTGTTGGTCGAAAGCGGACCGGGCTCGACTCTTTCTGCGCTGCAAGCTGGTCTTTCTCAGGAAGGATTATCTCCCCGCGACATTACACACGTCCTGCTCACGCATATTCACCTTGACCATGCAGGTGCGGCGGGCTGGTTGTCGCGTCATGGGGCGCAGGTGTTTGTCCACCCGAACGGTGCGGCGCACATGCTCAACCCTGAAAAACTCATCGCCAGCGCCACGCGCATTTACGGGGACAGGATGGATTCGCTCTGGGGCGAGTTCCTGCCTGTTCTGGAGCATCAACTCACAGTCCCGCAGGATGCGGAAGAGATCGCTGTCGGAAACTTAAGATTTGTGGCTGTTAATACGCCCGGGCATGCCGAGCATCATTATTCCTATCTGTTCGAAGATCTATGTTTTAGCGGAGACGTGGGCGGTGTGCGGATTCCGGGGTATCCGTATTTGCGCGCGCCGATGCCTCCGCCAGAATTACATTTTGGCAGGTGGCGCGAGAGCATTGCGCGGCTGCGTTCTTTAAAATTCACCCGCATTGCCCCCACTCATTTTGGGATTTTTGACGATGTCGATTGGCACTTGAATGAGCTGCAAAGAAACCTTGACGCTTCTGAAAAATGGCTCGAAGAGACCATGCCCGCGGACCCGCCTGTGGACGAGTTGCGCGCCAAGTTCGTGGAATGGATGAACGAGCAAAGCCGCGCCCAAAAACTGAGCGAGGATGTCGTCATGGCCTACGCGCTGGCGAATCCGCTTGACATGAGCGTGGACGGTATGGTCCGCTACTGGAAAAAGTTCAAGAATGTAATTCGATAAATGTCACGCATAATGCATGATGCATGAAACATGGCAGAAAAGGATAATAAAGATATACTCTATACGCCAAACTTCGGAATCCCCATTGGGGCTTCTCGAAAAGCGGCGAATTATGAATGTTTTCAAAGTTTTTATTAAGGAGCAACCATGAAGGATTTTCTCGCGATCTCAGATTACACATCTGATGAAATTCAAGACCTGCTAGACTTGGCAGTAAAACTCAAAAAGCAGTATTTCAAAAAGGGGAACAAGCCGATATTCAAAGGTAAAGTGTTGGGAATGATCTTCCAGAAGCCGAGCCTGCGCACCCGCATCTCCTTTGATATGGCCATGCGGCATTGCGGCGGTGATGCGCTTTATCTTTCACCGAGCGAGATCGGACTGGGCAAACGCGAATCCATTGCGGATGTGGCGCGTGTGTTGTCTGGTTATGTGCACGGTCTTATGGCGCGGGTTTTCGAACATGATCATGTCTTGGAACTGGCAACCTGGTCTGAGATTCCTGTTGTGAATGGGCTGAGTGATTACAATCATCCCTGCCAGGGCATGGCGGATGCGCTGACCATTCAGGAAAAATTCGGCGCGAAATCCAAAGGCTTGAATGTCAGTTATATCGGTGACGGGAATAATGTCACAACCTCTTTGATGCACGTTTCCGCGCTGCTCGGCTGGAATTTTACAGTTGCAACCCCCGAAGGCTATGATGTGAATCCGAAGGCGGTCGAGATCGCCAAACGGATCGCGAAGAAAACCAAAAGCAAGCTAGCCTTCCTGCGTGATCCGCATGAAGCTGTCAAAGGCGCGCACGTGATCTATACCGACACATGGACCTCGATGGGGCAGGAAGAGGAAACCGCCAAACGTGAACTGGTCTTCCCTCCATACCAGGTGAATGCGAAACTGGTAAAAGAAGCGGATAAAGACGTCATTGTCATGCATTGTCTTCCCGCGCATCGCAATCACGAGTTGACGGATGAAGTTGCGGACGGCAAGCACTCAGTCATCTTCCCACAGGCTCATAATCGTCTACACGCCCAGAAGGCGATTCTGGCACGCTTGTTTGATGCGGCTTAATAATCATTAACCACAACGAAAAGAAGGGCACAAAGGTTTTAAAGATTTTCCTTCGTGTTCTTTATTGACCCTTTGTGGTCTAATCTCTTAAAAGGATAATTAATGAATACACAAGATTTTATCAACATGGAAGAACAGTACGGCGCGCATAACTATCACCCTTTGGATGTGGTGATCGAAAGGGCGGAAGGTGTTTGGGTCTATGATGTGGAGGGAAAGAAATATCTCGATTGTTTGAGTGCGTATTCCGCGGTCAACCAGGGACATGTTCATCCTGAAATTTTACAAGCGCTTCTCGATCAGGCAAAGCGGGTCACATTGACATCGCGCGCGTTCCGTAATGACCAGTTGCCGCTGCTGTATAAAGAGCTGTCCGAAATGACCGGCTACGAAATGTCTTTGCCGATGAATTCCGGCGCGGAGGCGGTTGAGACCGCCGTCAAGCTGGCGCGCAAATGGGCATATCAGGTGAAGAAGGTTCCGCGCCATCAGGCTGAAATCATTGTCGCTTCGGGAAATTTCCATGGGCGCACGGTCACTATTGTTTCCTTCTCGACCGAACCTTCCTACCGCGATGACTTTGGTCCGTTCACGCCGGGTTTCGTCACCGTGAAATATGGCGACGCGGACGAACTTGAAAAAGCGATCACACCTAATACTGCCGCAGTTTTACTTGAGCCGATCCAGGGTGAGGCTGGCGTGATCATTCCGCCCGCTGGATACTTAAAGAAGGTCTCTGAGATTTGCAGGAAGAACAACGTACTCTTTATGGCGGACGAGATTCAAACCGGTCTTGCCCGCACGGGGAAACTGTTCGCGGCGCATCATGAAGATGTCCGCGCTGATGTGACCATCATCGGCAAGGCTCTGGCTGGGGGATTTTACCCGGTCTCAGCGGTGCTGGCAGACAAGGCTATTCTTGGCTTGTTCACACCTGGTGAGCATGGCTCCACCTTTGGCGGCAATCCGCTTGCGGCTGCCGTATCCCGCGCTGCGTTGCGCGTGATACGCGAGGAGAAACTTGCGGAACGTTCGCAGCAATTGGGTGAATATTTCGTTGAGCAATTGAGCGAAATCCCCAGCCCGCACATTAAAGAAGTGCGCGGACGCGGATTATTAATTGGTGTTGAACTTAAGCCTGAGGCAAAGGGCGCACGCCGCTTCTGTGAAGTGTTACAGACCAAGGGCATCCTCGCAAAAGAGACGCACGATAACGTGATCCGTTTTGCCCCGCCGCTCGTCATTGACAGGGAAACCATTGATTGGGCGCTTCCGTCGATTCGTGAAGTTCTCAATATGGCGTAATAATTTTTGACCCTGAAGGTTTCAATGACCTTTAGGGTCTTTTATGTGGAGGCACATTATGTACATTGGAATACCAAAAGAAAGCAGACCCTTTGAGTATCGCGTGGGTCTTTCCCCGGCCGGGGTGGAGATCCTCTCCCAGAACGGCCACCAGATATTCGTCGAGCATGGGGCGGGCTTGGGGGCGGGATTCAGCGATCTGGAATACGAGCGGGCCGGGGCGCGTATCGCCTATTCCGCTGAGGAAGTCTTTGGACGGGCAGATTTACTGCTAAAGATCTCGCGTCCTTTGAAAAATGAAATGGAATGGTTGAAGGATGGCGCGATCCTGACCGGGCTGCTGCACCTTGCTTCGAGTTCGCAGGATCAGATTGACCTGCTGCTGGAAAAGAAGATCACCGCGCTGGCCTATGAACAGATCACGGACGCAAGCGGCGCATTGGCTGTTTTGCGCCCGTTCAGTTTGATCTGCGGTGCGATGATTCCGCAGATTGCGGCGCGCCTGCTCCAGAATAATTGGGGCGGTAAGGGAATCCTGCTCAGTGGGCTGCCGGGCGTACCTTCGGCGGAAGTCGTGATCATCGGCGGCGGTGTGGTTGGCATGTCTGCAACACAGGCTATGCTTGGCGCCGGCGCGCAGGTGACGGTGATCGATAAGAGCTTGAGCGTGCTGGAAAAAGTGGCTGAAAGATTCCCAAGGGCTGTAACGATGATCTCGACCAAACGCAACCTTGAGCGGGCAACTGCTTTTGCCGATGTTGTGATCGGCGCTGTGCTGGTTAGCGGACAACGCGCGCCGGTGGTGGTGACGCGTGAGATGGTGCGCGCCATGAAACCGCGTTCGATCATAATAGATGTCAGTATTGACCAGGGTGGCTGTTTTGAAACATCGCGCCCGACCACGCATGAGCATCCCACCTTTGTGGATGAAGGCATGGTGCATTATTGTGTTCCGAACATCCCCGGCGTGGTGGCTCGTACCGCCAGCCATGTGTTTTTGAATGCGGCAATTCCGTACATTCTCGAAGTTGCGAATAACGGTATTGAGAAAGTGATGGTAGAAAATCCATCCATTGAATTGGCGATTAATACACACGACGGAAAAATGAGAAACCTTGTCCGTCTGAATGCAAGTGAGGAATAAGATGGTTGCAGCAAATATTTATCAATCACGCGTAACTACAGCGCAGGAAGCTGTGAAGGTGATCAAATCGGGTCACCGCATATTCCTTACTGGGAATGTGTCCGTCCCGCAAAAACTTCTCGCGGCTCTCGTGGAATACGCGCCAAACATTAACAATGTTGAGGTTTGCCAAGCGCTGACCGTCGGCTCCGCCGACTATGTCGGCCCTGAGATGGAAGGCCACCTGCGGGTGAATTCCATGTTCATCAGCGCCAATATCCGCAAGGCGGTACAGGAAGGCCGCGCAGATTTTACGCCCGTTTTGCTTTCGGAATTTCCGTTGCTTTTCAAACGCGGTGTTTTGCCTCTGGATGTGGCACTTGTTCACGTATCCCCGCCTGACGAGCACGGTTTTTGCAGCCTTGGGGTTGAAGTAGGCCTGACCAAAACTGCGGCTGAATCTGCGAAGATAATTATTGCCGAAGTCAATGAGAAAATGCCGCGCACATTGGGCGATTCTTTCATTCATGTCAGCCGATTGACTCATATCGTGCCCGTAAATTATCCGATCCCGGAACATATCATGGCCTCGGAAGGCAAATCAGATATTATTGAAAAGATCGCCGGGCACGTTGCCTCGTTGATCCCCGACGGCGCGACCATGCAGCTTGGCATCGGCGCGATCCCGGACGCGGTCTTGAAATATCTTTTCGACAAAAAAGATCTTGGCATTCATACCGAGCTATTTTCGGACGGCGTGATCGATCTCGTCAACGCGGGTGTGTTGACCAATGCGCGAAAATCACTGCATCCCGGCAAGATCGTTTCCGGGTTTATTCTCGGCACAAAACGATTATATGAATGGGTGGACGACAACCCGATGATCGAATTGCACCGCTCGGAATATGTGAACGACCCCTTCGTCATCGCGCAAAATGACCGCATGGTGGCGGTCAATTCGGCGATCGAAGTTGACCTGACGGGCCAGATCTGCGCCGACAGTATCGGACCCAAACTGTACAGCGGTGTCGGCGGCCAGCTTGACTTTGTTTATGGTGCATCCCGTTCCAAGGGCGGCGTGCCCATCATCGCACTGCCGAGTGTTGCCACTTTGCGGGATGGAACTCAATTAAGCAAGATCGTTTCGATGCTGAAGCCCGGCGCCGGCGTCGTGACCAGCCGCAACCAAGTTCGATTTGTGGTGACTGAACACGGCATAGCCGACCTGTACGGCAAGACCATCCGCCAGCGCGCGCAAGCGCTGATTAATGTCGCGGATCCTCAATTCCGTGAGGGATTGTTGCAACAGGCAAGGGAACTACACTACCTGTAGCATCCTCATCATACGAAGCCTGCCGCATGGTTGCGAATTGCGTAACCTTGCGGCAGTTTTTATGTTACAAAAGTCATAATGGAGCTATTCCCTCAACGGGACCTGGTGATCACTTGGTAATTTATCAACCCAGGAAGGAAAGGTAATCACATGAGAAGAGCAAAGATCGTTGCGACCATCGGACCCGCTTCTGATTCAGAACAGGTCTTGGAGTCATTGATCAAGGCCGGGATGAATATCGCCCGCCTAAATTTTTCACACGGTACACACGAACAGCATCGAATGCGCATCGCTGCCATTCGAGTCGCTGCCAATAAACTGGAAATGCCCGTCGGTATTTTGCAGGACCTGCAAGGACCGAAGATCAGGGTGGGCAGGCTTTCCACGCCGATCCAGCTTGCAGCTGGCGAGCAAGTTTGCCTGTATGCGACTCAGGATGAAACCCCAAAGACCGGCAATCAACTGATACCCGTGGATTTTCGTGAGCTGTTCGAATCGGTTCAAAAGGGAGACCGCCTGCTGCTTGACGATGGGCGGCTTGCGCTCGAAGTGGTGTCTGCTGAAGGGCAGGTTGTCTGCGCAAAGGTTTTGGTGGGCGGTGCGCTCTCATCGCATAAAGGCATCAACCTGCCCGGGGTTAAACTCCGAATCGCGGGGTTTACCGAGAAGGATAAAGCCGATCTGGCTTTTGGTATTTCCC
This sequence comes from Candidatus Villigracilis saccharophilus, assembly GCA_016709305.1. GTDB lineage: Bacteria > Chloroflexota > Anaerolineae > Anaerolineales > Villigracilaceae > Villigracilis > Villigracilis saccharophilus. The sequence goes on from JADJNA010000024.1 coordinate 107,287, forward strand.
AGGGAGTGGACGCGGTGGCGATCTCGTTCGTACGTAGCGTGGAGGATGTAAAGGCGGTACGCGCGGCAATGGAGGAACTTTCACAAGGAAAACAAATGCCGCTTCTGATTGCCAAGCTTGAAAAACCGGAAGCCATGAATGAATTGGAAGCCATTCTGGATGTGGTGGACGGCGTGATGGTGGCGCGCGGCGATCTGGGTGTGGAGCTTCCACCAGAACGTGTGCCCACCCTGCAAAAGATGATTATCCATTCCGCAAACGCGCGCGCCAAGCTGGTGATCACGGCCACGCAAATGCTCGAATCGATGATCCAGAATCCACTGCCGACGCGCGCCGAAGCCTCAGATATCGCCAACGCGATTTTCGATGGGACCGACGCGGTCATGCTTTCCGCGGAAACCGCTTCCGGCGATTATCCCGCTGAAGCAGTTGCCATGATGTCGCGTATAGTTAAGGAAGCCGAGGCTCATTTTCTTGAATGGGGCAGCCGCCAGGACCGCAGGATCGGGTTGGGCGAGAGCGATGCGGCCTCCATGGCGCGGGCTGCGAAGGTGCTCGCTGACGATCCGGAAGTCCGCGCAGTGGCTGTTTTTACAATGCAAGGACGCTCAGCCTGGTTGATGTCCAAGGCGCGACCGTCAAAACGAACCCTGGCATTTACGCCGGAACAGGAAACCTATAATAAACTGGCCTTCTTGTGGGGTGTTCAGCCGTACCTTGCAAAATTTACAAACACCATGGATGACATGATCGCCAATGTGGATGCGGCTTTGTTGAAGTCAGGCATTCAAGCCGGGCAGCAGGTGGTGCTTGTATGTGGGTACCCGGTCGGCGCGCAGCGCCCTCCAAACATGGCCTTGCTTCACACTGTCGGCGCTGAAGCGACCATTCATCTCACCCGCAAACTGGCGGAAGGAAATGTAAAAAAATAATCGGTTGGATTTCCATCCTCAATAAATTACTTTAAATCAGATGCAGTTTTTTGCTCCATTGCATCCGTTATTCTCTGGTTGAGATCAAAATTCCAATACTGATCAAACGCGCCGCCGGCGAGGAAGAGCGGGGTGATCTTTTCAGCGAGGAAAAACCAACCGAGCAGCGTGCCCACTACCGGCTGTGCAAAGAACGTGAGCGATGCCAGTGCGGCGGGTAATTCGGCAAAGGCATAATTCCACAGGAACATCGCGATGGCGGTTGAGATGATCCCCAAAAATAATAATCCGCCGATGATGCCGATGGTGATCTGTCCGACCCCTTGCGTGTAGATCTCCCAAAGTCCGAGCGCGAGGCTGGATGGCAGACCACCCAATAACATTACCGCGCTGGAGGTGAGCAGGTCGCCTGTTTGACTGACCTTGCGCACCAGCACGGAATATAAAGCCCAGGTAAGCGCGGCCGAGAGCAGGCTCATGTTCCCCCAAAACAAGGTGGGGGAGAGCTCCGCGTTGCGCGGGTCGATGACTGCCAGTACTCCCCGAGTGTGGATACGACCAGCGCGATGATGCGGCGTGTCGTCGTTTTTTCGCCAAGTAAAAATGGGGCAAAGATCAAAACAAAGGCTGGCGTGGCGGATGTGACCAGTGATCCGTTCGAGGCAGTTGAAAGTTTTGTGCCGACGAATTGAAAGCCAAGCGAGATGCCATATCCTACAAAGCCAACCAGTAAACTTTTCCAAAATTGTTCCCTGGTAAATGCGGGTTTTTTCCTGCGGAAATGGATCACCCATCCCAACACCGCCGCGCCCATGATGAGGCGTATGGTGAGCAATGCAAAGGGCGGAATCACATCCAATACCACCTTGCTGACAACGTACATTCCGCCCCAGATAGATGCGGCTGCCAGACCTGCGAACAATCCTGCGATGCTGTGCTTTTCCATAATGTCCCCGATTATATCGAATCAGGTTTCAATCCGCGTAGAAATCTGTTAACTTCATCAAATCCGCGCGGGTGCGTTACAACGCGGGGAAAAATAAGAAGCACCTTATTTGTTAATAAGCCGGAATGATCTTTCTTCCCACACAATGGTGGCTGACGGCGCTTGCGTTCGGCGCAATTCTTCCGCCACAAATGTGAGTATCTCTTTGCGCCGTCCGCTGGCCCAGGGATATCCCGTGTCCCATTGATCTTCGGCAGGGATGGTAATTATGGCGACAGTCTCGCCGCCGCCAAATTCAAAATAAAATTCACAGATGTTCTTTTTTAACCAGCCTTCAGTGTATTGAACGCTGCCGGCAGGTCCTTTTTGAGTGATCTTTACTTTTGCCACGTGATAATCTCCTCTCGCTCTGCATGAATAAAATGACTCTTCTTTTGACGCGCGGGATGCAACCAAGGTTATCCGATCAGCGTATATTGCAATAATAACTGATAAAGGAGAATAAAATGACCGCAGAAACAAAAACGAACGAGCAGGAAAGCCGAAGATCAAAAGTGATTCATAGGGGCGGCACTTCAGATGCAGTGTACGGGTTCGGCCTGATTGGAGCGTGGATCTATTACATCAGCCATGCTGCCACGTTTGGGGCAGGCATGCTGGGTATTCTCAAAGGCATTGTCTGGCCCGCGATGTTGGTATATGAGCTGCTGAAATACCTCAACATGTAACCTGCTTGTTGAGCAGACTCGCGAGGCTCAACCGCCGAGCTTCGCTCCAGCACGAACTCTGTGTGATATTTGCACCGCATCATCATGCCAAAATAACCATCATCAAGCACGGGCGAATTTCACCCACTTCGCGTTGACGTCCAAATTTTTAATCCTCCACGCTGCATTGGACCATGAACGGGTATTTCGATGATTGCCTTCCGTCTCATGTTCCCACCATCTTTGGTCTTCGTACGCGGAGGATGGCAGTTTGTTATTCAATATTCCTTCGATCTGTTCAAAGCCAAGCGTAACTTCTTTTTGGCTGGCAGGAAGGTCACGCAAGTAATTTTCAAGCGGCATATATTTTCCAACCATCAAACACCTCCAAAACTCTCCGCCAGCAGACTCTCAAACAGCCCCTCAACACTTTGATGGACTCTCCTATCCGCCCCGCAGCGGCTTGACCCGCGCATCACGCCCACAAAGGCAGAGAGTGGATATTCGAGATTAGTTAGATGTTTTATATCAATACAGAGATCTGGGAGCCTTCTTATCCACACATCCCATGCGTGGCGAGTTGAACAATGGCAGAGGTTCGCCAAATTCCGTGTGTGGGTGTGTTTGGGCATGTTCATCGCAAAGAAACCATGTTTCAAATTTATTCGCTTTGATGAGATATTCCATGCAAAGATGAATCGCAGATTTGCCACACTTGTTACATTCCATCACAGGGATATTATACTGGTTTCATCTTCCATCGCATGAAGTATAGCGAGTATAACGCCATCAATGTTATTCGTCGTACTCTTCCTGTTCCAAATGCTGACTCTATCCAGTTCAATGATGAGTTTCTTTTGGACACAGACGAAATCGGGGCTGTAGTTGCCAATGGCGTGTTCCTTTCTAAAGTTGACTCTCAACTGGTCGTTACGGATGAGCGCCTAATGTTTGCGTTCGGCGGGCGTGAGTTCTTTGCGGAGTTCGATGGCATGGATTCTGGTTTTGGGTTGCTCCTGGATAGGCGCGGTATTTTGTCCCCTCCCTAGCCCTCCCCGCGAAGCGTGCGACCCCGCGAAGAACGGCGGCTCGAATTTGGAAACACTCTCAGTTTTCATAAAAAAATTTAATGCTAAGTTCTCCCTCAAATGCGACAGTACTACCGTCGCATTTGAGGGAGATGTCCAACGGACAGAAGGGCTAACTGAACCCCTCCGCCAGTAGACTCTCAAACAACCCGATACACTTCGACAAGCTCAGTGTATCGCCTACTGCGTGGATTGTGGAGCACCCATCCGCCCTCACCATGACTCGATGCTTCGAGAATCTAAACGTGTCATCTGCGCCGCCTGACTAGGCGATAAAGAAGAGATATTCTAAGGTGAATCAGTCTGTACGAATCCGCTTTCGCCAGATCCAATCTGCCAGGAAGAGAAAGCCGATCACAGTGGGTATTCCCGCGATGATCGCATAAGCAATCCAAGGAAAATCACGATCGCGGAAAAAGACCACATACCAGATCGCCCAGCCAATGAACAGGATTGCGCCGACCCATTCCCGTTTCAGGCAATGTAAATGGCAATAGCGAGCAAAATCGAAGGAAGCAGGTGCATGAATAGGGCTAGAAACGTCCCCCAAAAGCCAAGCCCTTCTTCAAAAACATCGAATGCGAACAGACTGATGAAAAACACAAACAGGATGCCCACAATACGCGGCGTCCAAAACAGAATTTTTTTGAGGGTTGTGTTCATGGCGTCCTCCAACTTCATCATAGCACGCCTATGTTTTTATTCAAGTTCTTAGCACGCCCGAAAAACAGGCTGTGGACGACAGACCATAGCTATTTCATAATCCATTGTCTACCGTCTATCGTCAAAAGATTGGGCTAGCAGACTCTCGAACTGCCCATCCCCGCAGAGACTCGACCCGTGCCGCCACGCCCGCACACGTAGGTGCGAGTCGTCAGGGACTGACTCGCATCTTGTCAGGCACGACCTTCCCGCTTGACGTAACGACCGACAGCATTGAAGAGTCGCCCCTACGCACGAATATCAAACGCCTCTGCTGGCAGAATCTCAAACAACCCCTCCACACCTGCCTCGCGGACTCCCCATCCACCCACGCAGTGACCCGCCTCGCGCCACCACACCCGCAAGATCAGACCTGACAGGTTTCACCGTGATGCGACTCAACTCAACCGCAACCCACGCGCGAACATAAGAGTCTGGCTGCAAGACTTTCGTGGAAATTTGACAGGATTTTTCACGAAAACGCCTCCGCCACCAGACCCTCAAACAACCCATCTACTACCCCCGTGGAGACTCGATCCGGGCTGCGGTTTACGTTTCCAGCCAGCCATAAATTTTATTGGGAAGGGTTGCCTGCTGGTACCCACACCATGATCGCGATCTTGCCAGCATCCGCGCCTGTCAGATGAGTACAGGAAACATTCCCCACCGGTTTATTATCCCGATAAGAGATGCTTCCTTCAGCGCTGAAGCCGCCCTCATTACAACTCATGAATGTAATTAGCCAGGAGTCCGGGTCAGCGAGGCCGGTGATGATATAGGTAGCCTGAAAGCCCGATGGATCCGGCGTGCAGTTAATGTAATCCACATAAACGATGCCGGTCAACGAGAGGGTGGCAACCCCGTCCTTGTCAATCACCAGCAAGGCTGAAACCGTTGCCTGACAGGAGTATTCGCCAGAGAACGAAATCCTATCCACGGTGGTTTCCAATCGCACAGGCGTCATGGTTTGGGAACCTGTTGCTATTAGATAATTGCAAGCCAGAGTCAAAAGTAGGACAATGCTCAGAAAAGAAACAACCGTCTTTCGGTTCATTATGTTTCTCCTTCTTCAGACATTCGGGATCTGGTAGTTTGCGGACAATATCACATGATCGCATTATAAGACTGTTCTTCTCAATAGGAGCAGAATGCAGGTTGACATCCCCATGTGGACTCGCGAGACTTAAACGCCGAGATCCGCCCCCGCAGGGACTCGACCCGCGCCACCACGCCTGCAGAACGTGACCATTGACCATAGACCATGGTTTGTCCATGGTTTACCGTCCATTATCCATCGCCTCCTCCAGCAGACTCTCAAACAACCCCTCCACCTGCGCGTGGCCCTTCGCAGCGACTCGACTCGTGCTACCATGCCCGTAAAGCAGACCGTGGACGACAGACCGTAGACCGTGGTTTTCCTATCGTCCATTGTTTACCCGTCCCAAGGATTTCAATCTTCACCTTTCAATCATTTCTTTGCGGGTGGGTTCTTCGCTGATCTGCTGAGGCATGTTGTTTAGTGAAATTTATCCAGGTTCTATCTTCTGCAACGTTAGCT
>JADJNA010000025.1 GCA_016709305.1 Candidatus Villigracilis saccharophilus
TTCAACAGATTTTTAGTGCTCTATTTAGAGCAAATCCTTGAAAACCGAGTGGTCGCATGACCAATCCACCTCTTTATTACACGGACCGCACATTTTCCCCTTTGGCATCGCTCCGCGAATGCGAAGCTGATGTGACGAGCAGTATAGGGAGATTTTTCTTGCGCATAGCAAATATCACTCTTCTTCTTTATCCAATTGTTTTGTGATCATCAACAAGATCACCGAAACCAAAATCAGAACAACAGACAATGCCATCGCCACGCCTAGGTTGCGCTCAAAGCCAATGTAAATGGCAATCGGCATGGTTTGGGTGACGCCTTCCAGATTTCCCGCGAATAGAATCGTTGCGCCAAATTCACCGAGTGCGCGAGTCCACGTAAGGATGGCTCCGCTGGCAAGGGCGCGGATGGCGATTGGGATCATGACTTCGTAAAAAAGCTGCCATTGATTTGCCCCCTCCACATAAGCAGATTCTTCGAGTTGTTTATCTACGTGAGCAAAGCCGATCCGTGCCGAACGGACAAACAATGGCCCAGCGACAAATAACTGCGCCATGATGACTGCGATTGTGGTGAAGGGAATACTGATGCCGATATCATTTAGGAATGAACCAAACAATCCTCTGCGCCCGAAGGCCATCAACAGTGCGAGTCCCGCCACGGAGGGGGGCAGGACGATGGGCAGATCAAGGATCAACTCCAGCCATGTTTTGAATCTGAATTTCCAGCGCGCCAGCAGATAGGCTAATGGCGTCCCCAATATCACTGCAACCAATGTAGTGATGGAACTCGTGACCAGACTTAACTTACGCCTGAAACGCCTGCTTTGAAAGCGCTTCGCAAAGAAATCAGGAGCGAGGGAACGATAGATCAACGCGATTAACGGCAGCGCAAAGAAGGCAAGTAGAATCAAACTGGGGAGAAGGAATATCCATTTGGAATATCCTTTTCCAAAAACTCGGCGGGAAAATTCTCGAAGTTTCTTCATATGAAATAAAAGTCGCTGGATATTTTCCCGCGACTTTTATTGTACTAAAAACTATTTGATTGGAGCAAATCCCCATTTGGCAAGAACAGCCTGGCCCTCTGCCGAAAGGACATATTCAATGAACTTCGCGGCCAGATCGGCATTTTCAGATTTAATGAGCAGCGCAATGGGATACTTGGCGATGACATTCAACTCTGCGGGGATTTCAATGGACTTCAATTCAGGTGCGGCGACTACATCTGACATATAGACGATACCCGCATCTGCTTCGCCAAGCTGGACTTTGGCAGCTACCTGCTTGACATTGTCTTCATTGGAGACGACGTTTGCCAAAACCTTGTCTTTGTACCCTGTTCCAAAGGAAGCATCCATCAGGTCAAGCGCCTGACGAGCATACTTGCCGACGGGAACTTCTTCCGCAGCCAAAACAATTTTGATTCCAGGATTGGCGAGGTCTTCCAGTTTTTCAAGCACAGCGGGGTTATCCACAGGCAGAATGACGACCAGCTTATTGGATAGAAATACTTGCGATACATCTGCACCAACGAAGGTACCTGTTACAAGAGTTTCCATTTCCTTGCTGCTGGCCGAGGCAAATACATCCGCAGGGGCACCTTCTTCGATTTGAGTCCGCAGGGCTTGGGAGCCTGCAAAGTTAAAAGTCGTGGTCACATTGGGGTGGGCAGCATCAAATGCGGCGCCGATTTCAGTGAAGGCATCGGTGAGGGAGGCGGCGGCGAAAACGGTCAGGGTTTGGGGCTGTGCTTTGGTGGCAGGAGCAGTCGTCGGGGCGGATGAAGCGCCGCAGGCTGTCAAAAAGATGGAAAATAAAAGAGTCAGGGATAATTGCCGCTTTATACTCATTGAGTGAGTATATCCCAGAAACAATGAGCTTTACAAGAAGTTTTTCTGGCTTTCATCCAGCCATTCGAGAGCAAACTTTAGCTGCTTCAAACGCATTTCAAGACTCATGCGGTTGTAAATCTGTTCGGCGGGCAATTCTGCGAGAGTAGCCTCAAGACGCTGAATGTGCGTGTCTGCTTCGGCGCGCTGCTGTTCGAACGCCTTCGTAATTTTTTTTGGGAAGTACTTTTGAGAAAGTACAAACGCGTGATGAATTCCATGCGGATGGCGCGGGTGCCGCCGCCGCTGGGGCGTTTAGCCACGCCAGAAAATTTGCTCTGCCTTGGTCGGTTATGCTGAGCAACTGGCGGGATGGAAGTTTCTCCTGCGCAATTTTCTCGGTGGATACATCGCCCTGTGCTTCCAGTCGTTTCAAAATTGCGTACGCCTGACTTTGACTCAAATGCCAGACCTGACCCAGATCCGCATTGACGGTGCGGTGCAGATCGTAGCCATGCCCCGCTTCTTTGTAGAGCAAGCCAAGCAATGCCATTTCCGGGGAGAGTGTTCCAATGTGATGGGATTTTTTATCTGTCATATACTCACCAAAAGAGTAGTTTTATGCGGTCAGTATATCGCAAAATAATTTGTAAATGTGACAGCCACTAAAATAAGAACCTGCCAAGTCCCCATCATCTCTGGCTAGACCGCACTTGCATTGAAGTATATTTTTACAAACAAGACAATTACTGCAATTAAGCATATAATAAATAAAGGTTGATTGCTCATAAGCTAAAAACCTTTTTACGAGAATAACTGCCAGACTCATTTGCGCCATAATCAAGTTATCAAACCGATAGAATGGAGTCCGCCATGCTTGAATACGTCAACCTTGATTTGGCTTTAGGGCTAGAGGAGTATAAAAAGCGATTACGACCATTACAGCAGCGCCTTTATGAATTAGAGCACGCGGTCTTCGACGCGAAAGTTCCAGTCATTATTGTGTTCGAGGGTTGGGCCGCCACAGGCAAGGGACGGCTGATCAGTTTGCTCGCAGAGCGATGGACCCGCGCGGCTTCCGTGTCGTCCCCATCACCCCGCCGCGCACGGCTGAGTTGCGTTACCCTTGGATGTGGCGCTTCTGGCTCAAGATTCCCGCCCGCGGGCAAATGGTCGCGTTCGACACCTCATGGTATCGCAGAGTATTGATCGACCGTCTGAACAAGACAATCAATAAGGATGAACTGCGCGCCTCCTATCAGGACATCGCCGAATTCGAAGAAATGCTGGCCGCAGATGGAACGGTCATTCTGAAATTCTGGCTACACATCGGCGAAGAAGATCAGAAGAAACGCATCAAGAGATTGCGCAAGGATAAGTTGACCGCCTGGCAGGTGGGAGAGGAAGATGAACTTCAAAACAAGCGCTACGGAAAATATGCGGGCTATGTCGAGGATATGATTGCACGCACAGATTCGCCTCATGCCCCCTGGACAATTGTTGAAGCAACCGATCGATATTTCATGCGCATCAAGGTTTTTGAAACCATCATCACTGCACTCGAAGCGCGTCTGGGGCTATCTCCCACTTTGGGGGCGAAAGCTAAACGTCCACGTGTAGTAAAGGAAATGAAAGGAGCTGTCAATGCTTGAGCGACTTGATCTTACATTGGCAATGGAGCGCGATGAATACAACAAGCAGCTCAAGGCGTTGCAAGCTGAACTGCATGAGTTGGCTTTTCAAGTCTATGCACAGAAGCGGCCAGTGGTCATCGTCTTTGAAGGAATGGATGCCTCGGGCAAGGGCGGCTCGATCAAGCGCCTGACCGAACGTATTGATCCGCGCGGCTATGTGGTCTTGCCCATCTCCGCGCCATCGGGCGAAGATAGAGAGCGTCATTACCTGTATCGTTTTTGGCGGCGCTTGCCCGAACAGGGACAGATCGCCATCTTTGACCGCTCATGGTATGGACGCGTACTGGTCGAACGCCTCGAAGGCTTTTGCACCGAAGCAGATTGGCGCCGCGCGTATAGCGAGATCAATCAGTTTGAGCGCCAGCTCACCGACTCTGGCACAGTCGTCTTCAAATTCTGGATGCACATCAGCAAGCAGGAACAACTGCGCCGCTTCCGCGAACGCACGAAGACGAATTACAAAACATGGAAGATCACAGATGAAGATTGGCGTAATCGCGGCAAATGGGAGGATTACATCACTGCCGCCGAAGAGATGCTGTTGAAAACGAGCACGCCCGATTCTCCCTGGACGCTGGTGGAAGCCAACGATAAATATTTTTCGCGCATCAAGTCCTTGCGCACGGTTGCAGAGAAGTTGCGGCGCGCGCTGAAGTGAAAGATCAATAATGAGACCCGAGTAAATACTAACAATACTGATTCAATTTTCAACTCCATCACCACAAATCCGCCGCAAGTCCTTTGAACTTGCGGCGGATTTTCTTTCAAAATTCCAAGCGGATGAGCCAATAGCCAGCGTAGGCAACCGCGATACGTCCAGACTGACTCTTCAGGCTCTTTCTCTTTAGGTCTCTATTGATTTGACTATTATTTTATTTAGATTCGGTTAAGTTAGGCAGGGCTTCATTACGCTGGCAATAAGAGTGTTTTTGCAGTTGATTCGATTTCCTGTTCCATTTTTGTTTTGCTCCACCCCAATTCCTTTGCGGCGATCTGTGCAACGGACGAGATAACTTCATCTCCCGGGTGACCCACCGTGCCGATGCCCGTTCTGCGGATCAAAATGTCCATCAGGGTACAAGCCATCTCTTCACGGATGGCGTACACTACCTGCGAGGACATTTCACCATCTGCGTTGAGTGGGGCGGCGAGGGATTTGTCACTGCGGGCGAGGGTCATTACTTTGGGGAGTCTTGTTCCATACATGCGAGCGAGATAGTCCACGGTGTGAACGGGGAATTCTTTGTACTCGCCTATGGCTTTTTCGATGAAGGCTTCCATGTCGGGGATTTCAGATTCAGCAAGGTATTTTTTTGCAGTAACAGATTTTGCCTTGCGTCCAAATTTCTTACCAACAGTTTTTAGCACATTCTCTGCGAGGTTGCGACTGGTGGTGTACTTTCCGCCTTCAACGGTGAGCATCCCTGCAAGCCCGTCCTCTTCGTGATCAAAGATCTCGTATTTGCGTGAGGTCTTATACACATCCTTGGTCTGATCTTCAACGAGCGGACGCAATCCGCCATAAGCGTAGAGAACATCTGAGTAGTGAATCAGGTTCGGGTTCCCGAAAGAGGTGTTGACTTCCGCAATGTACTCCTCGATCTTTTCGCGCGTCACGCAATATTTATCAGGGTCGCCGATGTATTCGCGATCAGTCGTGCCGATTAACGTGTGTTCGCGCCACGGGATCAGATTACACGGTCTGCCTGTGGGGGTCAGCCCGCCGACAGCGGCATTGGCATTCGTGATCTTTTTCGTGATGATGTGAATGCCTTCCGAGCGGCGAATGTGTTGCGGTGCTTCATGACCGCGTGCGATGTTCAGAAGAATATCAGCCCACGGACCACCGCAATTGATGATGAGTTTTCCGCGCAGGGTATGTGTGTTGTTGCTCAACAGATCACGCACCACCACGCCGTTGATGCGTTTTCCATCACGGACGAAATCTTCCACCTTGGCGTAGTTCGACACATCCGCACCGTGCTTGACCGCCGACTTAATGAAAGCCAGTGTCAGCCGCTCGGGGTTGAGATCGGCGCAATCATAAAAAACGATCGCGCCTGTCAGCGTGTCCATCTTAATCACAGGCTCCATCTCAACCGCTTTTTCGGTGGACAAAAAACGATGCCATGGAAGCCGCTTGCTTTTGTCCCAGGTGAAACCTTTATCGTAAGACAGAAGATCGTAAATGATCATGCCTGGTTCAAGGATGAGTTTGCTGCGCATCTTGATATGGCTGTATAGGGGCACCAGAAACGCAAGCGGATACACAAAGTTCGGCGCAATGTTTTCAAGTGTCTTGCGTTCTCTCAAAGCCTCGCGCACCAGACCGTATTCAAAATTGGCAAGATAGCGCAATCCGCCGTGGATGAGTTTGGATGTCGCTGATGATGTACCCGCGCCAAAATCGCCTTTCTCGACGAGCGCCACGGAGTATCCCTGTGATGCGGCTTCGTATGCCACCGCCGCGCCGCTGATGCCGCCGCCAATGACGATGATGTCGTAGGGTTTGTTGCTTGGATGTTCAAGGAATCGATTCATGTTGTTTCCTTTTCCATTTGTCCGCCAAACTTTGCAGGCGCGCGTTAGCGTGAGCAAAAAAGATTTTGTAAGCTTCGCAAAAATGATTGCGCCCATCAAGCACTGGATTTCGCAGTCGGTCTTTGGTGCAGCCGCCGCGGCATTGGGTCTTCCTCTCGCAGGTGCGACAATCATCTGGCAGGTTGGATTTCAGTTGTCCGAAGCTCGTTTGCTTGCGCGAGTTGAGCAACGTTGGCAATGGCGTTTCGAGCAGGTTGCTCTGGCTTCCATTCAGGCTCCACAAAAAAATCACACGCAAACACATCACCCGTGTGCTCGATCAGCAAATACTCCCCGCACGTTTCGAGCAGCGTACACTCGGTGGGAGCAAAGCCCGCGTACTTGAAAAGGTGCGCCTCAAACCAGCGGATGGATGTGGTCGGGACTCCGTTTACAAAATCCGTGAGCCAGAGATCGAACAGACGCTTCAAAAATTCCCCATAGCTGGTCGCATCAACTGAAAAATTCGCCACGCTGTTACCTTCTGTTTCCACGCAGGGGATGAACTGCATGAAGTTGAGTCCCTGTGATTTATGAAACTCGTAGATCTCGTCGGGAAATTGCACCGAATAATTATTGACCACCGAAAGCACGTTGACTTCCACTCCATGGTCAAGCAGGAGTTTGGATGCGTCCAGCGCTTTGCTCCATGAACCATGTCCGCCGCGGTTCTTGCGATAGTGATCGTGGATGTGTTCAGGTCCATCGAGCGACAAGCCGATCAGGAAGTGATAATCGCGAAAGAACTTTGCCCATTCATTATCGACCAGTACACCGTTGGTTTGTAGTCCGTTGGAGACGGATTGCCCATGCCCATAGCGTTCCATCAAGTCCACGGCTTTGCGGTAGAACGGCAGACCCATCAAGGTTGGTTCGCCGCCCTGCCAGCCGATGGAGACTTGTGGCACGTTCTGCGACATCAACTGTTTGATCATTGCCTCAAGAACCGCATCACTCATGCGAGTGGTGCGGTTGGGGTATGACTTCAACTTATCAATGTAGAAGCAGTAATCGCAATGCAAGTTGCAATCAGGTCCAGCGGGCTTGACCAGTACTTCGGTAATAGGGCGGCGGAAGAGTGGAAGATCATGGTTCGGTTATAGGTCACGTCTGTGACGTGACTGTCACTGTCACGCTGAAAGCGTGACCTGCAGGTCCCGTGTTTGCGGATGGCTTCGCACTGGAAATTTTTCGGCTATATCTGCCAGATCTTTATAGAGCGGCTTGAGTTGAGAATACAGCTTGCGATAGATGCGGTTGTAGAGTTGCTCGTATAGATCGCGGTTGCGCGGAATGGGCTGAATCACTTCGCGGATGCTCGTCATGCCTGCGACTGCGGCTTCGTAGTTGGAGTAGTAGCCGAGACCAACGGCGGCGTTCATCGCCGCACCGAGCATGCCTGTCTCATTGACGCTTGGAACTTCGACGGGCAGGTTGAACACGTCTGCGGTGATCTGCAAAGCGGTGCGACTTTGGGATCCGCCACCTGAGACGCGCAGCTTGGTGAAGGGACGACCGAGCTTGTCGGTGATGATCTTCGCACCGTCTTTCAACGCAAAGATGATGCCTTCAAGCACGGCGCGGTAGAGATGGGCACGCGTGTGCCTGTCGGAAAAGCCGATGACTGCGCCTTTGCCGTACTCGTCGCAGTAGACTCGGTCTGGGCTCCAGTAGGGTTGGAGCATGAGTCCGTTTGAGCCAGGCGGGATGTCTTGAATCATCTCTTCAAAGAGCGACTCAGGCGAGACTCCGCGCTCGGCTGCGAGTTGGACTTCCTGATGACCGAATTGTTCTTTGAACCAACTGACCAACCAGAAGCCGCGGTCAATGGGAATCTCGGTGCAATATGTGCCAGGGACTGCGCCAGGGTAAGGTGGAAGGTAGGGCAGCAGATCAACCGATTTGGTGCTGACGGCATTGACCGTGGCGCAGGTGCCGAAACTCAAATATCCAATGTCGGGCGTTAGCGTGCCGCTGCCGAGTACTTCGCAGGATTTATCGCACGAACCTGCCGCGAGCGGAATCCCTTCGGGATTCCTGTTTCGAGTGAGGCTTGTTTGGTGATCTGCCAATGGTTTCGCCCTGCACAACAAGATCGGGGAGTTTGTCCTTCTCCATCGGGAAGGCGTACCAGATGATGTCGTTCTTCTTCGCCCAGCCGAAATCGTTGCGGTTGATGGGGATGTACCAAAGTTACTGCCGTGACTCAGCGGCAACGCCTGTGAAGTTGATAATGGAAGAACCCGAAAGTAGAACGTACTTGTAGGTCTTCTCCCACGTCGGGCTGGTGTTGACAGATCCAATTCGAGAAGCATTTGCGGTTGAGTGTGTCCACGACGCCGTACAAGCCGATGGCTTTCAATCCGTATTCCAGCCAAAAAGGCGCGAACTGGATGTATCCGCCATGCGCTGATAGTGGCTTTCCTTCCCGATCCAGATTGACGTACACGCCGCGCTGGGTGGTGAGCGTCACGGCTTTGATATGCTCGCGCAGGGACTCATTGCGGGCGAGAAGTTTCTGACTTGCTTCGCAGAATTTTTTCCAGAAATATTCAGGGTACTGTTCGTGAAATCCTGGCGCGGGGACAAAGTAGGGTTCGATGGGAATCTTGATCACGTCCACCATTGTGCCAGCCGTGTCGAAGAGAGCACAACGCACGGACTGAGTCCCACCGTCAAAGACGAGGATCAGGCTGCGGGCTGAGCTTGTCTAAGGTCAGAGTTTAAGTGCGAACCGGTTTTCATATCCAATTACCGTTTGAGTTCGTCGGGCAAATTCAATCCAAGTTGCGAACCTGGATTCATGATGTTGTTGGGGTCGAAGTGATTCTTCAAAGTACGGAGCACATCCATTTCATTCTTGCCGAGGAAGCCTTCGATCCACTGGTGCATGAGGCGACCCACGCCGTGATGATGGCTGGGCGAGCCGCCCGCCTTGACCATCGCATCGACAAGCGCGGTGCGGTACTTGACGTAATCTTCCACGCTGCCTTTGATGCCGAAGATGAAATACAGGTTGCTGCCATACGGGTAGAAGTGACTCATGTGGCTGATGCAGAGCGTGCCTGGCACGGTGTGGGCATAGGCGAGCACCGCGTCGTGGATGTGATGGATGTTGTCCCACTTGACGGGAGTTTCGACGGTGTCCATGATGACATCGTAATCGCTGATGGCTTCGCCAACGAGGAAGGTTTCGTAGCGGTCCGTCTCCCAATTTCTTGCAAAGCTGCCGCCGATGCTGAGCGCGCCATGCTTGCCGACGATCTTTGAGATCTTGCTCTTCACCATTTTGGTGAAATCTTTTTCGCCTTCCACGGTGCCCATCAGGACGCAGCGCTTCTTGGGTTTGTAGCCAAGCATGTCGATCAATTTTTCCACGATCGGAGGCTGGGGATACATCTGGAAACCGTGATCGGTTTCGTGCGCGTCGGAGAGGCGGAAGACGGCAGGCAGACCGAACTGTCCCTGACAAACTTCGCGCACGGCACTGACGGCGTTTTCCCAATCCTTGAACATGTATCCAAAGTATTGGCGGTTCTCAGGCATATAACGGAACACTTTGATGGTCAGTTCGGTCAAGACGCCGAACACACCTTCACTGCCTTTGAGCATATCCAAAATGCGCGGACCCGTGGCAGTGCTGGTGTAGTCATGCGTGCTGATGATGCCCGCGGGAGTGACCATCTCCATCGAGAGAACGAGGTTGTACGGCTCGCCGTAATAAGTTGATGCTTGTCCGCTGCCGAGGGTCAGTACCCAGCCGCCGACGCTGGAGAGTTCGAAGGACTGCGGGAAGTGTACATTAGTGAAGCGATGCACGGTATGGAATTTCTCAGGCGCGTTGTTGAGCGCGTCTTCGAGCTGCGGTCCCATGCAGCCTGCCTGTACGCGGCAGGTATGGTTGAGTTCGTTGACTTCAATGACCTTGTTCATGTGCGTGTTGAGCACGAGCGTCACGCCTTCTTTTTCAGGCTTGAAGCCCATGTTGCAGGATGAGCCGCCGCCAAATACATAGATGGGAACTTTCTTCTCGTTGCATAATTTGACGATCTTCTGCACATCGTGCTTGTCACGCGGATGAACCGCCGCACCCGTAATCTCATGCAGGATCCCGCGCTTCAAGGCAACCATCTCCTCTGCGAGTTTGCCGTAACTATATTTCACGCGGTTGTAGTCGTCGCATTGCATATTCTCCGCGCCGACGATACTGATGATCTCTTCAATGATCTTCGTATCGAGATTGGATTTCGGAATGTTGTTCAGAAGTTGATTGCCGTCCTGCTTGTTGGTGAAGTAGTTGTCTTCCAGTTTCAGATCACGCTTGATCTGTTCGTAGTATTGCCAGCTCGGCACTTTGACTTGATCCTGCCGTCCTTCCTTAACGATGGAACGATACGAGCCAGGCACGGCGGGGGGGTTAGTCCAATCGGGGGTGAATTTTTTGTCGGTCATGTTTGTCTCCATTTTTGATATTGAAAGGTTATGTCATTGCGAGGGCGCTAGCCCGAAGCAATCTCTTTATTTATGCAGGAGATTGCTTCGCTCGCGAAATACGCTCGCTCGCAATGTCGTTTATTTCCAGCCTTCGCGATTTTCTTTCATCTGCTCTTCCCATTCGTGGAATTTGCGCTTCATTTCTTCGATGACGTCTGGGTGGTTGTCCTTGAGGTTGTAACTCTCCTGTGGGTCGGATTCGACGTCGTAAAGCCAGGGAGCTTGTGCGCTGCCCGCCGAACCCCAGAATTTATCAAGCGGCATGGGCCAAACGTAGGTGTGGATGCGGGGAATGAATTTCCATCTTCCCGCGCGGATCGCCTCGAGACTTTCGTTATGATAGAAGTAGAAAACATCGTGCGGGGATTCTTTTTCCACCCCAGTGAGCAGACCGCTGATGTCCTTGCCATCAATGATGCGGTCTTTGGGAAGTTCAACGCCAGCGAGTGCAAGGCATGTAGGGAACCAGTCAATGTTCATGGCGGGAGAGTCGCAGACCGTGCCTTGCGGAATTTTCTCGGGCCAGTGTGCGATCATTGGGATGCGATAACCGCCTTCATAACTTTGTCCCTTGCGCCCGCGGAATTTGCCCGCGCTGCCGTTGTACCAGGCGCCGTTATCGCTGGTGAAAACGACGAGAGTGTTCTCCCACTGTCCGTTTTCTTTCAGGGTTCTGACAAGCTCGCCGAGACTCCAGTCGATCTCTTCAATGGTATCGCCGTACAGTCCGCCTTTGGATTTGCCGCGGAAATTTTCGGAGGCGTGCAAAGGTTGGTGTGGATAGGTGTGGGCGAAGTATAGGAAGAAGGGCTTGTTCTCTGCTTGCTCAATGAACTCGATGGCTTCGCGGGTGTATAAGCCCGTCAGTTTTTCCATCTCTGTGAAGTCAGGCGAGAGACATTCATTGTCCCGATACAATGCGAAGTCTTTCATATCGTTGCTGTGCGGCACGCCGAAGAAGTGGTCAAAGCCGAAGCGCAAGGGATGGTATTCCGAGTAAATTGGAAACTCACCGAGGTGCCATTTCCCGACCATGCAAGTTTTGTAGCCGACGTTCCTCAACGCCTTCGCGATGGTAACTTCCGTTTCAGGGATGCCGCGCGGCTTCGGCTCGTTGTTGTAGTCCATCACCCCGAGCCGCGTCAGGAACTTGGCAACTTCCCAGCGGAACCTGCCCCAGAAATCCTCCAAACGTGAATCGACAGGAGGGCGGTGTCCCGCACGTTTTGCACCGAGTACCCATCCCAGCCCCGCACGTTCGGGGTAACGCCCTGTCAGCAAGCCGAAACGGGATGGAGTGCATAACGAGTTGCAGGCATAGAACGAAGTGAACTTCACCCCGCCTTGCGCCAATTGATCAATATGCGGCGTGTTCATCACCGTGTTGTCGTATGGCGGCAGGTCACCGTAGCCGAGGTCATCACAATTGATAATGATAATATTCGGCTGGGTGTTGCGTTTGGATGTGGATTGCTTTTTGTCACTCATGGTCAGCTCTTTTATTTCCAACCGCCAAGATTCTCTTTCATGCTTTTCTGCCATTGTTGGAAGATAGCTTCCATCGCTTCCACGATATCTGGATGCTCGCGCCTTAAGTTGTAACTCTCCCCGGGGTCTAGCTCGAGGTTATATAACCAGGGGGCTTCGAGGCTGTTCTCCGATTTCCAATGCTTATCCAGAGGGATGGGCCACGCCATGGTGTCAATATCGCGGATGTATTTCCACTTTCCCATGCGGACCGCTTCCAGTTCCTTGTTGTGATAAAAGAAGAGACAATCATTCGGGTCACGCTTTCCATTGCTGGTCAGCAAGCTGAGGATGTTCTTGCCATCGATGACGCGGTCTTCGGGCTGGTCCACGCCCGCCAGCGACAGCAGAGTTGGAAACAGATCTATATTCATAGCTGGTTCCGAGCAGATACTCTTGGCTGTGATCCCCTTTGGCCAGTGGGCGATCATTGGAACGCGGAAGCCGCCTTCGTAACTTTGCCCCTTGCGTCCGCGCAACCCTCCGGGACTGCCGCAGTATCCAGGACCGTTATCGCTGGTAAAGATCACGAGTGTGTTTTCTGCTACGCCGTTTTCTTCCAGCGCACGCATGACTTCTGACACGCTCAATCGATCTCTTCGACACAGTCACCGTATAAGCCACCCATCGATTTGCCTCTGAAATTTTCCGAGGCGTATTGAGGTGTGTGCGGGTACGTGTGGGCGAAGTACAGAAAGAAAGGCTTATATTTTGAATCGTGGATGAACTGCACGGCTTCGCGGGTGTACAGGCCGTGAGTTGATCCATTTCAGTGAAATCTGGTGAGAGACATTCTTCATTTCGATATAAGGCGAAATCTCTCATGTTGTTGGCATGCGGCACGCCGTAGAAATAATCGAATCCATGCCGAAGCGGGCTGTATTCGGGATAGACCGGGAATTCTCCCAAATGCCATTTTCCTACCAGCCCTGTGCGGTATCCAACTGTTTGCAGTGCTTGACCAATGGTGATCTCTTCCTCTGGGATGCCGCGCACTTCAGGGAGAGTCCCGAAATCCCAAAAATGTAATTTCGACAAGTAGCTGACAAACCACCACCTGAAATACTGGTCATTGAATTTTGTCCACCAGCTCGCCTTGTCCACGGCGGTGTTTCGGGGACCGATATGTTTGGCGGGCAAGAGCGATCCTAACCCTGCCCGCTCTGGATATCTTCCTGTCAGCAGACCGAAGCGCGATGGGGTGCAGAGTGAATTGCAGGCATAAAAAGAGTCAAACTTCACACCGCCTTCCGCAAGTTTATCTATATTGGGTGTTTGGATTGATTCGCTGCCAAACGAGGAAAGGTCACCGTAGCCGAGATCATCACAGTTGATGATGATAATGTTCGGGCGTGGAGCATGTTCAGGGTTCATTGACCAGCCTTGGGGTCGTGTGAAGCGGCGATCTCCTTCCGCAGAGCGTCGTGCGAGTTGCGTGTGATCGGGTAGCGGAAAAGGATCGGTACGCAGATCAGCATCGCTACGGCAGGAATAACTGCGTAGAAAAATCGGATGCCGAATAGTGCTGTTTCGGTCTGTGCTGCGTTGGGGATGTATCCAGACCATTGCAGCGCCCAGCCAGGGACAGCGACGCCAAGTGCAAAGGCGAATTTGGTCAGGAAGTTGGAGATGCCGTAGTAGATGCCTTCACGGCGTTTGCCAGTCATCTTCTCATCGTATTCAATGACATCGGGCATCATGGCGTATGGCAAAACCCATTGCGTTGAAAAACTGATGCCAAGCACGACGGCGACGATATAGACCCAAGGAGTGGGATGATGAGGCAGGAAAAAGAAGGCCAGTAAAAAGGTGATGGACGCGAGAGCTAATCCGAGGGCGTAGGTGGGGCCTTTATCGATTTTGTCGGCGAGTAATTTTGCAGGGACGGAGAATAAGCCTGTCATGATGAGCGAGCCGATCATGATGTACGTAAGTTGGCTTGCCATGCCAAGTTGATATTGAATGAGATACGGAAGCAATGCCGCCTGCACGGTGAAGGCAAATCCGCCCAGCATGAAAATGACCATCAGAATGACGAAGGGTTTGTTCCTGAAGCATAATTTCACCCACTGCCATACATGCATGTCAGTGGGTTCTTCTTTTAGTTGTGTAGTTTCTTTGATGGAGAAGGTGGTGATGAGCAGCGTGGTCATTGCGATCGCGCCAAACACCGCTCCTGTTCCGCTCCATGCCCCTGCGCGGCTCAGTCCCATGCCCATGAACAATCCCACTAGCACAGTGACGAGACCTGCGCCGAGGATGTACCCGACAACGGCGTTGACGCTTTTATAGCGCGAGGCTTGAGCGCTCCTGATAATCGTGCGTCACTTCGGCGATCAATGACGCGTAGGGAACAACTGCCATGGTCACAAATGTATCTTTCAGCCAGAAGGTGAGCATCACAGCAAAAAAGGCGCTGACGCCAGTCAACCCGTGCGGCAGGGAAAGTTGAATCCAACTTCCAATGGCAATGGGAACGGCGGCGATCAGCATATAGATGCGGCGGCGACCAAAGCGTGAGCGGGTTCGGTCTGACCAATATCCAAACAGTGGATCATTGATCGCATCCCAGGTTAATTTGGCTACGAGGAGAGCGCTTCCTACCAGCGCAGGGCTGATGCCCGCCACGTCGGTATAGTAGAAGAGTAGGAAAAAATCCATGGCTGCACGCAGGGTGGTGAATCCCAACTCAGCCAGGGCAAAACGGAACTTATAGCCAGCGGATAATTTCTGATCCAAGGTGTACCTTCCTTTTGCTTATCGGTTTTGTATGCGTATCTAAAACCATAATAGCAGGAAGAAAAGTGCTTGTCGTCAAAAATTATAAATTTAGACTGTTTGGACCGTGGACAGTAGACGATAGACGGTGAACTGCGGACGATAGACGGTCGATTACGGTCTACGGTCTATCGTCTATCGTCCGTTTTCTGTACCCCGAAGGAGTTGTCCCCGTTTGTTGTTTGAAGATCGTATTGAAGGATTGCTTGGAACCAAATCCCACCTGAAACCCAACCGCAAGAGTGCTCTCCTCGGGCTTGTTAATCAAAATCAATTTCGCCTCTTCCACGCGGTACTGGTTGATGTAACTTGCGAAATTCATCCCGAGCAGGTCATTGATAAATTCCGAAAGCTGGTGCGGAGTGATGAATAACATCGCCGCCACCTCATCCAACTTCAAGTCAAACTGACGGTAGATCTTTTCCTCTTCCATTAGTTCACGCAGGCGGGCAATGATCTTGTCACGGCTTAAGCCTTGAATCAAGGACTTCTTATATCGCTCCTGCTTTTGTTCGCGCGCAACCAGTTGATAAAAGTCAGGGTAGCGGTTCTCGAATAGCAGATAAACGATCCCTGCAATGCCGATGAACAGAATACCGAAATTCATCACAACACGGTTGGCAGTGATGAATCCCGCAGCGATCAGGAGCATGTTGACCATATACAGGATCACGATCGCGCTGGAGATGAGTACGGGTTCGCGGGTTGCCTCGCTGTTTACGAAACGCGTTTCCAGCCGCAGCAACATCCCATACTGGATGAGGGCAACGATGACGCCTGCGAGGATGAGGTATGAAGCGGCGTACTGCGTGGGGTTGGAAAATACATCGCGGATCACTGCCTGACTTTGAGCTTGATTCACGAAATAGAACCAGGTCTCCCCAAGGAAGACGACTACTGCGGGCAGGATCTGAACTTTGATGCGTGTGGGAATTTGTCCGCCAGGATAGAAGAACATAAAGTAGCGGATGTAATTGAGCGGGCCAGAAAGGAACAATAACGTTACGAACAGATACAACAGAAATGGATACTGCAAGTGTAGATCTTGCGTCACAAAATAAAGCTGAAGAGTTTGCAATCCCACCAGCAGGTCTCGCGTCACCCGAAACAGAAAGGAGCGACTCTTATTCCTGCGGGTGAGATGTAAAAGCGCCGTGTAGAAAGTCAACACGGCGGCGATGGCAATGACGATGGAAGCTGTTTTCGATAGGAGGTTCATCAACCATCCAAGTGTATTGCATATATGTGGAAATTAGCAACCTATTTTTAAAATTGAAACTTTCATTGCCCCGTTATACCGCTTGTGATGTCAAATGATATTGCTGCTCTGCCCGGCCACGACGGGGAGTACCCGCGAAGCGTAACTATTTACCCACTGACTATGAGTTGATTTTGTTTCTTTTGAGATTTTTTTTCCTGTAAAGACTGGCTCATTTTATGTGCGCCGCAGAGACTTCGGGGTCAAGCAGCACAGCCGTTGACCTTGAAGCCAGTGTGGCGGTCACGTCTGTTTTGAATTGGGAGAGTTCTTCGTTGCTGACAAAGGCTGGGTTGGCTTTCCGTAAATTTTGAAGATTCTCCTGATCGTCTCCGTGATCTCTGTGGTAAGAGTTTTTACCCCATCTTTTTAGTCACTCTTCAAAACTGAAACAGATCGTTTCGGAGTTGCAAGCGGCAGACATACCGTGAACGTAGTGCCCTTGCCTGCGTCACTCAACACCTCGATGCGGCCCGCGTTTGCTTCGATCAATTTCTTGCTGAGCGCAAGCCCCAGACCGATGCCTTTGGCCTTGGTGGTAAAGAGCGGATCGAAAATTTTATGCAGGTTTTCGGATGGGATGCCAATGCCGTTATCGCAGATATCAACACGAACCATGCCGCCTTGAAGCGCCGCGCTGATGGTCAACTTGCCGCCTGCTCCGCTTGTCGCGGTCATGGCCTGGCAGGCGTTGACGATCAGGTTGTTAAAAACTTGCATCATCTGGCGCGGGTCAACATAAACTTTAGGCAGGCCGGTTGGGATATCCAGAGTCACTTTCACTGACTCAAGCAGGGTGATTTTTTGCAGCGTTTGATCAACCAACTCGGAAACAGGAACAATTTCAAGGTCGGCAGAGATCGCGCGTCCAAAGTCCAAAAGATTGTCGATAATTTTTTCCGCGTTCCAAACTTCCTCCCCGATCATGTTGAGATATTGTTTCAACTCATCTGTTGCATCCGGCTGTACCATTTTTAAGTAGTAGACCGCACTATTGATAACAGACAACGGGTTGCGAAGTTCATGACCCACACTGCCTGCCAATTCGCCCATGACAGTCAGTTTTCCCTGCCGCACAAGTTTTTCCTGCGCATCGCGCAGTTCGCGCGTGCGTTCTTCGACGCGCTGTTCGAGACTGGTATTAAGCTGACGGATCTCTTCCACGGCTTGTTGACGTTCAAGTTCGCCAGCGGCGCGCACAGCCACCAGTTTTAGAATCGATTCGGCCATGCGCTGACTCGCAGGCGATAATGGCGTTCGCCCAATGACAGCGATCAAGCCGATGGGTTTTCCTTGCGAACTCCAGAGGGTGGTGCCGACATAACTCTCGGCCGGCATTTCCTGAAGCACTACATCCAGTGGAAATAAATGGCGCACCTGACTTGGGAAAACGCAGACCGCCTTGCCGACCACATCGCCGCAGGGAGTATCCTTCAAGGTATACGACACGTTATCATCGAACTTGCCGTCGAAGTAGATGGCGAGTGTCTGGGCGCTCAATTGATCGCCTGCCAGTCGGTCAATGCAGACGTAGTCCATGCTCAGACTGCTGGTCAGGTGACGCGCCAGAGAATGGAAGAAATCTTCATCCTGATAACCACTCTGCAATAGGAACATCAACGTATCCTCGATCTGTTTGCGTTCGGTGATGTCGCGGGATACGCCGACGATCTCCAACGGCACCCCATTCTCGTCAAACACCATGGTTCCTGCAGCCTCCGTCGATACCACGGAACCGTCTTTGCACAGCTGGTCAGCGAGAGTAATGCTCGTATGACTGGTTGTATCTCCTGGCTTTCTGCTCGCGAGTCTCTTCTGAATAAGCTCGGTTGCTTTTTGCAGGGATTCAGGCGTCAGGGACTCAGCCATTGTCTGGTTCATAACTTCATCGGGCGTGTACCCGCGCAGCTTTTGCACAGAGGGGCTGACATAAGTGTATTTTCCAGTACCGAGGCTCAGCGTCCATATAACGTCGCTGGTATTATTTGCGATGAAAGCGTATCGCGCCTCGCTCTTCTGCAACGCCTCCTCCGCCTGCCTGCGTTCGGTGATGTCCCGCAATACTCCATCTTCGCCCGCGTATCCGCCCTGGCTGTCAAAGCGGGCATGGGAATTCAATTCAAACCAATAGCTGATCCCGTTCTCAGCCACGATGCGGAATTGGGTCCTTTGGTAAATTTTCTCTGCTGCTCCAATGCCTTTAAAAATGAGCCAATGACAATTTCACGGTCTTCAGGATGGATGAAGTCAAGGAACGGCTTTCCCTTCGAGTTTTGTTCAGTATAACCATAGCGTTCAAAGGCCGGGCTATTGACTGCGACGATGTTTCCTGCGCCATCCAGGGAATAGATAACGTCTGGAACATTGTTTGCCAGCAATCTATAATGTTCCTCGCTTTCGCTCAATGCCTCTTCCGCCTGTTTGCGTTCGGTGATGTCTTGAGCGACACCGGTCAGAAACAATGGATTGCCCTGCTCATCAAGAATGGAATCGCCTGCCTTGGCCCAAATATGTCGGACGGTTCCATCCGTGGGGCGAATGATACGGTATTCCTGCGGCTGGTTACTGGCGAACGCTGATGCGTTCGAAGGCAGAACAATATGCAGGTCATCCGGATGAATGACCTTGGAAATGACATCAGCCAGTCTGCCGGTGTACGAGTCCCGGTCAACGCCAAAAATGCGGAACATTTCATCTGACCACTCGACAGTGGCTGTTCGTAAATTCCATTTCCAATTGCCGATATGAGCCTCGGCCTCGGCGCGTTTCAGATCGAGATTTGTCTCCCTCAATCGTCTTTCGCTTTCCTTCAATTCCATTTCAGCCAATTTGCGCTCGGTGATATCGTACCCACTGGAACGCGCGCCAAGCGGGTTGCCTTGCGCATCGTAAATCGGCTGCCAGGAAGCGCTTAGCCAGCGCTTGGTGCCGTTTTTGTGAAGATAGCGGAACTCAAAGTTTTCTCCCTGGTTGCCGTGGATAGCTTCCTGGAAGCGTTTAATGAACATTGTGCGGTCTTCATCTGCGATGACGGTTGAAATGAAATCTGGCATCGCAGGATTTCTTGCGCCGAATATCCTGTAAAATATTTCACCCCAGGATTTACCCAGAGGTATTTTCCATCTGGTCCAAACCACGACTCCCAACTCACCGCGTAATTGGCAATGGCCTTGAATCTCTCTTCGCTCTCGCGTAAAACATCAGCAGCCTGTTTGCGCTCGGTGATATCTTTCATCACAACACGGCATTCCAATCGGTCTTCGGAACAGACAGCATCCAGATGCACCCAACAGGATTGATGGCCTTCTTTCAAAAGCGTGATCTCGCAGGCTTCGTTTTTTCCAGTGGTAAATATTTTTTCAAGGAAGGCGCTAAAAGCAGAGCGCGACTCGACCGAAACAAAAACCCCGAATCTGCGTTTGACCAGCTTGCTGCGTTCCGCCCCCAGTAGATTCGCACCTGTTAGATTGCTCATGCGGATCGTGCCGTCGCGCGTCAGCGTAAAGTAACCGACGGGCGCAAAGTCATACAGATCCGTGTATTGACGATAAACCGCTTCAGCCTCTGCCCGTGCCTGCACCAACTCCTCGTTCTGCATCTCCAATTCGATCTGATGCACTTCCAATTCGTGGATCAAGCGCAGGGAATCAGTTTCGGTTGCGGGAGATTTCTTGCGCTTGCTTAGTTTTGCTTCGGCTTGCTGGCGGAGGTCTGCTTTTTTCATGGCGTTTCCTTTTGTGTAAATGGTAATTGGTGATTGGTAAGTGGTAATTACTATTTACCAATTACCATCACTTCACTTCTCACTTTTCCCATGCTTTACGGCTGGTAATATCATACACGATGGCATAGCATAATCCATCCTGTCCGTCCGAAGAGTCAACGATGGCTTCGATCTGCACCCAGAGCGGAGCTGATCCATCCTTCTCAACGGCGACTTCGCAGATCTCTTTGTTTCCGCTTGTAAATACCCTTTCAAGAAAAGCGCTGAAAATTACGCGCGACTCAGGGGAGAAAAACACAGCAAAGCGTCGTTTGATCAGATCGCTAAGTCCCACGCCCATCAGTTTCGCAGCCGTTAAATTAGCGCGGCGGATCGTACCATCGCGCGTTAGTGTAAAGTAACCCACCGAAGCAAAGGCATACAGCTCAGCGTACTGACTGAGCGTTGATTCCAACTCCGCCTTCGCTTGCCGCAGTTCCTCGTTTTGCATCTCCAATTCGATCCGATGCACTTCCAACCGTGTTGGATCGGTCGCAGTGCGTTGGTCCGTTACAGAAGATTTCTTGCGCTTGCTCAATTTCGCTTCCGCCTGCTGGCGCAGGTCTGTTTTTTTCATGGTGTTTCCTTTGAGAGTAACTGGTAAGTGGTAAGTGGTAATCGGTAATTGGTAATTGGTAATTACTATTTACCAATTACTATTCACTGCTCTTCGCTCTCAACTCCGCTTCCAACTTCTTTGAAATCGTAATATCCGTAAACGTGATCACCACGCCGTCGATCATATTCTCGAGCGTGCGGTATGGGAGGATGCGCGTGCCGAACCAATCGCCATTGGGGAGTGGAATCTGCCGGTCCACTTTGACCAGTGTGCGCAGGACTTCGCGCGTGTCATCTGCAAGTTACGGATACAACAGAGCCGAAGCAATATCGGTGATGGGTCTGCCCACGTCAGCGGGGATCAATTGCGTGATCTTACTGGTCTGAGCGGTGAAGCGCCGCACATGCAAAGTGTTATCCAAAAATAACGTGGCGATGTCGGTGCTGTCGAGCAGGTTCTTCATATCGCTGTTGACGTGCGAGAGTTCATCCACTTTGGCTTGCAATTCATTGTTGACCGTTTGCAATTCCTCATTCATGGATTGCATCTCTTCCTTGGAAGTGGTCAACTCTTCATTGGTGGATTGCAGTTCTTCGTTGGTGGATTGCAATTCTTCATTGGTGGATTTAAGTTCCTCCTGCGAAGTCTGCATCTCTTCACGCACATTTTGAACTTCCATATGTGCGTAATCCAGTTGTTGTTTCAGTACTGCGACATCCTTTGTGACGCTCCCGCGCGCGGTCTTGCCGCTCAGCTTTGCAATGGACGGCGCGGCCACATCGTTGAAAACGATCATCACATTGCCGCGCAATTCGCCCCCGTCTTGAATCGGCTGGATGGTGACATTGACCCTTTGCGCCCCGCCATTGGTGCCAACCACAACATCCTTGAGCGTGACCGTCTCTTTTTGGCGCAGGGCTTTTTGGAAAGCGGCGCTTAGTTCGTAGCGCAGACCTTCACGAGCCATCACAAAAATATTCCAATTAGCTTTGCCAGCCGCCGCTTCGATATATTTTCCCGTGCGCCCGCTGATGTAGAGAATATCGCCATTCTCGTTGGTCATCACTGCGGCGGGGGA
Organism: Candidatus Villigracilis saccharophilus; assembly: GCA_016709305.1. Classification (GTDB taxonomy): domain Bacteria; phylum Chloroflexota; class Anaerolineae; order Anaerolineales; family Villigracilaceae; genus Villigracilis; species Villigracilis saccharophilus. Next base: position 21,562 of record JADJNA010000025.1, read on the forward strand.
ATACGTTTGCAGGAGCAGGCTGTCAGCCAGCGACTGAAGATTCACACTCGGCTTCATCAATCTGGCGGGCGCATTTGGACGCGGTTTTGAAAATACTGTCGGGAACTCAACTGCCTGGGAGGACAGACCAGTTTCCAGCCGCCGATAGATGCGCGTTTTTCCATCCACAGGCTCAAACAGGTTGTCGAATCCGCCGATGGTCTCGGAACTGCCCAGGAATAAAATGCCATCTTGTTTCAGGCTGTAATGAAAGAGCGGCAAAAGTTTCTTCTGCAATTCAGGCGTGAGATAGATCAACAAATTGCGGCAGGTCAAAAGATCGAGTTTGGTAAAAGGCGGATCCATGATGATGTTCTGCGGCGCAAAGATGACCATCTCGCGGATGGATTTTACGACGCGATAGCCGCGCTCATCCTTGACGAAGAAGCGGCTCAGGCGTTCTGGTGAAACATCGGCGCTGATGTTTTGCGGGTACACGCCCGCGCGTGCGCGCTCGATGGCATGTAGATCCAGATCGGTGGCGAAGATCTGCAATTTATAGTTCTTGGCTCTCGTGCGCGGCTTGAGAGAATCCAGCGCTTCTTCGAAAAGCATTGCCAGTGAATAGGCTTCTTCACCAGTCGAACAAGCGGGAACCCAGGCGCGCAGAGTTTGTTCGGGCGCGCGTTTCGCCAGCAGGTTCGGCAGGGCCTCGGTTTTCAAGGTTTCCCATGCGGCTGGGTCACGGAAAAAGTTCGTCACGCCGATCAATAACTCGTTGAACAATAATTCCACTTCCTGTGGATTTTCGCGCAGGAAGCGCACATACGCGGCGATATTATCCATGTGGTGCAAACCGATGCGCCGCTCAATGCGCCGATGGACGGTGGTCTTTTTGTAGAGCGAAAAATCATGTCCCGTTTGCGAGCGCAGGATCAGCATCACTTTTTCGATGGAGCTTTTTGCCTGGTCTTCATCGAGCATACTCGGTTTGGTGAAGAGCGGCGCATGATGAATATAGCCATTGATTTTGGCGGGCAATTCCTCCACCGCCGAGATCACATCTGCCAGTCCGGCATCCACGGCGCTGTGCGGCATCCCGTCAAATTTTGCCGAGTCAGGTGATTGCACAAAAACACTGCCGCCCTTTTCTTTAATGGCGCGCAGTCCCAGCGTGCCATCCGTGCCCATGCCCGAAAGGATCACGCCGATGCTGTGTTCCTGCTGGTCTTCCGCCAATGCGCGAAAGAAAAAATCGATCGGTAGGCGCAGTCCGCGCGGGGCAAGCGGAGCAAATAGATTCAAGACACCGTGCAGGATGGATAAGTCTTTATTGGGCGGGATGACGTAGACGCAGTTCGCTTCCACCCGCATCCGATCCTTGATCTGAAAAACTTTCATGGGGGTGCCGCGCTGGAGCAGTTCGACCATGATGCCTTTGTGCGTCGGGTCAAGGTGCTGGACGATGACGAACGCCATACCGCTGTTCTCTGGCACGTTGGCGAGGAAAATTTCCAGCGCCTCCAGTCCGCCCGCCGAAGCGCCGATGCCAACGATGGGGAAAGTTGAATCAACGGTGGTTATAAGTTTGGGAGTCTTGGGCTTGGCTGGAGTTTTCTTTGGTTGAGTCATTTTCCAAATTCCTTTGGATAAAAATTTGATATGAAATTTTAATTGAAGACAGAACCTTGCTTCTGATTTCCCCGATTATGCTTTGTCAACATAAACAGTATAGCACTTATATTGTTGCGAAGAAGTGTGATGATCAGGGCAATTCCATTTGGATTTTTACTCAAAAGATGTCTTCTTAAACATCAGTCATGCGGCTATCTTCCTTATATCTATCTCGCAAGCATCCGCGCCAGTTCCAGCAGACGCAGATCCAGCGGCTTTTTGTTGGAGACCACTTCGGTCAGCGGTGTGGCTGTAGGCTCACCCTTGACGAAGCCCACTAAGACTCCATGCTCACCGAGAGTCAGGCGTTCTACTGCGTCGGCGCCCAAGCGGGTTGCCAGCAGACGGTCATAGGCGCTGGGAGCGCCGCCCCGCTGTACATGCCCCAAGGTCGTCACCCGCAGGTCAAAGCCCAGGCGTTCTTTATGTTCCTTAAAGTAATCCGCCAGTGCAGCGGCGTTGTATTTAGCGCCTTCGGCAACCACCACCAATGCATGAGCCTGCCCTCGCTCATAAGCGCTGCGTAATTCATCTGCCAAGGTTTCAGGATCGGTCTCCACCTCTGGGATGACAATCGCTTCGGCTCCACCGGCAATGCCTGCCATCAACGCCAGATAACCACAGTCACGGCCCATCACTTCGATTAGAAAGGCGCGTTCATGAGATAAGGCAGTGACCTTGAGCCGGTCGATCGCTTCCAAAGCGATGTTGAGAGCCGTATCCACTCCAATGGTAATGTCTGATCCGTACAGGTCATTGTCAATGGTCGAAGCCACGCCGATAACGGGAAATCCCATCTGCGATAAAGCGTGTGCGCCAGTCTGAGAGCCGCCGCCCCCAATGATGACCAACGCCTCGATCTTATGCTCTTGTAAAACGCGCAAGGCTTGCTGGCGTCCTTCCATAGTTTTGAATTCGGGACAACGGGCACTGCCCAACATTGTGCCACCTTGCTGGATAATTCCGCTTACATCGCGGGCTCCAAGCGGTATGACATTGTTGGTGATGAGACCGCTGTAACCATGTCGGATGCCCATGATTTGCCAGCCCTTGTCAATACCGACCCGCACGACAGACCGAATAGCAGCGTTCATGCCGGGAGCATCGCCCCCGCTGGTGAGTACAGCCATAGATTTCATATTTGTTCCTTTCTGTTGTGTATCATTCGATTTCATAATGGTCATGCATTTTTATAAAAATAAATATGTCCCAAACCAATATCCGAACCAGGCAATGGCCAATCCACCAAGCGGGTCAGCAAGATTATGTTGACGGGTAAACAGCGTTGAAAGCGCAACAGTGATTACAATCCCAACCCAAAGCCACGGATAGTTGGGGTACAAATGGTTGTAGAACAGGCAGATCAAGGATGTCTGGTACACATGTCCGCTAGGGAATGCGTTGTAGTCGCCATCGTTTCGATAAACCATTTGCAAAATATTTGTTGTCCAGTTGACGGTGGTCAGGATCGGACGTTTCACGTAGGTTGGGAAAAAGTAAAAGAATAACATTGCCGATACCTGAACGAATAAACATGCGCTGACGAAGGAACGAAAAAGTCCCTCGTCCATTTTCCAAGGCCGCCCAAATCAAACCAGCTGCCCAGACTGGCAGGCATAGCAAATAGGGAACCACCCACACGGGCCAGAGTGGAATCCAGGTATCAAACCGAGTGGATAAGTTAAAGCCGCCGGTAAGTTTCCGATTAAGAGGAAAATACAGGCTGGTAACACTTACGATAAGAAGCATCATTCCCAGTCGAAATATCAAATTAGGCCTCTTGATTGGCGCTTTGTTTTGCCATCCAGCCGTTGCGGATCACCTTCACGATTTCCAGTACCAAAAGCGGGATAGCACCCAAAGCGAGGAGCAGAAGTCCATCGGTGAACGATATCGTTGATGTCTTGAGGAAGCGGCCAAGCGTCTCGTTATGTTGGCTCCAGACCTGGAGACCGAATGAAATGGCAACCACGATGACAAGATTGATATTTGTGAAAAGGGAGATGCGCCAGACAGGCTTGGTTTCACTGCGGGCGCCGAAGGAACGCAGGAGTTCGGCGAAGACCAGAACAGCGAAGGCATAAGAGCGGGCGGTTTCGGTGGTTCCCGTCTGTAACATATAGTAGTAAACCCCAAACGCAACACCTGCCGTAAGGAAGCCGGTGAAGGCCATCGTGCGCAGGAAGCCGCGGTTTGTAATTCGCTCAGACTGGCGGCGCGGGCGGCGCTTCATTACATCGGGGTCAATGGGGTCGGTGGCGAGACAAAGTGCGGGCAGACCATCGGTGACGAGATTGATCCAGAGCAGGTGAATCGGTAGTAATGGCGTTGGCAGACCGATGATCACGCAGGCGGTCATGAGCAGCAACTCACCGGTATTGCCTGCCAGCAAGTATTGAAGCGTCTTGCGGATGTTGTCGTAAATGCCGCGACCCTCTTCCACGGCGGCGACGATCGTGGCGAAGTTGTCATCAGTAATGATCATGTCTGCGGCTTGCTTGGTGACTTCCGTGCCTGATTTCCCCATGACAATGCCGATGTCAGCGCCTTTGATGGCAGGGGCATCGTTGACGCCATCACCAGTCATTGCAACCACTGCATCGTTGGCTTTCCAGGCGCGAATGATGCGCAATTTATGTTCAGCAGTGACACGGGCGTACACAGTGATCGTGGGTACGCGCTTGCGGAGATCATCGTCGCTTATCTTATTCAACTCAATACCAGTGATGGACTTGTCTTCGGCTGATGCGATGCCGATTTCGTGTGCAATGGCTGTCGCTGTATCCGGATGATCTCCGGTAATCATCACAACCTGTATACCTGCCGCGCGGCATTTCTCAATGGCATCTTTGGCTTGTTGACGCGGCGGATCATACATCCCTGAAAGACCCATGAACATGAGATCTTTTTCCACGTATCCGAAGTGAGTTCAGCGGGTGAAGCGTTCTCAAGGTCACGATACGCAGAGCCAAGCACACGCAAGGCCTGCTGTGCCATGGCGGTATTTTGTGACAGGATATTTTGACGATCTTCATCTGTCATGGGGCGAATCCCGTCGCTGGTATATAAGTTTGTGCAGCGATCTAACAGCACATCAGGCGCACCGTTGATAAAGGCGCGCAATTTTCCATCCGCTAACTTGCGAATTACCGCGCTAAGTTTGCGATCGGAGTCAAAAGGAATTTCGTGATGCTTCGGTAGTTCCTTCTCTATACTTTCGCGGTTGCCGCCTGCTTTGATTCCTGCGACAAGCAATGCGCCTTCAGTCGGATCACCGACAACTTTCCATAGCCCTTCTTCCTGGACAAGATGTGAGTTGTTGCAGGCCAGAATGACGGTCGCGAATTCAAGCAGCGCTGCCAGGTGAGGCGCTTCCGCCTTTTTGCCATCGAAGCGGACTTCGCCATCTGGTCCGTAGCCCTCTCCGGTGACTTCATAGCTTTGACCTGAGACGTAAAGCCTGCGCGCAGTCATTTCGCCGACGGTTAGGGTACCGGTCTTATCTGTGCAGATAACACTGGTTGAGCCGAGTGTTTCAACTGCTGGCAGTTTGCGCACGAGTGCGCGGCGGCGGGACATGCGCAACACTCCGAGCGCGAGCGCAACGGTGACAACGGCTGGAAGCCCTTCCGGTACAGCAGCCACGGCGAGACTGACCGAAGTCATGAACAACTCCATGGGATCCGTTCCGCGCAGCAATCCCAGCACAAACAGCAGCACGACGATGCCTAGCGTCACCCACACAAGGATGCGTCCAAACGAGTCAAGCTTTTGCTGAAGTGGAGTGGATGGCTCTGCGCCCGCTTCTTCCATCAGACTTGCGATGTGGCCCAACTCAGTATTCATTGCTGTTGCAACCACCACAGCCTGACCTGTACCTGATGCGATACTCGTCCCCATAAAGATCATGTTTTTACGATCACCAAGCGCAACCTCGCCTGCTTCCAGAAGAGTGGATTCTTTTACCACAGACTCTGACTCACCAGTCAGTGCAGACTCGACACACTTGAGCGAAGCTGCCTCCATCAGCCTCGCATCCGCCGCGACCAGATCACCAGCCTCCAGCGTGAGTATGTCACCGGCGACGATTCCCGAAGCAGGAATTGAAGTAACTTGCCCGTCGCGTCGCACCTTCGCTTGCGGCGCGGTCATCTTTTTGAGTGCTGCGATGGACTTCTCGGCATTGAATTCCTGATAGAAGCCAATAACGGCGTTAAGCACAACGATGGCGAGGATGGCGATTGCGTCCACCATTTCACCCAGCACGCCCGATATGATACCCGCCGCGATGAGAATCCAAATGAGGATACTTTTAAATTGCCCAAGAAAAATCTGCACTGGGCTGATACGCTTGCCTTCTTTTATCTCATTTGAACCGTCTGCCTCGAGGCGTTGCGCTGCCTCCTGTGCAGAAAGTCCGTTCGCCGAGGAACCAAGTTGTGTCAGCACATCTTCAGCAGATTGGCTGTGCCAGTCTTTACTTTTTTGGTGGGTATCAATTGCGGTTACCGAAGTCATGTTATGGTTCCTTCCTCTAAACTTTTTTATCCGTTTCTGGCGGCTTTTCAAATACCAATGCTTTCTCAGCCGGGTGGACTTCCTTGGCGACCTCCACTGTTGCTGTTGGAGGCTGTGTGGTAACAAGCACAGGACTCAAGTGTTTTATGTCATTTACCGCCAAAAGTTCCGCCCGATTGCCTTCCACTTTGAATCGAGTTAGAGAGCAATTGCTTACGGTCGTACGCCACCAGCGCCAGCGCTTCTCAGGCAAATACCAGGATAACGATGCTGAGATCACACCAGCGTGAGCGATCACAGCGATGCGTTGATCTGGATGTTTTTCCACAATTTCCATTAACACTTTTGAAACGCGCCTCACGATCGGCCAGCGGATCGGGCCGCCCGCGTGAGATTCCAGATAATCCTCAATAGGATCAGCGATCGAAAGAATTTCCAATATCACCAACGCGGGAAGTTCAAGGAACATTACTTCTTGTATGCCAGGGCGAAATTGCGGGTCAAGCCCGATCTGTGCGCCGATAAATTGTGCAGTTTCCTGCGTGCGGCGTAGAGGACTTGCATAAATGCCATCGAGATGATTTTCTTGAACGCTAAAATATTGGCCTGTCTGCTTAGCTTGTTCCTGCCCAAGTTGCGTCAAGGGTGCATGGAAGTAGTCCCCGTTGACGCGTACTGCATGTCCATGCCGTATGAGAATAAGTTCAGTTGACATTATTTCCTTATTGTTAAACGATGCATGGCAGACCTTTTACGCCTGTAGATTTGCGGCTGCAACGGATTGGTGGACGAAAAAGCGAGTCTTCCCCCAGCGATAAAATTGAATGACCACCACCAGAGTCAGGCTGCCAAGTAAGTAAGCACCGAGTACATCACTGGCCCAGTGTTGACCGAGAAAAATGCGCGAGGGTCCTATGAGAATGATCAGACTGCAAAGGAGCACCAACAGCAGGTTTCGTTTGAGGGAAGGTTTCAATAAACTAAAAACCAGGAATGCAACAAAACCAAAATATCCAAGATAAAACATCACATGCCCGCTTGGAAAGCTGTAACTGGTAAGTGTGGAAATTACGTTCACCATCCCCGCCATTGGACGAGGCCGCTGGATCAGATCCTTCACCAACACATTGACTCCCGAGGAAAATGTCGCGGCGAATAACATCATGAGAGATTCCCATTTCCAGCCAAGCTTATAAAGCAACAGGGCGGCCAGTGCTGTGATAATCATCGATTGAGGTAAAAAACCAGGCCAGCTTATCAGGCTCATAAATAATGCAAAGAATGGAATATTGATCAGCTGAATAAATTGTGTGATCTGAAGGTCAATTGCAAAAGAAGGAATGGTCTTAACAAGAAAGGTCAGTACAGCAAATGAGCCGGCAACCAGGAGAAGCATCCTGGAACAGCAGGGCACGATTTTTGCGTACTGGCGCTGATGCCGTCTCAACATGGAAAACTTGTTGCGCATTTTCTTTTATCTTTACAACAGGCTTTTCATTTTTTGCGCTGCCATTCTGAATCCTTTTTTGATCGTTCTACTGGGTTAATTTCAAACTTTAGAAGGATTTTGGGGGAAGTTGGGGATGCGTGTTTCAAATCGAGCACTTTTTCATTCGGTTTGGTGGAATCATTCTCAAGCGCTGGGTCGATTGGATGGGCCACCTCCACTACGGGTCCACCATCATCCTGCAAACGGAGGTTGTCTTCAACCACAATTTTTTTCTTTTCTACTTCAGACTTACTGTCCGGGTACTCGTTCCCCAGGATCTGCCTGAGGTAATAAAACAACTTAAAGTCAAATATTGAAAATTTCTTTTTCATATACACCTTGGGAAGTTAAATGATCCCCAACAGATTCAGGATAATGAGGATAACGGCAAGAACAACCAGAGTGTGGATCCACCCGCCTGTTTTTGGGAAACTTGGGCTTATGTTCGAACCTAAAAAGCCGAGTAACCACAGGATGATTAGAATTACGATGATGGTGTACAACATGATATTTCTCCTTTTTGAGCGATTTGATCTTCAACTCATCATATAACAAACACTCCCCGGCCGCATCCATCAGCCAGGGAGTGTTTGTCTCCGCCACTTGGGGGAGATGATTAATACGTTGAAATAAACAGTGAGCCTGAAGTCCAGTCCCGCTGTTTATTTATGATTGTTCGAATTGATCCTGGGAAGACTATGGGAAAATTCTTCCCATCAATCGTCGATGATGAATGTCACCTTCAACTGGACCCCGGTATTCTGTGATTTTCCCTCATTGTCCAGTTTGATCTGCTGATTTTGTACCCAGGCAGACTTGAGGTTCTTGAGCGTTTTATGAGCGCGCGCAATGCCCACCTTGATTGCATCATCAAAACTCTTCGTGGATGATGCCATAATTTCAGTCCGCTGGCGTAATTAAGGTTATGGGGTGGAACTTTAGAAGTCCTTGGTTTGGCTGTCTAGCGCAGTTCCACGTTGCTCACGCTTTATTAGGGGCTTTCCTTACCTAGAAGATCTAGAGTAGCTGGTCACATCGGTGTAGACATTCGCACGTGTAAGCTACTCTTTCTTCGCTGTGCGTGTCCGACGAGTTTGCTGGGCTTTTTTTACATTTTCGAGCCGGGCTTTCTTTTGTGCCTGTGTTGGCTTTTTACTTTCAGGAACATTGGGCCTGTCTTTCGCGTCAAATACGTCTCCCTTAACATGTTTGGGCTTTGATCCCAGGGCTTCGATTACACTTCTGGCATCATCCGTATCGGCAACTAATGTATCGCCTTCAATATGGGCATCATCCTTGCTGATAAGCCATACTTGTGTATCCCAAGACCCGCTGCTTCTTTTGCCAGCAAGGCGTAGAATATGGCCCTTTTCACCGACATCGTGGTAGCGAAACATGGTGAATTGTTCCTTTGAGCGTACAGCAATTCGGAAATAGTCACCTTCCCCTTTCGTTCCCGGTTTTGCCCGCTTTTTTCCTTCAGGTTGGGTTGCCGCGCGTTCCCGAGGTGTCATTTCCGCTTTCTTGATGTTTTCCTTCGCTGTTTCTTTTTGCTTGTCTGTAGTCATCTCATTTTCCTTCTTTGCAACTTGTGCAATTTGCGTATCCTACTTATGCTGCAAGTGTAGCCTGACGATTTGCGCCAGTCCCGCGCGTTCTTTGCAAAGCGGATCAGTGATGTGTTGGCAGACTACGAAAAAGCATGCCTCAAAGGCAGGCTTTTAATTAGAGAAGCAGCAATGTCTTTGTTTTCAATCTAAAAGTGAAGCGGGGATTTTCCCGCCATTTGCAGCGATCTTCTTGAAGAGGGCCTTTCGTGAGCCTCGTTCTTCTCCGCGCTTCCGCTTTTAAAACTGGCATCAACACCCAGCTCCTGTGCAAGCGCGTCCCGATTTTCTCTGCTGCTGTTCGCGCCGATCATCTTCAAAAAATCGACCACGGAAGTTCTCCATTCAAGTCCCTTGCCAGCCAGCTTGTCAAATTCGGCGGTAAGGTTAACATCTGATATGGTATTTGCGCCGGGTACCAGACTTTTGATCTTTCCCATGATTTTGTCAAAGATGTCACTAAATATACTCATGTAATACTCCTTTTTATGATTTGTAATTCAATATCATCATACGATAAGCCATCCCTGTCCACATCCATCGCCTGGGGAGTGTTGAAATCCGCCACTTGGCGGAGATGCTGAAGGCGGGTTCTTACGAAGGAATTTCAAAGTGCCAACCAAGTCACGAATATGATTTTTGGTTGCAAAAAGTGGGGGTCTTTTGTTTGAAATTTGTGTTTGCGAATATGGCGTTTGCCAAGAGAGTTTTAGGACTTTAGCTTCTCTTAACTGGCCGCCACCCATTGGGGTTCAGCTTTCATAAGGCGGTTTTTCGTCAGGTTTTCGCGCACCAGCTAACGAATGACTTTGTTATTTTTTTATGTCATTGCGGGCTGCGCACTTGCGCCTGACTGCTTCCGGTCCCCGCCTTGCGCCGCACTGCATTTGATGCAGTGCAGGTGGGGCAGGTGTGGTGCAGGTGAGCAATTTCAGGTTAAAAGGTTTCACTTTGTCGAGAAGTATCACTATATTAACCGAGGATTACCACTCCGCTACGCTACAGGTACGCGTGCTGCATCGCGCAGATCGCTCCTTGCAATGACAAATTGAATCTCTGATTTATTGATGTTTATGGCGTCCATCCCGGCGAATCGCAGGTGGCCATATCTCCGCTCTGTAAACCGTCCTTGAGCGCCGCCTGCCGCTGCTCGGACGATCCATGGGTCCGATTCGGGTGAGACGTAGCCCTGTGTCTCGCTCTGGATGCGGTCGTCGCCCACCGAAGCTGCGGCGTCCAGACCCTGGGCGATATCCTGATCAGTCACCTGCGTCAGGTAACCGGTTTCGGTGGCGTGGAATGCCCAGACGCCGGCCAGGCAGTCGGCCTGGAGTTCCGTTTGAACCGACTCGCTCTCCGGCCCTGTGGCGTTTGGTTGCTCGACAGTGCGCCAAGCAGGTCTTGTATATGATGGCCGTATTCATGAGCAAGCACATACGCCTCTGCGAACGAACCGCCTTGGGCGCCAAAGCGCGTCTGTAGTTCATTGAAGAAATCCAGGTCCAGATAGACTTTCTGGTCGGCCGGACAGTAGAACGGTCCCATTGCGCCGCTGGCATATCCACAGGCGGCCTCTGTTGACCCCGTGAAAAGAACTGTATCGGCCGGTGTGTACTGGCTCCCGCGGCGGGCAAATTCATCGGTCCAAAAGATTGGATGCTGTTGACGAAGCCAACGATGCGGCAGTCCTGGCGTTCATTGCATCTGCCCCTGTCTGGCATTCTGCCTCCAGATCATAGACCTCGCCAACGCTTTCATTTGAATATGGTGCTTGCTGTCCACCCGTCAAACTGGTAAGGTCCACGCCAAACAGCATTGCTACTACCACAATGACCAGGGTAAGTCCTCCGCCTCCCACAGCAATTGTCCTCCCTCTACCCCTGCCACGCCGATCCTCCACCTGATTGGGATCCAAACGGGATTTATTGTTGAATGACATTTTTTCATCCTTTCATCTGAGCTTCTCTAGAGAGCGAAACTGACGCACCGAAAGTGTTGCGCGTTTGGCTCAAGCTGTTCTGCCAGACTTTACTACATCTATGCCGATTACTCCTCGACCGCATCCATCGGTCGGGGAGTGTGTATCTAGTCCACTTGGGGGATGCCTGGGAATCTACATGCAACCATCCCTGCAGTCAAAGTGTGTTTCAAAAAAACGCAGCTTGCACTCAAGCGTATTGACTTTCCATTTTTTTTCTTAGGAGTATCCAGTCCACCAGGAAGAATACGATACCGATGGCCGCAATTCCCAAAAATATCAGCAAGGGTATTGAGGCTCCACGCAGCATAATATCTTGCAGCATTCGAATACCGTACGTGGCAGGTAATGACCAGGCCAGGACTGTGATCGGTTCCCTCATCAGGCGCAGGTCCAGAAAAAATCCGCTAAAGAAGATGCTGGCCAGCAGCAATAACATCGAATACTGAACCGCTTGCGTATCGGTCTCTGAAATTAGAGAGATGAAGAAACCCACACCCAGGGAAGTAAAAAGCAGGACAACCACTACTAAAGCATAATCCTGCATATGGCCTAAAATGGGTATCTTTAACAGCCAGACAGCCAGGGCGGTAATTATGCCGGCTAGTATTATTTCAAAGAACAGATAACTAAGATATTTCCCCGCTAAAGTTTCAAAAGCTGTAATGGGAGATACTCTGAACAATTCCATGATCCCGGAACGCGTTTCTCGAACAATGGACAGGGATGCAAAGGTTATGGAGAAGTGCTGCAGGAGCAGAACGATCACTGCTGGAGCAAAGAACCCGGTGACAGTCAATTGGATATCAGATAGCCCGAAGATCTTTGCGGAGAATGGGCGGACCATAATACCAGAAGCCAAAGAACGAAATGTGGTTAGTTTTTCATAAAGGGCAGTCAGATCTTTCTCGATAATTGCAGCTTGGGCATTGCCGTCCCCCGTTGGAATGGCTTGTTGGAGCGCCTGTGTCTTTACGATCGCGGTTTTCAAATTGCTTTGCAAGGAGTCAGAGTCGGCTTGTTGCTGTTCGACCATGGACTGCAAAAATTGACTATTGATTTCATCTACATATGCTCTTGCTACAGACTGAATATATCCGACTTGGAATGGGTCGACTTCATTATGATAAACAAGAAACTCAGCCTGCTGATTGCTTTGGATTGTTTCCAATGGAACATCCGGTACGACGATCACCATGTCTGTCTGGTTGAGGGCTAGTTTCGCCAGCGCCTGTTCTTTATCAGTCACTGTTACATAATCAACTAGCGACGATTTAAGGATTCGGTAAATGTAGCGATCTCTTTCTGAAAAGAATTTGGATCTGGGACTACGATCGTTGTTCTCAAAGTTCGGTTCTGGTCAGGATATGCCAGCCCGAATAAAAACATGATTAAAAACGGACCTAATACGAGAGTCAAAATGAGTCTGGGCTGGCGAAAAATCTCTGTCAGCTCCTTGCTTATGAATGAAGAAATTCGGATTAAGGATTTGAAGAATCTAATCATTTGTGATCTCCGTTTCGATCAATTTTATAAACACATCATCAAAGGAAGGAGATTTTTGCTCCATCATTGCCACGGTCAATTTTTGTGCCTGAGACCATTCCAGCAGCAATGAAATGGCAGTGCCTGCATCATCTACAATGACCTCGATCTCCTGGTCACTGACAATTTTTACCTTGCCGCGAACGAAAGACATGCTTTCCAATTGCCGCCTGTGTTCAAACCTGATCTCTTCATTGGTTCTGATCCCTATCACATCTCCACCATAGGCTTTCTTGCGCAGTTCATCCGGGGTCTTGATCGTCAGCAATCTTCCTTCGTACATAACTCCGACCAGGTCGCAATATGCAGCTTCGCCCACATATTGCGTGGTGATAAAAAGAGTATGGCCTTCTGCCTGTAGTTCCTTAAAATAATCCCAAAACTTCCGCCGCAGGAGCGGGTCAATCCCGGCGGTAGGCTCATCCAGAAAGATCAACTCCGGATTGTGGACCAATGCGGCCGCGAGGCTGAGGCGTCTCTTCATCCCGCCAGAAAGGTCCCGCGCCAATTTACCCTTGTCGCCTGCCAACTCTACAAAATCTAGCAATTTATTTAAACGCTTTCGCCGAAAAATGCCGACACCATAAAAGGAAGCGGCAAAATTTAAGTTTTCCCAAACAGTTAGATCCGGATATAAGACAAATTGCTGGGTCAGATAACCTATTTTTTCGCGGTCTGATTTCGAAAATTCAGTGGGCGCTTTACCCAGGACACTCAATGTGCCGGAGGTTGGCTTATAAAACCCTGTCAACATGCGGACGGTTGTTGTTTTTCCACAACCGCTCGGACCAACGAATCCAAAAATAGTTCCACGCGGCAATTGTAGATTCAGAGATTGGACAGCAATATTTTCACCAAACGTTCTGGTTAAGTTCTGCGCTTCAATAACATTCCCAGATAACATATTATTTTCCATGTACATAAACCGTTTCGACTACGTCTATGGTGTTGCGAGCGGATTCTGGATGGGTTGACCGGCATTACCGCCTTGATAATAAGGAAAGGTCAGCGGCAGGTCGAAACCGAAATATGCAGAAACGCGCGCTACGATCTCGCCCTTGATTTGTGCCCGACGAGTATTGTAGGCTTTGACGGCATCATTCCAATCCGTGCCAGCCAGTTGAATGGTGTTCATGGCCTCATCAACCGTATCACCCAACGCCAGAGTAACTTGAGCATCTGGCACAGGTGGTGGGGCTTGAGTAATGGCATTGACATAAAGCGAGAAACCCTGGCCGATGTCACTGGGCAACGCATTCTTGCCTTGCAGATCATCCAAATTTAGTTTGGTTGGATCCAAGGGTTGGCCATTTTCATCACGATAATTTTTCAACAACTCAGTTAGCGCATCCGCTTGCGAGCGGAAATTTCCGGTCCATACCTCACCGCTATCGCTGACCGCATCGTAGTAATCTTTAGTGATCTGCGTTTTTGCCTGGATCTTGGCGTACTGCGTATCTGTCACCAGTTGAAAATTGGATGCCGCAGCCTGCACGCCCTGCACCAACGCAACCAGCTCGTCGTATTCCGTCGTGCCTGACTTGTCAACCCCGCAGCCGGTTAGTCCGACGAATACGGTAACTGCCACAAAAATAGAAATGATCTGTTTGAAATAGTGTTTCATATCTAAAACTCCTTATTGTTTAATTGCCGCGCCCTGAGCGACCGCTTCCGCTGCCGCCACGCGACCTAGGACTGCTCCTGCCCCCGCCTAGCGGGAATCCTGATCCGCGTGAACCCGAACCGTACGGATTGAAGTTGATACCACTACGGGCCAACTTGGGGAGCATCCACATCAAAAATAGTAAAAAAGGAACGCCAATGCACAACAATCCGCAGATGGACAAAATGCCGAGCGGGCCGGAAGGCAGCGCTGGCAGGTTAATTATCTCCTGGGTCGGATCAGGGGATATCAGCGGTGAGTAGTTACTGCGAGCAACTTTGTCAAATTCCTGTATCAGAGTCAATAGCGCCTGGTCAAGGCTCTTTGTAGTTTGGTAAGTATCTTCGGCAACACGGTTTAAGGATGTCAATTCAGAAGCGGTTAGTGCAGGCAAACCCAAGCCCACACCGTAATGAACATCAATATTATTGGGTTCAACAACGATCAAAAATACAAAACCGTTATCCTTACGTTCACCATCCGGCAACCCAAGCCGCATGTAACGCAGAAAATGAACGGCACAGTTGACGCGGTTGCCAACCTGCTCCTCTGATTGGATGAGAATCATCGTCTGTGCAATGGAGTCACTATCCAGCTGGTCAAGAATCGCGTCCACCTCGGTCACAGTGTTCTCCGAGACATGACCCTGCCAATCCACGGTCCAATGCATCTGCTGTAGGTCGTAAGTGAATCCGTAATCTGGGGCGGAACCCTGCCCGCATAAATCTGCTGCGAGAATTGTGCCAGCCCTGGCAGGAGTTAAATCTACTGAAAGGCTGAACGCAAATATGGTCGCCACAACGATCAAGGTTATATATCCCCGGGCCCGGCTGCGATTAATCACAGATACCTCGTTTCGAGAACGCTGTTCTTTTGTATGAAGAGGCAGCTTGATAGGCTGCCTCTTGTTTTCAAAGAAGTGCGAAGCTAAATGATCCCTAACAGATTCAAAATGATAAGGATGACGGCAAGTACAACCAGAGTGTGGATCCACCCGCCCGTTTTCGGAAAACTTGGGCTTATGTTCGAGCCTAAAAAGCCGAGCAACCATAGGATGATTAGAATTACGATGATGGTGTACAACATGATATTTCTCCTTGTTTGAGTGATTTGTTCTAAACTCATCATATAGCAAACACTTCCCAGCCGCATCCATCAGACAGGGAGTATTTGTCTCCGCCACTTGGGGAGATTTCGATGGCTATGGAAAAAGAGGCGCAATACTCCCTCGTCCAACTGATGGAGACGGGTATCCCCCAGCCGATGGATGCGAATGATGAACGATTGCTGTATGATGGATTCATAAAGGAAACAAATATGCCCAAAAAAACAGCTTCACACCGTCCACTCCGTGCCAAACTCATCTTTAATGCTATCGCGGGTCAGTCGGATGAATCCCCGCGTCAACTTGCCGACATCCTGACTGAGATGCAGAATTGCAATATTTTGCCTGAGGTTTATATGGTGCATCCAAACAGCCAGGTTGAACCTGTAGTGCGAAGCGCGATCAAGGGAGGTATAAATCTGATCGTTGTAGCAGGCGGTGATGGAACTATTGATAGTGTCATGGGAGTCATGATAGGCAGTTCTGCCACTCTTGGCATTATCCCCATTGGCACACGAAATAATTTGGCTTTTAACCTAGGGATTCCTGATACGATTCCAGGGGCGGTTGCGCTTCTGCGCGAGGGTCGTCGGCTAAAGATTGATGTTGGAAGTGTGCGCAGCGGCCATACCCGCCGTTGGTTTCTAGAAGATGCAACATTGGGGCTTTTGTCCGACATATATCCGTTTGCAGATAGCGTCCAACATGGCGATCTGACGCAGATTGGGAATCTTTTATCCACTGTTGTCTCTTCAACACCTTCCCGCCTGCGAATGATTCTTGAAGGACGTAAGCGGGTTGATATGAGTGCGTACATGGTGTTAATTGCCAATATGCCATATATTGGGCCGCGTTTTCAGATATCCCCCGATGTATCTTGGAATGACAATCTTTTGGATGTATTCGTTTTTTCAGATATGAGCAAGTTGGATCTGATTTCTTATGCTGTACAGTCCACGGGTGGCGCAGTAGAGGATGCCCGCATCAAGCATTACCGCGTCAAGCGGCTGACGATCCGTTCCAACCCGCCAATGCCAGTGCTGGCCGATGGCATGCCACTTGACGAGGGATCAGTAACCGCTCAGATTCACTCTCGTGCCCTTGCTGTTATGGGTGGCGCAATCCATACTGCAATGGGGGAGCAGTCCCAGCCTCACAGCCATAAACTTCAAAAAGGGATTCGTAAATAATGAAGGCTATCAATCATAGGACAAATCTTTGAAGAATCAAGCAAGTGGCATCTGGACATGCGACTTTAGCGTTATGTTGATTGATTATTTCGAACATGGCATATCCTTGTTGTGATGGAACTGAAAACGCGGCGGATCGGTCACAAAATTCCCGACTGATGAATGGACTGCATAACAATTGAGAGAAGCCACTCCGTAGGAGAAAAGGACGAAGTATCTGATTCGAGATCGTGATAAAAAATGCTGCACACTTTTCAGTAGTGGCAATGGCTTTGGCATCAAGGATTTGAAGACGCCGTATTGAACGCCTCAGGCAAATGAGGTTTGCGAAATTTGCATGGCAAGTCTGCTCTAAATGCCTATGATCATGGACCGGGGGTGTTTGCCATAAAAATCCAGATGATCTCTGTGTGTTATGTTGAAAAATAAACCCAACTTGGACAGAAAAGAGCTATCGTCTGATGAATTTCCTGTCTAGAATTCAAAAAAATCTAACGGAGGAGCCAGCCAGCACAACCATCACAAGAGTAAGGAAAAAACGTTATACTTTAACTTACCGACCGCTCCTTCGTGGATCTTTAAGAAGCCTTATAGTGTGCTTGAAAATCAAACCTTTATATGATAAAGTAATTAAAGAGTAACTTATATGTCAAGTATTCTAATACGATCAAGCAACTTATTTCTTGTATTGATTAAATTTGAGACGCAAAATGGGTGCTGGTTATTTCATTGGAGGGTATTCAGTTGAGCAAAAAAATACTTATAATTGATGATGATCCTGATCTGCGAAAATTGGTTGAGGTGATCCTTAAGTCGCCTGAGTTTGATGTATATCAGGCATCCTCGGGGGAAGAGGGGTTAAGGCAGGCATATGCAATTCATCCGGATTTGGTTATTCTCGATATAAGTATGCCTCATATGGATGGTTTTGAGGTTTGTTCCCGTCTGCGCGAGTTTTCCAGTTTTCCGATCATGATGTTAACCGCCCGTATTCATGAACACGATATGCTGCACGGTTTCAATATGGGAGCGGATGACTATCTTAGAAAACCCTTCAGTAAGATTGAACTCGAGGCACGTGTGCGCGCCTTGCTCAGGCGCTCGAATACTCAAAACTCCGATGAAGCATCCTATATTACAGCATACATAGATCCTGTTTTGGAAATTAACCTTTCGGCCAAGGCCGTAAAACTTAATGGGAATATCGTGGAACTTTCCCCAAAGAATATGACTTGCTGGCATGTCTTGTGCGTGAGCAGGGAAAAACCTTATCTCACCGCGAACTGGTGCGAGAGGCATGGGGAGAAATGTATACTAGCGGCCCATCCGAATCGTCCCTTTATATCTATTATCTAAGGAAAAAATTGAAGGATGGTAAGAATGGACATCAATATATTCGTACACTTTGGGGGCGGGGATATTGGTTTGAGCCGCGTAAGGGCAATAACGTTTCATGAGCATATAGGATTGAACAACGGGGAATAACGTAATTCGTGAGATAAAGCAGGCCTGATTTATCTCAAAATAATTCAAAAAAAGATCAAAGATTCAAAAAGATATATGGGGGTAAAGTATATATATCTATTTTCAATTTGCTTTCGAAATAAAACTTGATATACACATACTTTTTAATTTCTATTTCAATTCACAAATTCTTTGATGTTGCTATACAAGGAACAAGATGAACAATATTACCCAACCATTAAGTGAAGACATAAATATGTCAACCGGTATCGGTAGTGTTACTCAACAATTGGCTAAAAAGATAAATATGTCATTTGATGAATTTGTCGGGGAAATGCGAAAACGAGGCTGCAGTGAACCTACCGCTACAAAAATTTGGCGGGGTGAATATGAAAACTTTGAGAATTTTAACGATAACGATATGTCGCTAAGCAATCTTCGCAAGGCGGCCGATGTATTGAAAGTAGGGACAGGAAGTCTTTTACCAAAATAAGAAGTTCAAGGAATTACTAGTTGTAGATCATTATTACACGTTCATGAAATTGAAGGATGCAAACTACTCGAATCAATAATTAAATTACCAGACCGCAGATTGGCATTAATCTAACTTTAGTTAGCAGATGCGCTCCAGTATAAAATTATGAACTGATGTCATAATGAAGCAAACATCAACGGAATTTGATATCAATGAAAAAGTGGTATGTTGCCCATAGTAAACCAAGAAATGAAGAACTGCTTTGGAAACAGTTCTGCCTGCGAAACTTTGAGACTTATTATCCTTGTATCAAGGTCCAAACGGTTAATCCTCGTGCTCGACAGGTACAGCCCTATTTTCCCGGCTATTTATTTGTTCGTGTTGACTTGGATTTGATAGGCAGGTCTGCTGTCGAATGGGTGCCTGGTGGAGTTGGACTTGTATCATTTGGAGATGAGCCTGCTTTTGTTTCAGGGAGTTTGATTAATGCGATCAAACAGCGGATTGAGAATTTGGAAAGAGATTCAGAGGAAAATGTTATTCCATTATTTAAAGACGACAATATCGCTATTAATACTGGTGCCTTTATAGGTTATGAAGGAGTTTTTGATGCCCACTTGTCTGGGACGGATCGGGTACGTATTCTGTTGTCATTACTGGATAATCGGCTGATTCCTGTTGAGCTGCCTGCAAGTTGTATTACTTTGATCTCTTGTATAAGTAATAACAATTAAGCCACAGAGTTTCTTTGGGTTCTCTATGGCAAAAGACTTTAGCGAAATGTCATTATATTCTTTAACTAATCCAGACAGGGTGGTTGTTTAGGGTAGGGCGGAACTATTTGGGAGAAGTCTGTCAATAGCTAATTGTGAGTAGGGCGGAGCATACTCAAAACAAGGATCGTATGTGCGATCAAAGTTGAAATTAAGTTTATTCCGTATGCCTAAAAAGATGCATCTAATATACTTCTGAGGTCACCATGATCAATTACTTTCGTTCCCTAAATATAAAGTTTAGTAAAGCAAACTTTAACCGTGTGCGAACCAATAGCAGGATCATTATTATGATTCTAGTCCTTGCATGCTCACTGGTGGGGAAGAGCCCTGCAAGTGTTTTAGCTGCGGGTACTACTTACTATGTGGATAATACTAACAGATCCTGCTCTGATATAGGATCTGGCACAACGGTCGCTCTGCCTTTCTGCAAGATCGGCAGGGGGGCCAGTGCGGTGTCCGCCGGGGATACTGTGCAGGTTCTGGCTGGTAGTTATGCCGAAACCGTAACTGTACCAAAATCTGGCAGTGTTGGCCTTCCGATTACCTATGCTGCTGCGCCGGGCGTTACCGTGTCTGGAAACGGTTTGGCAAGTGGAGGCAACGCCTTCCGAATATCCACCAAGAGTTACATCATTATCAATGGCTTCGCAGTTACTGGTACTGCAGATAATGGGATTTATGTGAGTGGTTCAAACCATATCACCATCTCAAATAACCATATTAGTTACTCCGGAAAACCGAAATCAGGTTCCACTCGGGCTGGAATTTACCTTACTGGGACAATTGACTCCCTGATCACTGGAAACACCACAGATCATAATACTCAGGATGGTATTCGGTTGACGACTGGCGCTGTCAATAATACAGTTAGCAACAACATTTCATTCGCCAATGCAGAGCAATGGCAGCGCAATGCGACCGGGATCCACGTCAATGGCAGTGGCAGCTACAACAACATAATTATTCAAAACATCACTTATGCCAACGAAGACACAGGGCTGCAGTTCTATTCTAATACCCACAACAATTTTATAATCGGCAATCTCACTTACGGTAATGGCGATCACGGTATTGACTTTTTGAATTCACCCTACAATATGGTGATTGGCAATACGGTCCAAGGCAATCATACCTCTGGTATTAATCTTGAAGGCAGCGGGGCGCCCGGTTCGAGCGGTGCAAAAGTTATGAATAACATCAGTGTTGACAATGGCATCGCCCCGATCACTGGTCAGAAATCCAATATTCGCGTTGACGCCCGTTCTGTGTCTGGCACAATAATTGATTACAACCTCGTCTATCTGACAAGCTCCGGGACTGTCCAGATTCAATGGAAAGGCGTTAGCTATTCAACATTGGCAGCGTTCAAAGCCGCAGTTCCCACGCAGGAAGTGCATGGATTGCAAGCCAACCCGTTATTTATTGCACCAGTTCCACCTGCGGGGCGTCCACCTGTTTTAGCAGTTGGCGATTACCATGTGAAAGCCGGGTCACCCGTGATTGATAGCGCCAATGCGGGTGCTCCCAATGAACCTCTTCTCGACCTCGATGGAAATGCCCGAATAGATGATCTGGCCACGGTGAACACTGGTGACGGTTTGCGAACTTATGATGATCGTGGTGCTTATGAATTTCAGCCTGTAAGTGGAGCATTTACAGCTACTCCGACAGCCACACCGACAAGTACATTGATTCCCACTACTACACTTTCTCCTACACCTACATTTACGCCAACCAATACCCCTGTAAATACACCAACCGCTACATTTACTAATACACCTACGGCAGGTCCCTCCCAGACACCTACAATTACTTTCACACCGAGCAATACACCATTGCCTCCAACCGCAACAGCTACATTATTACCAACAGCAACTTTTACTGCAACACCTACTACTGGGGCTGGTGGATCTACCCTCACATTTATTGCCAGTGCGGATTCTTATGTTCGAGATGCTAGCCCTACCTCAAATTATGGCATGAATGTGCAACTGTGGGTTGATAGTGGAACTAATGAGAATTATGAAGGTCATTTAATGTTTACTGTAAGTGGTGTCTCAGAACCGGTACAGAGTGCCACTTTACGAGTATATTCCACATCTTCCACAGTGGATGGGCCGGCTGTGTACGCAACAACCAACAACTGGACTGAAACTGGAATTACCTGGAATACACGGCCTGCGCGCACGAGTGCCGGGTTGGATGATAAAGGTGCAATTGCGACGGGTGTTTGGGTTGAATACAATGTCACAGCGCTTATGACGGGGGATGGAAGTTATAGTTTTGTGCTTGTGATGACCAGTACCGACGCTATTTCGTTCTCGACACACGAAGGTAGCCAGCCGCCGCAGTTGATCTTGAAGATCGGATATTAAATTATCAGCCGCAAGTTAAGTGATAAATAAGCTTGATTGTGGGCGACAACCTCAATCTCCATCCATAGCCGCAAATAATGGTGGCTTGACTTTGTGGACTGATGGAATTTAAATAGTCAACATCCCCAGAATAGATAACGATACCCACCGTATTGACCGCGTTATGCTGGACGCAATAACCGGAATTGATGCCGGCGCCCGGGGAAAACTATATCGAGTTGTAACGACTACGGTCCGAACTATTATTCTTAAAGATATGATGAAGAAATTGAGGCTGAATTGTCATACGATTACTCACACATGAAACTGGTTAAATCCACGCCAATTTTAGCGAATGCCACCTGGCTAAAAAGGATGCAGAACCCGACCTTTTTGCTGACCTCCAGCATAAGCTGGGCAAAAGGTTTCGCAAACCAATCAGATAAGATAAGACTAGTAGCGGCCTCTTATGAGTCACTTTAAGCGGATTGCGAAAAATTCGGCTTTTCAGACTGTCGCTTATGGGTTGCAAAGTCTGACTGCATTCTTCATCCCAGTGTATCTGGCTCGCCTGGCTAGCGCTGAGTTGCTTGGCCAGTATGCCACTACGATCGCCTTCACTGGGTTGTTTTCATCACTTGCCCGTTTCGGTCTGCCGTCGCTATTGATCCGCGAGATTGCCCGACGCCGAGAGAATCCAGAGCAAGTTGACAGCCTGGTTACTGCTGCCTTAGGATTGACCACCGTTCTTTAAGCTGTTGCCATCGGATTAATGTTAGCCGTTGGGGTATTACTGAATTATCCTAGTATTTTGTTTCGAGCCTTTGTGCTGGCTGGGTTAGCCTTGGGGATAGAAGCCATGGCTACCATGGTAGAGGCCTCGTTTCGCGGCGGAAGTGATGGAATGGAGTGCGGCAATCATCGTTGTTATGGAGGGTGGGTTTTTGGTGCTGGCTCTCCTGACTGTGCCTCTCAGGGCGGCCATTGACGCGCTTATGGTTGCTTATCTGGCCTCCCGGATTATCTCGCTGGCGGCTGGCTTCTGGATTTATAGGACTCGTTTCGGCAAGTTACACCCAACAATAGATAAGAGGCTGTGGTCGTCGTTATTAAAGGCGGGATTTCCTTTTGCTATCACTAATGGCTTGTCGACTGTGTATATACGTATTGATGTTGTTTTTTTATCCTATATGGCTACCAGTGCGATAGTTGGTCTATATGAGGCAGCGAATAACCTGACTATGCGTCTGAATATTGTAGCTAGAACTTTGAATATTGCCCTCTATCCATTTTTATCCTCCGAGTTTGCAAAGGATAAGCAATCTCTCCAACGGTATACGGGTAGAACGGTTCGCTTGCTTGTCATACCGGGCACCTTGATAGCCGCTTTATTGTGGGCTTTTGGCGATAGTATTGTCGTATTGATTTATGGCAGCAAGTTTGTTGCCGCCATTCAGGCCGTGAAGTGGCTGGCGCTGATTATTCCTTTGCGGTTCATAGATACTTCGCTGGAGGTGGCTTTAAGTGCCAGTAACCGGGAAGGTAAGCGGGCTGGCGGTTTTCATCGCTGCTTTGACGAACCTACTACTTAATTTTATTCTGATTCCTGCTTATCAGATGATGGGTGCGGTGTATGCCACATTGATCACAGAGTGCATGATGTGCGCCATGTATGTCTGGTACTTGCGAGCTGAAGCACACGAAATGTTAGCTTGGCGGGGTTTTATAGGGCCTGGCTTGGGCGCGGCAACAATTCTGACCATCTCATTGCTGCTTCATACCGACACTATCTGGCTGTTGGGAGGAATCTCAGTTCTGCTTTACAGCTTGATTGTTGTGTGGGTGGATCGTTCCAGTCTTGAGCTCATTCGTCAAATGGTTGTAAACAGGTAACTATAATGGAATCGCAACAATCCCCTCTAAACCTTCTAACCGCCGCCCGGCCACCCAGCCGCCTAACTACGATGCTGAGATTGATTGTCGCTATATATGTGCTAGGTACGGTTATCTTGTCTGTAGAACAGTTTCTTAAGCTTCCCTCAAACTTGAGTCTGGTTGACTTTTGGAGTTTACTTTTCCTCCCAATATGTTGGTGGTATCTTATCCGCATACGCCAACCCGTACGATTTCCTTACGTTTTAGGGATGTGGTTTATCCTGCTGGGTAGTTTCATTGGCACTTTCTTCTCCTTTGACCCGTTGGCTAGTATTGTCTTTATCGCTAAAGAGGTTTACCTCTATATTTGGTTCGTTACTCTGACTGCGGTTTTTGCCAGCTTGGAATCCAGCCTCCTGCGCCGTGTATTGCTCGTCTGGACTATGGTAGTTGTGCTACATGGGGTCATGCTAGTAGCTGAGTTCGTATCGCCAACTTTTATGGGTTCATGATCTCTATTTTGGGAAGTATTGGA
The DNA here is from genome assembly GCA_016709305.1 of Candidatus Villigracilis saccharophilus. Lineage (GTDB taxonomy): Bacteria > Chloroflexota > Anaerolineae > Anaerolineales > Villigracilaceae > Villigracilis > Villigracilis saccharophilus. Next base: position 45,789 of record JADJNA010000025.1, read on the forward strand.
AATGTAGATAGCGGTTTCTCGGCCGGGCCGGCTGGATTGTTCGAGAATCGGTTTGGGCCGCCTTATTTCAGGTGATGGGGTTTGTGCCCTGCTGCTAGCGGGTTTTCGGCGTGAATTGTCCTTGCTTCTGGGAATGATTCTACTGTTAAACATACTTGCTACGGCGTCGCTCGGTGCGCTTTCTGCTCTGCTAGGTGCATCAGTAGTTGCCGTGATTGTTCTTTGCTCATGGGCGGTCATCTGAAATTCCTAGTCTGGTTGGCTGCTGTCTTGACCCTTGCGGCAGGTTGTTTTATTCACCCTTAGTCAATTCCCTGATGCTTCTGGCCCGCCTTGAGCATCTTACCACTGACCGTGCGGCTCCCACAGCGGGAGAGCGATTGGGTCTATGGGGAGTGGCTCCGGATCTTGTTTTCCCAAAAATCCATCTTGGGAGTAGGCCCAAACAACTATCGGATTTCCTGGAAAACAAAACGCTGCACAATGACTTTCTCTCGAATTTGGTGTGGGCGTGGTGTGATCGGATTACTGGGATTGGTGCTATTAGCTGGCGAAGCATTGAACAGTGCAGTCAAAATACTGCTGCAACAAAAAAAATCGGTGATGCAGCGCGACCCGTTAGTGTCATTTTCCTGGCTATGCTTGTTGGCGCTTTTCTCGAATCAAACGCTCATCAAATTTTCCATTTCCGTACTGTATGGCTGGGGCTGGCGCTGCAAGAAGCCACTCTCATTAGGATGATGTTGCCCCCATCGGTCAAGACGATGATTGCTCGGGTAGAACTGGGGAGTGAAATGCTCCAGTCTCCAGAAAAATCATCGCCCTCCACAGATCACCATGATCCTTCATTTGTGGAGGCGGGATGATTGTAGAATTCATCGGCTCTACGGGCTCCGGGAAAACAACGTTGATCAGTGAAGTGCATCGCTGCCTGACGAAAACAGGTCGAGTTACTACATCCATCGATCTGGCGACAGGCCTGCTTGGCCTTCGAGGCGTGACAAACCCAACTTTGCAGAACCTGGTAATGGAATTTGTCAGTCTGCCTGTTTTCATTCTCGCGTTGCACAGACATAATAAATTCATTGGCCATACTGTGAAGATATTTTGGCGCAACACCGGTTTTTCGATGCAAACAATCCATAACCTTCGCAGTCTCGTACGCAAAATCGGGAGGTATGAAATTACAAAACACCTTGGCAAAGATCAGGTCATTCTCGTGGATGAAGGGCCGATTCTTGCGGCACACATGTTTGTCCCTGCTGGAAACACCTATACTCCTGAAGAAATTACTCGGTTCACCGATTTACTCCCACTGCCGGATCTCGTTGTATATATCCGAGCTTCTGTAGATACCCTCATGGAACGCACTCTTCGGCGCACAGATCCGCCGCGCGAGGTCGACTTAAGAATCAGGCACGGATGGAGGAATATCTTAAACGTGCTGTTGCCATGTTTGATCAACTCACACAAGCTGAAAATATTCTTCCCCGGCTTTTGGTTGTGGAAAGTCTCGATATTGCTGAACCAGGATTCGATCAGGTTATAGACAGTGTATATCAATCAATTCTAGATCGAAGTCGCCAACCAATAAAACCCAAATAAATCAAAGTAGCCAAACCATTGAAACCAAAATGCTAAACAAACTTCAACAACTAATTGAAAAACTCAGCACAAATGGAATAAGGTACTGTCACTGGAAAAGCAATTCGGCGCTTTCCCAAAGTTCTGGCAGGCCAGACAGATGTCGATTTCCTCATCCATCGAAAGGATGGCGATTCATTTAGATTGCTAATGAGTCGGTTGGAATTCCGTCCCTGCGGCATTCAGGGAGATGCACCTTTCCCTGCTGTAGAACATTATTTTGCCCTGGACCAGGAAACTGGAATTCTTGTTCTGTGCGCGCGTATTACCGTGTCATCACGGGTGAAAAATCTGTCAAAAAATCTTCATTTGCCCCTTGAAGAAATGTTGTTACAAAATGTTCGTGAAAAAGATTCAAGTTCAGGTACCTGTAAAAAGGTGCAGAACTGTTTATTTTCACCATCCGCATGATGTTGAAACATACTCCACTTGTCGAACTTTTCATGCTGGCAGAGATTGGAAGGGGTGCGGCGAAAGTCGAATGGCTCTTTGAAGCCGACTCAAAGGATGAAACGATTCGGTTTTTTTACCAGACTGGCTGCCTTCTGTGATACCAGATTATTCTCTGAATGTATCGGCGCGTTCACTTGCTTGGCATCCCTACCTCGTCGCATCAGCCTCGGCCTTCATTACGCTCTCAACTCAGTATCTATGCCAGAAACTCCCGGATTCAGGCTTGGTTGAGTGGGATACAAAATTCTCCCCTCATGGCATTATAGCGAGGTTAACTCATTCCAAAGGGGTATGGTTCTTCAGTCTGGGGGCCGTCATTGCATTTGTCGGCGGAAGCGACAGGAAAATCTACACTCCTCACCGAGAGCAAACACTGGCTGGGCGAGCATTTTGTTATCGGACAAATCACGGCCATGAGCAAACCCAAGTCCCCCCATTGACCATGCTTCCTAATGTACTTTTGCCGCTGTTGCTTCTACCACTTCGAAAATAGACCAAGCAAAGTACAAACCCCCTTGCCTACTGGGCAATCTCAGAAATCTTCAGACGTCTACCCACTGATTTCTGCGATTCGGTCAGTTTTCTTGCCTACGATCGTCGGGCTTTGCTGAGTCGGGCCTTTGCCCAAGCTGCAAATGGAAATATCGTCTTATGCGATCGGTACCCATCCATGTCAGAAGAGCCTGGACGAGCCTACAACTCCAACAGTTTGTGATCGACTCAAACGCTATCCAATACACTCCTGGCTGCTCGCACTGAAAAACGTTTGTATCAGGAGATCACGGCACCAGACATGGTTATCTCCTTGCTTGTCCCCATTGAAGTTGCGCTGCTTCAAGAAATAAGAACGCGGCAAAGAAGACCTGAGGATTATGTGCGGTATCGACACTCCCTTGCCTCCAACCTGGAATGTAGGAATGCGCCAGTTTATAAGATCAACACGGATCAACCTCTTGATACGACAGTTCTCGAATCAAAAGAATATTTGAGTAATTTATAAGCCATTGCCACACCCCTCAACAGTCTTCTCCTTCGCTAAGCAATCCTCTCGCGTCCGGCTGCTTCAGCAAGGAGATTATGGATCACAATCAGCAAACAGATGCTTTCGATAGCTTATCAAGCCTGAACAGGAAAATTCAGTGTTGCTGGTAGCTACTCGTTTGACAATCAGGGGTGATATGAATGTAATCCTGGATATTGCGAGCTATTTGAATAGTCACCCGCATTTTGAGGTGCATTTGGCTGCAGGTCCTGTTCCTGCTCAGGAGAGTTGACTTGACTTATCAGGCAAACGAGCGAGGAGTTCCCTTGGTAATAATTCCGTGTGGTGACTTATATAAGTCCATGGCATATCTTGCGTTCCGGCGCAGAACTTTATACCCGACGACAGGAAAGTACCGGTACTGATTCATACGAACAACGCTACTCGAGAACAGCTGGACGATTTACAGCGGGACTCAACACAAGTTCCAGTGATCCATCCACCATGTGCATGGTCGGGATTACAGAATGTTATGTCGAAAATTACGCAGTTATTATACGTTGGTTCAGGAGAGTTTGTGGCATTTCTAACCGTCTGGTTGCCGTATCCGAGCCAAACATAGAAAAGGGACTTGCCATAAAATATGCAAAGGTCGTTACTTTGATCTTAACGGAAGTAATAGAAAATTTTCAGCAGCAAGTTGATCGACGGGCGGTTTGCTTGGAATTGGGTTGGATCCGGAATGCAGATTATTGGCCAGATTGGAAAGCTCTTGTTAAACAAAAAACCCCGTTGGATTTTATTCGGACGCGGCAATGGTGGTGAAAAATATCCCAAAGTTCAATTTGTCGCTCGCGGGCGATAAGTTCTGCGCCCTGAATGGCGAAACTTGATCAAAGGCTTAACCTTGTCGGAAATTTTCCTGTTAGGTTATAGAAATGACATTAACAAAATTTTATCAAATCCTTGTATTATTGCGTTGAGTTCTTTGTGAGGAAGGTTTGCCCGTTGTGTTTCAGAGTCATAGCAGTTGCAGGCAAGCTGATCAGCATGGCGAATGATGTTGATGGCGCTCGAGATGTGATTACCATTGGGAAAACAGGTTATTTAGTGACTCCTACATCAACCGCAGGAAATGGCTTGATCGAATTTAACTTACTCAACGATGAAAACTATGTGATCAGATGGGCGTTGCTGCAAAGCGATATGCCAGCAGTATTCCAGCGAAGGCATGATTAAAAAATTGAATCTCTTTATTTAGAACTATTGAAAGAAATATTACGGTGGAAATTTAAGCCAAGCTTAACTTACGCCGTAAGGAATCTTATGGTACGGTTCAGATTGGCTTTTGATCATCTTCCCTACTAACGAGCCACAGAAAATTATGAGGTAAAGAAAATATGATGTTTATCAGGATATTGTTCACCAATGCAATAGATATGACGGCTGGTCCGCTAAGTGGACATCCATTGTGTGCATTTACTGTGTGATGTTGAAGATTGGTATCAATCTAGCGTTGATTTTGACGCACCTATCACAGAACGGGTTGTAAGAAATACAGAAAGAATATTGGCAATTCTTGATCGCCGTATTGTCAAAGGAACATTCTTTTTGTGCAAGGGGCGCGTTGCGGAAACATTTCCACATTTAGTCACAACAGCTTGTCGCGAGGGTCATGAAATACAACCCAACGGTTACAGTCACCGTCCCCTAAATAAAATGGATAGGAAAGAGTTACAGATTGAATTGGAATTGGCGCGAAAACCGTTGAGGATGCTTGTGGTGCAGGAGTAACTGCATTTCGGGCTCCTGACCACAATGGATCGTGAAAATATACGGGCGCTGGAAATATTGGGGTTGGAAACAGGTTTCGAAAGTTGATTCATCAATTTTTCCAATGAGAACTCATCGCTATGGTATCTCGGGGTATCCCACAGTCCCACACTGGGTTCACTCGCCGAGTGGCACAAGCATTATGGAGGTTCCTGTTGCAATATGGGCATCAGGCAAAATTCCGAATTCCAGTGGAGGGTGGGGCTATTTTCGCCTTATCCCGGCTCGTCCTCGAGCGGTTTTTTGCAGTCAATAATGACCAGGCAGCCTGTAATTTTGTATTGCCATCCTTACGAGTTTAACGCCTACGATTTGGATGAATACCATCGAATGAAAGTATCAAAAGCTTTCCTGTTCACTCAGGGACTTGGAAGAACATCCAGGAACGAAAATATACAATCTTTTCCAAAGGTTACCCTTTTGACGTTTTGATCAAGTATTGGAGACCTGGAGGGATCAAAATGAAATTTGCATTTCTCACCGACAATCCGATCCACCTGCCTGCTCTTTATGAGAGCGTGTAGGTAAATATGGCCGAGAGACACTGACAGTCTGTGTCGTTCCACCGCTCTACAAAAACCAAACCACCATACAGGCAGCACTTCGCTATTATCGAACCTTTGGCGATGGCTACTTAGGACTAGTGCTCAGGCTGGTCTGGCGAAGGTGCGCGGGCAACCATCGCTTCTGTTTGTAAAAGTATGGGGTGGTGTGTGAATTAGTGCCAGATGTCAATGCTGAAAATTTCAGGCAGCACCTCCGTGAGGCTGGCACTGACTTGTTAATCTCTGTCAGCTGTCCACAAATATTTAAGAAACCATTAATTGAACTACCTCAATTAGGATGTTTGAACATTCATGGCGCAATTTTGCCTCACTACCGAGAGTCTTCCATGCTTCTGGATGCTCGCAAATCAAGAGAAAATGCGGGTGTGTAATTTACTACGTCAATGAAAAGATTGATGCGGGTGAACTGTGTGGCCAACGGATTTCGAAGTTTTACCCGCTGAATCTCCAGATAGTTTTATTGCTCGCTCGAAAGCCCTTGCAGCAGAGCCGTTAATTGAGGTCCTTGGGAAAATTGAAAATGGAACACTACACGTACCCCGGTTAAATCCTGGCTGAAGGATCTTATTATTCCCGGCCTGATAAGAAGCCGTGAGGCGTTTTCGAGTCAGCGGTCACAGTTTGTGGCAAATGATTTGGCATGGATGATCTTTTGCGCCTTGGGTATTGGTTTTTTTTGATTTTCTAATGCGAAAACAGTAGTTGTAAACGGATGAAAGGAATAACATGGAACTCCAAAATTATCTGCAGATCTCCGATCCGTCGATTCGGCTTTCCTATTGTATCCGTACGTTCTTGGGACAGGTATTGGTTATATAGCCAGTTGGCTTGAACAGCCAATCTAACAGGTAAGCACCAAAATTTTAGTCGTAAAGATTATCGGATCAGAACTCGCAGTTCGCAGCCATGAATAATCAGCAGATTATTGATGCAATGTTCAATTAGACATCAACAAGGGTCGATTGATGAAGCCTCACGACGGCTAAAATTTGAGATTAATTTGAAAGAATTTGACTCGGTCCAACAGGTGCGGTCAACCAATGTGATTGAAATCATAATGGACGATAGTGATCCTCAACGAGCTGCGGCAATTGCAAATACGCTTGGTCGAGGTTTCTGATCGATCAAAATACACAAGCAAGAGGTTATGCTTCACCGAAGAAAATCTAAAGAAGAATATTGCTCTGGTTGAAAGCCAATTTCCACCCTTCAAACACAATGTTTAATCAGATTTCTGACAGAAAGACCCAAAGTCAATTGAACGCAAGTAAACGGCCAGATTGACAACCTGCAGGATGAGATTTCCAAAATTACGACAGAGATCGGACCGCTTGCTTCTTATATACTATCAATGCTGAGCAAAGAAGCCAGCTTGGCGAAAAAGAGGGCTCAACTGACGCAATTACAGTCCCTGCTTGCTCAATATCAGCAAATTCGTATTAGTTTCGAGTATGTGTTGAAACCCGCTTTGAATTCAAGTGACTTGGGAGGCGATTTACGTCTTCAACTATTACAATCAACGCGGGTGGCTATCAGAAAATATATCTGAATCTGTTGGATAACCTGGAACCGTTCAACTTGCACACTTACGCAACACTCCGACGATTGATCAAATAGAAAAAGGCGACGCCGTCGACTAATCCCATTCGTCCCTCGACCTCTAATTATATATACTATGTTGGGAGGCATCATCGGCCTGATGCTGAATTGGTATTATTTTATCATTCGGAATATCTGGGTGATCTTTGAAAACATTCTAAGATGTTCTAGAGGCGCCGCATTCTCGTCCTGGCAATATTTTTCGTATCAAACTTGTATCTAAGCCAAGGACGGTTTACCTGTTGCAAAACTAAAGCGCTACCAACACTATTTCGTGTCTGGAAAGCGTCGGAATTGTATCAACGCTTTAGAAAGAACTACCAATACAAGGGCGGTGGGAAGATCTCGACACGGCTGTCACTCAGGTCAAACGCGAAATTTTATGAGCAATTCATTTCTAATGCTAAGGAAGGATCTATGAGCAGTTCACAAACATACTTCAAGACTTCAAAAAATTAGCACAAGCGCCAGGTTCCAGCATTGTCCAGTTCATTCAAAAATTTGGATAAATCTGATTAAACGTTCATTCAACATCATTATGTCCTTGATTGGAATTCTTTGCTTTCTGGTTTTCCCTCTATGTTGCTGCGTTGATTAAACAAGAATCCTCCTGGTCCGATTTTTTTATGGGGCCACGCATGGGGTGAATAGGAAACAGAAACCGTTCAAAATTACTAAAAATTTCGTACCATGTACGAAGACCAGCGCAGCTACAATGGTCCAAGTGTCACTGCACAAGGAGATGATCGTATAACCCCGATCGGTCACTGGCTGCGTGATAAAAATCAACGAACTACCCCAACTGTGGAATGTGCTAATTGGTGAAATGAGCCTTCGTGGAACCGCGTCCCGAGGATGTGAAAATTGCTGAAACCTAGCTCATTGACGCAGCAGAAGAAATTCTCTCCGTCAGACCTGGTGTTACCAGCCCGCCAGCATCCTATACCGACGAAGAGAAGATACTTTCAAGCACGGATCTAATGGGTGATTATTTTCACAAATATTCTGCCTGATAAGATGCGGCTTGATCGTTTTACGTTCGGTACCACTCGTTTTTCCCGGACATCGATGTTATTTTTGGACGCTGGCCATCCTTGTCCCGCGCATCGTGAAGGCCCGAATTCCTGAAGGTTATTTTTTTGCTGGGCCATTTACCGTTCTAGTCGGCGTCATTTGAGCTGGTTCGCACTCCGATTTAAGTACAACACTGATTGTAGTAGCGGTAACCAGCATTTTATGGCGCATAAGTGCGCCTTTGAATTGGGGAACTACGCCCTCATTGAACTAGGAACCTTACTGGTGGTTCTATTTAGCGGCGTAAACTCTGTTTTTGGAGCCAACAAGATAAAAGTCTGGTCCAGGCCCAATTCAATGATGCAATTGGATTAGTGTTCTCTTGCATTTTGCCACTTTGACAATTCTAGTTCTTGTTTGTTTGCAGGCGCGCTATAACTGGTTGCCTTACCCGCAGCTCCCGCCAATGATGGTGTTGACCATGGGCCTATTGGC
>JADJNA010000026.1 GCA_016709305.1 Candidatus Villigracilis saccharophilus
CACGAATAACCAAATGTCAATCTAGAAAGATTGGAATTTCGTTTTTCTTTCAGTGGTTGTGTTCATATCCTGTTTCTGGTTGTTATATAATACCTATACAACCCTACTAGCTGGCGAAATTTTGGCACAAGATGCGTCTTATGGGGATTGGACACAGTTTACTTTTCCCCCAAACAGGCGTCATCTTGAAAACGGGTTATATAGAAATAAGGATTTTTATACAATGGTGTCTAGCATTTCCTCCAAACAGAACCCAATCCCAGTTGGTTAACCATTCTTCGATATACCCAAACTCAAGTTGATTTTTTTCGCTTGAAGAATCGCTGCAATATCCCGGGCATGTTTGGGTTGCCCACTCAATCCCAAATACATGAGCTTGTAAGGAATCAAGTCCTCCGGGAATGAACATATACCTTCCCAATAGGCGGACCATAATCAACAATTGTCCTTCTTTGAAATGCGCTCTGCCGAAGTGTGTCGCCATCCGCATCAAATATATGTCCGCTTTGAGACCGCTGTACATATGGATCGCATTCAACGGAATGTCTGCCCGGTCTTCCATCATTGTATCAAAATAATGTCGGCTGGGACGAGCATTTTCTTTTCTCAAGTTCCTTGGAAAACTTGCCAATCGCCTTGATGGGCAGGTTAATGACAATATCCAAGTCTTGAGTTGCCCGTGGTTCACCCAAGCCCACTCCAGCTATCGCACCGCCGATCATATATTCGATTCCAGAAGCCTTGAGTGCTTCAAGAATGAGTTTGAGAAAATCAGTAATGTCTAGTGGTTTATCATTCATAGTATGTACGCTCGTTGTAATGCCATGCGATTGGCTTCCTGGGGAGTAAGTCGTGGATTTTCCAAATGGATTCGATAGGGCCACCACCTTTCCGGGCAGTATCGCTAATGGCACATCCCTGTCGAAAGCGGGCTGCAGCAGATAGCTGGTGGTAAATATCAATCTGGCGCTGATCTGCTTCAGCAGCACTAGCTTTCACTATTTGCTGGAATTCGGGCGATAATGCCGATTGTCCACGAAGGTAGTAACCAAGATGTTCCCTATTACGACTATAATCCAAGATGTAATTGGCAGCTGAAATGCCCTTTGACCACACGCATATCACGGTAAAAACATCCTCCCATGCAGCTATTCCAAAACAATTCCTTCCAAGCCTGTATTCAACCCTGGCTATTAATTGAGCGCAGAGTAAGGTAGCGTTCATTCCATAGAATTTGAAGAAGAGAGGTGCGACGGGCGGTGGTGATATCACGCTGGATGGCATCTTGGAATATAACCTCAGTGGCTTTGCGGGAAAATGTGATATTCATCATACCTGTATTATACCTGATTTATAAATCAGGTATAAATATTTGTCGCAATTTCCTCAGTTGTGATATTCCTGTATCTTATGGGGATTTCACACAGTTGGTGCATCTGAGAGCCAGAAATTCAAGAGCGTAAACACCCTCACGCCTACAGTACGCGTTTGAGAACATGAAGGTAGAAACCCTTGTGATGGTGGCGGATGAGAATTAGCATGCCGCCGGATTATACGAGTCGCTCGGTTTTCAACCCAGGGAACATCAGGTTGGAGTTGATTGGTGGAAGAAAAGCGGGCAGTGAGTGCAGGACCCTGTTTCACATCAACGACGTATCAGTGCCCATCGGGGAAATAAGGATGCCTCTGGCGTCTCCCATAAATGCAGGCTAACAAAAATCTGTCGGGCGATGAGGCGCGACACAGAACCGACGCCCGTTACATGTCACTGGTGATCCTGCCCCATTCCAGAATGGGTAATTTTCCGAACCTGCCCCAATCGGCCAGGACCACGGCGGTGTTTCGAGGCAGGTTCGCGCAACCCCTTTTGACAGCCTGACGAACCCAGCGTGTGCTTAACTGCGTGTACACCAGGCGGACCCCGGTTATGGCGCAAAACTTCACGGCCTGGTTCAATCGAAAGGCTGTGACGTTTGTGATCTGGTCAATGCTCCGATGTTCATCCCCGACTTCCAGCCAGAAAAGTGTTTCATAACCCTGGGCCCGGCCCCAGGCCAAACCATCCGGGATCACGCGCGAACCCGGAATGCGCACTTCGCTCCAGCCGGTCCATATCCTGGCCAGCGGCCAGGCGGATTGTAGCCAGGCGGTCCAGAGGCGTGCTAAACGGCGGTGTTTGCTCCCGATCTGCCACAGGTACGCCTCGCGTCGGGTGCGAAAGCTCACTCCTTTTGGGACAACCCAGCTTTGCAAGGCCAGGTGTCTTCCGCGCGGCAGGATGTGCCAGAGCGGGAAGGGGTCGTTCTGCCGCGGTCTGAAAAGACGGCGATGTAGTCTGTGTCCGGTTTTATACACGACCAGCCCCCTGCAGGACAGATCTGCCAGAACAGTTTTGGTCTTTTCCAGATCCAGGCCGGCCAGGGCCGCGATCTCAATGTCATTTCCTTTGATCATCCTGCCCAGAGCCTGCAGGCAGCGCAGTTCGGACAGCGGCAGGTCTGGTATAACTTCATCTGAAACAGGTGGCGCGGGCGGACAGGAATACAGCAGGGTGGGAGGGGATGAAAAGTCCAGATAATGGACCGTGATACCCGCGCGGGTCACGGCATATGGCAGTGGAAGCCTGTTTTTCAGAGCGTTGTGGACTTCGGCCGCGAACCACTCTCCGGGGCCATCGACCTGTATCCAGACCGAAGCGCTGGACCTTATTTTTTCCAGTTGGGTCAGCATGCGGCGCAGCGGTTCTTTATAATAGAAGGGAGGCAGGCAGGCCAGCGCGGAGACGCGCAGGATAAAGGTGTCCGACCAGCCGTCTTCGAAGCGCAGGCTGGTCCAGTCTGAAAAGGTGATGTTTCCGATGCGGACCGTCACGCGTCAGTCCGAACAGCCGATGGGGATGATCTCGTCTTCTGTGAAGTAGGCGCGCGGGTCGAGCCAGACGAAACTGCCCGCCTCGGTCCTGTGCTTGATGCCGTAATGCAAATGCCCGCCCGTGCTGTTGCCGGTATTGCCGCTCAACCCGATCAAGTCGCCGTATTCCAGGACGTCGCCCTCGGACACCTCAACGCTGCTCAGGTGTGCCAGCCAGACCTGGTAGCCATCATTCTCGACCACAACCAGATTCCCCCACGGTCCATTTTCCGCCGCCCAGACCACCTGGCCGGCGATGGTCGTGTAGATCGGCGTGCCTTCATTCACAGGCAGGTCAACCCCGCTGTGACTCTCGTAGCTTGGATCGTGAAAGACACAACCCAGCAACGGTTTGTCATACCACGTGCTCCAGTGCTGAATGGGTCCCTTCATCGGCACGCCGTGCACGCTGGACTCGGAACCGACATATTCTGCCCAGCGCACGGCGCTGATGCCGGCTGCGGAGGATGGGGGCCGCGACCCGTTGTCGGCCGATTCTGAATGCTGGGGGATATCCAGCATCCAATCGGTCACACTCTTTTGCGCCCAGGGAGGCAATTGGGGAATGGTGAGCGCGACCAGGGTCACATATCCGATGACAAAGGCAGTCCCGCATACGAACGGGACTGCCAGCATCGCGATCGTGAAACGCAGGATGCCTTTCACTTACAGGACTCTGCCCATGCGGTCCATGCGGATCTCGCCTTGCTGACCGGGTTGTAATCCCATCGAGGCTTCGATCGATAATCCATTGCGGATCATGCGCATCGAGAGCCAGTATGAAACACCCGAGCCGATCATGACCGGGGATAATAACAGGGGATTGGCGGAATACAACCTGCCTGTCTCGGGAGTCGTGATCGCGATCACGACAAGGACGGAAGGCGGAAAGAGTGCCAGGAATTTAGCCTGCCACTCCACTCCTTTGGCCGCAGCGCGGGCACGTGATAATACTTCCACCACGGTTCCCAATGTCTTACGCAGCGAGGCTACCAGCGGTCCGATCTCGATGCGGCCTTCGATGGACGCGAGTAATGAAGTGGCCACGATATCCACTGCGGGATTGTCCCAGATGGTTGTCCATTCCCGCACAGCCAGCGCGGCTTCGTCAGCCGGCGCGCTGCGCAGGCGCACCACCAGATCGTTCAACACCAGCCTGCCATCCGGTCCGACCGCCTGCGCGGCATCATTCAGCGCGTCCCCCAAAGGCCTGCCCTGTGACAGCAGAGTCTCAACCACACTCAGTCCGCGCAAAATATCCCTGGCCTGCTTCAGGCGAAACTCCTGGCGCTTATCAGATAACGACCCCGCATACAGCAGCCCGCCGGCGATCGCGAATAGCAGCGCGGGGAAGACGCCCAGGAATATTCCGCCGGTCAGTCCGGCGCCGACCCAGGCTAGAAAGCCATATAGGATCTGATTGAAGGTCAGGCCTGTGCCCGTTTGCTGCGCGAACTTTTCGGGATCAAATATTTTCTGCGGCTGCGCGATACCCATCGCGCGCGCCATGCCGGCTTCATCCACACTGCGCCGCCAGCCGAACGCGATCGGGATGGCCGCCAGCGCCAGAGCGCCGATCAGGGATAATAAGGTTTCCATTTTATTGCTCCTACTTGAACCAGATGGATAATTCCGCGGCTCCGCCATGCGCAAGCCAGTCCGCGAAATAGACACCGACGACCCCCAGAAGAACGGTCAGCAGTGGATAGACTCCGACTTCGTCCCAGGCCAGATCGACGGGTAGAAAAAAGGTCAGCGGATCGAAGGATGGCGAGCTGCGTTCTTTTTTTTGTGTTTGTGGATTTTCAGTGGTACGGGTTGCTGCCTGCTGATTAACATACTTGCGACTTTGCCTTGCATACCGAAAGCGGCGTGATAGCCAGACTTCCGGCGGAACACGGTCGGGTCCAAGGCGCAGCAGCGCCAGCGCCATGAAGAGGACCAACACCACAAATCCAACCACCAGCCTGCCCACAAAAGAAAGGGGCAGGAATAAACACAGCACGGCCAGCAATGCGCCGCCGCCCAGGATGCCAAGATCACGGTCATTGAACATGGTTACCTAAAAGGGCGCTGCCGGCTGGAAGCTCTTGAGCATCTCGCCGATCTGCGGCAGGAACAGGAAGGCGAACAACACAATGATCACCAGCCCCACGACTCCGATGATGGCCATCGAGGTCATGCGGCTGGCACCAAAGGCCGCCCCGGCTGTGCCTTGCAGGACATAATACAGACCGCCCAGCAGCGCCACGACGATCAAGAGGCCGGCCATGAAAGCCCAGGCGTCACGGGCGATGGCGAGGATCTGTTGCAGAATGGGATCAAACATTTTTTTCTCCTTGAAGAACTAACAGGTTCCGAGGAACCAGGCGCCCAGAGGGATGGCCAGACTCGCCAGGAGCATGCCAAAGATCGCTTCGGCACATTCGATCAGCGCGTGAGCGAAGGAGGAGCTCCCGCCGATTGAGGCAGACAGGGCGGAAAGAAAGGCTGCCTTCAACATGCGCAGCGCCGCGAGTCCCCCGATCAACGCGGAGGCAAAGGTTCCCAGTTCACTGATCGGTCCGCAGCCGGAGGCGTTTGGAAGGGAGGATTGCAATGCGGATACGATCTGCGGGATCCCAAGAAAGGCAAACAATCCGATCAGCATGACCGACAACAATGCCGAAACTGATTCCCAGACCCACAGGTTCGCGCCCAACACGCCTGCCGCGCTGACTCGCAGTACCTGCGCGATGCCGGCCAGTAGAACAAATGCAAGCAATGCGCCTGCCAGAGCCATCCAGGCTTCACGCAGAAAAGTCAGTAATAATGAAGAGGCTTCATTCATAAGGCAGATCCATTGGCGCGTGTTTATGAAATTCATCCGCAAGGGCGGGATAAAAACGTTCCCCCCAGAACTGCATCGGGAATCTGCGGATCGGGCCGGTGCGGTCTTTGAGGGTCAGGACTTCCAGGGGCGTGCATTCACATTTCTGCACATCTCCTTTCCGTCGAACCACCAGCACGCGGTCGGCTTCATACGGGACGCGCTCGTCGCCCAGCAAAGCCGACAGGTCATCGCCATCATTGAAGTTCTTTGCCTTCAAGGCGGCCGCTGCGATGACAGCCCAGCCATGCTGCTGCGCCATCTCCCGCAAAGACGCGGCTGCCTCCCCGCTGCGTCCCTCGGTATTCAGCATGCCTGTCAGTCCGATGACCGGTACGCGGTTGAGATAATCCACTGCGATCAGGGCGGGACCTTTCACGGGAAAGGCATAATCATGGATGAGCATGTCCTCCAGGGCGCGCACGGTATCTTCCTGTGAATTCAAGGACAGCAGCACCGCTTCACTTGCGCGCGCAAGAGTGGCCTCCACTTTTTCCAGCGGCGCTTTTTTATGCGGGCCGCTGGTCATGGCTTCCACTTGCAGCAGGAGTCGATAGCGCAGTTCCTGGGAGGTGTGCTCGTAGCATCCGATCACGGCAGGGAAGCGCGCGGCAGCCGCTTCGAACAACATGCGCAGCAGCCAGGAAGTCTTGCCGATGCCGGGCGCTGCGGCAAGCAAGGTCAGACCGCCGCCCCAGAAGGTCAGACCGGCAAAAAGTCCAAAGGGAATGTAGGGTTGGGGATGGCCCAGGGTTCCAGAGCGCGGCATATCCTCATGATATGCAATTGTGGGCAGGGGAGGTCGCTTGCTGTCGCTAGCCTGCTTCCCTGACTTATGCTTAATATTTTTCTTTTGAATGCGTAGATAAAAAACTTCCACCCATCCCCGGATCTTCGTTCCGTTTAGCAAATCCGTTTTTATGCGTTTTATACAGCGTCGGGTTGTATAATCTAAATAACAAACAATAAAAAATGCTGAGTGAATATATTATGCAATGCATGGCGCATGCCGAAAGCCTGCTGCCTCTCATCATTCACGGTGTTTTTTCGAGGACGCTTTTAGGATGAATTACTATTACGCGTTTGCCCTCCTGATCTCTGCAGCCACTTCTTTCGGGATCACGCTTATCGCATGGAAACGCCGGACTGCGCCAGGCGCGGTCGGCCTCATGCTCTTTATGCTTGCAGATACCGTCTGGGCGGCGACGTATGCTATGCGCTGGATGGTGATGGAACCTGTTGACCAGCTTTTATGGCTGGATGCAACTTATTTTGGGGTGGCATTTCACGTCACGTTTTTGATGATCTTCGCCCTGCAATTCACCGGACGCTCATCTCATCACCCGCCGTAATCTGATCCTTTCGGGCATTGTGCCCGTTATCACTTTATTACTGTTATGGACGGATCAATGGCATGGGTTGTTTTTTGGCGGGTATCATTCGACCGGCTCGATCCTCAATGGCGGACCCTGGTTCTGGTTTTTCGTCATTTATTCGTACACACTGATAGTCATCATCCTTGCCTTGTTTTTTCAGACATTTTTACGGGCCTCCGGGTTATATCGCCTGCAAACCGGGGCGATCCTCTTTGGGGCTTTTTGCCGATCTCAGGGAATGCACTCGGCCTGGCTGGTTTCAGCCCATTCCCCAATCTCGATCTAACACCTTTTATGTTCATTGTTTCCGGGTTGATCTACGCGTATGGTCTGTTCGGTTTTCGTATGATGGATGTCGTCCCGGTCGCCCGTCACAAATTGGTGGATGAAATGAAGGACGGCGTGATCGTCCTGGATGCCAACAAGCGTATTGTGGACGTCAACCCGGCAGTGCAGCGGCTGATCGGGGTTTCGGACAGCGCGATCGGGCGTTCCTCCATTGAAGTTCTAAATGCGTGTCTGCATCTGGAGCAGGTCGGGGATATTACCTCCTCCAGCTTGATAGACGTACGTGTTTCAGAAAATCCGCCCCGCGATGTTGAATTACAGATATCGCCGCTTTCTGACACACAGCAAAAGATCAGTGGACATCTGCTGATCTTGCATGAGATCACTGAACGCAAACAGCTGGAGGTAGAGAGGGAAAAGGCGAATATCAGATTGCGGACTCTTTCAGCTGCGATCGAACAGAGCCCTGTTACCACGGTCATTACTGATCTATCGGGAAATATTGTCTTCGTGAATCCAAGGTTCACAGAGACGACCGGCTACACGGCGGAAGAGGCGATCGGGAGTAATCCAAGGATCTTAAAAACCGAATTCAAACCCAGCGCAGAGTATAAGGAATTATGGGACACGATCCTTTCCGGACAAAGCTGGCATGGGGTATTTCATAACAAAAAGAAAAATGGCGACCTTTATTGGGAGTCGGCAACGATCTCGCCGGTCAAAGATGAGAAAGGTGCGGTCACGCACTTTCTGGCGGTGAAGGAAGACATCACGGATCGCAAGAGCGCGGAAGCTGAATTACGCCGTGCCCAGGATGACCTCGAAGCGGCTCATCGCGAACTCCAGCAATCCTTTGCGCGTGAACAGCAATTGGCGCGCATGGATGATCAAACGGGTATTAACAATCACCGTTTCCTGATGCAGCTTGCCGAACGCGAGTTCAATGTTGCCATGCGCTATCGACAGTCGTTTTCCATGATGTTCTTTGATGTTGATCATTTCAAACAAGTCAACGACACTTTCGGACACGAGATGGGGGATCAGGCGTTAAAAATGACTATCAAAACCGTTTGTACCTGTCTCCGTTCTGCCGATCTGATCGGACGATACGGCGGTGACGAGTTCGTGATCCTGCTGCCGCATACCAGCGCGGAGGACGCGCTGCCGCTTGCTGAACGGATCCATGCCGGCCTGGCCGCGTTGCAGTTGGATACCGAAAATGGGCCGCTAAGTCTCACGATCAGCATCGGGCTCGCTCAGCTAGATCATGACACCGCGCAAGCGGATACGGTGGAGTGTATTCTCCGTCGCGCCGATCAAGCTTTGTATGCAGCCAAACAAGCGGGACGAAATTGCACCAGAATATTTGATCCAGACATTCCCGGTTCAATCAAATGATTATCAAAAAAACTTCACCGAAAAAGAAAGCCATCGCTGCGCCTGACGAACTGACCTTCATGGCCATGTTTGACCGCCAATCCGCGATCGTATTACTGCTGGAACCCCAAACGGGCCGCATTCTGGATGTCAATCAGGCCGCGCTGGATTTTTATGGATACCCAAAAATCAAAACTTTGTGGAATGTTGATCCAGGAGATCATCGCTTTATCCGTGGAGCAGGTCGCGGCGGAACATCAAAAAGCCATTAACCAGAAGCGGAAGTATGATGTTTTTCCGCACCGCCTGGCCAACGGAGAAGAACGGATGGTGGAAGTGCATTCGTCCCCGATTTTTCTACAGGAGCGGCGCTTCCTTTTTGCGATCATTCATGACATCAGCGCTCAAAAACAGATGCGGGAAAAGCCGCGTGCGGAGGATGAAGAATTATTAAGACAAATGGAAGGGTTTACCGAAGAGTTATTAAAAACCGGGGCAGAGCAGGTGACCTATCAAAAGATTCTGGAGAACCTTTTATATCTGTCCAAGGCAAGGTACGGGGTATTTACTTTACTCAATAAAAGCAGCGGGAAATTCACCACGGTCGCCGTTGCGGGGCTGAGCACCCGCGTCAAGAGAGTTTCCAAAATACTGGGCTTTGAGCTGGCAGGCAGGCAATGGGATAACTATTCCATCCAAAATGAAAAACTAAAGGATAAAGTTGTCGCGCGTTTTTCATCCCTGAGAGAACTGGCACAAAGAGTCGTTCCAGAAGCGATCATCAGGCCGCTCGAAAAGCTATTAAATACGGGGGAAGTGGTAGTGACCAAAGTGATCATGGATACTCAAGTGGTCGGTGATATTACCTTGATCATGCCGTCCGGTCAGGGATTTATTAACGATGCCCTGGTTGCCATCTATTCAAGGCAGATCGATATGTTCATTACACGGGTCATGGCAGGCGAGTCGCTGCGCGAAAGCGAGACGATGCTCAAAAAGGCGCAGGAGGTCGCTCACCTTGGAAGCTGGGAAATTGATCTCGCCACAAAAAAAGTGATCGCTTCGGATGAGACGCACCGTATTTATGGTGTCGATCAAGATGCACTGACCCTGGCCTTTGTTCAATCCATTCCGTTGCCGGAATTTCGTCCCATGCTGGATGCGGCCCTGGCTGCACTCATCACGGAAGGCAGGCGTTACGATGTTGAATTCAAGATACAAAGAGCGTCCGATGCTGAGATCCGTTATATTCATTCCATTGCCGAATATAACGCATCGACTCGAACGGTGATCGGCTCGGTCCAGGATATCAGCGAACGCAAGCGGTTCGAAGTCAGTATCCAGCAGCGTGTGAATGAACTTGAAACCATCAACCGCATTTCGCGTGTCATGCGTTCCGCCTCGAAGCAGAATGAAATGCTGGCGATCGTACTGAATGAGGCCCTGGCCATCCTGAATACCCCGCACGGTTCCATTGAACTGTATAACAAGGCTATGAATATATTGGAAAAGAACATAGCCCGCGGCTGGACGGCTCAAGTCAATGAGCCGCTGCAGAGCATCCATGAGGGAATTGCCGGCCATGTGTTCACCAGCGGTGAAATACACATCTCACCTGAGTTTGCCAGTGATCCCATGACACGGGCTTTATCTCGCGATCAGATCCCGCCCGGTTGGGGTGGAGCCTGTCTGCCCATTCGTACCAACCAGCAAACCCTGGGTGTGATGATCGTATCCGTGCCGGGGGAACGTATCCTTGACCAGAATGAGATCCGCTTGTTATCCATTTTGTCGGAATTGACCGGCTCGGCGCTGCAGCGTATGCAATTGCACGAACAGACAATGCGGCGTTTGGATCAGTTGAATGCGCTACGGGCGGTGGACCAGGCTATCTCCAGCAGCCGTGATATGCATTTGACGCTCAATATTCTATTATCCAATACCATTTCCCAGCTGAATGTGGATGCGGCGGCTGTGCTCCTGCTTCAATCGGATTCAAGCATCTTGAAATTAGTGGCGGGGCGCGGCTTTCGCACGCTCCTTCTGGAAAGTGTCGATTTGAGTGAAAGTTTTGTCGGGCGGGCTATTCTGGAACATCGCTCGCTTCTGGCACTTGACGTGGAGTCGGTCGCACTGCATGAAAACCCGCAATTTCTGAAATTCTGGAAAGCGGAGGGTTTTGTTGGTTATTGGTGCGTGCCTCTGATCGTGAAAGGAGAGATCAAAGGCGCTTTGGAAATCTATCATCGTACAGCTTTCAGGCCTGAGACGGAATGGACCGAATTCCTTGAGGCGCTGGCCGGCCAGGCCGCCATCACAATTGACAATACCCAACTCTTTGAGAACCTGCAGCGCTCCAATCTGGATCTGGGTCTGGCGTATGATGCCACGATTGAAGGCTGGTCGCGGGCAATGGATCTGCGTGATCATGAGACCGAAGGGCACACCCAGCGCGTCGCAAACTTGACCATAAAACTGGCGCGTGTCATGCAGATCAGTGAATCACAGCTGACAGCGATTCGGCGCGGCGCGCTCCTGCACGATATTGGCAAGATGGGGGTTCCGGACGCGATCCTTCTCAAAGAAGGAAAATTAACCGAAGAAGAGTGGGTGCTGATGCGCAAACATCCCCAGCTCGCGTACGATATGCTGTCCCCGATCGCCTACTTAAATGATGCGCTAATCATCCCGTATTGTCATCATGAAAAATGGGACGGTACAGGCTATCCGCGCGGATTATCGGGAGAGGAGATCCCAATCGCGGCGCGTATCTTTGCGGTCGTGGATGTCTGGGATGCCGTTACAAACGACCGTACTTACCGGAAAAAATGGACCAAACCAAAAGCGCGGCAGTTTATCAAGGAGCAGAGCGGTAGTCATTTTGACCCGCGGGTTGTAGATGCTTTTTTGAAAATTATCCAAAAAGACTAAATTCCAACAACTGAGTCTTCCGGCACCATTCGGCCTGAAATGGCTGGTATGTGTGCAGGAAAAAGTATTTAGGATCAGGGTGGAATAACGATCTGAAAAAAGAGGAACACAATCAGTCCAAGCAGCAGTCCTGGCAAAGCCGGAACGGGGCCTGCCCGCCGGCGGATCCAAAATCTGCGCCAGACTTCCAGTCCTAGTAATGAAAGGATCACTGCGGATAGGGGGAAGAGACAGGCCAGTCCACTGATGGCCAGCAGGTCGGCGCGCCCGATCAGACCTTTACGATATCCATAACCTGTCAGCAGGACCGGCCACGCGCATGGGAATAATAAAAGCGGGACTGCGTACAGTCCCGAACTGTTTCTTAGTACGCCCCATGCGCAGGCAAATAGAATGATCGCGGTCCGGCTGGGAGTCACAGGCGCGGCGATCAGGATCGTCCCAAATAAAAAAAGTTCAATGCCCGGCACAAGCCGATAGCGCAGGTCGGCGAAGCTGAATAACGTAAATGAAACAAGCGCGAAAGAGTCGGTCAGGGTCATAACTGATCGTCTTTTTTATTGGTTGGGGTGAAGGTCAGCATGCCTTGAACCTGATCGGCATTTCCAAGTTCGGCGGCGTGATAAAGCGGATCAGGTGAACCTTTAATTTCAGCGGGATGATCCAGATAGGCCTGAACAATTTTTGCTGTTTCCTGCGGATATTGCGCGGCGAGCACGTTTGGATCCAGACCATGCTGGGTGACATGCGGTGACATGGCTTGAAAGCCGCGTTCAAAGTCATCAGGCGACCCTCTGAAGCTTGAACCGATGGCTGAATTCACGGAAGAGGAAAAGCCGAAATCCTGTGTTTGTGATTGCGATGAACTTCCCTGGGTTTGACTCGCATTGAAGCGCTGCATGCGTTGCCCGAGTTCGGCCTGCCGCGCGGAGAGTTCATGCCCATGCGCCAGGGAACGGTTATACGCGGCGGGTGCGTGCAGTCCCATCGCATCCAACGTCCCCGCCTGTTGGGTGAGCTGCCGGGCTGCATTCAAATGACTCATGGCTGCCTGTCCATTGCCTGTCACAGAACCTGCTCCGGCTGAACTTGCAGCTCCTGCCCCGGCTGCCCCTGCTCCACTGGCGGCCAATGCGCCGATCGAGACGATCTGTTGCGCGGTCTTTAGCATCTGCCCGAAGGCGTCTGCGGTGGTGGAGATGGTCATCCTGCCGAGGATGCCGGCCAGCGAGAGCAATAATCCGGTTGCGCCCCAGAGCCAGATCACGCGGATGATGGCGGATAACAAGCCCTGCCTGTCGAACAGGGACCCGGCTGCGATGCCGGCTTTGAAGACCCCGCCCGCCACAATGGGCAGCAGGGAGATCAGTACAACCGCCTTGATCCATAGGGAACGCAGCCAGGCCGCCTGCGGAAGAACACTTGCGATCGCGATCGGGGGCGAGAACAGCCAGAATGAACAGGACCGCGTTGGCGGAGGCAAAGGCAAACAACATCCCGCCGATCGCGAGCAGCGAACCGATGGATAGACCTACGGAAACGAGTCCGCCGATGAAGCTCAGATTGGAAATCCCCAGCACCACTGAAGTGGCCGTGGTGGAACTGACAAAGTTCATGGCCAGGCCGCCGGCTTCCCCGATCACTTTTCCCACCATCCACCAGCCCAGCCGCACGACCAGGTCCAGAAAAGGTCCGGAGACGACCGCCAGCACGCCCGCTGTGACCCAGTCGCCGATGACGCGCAGCCCGGAGTCGTCATCACCGAGCAATCTTCCCCAATGATATACGGCCAGACGTAGAAGAAATAACGCGGGGGCCAGCGCGGCTGCCACAGGCAGACTCGACTGCGCGGCGCGGCTGTAATCGCCCTGACTGGGTGCCTGCACGATCTCCCCGATCACCTGGGTCCAGCGCGCCACTTCCTCGCTCATGGCGCGTACTTCCTTATTGGCAGCCTTGTTAAAGATATTGGTCAACGCCTTCGAGATCGTTTCAGTTGGAAAGACCAGATGATGAAAGATCTGCGAGATGCTGTTGATGATCGACCCTCCCGGCGGTGGCGTTGAAGTGGGTGTGGGAGGCGGTGTGGTCGTGACATCCATCGACAGTCTGGAACTGTCTGGAGGTGTGGCAGCTCTTGCCACGCTGCTCAACGACAGCATGGCAAGCAACACAGTCAGGATGATAAAGGGACGGGCTTTTTTCATAGGTCCTTCAGGGCGAATGGCGAGATGAGGTCTCTTTTGAAGCATTGATTTTGGTATCCACATTTCCTGCAGATCGAAGGTTGACGCAGCGCGTGCAATGGGTGATGGGGGCCGTGCCTGGCAAGATCTGAGAGATGCTGCACCACCCGTTCCAGTTCCCTGCCTGGCAGCGTTTGGTCAAAGGCCTGAGCCTGGCCGTTCTCACGGTCGAGCGAGAAAATTGCTGGCGTGTTTGGCCAGGGGTGATCCCCGCTCGGGCTGCATTTTGCCATCAAGGAAAAACTGATCTGATCCTGTTCCAGGTTTGATACCAGCAGTCCGATCTTGGTCTCCACCACGTGACCGACTGGAACTTTCCATACCCAGGCGTCGAATTGCACAGGCAAGCGGGTGAAAGGTAGGATCAGGGATACTTTTTCATTTTTCAGTAGGTAGCCTGATTCAGAATCAACATTCAATCCTGCGCGCCAATCCTGGACCAGGTAGGCCCAGGCGCGTACATAGGTAAAAAGATTGCGCCAGTCCCCACCCAGGGAATGGATCGCGTTCTGTGATCCAAAGCGGTTTGTCAATTCGATCCTTGGCATGCTAAAGAATGGCGAGAGTTCGGGTGCCAGGATGGCTGGGTGCTGGGAACGATACAGGCGGACCCGCTCGATATATTGCCTGACCTCTTCAAGTTGTCCCTCGAAGCCATAGCGGGTGAGATGCTCCCGCAGAGTCCCGCCGCTGGTTAGATCCAGCAGGCATTGCCAGACCGGGTCAAAGGGCGGGACAGGGTCCGCGCCGGCCAACCACCAGTATGCTGTCATTGGACAGAATAGATATGCAAGCGCTGACAGGATCGGATGCGCGCGCGCATTCTTGCGGTTGAGCAGGGCAAGAAAAAGATCAGTGTACATACCAGCACAACAGGACAAATGGAATGGTTCGCCAGGCGGATGGGGTCATGGTATTGGTTATTGAGCGTGACTGGATAACTCTCCAGAGGATCTGCATCAGACCGCTGAGGAGGAACGAGATGAACATCATCAGCAAAGCCTGCGATGAATGCTCAACGGGCAAAGCCCAGAGCACGGTCATCCAGAGCTTGACATCACCCGCTCCCATCCAGTCGCGTGCCCAGGTGAACAACAACAGAGAACAGGCCAGACATAATTCGAGCGAACCTGGAAAATGCGCGATCCCTCCTATGGCAAGGACCGGAACGATACACCAGTTCGGAACGCGGCGGGTGCGCAGGTCAATCAGGCTGATGACTAAAACATAAATGAGCAACCAGATCATGGTTGCTCATCATAGTGGAATACCAGTGTGGGTCTGTGGGAGGTGTCGGTATCGATAGAATAGCGTGTCTCGTTCTCGTTTGCTTTTGTTGGATAGCATATGCAGCATGGGGAAGATTGGACGAAATTTGCAGAAATACGGAAACACGAATTTCAATTTCAGAAGATAATGCTTATGCAAACATCCGGTATGATTCGGTGCCGCGTTTTACACAAGAGCATTTGTTCTGATATTTTCTTTCCATGTCTATCTTGGATCGCTTCCTGTACCTGATAGGCTTGCGTCAAACGCCCTGCCCTCGATGCTATCCCCTGGATGTGAGTGACAGTTTTCAAGTCACACTTTCCACACCTGCTTTAGATGAGGGTCGCCCTGCATCCGAATTGATCCCTGAACTCTTGAACGCCGGGCTAAACCAATATCCGTCCAACGAAATGTTTTGGAAAAATGAGGCTCCCTCTCTGTGTGCGAGAAGGAGGAGTCTGCGCTGGTATGTTTGGGATACACCAAGCGTGAGATCGGCGCGCGTTTGAACATCTCGCCCGAAACGGTCAAGGATCGTTTGGAAAGCACACTGATAAAATTCAATATCACGAAGCGTACTGAACTGCGGCGGTTGTTCGCCAATTGGGACTTTAGCGCCTGGGAACAGGCGTAATGGAAATCACGCGCGACAGCAGTTGTCCGGCTTGTTTGTCTTCGTGATCACTTTTATATTTTCCTGCCCGCGTGCAGATCAGTTGAAACGGCTTCAAAGTTAATTCTCCAGGGGCAACTAAATAGCCTGGCCTTTAAACTGACTGATATACAGATGATGGTAAAAACCCTTTTGATCCAATAATTGCTGGTGAGTGCCTTTTTCGACGATCTCTCCGGCATTGATCACCAGAACCTGATCCGCGTCGCGGATGGTGCTCAGGCGATGCGCGATCACGAAACTGGTCCGTCCTTTCATCAGGCGCAGCAAGGCCTTCTGAATGCGGACCTCGGTGCGTGTATCGACGCTGCTGGTGGCTTCATCCAGGATCAGGATCGCAGGGTCTGCCAGTATCGCACGCGCGATCGAGAGCAGCTGGCGCTGTCCCTGACTGAGATTACTGGCGCGTTCTGATAGATTCGACTCATAGCCGTGTGGAAGTTGGCGGATGAAGTGATCAGCATCCGCCAGCTTGGCAGCCTGGATGCACTCCTCATCCGTGGCATCCAGGCGGCCGTAGCGGATGTTTTCCATTACCGTGCCTGAGAACATGAACGTGTCCTGTAAGACCAGACCCAGCTGGCGGTGCAGCCCGTCTTTTTTAATATCGCGAATGTTGATCCCGTTAATCCGAATGCTGCCGCCATTGATCTCGTAGAAGCGGGTCAATAGATTAATGATGGTGGTCTTGCCTGCACCCGTTGGACCGACCAGGGCAAAGGTTTCCCCGGCCTTCGCATTCAGGGTCATATCTTTGATGATCAGATGATCCGGGCGATAGCCAAAGCTGACATGCTCAAATTGCACATGACCTTTTATGCTCATCGCAGGTTTTGCATCCGAGGCATCATCCACCTCGGATGACGTATCCATGATCTCAAAAACTCGCTCTGACCCGGCCAGCGCGGCCTGGATGGAGTTGTACATGTTGGCCAGCTGGCGTAAGGGCTGAATGAAATTCTGTCCATAGGTGATAAAGGTGGCAATGATGCCCACAGTGACCAAGCCCCGCAAGGCAAGCCATCCGCCCAGACCCGCCAGCACGATCACAAAGAAATTGCCCAGCACATTGGTAAGCGGCATCAGCAGCAGGGCGTAGCTGTTGGCAGAAACGCCGGCCCGAAATACTTCTTCATTGTGTTGACGAAACAGGGCGATGGAAGATTCATTGCGGCGAAAAGCCTTGACCACTTTTTGACCGCTGATGGCTTCCTCCATCACGCCATTGAGTTGTCCGAGATGTTTTTGTAATTCGCGAAAGCCGCGGCGGGTGTAGCGGGCCACGAATTCAGTGAACCAGAACATGATCGGGACCACCAGCACGGATGCCAGCGCCAGCCATTTGTCCAACACGAACATTGCGATCAGGATCCCCACCAGGGACAGCACACTCGCCAGCAGGGAGGTCACATTTTGGGAAACGGCCTGATTAATGGCTTCTATGTCATTGGTCAGGCGGCTCATCAACTCACCCGCGGGATGGCGGTCAAAAAAGGAAATGGGCAGGCTTTGTAAATGACTGAACAGATCCTTGCGCAATTGTTTCAACGCGCGCTGCGAGACATCCGACATCAGCCAGGCCGAGAGCGCCGTGAACAAATTGTTCAAGAGATACACCACCAGCATTGCAAGGGCGATCTTCATCAACCCGGCTGCGTCCCTGGTCGCGATGAATTTATCAATGGCCGTACCCATCAAGTATGGACCGATCAAACCCAGCAAGGTGTAGATCAATACGAAGACAAGTACCAGGATCAAAATCAGCTTGAAGGGATTGAGATAGGGCAGCAAACGCATCAAGGCATTGCGCGGGTCGCGCGCCTTTTCGATCTTGCCTGGATCACCGGGCCGTCTTTGCAGGCCGGGCCGAAATCCGCTTTGATTGGATTGATTGCTCATGCCCGTGCCTCAATCGTTGATCCTTCCAGACGGAGACCGTTTCCCAACTGTGACTCGTAGATCTCCTGGTAGATGGAGCTGGACTGCATCAATTCCTGATGGGTTCCTTCCGCTGAGATGCGGCCGTCGTCAATGACCACGATCTTGTCAGCCTTCAAAACCGTGCTGATGCGTTGTGCGATCACCAGGGTGGTGTGTCCCTGGATTTGAGACTCCAGCGCATCCTGTATTTTTGTTTCGGTTTCCACATCCACGGAGCTGGTGGCGTCGTCCAGGATCAGGATCTTTGGATGAGTCAATAATGCGCGCGCAATGGCGATGCGCTGTTTTTGCCCGCCTGAAAGATTCGTGCCGCGTTCCTCGACGTGGGTCTCATATCCTTTGGATAACGCCAGGATGAAAGCATGCGCCTGGGCCGCCCTGGCTGCAGCCATCACTTCTTCGTCACTCGCAGTGGGGACTCCGTAGCGGATGTTGTCAGCAATTGTCCCTGAGAAAAGAACCGTTTCCTGGGGGACAATTCCGATCTGAGAAAGAAGCGCATCCTGCTTAATCTGACGAATGTCCGCGCCATCGAGCAGAATTCTCCCCGAGGTAACATCGTAAAAACGCGGCACCAGATTCGCCAGCGTCGATTTACCGGCGCCGGTCGAGCCCAGCACGGCCACGGTTTGCCCGGGTTCAATGACCAGGTTGATATTTTCTAAAACTGTTTCGCTGATGCCTTTGTAATGGAAGCATACATTCTCGAAGACGAGCCGCGCTTGCGCCTCTTCAGGCAGTGCTCTGGCGCCGGGCGAATCCAAAACTTCCGGAACCGTATCCAGAACTTCATTGATACGTTTGGCCGAGGCAAGACCGCTGGCCCAGGTATTGGAGAGCATCGTCATCATGGTCAGCGGACCCATTGTGGTCAGCAGGTAATTTGTGAAGGCCACGATCTGGCCGGTGGTCAGGCTGCCGCGAATGGCTTGCATCCCGCCGGACCAGATGACGATCACCATGCCGATGTTGACACACAGGGTCAGTATCGGCGACATGCTTGACATGATCTGCATCACCCGCACGGAATGATCTGTGTAGGCTTCGTTGGCGCTCTCAAATCGCTGTCCTTCAAAATCTGCGCGCACAAAGGCTTTCACCAGCCGCGCCCCGGCGGTGTTTTCCTGCAGGACGGTGTTGAGGCGGTCGAGTTTTTGCTGCACGGAATGGAATAGCGGTTCCATTTTTAACACAAAGAAAATGATGATGATCGATGTGACCAGTAATAAAGGCAGGAGACTGAGCGCCAGGTCGCGGCTGGTGTTGATCATTAAAATAAAACTGCCGATCATCAGCAGCGGAGCGCGTGTCCCGATCCGCAGTGAGATCTGCGCCACGCGTTGAACAGCGGTCGTGTCACTGGTCAGGCGCACCATCAATTGGCCGGTCTTCTGTTCGTCGAGGTTCCCGTATGAAAAAGATTGCACGTGTGTAAAGAGCGCATTCCGCAGATCGCGGGCCACGCTTTCCCCTACCTGCACGGACAAAATATTATTTCCGACCGCGATCAAAGTGCTGATGATGGATATGCCGATCATCAGCAGGGCGGTCTGGGTTACCACCTGTTGGTTGTTGGCTGTGATGCCCTGGTCGATGATGCGCTGGATCAAACGCGGGATGGACAGGTCGAGAAATACCAGTGAGGTCAGCAGGATCAGGGCTGCCAGAGAGCGTTTCCAATAGGGGCGCAGAAAATGAATGAGTTTTAAAGATTTGTTTCATCGCTTATTTGTTTTCAGGCTGCTGTCGCTTTGGGAAGCAAAGAGCGGATGAAGGAGCTGCATGGCCTGATGAATAATCTCAAGTTCAGCGCTGGAAAGTTGTTTCAAGGCTTTGGCGATATTGGCTTGCGCGCCTACCCGCGCCAAATTAACAATGGCCTCACCGCTGTCTGTGAGTTCAAGCATCAGCCTTCTGCGGTCATGGGTGGACTCCTCGCGGCTGATCAATTTTTGTTTGACCAACCCGTCCACCAGCTTGGAAACGGATGGGAGGGTCAGTCCCAGGTGCTCTGCCAGATTTGAAAGGGAAGAGTCAGGATTGCGTTGAACAAATCTCAGTGTTCGAAACTGGGGGATCGAGATTTCAGACCCGTGACCACGGCGCATTTCCACGCGGATCGATTGCATGATCTGGGGAGCGGTCTCCATTAATTCCCGCGCGCAGGTGTCGAGAAGTTTTGTCATAATTAGTTAGCCTTTCTAATGATTAGAGAATGACATTATAACTTCAATTCACGTGGATGGAACGGCCTGCCCTTTGATGTCAGTCACCAACTTGTGGCTTACCAAACGGTCCTGCCCCCCATATCTAGTACCCCCATTTCACCCCCATCTGATACCCGGATGGGGGCTGTTTATTCTTACGTAACGGGAATAAATAAGCAACTGCTGTCCTGCAAAAGACTGCTTCTGAATTATTCTGAAAGATAATCGCACAACAGGGAAGCCTGTGTGGCTTCCCTGTTTCTATGAACCACTATCGGTAGCGGTCCGGTGTGAAACTTAATCCCAGGGTTAATCCCCCGGCCATCCGATCTGACCCTGCCCCTCCCGCACCGCCCAGTAGATGATCCCGCCCCAATTCCACGAACGGCCGTAGAGCGGGCTGTTCACACTGTTATTGTTATCCATCCTGCGAATGGTCAGGTTGTTATCCCAGTACGCGTCGGGTATGCCGTCGTTGTTGATGTCGGCCTTCACGGCATCTGGCAGGTTCTGCACCGCGGATGGCGGGATCTCGCCGTTGTCTCCGTTGCGCCTCCATTCATAGTCCACAACTTCCATGTGCCCTGTTCCACGATCACAGTTATATCTGCCATTCCGGTTTGGACCGGGCACGCAGTCCTCAATGGCTGTGTATTCGAAATAGCGCAGTTCCCAAAATAATTTATACGGCGCGCGTCCACGTCCGCTAAACACGGGGATGTCGGAGGGTAGTTCTTCGAGTCCGCTGATGCTGCCTGCCAGTGTCCCTGCGCCGACGGCGGGATGCGAAGGCACCTCCCATTGGATGATCCCGGGGGGTCCGCCTGCGCCCTGATCCGGTAACATCAAGTCGCCGATATACGGCAGCGTGATAAACATTGGACCGGCGGCCCGCAAGGTCAGGGTCAGGCGCAAATTCTGCCAGTCTCCCACATGCGGCGCGGCTGGTGACCCGCCGCCATAGGATAGATAATTCTTTCCGCCCGAACCCGAGGACTCCAACATGCCACCATTACGGATGGCGGTCGGCCAGCGCACAAGGGTCGCGGGATAGGGGCGCAGGTCGAGGTAGATCTCCGGAAAAGAAACACGGGCGCTGATGTTCCATTCTGAATTGGTGCAGGTAATGCCGCCCACGCCAGCCGTGAACCGGTCGCAGGGATTCTGCGGCGCGGGAGCCTGCGGATCGCATGGCAGGTCATCCACCATGTCGCCCCCTGACTCCACGATCTGGCCCGTGCAATTATCGACCCAGGCGGGGAAGGCGCTGCAGATGCCGGCCGCGGGATCATAGGCCGTGACTTGATAGACCATGTGCTGGCCGGGTACGCAAGCCCCGCCGCCTTCTTCATTCCCATCGCCTGGTTCATCGCCGCCGTCGTCATTGCCTCCGATGGTGCAGATGATGCTTCCGTCGGGTTGAAAGGTGCAAGTGGGCGCGGACTGCGCCTGAACAAAATTCGGCCGGGCGAAAAACGGCAGCAGCCCCAGCAGGATGATCATGAAATAATTCTTCATTGATTCACCCCGGCAGAGAGTTCATTCAGGATGAACTGTTTATCATTCTCATCGGTCTGATCCCGCCAGTTTTGCGGCGGTTTTTGCATCAAAAGATGATATGTGCTTCCCAGCCATTTGGTATCCCACGGTCTCGTGTCATACATGGCTGCGATGGTTTCGCGTTCATGCGCATTGGCTTCGGGATCTTTGATCCCAAGCCTGGGCTGTTCCTGTGTCCCGATCCATACCCAGAGTCCATCGGCCAGGTAGCCGAAGAGCAGGAATGAGCGGGTGGGCGTGGCCGGTGATGTGTAGATGTGTCCATCGAGTGAATAGATGATGTGGGTGTTCTCAGCATCTTCCACGACCAGGCAGATCACAGAATACTCACCGCCCCAGGTCTCGATGGTATTTCCAACAACACTGCTGGTTCGGAAGCAGCCGCGCATGGCGTAGGTGATGGCAGGCTCTCCGTTTGCGTTCAGCCGCCATTCGGTCAGATCAGGATCGGGTGGGATGAAACTGACCGGTACTTCGCCCAGCCCCTGGCATTGGCCGGGATGGTGACCGCCTGCAACGGTCTCATTGGCATGTCGTCAAATCCAAGCAGTTCTGTTGCCCTGGCGCGGCTGTATCCCTCGCGGACGGCGAGCGCCCAGGCTATTGTTTTTTCCAGTCCCTGATATACACAGGCTGGTTGGATGACGTTATAGGTCCGGCTGGCATAGGTCGGTGAGAGCGACCAGTCGGATGAGTCGCCTGGACATTCGAGAGGCGATCCAGACTCGGGTTGCGCGGCCGCGGTTGCTTCCGGCGCCTGCGTGGATAAGGAAATGGAAACAGGCGTGGCTTTGACTGTGCTCATCAACAGGTATTGATTGAGCATGGCCATGCCGGAGACCGTGAAAAGCAGGATCAGGATCAGCGCGCTGATGACCGTATAGGCGCGTGGCTGCCTGAACCCTGCCAGGTCTTTATAAGTCAATCCATCCAGGATCGTTATAAATATCGTCTTCATTGTTTGACTCCGAAAAAAACTATTGATCACCGCGTGTGACGCCATGCGCCAGATATCCGATCGCGCGCACCGTCACCCAGCGCGTGGGAAGTAAATAGCCTGCGGAACGGGTACGGGCCACGACCAGGCAGGCCGGACGGTCCTGATGTCTGCCGCAGGAAACAGAGCTAAGTTGCGCATGCCCCGCCCGCTGGGCATTAAAGTACAGGGCGGCGACGCCAGTGCCGGCCGGGGCCGCGCTGATCGCGCCGTTGGGCAGGACCGTGATCTCCTGCGCGCCGGCGTGCGCGGCCAGGTCAGCCGCCGCCACGGTTTCCATCACCCGCGCGCTGGTGATCATGGTGTCCAGGATGCCCAGCAGGAACAGGGACATCAAGGGCATCAGGATCGCGAACAACAGGATCGACTGACCGCGTTCACTTCGTTTGTTCTTCATTGCCATCTCGCTTTACAGGTTTCGGAACGCGAGATGAACCACTCGCTCTCCCAGCCGCCTGTACCGAGTCCAAGCAATCCATTGAACAAGGTTGGCGCTTGAAAGGAAACCAGACATCGGCCCGGCAGCCCTGGACCGGCGGGCGGCGAAACCTGCACGCGATAGCTTGCGCCCCGTGTCGCGGACCAATCCGCGTTCAAGGTTTTCCAGGCCAGGTTGACCGCGTTGCGCTGTGCGCGGGTTGGATCTGGCGACTGTGATAAAAATTGTGAACAGGCGTATGCGGCGGCGGTTGCAGCCGTGCGGGTGCGATGGACCGGGATCCAGGAGAGAAGCCCGAAAGCCATCAGGATCGCCAGGATGGCAAACAGGGCGGTCTCGGGCAGGGCCTGACCGCGTTCATGTTTAGGATGCCAGGCCTTCATTCAACGCCCCCGTTGGGAGGACCGGGATAGAAGCGCCACAGCCGAAAATAATTGGCAGCGCGCTGGGCCTCTGTCAGGCGGATGCCGAAAATCCAGCTGCGCGAGTCTTCCACGCTGATCAATGAACGCACCTGACGCGCTCCGCTCTGACCCGCGTTGATCCGATGCGCGAGGTCCGGCCACAGAACATTTTCACGCGCGTGTTCTGTCATGGGCGTATCGTAGGATCCGCTGGCAACCCCGGTGATGAACACGCCCCAGTCTGTCGAGGCGGAACGAAAGGCGTAGAAGGCGGCGAAGGTCATGCCAAACAACAACAGGATCAGGATCGGCATGACGAACGCGAACTCTGCCAGCGCCTGGCCCTTTTCCTTCCTGCGCTTCATTTATCCTCCCCGCGCCATTCGCAGCGCTTGAATGCCAGCTTCAAAAGCGGCGATCAATTCATTGCGGTAGCGGGCGATCACGGCGATTGCCACCACGCCGACCGCGCCAAGGATCAGAGCATATTCAGCAAAGTCCTGGCCATCTTCCTCGCGCACAAAACGTTTGATTTTGTTTAACATGGGATTCTCCTTTTAAATAAAAAATATCGGCTGACAGAATGTTCTGTCAGCCGATATGATATATAGCTGTGGTTGGGGGTATGCTTTCTCTGTCGCTATGGATGTCGTTTGCTCCAGCTTTTTGCTGCGTCATCCGTCAATTTCAGCGCTCACCTGAGGCCTGTCGAAAGTCCAATGGTGAAGCAAGGCATGCTGTCAAGGAAAGTTAAGAAATCCGTTTTCTTGTTTTATACAGGATAATATACAATATATGTATATTATCCTGTATAAAAATGTTTCCGTCAGGCCGTTTAGAACATCATCGCGCCAAGGGGGGTCGCACGCCGACGTAGAATCAGCAATATGGATATTCCGCATTCCTAGCCTGTCATCATAAAAACAGTCATTTCAGCCGGAATAATGCGCCACGAATTTATCTTCCAGTCAGCGTGTTGATCATCAGAAAATTACGTTATGTGGTGATGAAGCTCTCGGCAAAATATCCGTATCAAGACGTATATAAAAACTGCGTTTCCTGAGAAGATTGTGTTGAATATTCCGGTGCTGGTCCCAGCGTGTTTTATGAGGCCCAGCTACCATTCCCACTATCCTGATTATTAAGAATTGCCTGTAAGATTCAGTGTCATTGTGGAGCCGAAAATGCTATACTGTAAAAAATATTTTCAAACCTTCGCCGATTGAAATAAATGGGGAGTATTTTATTTTGACATGCAATTCAGGTTGTATATAATGAATTGAGAAGGTGTCGAGCTTTTCATCCATAATTGATGATTGAATACGTGCACTGTGCGTGGCCTGTCGTGCGCACAGGATACGCAGGAGAATAATTCATTGGATTTTACTACCCTGGCGATTGTGTTATTCATTTCCAATCTCCTTCAAATCACTGCACTGATCGTTCAGATGAAACTGGCAACCCGTTACAGTGGCACGGGTTGGTGGACCTTGGGTATTGGATTCATCGCGCTGGGGTTTCTCGCGATGTTTCTGCGAGCCTTGCCTGGATTGACTGCGATTGGCGTCTTTGCCAATAATTTGTTTTTTGTGGGTGGGCATATTCTGTTCTACACGGGTGTTATGCGTTTTTTTGAGCTCCGCGAACGCAGCCGGGTACTGATAGTCTTTCTGGCCGCCTATGTTGTAGTGGATTTCTTCTTCGTCTTTATCTATGACCACATTATTTGGCGTGGATCGATTTTATATCTTACCATTGCGGGTTTATCGTTCCTGACTGCCTGGTCGCTCTGGAAGTATAGGCCAAGCTCTCTGGCAGCCTCGTCCAACTTTTTGGCGGTGGCGTTCATCCTGCATGGATTGGTGTTTGTGATCGGGTTTGCGTTGGTGCTACTTGCTCCGCCCGCCGCCAACAGCCCGACAGCCAGAAATCCCGCTCAGGTTCTTGGGATCCTTGATGGTTTGATCGCCACTACCTTATGGACTTTCGGATTTGTTTTGATGGTCACTCAGCGTTTGAACGTCGCCGAGCGCCAGACGCGTAAGGAATTTGAGTTGATTTTCTATGCCAGCCCCGATGCGGTGATCCTGTCGCGTATGGAAGACGGTTACCTGGTCGAAGTGAATGATGGTTTCGCGACTCTGAGTGGTTTCAGCCGCGAGGAGGCGCTTGGCAATTACTCAATGGAGGGTCTCCATTTCTGGAAATCCCAGGCCGATCGGCAGCGGATGCTGGACGAGCTGAGCCTGAACGGCACATGCAAGGACCTGGAGTTTGAATTCCGTCGCAAAGATGGCAGTGGGTTGACCGCTGTCTTATCGGCGCGCCTGGTCATGGTGCGCGGCCAGCCTCATATACTGAGCGTGGTGCATGATGTGACCGAGCGCAAATTGCTCGAGATACGCCTGCAGAAACAGGCCTCCACAGATGTCTTGACTGGGGCTGCCAACCGCCGCTTCTTTATCGAGTCCGCAGGTTATGAACTCCAGCAAGCGCAGCACCTGAACCGGCCGCTATCGGTGGCCTTGATCGATCTGGACCATTTTAAACAGGTCAACGATAACTTTGGGCACACAGAAGGTGACCATGTACTGGTGGAATTTACGCGGTTGTGCGAACAGAATATCCGCGATGGCGACATTCTGGCGCGTTTCGGTGGTGATGAATTTGCAATGCTACTGCCCAACTCAGATGTGACACAGGCAGTCGCTGTTGCCGAACGTATTCAACTTGCACTGGTTACCCCGGTCCTTACCACCGGGAATGTACCCCTTGTGGTCACGATCAGCGTGGGTATTGCCGAGGTGCGCAGCAAGCCCGAAACGCTCGATGAAATCCTGGCCCGCGCTGACCAGGCGCTGTACCGCGTCAAGGCGTCTGGGCGCAATCGTATAGAAATCTATCAGGAAGCAGTCCCGAATTTATAATTACTGCGAACGCAGCGTATTCGCCATCGAAAAAATTTGTAACAAATCGACCAGGGCGCCTTGTGCAAGTGGTTATTTGAGCGCTCCCTCCCCCACCACAACCCGTTCATACTCATATACCCATTTTTCCCTCTGGAGCAACGTACCGGATTCGGGTATATCATTTAAAAAAATATTCTCTTCAGGCCGTTTAGAACATCCCCGCGCCCATGAAGGGTGCGATGATCGCCAGCACCAGGCCCATCACGGCCATCACACCGAACAAGCCGGCCCGCTGCCGCACCAGTGCCGCTCTGGCCTCCGTGATTTCCACCACGCTGCGATGAACAGACTCCTGCAGGCCCTGCACACTCGACAGCAGCGGACGATTATTGGCGAAGAAATCATGAATGTCGCGCAGGAATAGATTGGCTTCCACATCCGCGGGATCCGGCAGGTGCGCGCGGGTCACTTCAATCGCCTTCGTGAAATCCTCCACCTCCATGCGCGCCACCAGCAGCCCGAGCAGATTGCAGAACGGACCGCCAACGGCCGATGCGCGCCGCAGGGCTTCCTGTACGCCGACCCCGGAAGATAATAACGAACCCAGGACCGACAACCCGATCAACATGTTGTTGCGCAGTCCCTCCGCGCGTTTTTTCGCGAGAGTCTTCAAGCGTACATACGGCCGCCTCAGACCCAGGAATATAAAGATCAACGCGATCACTGGCGCGGCCACGGGCATGTTCATCGAGGCGATCGCGCCGGCCAGCAATCCACCCACTGTCAGGAAGATCGTGAAGTCGCGCATGGCGACCGCGTAGAATTCACCGGGCGAGTCATACGGATAGCCGGCCTGTCTCAACATGCTGACCACATCCGCCATGTTCACGGCCTGATCGGGATCAAAGCGCCCCGGCCAGAGCGCGATCAACAAGGCTTCCCAGGTGGAGCGCTTCTGGATCGGACGGGAGGGTTGCAGGTTCATCAAACGGTTGTTGCCAAAAGTGCTAAACGCGGATTGGAAAGCCGAGAGCAGTTCGAACGCCAGCACGCTGACACTGAGCGCGCCAAGAAAGGCAAAAAAGGTCATGGGGTTTCTCCTTGTGCAAGATCACTGCGGAAGTTTAATAATTTTTGCAGATGGGTATCGCCCGGCTGTCGTCTGCGGAAGGGTTTTGAAAACAGGCTGCTCTGCAGCGCGTGCATGTGGTCCATGTTGCGGGTCACATGCGCGGGCGGACGCGGCCTGGCATCCTGCAAGGCGCCGCTGCCGCTCTCCCAGGTCTCACCGCCATATTCGCGCGGCCAGAGCGGATAGGCGGCCATGTCCCATGCAGGCAGGTGGTTATTCTTCCAGGCGCGATGCCAGCGCCAGAAGGCCTCAAAGCGTGCAGCCCACAGACCCCAGACCAGGTCGATCCGCATGGCCTCATCGCGCAGCAGTCCGAGCGTTTCGCTGCAGTGATGACAGATCGGGATGGCGTTCTCCGGACGCTGGTAGCGCCAGGTGATCTCGACCGGTGAGTTCCGCGATGGACGCAGGATCGGATGCCAGGAGCCGGGCTTGCCGCAGCGCATGCATTCGTGCGGAAATTCATGCTGCCAGGGGATGCCGGCCACCGAGGCGGCCACCAGTTCATCCAGATAGGGAGCTTCGGCTCGCAGGACCAGATGCGACAGGCGCACCGCGTTGTGTGGAATGCTCCAGGAGTCGCAGAAGTCCAGAAGAAACCCCGCCGAACTCACGATCTGGCCGCGTTCCCAGGCTTCGAATTTTCTGCGTTGAATGGTGGTCCTGATCCGGCCGTGATGGGCATCGCGGATGCGGCGCATGTCGGCCACGGCTTCTGATAACAGCGCGAACAACAGGCTGTCCATGCCGGTGCCCGGATCGATCGCACCGCTCTGGGGCAGGTCGGGGGCAACCGAAAGGATGGTCTGGATAAAAGGGCTGATATCAATTTTGGGCCCGCATTCAAGCACATACCGGCAGGGGGGCATTTTGATGAATCTCCATTTTGAAATGATGTCATCAAACAAAACCTGCCCGTCTGAACTCAACCCAACCATCCGCATCGGCGGGCAGAAAAATGTGTGGAATGTTCTGGCGGCTTCCGTTGGATAGACAAAGGCCAGCAGGTCGCGCTTAAGATCCCGCATGAACATCGCGCCCAGTGCGCGTTGATCGGAACTGACCAGGAAATGCAGTCGGATGTTATTCATCGCCCTCTCCACAAAAAAGAATTTCGCGCACCGCGGCCAGGCGCGTATTACCCGCCCCCATCCCTTGGATCCACTCTGACGCGAGCGGATGAACCGCCTGCGCGGGGATCTGATATGGTTTCGATGGCGCGCTGTTGATCAACGCCAACAGATCACAGGGCGGCAGGTCGGCCAGTTTTCGAAAGACACCGCGCGCTTCACGCAGTGGATGTTCACGCAGGCGGCTGATGGCGTATCCCAGGGGATCGGCGAGCTGTCCGCTGCGCGGGCTGGCCGCATACAGCACCCAGGAGACGAAGGCGTGCGCGGAGGCCTGTACCTCCAGCAGTTCCTTCTGGACTTTTGGATGCACGTCATTTTGTGAAAGCAAACGCTTGAGCTCCCAGTGCGGCGGCGCCGCCTGCTCCGGTCTTTTCGCGCCATGCGCGTGTTGGGTGGTGGAAGTGTTTTTCTTGATGGTGTTTAAAGGGTGTTTTAAAGAGCTTAAATCCGTCCCATTTGCGTCTGCCATATCGCCCCCACCCGCGTCCGCTAAGAAGCCCATCCGCGTCTGTCTATTGCCCCCATCTGCGTCTGCCAAAATCGCCCCATCTGCGCCTGGCATATTGCTCCCATCCGCGTCCAGCGGTTCGTCCAGGAGTACCCGAAAGGTACGCGCCATGCTCTCCACGCGCAGATCCAGATAGGGAGTCGCGGGTGAACTTTCCAGTTCGACCAGGAAAGAGCACAGATCCCCTCCGCGTTTTTGTGTTTTCCATTGCGGGTTGAGCCAGGCCTGAATGGTCTTATACCTTCCCGACCCGCACAGCCGCGCCATTTCCAGGTAGCCATTCCTGAAGGTGACAGTCTCGCGTCGTTCGCCGGTCCTGGCATTCAAATAGGCCATGTCACGCGCGACGGTCACCAGCCAGGCCTGGGCGGGAGTCAGGTTATATTTCCGGATGGTCTCGGTGATGAAGTAATGCGGGATGTGAATGTCGCCCAGGCAGTTCACGATGCGCCTGTGCAGCTCCTGAGCCAGATGATCCACATCAGAGGAATACGAACTGCCCGCTTCAAAACGCGCCATGTCCATCACGCTATTAAATTGCAGGCCAAGGCTCGAAGACTCGACCGGCCTGAGCAGCTCCACCGGATCATCCACGGCCAGTAATTCCTGCAGGGCCTGCGACAGGGACCTGCCTTGCTCCAAAAAATTCTTCAGGGCGAAGTAGACCGCCTGCGCATCCGCGCGGGTCAGTCTCGGGGTCATGAAGACGCGGTAGCGGATCGGAATGCGATGCGGCCGGCCATCGCGCCCGCGATGGTATGTGCGTTGAGCGGGGGGATCGATGCGCTGCACCAGTCCGTCGAGTTGCGATTGGATTCCCGCCTGGGCGAGCAAGCGCCAGAAAGCGCCGCTGCTGATACTGCTGAAACGCATGACCTGCCGGCTGAATAACGGCAGGGATTGATTTTCAGCCGCATGCATCGCCCAGGCCGCCTGATGAAATCCGATATATAACCAGACGGCCTTCGGACCGATCTCCATTCCGAGGCGGCGCAGGTAGCCCTTCACCACCACCTGCCTGTGAGGTTGCACGATCCTGTCGTAATCCAGCCATTGGACCGGCTCGATGCCAACTTCCTCCTCCGCTGCCTGCGGTTCCTCCACCCCGCTGTCGCGCGCAACAAATCGAATGGAAACGGAACGGCCTGTGATCGCGTTTAAGATGATCTGGATCTTGTCCTTCATGCGCGCCTCGAGCCACTCGCGCGCAAATGCAGTGCGGGTCGCGATGGTGATTCCATCCTGCCCTGCCGTCTGGATCTCGATATCGCGCACCCAGTTCTCAAATTGCGCGCGCGGCAGGTCGGCCTTTAGTTGCGCAAGCAGCACTTCCCGCACTGCCTGGTTGGTTTGTTCAGTATTCATTTTTTGGACTCCAGTAGAGATTGCCTGCCTGGCATTTTCTTTCGGCGCATGCGGGATGATGGACGGTTGCGTGGATGCAGGGCGGGCGGATCGTGGACGGCACCTGGACCGGACCGACTGCGCGCTCCATCCAGTTCCCCATCAACAAATTTTTTCGGGCCGGTTAATTTCAGGGTATAGCTCGTCGATTTCTGCACAGGTTCAAGCTTCACCAGATCTGATCGATAGGCGGTCAGTCCAAAGCGCAGCAACGCCGATACCAGTTCGCCCAGGGGCACATTCAAGCCGTCTTCCGAAGCCAGCGCGGATATTTCCTGTTTCAGCTCGGGCTGGAAATTACGCCAGGTGACGATCACCCGCCACAGGGCTGCTGAATGTTTGCCGCCTTTGGGTCTGGCGGCGGCTTCGTATTTGATGAAAGCTTCAGAACTTGGAAAGAGGGTCATGCGCATTCGATATGGCTGGTGGCGCGGGTTCAGACTCAAGTCCCCGACCGCATAGGCTCGCAGAGCGTACCCGATCAAGGCGCACGCGACCTCGCCTGCGGGTACAAATAATTCCTGTGCGATCGCTTTCACTTTGAGCGCCAGCTTTGGATCTACTCCACGATAGACTGCCTTGTGACTGAGGTGTTCCTTTTCCCACTGGCGCCTGCGCTTGCGCGGCGCTTCATAAATACCGGGCGGATTGCAAGCCAGGTAAGTCTGCGCGGCATCATCAAAGGGGTTGCGTCTGTTGCTCATGCCGGCCTCCTAAAATTTCATGACATGCGCGCTCAGGGCTTGATATTCCTTCGCGGCCCGGCAGAGCGGGTCTGCCTCCAGGATGGTCCTGCCTTCGGCTGCGCATTCACGCAGGATGGTGGCGCGGTGGATCGGGGACAGGATGCTGGAGGAGAATCGCTCGCGCAGGTCGTCCAGCGCGGCCGCGCTTTCAGGGGTCTGTTCATCATAAAATGTTGGCAGGATGCCCAGCAGTTTCCCGCGCCACTCCTTCTTCTCCTGCAGGATGCTCAGCATCAGCAAAACCATGGAGACCCCATCGGATAACAGGAATTCGGTAGCGCTCGGGACGATCACCAGATCGGAAGCCCAGACCGCGCGTTCCTGGATCCCACCCACGCTCGGCGCGGTATCAAAGATGATGTAATGCAAACTCTCCTTGAAGAAGCGGCTGATCGAGGTTCGTATCGCCGAGATGGGTTGGTTCTGCGCGTTCAATACGGTTTGCGCAGCCATGGTCTGCTGGTCGCCGGGGATGTAATACAGCGCCTCTCGCCCGGAAGTCCGCACCCAGGAGCGCACGAATGTCGTCTCCTGCGGGCTGTCTCCCATTGTCAGTAGATGAAAGACACCTGGTTCAGGATTGCGTCCCAGCGCGGTGGCGCACTGGCCCTGCGGGTCAAGATCGATCAGCAGGACCCGCCTGCCTTTTTGAACCAGGCCGTGCGCCAGGGATACGGCGCTGGTGGTCTTGCCGACCCCGCCTTTTTGATTTGCGATACAGATCACTTTTGTTGCCATGAGGTTTTATCCTTATCTGAATTGAACGGACGCCGCAGGTGGTTTAGCAGAAGAAAGAACAGCAGCCCGAGCGCGAGCGGAGCGATGCAGGTGGCCAGGCCGGCCAGAAGACCCGTCGTCATGTCAGCCTGCGGGGAGCGGACTGTCCGGGGCGGTCGTCCATGCTTCGGTTTGTTGGGTGGCGGCCGGCTGTGTGCCTTCGATCAGCCCCAGCTTTTCCAGTTCCGTACGGATGATCAGCGCGGCCTGCGCCTTGGGCACGCGGTACTCACGCTGCGCCAGATGGTGGAGCGCAGAGAGTTCCTGTTCCCGCAGATAGATGATGACTTTTGGCATATGCACCTCGTTAAAAAAATAAAGAGCCGTGTTGGTACGGCTCTTGTATCAGGCGCGAGTCAAATTTGTTTCCAGTTTGATATCCAGGAATTGTATGAAAATTCAAGCGGGCATCTTTTCTGTGAATGGCAGCCTGGCCTGGCACTTTATGGAAATGCAAAGACCTGAACTGCGCGTTACACAGTTCAGGTCTTTGCTATTAATGAACCTGGTCATCAAATACACGAGGATGCTGAACATGGAATACTACGATGTGTCAGCCCTGGATGTGAAGGGCGAAAAGGTGCAGGTCAAAATTGAAGATGGCGCCACCGAATGGAGCAGCCCTTCGACAACATGATCCTTCAGTTGAACATAGGGAACTGCGCTACTGCCTTTTGATCACTGCGGTCGTCCTGACAGTCGGCCTTGCTGATTTTTTTTTGGGCGGGACTGTGCACATTCCCGCTGTTGATATTCGTGGTCTATCGCGCCATGCTTAAATTTTTCCCGCATGAAAAAGAACCCGTCGGGTAGACGGGTTCTTTTTCCAATCATTCATGAAGTTCTAAAAGGCGCGCAGATATTGGGAAGGGATTGGCGCGGCTTGTTTCAGGACCTGCGCGGCATGCAGCGGCCAGTATGGATCGCGAAGAAATTCACGGCCCAGCAGAACCAGATCTGCCCGCCCGTTGCGAATGATCTCGTCGGCCTGGAAGGCGGCGGTGATCATTCCGACTGCGGCCGTCATAATATTTGCCCCCTGTCGTACGGATTCTGAAATTGGAACCTGGTAGCCCGCTCCCACCGGGATGATGGCCTGCGCGGCATTGCCTCCCGATGAACAATCGATCAGGTCAACGCCTTCCGTTTTCAAGCGCCTGGCCAGCTCGACGGAATCTGCCACCTCCCAACCGCCCTCCACCCAGTCCGTGCCTGAAATGCGCACGGTCAGCGGCAGGCGCTCCGGCCAGACGGCCCGTACCGCCTGGATGGTTTCCACCAGAAAACGGATGCGGTTGTCAAAGCTGCCCCCATACTGATCGGTCCTGCGATTGGAGAGCGGGGAATAGAAATTGTGGATCAGGTAGCCGTGCGCGGCATGCACTTCAAGCCACTCAAAGCCGGCCGCCAGCGCCCGTTCCGCCCCGCTGCGAAAGGATCTTTGAACCTCAAGAATATCCTGCAGGCTCATCTCATGCGGCACTGGATAGCCATTCTTAAAAGCGATCGGGCTCGCGCCGATGG
Organism: Candidatus Villigracilis saccharophilus; assembly: GCA_016709305.1. Lineage (GTDB taxonomy): Bacteria > Chloroflexota > Anaerolineae > Anaerolineales > Villigracilaceae > Villigracilis > Villigracilis saccharophilus. The sequence continues at coordinate 33,624 of JADJNA010000026.1, forward strand.
GCAGCCAGGTTTCGTTTTTTTCCTGCGGGTTTTCCCAGGGTCGCTTGTCCCCGGCCTTGCGACCGGCGTGTGCGATCTGTATTCCAGGCACCGCGCCGCTGTCTTTTATTACCCTGGTGACGCGCTGCAGGGGGACGATATGTTCGTCGGACCAGATGCCGACATCATGCGAGGTGATCCGCCCGCGCGGTTCGACCGCGGTTGCTTCCGCGATCACCAGGCCGGCCCCGCCTGTGGCGCGCGCGCCAAGATGGGTGACCTGCCAGTCGTTTGAAAAACCGTCGACATAACTGTACATACACATCGGGGAAACCCCGATGCGGTTACGCAGTGTAATCCCTCGCACGGTCAGTGGTTCGAAAAGGTGGGGCATACATTTCTCCGCTACAGATTTTTTGGATACCCTTAAAGTATATCCCCATCCGGTTGGGTTTATGCTGGTGGTTTTTTGGATTGTGCGCGCCGCCGCAGTTCCGCGATCGCGCGCGGACGCCAGGTATTGTAATAGGTCTGTTCTGAGACGATCGGGGATCCGTCCGCGTTGGTGCCCAGATGGTCGGCGATCAGGTCGGCCAGCGTGAAGCCGTCGCGGATCGGATCGCGATTTTCCCATTGCGCTGCGATCGGCAGCCAGCGATCGAGTGTGAAGACGGGTTTTCTGCCGCGCCGGGTTGGCAGGTCCAGCAGCACCAGTGGGTCCGTGGGGACCTCTTGTTTATGCCCTTCCTCTTCCAGGGCATATCCCCATAGATTCAAAATGATCTCGGCCCAACTTCCTTCTTCGACACACTGGAAAATGGAGTTCTTTTTGCGGATCATGCGGTCGACCCAGTGTCCCAGGCAGATGCCTGTCAGGGCCAGACCTGTTAATAGCAGGATGTGATAGGCGATGGCTGCCTGGGCCAGCGGGTGGTCCAGGTTCGCTTCAAAGGTGCGGTAGAACCAGCGCAGATCCAGGAAAACGATTAACAGCATGCTGCCGTGAAAGACAAGCAGCAGGATGATCTTGATCGAGGTGTATTTTCTGGAATTCGTTATCATATTTTTTCCTTGCCACCCCGGGATCTGGAATCCATTCACGTCGGGTCACACGTTCGCCGCGAAATCCGTTCGCTGCGAGTGTCCTGGGTGGGAGTGTGACGATGTAGCAAGCATAGCCGCTGGCAGCATAAAAAAATATCCGCCTGACGGCAGATATTTTGGCGGATATATCGGCGTATGCCGCGCGGTCTACCTGTATATGGTTCTGGGCGGCAGGGGGGTGGGTAATTGGCGGCGCATCTCCCACCAGGTCTGGAAATCCCAATCCCTTAACGCGAGGCGGATCGCGTGGCGGTCGCGCAAATTAAATTTCTTGAAGATATTTTCCAGGTGGGATTTCACTGTGCCGTTGGCGATCCCCAACACTTCGGCGATCTGATAATTCCGATGATCCATGCACACCAGCGCGACCACTTCCTTCTCGCGCGGGCTGAGCGAATACCAGTGCTGCAGATCATCGCGTTCCTTGTCAAGTTGCTGCGGATGACGGCCGTCGAGCTCGACCAGAGTCAGTTCTTCATCGGAAAGATTTCCTGTGTCAAAAGAGAATCCCCGTGTACCTTCCTGCTTATCCTCTTCTTTTTTCTTGAAAAGATCCCGTAGGTGTTTTGGAAAGAATGATCGCATTGAATCCCGGAGACCAATATTGTTCAACACTCCATTGATCATTAATTTCATCCATCAATGGAACATTGAGTCTAATAGAACAATTGTTCTATGTCAAGCATGGATTTTTCACCCTGAATTCTCATCCCCAGACCGGGCTTCGCCTTGGGTTGACGCTTGACTCACGCCTTGTGAAACGGGGATGCGCGATCAATTCAACAGAGACTCAAGATGAAAAAAAACAAGTGACCGATCTCCTGGGTTGGGTGAATATTTTTCACAACAACTTCTTTCGTTATCGCCCGATCGGAATGGGGAATTTTTCTATTCGGTCATTAATCATTTTGCGGAGGAGCGTATCTCCGCTACACCCCGGACCGCATGCTGCAGGGCGGAGAACTCGCGCAAGGATAACGCCTTCAAATCAAACCGCAGCGCAGGAAAAAATTTGCAGACATGGAGCGTTTTTTTTCAGAGTTCCGATATTTGTTTCGGTTCTTTGATCTTAAATAAAAACAACGCGGACATGCGTCCGCGCTGTTTTGGTGCTTTGTTTTTTTTAATCCAATAGGGACTGCGGAATGTTACCGCCATTCTCGGCGATCTTCTTCAACACTTCCTTGTGAAGCCAGACGTTCATTTTGGCTGAGTCGTGCATCAGTTCAGCAGGGCAGCCAAGTTCGGTCGCCAGTTCGTTGCGCGCCTCGCGGCTGCTATCAATATCAAGAAGCTTGAGCAGATCCACGATCGATACTTTCCAATTGAGCCCTTTTCCAACGGAAAGTTCTTCCAGCTGTTTGACGACATCCACCTCTGAAATTGCCACCGGTACTGGAGCTTTCACAGGTTCGATGGTTTTTAGGGAATCGAGATCGTTCTTCTCGGCTTTCATACCCGCGGGTCTAGCAACTGATGCAACCGTTGCAGGTTTGGCAGCAACAGCTGGAGGTGCCTGTTTTACAGGGGCGGCAGGTTTTGCAGGTGCGGCAACTTGAACGGGTTCGGCGGCCGGTTCATTTTTTTTGATCCCCAACTTTTCGAGAATTTTAGAGAAAAATCCCATGATATACATACTCCTTTTTTATGGCTTGAATAGAATTAATACGGATGGAAATCAGTTTTCATCCTTATGATCAACAAATTTATTATAACCTTTTAACCGCGGAATAAAAACATTTTACGCAAAACGGCTTGAGGATTTTTTCGAATCCAGCCGTGTCTGAGAGAGCCGTGTTATATGATCCATAAAGACGGTCTTGGTTTCTTATGGGCCGCGCGCTGATCTGGTTGATGAATGGCGTGTTTTTTTTGGCTTGCCCGAATGTTCCAGCGGGCAAGCCTCATGAAAATATAAAAACTTGTAGGTCAACAAATAGCTTTGTTGCGGGACGATTGTACAAATTAATGGGGGATCAGTTATTGATGGGAACGCCGCGGCTATGGCGTTCCCATCAATTTTATTTTGCCTTGTTCTTACTTATGGATGACGATACTGCCTTTGCCAAGCGGCATGGTGGGGCTGGCATTAACTGGCGCGCCTGACTGGTTGTCGTAGACCACGGCATTGCCGTTGTCCATATCCCAGATGCGCAGGCGGAATTTGTCGACGCCGCCACCGCCGGTAACCTGTCCATCGATCACAGTCACGGAGAAGCCGTATTGATGAGTACTTCCTTCAACACTGCCCGTACCCTGGAACTGGGCCTTGGACGCAGTCAGGGTCAGCCATTGGGCGTTGGCGGAATGGAAATGGAACGCGCCTGCTTCCAATTCAAACTCGGTTTCGCTTGTGAGCGCGCCATTCTTATTGTATTTGGCAACGAACCCGAATTTGCCTTTGCCAACGGCGGAAGGATCGGCAACATAGGCGCCGGCGGGGGAGTTGATCCAGCCGCCGCCGGTGACGAATCCGCCGTTTGGATCGTACGCGACGATAAATTCGTAGGCGGCCTGGTCAGTGTTGCCGTAGCCATCATCCACAGTGACAGTGATAGTGTACACGCCCGCTGTGGAATAAATGTGCGAATTGTTAATTGTGCCGGACCCGTTCGATTCAATGATCGTGCCAGTGGATGTGGCCCCATCGCCCCAGTCCCAGACTGCTGTGTGTACGTCAAGCTTGTCCGGGTCGGTGAATGAAACGCTCGCGTTGATTGTTGTGCCAACGGAAACGAGGCTGGAAGAGACCGAGATGATACCCAGCTCAGGCGGGTAGTTGACTGGATTAAGGCCAATCACGACCGCGTCATGATCTGAGGTGCGATATGCGTTCACTTCGTAGAGCGCGTCCTGCGCGGCAGGTTTGAAGGAAGTATCGTAATCAAGGATATCCGGCTCATCAGAGTTGATGTGCCATTCTGTTGCGCCGCTGATCTGGGCGAGCAGACTCGCATTTGCCAGTGCGTGATCGAGATAACCGGCCTGCCCGTCGAACGTGTACGAGTAGGCATAGGTTCCCTGGAAGTTCGCGATCAAGTTGGTGAAATCATCGCTTGTTCCAGCGAGGTCATCGGAGCCGGCTTTGATCTCATCGATCGTATCTTCCTGGGCATAGGAGTTCAAATCGCCGACAATGATAAAGTCGGGGTCGCCGCTGCCGGTCGGGTCGGTGGCGAGCCAATCCACCAGTGCCTCTGCCGCGTTTCTGCGGGTCTGGCTGCAATTGCCCTGACCATCCAACAGGTCTGGGTCACCGACATCGAGACAATCAGATCCCTTGGATTTTAGGTGATTAACCACGACAGTAAAGCGCGCACCCGTGGCGTTAACTACGAAAGTCTGCGCCAGTGTCGGGCGGCTCTTGGTATCAATGAAGCGCGGGTCATCGGTTGAATCAAGGATTTGGAACGAGCCGACAGGTGATACAACCGCAGGTCTGTAGATCATGCCGACCTTGATCGCATCCGTACCAATGGTGCCGGTGGCGATGTAATCGTAACCCGGCAACCCGGATGCAATACTAGCCAGCGGCTCGACACCGGTTGAGTTTTCCAGCTCGTTCAAGCCGATGATATCGGCATCGAGACCGGAAAGCGCCTGCAGGAGTTTGTCGCGTTGGCGCGTGAATTCCAAAGGCTGGTCACTATCCCAACCGCGACATTCCACATTGTTAAGCGGACCGCATTTATTATCCAACACGCCTGATGGGAAATCTGCTGTGACAAAGAAGTTGAGCGTGTTCATCGCCGCAACGCGGACGGTTCCGCCCACGGGTTCGGGGGCAGCCGGTCGCGGGTTCACGGAGGTGTAATCCGCCGCTGCGGTCGGGACGATGCGGTACAGATTGAAATCATAGGCGAGCACGCCGACCGCGTTTTGGACCGTATCACCGCCGCGGAATTTATTTGCCAGCGAGAATGGAAGTCCGTTCGGGTGGCGAAGTACGGCGGGGTTTTGCGCACTCTGTACATCATCAAGCGTGATGCGGCTCAGGGCATTGGCGGTGGCGCGGGCATTGGCGGCGGCACCGGGCTCATCAATGGCTGTACCAGTGAAGGGGCGGGTTTCGCCAGCCAGCGGTTGCGCCAGAACGATTTCGCCAAAGCGGTCATAGTTGAAATATTCTGCAATGACCAGTGACTGCGGGAAGCGCACCAACATGCCTTCATAGCGTTCTGGGGAGTTGGCGTCTGCGAACGGCAAAGTAACATCGGTCGCGGCAACGGAGCCGGTACCGCAGTTGATGACGTTCGCGGCAGGCACGGCGGATGAATTACTGTTCGTGCCATTGAGCGCGGTCTGGTTGAAGCGCTCGCGGGCGAAGCCGGTCACACGCACCACCTGTCCAACGCTTACAAGGTTGGTTGAGCCGCTGAATACAAAGATGCCGTCTGATGTGGCGGGGTCCCCATCACCGCTTAAGTCTTGAATGTAGAAACCGGATGCTGCGGCAGTTCCTTCGAAATCGCCAACCACAACACCTTTGGTGGAGACTGTGCCAGTGAACGCGGCGGCAAGTCCGCTGCCTTGGATGGCGTAGATGGGAGTGTAGTCTGCGCAAATATCATATGCTGTAAAGCCAACCACAAAGTTGAAAACCATATTGTCAGGCGGATCGTTTCCATCCTGATCGCTGATTTGGTCAGCCAGTACGGTTAATGTACAGGTCTCACCATGGACCAGCACAACACCTGGATCAAGTGCGAAGGTGGTTGGCCCGCCGCTGAATGTGGTGGCAACTGCTCCGCTGGTGGAGCAATCCAATGTGAACCAGGCTGTGGTCACATTGACCGGTTCACTAAATGTAACAGTCAGGTTGGAACCGACCGGGAAGTTTGTAGCGCCGTTCAATGGGAAAGTGGCGGCAACCGAGGGGGCGGCATCCGCGGCATCTTCGTTAAGGATCGTTCCGCTGCCCTGGGCATCTACCACTGCGGCGCCGGTCACGTTTGTGACATCGACGAAGAAGTTCTCATCCGCTTCATTGGACGATGTCGCCATTGACCAGAACGCTGAACGAATAACTGGAAGATCCCTCGGGGATAGTTTGACTTGTCAGCGATACGGCTGTGAAATCGTCTGGTGATGTGGCTGTATCATCCTGTGTGGCAATGTCAAATGTCACACCGCCCGCGCCAGCCGCTGACGAAAGGCTGACTGTGAAATTGAAGGCTGTGGTGCCGGCATTTCCTTCACTGGCAGAGACATCTGTGATGGTCAGGTTGGGCAGGGCTACGGAGGTGTTGGGTGTGATCGAGAAATCATCGACCGCCAGGCCATCATCTGAGCCTGGAGATAAATCAGATTCGTTCCAGCGAATCCAGAATGAGGCTCCATTGGAAATACTTAAGCCTGTAATCGAAAAACTCACAGCAGTTTGGTTTGCCGATGAATTGCCATTCAATGCACCCGCTATACCGGCAACCACAGGGCTTGAGAAATCAAGACTGTTGTAATCTATCCAGGTACCCGTATCAAGACTCGTTGCATTTGTGCTAAGTTGGAAATCCAGTCTGTCAGCACCGCGCCCGACTGTGTTTTGACCGAGACGCCACATTTCACCAACATAGGAAACATCAAGCGAGGTAATGGTACTGCCGGTGTTGTTCGTGAACTGAGCGCCAATCGTGGGATTCAATGTGCCGCTAAATAGAGTCCCCAAAGCGCGTTCCGTACTGGCCGCGGCTCCAAAGCTGTACGTATCCCCGCCAGTACCTGAGCCGGTGCCAGTGTTGTGCTGCCCGTTATTGGAGGCGCTGCTACCGGTTTCATTCAAATACCAGCCGTTGATGGTGAGGTTGTTGGCTGTTCCGGTGTTGGCAAGCGTGTCAAAGTTTTGGGTATATGCGCTGCCAAGTGTGGTCAGACTCACTGACCCTGAGCCGCCTCCAAGCGCTTGCGCCTTTTGCAGTGGTAAAGCCGTAATCATCAAAGCCAATATCGTTATCAATGAAAATACTTTAAATGAACCTTTATTCATCCGATTCTCCTTATATAAAATGGGTGGCGCGGAAATTTTTCATGCTTTGTATGTACACGGTTGAAATTGCATTTTCTAAAAAATAAAACCTCCCGAAGTTAGATCCAATTGGTAGACTCCTAAATTGGACAACTGTTATCCAATAATAAATATTTTAGGTTACTCTATTCAAAAACGCAAGAATACTAGCGTACTATTTTTTAATTAGACCGCCGCTCCTGCTATAATCCGCAAAATGAAAAACGAAAAGCAACCTCTCTGGACGCGTGACTCATCTGTTCTGCTTGGCGGATTCTTCGTCATCATTTTTCTGATCGCGTATATTTGGTGGCCGCTTGCTGAAGAAGCTCTCGCGTATGTAGATTGGAGCGGCGCGTGGTGGCTGTACATGGATTGGCTGCTATTTGGTATTTTTCTTTTTATGTCCATTACGATCGTGGCACGCGCGGATCTCAGGACCGATGTGCTGATCGTCTTCGTCGGCATGTGCGGCGGGCTGGCAATAGAATCATGGGGCACGCAGACCAACCTCTGGCATTACTACACAGCCGAGCGCCCGCCCTTGTGGATCATCCCTGCCTGGCCGATCGCGAATTTATCCATTGATCGAATTACAAGGCTGCTTAATTGGGCAATTGAACAGGCGAGCCGCAAAAGCAAGCCAGCCATTCTTCATTTCCTATTCTTTGCCGTTTATTGGATCACATTCGCCTGCTTCTTGATCTTGATGCTGGTCTTTGTTTCCCCGACATTCGACAAGTCCTATACATGGCTCTCGCTGATGTTGTGTGTCCTGCTGATCCTCACGCCAACCGATCATCGCTTTGCTGTGCTGACGTTCATCGCGGGCGCGGGGCTTGGCTACTTCCTTGAGTTGTGGGGCACAACCCGCGAATGTTGGACTTACTACACAAATGAGACTCCGCCTTTCTTTGCGGTCTTGGCGCATGGCATGGCCGCGGTCGCTTTTTGGAGGGCGGGGTTATTGATGAAGATGATTTGGGAGAGGGTGAGAAGAAGGTAGTTTGTCGTGCGGAGTGAGTAGTATGAGGTTCGTGAGATTTGATGATCTCACGAACTTTTTTGTTAAATGATTCGCAGGGAGAGTCAACTTTGGAGAGTACGATCAAGAAAAGGTCAAGAAAGGAGCGATATGACGTTTATTACTATTGACAGGCGGGGGAATCGTCGTAAAATGTGACCTGGTGGTCATGTGACCATCAGGTCATGTGACTCGGAGGTCACTAAATGCCCAAGCAAACATTTCTCAACCTGCCTGAAGAAAAACGCAATTTCATTATTAATGCCGCCGCGGATGAATTTGCTGAGTACGGCTTTGAAGCAGCATCCATCAACCGCATTGTGGCCAACAGCAAGATCTCCAAGGGAAGCTTCTATCAATATTTTGAGGATAAGGCTGATGTTTTCAGGGGGTTTGATCGATGCGGTTACGCAGGAGAAGGCGATCTTCTTCAAAGACAGGCACCCGCCAAGCCAGGGTCAAAGTGTGTTTGGTTATTTCCGCTGGCTTACGAAGATCGGTATTGAATTCAACTCTGCCTATCCGAGCATGGTGCAAGCCACCAGCCGCGTCTTGTTCGTTGAAGGTCTGTATTATGGCAAGCTCTTTGCTGAATATCATGAAAGAACGAAGCAGGCCTTGACCGCGATGATCAAACAGGCCATGGAGCTTGGGGAGGTTGATCCAAGCATTGATATGGAACTGGCGGTCATGATCATGGAGATCTGGACGAATGCGATCACCACGTACATCCTGAATGAAGGCATGAAACAAAAGGATATTATGAAGTGGGTGCGTTCGGCGAAAACCCAGGAAAGAATAGACAAGCTATTGTATGTCATGGAATATGGCTTGCGCAAGACAGAATCTCAATTTGTAAGTGATCTTTAAACGAAGGAGAACATTAATGAATTTATATCTGCGCCTTGCGTGGCGCAACGTCTGGCGGCATAAACGCCGCACGATCATTATTGTCCTTGCCATGTCGTTGACATTGGCGTTGATGATGTTCTACGATGGGCTGATGTATGGCTTTACCGATGCGATCTACGGCAATGCCGTCAAGGTGCTGGGCGGCAACATCCAGGTCCATGCGGAAGGCTTTCGAGCGCAGGCAAATTCGACCCCGCTTTTGCCGTTGACGGATCCGCTGGCAGTGGTGAAGGCGGCTGAAATGAATCCGTTGACGCTGGCGGCGACGAGGCGCATTCATACGGGCGGGCTGGTCACCAGCCGTGAGGGGGCGTTTGCCGTGGGCATTACCGGCGTTGAGCCGGAAAAGGAAATGCCTGTCAACATCATTGGACAGAATGTAAAAGAAGGCCGCAACCTGACCAGCGCTGATCTGGATAATGTGTTGATCGGTAAAGGACTTGCGGAGGCAATGGGCGTGAGCGTGGGAGACCGCGTCACCCTGGTCGGCCGTTCACAGCATGAGCAAATGCGCCAGCGCACAATGACTATCATTGGCATCTTTGATCTGGGCATGGCGGACATTGAGAAACAAACTGTTTACATTTCCCTTGGCGAGGCGCAGGCGCTTTACGAGTTGGAACAAGCCACCGAGGTGGCGGTCTTCCTTGAAAGGCTTGGGCAGGAAGGGGATGTGATCAGCGCGATGCAGGCGAGCCTGCCCGGCTATGAGATCGAGTCGTTTCAGGCAAATTATCCCGACCTCGCTTCGGCGATCAACACCAAGGGCGGCGTGATGAACGTGTTCAGCGTGATCATCATTGCCATTGCCGGTGTGGGTATCCTTAACCTGCTGTTGATGGCCGTCTACGAACGGACGCGGGAAATCGGTGTGCTGGGAGCAATGGGACTAAAGCCGAATCAAATTTCGCTGCTCTTCATTCTTGAAGGCACCATGATCGGGCTGGTGGGCGTTGCGGTCGGCATCCTCTTTGGCTTGGCGCTGAACGGCTACTTGATGAGTGTGGGACTCGATTTTGGCGATTTGACCAGCGCAACGAGTTATATGGCTTTGATGCAATCCCGTGTGTATCCCACCCTGGGTCTTGAGAAATTGTTAATGCGTGCTTCGATGATTGCGATTATCTCCGCGCTGGCGGCGCTCATTCCTGCCGCTGAAGCCGGGCGGCGCGAACCTGCCGAAGCCCTGCATTTTGTATGAGGCATGTCATGATACAAATCCTAAAAATGGCTTTTCGTGATCTCGGACGCAACCGTCGCCGTTCCTTTTTTTCCGCGCTGGCGGTGGGAGCCGGGCTTGCCCTGCTGATCCTGATGGCGTCCGTGATCGAAGGGGAAATGGGCAGCGCGATCGAGTCTGCCATCCAATTGCAGAGCGGACATATTCAGATCCGCGCGGCTACTTACGATGAAAATAAATCCAGCCTGAAGTGGCAGGACCTGGTTGCCGACCCGGACCAGATCGCAGGTCAGATCGCTGCGCTGGATCAAGTCAAGACTGCGACGCCGCGATTGTATGCGAGCGGATTCCTTTCCTCGGGAACTCAATCCGCAAGCGCGCGTATCACAGGCATTGATCCGCTGTCCGCCGCGAGCGATCCATATCGAAAGGGTGTCATCAGCGGCGAGTATCTTAGCCCTGATGACCGCGAAGCGATCCTGATCGGCAAGCCGATGGCGGAGAAGTTGAGCTTGAGTGTTGGTGATCGAGTCGGCCTGTCACTCAACACCGCAGACGGCGATGTGCAGGACCAAACCTTTATTGTGAAGGGTATTTACACAACCAATACCTATGGCTTCGACAGCGCGACGGTTTTCCTGCCATTGGCAAAAGCGCAGGCGATCACGCGTACAGAGAATCACGCCAGCACGATTTTTGTGCTGCTCAACGATACTGCCTTGACCGACTCGGTCGTAAGCGCCCTTAACGTCTCAAACCTTGAGATCAAAACCTGGCGGGATTTAAATGCCCTGTTCGTCGAGTATGAAACCATGGCAGAAAGTTATATCGGGATCTTTTACATGATCATCCTGGCGATCTCCGCCTCGGTCATCATCAACACCTTGATCATGTCGGTCTACGAACGCACGCGGGAGATCGGGATCCTGTCCGCGATCGGCATGCGAGGCAACCGCATCATGATGTTGTTCCTGGCTGAATCATCCATGCTGGCAATTGGCGGTGTGCTGATGGGATTGGTCATCGGCGTGCTTGCAACCCTGTATTTCAACCGAAATGGATTCTATATCGGCAATATGGGGCTGAGCGGCATCATGATCACTGATACGATCTATGCCAAACTAACAATGGATAACCTTATCAACCTGACCATCATGACATTCGTGGTCACAATATTGTCCGGGCTGTACCCGGCTGTGATGGCGTCTCGTATGCAGCCTGTTGCGGCTCTGCGGGCAGAAAAATAAAAAAATGGACTCCGGCGTCTCACGACGTTGGTAAACTGAAAGTCGAAAAGGCTTTCGAGTCCGCAAGGAGAAATATCATGGAAATCGTAAAAATTGAAAACGTCACACGTGCATATAAAATTGGAAAACTCGAGACGCAGGCGTTACGCGGCGTCAACCTGTCCATTGGGAGTGGAGAATTTACTTCATTCGTGGGTCCTTCCGGTTCAGGCAAAACCACGCTTTTGCAAATGATCGGCTGTTTGGATCAGCCGACAGCGGGGCGGGTCTTCGTCAATGGAAAGGATGTCACTTCTCTTAACCGCAATCAACGCGCCGATATGCGCCGCGAAAATATCGGTTTTATTTTTCAATTCTTCGCACTTATCCCAACGCTGAGCGCATATGAGAATATCGAAATGCCGCTCCTGCTGAATGGTCAGGCGGCGGGGGAGCGCAAAGACCGCGTGCTGGAATTGCTCAAGGCTGTGGATCTGCTCGACCGGGTCAATAACCGCCCCGATCAATTAAGCGGCGGACAGCAGCAACGTGTTGCGATCGCGCGGGCGCTCGCGCCAAGACCGTCCTTGATCCTGGCCGACGAGCCCACGGCCAACCTTGATACTGAAAATGGCCGACAGGTAATGGACATCATGAAGAAGTTGAATAAGGACACCGGGGTCACTTTTATCTTTGCCACTCACGATTCACGCGTCATCAGTTATGCCGAGCGTGTGGTCACCCTGGAAGATGGTTTGATCGTTACGGATTCTGCGGCTAAATAAGACCTGTAGAATACCAGATAATACCTGTGCAAAACCTGTGCAATACGGTATAATATTTTCAGCTAATATTTCACAGTTTTTGGAGATCTAATAATGAAGAAAGTGTTTTTTGTATTCGTTGTCATGAGCGCACTGGTGCTGACCGCCTGTGGGGCTTCCGCAGAACCTACTGCGATACCGACAGTTTCTCTTAATGGAAACGCCGCCGCGACAGCCCGGCCGTCCAGCTCAGATTCAGTTTCAGCCTCGGCCGTGATCGTTCCCCTGAATGAGACGCAGCTTTCATTTACATCCATTGGACGCGTGACCGCTGTCAATGTCAAGGTCGGGGACAAAGTAAAAGCGGGTGATGTTCTTGTCACCCTGGATACCGCTTTTCTTGAAGCAAAGGTGCGTGAAGCGGAAGCCAGTTTATTGACCACTGAGATCCAATTGAAGTACCTCAAGCGTGTTGGAACCGGCCAGAAGCACCTGGAATTGGCCGAGGCGGATGTACAGCGTGCGCAAGCTTTGGTAGATTCTGCAAAGGCGGCGCTGCTTGCCCAATCTGGTCTGGCCGCTCCCTTCGATGGCACGATCGTGTCTGTGGATGTGGCCGTTTCCGAAACCGTTTCGCCTGGACGGGTCGTGATCATCCTCGGAGATCTTTCTGGTTACAAAATTGAAACCACTGACTTGAGCGAACGTAATATTCCAAAGGTCAAGCTTGGTCAATCTGCCAATGTTTTCATAGATGCCTTGAATGATACGTACGCCGGTCAGGTGATTGCCATTGACAACATTTCATCCACGCTGGGCGGGGATGTCGTTTATAAGGTGACGATCCAGTTGGACGAACAACCCCAGGGATTATTGTGGGGGATGAGCGCTGATGTTCAGATCATTCTTGGGCAATAGTCATGCGGATTTTGGAGATATAAAATGAAAAGATATTTTTGGTCAATCAGTATGATCTTGACCATTCTACTGGCCGCGTGTGGAAGCCCAACTCCCTTGGCAAGCTCTCCCGCAGCCCCCGCTCCTGTTGAAGTGGAAAATATCCCATCCGCTGATGTTGTGGTTTCATCCGCTGTAATTACCCCAGTTCAAGTAACTCGCTTAAGCTTTATCATTTCCGGGCTGATTAAGGAGATCAAGATCAAGGAAGGTGATAAAGTTCAGACCGGGCAGTCTCTGGTCATGTTGGATACTTCCGAGCTGGAGTTCGCGGTCATGGCGGCTGATGCCGCATATCGATCCGCAAGCATCAACGCCGAACTTCAGGATGCGGATCGCGTTAGAGTAGTTAACGAAAATACCGGGCGTGTTACCTTTGTCAGCCTGCCCTATGAGCTTAAGCAGAAGGCGGAGGCAAAAGCCGCCCAAATACTGGCCGCATTGGATGGCGCAAAAGCCAATCTTGTGTCGGGCAGCTTGACGGCTCCTTTTGATGGAACAATTGCATCCGTTGATGTGATCGCAGGTGAGCTTGTTCAGGGTGGGCAGGCGGTTCTCACACTTGCCAGTTTGAATGATTTGCAAATTGAAACCACGGATCTAAGCGAGCGCGATATTTCCCGTGTGAAAATTGGCCAGAGCGTTAATGTTTATCTTGAAGCGTTGGATGTGACTGTTACGGGTAAAGTGATCCTTATTTCGCCTGTCTCGAAAAATGTTGGCGGGGATGTGGTTTTCCCGGTCACGATTAAGTTGGATGAACAGCCTGAAGGATTGCTGTGGGGCATGACTGCCGAAGTCGAAATACAAACGAAATAATTTTACAGCTTTCAATATCCATGCATTGTGGATGTAAAATAAGCATGTCGGGAATCTATTCCGCATGCTTATTTTTTTGTTAAGGAGACAAACATGACCGTCATCACTGTGATCGGAGCAGGCAGTGCCTCATTTGGCGAGAATACACTCTCTGCCATTCTGCGATCAACAAAACTAAAAGGGTCAACACTGCGTTTGGTTGATCGCAATACGCAAAGCCTGGATATCATCCACAGGCTTGCGAATCGGTTAAACCGGGAATGGGATTCAAGTTTTACCATCAGCGCGCACGCGAATCATAAGGATGCGCTTGATGGAGCGAATTTTGTTGTCTCGGCGATTGAGGTCGGGCCGCGTGAAAAACTATGGAGATCGGATTACGAGATACCTTTGAAATATGGCGTGCATCAACCTTACGCAGAGAACGGCGGACCAGGCGGGTTTATTCATACTGCGAGAAATATCATGCCATTGATGGAGATCATCCATGATATGGAACTGGCCTGCCCCGATGCCTGGTTTATCAATTTCACCAATCCCATGGTTCGTATTTGCGATGCGGTTAATCGCCATGGCAAAATAAAAGTTGTGGGATTGTGCCACCAGATCTATACGGGCTTTGACATGGTTGGTGTCGCACTGGCAAAGGATCTTGGCATAGAAGTCCCCGATGGGCTTGAGGGTATGCACGCGGATGCGTTCCAGCATCCATTACAGCAAATGGTGATTCATCAGGCGGTTCCGCTCCTGGATATTCGCGCTGCAGGTACGAATCATTTTTCATGGATACTTTCTATTCATGATAGGCGCACAGGAGAGGATTTGTACCCGCTTTTGAAGAAGCGCTTCTTTGAATTGGATGAGAAATTTGAACCGTTGACGCGTCGTGTCTTTCGTGACTTTGGCCTGTTCCCGGTCCCCGGAGACACGCATCTCTGTGAATACCTGCCGTGGATGAGCGATTCCGCCACAAAGCCGTGGGAAAAGTTCAATATCCGCCTTTACGATTGGGAAATGATGGCTGGCTTGCGTGATTTCAGCCTGGACCGTTTGAACGAGATGGCCAATGGCAGCATGACCATTGAGGGCCTTTTGAACACAGATTCGGAAGGCGCATTGGAAATGATCGAGAATATTTCAGGTGCAGGAAATCATTACCACCTGGCGGCAAACCTGCCGAATACAGGACAGATCTCAAACTTGCCATTAAATACAATTGTGGAGACCCCGGTGATGGTGGATGGCGCGGGGGTTCATCCCGTTTTTGTTGGCGCGCTGCCTGAGCCGGTCGCCGAGTTATGCCGCCGTGAATTAATGGTTGCGCAGTTGGGTGTGGACGCCGCTGTTGAAGGTGATTATAAAAAAGCCTTGCAATGTCTGCTGCTTGATCCCGTCATCCGTGATCTTGATTCTGCCAGACTGGTGCTTGATGATTATCTGCAAACATACAAGGAGTATTTGCCGCAATTCTGGAATTGATTGAGCTACAGCGTGTGACACGCTTTCCAGCGCGCAGGGTCATTCCTGCGCGCTCTTTTCTTAAGAACCTTAATAACATTAATAACCTTAAAGAAAAATTATCCGGTCATGCGTAAATGCCATGTGATATTTTAAGATAAAAACATATTCAAAACCCTTTACTTTAATCAATAGTTAGTTACAATGGATATGGAATAATAAATATTTAAATGTTATTCATTAAATAAATTTATAAATTGAAATGATCATGGATGATTCAGTGGAAGTGAATCAATGCGTGACAATAATGACAAAGGAAAAAACATGTATATTTGTGTGTTGACAAGTACTCCGGATGCGAACGATATTCCTTACGATCCATCGCCGTATATGAATGGATATCGTTGGAAGCAGCACCTGGTGGGACCTAAGAATGTTGAAAAGCAAATTCGCGATCTGATGGACGAAGGGGTGGATGTCTTATCAATCTGTGTGACGGCACTCCCGATGATGCGCTATCAGGGATCGCGCTGGTTCATGCGCTCGAAAAATATAACGCCGCTTTTTCCGGCGCCGATTCGAAATTCTTTGATCCGACTCGTGATGAAATGAAAAATGCCGCGCGGCGGGTTTCCGTGCCCACACCGAATTGGATGTTCGTGAATCGGGTGGAAGATGCCGAGAAAGTTGCCAAGCGATTGAATTTTCCCATGCTGGTCAAGCCGCCGCACGGGTATGCCAGTGTAGGCATACGCCGCAAATCACGTGTTGAAACGGTGGAACAATTGCGTGAGCAATTGCAGCTTGAAATTGACGAATTCGGCCGTGCTCTGATCGAGGAGTTCATTGAAGGGCGGGAATTCACCTGTTTGATCGCCGAGAATCCTGAAGATCCCAGGAAGCCATTTACATTCACGCCGGTTGAGTTTATTTTTCCGAATGGCGAATCCTTCAAACATTATGATATGAAGTGGATCGAATATGAGAAAATGTCTGTGGCAGTTGTGGATGATCCGAAGATCCAAAAAATACTGCGCGAACAGACCATGCGTGTCTTTAAAGAGCTTGGCGGTAATGGGTATGCGCGCTGCGATTACCGGATGGATGCCGCGGGCATAATTCACATGCTGGAGATCAACCCCAATTGCGGTATTTTTTATCCGCCGCATGAGCCGGGCTCGGCAGATTTTTCCCTGCTCAACGACCCGACGGATCACAATAAATTTATGAAGTTGATCATCCGCAATGCCCAAATGCGACAGGCTCGCATTGCTGCGGAGAAGCTGCTCAAGCGCCAGCTGCGGAAACGTACAATTGAAGTCGAACAGATGGCATACAGTTAAAATATAAAAAAATGGACACGCAACCGTGTCCATTTTTTTATATTTAGTTGCGAACGATATTCTTAGGTGTGACCCTGGTCTTATCTTTCGACAAGACTCGCTCCCGCGCTTGCCTGACAGACATACAAACTCGCGTCCAACCCTGACCTTTCTTTATATGTGACGGCGACGGCTTGTGTGAATTCCTGTGCGTCTTTCTTGTCAACCAATGCCAAAGCGCAGCCGCCAAATCCCGCCCCGGTCATACGTGCGCCATGGCAGCTTTCCTGCTCACGGGCACAGTTGACCATGCTATTGAGCGCCTCGTTTGTTACTTCAAAATCGTCGCGCAGGCTGTCATGGCTGGCGTTGAATAACTCGCCCAACTTTTTAATATCACCTGATTTCATCACCTTTACTGCTTCGAGCACGCGGGCATTCTCTGTGATGACATGCCTTGCTCTTTTTAATGTAATTTCCCCAAGCGTGCTTTCTGCTCTGGTTTTTCTTTCAAACTCATCCACGCTCACGTCCCTTAACGCCTTCACCCCAAACCAGTGCGCCGCTTCTTCGCACTGGCTTCTTCTTTCGTTATAGGCTGAATCAACCAACCCGCGCCGGGTTGATGTATCCATGATCACGATCGCGACCTCATCCGGCAGGGGGGCATGTTGATATTCCAGGGAGCGGCAATCCAGGAATAAAGCATGGCCTGCTTTGCAGGCTGCGCTTGCCATTTGATCCATGATTCCGCAATTCATTCCAACCCATTCATTTTCTGCTTTTTGAGATAGCTTTGCCATAAGCACCGGATCCCATGAAATACCAGAGACGGATGCAAAAGCATACGCTGTTGCCAGCTCCACGGCCGCAGACGAAGATAAACCCGCTCCGCGTGGTACATCGCCAGTCATCACTGCATCAAAACCGCGTACCTGATAGCCCGTTTTTTGTAATTGGTAGGCAACACCTTTAACATATTCGATCCAGCCTTCGCCCTTTGTGAGAGAATGTAGATCGAAGACAGAATCAATATTAAGATCCAAAGAGCGGATGCGGACCTGGAAATCGGTTCTCGGCGCCAGCGCGATCCAGACCGCGCGGTCAATTGCCATTGGCAGGACAAATCCATCGTTATAATCCGTATGTTCACCGATGAGATTGACACGCCCCGGCGCGCGAACAATGAATGACGGTTTGGCGTTAAAATAGGTCGCGAAAGATTGCTCGAGGTTTTGAGTTTCCATAATTGAGTTTATCCCATAGAGGTAGTGTGACTGAAATTGATTTGCTTGAAAAATATGAGCCTGTTTTAAGGTTTGCGAAAAGCGAGCGTTTCTTTCCCATGGCTGTGGAGCCTTACCTGGAAAAGTGCTCGATTTTTCCGAGCGGACCGCAGGGGGTGGTGGAGGCGTTCGCCCATTTGCAGGAGCCCATGCCAAGTCGTATTGGAAAATTAAAGAGCGAACAATTTTATCTGCGTTTTGTCAATAAGCCGTTGAACGACTCTGATGCCTGGCTATGGTGGGCTGCGCTTTCAATAATCGGTGTGGCAGGCGGATGGTTTCTCGCTGGCTTATCGGGTGTTGAAGCAATTATAGCGATTTCGCTTGTAGTTGCAATCACAATTTTCATATTCGCATCTCCAATTCGATTGCGCATTATCCCGGCTGCATTTGCGGCCTTGTTTTTTATTGCGCTTGAGATCGCGCCGGTCTGGTTCTTTCTTCGCCCGAGTGAATATGTAAGTATTCAGGTGGAGTATTTGATCCTGCTTCCCCTTTATTTGATCGTGCTCTTCTACCTTTCTGTGCGCACAATGAAGTTTATTCTTGAACGGGTCGTTCCCGAGGGACCTGGCATGGTCATGGATATGCTTTCGCAGGCGACAGAGAAGATCGCTCAAGAATCTTTTCTTGAGTACTCAAAGATTCTTGAGAAAGATCCGCAGCCGGTCTATTACGGCCGTGTAGTATTTGAGCAAGATGTGGAAAAGAATCGCTGGACGATTTTGCAATATCACTATTTTTATGCATTCAATGATTGGAGACTTGCTGCGAACGGAATAAATCATCATGAAGGGGATTGGGAAATGGTGGCTGTTTATCTAAAGAATGACCAGCCGTACGCGGTTCTGTTCTCTCAACACGGCGCGGGCAATATTGAGAAGTGGGAAACAGTGAATAAGGCTGTTGATAAATTTGAAAAAATGACCTCGCATCCGATTGTTTATGTTGCTTTGGGATCCCACGCAAATTACAGCAAGCCCGAAGCGATCCGCTCTCCGAGCATGTACAAACCTGGCAGGTTACAACGTCTGCTTTTCTGGATCGACGGTGTAATCCATTATTTATTTTTATTGTTCAACCCGAATCAAAAGGCCCGTCAGATCGCATTAAATGAACTGCAGGTGCAGAAGTCCCATTTCCTGACTGAGGAGGCATTGATGAATATGCGCGATGAAGCAGATCATTATGTGGTCAGCCTGCCGCTTGAACTTGCCACAGGAGATGGGTTCCGTCTGGGATTTCAAGGCAATAATTTGCGCGAGGGAGTTGTAAAATCAAGCAGTTATCTCAAGCGCTTCGTATCAGACCGCAAGACGATCCGCCCCAAAAAAAAGGAATGGAGGCGCGTGCTCTTGAATCCTGAACCTGATTGGGTACAATATAAGGGATTGTGGGGGGTGAAGAGTATTTTGAACGACGAATCTGGTCCGCCCGGTCCCAAGTGGGACAGACCGAGGAAAAAACAATTGGGTGTAAACGAACGGATACGCTGGGGCAGGCCTTTGGATTGGCTCGCTGAGTTGGAAAAAAATACACGCTAGAAACAAAAAGGAGAAAATCATATGTCCATTTCCCAGGCTCTCGATGTTGCAATTGGTCTTATTGTTGTATATTATCTTTTAGGTTCTCTGGTATCCCTTGTCACACAGTGGATCAATGAAATGCTTGAGACACGCGGCAAGGCGCTGGAGCAATATCTCATTCGAATTGTAGGCGATAAAAAGATCGGGGATCTTATAAAGCTTCCTCAAGTGCAAGCGCTTCGCCCGATTCGTTACAAGAGTTTTTTCAGCGTGTTTGGTTCGGTCACTGAGCCAAAAAGAATTGAAAAGATCCCTGTTGGCACGCTCGTAGATGCTTTCTTTGACCTGGCTGGCTTAACTGCAAAAAAGGAAATGGATCTGCTGCAACTAGCCGAGTTGATCGATAAACTGCCCGACTCCGAAGGAAAGAATGCCTTTATCAATTGGATCAATCAAGGCGTGACCAGTATCGCTGATCTTCGGGCTCGTACCACCGCATATTTTTCAGGGATGCTGGAGCAGGCTGCGGCGACCTTTCGCGCGCGCGCGCGTAGTTTTGTAATTATTCTTTCGCTGGGCATTACCGTTTTGTTTGGCACGGATACAATTCAGTTGGCCAGAACCTTATGGTCAAGCGCAGAATTGCGTGCCATCGCAGCTGCCCAGGCTGATGCAGTTGTGGCTCGTGAAGGTGCGAACGCAGATTTATCCGATATCATTGATGATCTGGGCGCGTATTCAATTCGCATCGGCTGGTGGCAAACTCAACAACTGCCACAAACCAATAATATTGGGGATTGGGCTATGTTCATTCTCCTGAAGGTGATCGGCCTCGCCATCACTGCCGCGGCAGTCTCGCAGGGATCCTCTTTCTGGTATGACCTGTTGAAGAAGATCACATCGCCGTCCACAAGCAGTAGCAGCAGTAAGAGCAGTGGCTGGGGGAGCAGCAGCAGCACAAGCAGCAGCAGCGGGTAATGATCTAATAATACGGAACAAAAAAATTCCGAGGTGCAGGCCTCGGAATTTTTTTGTTCATCTGGATGACCATCTTGCGTAGACCGCTTGCGAGAGCAAACGGTTCGCGCTTGTTTCTCTTGTAACCAATTCGCCGTAATCCATGTCTCCGTTATACTTTTTCATCATCTCGTCGAGCGTCTGTGCCACGTGGATTGCGGATGCGCGCACTGCGTATAAGGTTGCAATCACGAATAATGGATTGTCGCTTAAGCACGCGCGGCAGATCTCAAATAAATTGGGCAGTGACTTGTACACTTCCCATACTTCGCCTTTGGGACCGCGCCCGAATTTAGGCGGGTCAAGGATGATGCCGTCATATTTCATGCCGCGCTTTTCTTCGCGCTGCATATATTTGACCGCATCTTCCACGATCCAGCGGATGGGCTTATCGCCTAGTCCGGACAGGGCTTGATTTTCACGCGCCCAGCCAACGGATTTTTTGGATGCGTCTACATGCGTGACCTGAGCTCCCGCAGCCGCCGCCGCGAGAGATGCCAATCCGGTATAGCCAAATAGGTTGAGAACTTTTACGGAGCGATTTTCTTTTTGGACGAGATCAGACATAAAGTCCCAGTGAGATGCTACTTCAGGGAAGACGCCAAGGTGGCGGCCTGGGGTCGTCATCACTGAGAATTTTAATTCCTTCAGCCCTTGCTCCTCTCCCTTGGAAAGAGGGGGTGGGGTGGGGGCGAGCGGATATTTCATCTCCCATTTTTCCGGTAGTTTCTTTTTCTCAATCCAATGCCCGCCGCTTTCTTCAGCTGTGGGTTGGAAGACCGCGTGGGCATTACTCCATGTGGACGCGGGCAATGCACGCTTCCACATGGCTTGTGATTCTGGACGGGCAAAAATATATTTTCCAAAACGTTCCAGTTTCAAGCCGTCGCCTGAATCGATTAATTCATAATCCTGCCAGCGTGCGGCTTCGAGCAATGTAAAGTTGGGGGAATGATTCATAAAGTGCACCTTTTAAACAGTACGAAATGACCAGTTGGATTCCTTGATTTTTATCTTTTAAGTTGTATAATGTGGTAAGAAGTGGTAAGAAGTGGTAGACAGGCGCCGATCATCGGCGTCTGATTGTATTAAAAGGATAATTAGCACAAATGTTCATTGGCCAGTTCCAACACAATCTCGATGATAAAGGGCGCTTGATGATACCGTCGCGCTTTCGTGATCTGTTGGCAGGTGGCGCTTACATCACACAAGGCTTTGATAAATGCCTCATGGTGATGACAGAAACTTATTTTACACAGGTCTATGAGCGGATTGAGGCCATGAACCTTGCGGATGCGAATGCACGTTCTTTGCGCCGCTTGCTTTTATCCAATGCCTATCCTGTTGAAGTGGATAAGATCGGGCGCATCCTTGTTCCGCTGAACTTGCGGACCTTCCTTCAAATAGAAGGTGAGGCCGTTGTAGCAGGGCAGGGCGCGTACTTTGAAGTTTGGAAGCCTGCTGATTGGAATGTGCAAATGGCGCAGCTTCAGGATACAGAAGCCAACTCTCAACGATTTGCTGCACTGGATCTTTCGAAATCAATCAGCTAGTTAACTAGCAACTTCGCTGATCATGCCGCACAAACCTGTACTTTACAAAGAGATTATACACGCACTGCAACCCAAAAGCGGTGGTCGTTATGTAGATGGCACTCTGGGCGCGGGCGGTCACGCTCGCGGGATCTTGGAGGCCTGTTCGCCAGATGGGCAATTGTTGGGTCTGGACGTTGACCCGCAGGCGCTTGCGCTTTCTCGTGAGACCTTGGCTCCTTACGCCGAAGGCGGACGTACACACCTCGAGCAGGCCTCCTACATCACCATCACAAAACAACTCGCCGCATTGAAATGGGATTTCGTCGATGGTATTGTGCTTGACCTTGGCGCATCCTCCATGCAGTTCGATCATGCCGAACGCGGATTTTCGTTCATGCAGGATGGTCCGCTCGACATGCGCTTTGGTTCGAACGCATTTCAAAGTGCAGAGGATATCGTCAATACCTATGATGAACGCGACCTGGCAGACTTGATCTTTCGTTATGGCGAAGACCGCGATGCGAGAAGGATCGCGAAGGCCATTGTCATGAGCAGACCGCTTCACTCCACCCGTGAACTGGTTGCTGTGATCGAGAAAGCGTCTCCCCGAAGAGGGGACCGTACACACCCGGCGACGCAAACTTTCCAGGCGTTGCGTATCGCCGTCAACGAGGAACTGGCAGCCGTGGAGAGTGTGCTTCCGCAAGCCGTTGCAGGTTTACGCTCAGGCGGCAGACTCGCAGTGATCTCCTTCCACTCCTTGGAAGACCGCATCGTCAAGGATTATTTTAGAGAACAAAGCAAGGCGCTTGTCAACCCGCCTTACGAAAGAATTTATGAAGTGGAACGCAAGGCTGTTGTGGAAATTATCAACAAGAAACCGATCACGGCCTCTGAGGAAGAGGTACAAGGTAATCCGAGAGCACGCAGCGCAAAACTAAGAGTGATAGAAAAACTATGAACATACAAAACGTAAATCATCTCGTCCATGCATATAAAGTCGCACCCTGGCGCGTCCAGCGTCAGTGGATCGGCGCAGCACTGCTTGCGGTTGTGGCGCTTGTGATGGTTGCAACTCTATACCTTGATGTTACTTCGCAGGCGGCTATTGCCGGGCGCGAGATCCAGGTCCTGACCGCCCAGATCGCTGAAGGACAACGAATCAGCGCAGATTTGCAAACACAGCTTGCTTCACTCACTTCGGCAAGTGTCATGGAACAACGCGCGCTCGATCTTGGTTTCCGACCCATGAAATCTTCTGATGCGGAATATCTTGTTGTGCCGGGGTACTATGAACCCAAACCTGAAATTCTTTCTTCTGCATCGCGTCCTCAATTAAGTGCTCTGACCATTCCTCCGGAATATAACGAGTCATTATTGGATTGGGTGGATGAAAAGATCGCGACATCTTCAAGAGGCAGAAAATGAGACAGCAATATGCGCGCAGAACCCAGCTTGTCATGGTGTTGATCAGCCTGATCTCACTTGGTATTATCGTGCAAATGGTGCGTATTCAAACCAGTCCGGCTGCAGCCATCTTAAAACAACGCGGTGATGAATTCCAAACCGAATGGCGTACTTTCTTTCCTGATCGCGGTGAGATCTATGACCGTACCGGTCATCTGTTGGCAGGGAATAAATCAGCTTATGAGATAGGGGTAAATTTGAATATTGTGCAGGATCCCGAGGCAATCCTTGCCGCCGCCGCAAGCGTCGATCTTGATTTGGATTATGCCGAAGCCCTGGATGCCATTCAAAACCCGCCCGAGAACCGCACTTTTGTCGTCATAGCGGATTATGTTGATCAGGAAAAAGGATTGAAGCTTCAGGCGCTGAAAGACGCTGATGATGGCCGGTTCGGCGATTTAACAGGTTTGGAATTTAATTTGCATCCCATGCGTAGTTATCCCGAGAAGGACCTGGCCTCAAATATTATTGGTTTTGTCAGCCATGGCAGACGTGGCTATTTTGGTATTGAAGAGAAATATGATATTTTACTGGCGGGTGCCCCGGTTCAAATGCTTGTTCCAGTAGACCCAAATCTGGCCTCAGATATTGAGCATGTGCCGGATGGCACTACCCTCATCCTTACGATCAACCGTGATTTGCAGGCAGCTGCCGAGGACATATTGGATGAATCCCTTGACAAATATGGCGCGCAGAACGGGACGATCGCCATCATGGATCCGCAGAACGGCGAGCTGCTTGCAATCGCCTCGCATGAACGAATGGATCTAAATGAATTTTGGAATTACGGCTCGATCTATGATAATGCCAGTGATTACAGCCGCGCCATTTCCACACCTTATGAACCGGGTTCTGTTCTCAAGATTCTCACCATGGCCGCCGCGTTGGACAGCGGGACAGTCACCCCTGGAACGACATATCTTGATACTGGATCCATCATGGTTGGGGGGGCGGTCATTCGCAACTGGGACCAGGGAGCGTGGGGTGTTCAGGATATGACCGGTTGTTTACAGCACTCGCTCAATGTGTGCATGGCTACACTTTCCACATCCATGGGTGCAGGGACTTTTTACAATTATATGGACAAGTTTGGACTCGGTCACCTGACCGGTGTGGATTTGGCTGGGGAAGCCGCGGGCAGGCTTAAATTCCCGGGTGATACAGATTGGTATTTGGTTGATCTTGGCACGAATTCTTTTGGTCAGGGTGTTGCCGCCACGCCCATTCAGATCATGATGGCTGCTTCTGCCATCGCCAATGACGGACGTACCGTCACGCCGCACGCTGTGTACGCGATGGTACGGGATGGCCGCCAATACAATGTCCCTGCCCAGTTTGCGGGTTCCCCGATCTCTGAGCAAACAGCAGATACACTTTCTGAAATGCTGGCAGTCTCCGTTTCGTCAGAAGGTTCGCTGGCGCAAGTGCCAGGCTATCGATTGGCTGGCAAGACCGGCACCGCGCAAATTCCCGTTAACGGTTTTTATGATGATGAAGCGACCAATGCATCTTTCATAGGCTGGGGGCCGGTCGACGATCCGAAGTTCATGATCTATGTCTGGCTTGAACGACCGGAAGTATCCACTTGGGGTTCTGAAACCGCTGCGCCTGTTTTTGCTGAAATGGCTGAAAAGACCATCATCCTTTTGGATATTCCGCCCGACAACATCAGACAACAATTCGCTGTAAAATAAAATGCTCATATTAGCAGACGCCCTCGAAGCCATTACCCGCAACGCAGCTCGCTGTACGAACGCGAATGCGATCAT
The DNA here is from genome assembly GCA_016709305.1 of Candidatus Villigracilis saccharophilus. Lineage (GTDB taxonomy): Bacteria > Chloroflexota > Anaerolineae > Anaerolineales > Villigracilaceae > Villigracilis > Villigracilis saccharophilus. The sequence continues at coordinate 58,970 of JADJNA010000026.1, forward strand.
TACTGAAGCGGCTATTGACTCGCGTCTGGTAATTCCCGGTTCGCTCTTTGTCGCCATCCCGGGTGAAAAAGTGGATGGACATGATTTTATTTCAGAAGCATTTAATAGGGGGGCATCTTTTGCTTTAACCCAAAAAGATATGCCCGCCTCATTGCGGACCCTTGACCTGCGTGGCGGTCAAGCGGTGCAACCCACCTTTGACTTTACTCCGCCTCTCTGTCTGCGTGTAGATAATACCATCTCCGCTTTACAGCAGATCGCGCGCTTTTGGCGACGCAAATTGGATTTGCGTGTGGTTGGTGTAACCGGCAGCGTGGGCAAATCCACTTCCAAAGAAATGATCGCTGAGGTACTTGGGACGAAGTATCGTACGCTAAAAAGCCCCGGGAATTTAAATAATGAAATTGGTTTGCCGCTCACGATCTTAAGGCTTGGCAGCGGCTATCAACGTGCCGTGCTGGAAATGGGGTTTTATGTGCCCGGCGAGATCCAATTCCTTTGTGATATTGCCCTGCCTCAAATTGGCGTTGTGACGAATGTTGGCACTGTCCATGCAGAGCGCGCAGGTTCACAGGAAGCAATCGCGCGCGGAAAGAGCGAATTAGTCCAGGCACTTCCATCTGACGGAGTGGCGATCCTTAACTTTGATGACCCCTGGGTTCGCAAGATGGAGGAGAAAGCCAGAGCGCGAGTCTTCTTTTACGGGCTTTCCCCTGAATCCCACCTGTGGGCTGACCAGATCCAGGGGCTCGGGCTGGATGGCATTCGCTTCCGCCTGCATTACAAAGGTGAGACGATCCATACTCGTGTTCCCATGATCGGACGCCATTCTGTCCATACCGCTTTACGAGCTGCCGCTGTTGGTTTGAATGATGGATTGAACTGGCAGGAGATATTCGAAGGTTTTGCTCAGGGACAGTCTCAGCTCCGTCTCGTTGCTGTGCGCAGCAAGACCGGAGCTTTAATTCTGGATGATACCTATAATGCATCACCGGAATCCATGCTGGCAGCTCTAAACCTGCTGGATGAAATGGATGGCATCAAATATGCTGTCCTGGGTGACATGCTTGAACTCGGTCCTTATGAAAAACAAGGACATGAGATGGTGGGGCTGCGTGCTGCACAGGTGGCAAAGACCCTGCTTACACTGGGACCGCGCGCCCATCTGATCGCAGAATCGGCCCGCCGCGCAGGTATGAAAGCTGCCAATATTATCGAGTTTGAGGAAGCGGAGCCGATCGTGGATTGGTTAAGCAAGCACCTGACATCGAACGATGCCGTCCTGATCAAGGGGTCGCATGGGTTGCGTATGGATCGCATCACGGCCGCCCTCGAGGTGCAATCATGAGACAGATCGCGCTTTCCCTTAGTTTGGCCGGACTCGCGTTTGTGATGACTGCCATCTGGGGCGGACCGTTGCTTCGTATTCTGCGTCATTACAAGATCGGCAAGATCATTCGTGTGGAAGAGCCGGGCCATCATGGCGTGAAAATGGGAACACCCACCATGGGCGGTGTTCTGTTCATTTTTCCAGTATTGTTGTTTAGTGGTTTATTAAACGCGGTCGCTTTAATTGGCGTCAGTATCACAGCGAACGGGGTTGGGCGTTCAGTGCTTGTGCCGATGGCTGCCATGGCCGGATACGCCATCCTTGGGGCAGTCGATGATTGGGAAGGGATTCGCGGCAAGCGCAAAGGCGACGGCATGCGCGCGCGCACAAAATTTTTCTTCCAGGTGATCCTGGCGCTTGTGATCGCTTATGTATTGAAATACCAGATGGATGTGCCGGACCTGTATTTGCCCGGATTATTCTTTGAGATCGAACTAGGCTGGTGGTATGTGCCGATCGCGGCATTTATCATCGTGGCCGAATCCAACGCGATGAACTTCACCGACGGGCTTGACGGCCTGGCCGGCTTGATCGCTGCGACAGCTTTTGCAGCTTTTGGAGGGATCGCCATCATGCAAGACCAGGTCTATGTGGCGCGGTTTTGTTTTATTCTGGTTGGAGCATTATTTGGTTTCTTATGGTTCAACGTGCATCCGGCTGAACTATTCATGGGCGATACCGGTTCCCTTCCATTGGGGGCGGTGCTGGCGGTGGTCGCGCTGATGACCGGCCAATGGCCGATGCTGCTGATCATTGCCGTTATCCCGCTGGCAGAAATGGTCAGTGATGTGATCCAGATCGTTTATTTCAAGTGGACGAAAGGAAAACGCTTTTTCAAGATGGCGCCCATTCATTTACATTTTGAATTACTCGGCTGGAGCGAAACCCAGGTTGTACAGCGCTTTTGGTTGATCGGTTTGATGGCGGCTTTAATTGGAATTGGACTATCGCAAGTGTAGCTACTATGACAAATTGGAACGGAACCCACACACTCATCCTCGGCGCAGCAAGACAGGGAATTGCCCTGGCCCGCTGGCTCGCTCGTCACGGTTCATCCGTGACTTTGAGTGATTCGCGGTCCGCGAATGAACTTGCTTCCGCGCGTGCCGCTCTCGCAGATACGAGCGTGGAATGGGCAGTGGGTGGGCATCCCCTGGAATTATTGGACCAGGCTGATGCGCTTTTCCTTTCAGGCGGCGTCCCCTTAACTCTGCCCATTGTTCAGGAAGCAGTGAAACGCGGAATTCCGCTCTCGAATGACACACAGGTCTTCATGGAAGTTGTGCCGTGCAAAACAATCGGCATCACCGGCTCGGCAGGAAAGACAACGACCACAACCCTGGTCGGTGAAATGGCGAAACTTTCAATTCAGAATGCATAAATCCGTTCTCGCTTCCGGTTTTTGTTGGAGGCAATATCGGCGACCCGCTCATTAATTATGTGGATGAAATGAAGGCGGACGACCTGGCGATCCTGGAACTTTCCTCTTTTCAATTGGAACAGATGACCATTTCGCCGAATATCTCTGCGATCTTGAATATCACCCCCAATCATCTGGATCGTCACGGCACAATGGAAGCATATACAAATGCTAAAGCCCGCATTTTGGAATTCCAGACTGGAAAAGATACCGCCATTCTCAGTCATGATGATAAAGGAGCATGGAGTTTGCGCAATAAAATAAAAGGCAGACTCTTAACGTTTAGTTTGCATGATCTGGATGAAGGTTTGAATGGCGCATACCACCATGATGGATTATTGAATCTGCGCGATGGCAATGCGTACCTGCCTTTGATTTTGCGCGAGAATATCCGGCTGCGTGGCGACCATAATGTGGCGAATGTGCTTGCCGCTTTCACGATCGGTCACGCTGCTGGATTTAAACTTGATGACATGCTCGAAGCGGTTGAAGAATTTCGCGGTGTGCCACACCGGCTCGAACTTGTGCGCGAGCTGCATGGTGTGCGCTGGTATAACGACTCGATCGCGACTGCGCCGGAACGAAGTATGGCAGCCATCCATGCCTTTGATGAGCCGATCGTATTATTGCTTGGCGGGCGTGATAAGAAGTTACCCTGGCTGGATATCGCCGAGTTGATCTGCCGCCGGGTGGATCATGTGGTGGTCTTTGGCGAGGCGGCGGAATTGATCCAGAAAGCCATAACAAGTGTCAGTGAAGTTCGAAGCGTTGATCTTCATCGCGTGAATGATCTTAAAGAGGCAGTGATCAAAGCCGCGGAAATCGCCTCGGCAGGTGATGTCGTCCTGCTTTCACCGGGCGGTACAAGTTATGACGCGTTCAAGGATTTTGCAGAGAGAGGAGATTATTTTATAAAATGGGTACAGGAACTTTCGTAAACGAACGCCCTTTAAACCGCCCCAGATTTACAGGCGGCTTCGATATGCCATTGCTTGTCGCTCTGGCTATATTGATCGTGTTTGGCTTGGTGATGCTCTTCTCTGCTTCGTACGATTTTTCAGGCAAAGTATATGGCGACCCAATGTATATGTTTAACCGCCAATTAATGTGGCTTGGAGTTGGGATGGTGATATTTACCATTCTTGCTTTTTCTGATTACCACTATTGGCGTAAACTGGTTGTGCCGGCCATGGTGGTCTCTGTTATTTTGCTGATCGCCGTCCTGTTTGTGGAAGGGGAGGGCCCGAAACGTGGTCTTTTCAATGGTTCTGTACAGCCTTCGGAACTGGCCAAGCTGGTATCCGTCCTGTATCTGGGTGTCTGGTTGAACGCGAAGAAACAGGACTTGCAGGATGTTTCCTTTGGATTAATTCCGCTGGGTGTGATTCTTGGTTTTGTCGGCGGGTTGATCGGATTGGAACCTGATTTCAGCGCTGCCGTAACCATTTTGATTCTTGGCGGTCTGCTGTTCTTTCTTGCAGGCGGAGACATAAAACAAATTAGCATCCTGCTCGTCGTGGCGATAATTGCCGCTGTTTTGGTTTCAGTATTTACGGCCACGGGTCGTGATCGCATGATCCCATTTATTGCCGGACTAAAAAACCCATTGGATTCTTCAGATCATGTGCGGGCTTCGCTTGGGGCGATCGCCAACGGTGGGTGGTTTGGTACAGGACTTGGATTGTCACGCAGCAAATATTTGCAGTTGCCGCTCCCTCCAAGGGACAGCATTTTTGCAGTCATTGCTGAGGAACTTGGATTGGTGGGTTCAATCGCCCTGATCGCTTTGTATGGATTTATCTTTTGGCGTGGATTTGTTGTTGCGCGTCGCGCCCCGGACATGCTTGGTACTTTGTTGGCTTCAGGGCTGGTAACCTGGATTGCTTTTGAAGCGCTGTCTAACATCGCTGTGATGGTGGGGCTCATGCCCTTCACTGGAAACTCACTGCCATTCGTCAGTTCTGGCGGATCAAATCTTGTGATCATGTTGAGCGCATTTGGCATGGTTTCGAATATTTCCAGACAAACCGGCGAAGGTACGATCACGGATGAAGAATGGAGGTCTTATAGTGCGGTTGCTAATTTGCGCTGGGGGGACGGGCGGCGGGGTGTATCCCGCGCTCGCCGTGCACAGCGCGCTGACCAGTCAAAACCCCGGCTTTGATACTTTGTGGGTTGGTGGTGAAGGCGGTATGGAGCAGGAACTCGTGAATCGCGCGGGTATCCCTTATCGTTCCATTCCTGCGGCGGGTGTGCATGGCGTTGGCTTGCGGACGCTGCCTGGCAATCTATTAAAACTTGTGCGTGGTGTGACAGCTTCACGCCAAATTTTACGCGAGTTCAAACCGGATGTGCTATTCTTTACCGGCGGCTTTATAGCCGCTCCCATGGCTTTTGCCGGTCGAAATATTCCAACCGTATTATATGTGCCTGATATTGAGCCTGGTCTCGCGCTCAAATTCCTTTCCCGTTTTGCTGATGTCATCACCGTGACTGCGCCGGCTTCAAAGAAATATTTTCCGCGCCTGAAAGAAATTATCCCCACGGGCTACCCGCTGCGTGCTGACCTCGTAAACTGGTCGCGCGCAAAAGCGATCCAGCACCTGGGTTTGGATGCTGCGCAAACAAAGCCCACCCTGCTCATCACCGGCGGAAGCAAGGGCGCACGTTCGATCAATATGGCGGTTCTGAACCATCTCAACGAACTTCTGAACATCGCGCAGATCATTCACATCACAGGTTCATTGGATTGGTCCCTTGTTGAAAGATCTGCGCAGGAATTGCCTGTGCATTTACGCTCCAGTTACCATGCCATGCCCTATTTGCATGAGATGGGCGCTGCCTTGGCCGCCGCAGATCTGGTCGTATCGCGCGCGGGCGCTTCCACACTGGGAGAATATCCGCTCTTTGGTTTACCTGCTGTGCTGATCCCATATCCTTATGCGTGGCGATATCAAAAAGTGAACGCAGATTTTCTTGCCGAACAAAATGCGGTGGTCATCTTGCAGGATGAGTTATTGGAAGATAAACTTCTGAACACGGTAAAAGACTTGTTACTTAATGATAAGAAAAAACTTGAAAGCATGCGTGCCGCGCTGAAAAAAATGGCGCACCCCAACGCGGCAGGTATTATCGCCAGTCAGTTGGTTAAACTGGCAGGAGAACAACCCTTATGATGAGCATTGTTTATATCTTCTGGATGTATGTCGTTCTATTTGCCGTGATCGGTGCGATGCGCGGCTGGGCGAAGGAGCTGCTTGTCGCTTTCAGCGTGATCACCGCGCTGGCAGTCAATTTGCTTTTGGAAAAATATATTCCGCTAGTACGCGACCTGGAAGACGCCAGCAGTTCAGTTTGTTGGATTCGCACCATCATCCTTCTGGCGCTCGTTTACTTTGGATATCAAACCGTGGCCATTGCGCGTTTCGCATCCAAGGCTGCCCGCGAGCGCTTGCAGGATTCCCTGTTCGGCGCAGTGCTGGGCGGCATTAATGGTTATTTTGTTGCGGGAACGGTTCTTTTCTACAACCATGTCGCGGGTTACCCTTATAAGAATATCATCAGTCCGGCAACTGATCCGGCGGTCATTCAGGCCGTGGACTTAATGATGAAATATATGCCGCCGCGTTTGTTGGGCGAGCCCGGTATTTATTTTGCCGTCATTATCGTTTTGATCTTTATTATCGTGGTCTATATCTAGGATGAATTTGGAGCGCGACATCCTGTTGTCGCACACAAGAAAACAATTATGAAACGGGTTCACTTTATTGGCATTGGTGGTTCAGGGCTTTCTGCGATCGCGCGCCTGCTAAAAGAGAATGGATATGTCGTGACAGGTTCAGATCGCGCGCTTTCGCAATTCGCGCTGGAACTTCAAAATGCCGGCGTTGAAATTTATATTGGACATCACCCCCGCAATATAACCGGCGCAGACCTGGTGATTCGTTCTTCTGCCATTGCAGATGACAATCCCGAGGTGGAAGCTGCCAGACTCGTGGGCATTCCAGTGTACAAACGCGCAGATTTCCTCGGTCAGTTAATGGCCGATAAAACAGGCATTGCGGTGGCTGGCACACACGGTAAAACGACAACGACCGCCATGATCGCATGGACTCTGTATGCCATGGGGCGCGATCCTTCCTTTATTGTTGGCGGTGTGTTGAATAATTTGAAGGTCAATGCCCGTGCTGGAACAGGTGACCCTTTTGTAATCGAAGCGGATGAATATGACCGCATGTTCCTGGGGCTCAAGCCGCGCATTGAAGTTGTGACCAATCTTGAGCACGATCATCCGGACTGCTATCCAACCTATGAAGATATGTTTTCGGCTTTCAAAAGTTTTGTGGATTTGCTTCCGCCTGACGGCACGTTGATCGCGTGCGCGGATGATGAGGGCTCGGTAACCTTGTTAAGTCACGCCCGTCGTAAGGGGTTGAACGTGGTGTCCTACAGTTTGCAGAGCGAGATGACCATCAACAGTCCGCAATGGATGCAGGCGCGCACTTTAAAGCCCAATCACCGCGGTGGATATGATTTTTCAGCCATGACGAATTTGGGACCTTCAGCCGCGTCTGTTTTGCAAGTCTCATTGCAAGTGCCGGGCGAACATAATGTGCGAAACGCGCTCGCGACGCTGTCTGTGGTGGCTATGCTGGGATTGTCGCTTCAAAGAGCCGCCGAGGCGCTGGGCGAATTTAGCGGTACGGGACGCCGCTTTGAAGTGCGTGGTGAGCGAAAAGGCGTGACCGTTATTGATGATTATGCCCATCACCCCACCGAGATCCGCGCAACACTGGCCGGTGCAAAGGCGCGTTATCCCGGACGGCGGATCTGGGCAGTTTGGCAGCCTCACACTTACTCGCGCACACAAATTCTATTCTTTGAATTTTCGCGCGCGTTTGCGGATGCCAATGAAGTATTGGTGACTGATATCTACGCTTCGCGTGAAGCAAAACAGGATTTTTCATCCGCTGAAGTTGTGAGTTCAATGCCGCATCCCTCTGCGCGGTTTAGCGGGTCGCTTGAAAATACCACCAAAACCCTGCTTAAGAATCTTCGTTCAGGGGATGTGCTGCTGGTGCTTTCTGCAGGTGACGCAGACCAGATCAGCACGGATGTATTAAGGGATCTGTGAGGTTGGGAATGGTTGCAGGAAAGAAAGCGCAATCGCCCAACCCTGATGAAGTGATCGCCCTGCCGCCATTGAGAATGACCCTGGCGCATGCCGGGGAGGACCAGCTGAATAAAAAAGCCCTGGCCGCGGCGATCAGGAAGTTTTTACCGCGAGAGGAACACGCAGGACTGCATGAAGTTATGAGGCTTATAGAATTTTTGGAAAATAAACCGTAGGAACAAATGATCATGACGACACCCGCAAGACCCGTTGATGTATTACGCCTTTATTTGGGCGAGAGTGTGCAGGAGCATGTTGCCCTTGCGCCGTATACATCTGCACGCATCGGAGGCCCGGCGGATGTTTTTGTGGTGGTCAAAAGTGCCAGTGAGTTAATGGGTGTAATGCGGGTTATCTGGGAGCAGGCTGTGCCGTATACTATTCTTGGCGGCGGCTCGAATGTGCTTGTCAGTGATAAAGGGGTGCGCGGGGTGGTGGTGCTGGATCGGGCGAAGGAAGTGCGCTTCGAAAACAGCGACCAGCCCACAGTCTGGTGTGAAGCGGGCGTCATCTTTAGCAATCTGGCAAATCGCTGCGCGTCCAAGGGATTGGCAGGCTTGGAGTGGGCGGCGACTGTGCCCGGCACGGTGGGCGGCGCGGTCTATGGAAATGCAGGCGCGTTTGGCAGTGACATGTCTGAGAATTTAATTTGGGCGGATGTCCTGACGAGAGCTGGGGAAAAAAGAATCTCTGTTGCAGACATGCAGTATGGATACCGCACGAGTATTTTGAAACGCGGTGATAAAGACTCGATCATTCTCTCGGCTTTGTTGAGATTTAAAAAATGCGGACAAAGAAGAAGTGTCTGCTAAAATCAACAAATTAAGTGAGCGCCGGAAAGCCACGCAGCCCCCCGGGGCAAGCATGGGTTCCATGTTCAAAAATCCCGCAGGCGATCATGCGGGGCGTCTGATCGAAGCCGCGGGTTTGAAAGGTACGCGCATCGGCAATGTTGAGATCAGCAGGATTCATGGAAATTTCTTTGTCAACCACGGCGAGACCCGCGCAAGTGATGTTTGTGCCTTGATCCGTTTGACACGCGAAACAGTCGCGCAGAAATTTGGCATTGATCTTGATCTGGAAATTGAACTCATTGGAGATTGGAGTTGAACGAATAAAGTTCAACTTTAAAACAATATGAAAAAACTTCGAGTTGCAGTTTTGTTTGGAGGAAGGTCCGGCGAACATGATGTTTCGTTGATGTCTGCGCGTTCCATGCTCGCGGCGCTTGATCCTGAAAAATATGAAGTGACTCAGGTTGGCATTACACTGGATGGTGAATGGCTTAACGGTGAAAATACGCTGGAGTCTTTTTCACAAAGAAATATAGAAGACCTAAATCGGGTAGTTCTTCCAGGCGAACCGTCACATTCCGCTCTCTATGTTTTACGCAGCATGAATGGCCATGAAATACTCGAAAAACTCGCAGACATTGATGTATTCTTCCCTGTCCTGCATGGACCGTTCGGCGAAGACGGCACGCTGCAAGGTTTACTTGAACTGGCGGATGTGGCGTATGTCGGGGCGGGCGTTGCGGGGTCCTCTGTCGGCATGGATAAGGGCATCTTCAAGGATGTCATGCGCGCGCATGGGATCCCGATCGTGGACTCAATCCTTGTTTTGCGCGGCGATATTGAAAACGATATTAATGCGGTGATCGCGCAGGTTGAAAAAATGGGCGCATATCCGTTCTTTGCGAAACCCGCCAATCTTGGTTCTTCCGTTGGTATCAGCAAATGTGATTCGCGCTCGGACCTCGGCGAAGGCTTGATGGAGGCCGCGCGTTATGACCGGCGGATTATTGTTGAACGGGGTGCCGGTCAGGTGCGCGAGATCGAAGTGAGCGTGCTGGGTAATGAAGACCCGCAGACTTCGGTATGCGGCGAAGTGATGCCAAGCCGCGAGTTTTATTCGTACGAATCAAAATATGTAGACGGTACTTCCGGTCTTGTCATTCCCGCGCAATTACCGGCGGATGTGAGCGATCAGATCCGAGCCTATGCCGTGCGGGCTTACAAGGCGATTGACTGTGCCGGAATGGCGCGCGCTGATTTCTTTCTTGAAAACGATACAAATAAAATTTACTTAAATGAATTGAACACAATACCGGGCTTTACATCCATCAGCATGTATCCAAAATTATGGCAGGCCAGCGGCCTGACCTACGCCCAGCTTGTGGACCGTTTGATCGAGCTTGCGCTTGAGCGTAAAACTCAGCGAGATCATACCGAGCATCGGAGGCAGGCATGAGTGAGAAACGAGAAACTTCCCGATCCGAGATCGCGCGCCAGCGTCGTGCTGACCGTGCGCGGAACGAGATACAACAGACCGGCAGACGTGCATCAAAACCCGTCATGCCTGTTACATCGCGTGTTACACAATCGTATGTCGTGACCAAACCCCGTCGCGCGGCACAGAAAAACCGCCGCTTCACCTCCGCGATCGGTGTGCCGGACGGGTTGCTGTCTCGCGGCAGTCTGCGCCTGCCCCGTGTGCAGGCGGGCTGGCGCTTGACTTCCTCCCTGGTCGCGGTTTCACTTGCTGTTCTAATTTATCTTGTTTTGACCCTTCCATTTTTTCACGTTCCCGCAGCTACCGTGCTTGGCAATGATCGCATCAGCGGCGAAGATATCAATGCAGTGCTTGGTGTGACGGGCCAGTCAATTTTTACGATCAAACCAGAGGATTTGGCGGTCCGCTTGCGTATGAATTATCCCGATTTGGCATCGGTCGAGGTAAAAGCTTATTTGCCGAACCATGTTTACGTCACAGTGAGCGAGCGTCAGCCGCTGATTTTGTGGCAGCAGGATGACGCTTACACATGGGTCGATTCAATGGGCGTGGCGTTTCATCCGCGTGGATCGGCCGATGGTCTTGTATCAGTGATCGGCCTGAGTATTCCGCCGTCGGGGGCGGCTGTGATGAGTGATCCGCTGGTTCCGCCGGCTTTTATGCAAAAGGAACTGGTGGATGCGATCCTCGCTCTTGCGCCGGCTGTGCCTGCTGACTCGACGATGATCTATGACTCAAGCGATGGACTTGGATGGAAAGACAGCCGCGGATGGACTGTGTTCTTTGGCACAGGCACCGATACCATGGCTTTGAAAATACAGGTGTATCAAACATTGGCTAACTCGCTGGTGGAACGCGGTACGATACCGCAGTTTATTAGTGTGCAATATCCAGAAGCGCCCTTTTACCGTATGAATGATGATCAATCTTCAGAAACAAGAACAGATGATGGACAATAACATGGATGAGATCGTAGTTGGTATTGACGTAGGCACTACAAAAGTCTGCACCCTGGTTGGACGGGTGGAGGATGAAAAGACCATTCGTATCCTGGGTGTTGGTATTGAGCCTTCTGACGGGATCCGTAAAGGCATTATCGTCGATCTTCCCGCGGCTTCACAGGCGATCAAACGCTCGGTGGAAAAGGCAGAGAGTACCTCCGGGATGGAGATCACGGCCGGGTTGGTCAGCCTCGCGGGCGCGCATGTTTCATCCGTCAACAGCCGCGGCGCGACCGGTATTCCCGGCGGGATCATCGATGCGGTGGATATTTCGCGCGCGCTCGAACAGGCGCAGGCCGTTGCCATCCCGCATGACCGCGAGATCGTGCATATTATTCAGCGCGGCATGACCGTTGACGGGCAGGAAGGCGTACGCACACCCATTGGAATGCATGGCTATAAACTCGAAGTCGAAACTCATATTATCACTGCGGCCGCCGCGACGGTGGACAACCTCCGTCAATGTGTTGGCGCAGCGGGTGTTGAAATTCAGCAATTTGTTTTGAATCCGCTTGCCTCTGCGGAAGTTGTGTTGACCGAGCATGAACGTCAAATGGGTGTCGCAGTCTGCGATATTGGCGGCGGGACGACCGATCTCGCCATTTATGTGGACGGAGATGTCTGGCATACCATGGTGCTGGCTGTCGGCGGTAATCATGTCACACAGGATATCGCGCATGGACTACGCCTGCCCATCTCTCAGGCTGAGGAAGTTAAGAAACAGCAGGGCTATGCCATTCGATCTGAAGTTGGTCTCGAGGAGTATTTTTCCATCCGCCCCTTTGGCGAAGATCATGATGTGCAGATCAACCGCCAGGACCTCGCGCATATCATTGAAGCCCGGATCGAAGAAACATTCCGTCTGATCATGCAGGAAGTGAAGCGTTCAGGCTATGATGGCCTGCTTCCCGCAGGTGTGGTATTAACGGGCGGCACTTCAGCTTTGCCCGGTATCAAACGTATTGCAAGTCAGGTAATGGGAATGCCCGTGCGCACAGCGCAGCCGGAAAATCTAACGGGTCTTGTGGATAAGCTTGACTCGCCCGCATATTCAACCAGTGTGGGGTTGCTGCGCTGGGCGGCCACCATGCGAGATCATGATGTGGTGCTTTCAAATAATTACAACAAACGGAATAGATCAAGAGGAGAGAAAAATATGGATTTGGATGCGATCAAAAATTGGATGAAACGGTTACTGCCTTAATTGGATTGAAGTAAGGATGCCAGTCAAAAACTGGTTCCCGAAGCGATGGAAAACCATCCACTTTATACCCAAAAAATTTATCATAAAACAACAACTTTTTACCCTTATAAATTTCATCAATCTCGTTTAAGATATGGCATAGATTAGCCAGAGGAATACATGGACTCGAATAAAAGAAATCCGCAATCAGAATCCTTTGCCCGCATCAAAGTGATCGGTGTTGGTGGTGCCGGCCAGAATGCTGTCAACCGTATGATGGAAGAAGGCATTCAAGGCGTGGAGTTTATTACCGCCAATACAGACGCGCAGGCGCTTACGTTGTCCCGCGCGCCCATTCGGGTGCGTCTTGGCGATAAACTCACACGCGGACTTGGCGCCGGCGGCGATCCTGAGATCGGCCGCAAAGCCGCGGAAGAATCAGCCGACGAACTTTACAATGTGCTCAAAGGCGCGGATATGATCTTCGTGACAGCGGGCATGGGCGGCGGTACTGGCACGGGCGCGGCTCCCATTGTGGCGCAGGTTGCCAAGGAAAGCGGCGCGCTGACCATTGGTGTGGTCACACGTCCCTTTACTTTTGAAGGCGGCAAGCGTTCCCAATCTGCGGAAGCAGGCGTGCTAAAAATGAAAGAGCATGCGCACACGCTGATCTCCATTCCAAATGACCGCCTGCTCCAGCTTGCGGATAAAAAATCCTCCCTGCAGGATGCGTTCCGCATGGCGGATGAAGTCCTGCATCAAGGTATTCAAGGCATCTCCGAACTCATTACCATTCCCGGTTTGATCAATCTTGACTTCGCCGATGTGCGCGCCATTATGTCCGAAGGCGGCGCGGCATTGATGGCGGTCGGTCGCGGCACCGGTGATGATCGTGCCAAGAACGCGGCTGAACAGGCCATCTCGAGTCAACTGCTCGACATCACCATTGATGGCGCGCGCGGTGTGCTCTTCAATGTGACCGGCGGACCCAACATGACCCTCTTCGAGGTCAATCAGGCCGCAGCCATCATCCGCGAAACCGCTCATCCGGATGTCAACATGATCTTCGGTGCTGTCATCGATCCTGAAATGGGTGATGAGATCCGCTGTACGGTCATCGCCACCGGGTTTGAACGCGCTGGCGCAGTTCCGCGCCGCACTTTGGAACGCCCCACCCGCAACGACAAGCCTGTTTCCGCTTCCAATACACCGTTTGCCCGCTCGAACGAATCGGTCAACGTGAGCGCTGACTACAGATCCGCAGGTGACTCAAAACCCGCATCACACCCCGGTATCAACGCTGATGATCTGGATGTTCCGACCTTCCTGAGAAATAGAAGATAATATTTCATCTACCTAAATGAAGACCCTAAAGGTTTGCTCTACAAAAACCTTTAGGGTCTTTTGATTCATGCTAAAATATAAGCAATGAAAGCCCAGCTTCCGCACCCCCAACATTATTCGTATTTACAGCATCGTAAACAGCGCACCATGCAGATCATTCTGCCAGTGGTTGTCAGCGCCATCCTGATGATTGGGTTGGTCGTCTTGACCAGCTTGATCACCTTCAGATCGGAAGGGGATGTGAGCCGCTGGGCCGCCATCTCCACGATCTGGATCATCATCCCGGTCCTGGTGGCCGGCTTGATCACCCTGGCGATCCTGATCGGCCTGATCTACCTGATGGCACGCGCCTTAAGCGCCTTGCCAGCCTACACAGCCATCGCACAGGATTATGTCTATCTTGCCAAATCCTATATCATTCGCGCCGCGGATAAAGTCGCTGTCCCGGTCATCGCGATCGATGGTTTTATTGAAAACATTAAAGCATTTGTTGGAAGGATAAGAACCCCATGAACAATCGAAATACCATTTTATTCGGCGCGTTGATCGGAGCGGTTACCGGTGTGGTTGCAGCCGTGCTGCTTACCCGCCGCGCCGAAAAGACCGAACGTGAAACCGCCATCACCACCGGCGAAGGACTTAAGCTGGGTGTGCTGGTCTTTGGTTTATTGCGCGCAATTGCCTCGCTCGGTGATGACTAAAAATATTGAAAGGGCGACCCGCCCATTTGTATGCCAGCCTGTCTGATAAACTTTGAAGGGTCGCCCCTCTTGGGAGAATTGACCGAGGACTCATCATCCTCGGTTATTTTTTTATGGACACGATCTCACAATTAACGTTTCGCCGCTTCATTCTCGGTCAGCAGGGACTTTGGCCGGGTCGCCGTTTCAAGGGGTTGAACGGCGCGGAATCCGCTTTGCACCAGATGCAGGGGGTACAGCTCGACCCGTTGACCATGGTGGCGCGCAGTCAGGACATTGCCATGTACGGGCGCGTCTTGAATTACAAGCCCGCGCATTTATATAAGATGGCGTACCAGCGGCGGAAAGCTTTTGATTATGGCGGCTGGTTGTTCATGTATCCGATGAGCGAATTCCCATACTGGGGACTGCCCATGAAGCATCGCCGTCAGCATGGAATTCATTATGAATCATTCAGGCATCCGCCTGCCGAATTGGTCAAGCATGTGCTGGATGAATTGCGCGAGCGCGGTCCGCTTGGAAACCGTGACTTTGAGGGCGCAAAGGTCAGCGCCTGGAGTTACCGCGGACGCAAGGAAGCCTCGATCGCATTGTTCTATTTATGGTTGACCGGCGAGGTGATGATCACCAATCGCAAGGGCTTTGACCGCATCTATGATCTGCGTGAACGCGTCCTGCCGCGTGAGTTTGATTTTGAGGTGATGGATTCTGAGGCTGAGGATTTCTTTATCCGCAAATCTATTGCGTTCCTTGGCATGGCGCGTGAAAATATATGGCGTACTGATTTGAGCGGCTATCTGAATCGGGACGTGCCGCGCGAGGAAGCGAAGACGCGCATTGAAAGCTTGATCGAGCAGCAGGTCATCTCGCGCGGGTGCGCGTGGAAGACTCAAAGGATAGCTACCTCTACTTAAATAGCGACCAGCCGCATCTGTCGGGGTTGGAGGCGGGTCGTATTCCAAAAAAATGGAAGCCTGCCGGACCATCCACCGAAGAGGAAGTCACATTCCTTGCGCCGCTGGAAATTGTCAGCGCGCGCGGACGGTCGAAGAAGGTCTTTGATTTTGAATATTTGTGGGAAGTGTATAAGCCCGCGCATCTGCGCCGCTGGGGATATTACACCCTGCCGATCCTGTATGGCGATGATCTCGTGGCGCGCCTTGACCCGAAACTGGACCGCAAAACGAACACGCTGCATGTTTTGGGATTTTGGCTCGAAGATGATGCGCCCAAAGATGAAGCCTTTGCCGGCGCGCTCGCCAAAGGACTGCGCCGTTTTGCGGATATGACCGATGCCAGGAGATTTGATTTGAGCGGAATCAAACAAACCAAACTGCGTTCGTATCTGAAGAAGGAATTGAAAAAGGATTGAGCATGAATACAAAATATTTATTGGTTTCAAGCAGTGTGTTTCTGGGTTTTCTGGGATTGCTTGCTTTATTTGTCCCCGAAGAATTGTTGAAGATCTTGAGCCTGCCTTTTACAAGTCCATTGCCCGTCCTGATACAACTGCTGGGAGCTTTGTATTTATCCTTCGCGCTGATGAACTGGACCGCCAAAGACAACATCATTGGCGGAGTTTATCTGCGGCCGATCTCCATTGCGAATTTTTCCCATTTTATGATCGGCGCGTTGTCCCTCCTGAACAATCAATTGTCAAATGGCGCGAACTTATATTTCTTGAGTGTGTCTGTCGTGTATGCCGTTTTTGCAATAATTTTTACCTGGCTGGTATTTTTTCATACGGGCATACAGAAGCCCGGGGTAAATTAAATGGACAAAAACTTGCCGCCCCTTCGATCAGATCAAGTCACTCTGCGGGCTGTCAGCGCAGATGATCTCGCGATGTTTTATGAACATCAACTTGACAGGGAAGCAGCGCAGATGGCGGAGTTCCCATCCAGGGACTGGGATGCATTCATGGCGCATTGGAAGAAGATCATGGCTGACGAGGTCAATATCTTAAATACCATTGTGTATGATGGACAGGTGGTCGGCAATATTGTCAGTTGGGAACACGAAGGCGAACAGGAAGTCGGTTACTGGATCGGCAGGGAATATTGGGGCAGGGGCATTGCCTCCGCAGCCCTGAAACAATTTTTGGAACAGGTCGGCATCCGCCCGCTGTATGCGTTTGTTGTGAAGCACAATATCGCATCCATCCGGGTGCTTGAAAAATGCGGGTTTGTGCTTTACAAGGAAGACGGCGATGGATTTGCTTTAAGATATGAATGAGCCACGAAAAATATTTTGACAGGATCTG
>JADJNA010000027.1 GCA_016709305.1 Candidatus Villigracilis saccharophilus
GCGCGCGCAAGTCACTGCATGGCGGCGTGCCGATGCTGTGGATGATCCGCTGGGCGGGTTCGTTCCCTGTTTTCGTTAAGGAAGCCAAAGGCGCGCACTTCATCGACGTGGATGGTCACGACTATATTGACTTCTGCCTTGGCGATACTGGCGCCATGACAGGCCACGCGCCAGAGGCGACGGTCAAAGCAATCACCGAGCAGATCCAAAAAGGCATCACGCTCATGCTGCCATATGAAGATGTCATTTGGGTGGGCGAGGAACTTCAGCGGCGCTTCAAGCTGCCGTACTGGCAGTTCGCCCTCGACCGCGACCGACGCGAATCGTTTTGTATTACGCATGGCACGTCTCATCACAGGCCGCCCGAAAATTTTGGTGTTCAATTATTGTTATCACGGCTCGGTGGACGAAACTTTTATCACGATGGACGAAGAAGGTACGCCGATGTCGCGCCCGAATAACATGGGACCGCAAATTGATCCGCGCGAGACGTCCAAGGTGATCGAGTTCAATGATATTGGCGCGCTCGAAACTGCGCTTTCATCGCGTGAAGTTGCCGCGCTGTCCTCGCCGAGCCTGTCATGATCCATATCGGGATGTTCCATCCGAACCCGGGTTATCACGATGCCTTGCGCGAATTGACCCGCAAGTACGGGACGTATCTCATCATTGACGAGACACACACGATCTGTGCCGGCCGCGGCGGATACAGCGCGGCGCACGGTCTTGAGCCTGATTTCCTGACCCTTGGCAAGCCCCTGGCTGGCGGAGTGCCGGCCGCGATCTACGGCTTCACGGAGGAAGTATCGCAAGCCTTTAGCGGGAAACTTGCGGTGGAGGATTCGGATGTGGGGGGAATCGGGGGCACGCTGGCCGGCAACGCGTTGTCCATCGCGGCCATGAAAGCCACATTGCAGCATGTACTGACCGAGGAATTTTATGCAAAGGCGATCGTTCTCCAGAGGAATTCGCCAGGGGGGTCGAAGCGGTTATCAAGGAATTTGAATTGCCGTGGATCGTTAAGCAATTGGGCAACCGCTCCGAATATTGGTTCCGCCCAAGGCCGCCGAAGAATGGCGGAGAAGCGCACGCGGCGGTAGACCCCGAACTCGACCGTTATATGCATCTCTTTGCACTCAATCGCGGAATCCTGATGACGCCTTTCCATAATATGGCGTTGATCTCGCCTGACACCACGCAAGGCGATGTGGATCATCAAACGAAGGTATCCCGGGAAGCGGTACTGAGTTTGTTTTGATAGCCCTTTTGTTGAAGGTCGAAGGTCAAAGGTTGAAAGTCTGTGCAACGACATAAATGATTTGGAGAATACCATGGCTGAATATAAATCACAGATCTGGCGCATCAACGTGTGCGAGCAAACGCTTAAGCACGAACCCATTCCGGAAATCTGGCGGCGTCTTGGCGGGCGCGGACTGCTGGCGCGCATCCTGGTGGATGAAGTGGACGCGATGTGCGATCCGCTGGGGGCGGGGAATAAATTGATCTTTGCGCCCGGTCTTTTGGTGGGGCATATGCTTTCCTCGACCGACAGGATTTCCATCGGCGGAAAGTCTCCGCTGACAGGCGGTGTCAAGGAAGCCAACGCAGGCGGGCGGACTGGGTATCACATGGCGTTTATGGGAATCCATGCGCTAATTATCGAAGATATGGCAAAGGAAGATGGCTATTGGGTTTTGCATCTATCATTGAACGGCGCGAAATGGGAAAAGGCTGACTACATAACCGGTTTGGGTGTTTACGATACCGCGCCGAAATTACTTGAAAAATACGGCGATAAGGTTGCGATCGCGTTGATCGGTCCCGGCGGTGAGATGCGGATGAAGTCGGCGGGGATCCAGAATATTGATAAGGACAGGATCCCATCCCGCATTGCCGCGCGCGGCGGGCTCGGCGCGGTGATGGGTTCGAAGGGATTAAAGGCCATCGTGTTCGATCAGGCCGGTGGGCAGAAACCTGCCATCGCGAATCCAGAAGCGTTTAAGGTTGCGCAGAAGGATTACACGACCTCGGTCATGAATCATCCGCAGTCGGTCACGTATCGTGATTACGGCACGGCCGCCATGGCGCAGATGACCCAGCGCTTTGCGGCATTAACTGTCCGTAATTTTTCACGCGGCACATTTGATAATGTGGAAAATATTAGCGGCGAGACCTTGCGCGAGTTCACGTTGACACGCGGCAAGCCGTCTGATCCAGCCCATGCCTGCATGGCGGGCTGTACGATCAAGTGCTCGAATGTCTTCGGGGGGAGGACGGCAAGATCATCGTCTCGCCGTTGAGTATGAAACCATTGGCTTGATGGGCACGAATATTGATATTGATTCTTTGGATTCGATCGGCCGATTGAACTGGCATGTCAACGACCTGGGACTGGACTCGATCGAGATCGGCGGGTCGCTGGGTGTGGCCGCCGAAGCGGGACTGATGCGCTGGGGCAGTGAGGAAGATGCGCAGAATTTGATCGATGAAATCCGCGCAGGCACGGAGCTTGGTCATGTGCTTGGCGACGGCGCTGTGAGCGTTGGAAAAAAATATAATATTGAGCGCGTGCCGGCGGTGAAGGGACAGACCATGTCCGCTTACGAGCCGCGCTCGATCAAAGGAACGGGCGTGACGTTTGCGACCACGCCACAGGGCGCGGATCACACCTGCGGATTAACGATCCGCGCGCAGGTCAATCACCTTGACCCGACCCAGCAAAAGGATGCGTCGTTGAATGCCCAGTTGAACATGGCTGGCTATGACACCATCGGCGCGTGCATCTTTGCGGGTTTTGGTTACGCGGCCACACCCGACGGTGTGGTGAAACGCCTGCTCAAGGCGCGTTATGGCTGGGACGATCTGCCTGATAATATTTTACAGGCACTTGGGAAGGAAACCATTAAGTTGGAACGCGAGTTCAATAAGCGCGCAGGCTTCACCGCCAAAGACGACCGCCTGCCGGAGTGGATGACCAAGGAAGCCATCCCTGAAAACGGCTCCGTGTTTGATGTGAGCACGGAAGTGCTTGATCATATTTTTGACGGGATTGAGTAATAAAAAAACTCCAAGTTCTTCATAGACTTGGAGTTTTTGTTTTACTTCTTGATCGTAATCGTGATTTCAGGATAAGAGGCTGAAGGTCCGCCCAGCAGGGTTTGGTCAATCCTTTTAGATGCTGATCGAAAAATGCCAAAACGTAGGTTGAAACAACCAGAGTGATCCTTGCGGGAGTGGTATCACCTGCATTCAAGGTGACGCTTTCGCCGCCGATGGAAATATATGGAGCTAAAAACATTGCGTCTGACTGGAAGGATTGATGAGTTGTGCCTGCAATATTGATGAAATAATAAGGGAAGCTCCCGCTTAAATAGGCTGCGGTCAAGGCATTGTTCTTGCTGATTTCTTCCAACTCTTGGGCGCTGGCGTCTATGTTGGATGCGGTCATATACAGTACTGGTTGAGAAAGGGATTTTGAATCTTTGGGGATGACCAGAAAAATATCGCTATCCAATACGGCAACTGCGTCAATTCGTTTGTCTAACTGTGCCAACCGGACTGATGATGCTCCGCCAAAGGAATGACCAAACACCCCGACTTTCTCCATGTCTAAAGCGTCGGCCAAAATGGGATTATCCCGGTTGATTTTTTCCAACTGGCTGAGCGCAAAGATCATATCCTTGGCGCGGTTGTCTTTCATCTTATCCATAATCTCTTGCATGGCGGTTTCGCCGCCACTTATGGCTTTTTTGCAAGATGTTTCGTGTTGGCACCATTCTGCCATTTGATTGCTGGTAAGAATCCGCCCGTCAGGCAGGGGAATTACCGGGGTGTCGAACGGTTCTGGAATGGCGACCACAATGTAACCAAAACTGCTGATCTGCTCAAGCAGGGCTGAGTAAAACAAGGGCTGTTCGCCGCCGCCCGGTGAAAAAGCAGGACGGGAAATTTCCCTGCGGAATGGTTTGCGGCTGCGTTCCAATACGCGTTTGAGTGGATGTGATCGAGGGCTCCAGCGGATTCTTTGGTAAGAGAATAATCGGTATAGGCTGTGTTTAGCTCTTCCTCTGCATAGGGCCCGGGCGTTGCGCCTGCTTCTGGGTCTGCGGGATAAAAAATGATAACCACCCATTCGCGCGGAGCGGTTAAGCCTGGCAAGGCTGGGCGATCTTTCTCGATCATGTGGACTGTAGTTTTTCCAACTTTGAATTGTCCGTTCAATTTTGGAAGGATGAGTTCCTCATGCAAGGCAATATTTATTTTTGGACTTGAAGGAAGTAACTTTGGAAGGAATAGAATGGATATGATGATTAGTATTAAGATTGCAGTGGCAGGCAGGGCGAATTTCTGATTTAGAAGGTATTTCATTAAGAGTCTCCCGTAAACGTATCGACATATTGTTGTTAGTTTACGGGAGAGAAACAATTGAGTTGCATAAACTCTCGAAGTTTATGCAAATAGATGGTTAACGTTGTGACATTACTGTCTTTTCATTCGATATTGATAGATCATCAACCCTGCTGCGCCAAACAAAATGGAGGTGATGATGCCTTCGTTGGTGGGGGTGAAGATGGGCGCCATTGGCCCGTTGACTTTAATAAAACCATTGATAAGAAGCGGCAGGCTTAGCGCATTGATGACATTATGCAGGACGAAGACAGGCCAGACTGATTTGCTTACCAGACGCAGTTCACCGAACAGGATCGCGGTGGGGAACAAGACAAGTAATCCGATGGCGAGAAAGACGGGGATGCTGGTGGTAATGGATGATGTCAATATACTGCGATCGAGGAAGTAATAATAGTACGGCAAATGCCATGACCACCACAGAATGCCTACGATCAAATGATTCAAGATCGGGTGGACTTTGGCTGCATCGAGCCGCGGGGTCAGATATCCGCGCCAGGCAAATTCTTCGAAGATGTTTTTCATGAGCGAGCCGACGAACATCACGCCAGCCGCAGACCAGTACGCACCGAAGCCCTGCGCGGCGAACCCGTCCGCGTTGACAATGGCCGAAAAGCGCACCCAGACCAAAGGTCAACAGGGCCGCGAGCGGATAGACCATGATCCCTGCCAGATACCACTTCCAGCCTGAGAGGAGATTCAACCCAAAGCCGGAGTCCTTCCAGCCATCCCCGCCAAAAGCGCGCAGGAAGAGCCCGGAGAGCGCGGGGGAGGTAAGCCAGACGAGCGCGCCCAGGCTTTGCATGGGCGGCTGGGTATTGCCCGTGACCGTGTTGAGCCAGATTCCGAGCCAGCCGCCTGCCACAGTGAAGAGCGCGACGATGATGATATTACGAATATTTCTGTTCATGATTGGGTTCCTATTTTGATGTTGTAGTTTTTTGTTTCAACGCGTTCGATGGCAGAGCGCAGCCAGGCGGCTTCGGATTTCGCGCTGAGGTAACCTATTTCGAGGGTGAGCAGGCTGAAAAATATCAGGCGCGGGTCGGTGACCCTGGCGGGCGTGCCCTGGCTCATTTGATATACGGCTTCATACACAGCCAGCCGTTCTTCGGTCTCTTTGAGTTTGGCGCGCATCAGGTTGAGGACTTCCTCATCGCTGAGCTTTCCGCCGAAATAGACTTGAATGAGGAAGGGCTCGCGGGTATCGTGTTCGGGCAGGGGGCGCATAGCCATTGATGCAGTTCGGCGCCGCCGACTGGCGTGATATCGTAGATCTTCATATCGAGGCGTTCTTCCCGTTCGATGACCTGTTTTTGAACAAGTCCGTGTTCGTCGAGTTCCGCCAGTGTGCGGTATATCTGGCTTTGATTGGCGGGCCAAAAGTGTTGAATGGAGCGGTCGAAGGCTTTTTTGAGATCGTATCCCGAGAATGGGGCGACGGAGAGGAAGCCAAGGATGGCGTGTTTGAGAGACATGGGTTTCCTTTTCTAGAAATAAATATTGTACTTATACTATAGTACTAGTATTATAGTGTAAGTTTACTAGATGTCAATGGCTGTTTTTTTTTGTTTCATGGCTATTCCAAGGTCAGGAAAAACCTTAACGCGAATACCGCGAAAGGCGAATGCCGCGAATTTCAAATGAGTTATTCGTGTATTCGATAATTTGCTGAATTCGCGTTCCCAACACGCCACTAAAAAAGAAACTTGTCAAGCTACTTTGAGAAAACCTTATTTTGGGATATTCCCGTGAAAGCCTCAACGATCCGCCACCTTTCGATTTTACAAGCAGGTTAACGTCTCTTTGGCCTGAAAATATGCCTGTCTGACAGTAAAATATACTCAACCATTTGGCGGGGTAGGACACCACTTGATTGTGGAGTCTTAAGAACAGCCACTTTTTAACTGTGGGGCTGTCATTAGCGGTAGTTTTACTTTTATAGGAGATTGATATGCAACGCGATCGCTTCCGTGTCCAAAAAATATTTTCAGGCTTTTTTGCTTGTGTAGTCCTGCTTTTGCAACCAGCGCTCTCACTGGATGCTGCCGCAAAAATATGCAAGTAGAGAGCCTGGGCGGCGGGTTGACAGGCAACCCATAAACGACGGGCGGGATATGCTACATCCATCCGCGGCGCGTTTTGCCGTGATCGGAGATTTTGGCCAGGCCGGCCAGCCCGAAGCAGATGTGGCCGCGCTGGTTAATAGCTGGAACCCGCAATTCATTCTTACCACCGGCGACAATAATTATGCGGTCGGCGGAGCGGCAACCATTGACGCGAATATTGGGCAGTATTACCACCAATACATCCAGCCTTATAGCGGGGCTTATGGGGCAGGCGCGTCTTCGAACAATTTTTATCCCAGCCTTGGAAACCACGACTGGCTGACCAGGGCCGCGGGGCTGCCCCAGCCGTATCTTGACTATTTTTCATTGCCAGGGAATGAACGGTATTATGACTTTATGCGGGGGCCGCTGCATTTTTTTGTGCTGGATAGCGACCCGCATGAACCGGACGGAATTAGTCAAACGTCGGCCCAGGCTGTCTGGTTAAGAAACGGCTTGCTGGCCTCTTCCTCAGCCTGGAATATCGTTTTGCTGCACCACGCGCCGTTTTCATCGGCACTGCACGGATCGAATGCGGAACTGCAGTGGCCTTTTGAAGCCTGGGGCGCGGACGCGGTTCTGGCGGGACATGACCATACCTATGAACGGATCATCAGGGATACTATTCCTTACTTTGCAAACGGCCTGGGCGGACATTCGATATATAACTTTGGCGCGCCTGTCACGGGCAGTCAGCTGCGTTATAACGGCGATTATGGCGCGATGCTGGTGGACGCCACTCCGATACGTTTTAAATTTTCAATTCATCACCCGCGCGGGTGTGGTGGTGGATCAATACGCCTTGACCAAAAGCGTGTCGCCGATCAGCCCGTCAAATATTACATTTCAAGAAACGGCCTCGGGTCTGACCAAGCCTGTTTTTATTACGCACGCGGGTGACGGTTCCGGGCGGTTGTTTGTTATTGAACAGCAGGGGCGCATTCGCATCATAAAAAATGGGGCATTGCAGGGCACGCCTTTTCTTGATATTCAATCCAGGATCAAAGCCACAGGCGGCGAGCAGGGATTGCTGGCGCTGGCCTTCCATCCAGCGTATGCCACGAACGGAATATTTTTTGCGGCGTATACCGCGCCAAGAAGCGGAGATGCCACAGGCTCGGACCTGGTGCTGGAAAAATTCTCGGTATCTGCCAATAACCCCGACCAGGCAGACCCCAATAGCGGTGTCACCCTGCTGACGATCGGCCACCCTGTCAACTCGAATCACAATGGCGGGAACCTGGCGTTCGGCGCAGACGGCTATTTATACTGGTCAACAGGCGACGGCGGCAGCGGGGGCGACCCTTCCAATAACGCCCAGCAGCTCAACAACCTGCTCGGCAAGATCCTGCGCATTGATGTGGATTCCGGCCCGGCTTATGGAATTCCAGCCGATAATCCCTTTGTTGCGAGTATCGACCCCAACCAAAAAAGAGATCTGGGCCTATGGTCTGCGAAATCCATGGCGCTTTTCGTTCGACGCGCTGACGCATGATTTATATGTTGGCGACGTCGGTCAGTCGGTAAGGGAGGAGGTTAATTTTCAACCCGCAGGCAGCGCCGCGGGCGGCGAGAACTATGGCTGGCGGGTCATGGAAGGCAGCTTGTGCTATAACCCGTCGGTTGGATGCGATCCAAGCGGAAAGGTCCTGCCGGTAGCTGAATACGACCACACGCTGGGCTGTTCGATCACAGGCGGATATGTTTATCGCGGGTCGAATTTCCCGGCGCTTGGCGGTTATTATTTTTATGGCGATTTTTGCAGCGGCAGGCTTTTAGTTTGTATCAGGATGCCGCGCTTGGGTGGACCTCCGTTCAACTGCTGGACACGCCTTATTCCATATCAACCTTTGGGGAGGATGAACAGGGAGAGCTGTACCTGGCGGATTACGCGAGCGGGAAAATCCATAATATCCAGTATCGCGAACCGGGTCTGGATACGAGCGGAGTCTTCCGTCCGGGTAATGGGCTGTTGTATTTGAAGAACACCAATACCAGCGGCTTTGCGGATATTGCCATCAATTATGGGTTGGGCGGGGACTATCCCATCGCGGGTGATTGGGACGGGAACGGCACGGCCACCATCGGCGTGTATCGCAACGGGTCGTTCTATCTGCGCAACTCCAACACGGTCGGCTTTGCTGACATTGTGTTTGCATTCGGCGCGCCCGGCGACCAGCCTGTGGCCGGAGATTGGAATGGAGACGGCGTGGATACGATCGGTGTTTATCGCAACGGCCAATTCCTGTTACGCAACACCAATTCCAGCGGCGCGGCAGACACGAGCTTTTATCTCGGCAACCCGGGCGATGTCGGCATCGCGGGAGATTGGAACGGGGACGGATCGGATACGACCGGAGTGTTCCGCCCAGGCAATGGTGTCATCTTCCTGAAGAACCTGAACACCAGCGGCTTTGCGGATGTGGCTCTGAACTATGGGTTGGCGGGTGACCAGCCGGTGATCGGTGATTGGAACAACGACGGCATCGATACGATCGGTGTGTACCGCAATGCCCAGTTCCTGCTGCGCAACAGCAATACGATCGGATTCGCAGATATCGTGTTCGATTTGGGCAACCCCGGCGATATGCCGATCGCAGGCAATTGGGATGGCATTCCGTAAAAAATATTTTGGTGTATATCAGCGGGGAAGCAACCCCATGTGAATAGTTAATTGGCGAGGCCGCAAAGAATCCATGTGTAGCTTCGTTTTCATATTACGGTTTTCTCAAAGTAGCTTGACGAGTTTCTTTTTTATTAGTGTGTTGGGAACGCGAATTCAGCGAATTAGCGAATGGCACGAATAATGCTTTTGAAATTCGCGGAATTCGCATTAATGGTTTCTGTATTTTGAGAAAGCCATGGTTTTCATATAGATTGCCCTGGTCAGCAGGCGGAAAAGAATTAACTCAAAAACCATCCTTTTTTTATCTTATCTGTGGCATATTGCATATATAATAAAACCTTATTTTCCATACTTGTCTCTGGCGAGCCCTGGCGCGATCACTGCGCGGGTGTGCTGCATGAAAGATCGAACCAGACTCAAGTAATCCATAATCAAAAAAGGATAATATTATGCTCATCAAACGCGCTCGAATGATTTCCATCCTGGCAGTGATCTTGATGATGATCCTGCCTTTCATGCCGGCCGCGACGTCGGCTTCCGCTCTGCAGCAGGGTGTGCAGATCTCCTATCATCCCTTAACGGGCATGGTAAATTTTATGGGCGCGCCGTCAACCGGACGCGCCATCCACGCGGCGACAGGCCTGGCAAAAAATGCCACGGCAGAAGATGCCGCGCGCGCATTCCTGGCCGTGCAGGGCGGCGGATTTGGCATTGTTGACGCAAAAAATAATTTAAAGGTGTTGCGCGAAACCAGGGCGGATAACGGCAATAACACCGTCCGTTTCCAGCAGACGTATAAGGGCATACCCGTGCTGGCAGGCGAAATGATCGTCCACATGGACTCGGGGAAGAACGTGCTCTCAGCCATGGGCGAGATGCTTCCCAATATTCAACTGGATATCAATCCACTGATCGATAAAGCCGCGGCCATTCAATCGGCCCCGGCAGTGACCGCCAGGGAGAACGGAGTCAGCGTGGATGCCTTGCAGGCCAGCACTCCCGAGTTATGGATCTACAACCCGGCCTTGCTGACCCCCTATACAGGCCAGACGGTTCTCGGCTGGCGCATGGAAGTGACCCCCAAAACAGAATTGCTCCCGGTCCGTCAACTGGTTTTGGTGGAAGCCAAACGCGGCGGCATCGCGCTCTCATTCAACCAGGTTGATTTTGCCAAGAACCGCATAACTTATGATGCGGGCACCGGCACTACATTACCCGGAACTCTTGTGTGTAACGAATCCAACCCAACCTGCTCAGGCGGATCGGCAGACGCGATCAATGCACATGTGTTCGCCGGGCAGACCTATGACGCTTACCTGAACAACCACGGGCGCGACAGCATTGACGGGGCTGGGATGGCGCTTATTTCCACGGTCAACTATCGCGGAACTATCAAAACGCTTTTTGGAGTGGCACGCAGATGGTGTATGGCGCGGGCTTCTCCAGCGCAGACGATGTCGTGGCGCATGAACTAACGCACGGCGTGACCCAATACGAATCCAACCTCTTCTATTATTACCAGTCGGGAGCGATCAACGAGTCCTTCTCGGACGTGTGGGGCGAATTCGTGGACTTGAGCAACGGCATGGGCACAGATACAGCCGCCTCCCGCTGGCAAATGGGCGAGGACCTGACTTCCCTCGGTGTCATCCGTGATATGGAAGACCCCACCCTTTTTGGCGACCCCGACAAGATGACCAGTGTAAACTATAACTTCGATACCGGTAACCTTGATAATGGCGGTGTTCATTCAAACAGCGGGATCAACAACAAGGCTGTTTTCTTAATGGTGGACGGCGGGACATTCAACGGACGCACCGTGACGGGACTTAACATTGTCAAGGTCGCTAAAATTTATTACTTTGCCCAAACCAACCTGCTTAATTCTGGCTCAGATTATTTAGACCTGTATAACGCCCTGCAATCTGCCTGCGCCGCGATCACCGGCACCTCCGGGATCACATCCGCCGATTGTCAGGAAGTGCTCGACGCGATCAACGCGGTTGAGATGAACCTCCAGCCTGTGGCTGGCTTCAACACGGAGATGGCCGCTTGCGATGTTCCCGGACAATTCCCTGTCAACCGCTTCTATGACAACCTGGAAAATGGTACCGGCAACTGGGTCAGTGGCGCCACGACAGGCACAAATCGCTGGACCTATGATTCGCCCTACGGCCCATTTGCACACTCAGGGAATCACTTCCTTTATGGCGATGATTTCCCTGCAGTCTCTACAGACAGTTACGTGCGCATGGCAAACAGCATTACAGTGCCAACGAATGGAAAACTGCTCTTTCATCATGCCTATGATTTCGAATTTCTTTTTGATGGCGGGGTGCTTGAATACAGTACCAACGCAGGCGGCGCCTGGACGGATGCCGGTTCCTTGATGGAAGGCAATGGCTATGACAACAGCTTTTTGCGGGTACCAATCCGTTTGGAAGCCGTCAGACATTTACCGCCGCCAGCCACGGCTATATTTCCACCCGCCTGAACCTTAGTTCTCTGGCCGGACAAAACGTCATGTTCCGCTTCCGCTTGGGGCTGGATAACTTTCTAGACAGCTATGTCTGGGGCTGGTGGATCGATGATGTGCAGATCTATCAGTGCGCATCTCCGCTGGCAAATGGCGGCGATACGACCGGGGTCTTTCGCCCGAGCAACGGGCTTTTGTATCTGAAGAATCAAAACACCTCAGGCTTTGCCGACATCGCGATCAATTACGGCCTTGCGGGAGATTATCCCGTGGCCGGCGACTGGGACGGCAATGGGACTGAAACCATCGGCATCTACCGCAACGGCTCCTTCTACCTGCGCAATTCCAACACGCTTGGCTTTGCCGATCTGGTAATCGCCTTCGGATTACCCGGTGACCAGCCAGTGGTCGGGGATTGGAACGGAGACGGCATAGACTCCATCGGCATCTATAGACCCTCAACCGGACAATTCCAATTACGGAATCTTAGCACGGCCGGGCCCGCAGATATGGTTTTTTATTTGGGGAATGTGGGCGATGTGGGCATTGCCGGAGATTGGAACGGCGACGGCTCTGACACCACCGGCGTCTTCCGTCCGAGCAACGGCATCATCTTCCTGAAGAATGCCAACACAACAGGTTTCGCAGATGTGGCGCTGAATTATGGACTGGCGGGTGACCTGCCCGTCACCGGCGACTGGAACAACGACGGCATAGATACCATTGGCGTGTATCGCAACGCCCAGTTCTACCTGCGCAATTCAAATACCATCGGCTTTGCGGATATCGTCTTTGCGCTGGGGATTCCCGGCGACATGCCGATCGCAGGCAATTGGGATGGGCTGCCGTAATCAGTACTGATCATATTTCATAACCATTTTTAAACATGGCTATGCTTCGTCAGGAGCATAGCCATGTTCTTCCATCGCGCATCCTTCATTGCGGAGAATCTGTATTTTTTTTTCAACGGCTGCCGCTTCTGAGATCAAGCCAGCTTAACTCGCCTGGCATTAACCGAAGCTTGCTCGCTTCCATATTTTCTTTGAATTTATTAATGCTGCTCGAACCCACTTCGGCAAAGATATTCATGGGCTGGTTCATTACATAAGCCAGCGCGATCTGCGCACCGCTGACGCCCTTCTCAATTCCCAATTGTTCAGCCCGCTCGAGTCGTTGGAAATTTGCTTCGTTCGCATAGGTCTGCACGCAGACACGATCCCATTCCCGTTCGCCAAATGTGTGCAGGTTGTCGCGGCGGAAGCGTCCAGAGAAAAATCCGCTGGCCAGCGGCGACCAGGCCAGGAGCGGCATTTGAGTTTGTTCGTACCAGGCGCGTGCGTCACGCCCGTCCGTTCCGGATGATGCTGAGGCAGAGCGGCCACGGCTCGCAGAGCGACTCTGCCAGGCTGAATTGAGGACTGCTGGCTGGAAAGTTCCCTGACCATTTGCGCGGGCAAACTCGTTGGCTGATCTGATCCGTTCGTGCGACCAGTTGGACGCGCCAAATGAATTTATGCGCCCGGCCTGTTGATGTTCATTCAAAACCGCATGATCGACTCGCAGGATACAGCGGGGTCGTCACGGTGGAGCAGGTAAGATCGATATGGTCAGTTCTCAGGCGGGCGAGCGAATCAAATAGATCGGAAGAAATATCAAAAGGGGTCAGACGGCGGCGGTCCTCAGAGTGGGCCGCGCCCTTGGTGATGATGACGACCTGCTCACGAATGCCGCGGGCCTGCATCCATTTCCCGATGATGCGTTCACTGTTCCCGCCGCTGTAAACGTGGGCTGTGTCGATCGTGTTCCCGCCCAACTCGAAAACCTGATCCAACAAGGCAAAACTTTCCGACTCGTTCAGGCTGCTGCCGATCATCGTCGAACCTTGTATCACGCGCGCGACAGGTTTATTTACCCCGTGAATAATTCCGTAGATCATAGCGCCTCCAAAAGGGTGAATGGACCGCAAGTCTTGAGCAAACGACCCTTCATTTTTATGCGGTTTCCTGCACGCCCCAAAAATCAAAAAGCCTGGAAAATACCTGTGTATCGAAGAATGCGGCTGACGCTGTTCCAATGCCATACATGAAATAATCAAGCGGGTCGAAGGTGGCCCCTAAAAGCGGTATGCCCGCGTACTGGCAGGTCTCGGCGATGGCAGGGAGCAGGAACGCGGCCGTTAATTTTATTCCCCAGCGCCTGAAGACAGGCATTTGCAGCTCTGCCGCGCACAATAAAAAATACGCCCCAAACGGCATCGTAATATCGGAAAAGTATCCGGAATAGAAGTTGAATAATTCTACCTGCAGATAACTTCCGATCGGTAAAATGTGAATTGCCGCGATGAATAGCATGATGAAAAGAACAATTGCCCGGCGTTTTAGTCCGCTCATGATGACCTTTAATCAAAAAAGCATGACAAGAAAAAACTTTGCATGCTTTTTTAAAAATTCATTCTTTGATCTTTACGAAAAAACCACCGCTATCTTTTTCGTGAATTTCAAATTGATCCTTGAACTTCATCATCATTTTAGAAAGTTGTTTGTGGCCATAGGTGCGCGGATCAAACCGGGGTCAGTTGATAGGAGCGCGTTGCCCATGTTCGCAAGTGACGCCCATCCATCCTGCTGGACAGCCATTTCAAATGCCCGGGTGAGCAAAGGCACGGGATCAACTTCCTCTTTTTCATCCTTGACCTTTTTTGCGCCGTCTTTTGGCTTGCGCGGCTGGATGGCCGCCTTTTTTTCCGTGACCAGATTCTCGGTATAAACGAATACATCGCAGGCGTTGACAAAGGGCTTGGGGGTCTTCTTTTCACCAATGCCCATCACAAAGGTCCCGGCCTCTCGTATGCGGGTAGCCAATCTGGTGTAATCGCTGTCCGAAGAAACAAGACAAAAGCCGTCAACGACCTGGCGTGCAGAATGTCCATGGCGTCAATGATCATGGCGCTGTCGGTGGCATTCTTGCCGATCGTGTAACGGAATTGTTGAATGGGTTGGAAGGCGTGAAAGTTCAAGGTGTCCTTCCATGAATTCATGCTGGCGGTTGTCCAGTCGCCATAGATACGGCGAACGGTGACCTGCCCGTAGCGTCCCGATTCCACCAGCATCTGGGCAAGCAGGCCGGGCCTGGGCGTTGTCGCGTCAATGAGCATGGCGATCTTGTTGCGTGCGAGAGATTTCATCTGTTCATCTGTCATGATGTTTATTATACCTTTAGCATTCCGCGGTTTTGAATTATTATCTCGAACAATTGGGCGGGTTGAATGGAATCGAGTATACTCCCGTTGCGTAAATTATTTTTGAAATATTATTTCAGGAGAAACTCTTTCATGGATACCGATCCCGTCTGCAAAATGGAAGTTGATCCCGCCACCGCCCAGTGGAAATCCGAATACAACGGCAGGACGTATTATTTTTGTTCCCCCGGCTGTAAGCTCTCGTTCGAAAAGGAACCGGAAAAATACGCCGTTCAAGAGATCTGATTTTTTTGTCCATCTTTAATTTATAGACGGAGGGAGAGTTTATTTGATTCTCTCCTTACCAGCGCGTAATCATAGTACGAAAAGGCAGTGTATTTTCTCACTGCCTTTTCGTTATGGGGTCAGGGTTGAATTGGTTTTATGATCCCAACATCGGAGGGCGCACCGCCGAACAGGCCGATATCTGTGCAGGAAGGTTTATCCGCGCGCAATAGCAAGATGTCATTGGATGTGGTGTCCACCTGAATGAGCGTGTTCTGCTTATAGGCCGAGTCAACGGTTAACTTTAGTGTCACCTGGTTTTGAGCCGGCAGGTTCTCAACGCATAC
Source organism: Candidatus Villigracilis saccharophilus (assembly GCA_016709305.1). Lineage (GTDB taxonomy): Bacteria > Chloroflexota > Anaerolineae > Anaerolineales > Villigracilaceae > Villigracilis > Villigracilis saccharophilus. The sequence continues at coordinate 15,428 of JADJNA010000027.1, forward strand.
CTGCTTATCCGGATGTTCGCGATCCTCATCAATTGCGCGGAGTAGCGAGCAGGTATTTGGCAGGTCAATTGTGCCGTTATTTTTACGGTAACGTAGGCGTTGGTCACTTCTCCCATACCATGAGTTATGTCTAAGCTCGTGTTGCAGCCAGGATGTCCACTACAACGGATAGCAGCGGCGCGGGAGTTGGAGTGCCTGATGCGGTGACCGACGGCGCGGACGTAAATGTCGGCGACGGGGTCTGTGTTTCTGAAGGGGCGGCAGTGAGCGGGGTGGTGACGGCAGAATCTGGCGTGGGCGATTCTGTAATGATGGTTGGAAAAACAGGCGGCAGCAGAATTAACGGCGTGGCGGTGACCACGCCTGGCGTACGCGTGGGGATCGGCGTCCACACGGGGAATGGCTGCGGCGGCGCCCCCCATGTATCACAGGCTGAAATTAAAATTGCGCACACAAGCAAAGGGAATACAACCTTCTTCATAAGGGGATTATACCTTCCCGCTCCATGGATGCTTGTTTCTTTTTGATTATGTCTTTGAGGTTTTTCCTGCAATTCTTCCAGCCCGGTTCGACCAGGATCGAACCATCCGGGAAGATGATGGTCGGCACGCTTCGGTATCCATTGCTCACATTCATCACAAATTCAGTTGCCTGTTCGTTTCCTTCAAGCCCAACCCGCAGGTACTCAATATGATTGGCTTCAAAGAAGGCCTTTGCGCGATGGCAGTCAGAACAGTATTCGGTCGCATACATCACGATCTGTGATGGCGTGCGGGTGTAAAGATCGGTCAAGATATATTCCTCCAATTGCGGGGTTCCATTCGTACAAGGTTTACTTACATGGGTTTGATGAAAAAAAGTTCCCACCATCAGTACTATATACAATCAAACTGGCAGGCTATAAACTAATGGGCTGTCAGGTGTTTTTTCCCGCTATCAAGGACGGATATGGATCTGAAATTCTTACGATAGACACGACCAGCCCGCGAGAGTATTTCTTTATTTCCATATTATTTCGTGTAATTCACATTATGTTCTTCCGCCTTGGGCATTGCCATGAACAGCTTGTATAATACCAGCATGCTGGACGTTGTTACATGTTAAATATATCCCATTATATAATCGTTTTAAGATTTATAATAAAAATAATTTCTGTGAAAGAAATAAGCCGGCCAAGGTGGATCAGTGACAAATCTTAAGAAGTCGTTGTCTTGGAATATTTTCTATTTACTCTTTATATTGGTGCTTGGCCAATTGGACCGTTCAAATACGCCGATCATTAATTTTGCGGCGTATTTTTACCTGACCGCGATCGTGATCGTACCGATCATGATCTTTGTGCCGTCCCTGCATAAAATTTCCGTCGTTGTTCCGATGACTTTCTGGGGGGCGATATATTTTGCCCTTTTTAGGATTACCGAACGGGCCAATACCGGCTCTACAAATGTAGAGGTGATCATTCTTGAACTGGTATTGCTGGAAGCGGGTGTATGGCTTTCATATCAACTGGCTGTTGTGATCGAAGGTTCCCAATCCCTGATGGATCTGCTTGCGCAGGGCACGTTTCCATACCAGGCGCTCGAACTTGATGATGCCATGGATCAAATAAAAAATGAATTCGCGAGGAGCAGGCGTTTTCATCATCCATTAGCTGTTGTGGTTGTGCATGCCTTCAATAAAGATGAAGAGGCGGCGCGCGAGATGTTGAAAAGTTTGCAGTGACATGCTCACGCGTCTTTCCAGCGCCCGTATCGGGCAGGCGGTCGGAGAGGCGATTCGCCAGACCGACATTCTTATAAAGATCGTTTTGGAAAATATGTGGTGCTTTGCGCGGAAACCGATTTGGAAGGCGCGCGACTTCTGGCGGGACGGATCGCCAGGGTGGTTGAAGAGAGGACGGGGCTTCAGGTGAATTACGGCTGCGCCTCATTTCCAGATGAAGCATTGACCTTTGACGATCTGCTCGACATGGCGCGCAATCGTTCCAGGACAAGTTCTTTGCACAATGATCTGATCGAAACAGACGTGCGTAGTGTTAAGTGATAATTGCGATGTTTAACTCTGCTGATAAAAATTCATGGATCGACGCCTTTGACCCGAAGAAGCGAATCTTCACCGGGCGCTCTTATTTATTGGCTAAAGGATCCTGGACCTCACGCTGGTGTTGTTTAGCGCCCTTCTGGCTGCGCGTTTTTGATCATCCAGCTGGTGATTGCCCTGACATCACCGGGGAGCGCCGGGCGGTATTCACGCAGTTGCGTACCGGGGATGGGCGGTCGTCGTTTTCGTATGTACAAATTTCGTTCCATGGTTCCAAACGCCGAAGAGTTGAAGGCAAGCTACGCACATTTGAACGAGCTTCAGTGGCCGGATTTCAAGATCACAAACGATCCGCGAATCGCAAAGTTGGGAGTATTCTACGCAAGACCAGTCTGGATGAATTACCACAGCTGGTTAATGTAATAAAGGGAGAGATGAGTCTGGTCGGGCCGCGTCCGACCTCGTTTGGTTCAGAGACCTATAAGTTATGGCATACCGAGCGGTTGGATGTCATGCCAGGCATGACCGGCCTATGGCAAATTATTGGGCGCGCCCAGCTTGAGTTTGACGATCGCCTGCGCCTGGACATTGCATACATCGAAAGAGCCGGTATCTGGTTCGATATAAATATTCTTATCCGCACGGTATTGGCTGTGTTTACCCAGAGAGGTGCCCATTGAATCTTTCAAGCGCCTGATCAGCCGTCTAGACAGGATTATTAAATGTTCGCCGTCGCACAGGGTTGTTTTAAAAGCCTGTTTTGAATTTGCGCCCGCAGCGATTGGCTTATGTTCAACGATGTCACGAATTTTTGTGATAAAATTTAATAAAATATCTAATATTATCGGAAAGGTAAACTATGGAAATTAATTTATATTTACGCACGCTTCGACGTGGCTGGTGGATCATCCTGATGACCATCTTAATCGCCACTAATGTATCGTTGATAACGTCTTATTTCACACCCCCGGCTTATCAAACCAATTCCCGTTTTATTGTGGCTCCGAACGCCGGGAGTTTTACAAGCAGTTGGGATGTTGTTTCCAGCCTGGACACTTTGGACCGACGCTCTATCATTAACACGTATAGGGAATTGTTGGCCAGTCCATCGGTGTACAACCAGAATCTTGAAATTCAGAAAATAGATCCTGCGGTCCTTGCCAAATACGATATCTCTGTAACTGTGGTGCCTGATACGAATATCCTGCAGCTGACAGTTGAAGGATTGGACCCTGAATTGGTCGTGGAAATTGCAGACGCGATCGGCACCCAGGCCGTGGAGTATATAAACAAGTTATACCCAGTTTATATTTTCACGATTCTTGACCAGCCTGCAATACCAGTTTCGCCCATTCGCCCGCAGCCGATTCAGAACGCAGGTCTTGCGCTTTTCTTCGGCGCGATTATAGGCCTTGTCCTTGCGTTCTCAAAAGAACAACTGCAAACCTCGATCGAGAAGCTGCGGGAGCGTTCCATTATTGACGTCCCCTCATCTGCGTATACGCGCGCATATTTCGAAAGACGGCTTTTGGAGGAAGTTGCGCAGCGACCTGAAAGCGACCTCTCTTTGGGCTTGATCAATTTTCGCGGGCTGGCCGATGTCGCCGACATACTTCCCCAGCAGATCAAGGACCGTATCATTAATACCATCACGCAAAAATTGAAAAATGAATTGCGTGGAAGGGACATTGTGGGACGGTGGAATGACATGCAATTGGCCGTGTTATTGCCTTCCACCCCGATCTCCGCTGTAGAAGCTACTTTTAAGCGCCTTCAATCCTATCTTGCTGAAACGATCTCTGTTGACGCGGCTAGCGATATGATCGTTAAGCCGACCCCTGTATTGGTGTGGTGGGGCGCTCAACTTGAAACCGGCGAGGAATTAATAGATCGCTGTATCAATGCGATGGAGAAGGCATCGGCTTTTGACGAGGCGGCGGTCGTTGTTCTGTCGAAGCCATTTATATTTGCCAAAAATGAAAACCCCGTGAATTCAAACCAATCGGGTAGTATTCAAAAATTTTGCGCGAATTGTTTGTTTATCTATAATGTATATTGTTTGAAAGGATGGATGTAATGAAGAAGTTTATTCTTTTTATGGTGTTAATTGGACAACTTTTCCTTATGTTTGGCGGCGGGGTTGCCCATGTTTACGCGGATAATCTATACCAGACACCCGCCGCTGATTCACGGTTTACCTTTAGTGAGCTGGGATATTCAGAGAGGCTCATGATCGGACCGTATGATCCGATCAGGTTATTTTTAGCCTTCCCCCAACATGGCAGTTGAATACAAATGCGAAGATCTCCCTGCGATCCAATTTTGCCGGCGGGGCTGCTTCCGGCAGCGTTACCAATCAAGGCACTGTGGTTGGCGGGCTTCTCACGATATTGTTCAATAATCGTATTGTGGACACTGTTGTGCTCGATCAAAATGGACCATTTATCCGCGAAATTTCCATTCCTGCCGGCGCCCTGGCTCCAATTTCAAGCGACGGGCGGAATTTATTGTCAATGGTCTTTGACGCAAGCGTGAACTGTGATAACCCGGATATCCAATCGACCCTGATCGTGAGTTCCGGGTCGGAAATTGATCTCCAGCACGACACCATATCACCATCCCTGGATTTGTCGGCTTTCCCGTATCCCATTTATCTGCCGCAGGCGCTGCTCCCGACAGCCACCACCATTGTTCTGCCGGATGCTCCAACCATCGGTGAAATTCAGTCAGCAATGGCAGGCATTGCCGGGCTTGGCTCCATTACAAACGGAGATCTAACAGCCAACCTTGTTACAGAAAGCAAGTTGACCGCCGAGGTTAGAAGCACCAACAACCTTATTTTTGTAGGGAATCCCTCGAAATTTACCGTTCTCCAGGCGTTGCTTTTGCCGATCCCTGTCGCGAACGGCAAATTCAGCCTGAGCGGACTGCAAGATAATGATGGTGTTGTGCAGGCCGCAATATCCCCATGGAATCAAGCCAATGTCCTGTTGTCGATTGGCGGAAACAATGACGAAGCCGTGATCAAAGCCGGGCAGGCTTTGGGCAGCGGCGGCATTGTAACCAGCGGTGGAAGACCAGATGTATCTGTGATCAGTAGTATCGCTCCCGCCAACGAGGAAGTTGTTTCCAGAAGACCCGGACGTTGGCAGACCTTGGTTACGATAATCAGTCTTTAGGCGGAACCTTCGGACAATATCTTTCCTATTCGTTTTTCGCGTCTTCCGAACAGACATTTTCCTCGGAAGCGTATTTGGATCTTGTCCTCTCAAATTCCAAGCTTTTGAATTTTGATAGAAGCAGTCTTACCGTGTTGTTAAACGACAGCGTGATCGGAAGCCTGCAATTCTCGGATCAGTCGGAACAGGTTGAGACAACGCGCATCAAAATACTGGCGGGCATTCTTAGAAGAGGCAGCACAAACTCGAGATCGTAAGCGATCTTGTCCCGAACAATAGCTGCGCACTCCCAATACGTCAACACTTCATTGACCATTGGGCAATCATCATTGTTGCATTTGCCGGTTTCAAGCGAGCCAATTGGCACCGCGAAAAATTTATACCTGGATAACTTCCCATCCATGTTTATCACGGATAGGAACCTGGCTGATTTGGCGTTTGTGGTGCCCGCGAATGACCCAACATCCTGGGATTATGCCGCGAAGATCGCATATTATATCGGCGCCAAAGGCGGCATCTCGGTTGCGGACTTTAAAGTTGTGTTTGGAGAGGATGTCCCTGAGGATATTCGCGCGGAGCGAAATTTGATCATGGTGGGCAAGGCGAGCACCCTGCCGATCATCTCTGAAATAAATGATCAGTTGCCCGCGCCTTTCGAAGCAGGCAAGGATGAAGCGATACAACCCGCCATGCTGGTAAATTACCGCCTGCTTCCAAATGTAAGTGTGGGATCTGTTCAGTTATTAACTTCGCCCTGGGCTTCCGACCGCGCGATCTTAACTGTAATGGGTAATACCGATCAGGGCATCCCAATGGCCGGCGAAGTTCTTGTCAAGGACAACCTTGTAAATCAACTGAACGGGAATTTCTCGATCCTATACGGTGATCAGATCTTGACCACTGACACCCGCCTGGGTCTTGTGAAGGAAGGCGTGGTTGGCGGGCTGCCGCGTTGCTGTTACTGAACCCCCGACATCCCTTTCCACTCCCGCCCCGCTGCGTACCCCTGTAATTCAAGGGCGGGCGGGATGGTTGCTGCCCGCATTGATTGGGTTGACAGTGGCTATTTTGATCATTGCAGCCATCGTCATTCGAAATTCATTCTCCAGCGCGGCCACAGCCAAGGCATTGAAGGACACAGCCGAAAAATCTGACAAGTGATCCTGTTGTACCTTTTATGGTGATATTGTTTTGGGCGTCGGTATTCTTTATTCTATATACCTATTTTGGTTACCCTTTACTGACCGTACTGCTCGCAAGACTGACGCCCAAAACCAGGCCATATCCGCAAACATATCCTTTTGTCACTTTTTTGATCGCTGCCTATAACGAAGAAAAAGTGATTGCGGAAAAGATAGAGAATACATTAAATCTCGACTACCCTCCTGAAAAGCTACAGATCATCGTTGCGGCAGACGGGACTACAGACCAGACACCCGAGATCGTAAAGAAATTCAGCCACCTTGGGGTTGAATTGAGTTATATTCCGCTGCGCGGCGGAAAGATGGCGGCCATTGTTCGCGCCATGTCCCTGGCGCGCGGCGAGATCGTCATATTTTCCGACGCGAATAACATGTACGACGCGAAAGCGGCAAAACTGTTAGTTGCTCCATTTGCCGACCGCAAGGTTGGAGCTACCACAGGCGCAAAGTTGATCATTGAAGACGGCAGGAATCTAAGTTCCGCAGAAGGACTGTATTGGAAATACGAATCTGCGATTAAAAAAAATGAAACCGCCTTTAGTACCTGTACGGCCTCTGTGGGGGAGATCATGGCAGTCCGGAAGGAATATTTTTCAGCCCCGCAGGCCAACATCATAAATGACGATCGATATATGATCTTTGACTTAATCCGTCGTGGATATAACATTGTATACGTTGCGGATGCGCGCTCATACGAATATGTTTCCCAGTCGGCAAAAGATGAAATCACCCGCCGCTCGCGTATGAATGCCGGAATTTACCAAACTGTCGCGATGTCCGGAAAGCTGCTGCCGTTCAACCGCCCACTTGTTTTATGGCAGATCCTGTCGCATAAATTTTTTCGCGCATTTATCCCGTACGCCATGCTGGCCGCTTTAATATCCAATGTAATTCTTGTGCTCGCCGCGGGGGGGGACAATGCGCAAGCATCCCGGTTGATGCCGCCTCCTTTGGATCGTGTCCTTTTGTTGCTGCAGGGTCTCTTTTATGGCATGGCCTTGCTCGGAAACATTTTTAAGTTCAATGGGGTTGCGGGAAAGATTTTGTACCTGCCCACGTTTTTGGTCAATTCAAATTTTGCCACAGTGGCGGGATTATACGGTTTTCTAACCAACAAACGCTCTCATATCTGGAAACGCGTTCAGCGTTAATTAAAAAATTCTCCAAAAAGGCGCAATATCCTGATGTCCATTTCCCGCGCACGCGTGGTGCTTTCCCTGCTTGATACTTTGGTGGGCTTGAAAATATTTGATGTTATTCATTATGCGACTCCAAACTTTCTTACAGTTCTAAATTACCACCGCATTGAAGACCCTTTCAAGCAAGGCTTCGATACGTTCAAGCCGAACATAAGCGCCAGGCCGCAGGAATTTTCAAGGCAGATGGAATATGTCAAGGCGCGCTTCAATGTTATTACTTGCGAGCAGCTTGCCGCTTGTTTGCGCGGAGAAAAGAAATTGCCGCCCCATGCCGCCATAATTACTTTTGATGACGGCTATACTGATAATCTCACGAACGCGCTTCCTATTTTGCAGAAATACAATTTACCCGCCGTGATTTTTCTAACCACGGATTTTATGGGATCGGATTTGCCCTTCTATTGGGATGCGGTGGCGTATTGCTTTTATCACACAAAAAAGAATGACGCGTTTCTGCCGCTGACCGGGGAGTGCTCCTGGCATGATGAGCACTCCCGTGAACGGATAATGCTCCGCTGGATCGAGGCGGTAAAGAAACTCCCTGAAGATGAAAAGCGCGCCATGATCCAACAGATCGGTCCGCTTTTGGATGTGGAGATTCCCGCCGGGGCGTTTGCAAACCTGCACCTGACCTGGGAGCAGGTTCGGGCGATGAGGCGAAGCGGAATTGAATTCGGCTCACATACTGCCGCCCACCCGATCCTGACACGCATTCCACTTGAGCAGGCAAGGCGTGAGATTCAAGAATCCAAAAGAAAGATCGAAGCAGAGATCGCAGAACCCGTCATCAGCCTGGCGTATCCAAACGGCGGCTCAGCCGATTTTTTTCTCCTGATGTGATGGAAGCGGCGCGACAGGCTGGGATCGAGGTCGCGTTCACGCTGTTATCCGGTCAACTCGATACGCGACCGTAAGGAAAAATCCTCTGGCTGTCAGGCGTATTTTTCTGACCTACCATGATACATTCTCAAAATTTGTGATGAAATTGATGGGTATTACACGACTGTTAAATAAATGACGGGAGATTAATAGAATGGTACTGTCTGAAAGAACCCGCGGAGCGGTGGTGTTTGCCTCGAGTTATACCGCTTTTGGGAATAATTCGGAGTTTGGGGCGTAAGGGCATCCCGGTTTGGATATTGGATGACGGGCGCTCTCCCGCCAGGTATTCCAGATATGTCCAGCGCAGTTTTCCTTTGAACAAGGAGGATGACGCCGGGCAAATTTCCCTGTTGATCGAGATCGCTCAAAAAAATAACCTTCAGGGCTGGACGCTTTCCTGACGGCGACAAGGGCGCTTCCATCATTGCCAAAAATTACGATAGGTTGTCGGAATATTATCAACTGACAACTCCGAAGTGGGATATTTTGCAGTGGGCGGTGGATAAATATTATACTTATCAACTGGCCGCTGAAATAGGCGCAGATTATCCGAAGGCGTTTTACCCTAAAAATAGATCAGACGTTGAAATATTGGACGGGAAATTTCCGATGATCCTCAAGCCGGTCCACCATCAGGGGAGCGATGCGTTCTCAAATGGCAGGGCCTGGCAGGCAAAAGACCGTGCCGAACTGCTTTCACTTTATGATGAAATGTGCCGCTTGGCTGCTGATCCCTCGGTAATTATGATACAGGAGATGATCGCCGCGGAACCCGGGACGCAAGTTTCATATGCGGCATTATGTAAAGATGGGACAGTCCTTGCAGATATATTTGCCGAGCGGGTTCGTCTTACTCCGCCTGAGTTTGGAGTAAGCGCATACGTACAGTCTATTGAAAGACCCGAACTTGAAGCCCCGTCCAGACGTTTCCTGGAAAAGATCAAATACACAGGCATTGTTGAAATTGAATTCATGCTTGATAGACGGGATGGCTTGTATAAAATGCTGGATGTCAACACGCGTGCCTGGGGATGGATCGCGATGTGCGGATACGCCGGAGTTGATTTTCCATATTTGATGTGGAAAGTCTCTCAGGATGAGGAGGTTTCGCCTGTGCGCGGGCGTCCGGGTGTGGGGTGGTCGCGCACATTTTTTGATATTGGCGCCGCTCTGCAAACGGTCTGGATGGGCAGGCCATTTTCGACGGGAAAATTTATTTCCTCCCTGCTGCGTGCCAATCATGAAATGTACGTATGGGATGATCTTAAGCCGGCTTTCATGGAACTATTCACATTTTCTGCGCGGGTATTTCGAAAGTTAAGAAAAATAATATCAGGGAAATCAAAAAAATAATTTCACTGGAAACTTTTTCTTGAATACTTATTGATTACGGGCGGGCCCTGATGGAAAGTTCATTTGTTTTTCAGTAATTCAGAATAGACATCAAGAATTGTCCCGGCGATTGGCTCCCACGCAAAGCGTGTTTTCGGAGAGGTGTTTGGAATATGCCCCCATTTCCTTTCCCCGTAACGGATCATTGATGATCTTTGAAATGGCAATTGCCAATTCTCGCGGAGACCTGGGCGGGACCAAAAGCCATTTTTGCCATCTTCCACAGCTTCAGGGAATCCGCCCACATTGGTTGCCACCACAGGTTTACCAAAAGCATATGCCGCCTGAAGCGCCCCGCTTTGGGTGATGCTGTGATATGGATAAACAACCACCGACGCCAATTCCATCAATGGTGCGATTTCTTCCATATCCAAATAACGGCTGTCAAAAACGACCGCGTTTGATAGGTGTAAATCCGTTACCATTTTATGCAGCGCGGTCATATTCATATGCTTTGACGGCTTGCCTGCGATGACAAGCCGCGCACGTTTGTTTTGTTCACAAACATCCGCAAAGGCTTGAATTAATTCAGGCACACCTTTGCTGGGCGCAAGATTTCAAAGAATAAAACCGTGCAATTTTCATCTGACAAATTGTATTTTTTTCAGCAGGCGGTACCGCATCTCGTTGGTGCTGTCTGTAGCGGGAAATATCCGTTCGTTTCCGTGCCGAATGCTGTGCAGGTTGCTGGCGGGGAAATCAAAAAGAGATAAAAACCTTTGCTTGTTGGATTCGCCGTGAAAAAAAATGGCCGAAAAATTCTTGAAGGTCCCGCTGATCAGATTATCGTTAATTCTTGTGAAGACATTATTGCCAAGCTCGCGTGACTCGAATTCATGGCAGATCTGACTTAACACCAGTCCCCTGCTTTTCAGGCAGGCATAAAATAATCCCTCCATCTGGAATTGTGTTGTTCCAAGTGGATCACGTCAGGGCGTGTTTTTAGCAGGTATTGGGTCAGCCGCACCCATTCGATAAACCATCGGATCCCCCGCAGGCCGCGGCGTACTCCCCTGATCATTTTCATTACCGTATTCTTTCGGAATTGCCCCGATAGCGGATCGTCCGTCCGCGACCATAACTCCATTAACTTGACCACCTGAAAGTTATGCGGGAAATCTTCCAGTTCATATTCACTCGATGTTACCAGGGAAACATCCGCGCCTTGCTTTGCCATGGCTGTACACATTTGGTATGCATAGTGGATCATGCCTCCCGAGCCGCGCGGCTCCACCAGGAAAACTTTCATTTGCTTTTTATCGCCCATGCTGGATCAGCTCTCCATAAAGTTCAGTCAACTTTTCCACTTGTTTTTTGATATCAAATTTTTCATGTGATATTTTTAGCCCCCCTTGCCATCGCATCTCTTAGCGCCTTGTCTTGCGCGAGTTTCAAACAGCTCTCCACAAGCTGAAGGGGCTCCGCAGGCTCGATCAGTATTCCGCTTATCCCATTTACAACGATTTCCGGCACGCCTCCCACGCTGGACGCGATAACTGCTTTTCCAGCGGACATTGCCTCAATTAACACAGTCGGAAGCGCGTCTATGAGGGTAGGCAGGACAAAAACGTCGCTTGCCGCGAGAATTTCATGAATATCCGTCCGCTGACCTGTAAATGTGACGTGTGAGTCAAGTCCATGGGATCGTGTAAATTCCTTTAGGGCATCGCCGTGCGCGCCGTCGCCAACAACAAGGTAACGGGCGGATGGTTCAGCTTGCAAAATTTGCGGCATGGCTGCCAGCATATATTGAATCCCTTTTGGCTCACGTAAGACCGCAATGGTCAGGAAGATGGTCGCGGCGGAGGGGATGCCCAGAGACGCGCGTTTCTGTTCACGGACAGTTTCGTTTAATGGATCGAAAACTGACAGGTCAATGCCATTGTAGAGAGTGACGATCCGCTCATGTTTAATTTTTCCGTATTTTATATGATGCCTGGCGCGTACTTTCTGAAACTGCGATCACACGCGTGCAAAAATTCCTCAGACATGCCCACTCGATTTGACTGCGCCCATATTCCGTCCTTGCGGCGCGCCAAGGGTGTGAAGCGTGGAGACGCTGGGATGCAAGCATCGCAGCGGCAACATTGCCCAATACATTCGCAAACTCCAACTGGGTATGAATAATGTGCGGATTATGGCTGCGGATATATTTTAGAAGTTTTGGAAGGTTCGCGGGATGGCGAAGGTTTGGAATGGGAACGAGGTCAACGGGTATCCCGGCATGCTCCAGTTCCCTTGCGATCGGGTTGCCCTGTTTTACCTGCAAGGCGCATACCCGCAGGTCGAATCTTTCGGGGTCAAAAGATTTCATTATGGAAAGGGTCATTCTCTCAGCGCCGCCATGACCGAGCCCGTCAATGATCCATAGTATTCGGGTTTTCATTTTGCTGCCGTTGAGGATCTTAATCCAAGAACTTTTAGGCATCCAGCACCGAATTCCGCTCAATCAGCCAGACAACCCCAAGATATCCCTGCTGCACCGCAAATGACAACGACGATTAGCTGGGTTAAAGGCGCGCTGTCGGCGGTCAGATAAAGAGCGGGCAATGCCAATGCGAGCAGTCCAATTCCGCATACGAACGATGTGAGCTCCCTGACTATGTCAATGATCGTGAGCTTCAAGAAGTGCGCTGCGACAAAGTAGCGTATGGTGGCGGAAATTATTCCTGCGGCAAGGTGGGCGATCGCGACACCCACCAGACTGTACTGCGCGCCGAGCCAGAGGAGGAAAATACGGATCACGAACATGGGGATTGATATTTTATAAGGATATCCGCCGCCCGATCGCTTTATAAATGTCGCCGACATGGAATCCGGATCGAGACCACCCAAACATACAGGCTGAGCACCCGCAGAATGGGGATCGCGTCCACCCATTGCTCGCCAAACGCAACTCTAATCAATGGATCTGCCGCGATAAACATTCCCAGGCAGAGCGGTGTAACGAGCAATTCCACGTAGCGAACAATGGAGAGGAAGCTTCTCTTTAGCACTTCTGCTTGATCTTGCAGTGATGAAAAGGCGGGAAACAGGACGGCTGTCATGATCCACAGGATGTTGAGCACCAATGTTTGCGGCAGGCGGTATGCGAGCGTGTAAATTCCCAGGGCGGTGGGGGTATAGATCAGACCGATGATAAAGTAGTCAAAACTATCCTCCCAGACAGAGATGGCATTATTCCCCATGATGGAAAAGCCATACTGGAAAAGTTCTTTTTGCGATGGAGGCGTTCCAGATGAGTTTTGGCCGCCAGGGCAGGACGACCCATAAAATTATTGATTGGATGATTGTTCCCGCCAATTGACCTATCACGAGCGACCAGACGCCGAAGCCGGAAATGGCCGCCTTGACGACCGTGTGCCCCAGGTCGGGGAATATTTTCTTGCGAAAGTTAAGCTCGCGCTGTAAGAGCACGTTATGCACAGAGCCGGCCGCATTGAACATAAAGGTCAAGCCAAGCCAGCGTAGAATTGGCGTAACCTGTGGTTCGTGGAAAAATTCGCGGCGAGCGGGGCGACCAGGATCGTTATGAGTGTGAGGAGTGTGCTTGAAAGCAGATTTAAGAGAAAGGCGGTGTTTGCAGAATCTTCCACAGCGCGTTTTCTCTGGATCAGGGCGGCGCCAAGCCCAAGGTCATTAATGACCGAGAGGTAATCCATGGTCAATGTGGCCAGAGCCACCACGCCAAAATTTTCGGGAGGTAAAATATGTGCCAGTATTGAAATTGTGACCAGGTTAAGGATTTTTCCCGATCCAAATGACAGGTAGTTCCACGCCATGCCGTGCGTGGCCTTACGGGTAATCTCCTTATATTTTGAATCGTCGTCACCAACTTCAACGGTCATGGCTTTTTCTGGACTGCGGAAATGAATGTTTTATGTGTTTCATTCGAAATGGAAATCGCGGCGAGCGCCAGTCCAACCAGCATCCAAATGTAACGGAAGAGAAGCCCGTGCAGGAAAATACCGCTGACCAAGAATGTGAAGATTGAGATTATCAATGAAGTGACCCAGGTTTCCCAATCCGGATCGGTGTGGTAGGTCTTATACCTTTTCCTGATTTTGAAGAGGTCGAGAAATAAAAGTCCAAAAAATAACAGGAAGGCTGTTAGTCCGAGTATGCCCGTTTCAGAAATTACTTCAATATATAAGGAATGGGCGTATTTTGTGGAGCGGATGTGTTGAACCTCGACTCGCCCGGAGATCAACCCAAGTTTTCCCGCGTAATCCCAATAGTTCGCCCCATAATTTCCAAAGCCCACTCCCAGAAATGGATGATCCATGAACATGGCCAGACCGGCCCGTATTTCATTACTTCGTCCGGCAAACGAGGCGTCCTGTGTCACGGCATTTGGATTTGAAGTCTGCAAAAATGCACTTAAAGACTGGAAGCGCTGAGCATACGTTGTGGGGAGGATTGAAAATATGATAATGGCAGCCAAAATTGCACTGAGCGCTGGCAGCGGTTTTATACGCATTTCCAAGGCGATAACAGGGGCAACGACGATCAGGGCAAATGCACCGCGGCTGCCCGTGAAGATCGCAGCCAGAAAAATCAAAAGGGTGACAATTGCGATTACTACTTGAAGGAACGGTGTATGTTTTCTATATAACCTGTAAATAACCAGCGGCAGCGCGGCCACCAGTACCTGACCCCAAAGATTCGATTCTCCGATCGGCCCGGCGTATCTTAACTCATCCCCTGAGCCCACCTGACCGAAGATGCTTTGTCGGGCAAGGTTGAAGAATGTGAGGTCGGTTCCGCTTAATTCTTTAAATACCCCAAGGAGCGACAAGAATCCAATCGTGCCGATCAATATCCACGCGCTCGCCTCCCATTTATCTTTGCTGTTCAAGCCGATATACAATGCCACGCCTACAAGGATATCCTTGGTAATATCCACAATAATGCTGATCACCTGGCTTTTATCCGGAGAAACGAAGGTGGAAACGACAATTACGGAATAAAAAGCCAACATCGCCCATTCTGTACGGCCAATGATCGGAAATTTGTCAAATTTCCCCGTCTTTAGCAGGTAGTTTGCGATGATACTGGCAAGCGTAATGGCAAGAAGCGGACGATTAACACTTGGCAGCCCTTTGTCGGTTAATATGTCTGAGATGTTTGCAAATACTGAAAATATCAGGATATAAATCCCAAATTCAGGTTTTTGAAAGATAAGAACAAAAACAATGATCCCGCCAATTCCTCCAACGATATACGGGAAGTATTGACCGGGGTTTATGCTAATGGCAATGCCCACAAGAATTGAGAATAAAACTCCCAACACAATGAAAGGCTTCCAGGAAATGTCATGTAGATCGAAGCCTGACAAGAACCGCGAAATACCCTCGCCTTTTTTTGCGGCGGGGATGTATATTTTTTTCTCTTCAGCCATTTTATCCTCTTGATCTATTACAAATAATGGTGGGTAAGTATATTTTATAAGAAATATTAGCGAACTAGAACACTCGCAAACATGGCATTAATTATAACTGAATATGATACTGGTTCATGACTTTTATCAAAAAGGCGGGAGTTGCTTGTTCGCTTGACGTATCTGCATTTTGAGCGTATTTGGAGCGCGAGCGGCGCGCATGAACCGGTAATTCGCAACTACTTGACCGCATAGATGATCACATACCGACAGAAACGCCTGAGGAATGGGATGTGCTTTAGGATATGAGCATCCATTTTTCGCAGGATTGGAAATGTCGTTTCCCAGCCAAAGGCGCGTTCAACCATGCTTAATAGTTGGATCTCGCGATACTCGCGGTATTGATAACCGTCTGTCCAGGCATCCATGACCTTATAGGTTAAGGGCTCATCAATGCCGACAGCGTTTTTGTGCGGATAGGGAACGTAATTGCGAGCGAAAGTCAGGATCGGATTCATCCCCATCGGTTCAACGAATACCGCCTTGCCTCCTTTACGAAGTACCCGGCGAATGTCTTGACTGCCGATTTCACTCACGAGATGGTGGAGGATGGCTTTTCCGATCACAATGTCAAAACTTTCATCTTGAAAGGGCAGGTTTTCGCCGGCCGACACCAGCACATCCAGTTCGGTCTGATTTAATTCTGCACGTTTCCTGGTTGTTCTTACGCTTTGCGGAGAAAGATCAAAGGCGGTGACCAGGGCTTTGCTTCTCGATAAAAGTGTCGCCATGTATCCAGACCCGCAGCCAATCTCGAGAACCTTCCTGCCCTTGATATCTCCGAGAAATTCAGATACGCCGGGGTTTCGCTGTTCGATCGGGCAAATTGGTGAAACTCAAAGTCAGGAGCGAAAATTTCAAGTTCCTGGGCTTGCTCTTCAGTTATGCCATCCCACTTTTGTTTCTCTGATTCATATCGTTCATTTAGGGACATTTGGTATCTCCATTCTTATTAAAAGTAACGCGGACTCCGGTCTAGGCATTTGATTTGAATCCAGACGATGTCGCCACAATAAGTTTAGCGCGGCTTGTCAGCAATCGTTTGAAAAAGTTTCACCAGTCTTATTCCATTTTCATGCAGGTCAAATTCCTGTTGTACCCACAGGCGGCCCTGCCTGCCCATTTCTGTTGCGTGTTCCTGGTCCAGTTTGATTCGATAGAGCGCGGCTGCCATCGCGTTCACATCCAATGAATTAACCAAATAACCAGTTTTGTTTTGCAGGACCAGTTCTGGAATACCGGTGATGCTTGTGGCGATCACCGGTAACTCACACGCCATCGCTTCCATGATCGCCACGGGAATCCCTTCACTGACACTCGATTGGATATAACAATCTGCGGACGGCAGAAGCTGGGCCACCTCAGCCTGCGTTTTTGCTCCAAGCAAATCCACTACGCTTTCCAAGTGATGCTTCCTGATCTCCGCCTCGATGTTGGCGCGCTCTTCCCCTTCGCCGATGATCTGTAGATGAAACGGACGCCATACTCCCTGAACTTTGCCATTGCTTGAATAAGAACCACCTGTCCTTTCTTCCAATGCAACGTGCCGACTTGAATTATCTCAAAAGTATCCCGCTGTGGCTTCGGGGACGGTGTATATCGTGACGGATCTATCCCGCAGCGCACAATATGGCTCTTTGGCGGGATCCAATCTCCGAGCAGGTCCGTCATATAGCCAATGTTGTATTGTGAAATCGTGGCAAGAAATGCGGCGTCTTTCAATTTGGGACCCAGCATGGCGTGGCAATCATAAATATCATGGGAGTGGATCATGACGGAGTAGCTAATCCCGGTTAATTTATGGATGATCCACGCCTCCAGGGCGGGGTGGGAGGCGTAGTGTGCGTGGATGTGGTCGATATTATCTTTTTTGAGGCGGACGGCGGTGTACACAGCTTTTGGAAAAAGATATAATCCTTTCACGAGAAAGCCCGGCGATGAAATATTTCCCCAAAAGATTTGCCAGATAAGCGAAATATATTTGAATGGATTTCCAAAGAACGTGCGGATGTTTTCCACAAGGACAGCGCTTGAAATGAATGGGATACAATTTGCGCGCGCTCCACTCCAGCGCCTCCTATGAACGACAGGTTGATCCTCACACATAAGAGGGTACCAAGGCAATATCGATCCCCATCTTTTCCACCTCGATCATTTCCCGTAAAATAAACGTTTCAGAGAGCAATGGAAAGCGTGACATAATATATGCGATTTTCATGGACTGCAAAGGCCTTTGAATTGAATGGTGTTTTAAAAACGTTCGTTCATAAGATGATTGCAAACGGTACGCCGACTTATTTTTGTAAAGGATAATTGTATGAAAAAAATCACCGCCCACTGGCGAGTCTGGCTGACTCTCATTATAACAGTGGCAATTCTATTAATTGGCGTGGAGCTATTTTATTAACAAACATACCAGCCCAAATCACGCCAACCGCAACCTCGACGATCATTTCGACTTTTGAGGTGGATGAAGAAGTGGTGATCAACCCTGTACCTGTAAGCGATTATTTGTCCAACCCCGGCATGGGCTGGCAGAATGATTCGTCCGAGGGGGCGAGCTCGGGATATTTCCCGGAAACGGTGATCTATTCCAGCAGGGAAAAAATCGCCTGGAACAGCCTCAACCCGCAGGAAGGTGTGTACGATTGGTCGGCAATTGATGAACAGCTCGAATATGCCATTGCGCGCGGAAAACAATTTTCATTTCGTGTATACACAGTTCGCGGCGAATCGTTTGGCGGAAACCAGATCCCGGATTGGGTTTTGAATAAAGGCGCTTGTATTTCCGTCCGGGCGAACCGGATTATCTCGAACTGCGTTTACCAGCAGGAATGGGGACGCTTTGTCAGCGCGCTGATCGCGAAGTATGATGGAAACCCGCAATCGCCTTTATGGATATTTCGGGAT
>JADJNA010000028.1 GCA_016709305.1 Candidatus Villigracilis saccharophilus
CCGCTGACAGAAGACCGATGGAATGATATGGTTGCCTTGTTCGGTTCGCACGGCGGATACGCTGGCTGTTGGTGCATGTTCTGGCGGCTTGAGCGTGCGGCATTCAAGCAGTTGCGCGGCGAAGGGACAAAGGAGATCCTGCATCAAATGGCGGCGAAGGATCTGGAACCTGGCCTGCTTGCGTATGTCGATGGAAAGCCTGCAGGCTGGTGTTCGATCGGCCCGCGTGAAAATTATCTTGCGCTGGAAAATTCGCGCATCTTAAAACGCATGGACGATGAGCCTGTCTGGTCCATCGTTTGCTTCTTTACGGATAAATCCGTCCGCAGGCACGGGCTGATGGCCGAACTGCTGCGCGGTGCGCTGGCACATGCAATAAAACGCGGCGCCAGGATCGTTGAAGGCTATCCGATCGACATGCAATCTGAAAAACTTGCAGGACAAAAACTTGGCAGTTATGCAGGATACATGGGAATTGCATCAGCCTTCCGTGAAGTCGGCTTTATAGATGTAGGTCATGCTTCCGAGACACAACTTATCATGCGGTATAAAATCAAATAGGAGAAAACCATGTCTGAGATCAAGTTGGATGTAAACGGTAAATCGGTCAATGCGTATCTTGCCTCCCCCGCAAACGGCGGACCCGGAATTTTACTGCTGCACGCATGGTGGGGGCTGAAACCCTTCTTCAAGCAAATTTGCGATCAACTTGCCGAACACGGCTACGTTGTGCTCGCGCCTGATCTGCGTGACGGGCAAATTGCCAGCACCATTGATGAAGCCAAAGAGTTGATGCAAAAGAGTGATGACCAACTTCTTGGCGATACTGTAATGGCGGCAAAGGACCACTTGCATGCCCTGACCCACAACAAGATCGGTGTGATCGGTTTTTCGATGGGCGCGGCATGGGCGCTGGTCGCCGCTGAAAATGATTCTGAAAAAATTTCTGCAACAGTCTTGTTCTATGGGGCATATCCCATGAACTTCAAAAATATCAAATCAAAAATTCTTGGTCATTTTTGTGAAGTCGATGAATGGGAACCCATTGAAGGAGTGCGTGAGATGGAAGCGAGTCTAAAGGCTCTCAACGTAGACACTACGCTTCATTTCTATCCGGGAGTTGATCATTGGTTCGTTGAGACTGACCGCCCTGAATATGACGCCGCATCCGCGCAGCTGGCGTGGGATCGGACGTTTGCGTTTTTGAAAAACAATTTGAAGTAACTCAGCCGACGCATTGGTATGATACCCTGGGCGGAGGAGAGCAAGTGTCGCCGCAAAGCGGCTCAGAACGACATTACACAGATATTTCAACCTCCCCGAAAACGGGGAGGTTTTGGCAGTAAAAATTGGCAAGTAAAACTATTTTTCAATCACTAAACTCTGGAGTAATAAATGCCTGAAAATTTTGATGTAGTCGTTATTGGTGCCGGTCCTGCAGGATATGTCGCGGCAATTCGCGCGGCACAACTCAAACAGAAAGTCGCAATCGTGGACAAGCAATGGCTTGGAGGTGTATGTCTGAACGTCGGCTGTATTCCGTCGAAGTCACTGCTTAAGAATGCGGAAGTCGCTCACACCCTGCGCGAGCGTGCCAAGGATTTTGGCTTTTCGTTCGATAATCTAAAACTGGATTACAGCGTGGCCGTCAAACGTTCGCGCCAGAATTCGGATCGTCTCGTCAAAGGCATTGGCTTTTTGATGAAGAAGAACAACATCACCGTGTTCATGGGCGAGGCAAAATTCAAATCAAAAGATATGCTGGCTGTCACCGACAAGGACGGCAAGGTCACTGAACTTGCCGCGAAGAATATCATCGTCGCCACAGGCGCATCCGCGGCGGTGCCCGGTGCGTGGAAAGTGGATGGACAAAAAGTCGTCACCTATTGGGAAGCGATTCTTCAGACCACACTTCCCAAGTCGGTGGTCATTATCGGCTCTGGCGCCATCGGCGTGGAGTTCGCCACCGTGTGGAGTTCCTACGGAGTGGATGTGACCATTGTTGAAATGCTGCCGCGCATTGTTCCGCTGGAAGATGAAGAAATTTCAAAGGAACTTGAAAAGGAATTCAAGAAGCGCGGAATCAAAACAATGGCCGGGCATAAGGTCGAATCTGTCGAAGCGACGGATGCCGGTGTGAAGGTGAAGGTCTCTGCCGAAGGGAAGGAAACCACCCTCGAAGCGGATCAGGCTTTGGTCGCGATCGGGTTCCGACCCAACTCAAAAGGACTCGGCCTCGAAGAAGTCGGAGTCCAGATCAATGAGCGCGGCTTCGTGGAGATCAATGAAAAGATGCAGACGAATGTGCCTGGAATATGGGCCATCGGCGATGTGACCGGCAAACTGATGCTGGCGCACGTCGGCTCGGCGATGGGAATTATTTGCGCTGAACATATCGGCGGACATGAAACGGTCACACTCGAATATGAGATGATGCCACGTGCCACGTATTGCCAGCCGCAGATCGCGTCATTTGGCATGACAGAGGCGCAAGCCAAAGAACGCGGACATGCGGTGAAGATCGGCCGCTTCCCATTTCAGGCGAACGGCAAGGCGCTCGGCATGGGCGATTACGGCGGCTTCGTGAAGATCGTTGTGGATGAAAAATACGGCGAACTTCTCGGAGCATCCATGATCGGGCCTGAGGTGACAGAACTGCTGCCCGAATTGACCCTTGCGCGTATGATGGAGCTTACCCCGCACGAGATCGCGCGCAACGTCCATGCGCACCCCACCCTTTCAGAAGCGATCATGGAAGCCGCGCACGGAGCGGAAGGTAACGCGATACATATTTAACAGGTCGGTTATTTTCGATGTTTGAGTGACACAGCCTCGTAACGTACATTACGAGGCTGTGTCACTTATCGCACAAGGAAGTGGGGTACTCCCGTTTTCTTTCGAAAAGCCACATTCTATTCGTGTAAAACAGAACTCTACAAAATCATTTCATCATAAACAGTATGCCTTGACGCTTGAAACGTCATGTGCTACCATCTCTTAAATTTTTGAAAGAGGAGAAAATATGAGTCAAAAAAATCGCGCCCTGGTGGTAGTCTTCATTTTTGTACTAACAACAGTATTGATTTCTGCCTGTACGCAGTCTTTATCCCAAGCACCCGAAGCAACGCCAACCGTAATCGCAACTGGACTATTTGTTTCCCCATTCCCTTCCGTTGAGAATCCGATGGCAATGATCGAGGAATTTGCAAAGCAAACTTCAGTAGCGCAAACAGCCGCCGCAGGTGGCGAATTAAATGGAACACCTGCTGCAATTTCAACAGGGGCAGTACTCACGCCGCAAGAGGGAACACCGGTTCCGGCCGAAGGGACAACATCCCCTGGTACCCCTACAAATGTTGGAGCTGTTGCTTTAACTCCCGTGGTAGCAGCCACTACGCCAAGCGGCCCGATCAATACGCCGGCGCCTGTTGTAAGACCTGCCACCTACACTCTGCAGTCTGGCGAATTCCCATATTGCATCGCCCGCCGCTTCAACGTAGATCCGGATGCCTTGCTTAGCGCAAGCGGACTTACCAGCCCCGATGTGTATGTTCCAAATCAAAAGTTAACCATTCCGCAGAGCGGGTCATTCCCTGGAAGCCGCTCACTCGCCGCGCACCCGACCACTTACACTGTCGCATCCTCAAGTGAAACACTATACGGCATAGCGTGTAAATTCGGTGATGTTGACCCCGCCGCAATCGCTTCTGCAAATAGTCTCGCAGCCTCAGCAACCTTGACCGCCGGGCAGAAGTTACAGATACCCTAAGTTGAAATAAAAAAAGCCCAAGCATTTGCTTGGGCTTTTTTTATTATAAGGAAACCTACACAATGCCATTTGAATTTCTACGAACTGAGACGTTACTCAAAGGCCGCGCTTTCACCATCCGCCGCGACACGCTCAAGACCCCGGACGGGCGCGAAACCAAATTTGATATCATTGAACATGGCGGCTCGGTGATCATCGTTCCGATTGACACAGACGGCAAGCTGCTGTTTGTGAGGCAATATCGCCACGCTGCGGGCAAGGATCTGCTCGAACTGCCTGCAGGAACTTTGGATGCAGGCGAAGATCCAGCAGTATGTGCTGCGCGAGAAATCCGCGAGGAGACAGGTTTCGCCGCAGACAATATCGAGAAAATCGGGGATTTTTTTCTCGCACCGGGCTATTCCACGGAATTTATGCATGTTTATCTGGCGCGTGAACTGAGATATGATCCACTTGAAGCGGACGAGGATGAATTTCTCAGCGTGGAAAAACTATCATTCGCAGAGGCAATTCAAATGGCGGAAAGAGGCGAGATGCCAGACGCGAAGTCACTGGCGGCGATGTTATTGGCAAAGCCGCATCTGAAAACCGGTTAATATGTTTATTCTAATTGCCGGTCCTTATCGATCCGGCACAAATGATGACCCAGTAAAGATCGCCGCAAATGTTCATTTAATGGAATCTTTCGCGCTGCCAATCTTTCGCATGGGGCACATTCCGGTTCTGGGTGAGTGGTTTGCGCTGCCACTGACCCAGCTGGCTGGTTCAAAGAAAATTGGCGATGAGCTCTTCAACGAAATCTTTCACCCCATCGCGGAACGGCTTTTGGAAAAATGCGATGCAGTACTTAGGGTGGGAGGCGCTTCACAGGGCGCAGACCTAATGCTCGAGATAGGCCGCAAAAGGAATTTACATATTTATTTTGCATTGGATGAAATTCCGTCCGCTACATAACCAAGGGCACGCTCAAAAACACAGTGACGGCAGAACATCTGCCGTCACTGTGTTTAATTCTACAATAATTGTCCAAAATATGACAACTCTCACATATATTCGGGTCATTTATAACTAAACAATGCACTCAGGGGGGGATAAACTTGTATGTTGAATAATTTTTCAGGAAAAACCCTGCTTTCAAAGGAGCAATAAATATGAAACAACCTATCATCATGACCGATGGTAACGAAGCAACCGCGAGTGTCGCTCACCGATCCAACGAAGTTATTGCCATTTATCCGATTACCCCATCCTCGGCGATGGGTGAATTCTCAGACGAATGGTCTGCCAAAGGAAAGAAGAATCTTTGGGGAACCACACCGCTCGTGATTGAAATGCAATCTGAAGGCGGCGCAGCCGGCACAGTACACGGCGCACTTCAAACAGGCGCGCTCACCACTACATTCACAGCATCGCAAGGCCTGTTGTTAATGATCCCGAACATGTACAAGATCGCGGGTGAACTCACCAGCACCGTCTTCCATGTCGCAGCGCGAGCCATCGCCGCCCACGCCCTTTCCATTTATGGAGACCACCAGGATGTGATGGCTGTCCGCCAGACCGGTTGGGGATTGCTTTCCTCCGGATCGGTACAGGAAGCACAGGATTTCGCCGCCATCTCACAGGCTGCCACCCTCAAAGCGCGCGTGCCTTTCATCCACTTCTTTGATGGATTTAGAACTTCACACGAAGTCACCAAGATCTTCCAATTGACAGATGAAGAACTTCGCCAAATGGTGGACGATGACCTGGTGCGTGCCCACCGGGCAAGAGGACTCAATCCTGAACATCCTGTGCTGCGCGGAACAGCGCAAAACCCGGATGTATACTTCCAGATGCGCGAAGCTGCCAATTTATACTACGATGCCACTCCTGCCATCGTGCAGGAGATGATGGATAAGTTCGCACAGATCACAGGGCGTCATTACAACCTCTTCGATTATAGTGGACACCCCGAAGCTGAGCGTGTCGTTATCATCATGGGCTCAGGCGGCGAAGTTGTAGACGAGACTGTCACCTATCTTGCCAAGAAGGGCGAAAAAATTGGCTGTTTGCGTGTGCGGTTGTACCGCCCATTCTCGATTGAACATTTCATCAAGGCTTTGCCTAAGAGTGTCAATTCAATTGCAGTGCTTGATAGAACCAAGGAACCAGGCGCAAATGGCGAACCGATGTATTTGGATATTGTCAACGCGCTTTCTGAAGGTCAAAGATCCAATATCAAAGTGATCGGTGGACGTTATGGCCTTTCCTCCAAGGAATTCACCCCCGCCATGGCAAAGGCTGTGTTTGATGAATTAGCCAAGCCTGAATCCAAGAATCATTTCACCGTCGGCATCAATGATGATGTTTCACATACCAGTCTTGAAGTTGACTCCAGCTTCTCCTTGGAATCTGAAGGCATGGTCAGTTGTGTATTCTTCGGCCTCGGGTCCGATGGGACCGTGGGTGCAAACAAGAACTCTATCAAGATCATCGGTGAAGAGACCACTAACTTTGCTCAAGGCTACTTCTATTACGACTCGAAGAAGTCCGGTACAGTCACTATTTCACATCTGCGCTTTGGTCCGCAATCCATCCGCGCACCATATCTCATTGAAGCGAATCAGGCAAACTTCGTAGCCTGTCACCAGTACGCCTTCCTAGAGCGCGTGGATATGCTCAAGTACGCCAAGCAAGGCGCGATCTTTCTACTGAATAGTTTGTATGGTCCCGAGGAAATTTGGGATAAGCTTCCCCAGGAAGTTCAAAAAGACATAATCGAAAAGAAACTCAAGTTCTACGTGATCAACGGCTATGATGTTGCCGAAAAGACGGGTATGGGCGGACGCATGAATACCATCATGCAGACTGCCTTCTTTGCCATCAGCGGAATTCTTCCGCGTGACGCAGCGATCGCCGAAATCAAACATGCCATTGAAAAGAGTTATGGCAAACGCGGTCAAGCCGTTGTACAGCAGAATTTCGATGCGGTCGATGCGACTGTCGCGAACCTTCATGAGGTCAATGTTCCTGCCGCGGTCAACTCTGAAACCACACGCCGGCTTCCGGTCCCGAAAGAAGCGCCAGAATTCGTCCGTAATGTCCTCGGTCAGATCATCAATTCCGACGGCGACAATATTCCGGTCTCAGCCTTCCCGATTGACGGTACATTCCCGACCGGGACAACGCAGTGGGAAAAACGCAACCTGGCGCTTGAAATCCCTGTTTGGGATGCAGATCTTTGTATCCAATGCGGTAAGTGCGTGATGGTTTGTCCGCATGCAGTCATCCGCCACAAAGTGTATGATGAAAAATTGCTCGCTGACGCGCCAGAGACCTTTAAACATGTTCCGTCCAAGTTTAAAGAATTCTCGACAGGCATGGCTTATACGCTCCAGGTAGCACCCGAAGATTGCACAGGTTGTACCGTGTGCGTGGAAGTTTGCCCAGTGAAAGACAAGAGTGCGGTTGGGCGCAAGGCGATCAATATGATGCCCCAGCCGGCTTTGCGCGAAGCTGAAGCCAAAAATTGGGATTTCTTCATGAACATTCCAGATATGGACAAGAAATTATTCAATCCGTCCACGATCAAGAATTCACAATTGCTGCGTCCGTTATTTGAGTTCAGCGGAGCTTGCGCGGGATGCGGTGAAACGCCCTATGTGAAGCTGGTCTCCCAGCTCTTTGGTGACCGCTCCGTCATCGCTAATGCAACAGGCTGTTCATCCATTTACGGCGGCAACCTTCCTACCACTCCTTGGGCAGTGGACTCAAAAGGACGGGGACCCGCCTGGTCCAACTCGCTGTTCGAAGATAATGCCGAGTTTGGCCTGGGCATGCGCCTGACCATTGACAAGCAAAAAGAATATGCGCTCGAGCTTGTGAAGCTATTTGAAAAAGAGTTAAGCCTGGAATTGGTCAATGCCCTGGTTAACGCCAACCAGGATGATGATGCAGGCATTCAGGCACAGCGTGAACGTGTCGCCGAGTTAAAGAATAAACTCTCAAAATCCAGCGACAGTCGCGCAAAGGATTTGGTGAGTCTCGCTGACAATCTCGTCAAGAAATCTGTTTGGATCATCGGCGGCGACGGTTGGGCATATGATATCGGGTATGGTGGTTTGGATCATGTCATGGCTTCAGGTCGTAACGTAAACATCCTGGTACTTGACACCGAAGTGTATTCAAACACTGGCGGACAATCCAGCAAGTCCACACCGCGCGCAGCAGTTGCAAAATTTGCCATGAGCGGCAAGGGATTGCCCAAGAAAGACCTGGGTCTGATCGCCATGTCTTACGGATATGTGTATGTTGCTCGTGTCGCCATGGGAGCGAACGACCAGCAGACATTACGGGCCTTGATCGAGGCTGAGTCTTACGATGGTCCATCCTTGGTGATCGCATACAGTCCCTGCATTGCGCACGGATATGATCTTTCCAAGAGCCTGGAACAGTCGAAACTTGCGGTGCAATCTGGTCACTGGCCCATGTACCGCTACGATCCACGCCTGGCAACACAAGGTCAGAACCCACTGATCATTGAATCAAAAGAACCGAGCATCCCAATCTCTCAATACGCATACAACGAAACACGCTACAAGATGCTCATTCAAATGAACGAAGACCGCGCTGAAGAATTAATGAAGGAAGCCCAGCACGATGCAAAATCCCGCTGGACTCTCTATCAACAAATGGCGTCAATGCATTATGAAAATGACACCGAGGAGAAAAAATAATGAGCGATCTTTCTACTTCCTACCTTGGCTTGAACCTCAAAAATCCGATTGTAGCTTCCGCGTCGCCAATTTCAAAAAATATTGATAAGGCGCGCAAACTGGAAGAAGCGGGCATCTCTGCGATCGTGATGTACTCTCTCTTTGAAGAACAGATCATTCACGAGAGTCTGGAACTTGACCATTTTCTAACTCGCGGCACCGACTCCTATGCCGAGGCCCTGACCTATCTGCCCGATGGCGGAATGTATGCAGTCGGTCCTGATAGATATCTAAGTCAGGTTGCTGGATTAAAGAAGGCATTAAGCATCCCTGTCATCGGAAGTTTGAATGGCGTATCCAAAGGCGGCTGGACGAGTTACGCAAAACAGATTCAGGATGCAGGTGCGGATGCGCTGGAACTCAATCTGTATTACATCCCCACCGACCCCGACCTTACTGCGCAGGAACTTGAAGACGCGCAGGTCGAATTGGTGGCAGAAGTCAAATCCGCCATCACCATTCCATTGGCAGTAAAACTCAGTCCCTTCATCACAGCACTGCCGAATTTTGCCCGCAGGATCGTCGAAGCCGGAGCAAATGGACTGGTGCTATTCAACCGCTTCTATCAACCCGATTTTGACCTGGAGGAACTGGAGA
Organism: Candidatus Villigracilis saccharophilus; assembly: GCA_016709305.1. GTDB lineage: Bacteria > Chloroflexota > Anaerolineae > Anaerolineales > Villigracilaceae > Villigracilis > Villigracilis saccharophilus. The sequence goes on from JADJNA010000028.1 coordinate 9,121, forward strand.
TCGTTCACAGCCTAGACCTGAGCACCTCTGCGGAAATGCGCCTGCCCCTGCGCTGGATCTCGATCCTGCACGGCAAAGTCAACGCTGATTTCGCACTGACCAGCGGCGTACACACCGCCAACGATGTCCTCAAATCCATGATGGCGGGAGCGAAAGTCACCATGATGGCATCCAATCTCCTGCACAACGGCGAACAGGTCATCCCGTCAATGTTGACCGAACTCAAATGGTGGATGGACTCTCACGAATACGAATCCATCAAACAGATGCAGGGCAGCATGAGCCAGAAATCTGTCAAAGAACCAGCCGCATTCGAACGGGCGAATTACATGAAAGTCTTAACCTCATATAAAGAAACACGATAAATACTACGCACGAACAAAAAAATCCTCCGCAAAACGGAGGATTTTTTTTGTTGATCATGCAAAACAGAAAATTAACTTTCTACAGAGGAAGAAATGCTTTTGCGTTGGCGGAAGGTGATACGCGCGCGGGTCAGATCATAAGGCGACATTTCCATCGCAACATGATCACCCAACAGAATGCGGATGTAATGCTTGCGCATTTTACCTGAAAGGTAAGCCAGCACTTCATGCCCATTATCCAGCCGCACCCGGAACTGCGTCCCAGGCAGGGCTTCAATCACCACACCATCAACTTTAATTTTGCCTTCTTCTTTAGTCATACACGCCTCTGCCTATTCTGTATCCTTGAAAGATTTTCGCTTCATCCGCCGAATCGCCTTCTTCTTTTCCATGCGTCGTGTCTCACTCTTGGAAATGAACCAGCGCTTGTTGCGAATGGTGCTCAACACGCCACTCTTGACAACCTTCTTACGAAACCGCTTGAGCAGTGAGTCTTGAGACTCGCCACTTCGTAAATGTACTGAACCCAACTTAATCACCTACTTTCCAAATTGAAATAAAAAATCGGCCATCAAAGAATCGGCCGAGGACTGGATCTATACGATCTGAAACGAACTCGCTGACCAATGGTCGATCAAAAAATACGCTTCACACTCCTCGTTTTACGCCGAACTTCGGCATTATACACGAATCATGCAAAGATGAAAAGATTTTAATGGAACATTCCCACGCTGGATCCGATCCAAGCAAAGCAGTTTCCAGCTCTCATGAGAATTGATCCCGTTCAAGACATCGGATCAGCCTCGCTGAAAACTGGTCGCGCGCCTCAAACTTCATCGCCGCTGATTGAGTGTTCCACAAAAAAAAGCCCCCTGTTTTCACAGAGGGCTTCCTGAAATTCAATTTACAAACATTAACTGGTGGTGGAAGAAGTTGGCGCATTCTTGCGCTGGCGAAAAGTAATGCGGGCGCGGGTCATATCATAAGGTGACATTTCCATGGAAACATGGTCTCCCAACAAAATGCGGATATAATGCTTGCGCATTTTGCCCGCCAGATAAGCAAGCACTTCGTGCCCATTATCCAGCCGCACCCGGAACTGCGTTCCAGGCAAAGCCTCGATCACAAGTCCGTCCACTTTAATTTTGCCTTCTTCTTTGGTCATACACACATCCTACAGTCTGTCTTATTCGTTATCCTTAAAGGATTTCCGCTTAATGCGGCGGATCGCCTTCTTCTTATCCATTCGTCGTGTTTCGCTCTTTGAAATGAACCAGCGCTTGTTGCGAATGGTGCTTAAAATACCGCTCTTAACGATTTTTTTGCGGAAGCGCTTAAGCAATGAGTCCTGGGACTCGCCGCTTCGTAAATGTACTGAAGCCAATGAAATCACCTACTTTCGGCATGAAAATAAAAAACAAAACAGGGGCCATACAAGCGACACACGCGCGGATAAAAAGATCCCGCGCGTGATGTGTTAAAAAGAAAAGCCCCTTGGCAATGACCTACTCTCCCAGGAGGTCGCCCTCCAAGTACCATCGGCGCTGACGTGCTTAACTACCGGGTTCGGTATGGGACCGGGTGTACCCACGTCGCTCAAATCACCAAGGGACAATTTCACAATGTTGGTCTGAACAGCAAATTGATGATTGTTTTATAAGAAAAGTACCAAATTCTCCGCATCACATAAAGGAAGCCCTCGACCATTAGTACAGCTTAGCTTAACACATTACTGCGCTTACACATGCTGCCTATTAACCAGATAGTCTATCTGGGGTCTTACACCCTTACGGGTCACAGGGATCTAATCTTAGGGCAAGTTTCCCACTTAGATGCTTTCAGCGGTTATCTTTGCCAGACATGGCTACCCAGCGATGCTCCTGGCGGAACAACTGGCACACTAGAGGTCTGTCCACTCCGGTCCTCTCGTACTAGGAGCAGCTCCCTTCAAATCCCTTACGCCCACAGTGGATAGAGACCGACCTGTCTCACGACGGTCTGAACCCAGCTCGCGTACCGCTTTAACGGGCGAACAGCCCGACCCTTGGGACCTTGTCCAGCCCCAGGATGCGATGAGCCGACATCGAGGTGCCGAGCGAGATCGTCGATGTGAACTCTTGGATCTCACCAGCCTGTTATCCCCGGGGTAGCTTTTATCCGGTAAGCCACAACCCTTCCACTCGGTATTGTGGGATCACTAAGCCCGACTTTCGTCTCTGTTCGGCGCGTTGGCCTTACAGTCAAGCTCCCTTATGCCTTTACACTCTATGGTGGGTTTCCATTCCACCTGAGGGAACCTTTGGGCGCCTCCGTTACCTTTTAGGAGGCGACCGCCCCAGTCAAACTGCCCATCTGGCACGGTCCCCCATCCGGATTACGGAATGGGGTTAGGATCTAAACATGATCAGGGTGGTATTTCACCGTTGGCTCCACCGACGCTAGCGCGCCAGCTTCAAAGCCTCCCACCTATCCTACACAGATCATATCCAAATACAATGCCAAACTGCAGTAAAGCTCCACGGGGTCTTTTTGTCCTACTGCGGGTAGGCCGCATCTTCACAGCCATTTCAATTTCACCGGGTCTCTCGTCGAGACAGTGCTCTAATTGTTACGCGGTTCGTGCGGGTCGGAACTTACCCGACAAGGAATTTCGCTACCTTAGGACCGTTATAGTTACGGCCGCCGTTCACCGGGGCTTCAGTTCAAAGCTTCGCTTGCGCTAACCTCTCCCTTTAACCTTCCGGCACTGGGCACGCGTCAGCCCCTATACATCGCCTTACGGCTTAGCAGAGACCTGTGGTTTTGTTAACCAGTCACCAGAGCCATTTCACTGCGACCCTCCTGGGCTTTAACACCCTAGAGGGCACCTCTTCTCCCGAAGTTACGAGGTCATGTTGCCTAATTCCTTAACGAGAGTTCTCCCGTTCGCCTTGGTATACTCTACCCATCTACCGGTGTCGGTTTGCGGTACGAGCACTAGAAAGTTATGCTTAGAGACTTTTCTTGGCAACAAGACTCAACCACTTATGCCTTACGGCTCGCTCTCACCTCAGCTCAACTGGCGGATTTACCTACCAATCTCAACGCCTAGATGGATCGCACCCAAATCCAATAATGGGCTGGCCTATCTCGTTGCGTCCTCCCATCGCACTCTCTAGCGGTTCTGGAATGTTGACCAGATGTCCATCACCTACGCCTCTCGGCCTCGGCTAAGGACTCGACTAACCCGACGCGGAATGACCTGGCGTCGGAAACCTTAGATATACGGCGAATATGGTTCTCACATATTTGTACGCTACTCATGCCTGCATTCTCACTTCTGTCCGCTCCAGTCGCCCTTACGATCGACCTTCACCGCTGACAGAACGCTCCCCTACTGCCCCAACAAATGTTGAGACCCATGGCTTCGGTACTATGCTTAGCCCCGTTAAGTTTTCCGCGCGAAGTCACTAGACCAGTAAGCTGTTACGCACTTTTTAAAGGGTGGCTGCTTCTAAGCCAACCTCCTGGTTGTTTCAGTAACCTCACCTCGTTTCCCACTTAGCATAGATTTGAGGACCTTAGCCGATGGTCTGGGCTGTTTCCCTTTCGACCCCGAAACTCATCTCCCGGAGTCCGACTGCCGTACTATGGAGAACTGGCATTCCGAGTTTGATTGGGTTCTGTAAGCTGTAAGCCCCATAGCCCATTCAGTGCTGTACCTCCAGTTCTAAACATACGACGCTAGCCCTAAAGCTATTTCGGGGAGAACCAGCTATCTCCGTGTTCGATTGGCATATCACCTCTACCCACAGGTCATCTCCTAACTTTGCAACGTTAGTGAGTTCGGGCCTCCACGAGTGTTTAGACTCGCTTCACCCTGCCCATGGGTAGCTCACACGGTTTCGGGCCTAATTCCAGCGACTGTACGCCCTATTAAGACTCGCTTTCGCTACGGCTTCGGGTGTTACTCCCTTAACCTCGCCACTGAAATTAACTCGCAGGCTCATTCTCCAAGAGGCACGCTGTTAGGCATGACAAGGAACGTCCCTATTTCTAGGGGGCTCAACTTGCCGTAGCCCTTCAACTGCTTGTAAGCTTATGGTTTCAGGTTCTATTTCACTCCCCTAACAGGGGGACTTTTCACCTTTCCCTCACGGTACTAGTTCACTATCGGTCGTCAAGCGTATTTAGCCTTAGAGAGTGGACTCCCTAGATTCCTGCCGGATTAGCGTGCCCGGCAGTACTCAGGAACACGGTGGAAGATAATCAGTTTTCGCATACGGGGCTATTACCCTCTTTGGCAGGCTGTCCCACACCTTTCCGCTAACTGATCATTTTGTAACTTCCGTATTACCGGTCCTACAACCCCGATTCTGTAAACAGATTCGGTTTGGGCTGATCCCCGTTCGCTCGCCACTACTAGGGGAATTATTTCTTTTCCTCTGGGTACTTAGATGTTTCAGTTCCCCAGGTTCCCTTCACCTGGTCTATATATTCAACCAGGGATACTGTTGGTTCGCAACAGCTGGTTTCCCTATTCGGAAATCCTCGGATCAACGCCTGTACACGGCTTCCCGAGGCTTATCGCAGTGTCCCACGTCCTTCATCGGCGCTTGACGCCAAGGCATTCACCATAAGCTCTTAATAGCTTCTCCACGTGATACGGAGAAGTTGATACTTTTCTTTAATATATTACATTTTGATAAATTTTACTTTATCGGCTTTTCATCAATTGCTATTCAGTTTTTAAGGTGCATTCACCATTTGACCGGTGACCGATAGTCTTGATCTAAATCAAGGACATCGATCGCCATTCAAAGTGTTTACTCAGCTTTATAAGGTACAACTTCCAACAGACACAAAACGACCTGACGCTACCGCCAGGTCGCAAAATCAACCTTTTCAGCGGTGAACTTTTGGAACTTATGTTTTCTTACCGTTATTCAAACTTTTATATAACTCCAGTACTACATCTAATTCAGTGGAGATGGCGGGATTTGAACCCGCGACCTTCGCGTTGCAAACGCGCTGCTCTCCCACTGAGCTACATCCCCAGGGCATTGCCTGGTTAGTGGGCTTGACAGGATTCGAACCTGTGACCCCTGCGTTATCAGCACAGTGCTCTAACCAACTGAGCTACAAGCCCGGGATTTTCCTTAGCAACTGAGAAGTGATAGGAAACGCATTTCTGCGATCCAGCGCCCAAGCTCACCGTATGGGCTTATTACAAATATGAGTAGAGCGCATCTCCTTGGAGATTTGCTCAAGAACTCTAGAAAGGAGGTGATCCAGGCGCACCTTCCGGTACACCTACCTTGTTACGACTTCGTCCTAGTCACCAGCACCACCTTCGACGGCGCCCTCCTTGCGGTTAGGCTACCGGCTTCAGGTGTTACCAACTCCCATGACGTGACGGGCGGTGTGTACAAGGCCCGAGAACGTATTCAACGCACTATAGCTGACGCGCGTTTACTAGCAACTCCAGCTTCATGCAGGCGAGTTGCAGCCTGCAATCTGAACTGAGGCCGGCTTTGGGGGATTGGCTCCATCTCGCGACTTAGCAACCCATTGTACCGACCATTGTAGCGTGTGTGTAGCCCCGGACATAAAGGCCATGCGGACTTGACGTCATCCCCACCTTCCTCCGGCTTGATACCGGCGGTCCTGTATGACACATGTAACATACAGCGAGGGTTGCGCTCGTTAGCGGACTTAACCGAACATCTCACGACACGAGCTGACGACAGCCATGCAACACCTGTGCAAGCTCCCTTGCGGGTCGTTCACCTTTCAGATCACTACCACTTGCATGTCAAACCCGGGTAAGGTTCTTCGTGTAGCATCGAATTAAACCACACGCTCCGCTGCTTGTGCGGGCCCCGCATTCAATTCCTTTGAGTTTTAATCTTGCGATCGTAGTCCCCAGGCGGTAAACTTATCGCGTTAGCTGCGGCACCGATGGAGTTTAAGCCACCGACGCCAAGTTTACATCGTTTACGGCTAGGATTACCGGGGTCTCTAATCCCGTTTACTACCCTAGCTTTCGCGTCTGAGCGTCAGAAATGGTCCAGAAGATCGCTTTCGCCACTGGTGTTCCTCCCGATATCTACGCATTTCACCACTACACCGGGAATTCCATCTTCCTCTATCACTCTCAAGTCCGGTAGTATTGAACGACCTCTCCTAGTTAAGCCAGGAGATTTCACGCCCAACTTACCGAACCGCCTGCACGCGCTTTACGCCCAGTGAATCCGGATAACGCTTGCCTCCTACGTTTTACCGCGGCTGCTGGCACGTAGTTAGCCGAGACTTATTCCTGAGGTACTGTCCTTGCTCATCCCTCAGAAAAGTGCTTTACGACCCGAAGGCCTTCATCGCACACGCGGCGTTGCTGCATCAGGCTTTCGCCCATTGTGCAATATTCCCTACTGCTGCCACCCGTAGGTGTATGGACCGTGTTTCAGTTCCATTGTGGGGGTCACCCTCTCAGGTCCCCTACCCGTCGTAGCCTTGGTGAGCCATTACCTCACCAACTAGCTGATGGGACGCAGGTCCCTCCCAAAGCGGATTACTCCTTTAGTCATCAGTTTCTAAATCCGAAGACCACATGCGGTATTAGCAATCCTTTCGAACTGTTATCCCACACTTCGGGGCAGGTCACCCACGCGTTACTCACCCGTTCGCCACTAGGACACTTTCGTATTACTACAAAAGTACCTCGTTCGACTTGCATGTATTAGGCACGCCGCCAGCGTTCATCCTGAGCCAGGATCAAACTCTCCGCAAAAAAATTCACTCTTGCGAGTGTAAAAGTTACGGATTTACTGGTTCAACAAAAAATTTTGTTTCCTATCACTTTTCAGTTGTTAAGGTGCTTGCCATTTGAGCGAGCGGTATTCTACCCGTTCATATAACCGCTGTCAAGTCTTTTTACAGACTAAAATACCGATGCTTTTATTTCTGCATCGGCTGTCAGACTTCAAAACATTTGCTTCGAGTCTCTGACGGGAGACGGTTACTCAGTTGTAATCGATTTGTCGGGGTGACGAAATCTTTTTCATTTCTACTGGCGAAGGGCAATTATATGCATTTCCTTTCCTTTGTCAAGAGATTCAAAGACATCCCAACCTTAAAGAATCGCAGTGTTTCGCGCTCTTGTTGCCTCACAAAATCAGCCCCTGCTTTTAAATTTTTGCGAATATATCTCTATCAACTCCACCGCATTTTTGACACCATCTTCGCTTCCTATTCGTTGGCCAATAGCCTGGGCACGTTCACAAACGGCATCCGACTCAGCCTCAGCAATTGCGCGCATTAAATTCCCAACCGAAAGATGCTTTACAAGAATGGGTTTGGACCCCGCACCGACCGCATAGACTCTGTTCCCCCAGAACGGTTGATCGGCTGTAAATGGAATGACGATATTTGGAATCCCCGCCCGCAGCCCTGCCGCCGTTGAGCCCGCTCCGCCATGATGAATGACAAGCTTACATCTTGGCAGCAGCCAGTCATGCGGAACGGATTTAAGATATAGAAAATTTTCTGAAGATTGATTCTCAACCCCACCCCAACCTGAAAGAATGATTCCGCGTCTCCCTGTTCGACTCAACGCTGCGCGAACAATTTCATCTATGCCTTTGGCTTTGCGATTAACCATGCTGCCAAAAGAAACACAAACGGGCGGATCATCCGCGGCAAGAAAATCAGAAAGTTCAACGGGCGGTTGATACGATTCTTCATCAAGAAAAAAATATCCTGTTAAGTGGATATGCTCATCCCAATCGACAGGGCGCGGCAAAACACTCGAGCTATAAGCAAACAGCAACGGGGTCCGAAGGTGATGCGGACTGGCGTCAAAGGGCCAGTAAAGTTTCTTTGGATAATGAATGTCTGGATTTGCACGCTGCGCGGGACCATATCCGCTATTTCCGCCGACCCAAAACACTTGTGTGGCGAACCAGTGTGAAAAATAGCTGAACAAGCCTGGTGGAACATTAAGCGCGGAAACATTCGGGAATTCACGTGTAGGAGCAAACATGGGAAATGTTTGCACGGAGATGTCAGGGATGTTATGTTCATGTGCCCAGGAGTGACCGCCGACAGTGAACAGGAATGAATGGATAATAAGATCTGCAGCTTCACAGGCAGGGAAAGCAGTGCCCGAGACCTGCGGTGCGATCGAGAAAATATAATTCCACATGGACGCAACGACCCGCGCAGGATTTGTCCCCGCGTTATTGATCAGCCTGCTGATCTCTTCTGGGTCGCCTGCCAGCGGGATAAATGTTATTCCGTGTGAGGTTACGAACTCATTAAATTTATGCGGCGCAGCAAGTTTGACCACATGACCATTCTTCTGCAAGCCAAGCGCAAGTGCGACAAAAGGCTGAACATCGCCGCGCGAACCGTAAGTGAGAATGGTTATCTTCATAATATAAAAAGAGACAGCCACCTTCGAGGTGACTGTCGTTTGATTTCAGCTCATTTCCTGCCTGCCAGATAAAGCGCGCAAAAGCGTATTTTGATCTGCATATTCCAGGTCACCACCCACCGGCAAACCGCGCGCGAGGCGCGTGACCTTCACACCCATCGGCTCCAGTTGTTGACTTAAATAAATCGCCGTCGTATCGCCTTCCATGCTTGGATTGGTGGCGAGGATAATTTCCTTGATGCCGCCGCGCGCAACACGGGTAATCAATTGTTTGATCTTCAAGTCGTCGGGGCCGATGCCTTCAATGGGAGACAAAACTCCCTGCAAGACATGGTATTTGCCGTGAAAACCAGCGGTACGCTCCAGCGCCAACACATCCAAAGCCTCTTCCACAACGCAGATCAATGAATTTTCACGCTTTGGAGATTCACAGATCTCGCAGCGTTCGCGACCTGCATCTGTGATATTAAAACATTCCTGACAAAAAGCTGTATTTGCCTTCAAATTCGCCAACGCAACAGACAAATCCTGCGCCACATCTTCGGAGGCGCGCAGAAAAAAGAATGCCAGCCGTGAAGCGGACTTAGGCCCAATACCTGGCAGGCGCTCCAGGGCATTAACGAGAGTTTGAATGGATTCGGGGAGAAGCATATATCATCTCGCAGGGGCGAAGCAATGCTTCGCCCCTAAAATTAAAACGGCAGCCCGCCCGAGAGCGGACCTAATTTTTGATTGGCGAGTTCGCGAGATTGGTCAAGAGCCATGTTTACAACGGACAAGACCAGATCTTGCAGCATCTCGGCATCTGCGTCTTTTAACAGTTCAGGATCAATGACAACTTCGCGGCATTTCTGATCGCCGGTCATAGTGACTTTGATCGCGCCGCCGCCTGCTGTCGCAGTGACTGTCTCATCTGCGAGTTTGGCTTGGGCTTCTTCCATCTGCTTTTGCAGTTTCTGAAGCTGCTGCATCATGCCTGATTGTCCGCCGCCCATTGCGGCAGGTCCACGATTAAATCCTTTAGCCATAAAAACCTCTTTTTGTTAGTTGGGGATTATTGTTTATTCCATATCCACGATCTCGCCGCCGTGCTGAATGGCAGCAGCAACCATACCGTCTTGTGCAACACTTGCAGGAAGCTTACCCTTGGCGTTGGTGACGATACAACGTATGGACACATCCACGCCAAAGTTATCTTTGATCAATTTTTGAACGGCTTCGACCTGATCGGGCTTGTCAATTTTCGAGACGAGCACATCACTGGCGAGACCAAGCACAAGCGTTTTACCCTGCACATCGATCATTTTGACCGAGTTCATCAACGCAGATAAATTTGCCTGCGACTTCGGCAGAGCTGCCGCCAAATGCTTCCACGACTTGATAATATCGCCTGAATTGATCATAGGCTTGTCAGACACGGGCGCTTCCCCAGCGGGGACGATGCGCTCTTAACCTCGGGCTGGGATTCGGTTCGCGTGACAGGAACAGACTTCGGCGGGTCTGATGCGGCGCCAAGAAGGGATGATACGGCAATTTGCGGAGATTCTGTTGGGTTCTCGATCGCTTCCGCGAGGGCAAGTTCAATACTCAAAGACGGCTGCCAGCCGCCGCGCAGATCAGTCGCAGCGTTATTAAATATCTTCATCATACGCAATACTTCAGAAGTATTGAAGGATTTTGCATGGGATTCCATTTGTATTTTGACTTCACGCGTGGCTTCGACCTGATCGATATTGCCCATTTGTATCAGCATCAGGCCGCGCAAATACTCGACGATCTGACGGGCAAGCGAACGCGGATCAGCGCCCGAGTCGAGAGCTCGGTGAATGGTTTCGAGACCGTGCGCGGGCTGATGATCGAGAACGGACGAGATAATATCGAGAACGGTTTTGCTCGTAGCTGTGCCAAGAACAGTTTGGGCAAGAGCCAGTGTGATCTTCGTGCCTGTGGACGAAAGCTGATCGAGCAGAGACTGCGCATCGCGCATTCCACCCGCTGACTGGCGGGCAATCAACGTAAGGGCTTCATCATCGGCAATGAGATTTTCAGCAGCGACGATATGCTTGAGGTTGACAACGATCTCATCCACCGGTACACGGCGGAACTCATGGCGCTGACAGCGTGATAAAACAGTTGCAGGAATTTTGTGAATTTCAGTGGTGGCTAAAACAAAGATGGCGTGTGGCGGCGGTTCTTCAAGTGTTTTGAGCAGGGCATTGAACGCGCCGCCCGACAACATGTGAACTTCATCCACCACATAGACTTTATATTTTCCCTGAGAGGGGGAAAAATTTATTTTTTCACGCAGGTCACGGACATCATCAACGCCGTTATTCGAAGCGGCATCAATCTCGATCATATCCATAAAGCGATTTTCGTTGACCGCTTCACAATTTTTACAGGTATTACAAGGCCTATGCGCGGGATCTTCGGCGAGACAGTTGACCGCCTTGGCAAGCAAGCGCGCCACAGTGGTCTTGCCAGTTCCGCGCGGACCCGCAAAAAGATAGGCATGACCAACGCGGTCTGCTTTGATGGAGTTGGTAAGCGTCTGGACAACGTGGTCTTGTCCAATGACGGTATCCCATCCTTTGGGGCGATACTTACGATACAGGGCTTGGGTCATTTTAGGTGCCGGGTTTTAAGTGTCAAATATCAGTTTTTTTAACCGCCAAGCTCGCTAAGAATGCAAAGAAAATCTTAGTGGACTTCGCGGTTCGATCAATTAAGGTACACGATACACAGCTCTCAGGTTGCCCTGCGTGTCAAATAACTGGGCATTCTCTCCAGAACTCCACACGGCGCTGCCAATGCCCCAATATAGGTCAATGACGGTATCTGTGCCAGTCGCAGTGTGTACCTGCACAGCGCCATTCGTATAAAGTATGAGTTTGGGAAACTTAAAAGTATTACCGTCTTCATCTTTCAACTGCCAATTCGTCAAGTCCAATTGATCTTCGCCTTCGAATTTCACCACCACGATCTCGGCATCTTTCGCCCCCGCGCCCACAACACTGCTGATCTTCACCGCAATATCTGTCTTCGGGCTGGAGGTGACGACCGCCGCAGGGTCACTGCTTACGGCCTGCAGCACCGTTGGCTGGTTTACAGCACGGGAGTTACGGTCATACCAGAACAAGATCGTCCCCGTCACACATGCGGAGACAAAGACGTTCAAAAGCAGGTAATAAAATATTTTCTGACGGTCCATACTGGTTCGTATGATAGCACAAAACGTTTAAACATTTGAACGTTTTAACGTTTCAATGAGATGGCAACCCAATCACCCGTTTGACGCTGGTCGCTTCGTTTCAGGCCTTTTGCCTGAGCAGACTCAATGACATTCTCTGCCTGATGAGCAAGAATGCCGCTCAGGATGATCTCGCCATCGGGTGCGACCAAATCTGCCAGACCCGCGTCAAACAAGCGGATGATGATGGGAGCCAGAATATTCGCCACCACCAGCGGAGCGGACTTAAACTGGAAACTACCGCTCAACACCTCGGTCACTGACCCCTGCCCAAGGATCAACTCCTCACCCACGCCGTTTGTACCGGCATTTTCACGCGAGTTCTTGACAGATTCAATATCAATGTCCACGCCGAGGACTTTTGTTGCGCCGAGCTTCAATGCTGCAATGGATAATATTCCAGAGCCACAACCAACATCAATGACAGAGGACAGTGGCTGGTGGTCAGCGGACAGTTCCATGAGCTCGAGGCATAACTGCGTGGTGGGATGCGTGCCTGTTCCGAAGGCCATGCCAGGATCAATTTTGATGGGGATGCGTTTCGGTTCAGGGGATTCAAGCCACGCGGGCAGGATGAGGAGTCTCTGTCCGATGAGGATCGGCTTATAGTGCTGTTTCCAGGCTTCCATCCAGTTTTGATCCGCGATCTGCTTGTAGACGGGCGTCGGCAAAGGTTGAATCATCCCCAAATAGAAAAGCGACTCTTCAAGTTTTTGGCGCGTCTCTTCGAGTTGATCGTTCACTTCCAAATACGCGCGGACGGTAATGGGCCCCGTAGCAGTACCTTCATCCTCTTCATCCAAAAACTTTACGCCTTGTTCGGTCATGACACCATTCGGCGCGAAGCGTGCAAAAACGTCAGCAACAGATTCGGCGAGTTCGCCGTTTACAGTCAGTGAAACTTCAAGCCAGTTCATTTTTTATCTCCAAATTAAATGTCCGAGTAATCGACCCAGCCAAACCGCCAACAACCCCAAGATCACATTCGCGCCAATATTCATCAAGGCATTCGTCATAAAATTTTGGCGGATCAAGTTCACAGTTTCGTTCCCAAAAGATGAAAAGGTTGTAAAACCGCCCAGGATGCCGATAAAGATAAATGCGCGCGACTCGTTTGAGAACATGCCATATTTCTCACCGATCTGAGCCAATAATCCGATCACAAAGCAACCGATCAAGTTTACCGCCAGCGTGCCATAAGGAAAATCCAATCTCTTGACAGACTCCTGCACATAACCACCGACCAGATAACGGAGCACCGAGCCGATAAACCCGCCTGTGCCCACAAGAAGAATATTTGTCAAATTATTATCCTTTTATTTCCTGCACAGCCCAGCGGATCAAGTTCTTCTCAGCCAACAACATCTGCGGGAGGTCATTCACATCGAAGTATTTCATTTCAGAGATCTCGGAACTTTCCGTGAACGATCCGCTCACGATAGTACACAAATAGATCAAACTTATATTGCGGTCTTCCTTTGAGCTTTCGGCGACCAGCAGTTTTTCAACTTTTATTTGCATGCCTGTCTCTTCAAGGAATTCACGGACAATCGCGCGATCAGGCTGTTCGTTATACTCCAATCCGCCCGCAGGAATGCCCCACTCGAATTTACGATACGTGTGCCTAAACAATAAAATACCTCCCAGCTCATCAAAAATCAGCGCTGCCACCGCTGCGCGAAACCGGGGACGGTACATCCGCATGACCAGGACATGAAACCACATCGGAAGCGTCCGCCAGATCTGTAAAAGTCTCTTTTTCATAAGGTAGAAGCATTATAAAGCAATCAAACACGCCAAATCAAAAACGAGCAGACTCTCATCTACTCGTTACTGCTCACTGATCGCTGTTTACTCCCCTATCCCCCAAAAGCATCGTTCAACCAATCCAAAAATCCTTTTTCCTGCGGTTTGACCGAAGTTCCCAAACTCTCTGCCAGTTTCTCGAACAACTCGCGCTGTTCCTTTGTTAATTTGGAGGGAATGGCAACGTTGACAATCACTTTCTGGTCGCCGCGCTGATGTTTACTGCGGACATGGGGCACACCTTTGCCCCTTAGAAGGAAAATCTTTCCAGGCTGTGTACCGGCGGGAATCTTTAATTTCTCATCGCCATCGATCGTCGGGACATTAATATCCGCACCAAGCACGGCTTGCGCCACGTTAATATCGAGGTTTAGAACAATATCATTTTCGCGACGTTTGAAGAATTGATGCGGCTTGACATCCAATACAATGAACATGCTTCCGCTGGGACCGCCAAACGCGCCGGGACCGCCTTCTCCATTCAGGCGGATCTGCGTGCCGACATCCACGCCCGCGGGAATCTGCACTTTCTTCTTGATCGTTTTGCGCTCCAGACCCGCGCCGCGACAAGTCTTGCACGGTGATGAAACGATTTCTCCGCGACCATTACAGGCAGGACAGGCCGCTGTCTGCACCATTTGACCCAGAAAAGTTTGACGCACCTGACGGACTTCCCCTTGTCCATTACAAGTGGAACACTTGGACGGGGTTGTCCCGGGCTCCGCGCCATTCCCTTTACACGTCGAACAAGTCTCTTCACGTTGAAACTCGACCTCTTTTTCGACACCGAAGACGGATTCTTCAAAGGTCAGAGAAACCTGCATCTGCAGGTCGCGTCCTCGGCGGGGAGAGTTGCGCGAGCGCCTTCCCGTCGAGAATCCAAATCCGCCCAGGATCTCCTCAAATAAGTCACCAAAATCCGTGGAATAATCGTGATAACCGCCGCTGCCCATGCCGCCCAACCCCTCTTTTCCGTAACGGTCATAACGCGCGCGTTTATCAGAGTCAGACAGTACCCCATAGGCTTCATTGATCTCTTTAAATTTTTCCTCGGCGTCCGTCTCCTTGCTTACATCGGGATGGAACTGACGCGCAAGTTTACGGAACGCGGCTTTGATCTCATCATCAGACGCGCCCTTGCCCACACCAAGAACTTCGTAATAATCGCGGTTGCTCATAATAAACTGTCAAAGGTCGAAGGTTACCGGTCATTGACTTTCGACCTTTGACCTTCGACTCGACTTACTCCTTTACTTCACCATCAACGACATCAGGACCCGCAGAAGATGAATTTGGGTTCTGATCAGAACCCGCTTCGCCCGTACCTGCGGCTTGTCCCTGCTCATAAACAGATGCGCCGATCTTTTGAATTGCCAATCCCAAGGCTTCCGCGGCGGCCTTTATTTTCTCAACATCTTCGCCTAACGCCGCAGACTTTGTCTCCGCGACTTTGGCTTCGATTTCACTTTTTACCTCAGCGGGAACTTTCTCGCCGAACTCACGCAGAGCCTTCTCAGCAGCATAGGCAGTATTATCCGCATGGTTTCGCGCTTCGATCAACTCTTTGCGTTTGCGGTCTTCATCAGCGTGCGCTTCCGCATCCTTACGCATCTTCTCAACTTCAGCATCGCTCAAGCCCGAGGAAGCCGTAATTGTAATATGCTGCGAACGACCTGTGGCCTTATCCTTCGCACTGACCTTCATAATGCCATTTGCGTCCACATCGAAAGTGACTTCGATCTGCGGAACACCACGGGGAGCAGGCGGGATTCCATCCAGTGTGAACCTGCCCAACGACTTATTATCACTCGCCATTGAACGTTCACCCTGCAAAACGTGGATCTCCACCTGAGTCTGGCTGTCTGACGCAGTCGAGAACACCTGTGAACGACGAGTCGGGATGGTTGTATTCCGCTCGATTTGCGGAGTGGCAACACCACCCATTGTTTCAATGGAAAGTGTTAGCGGGGTAACATCCAAAAGCAGGATATCTTTTACTTCTCCGCCCAGCACACCAGCCTGAATGGCGGCGCCGATCGCGACGACTTCATCAGGATTGACACCCTTATGCGGGTCTTTGCCAAAGAATGCTTTAACACGATCCTGAATGGCGGGCATACGGGTCATGCCGCCCACCAGGACGATCTCGTCAATGTTGCCCGCATTTAATCCAGCGTCGGCCAATGCCTGCTTGACAGGAGCAATCGTTCGGTCGACAAGATCCGCGGTGATCTGTTCCAGTTTGGCGCGCGACATGGTCATTACCAAATGTTTCGGTCCACTCGCATCTGCGGTCAGATAAGGCAGGTTGATCTCAGTCTGCATGACAGTTGAAAGTTCGATCTTCGCTTTTTCAGACGCCTCTTTCAAACGCTGCAAGGCCTGGCGATCATTATGCAGGTCAATGCCATTATCCTTCTTGAAGGTGTCGATCAAATGATCCATGATTCGCAGATCAAAATCATCGCCGCCGAGGAAGGTATCGCCGCTGGTGGCGCGCACTTGAAAGACACCGTCACCAACATCCAAAATGGACACATCGAAGGTGCCGCCGCCGAGGTCATATACAACAATGACTTCATTCTTCTTTTTATCAAGGCCATAGGCAAGCGACGAAGCAGTTGGTTCGTTGATGATACGTAACACTTCAAGGCCCGCGATCTTGCCTGCATCCTTGGTGGCGTTGCGCTGGGCGTCATTGAAATACGCGGGGACCGTGATGACTGCCTGAGTAACAGGCTCGCCGAGATAGGCTTCGGCATCCGCCTTCATCTTGGCGAGGATCATCGCAGAAACCTCTGGCGGTGAATAATCCTTATCATCGAGTGTCACGCGCACATCGCCATTCTCTGCCGCAGTAACCGCATACGGCACGCGCTTTTTGGTATGTTCCACCTGCGCATCATCGGCTTTGCGCCCCATAAAACGCTTGACTGAAAAAATCGTATTGCTCGGATTCGTGATGGCTTGGTTGCGCGCCACACGCCCCACCAAACGTTCGTGGTTTTTATTGACCGCCACCACAGAAGGGACAAGCCGCTCGCCTTCCGCAGAGGGGATCACGATCGGTTCGCCGCCAGACATCACAGCGGCAACCGAATTGGTTGTACCCAGATCAATTCCAATAATTTTGCCCATTTATTTAGGTTCTCCTGTGTCAAGTATCAGGTGTCGAGTTCCATCACGCGCAGGAAATTGACACCTGACACATGGGACCTGACACTTCTATTACTGCGCCACCCTCACCAATGCGGGACGAATGACTCTTTCCCCAAGCTTATATCCATTTTGCACGACCGCGATCACATGCCCGCTTTCAACAGCATCGCTCGGTTCATGCGAGATCGCCTCGTGGAAATTCGGGTCAAAGACCGCGCCTTCAGCGGCAATGCGTTTTACACCTTCGGCATCCAAAATATTCTGAAGTTTGCGGGCAATGAGTTCAATGCCGCCTGCCCAGGCATCATCCGCGGGACGATTCTGCAAAGCGCGTTCCAGATCATCCAGCGCAGGCAATACTTTTTTGATGATATCGCCCTTCATGGAAGCGTACATCATCTCATTATCACGCGCCATGCGATTCTTGTAATTTAAAAATTCAGCCTGAGATCTTTGCCAGCCATCTTTATATTCAAGGGCTTTGGCTTGAGCCTCCACCAACTGGCTTTGCAACGATTCGCGGTCTGCATCCGCAGCGGTCTGCCCGTCATCAACGGGCGTTGACTGCGTTTCATGAATTTCTTGATCGTCCATGTGTTTCTTTTTATCAGTCATACTCTCACTCTCAAAGATTTTTATATGGCGCGCTTGTGCGCCATGATTATTCACTCACAATATTATCGTTCACCAGATTACTCAATAAGCTTGCAACATATCTCACCGTGGGGATCGTGCGCGCATAAGACATTCGCATGGGACCCAAAACGCCCAAAGTGCCTGTTGCGAGACCTGGCGCGCCATATCTGGCAATGACCATCGAACATTGACGGAGTTCCTGCCAGCCGCCTTCCCCGCCGATCAAAACTTGCAGCCCGCCGACACTGCTATTTGTAGAAGCACGGGCAAGCAGACCTTGCAGAGAAGATCTTTCTCCAAACAGCCGCACCGCCCAGCGCGCATCATCTGACGAGTCGGCAAATTCAGGTTCGCTCAAGACATTGGTGAGTCCATCTGTATAAATTTCACCCGAAGCGCTTTCAGACGTGCGCTTCATATCTTGAACCAGGAGGGTGATGATATCCTGCTCAAGCGCGTCTGCACGGGAGGACAGAGCCGAGATCGATTCAACAGAAAGGCCAACCATCAATGAATTGAGTCGTGCTGCGGCCTGGCTTAACCGATCCTGAGTGACAGGCTCAGCCAATGTCAAAATTTGCTGGTTTACCTCGCCGCCATCCATGACCAGCACCATCAGAACCTGACGTCCCTGTGTGGAGATCAATTCAATATGCTTGAAGCGGATTGTCTCCGCGTGCGGGGCAGTGACAAGCGACACACCCTGCGATTGATGCGCAAGGATCGACGCGGCCAGCGTCATCCACTGTTCCACATCGGGACGAGCCTGGAAGAATTGATGCGAGATGGTGTTTTGCACTGACGCGGGTAATTCCGCATTCTGCATCATCTGCGCGACGAAGACGCGATATCCTTCCTCTGCGGGCACACGGCCCGCAGAAGTGTGGGGCTGTCTTAGGTAGCCCATCTCTGTCAGCGCGGACATTTCGTTTCGGACAGTCGCAGGACTCAGGTCAAGGTGGAAGCGCTCCACCAGCCTCTTTGAACCAACAGGCTGTGCTGTCTCGATATAGTCGCGTATAAGGAGCAGAAGAATGGTTCGCTGTCTTTCGGTAAGTTCAGGCATGGCGATTTATAGTCTAACATGCAAAAATGAAGAGCGTCAATAAGAGGAGTGTAAGAGTTTATAAAATAAGAGAAAAGACCATCGGCGGGTCTTTTCTCTTATTGATTCGGTCTGAAAATTATTTACTTACGGAGCGGGGCGCCAGACGGGGTTGAAGTCGGGGCTGGGATCAGTGGTGATACGCACGATATTTTCTCCTGAACTGTCCATGTAGAAAATATCGTTATTATCGCCTGTATCGCCGCCTTCATAAGCGATGAGTGTACCGTCCGGGGAAAAATCGGCATTCTCAATGGTGAGCACATCTACATTCAAACGCGTACCCTGCTTGATGGTACGATCGGTCGCGGAAATGGTCATCAGATAGGGCAGGCAAAAATTTGTGGCGCAGCGTTGATTGAAAAGTATTGTTTTGCCATCATGAGACCACTCCGGCCAATAGTCTGAATAATCCAAACCGCTGCGGACGATCTGCAATGGATCGCTGCCGTCTGCTTCCATCACCCATATTTGAAATACGCCAATCCGCTTGAGTGTATAAATGATCTGCGATCCATCCGGCGACCAGGAAGGCTGGTGCGCATATGTAGGCGAGACATTATTCGTAAGTTGGGTTGCCGTGGAGAGGTCATCCAAACTGACCGTAAAAATTTCCAGATTTCTGGTTCGTAATGACGTAAAAGCGATGGTCTTTCCATCGGGTGACCAGGCTGGTTCAAAGTCTCCACCGGGCTGGGTATCAATAGCGGTCAACCCGCTGCCATCCGCATTTATGATATATAGGCTGGCGTTGTAATAGATTTCATCCATGCCTTTGCAGGGAGAAATGAATACCAATCTTTCACCATCCGGCGACCAGGAAGGCTGGCATGCGCCTTCAGGCATATCAGTGACTTGCACAGCGCTGTTGCCTGCCAGGTCAACAAGATATATCTGTGGCAATCCCGTGCGGCTCGACGCGTACGCGATCTGTCCGGTCCCGCCGCCAAAGGAATTGATGGGAGGGAAGGAAACCTGAGTCGCTGCCAGGCTCGTTGAATCAGCGACAGCCGAAGTCGCGGTTGGAAGTGCCACCTTGGTCGGTGTGCGGGTTGGCGTGGGGGGGTTCGGTGTATGCGTAAAAGTAGCGGCCGGTGTTCGGGTTGAAAGATTAGCCGGCGTGAGGGTTGGAACAAGGGTGGCGGGAATGGGAGTAAATGAAGGTGTCGCTGTAGTTATGGGCGGGGCGAGGAATGGGATTGCCGCGCGTATATTCATGGGCAAAATACCCGGAGCAAGGAACGGCACGCTGACCACAAGAATAAAAAGCAGAAGCAATGTAAAACGGATCAGCGCATTGCGGCGTTTGCGTTCGCGCTCCTTTTGTCGTTTAAGCGGTGAGACAAAAATATGGTCTTCCTTCTCCATAACAATCGGGATGGGCGGGGGAGGAAGCCTGTTTTCTGTTTCTGTTATGGAATCACTGATGTCTTTCTGCGGAAAATCCTCCGCGGGCGGAGGCACAACAGTGTAACCGCCTGCGACCTGCTGGGACTTGGATTTTGCGCCCAATAAGGCTTTCTTAAATTCCTCGGCATCTTGAAAGCGGTCACTTGGATCAACCGCCATGGCTTTCTCAATGGCGGCGGCAAAACGACGCGAGATCTTTGAATTCCGTTTTCTAAGCGGGGTTAATTGAGCGTTATCCATCGCGCGCGCCAGGCCGTCTTCAGGGATGACCCCGCTAAGCGCCGCGTATAAAGTAGCGCCGAGGGAATAAATATCAGTACGGGGATCGGTGCGCGCGGTCCCATATTGTTCCGGGGGAGAGTAGCCGGGCGTCATTGCGCGCGCGCCGGTTGTGGTGGCTTGGGTCGCGTTCTGGTACACCTTCGCCAATCCAAAATCCACCAGAAAGATGTGCCCATCCGGTGTGATCTTTACATTGCCTGGTTTAATATCACGATGCAGGATCGGGGGTTTACGGGTGTGCAAATAAGAAAGGGCATCGCAAATCGAAGCGCCGATATGGACAGCATCCTCTTCCGGAAGCATGCCCACACGCTCCATGCGAAAACGCAGATCTTCGCCTTCGATAAAATCCATCACCAAATATTGCCCCTGATCATCCAGCACAATATGATCGGAAACACGGGGCAGATTGGGATGACGGAGATTCGCGAGGATCACCGCTTCAAGGCGGAACTGACGCGAATATTCATCGGTTGTAAAAAGATTTTCCTTTAATGCGATGACCACGCCCAGGTTTTCATCAATGGCGCGATAAACAGACCCCATGCCGCCCTGTCCGAGGATTTCCACGATACGGTAACGATTATGAAGGAGAGTATTTTTTTCCAGCGTCATCAAACAAGCCTTTTTTTATCAATAATGGCCGAGATTATATCAGATTGAATTCACACGCTCTGCAAGTTTAAAGCGCACAAAAATCCAAAGCGCACCGCCAGCCACCCACCAGCCGATCAGCCCATAGCGGATATAACGTAATGCGTAAAAGATGAATCCATCGCCGGTTGGGAAAATTGCGCCCAGCCCCTTCCAAAAGACGAGGACACCGATCAAACCGACAATATAACGAAGAATACGCTTCAGTATCGGACCCGAAGCCTGGTACCCGCCAATTGACAGGATCCACGCCGCACCAACCGCCAGCCCAAAGAAAGTCCCTGCCGAAGTGAAAATACCGCTTCGATCAACGGGGTCTGGCTGCTCTGTCCCGGCAAGCAATGCATTATTAATCCAATCCTGCGGAACTTGATAATTGCTTCTTAAAGCCGCCGCGCCCAATCCTAACACGATAAATATCATGGATACGATAAATGCAATGAAAATCTGATGATATAAAGTTTTTGTCCGCAGCCATTCGGCAATCGGTTCCCATAAACGGGTAAACGCCCACAAAAGCAGACCGCCGATACACCAGCCCAGAAGGACATCCTGTGGAAAATGCGAGCCGAGGTATAGACGAGAAAAACCGATCAAAAAGATGAGCGCAAGCGCCGCGACCCATACCCATGTTTTCTTGTAATAGGCTGCGATGATTCCCCACACACTAACCGCATGCTGCGCATGACCCGATGGGATCCCAAATGAAGTTTCAGGCCAGAGAGCGCGCACATGTGAACTCACCCAATAAGGGCGCGGACCGGCAAACAAGACCTTGCCCATTGTGTTGAGCATGTTGCTTGTGACCAGTATCAGTCCCACCCGAAGCCCGAGCGCAGAGTCAACGCACCAATAGATGAGCGGCAAAACCAGAAAATAAAATTCCTCCGTTCCCAGATTGCTGAATAATTTCATGGGAAAGATCAGCCAGTCTCCCATTGCTTGAAGAGCGACAATAAAGGCAACACCATTATCGATCAGGGTCTGCATACAGTTCTCCAGAATTATATTTATTTTTCAATTGACGAAGACGCTTCTTTTATTGTACACTCAAAGCATGGAAAAATCACCTGCGCGCTGGTGGGATCTGCCTTCAGCCACTTTCTTATTTTTTGCGATCCTATTTTCGACCTGGCATTTGCAAGCGACGGAATGGACCGAGGGGCTTATCCATGTCTGGAATATAGCACTGCTTGGCTTGATGGTTGGGCTGGCGCTGGGACAAAGCATGTATCAAAAGCGCGGCGTCATACTGCTGACAGCCGGCTACATGTTGATGCTTTTCACTTGGCAATTGCTCGGCATGATGGAGTTTGGAAAGGAAGAGACCTATCTGGGGGACAAGCTCATCGTTCTGGCCGGTAGAATATTCCTTGGGGTGAGCGAATTTGCCGCGGGCAGACCTGTCAAAGATCCGTTATTTTTTGTGGCGCTATTTTTCATTCCATACTGGTGCGCGGCGCTATACAGCGGATTTCAATTGACACGCCACGCAAATCCGCTGGCGGCTATTTTACCGAACGGTATATTGATGTTCGTGATCTACTTTAACCATTACACCACGCGCGATACCAGCTGGCTGTTCGGTCTTTATCTGTTCATGGCATTTCTTCTGCTGGGGCGGCAAAAATATTTGCGTGACCGCGAAATTTGGCGCGAACGGCATGTGCAGATCTCACCAGAAAGCGGCGTGGATTTTAACAACACCATCATGGTCAGCGCGGCGGTCCTGATCATACTGGCCTGGATGGCGCCGTCCTCGGTCTTGACATTTAATTCATACGCAAGAAAAACCTGGCAGTCCGTTTCGAAAGAATTGTTCCCCCAAAACGACCGTTTGGAAAATATATTCGCGGCGGCAAAAAAGGAAAATATTCCGGTCAGCGATGTTTACCGAAGTGAAATGGCGCTCGGGACGCAAGCCAGTCAGAGCGCCGAGATCAGCATGCTCGTTTTTCCATCCTCCCCTTCAAAAGATCTACCGCGCCTGTACTGGCGTGGACATGTGTATGACAGTTTTGAAGGCGGGCGCTGGCTGACCAGCAGCGTGACCAGCATCAATTACGAAGCGCAGGATGGCGACTTTTTAATTGAGGACGCTCAGAACCGTCTAAGGCTGGATTTCACATTCAATGTTTACACACAAGGACAGGCCATTCTTTACACGGCTTCACAACCAATATTTGTCAGCCACCCCGCGAACATCATCCATAAGATAATTCCGACCACGGGGGAAGACCGGGCGAATATTGAAGGCCTTGATGACCTGATGGATATTTCAGCCTTGCGCTCGATACCCAAGCTTGAAGCGGGAGAGTCCTATCAGTCGAGCTCCCTGGTGGCCAATCCAGCCATTGCTGAATTACGCGCAGCCGGGTCAGAGTATCCCAGCTGGGTGACGGATCGGTACTTACAACTGCCTGAGGATTTTTCGGTCCGCATCCGCGAGCTGGCAGAGGAATTAACTGCCGACCAGGACAACCCGTACGACAAAACAACCGCCATTACCAATTACCTGCGCGGCGAGATCGAATACGAACCCACCATCTCGTTCCCGGATGGGACGACCGACCGTTTGGAATATTTTCTGTTTGATGTGAAGAAAGGCTTTTGCAATTATTACGCCAGCGCCGAAACATTAATGCTGCGCTCGATCGGCATTCCCGCGCGGTTGGCGGTGGGATACGCGCAGGGCGAAATGAATGTGGAGAACACATTCTATACCGTCCGCGAACGCGACTCACACGCCTGGCCTGAAGTGTATTTTCCGGGTTACGGCTGGATCGAGTTCGAGCCCACAGGCAACCAGGCCGCGCTCGAACGTCCGCTGGAAGCGGCTGAGGAACCCTCGATAACGCCTGTTCTGCCAGATCAACCCGAAGCAGACCCGATCACTCAGGATAAACCAACCGCAGATGAAACAACCGGCGCGAAACTGCGGCTGACACAGACACAGCTCATCCAGATCAGTCTGGCAGCCGGGTTTATCGTGCTGGCTGCGCTGATCTTTTATCTTAAGCGGCGCTACGCGCCAAACCTGCAAACAGCGCAGATACTGAAAACAGTGGTCGAACGCAGCGGCTGGGAAACTCCGCAATGGCTGAACCGCTGGGTGCGCTGGACGGAACTCACCCCGATCGAGAGGTCCTTCCAAAGCGTCAACACGGCATTACGCTGGATGGACAAGCCGCCTTCTGTTGACATTACCCCGGCAGAACGCGCCAGCCTGCTGACAAGTTTGCTCCCCTCTGCGAGCGCTGATATCGAGAACGTGCTGCGCGAACATCAGTCGGCGCTATTCACGCGGCGTGGAGGCGACGCCCTGCTCGCGCGCCGCGCCGCGCGCAACATCCTTTATCAAGTGCTGTATCTGAATATAAAAAACTTTGTCTTGGGATACAATCACGCAGCGCCGCCAGAATAACGGGCGGAATTTACACAAGATCTAGCCCGGGAACCCTCATGCACTCTGAACAAACCCGCCCCACCACAGTCCACGATCAATTGCTCATGCTCGGTTTGCAGGCTGAAAAGATCCGCCTTGAGCTCGAAGCGAGCAGGCTTAAACTCCCAAAAAATACACTTGAAGAATTACGCAACCTTGAAAGCGCGCTTCCGGTCATCAGCGGGAAAATGGAGGCCTTTCAAAAAGAACACAGCAACATGCTCGCCCTGGCCGATGTGGGACAGGTGATCAACTCATCGCTTGAACTCGATGAAGTTTTGCGCATCGTGATGGACAATATCGTACGGCTGACCAAAGCGGAACGCGGATTCCTTATGCTGCGCGATGACAAAGGCGAAATGATCACCCGCATGGGGCGCAACTGGGAAATGGAATCGATCAACCCGTCCGAGTTGACCGTCAGCCGCTCGGTGGTGGCGCGCGTCATTCAAAGCGGGGAGCCGATCGTCACGACCAACGCGCAGGAAGACAATCGTTTCAGCGGACAGGAAAGCATCGTGGCATTCAACCTGCGTTCCATTTTATGCGTGCCGCTCAAAGTAAAGAATGAAATGATCGGCGTGATCTATGCCGATAACAGGATCCGCGCGGGCATTTTCGCCGATTCTGAAAAAGATCTACTGGCGGCATTTGCGAATCAAGCCGCGGTGGCGATCGAGAACGCGAGATTATTCTCCTCGCTCAAACACACCCTCGAAGAAGTAACAGGACTCAAGAATTTAATGGAATCGGTCTTCGCATCCATCGCCAGCGGAGTCATCACCGCCGATGTGCAGGATCAGGTCACGCTGGCGAATCGAGCCGCGCAGTTCATCATCGGGCAGAACGCGCCCGAGATCCTCGGTCATCATCTTAACGAGGTGCTTGCCTCCGTTTCAAAAGAGATCGCGCCGCACTTGAAGGAAGTGCGCGCAACCGACAAGCCGATCATAGACCTTGAAGTACACCATAACCTGCCCGCGCGCGGAAATGTGGATTGGCGCCTGAACTTCTCGCCGCTCAAAGATTCGAACCAAAAGACACAGGGCGTCGCGATCGTGCTGGACGACCTGACCGAGCGCAAAAAACTGGAAGCCCAGCGCAGACTCTTCGAGCGCATGGTCTCGCCCGCTGTGATCGAACAGCTCGACCCGAACAGTTTGCAGCTGGGCGGCAAGCGCGCGAACATCAGCGTGCTGTTCGCCGACATTCGCGGATTCACATCCTACAGCGAGAAATTATCCCCTGAAAAACTGGTCTTTACTTTAAATCGTTACCTGGCCGCCATGGCGGACGCGGTGCTTTCGCAGGAAGGCACGATTGACAAGTTCATGGGCGACGCGATCATGGCCTGGTTCAACGCGCCCATCCCGCAGGCGGACCATACCCTGCGGGCGGTCAAAGCCGCGCTGGCATTGCGCGACTCGGTCGAAGCGCTTTATAAAATACTTCCCGAAGAGGAACATCTCTCCTTTGGCGCGGGCATCCATTTCGGCGACGCGGTGCTCGGGCTGATCGGCACGGAAAAACGACTCGAGTACACCGCCATCAGCGACAACGTCAATACCGCCAAACGCATCCAGGAAAACTCAGGCAGGAATCAAATTTTGATCAGCAGGGAAGCCTACGAGCGCGTCATGGAGGATGTCAAAGTGATCCCGCATGTGGAGATGAATCTGAAAGGCAAGACCCACCGTATTGAGGTGTTTGAGGTGACGGGGATAAAATAAAGAATGATATATGGGGTACACAAGCCGACAAACACAGACTGCTCAAAAGAGAATCGTGTTTCAGCGCAAATATAGATCAGCAAGAAAAGCAAATCAACAGGGCAAGCTTTCATTCGTTGAACTGACGCGTCCATACAAGGCTGGGTCAACCCTGTCTGCCGTGCAAATACCTGGCGCTTGCGGCGCGCCCTGTTTCGCTTGATCTCTACTCTTCTTCCACCCCCGCCCTCTCCACAAACCTCACCACTGCTTTCATCCCCTTTTCAACCTGCTCAAGACGGATGTATTCATGCGTGGTGTGCGCACCGCCGCCGGTCGTGATGCCCATCACCACAGCCGGGATTCCACGGCTTAATGGGATATTCGCATCGGTGGAGCCTGAGGTCAGCACGGCACTGATGCCCTGTTCGCTCAGGCAATTCACAGCCAGCTTCACCAGCGGGTGCGCGGAAGGGATCTCGCCGGCGGGGCGCTGTCCGATGATCTCAGCCAGCACGGTCACGCCGTCACGGTCTGCCAGGCGGAACAACTCCTCGACCTGATAGATCAATTTCGAAAGCACAGCCGGGTCCTCAGAACGCAGATCCAATTCACATTTGGCTTCAGACGCCAGCACATTGATACCCGTCCCGCCGTCGAACCTGCCGACATTCATGGTGGTGCGCGGTTCGCGCGGCAGGCGCAGCGCGGTCAGGCGTGTGACCAGCGCGGCCAGCTCATGCACCGCCGAAGGCTGGCCGTAATCAGACCACGAATGTCCGCCTGCGGTTTTCGCGGTGATGCGGTAACGCCGCACGCCGATCGCGCGGTGATAGACATGCCCGAAGGCGAGTCCCTCCAACACAAGATACCCGATCACATTCTGATCAAAGCGCTCAACGACCGCGCGCATTCCGCACAGGTCACCAAGCCCCTCCTCGCCGACATTGGCCGCGAACCAAATGTCGTGCGCCAGCGTGATCTTTTTTTGACGCAAAGACCAGATGACGCCCAACAACGCCGCCACACCCAGCGAGTTATCCCCGATGCCCGCCGCGAAGATCTTTTCCGCCTCTTTCCTAACCTGCAAATTGACGCTGTTAGGAAAGACGGTATCCAAATGGGCGGAGATCACCAGCGCCGCGGCCTTCTTCTGCCTGCCTGGTAAACGCGCGAACACGTTTCCAAGCGCGTCAATGGAAACATCCTGAAGCCCTTCGTCTACAAAAAGTCCGCGCACGAATTCGGCGCGCTTCCCTTCAGAGAATGTGGGGGCTGGAATCTGCTGGATCTGAATGGCGAGGTCAATGAGTTTGGCTGAAAGATTGTTCATGGGTCAAGTATAAAGGCAGGCGGGTAAATAAAAAAGCCGGGAGCATTGTGTGATTCCCACTTTTAATCCGTAAGGCTTGTAAAGAATCCTTGCGCGCTTTTCTTCATCATTCACACTTGCCTGCTTCTATCCTTCAATGAGCGTAGGCGCGCTTCGGCAAGACCGGGCATCACATCCAGCGGATAGAAAGGTCCGCTGCCTTCTATCGTAAGCGAAGCGGAAACACTTCCATGCAGCCCCGCCATTAAAGGATCGTTCGTTATTTGCAGTCCGGCTAAAAATCCGCCGCAATAGGCGTCGCCAATCCCGGTCATATCTGCGACCCGCGCTGAATAAGCGGGCACTTCATAGCGGTGGTTTCCCGCCGCGTCGTAGATCATCTGTCCGTGCGTGCCGCGTTTGATGACAACGATCTGCGGACCATACTCACTGGTCTTGCGCGCCATCTCCCACAGGTCATTGGTCTCGCCCCAGAAGAGCGCGCGCATTTCCTCTTCTGACGGGAGGAAGACCGTGACGCCCTGCAGGACGATCCGCAGCTCGCGCCAAAAGCCGGGCATCATATAGCCGGCTGACGGGTCCAGGCTGACGGTCTGGTTTGACCCACCCTTGAAGAGGCTGACCATCTGGCTCTGGCTGACAAAGTCAAAGGGGCAGAGATGCACATAACGGACATTCCAGTATTCTTTTGGAACATCCAGCGCGGCGGGTGAAGAAGGTTCAGGTTTGCGCGAATCTTTGCGCAATGGGTCTGGCGCTTGATACCCAAGCAGTGATTTGGGAAAAGTAAGCTGACGGCGCGCAAAATGTGAGACCACGTTTGAATGACTGCGTTCATGAGTCTCGTTGTAAGCCACGAACGCGCGTAGGTCCATATTTTGCGGGTCACGGACGGTCAGAATGCCGCGCGTATCAAATCCGCGCGCATCGAGATCACGCAGCCACTGATGCGGATAATCTTCACCGACCCGCCCGACCAGCCCGGCAGCCTGATCCCAGACAGCCAGCCCGCCCGCAGCATACAGCAAACTTCCACCGGGCGTATCCAAAAGCGGATGCCCCAATCCCGGTGGAGGCAGAATATATTCGCGATTGAGCTTGCCCACGATCACAAAAGTCGGCTGTGTGGTCATGATGGATTATTTTCGCATCCAGGCCGGGCGCAGACTCGCCACCTTCCGATAGACAGGGCATTGCTCCTCGTGCGCTCCGCTCAAATAACCAGTGGACATCAGGAATTCGTTGACGATCTCGCCGCCGGTGAACACAAAAGTTTTCTTAAACAATTTTGTCCACTCTTCTTTTGTAAGCGGATGATGCGCGTCCAGCCAGCCTTTGAATGAACCAAAATCCTTCTTTAACCCGAGTATCTTCTGCGCGTTGACGATGGCCGCGTTGACCTTTAATCTATTTCGAATAATACCCGCATCCGCAAGCAGCCGTTCACGGTCTTTTTCATTGTATTTTGCGACTTTTTCTATTTTGAAATTATCATAGGCGTTGCGGAAATTGTCGGCCTTCTTCAGGATCGTGATCCAGGAGAGCCCGGCCTGATTGATCTCAAGCACAAGCCTCTCAAACAGTTCATCATCACCGCTTAATGGGAATCCGTATTGAGTATCGTGATAATCCCTATTAAAAGTATCTTCAGGATGAGCGTTGCAGTATTCGCAATAAGTTGCCATGGTAAGCCTGTCAAGTAGTGCTTTTTGTCTTCAACAATTATCCAACCACGCGTATCTCTCTCGGCATATCCGATAAACATTCCGCGCCTGTCTCGGTGATGACGACATTGTCTTCAATACGCACGCCATTGCGGCCGGTCAGATAGATGCCGGGCTCCACAGTGTACGCCATACCGGGCTCAAGCAGTTGCATATTGTCGCCGCGCATATACGGGTCTTCGTGACCTTCCATGCCGATGCCGTGACCGGTGCGGTGCGTGAAATATTTTCCGTAACCAGATCTCTCAATGACCTCGCGCGCGGCCTTGTCCACATCCGCGCACGGAACACCGGGCCCGCCTGCGGCACGGCCGGCGGCATTTGATTCCTGAACGATCTTGTGTATCTTTTGACATTCGTCATCCACCTCGCCCACAGCGAAGGTGCGCGTCAGGTCAGAGATATAACCCTCATATGCAGCTCCCCAGTCCACGACCAAAAGATCGCCCGCCTGCAATCTCCTTTCAGAAGGTGAAGCATGCGGATTCGCGGCATTGGGTCCGCCCGAAACGATGGGCGCAAAGGGGAATTCGGAATCGGAGCCATTCTTCAACAATTGCATCACCAACTCGGATGACAATTCGCGCTCGGTCATTCCCATCTTTATTAATGGGATGGTCGCCTCCAACGCATCCTGCGCGATCTTCACGGCGCGGCGCATCAGGTCAACTTCAGCCTTGTCTTTCTTCAAACGCAGCATGGATAAAACCTCACTCGCATCGGGGAATTCCGCTTCCGGCGCGCCTGTTTTTACGTGGCCAAACTCCAGCAACCGCAATTGACGCGGCTCCACGCCGATGCGCTTCCCATCCAGCCCCAAAAGCTGGGCTGCTTTACGAAAAGCATCTCCCCACTCTGAGGGATTCTCACCGAATGCGACAGCCTGCACTTTGTATGGGAAGAGATCCATTTTGGGCAGCTCAAGCTCCGGCAGCACAAGTACAGGGTCCCGGCCGGGTGCAACGAACAAAACAACAGGCCGTTCCATGAGATGAAAACGCAGGCCGGTCAAATAGGTCAGCGTGGGACCGGGATTTAGAATAACCGCATCCAGGTTCGAGGTCCGCAGTGAAGCGGTGAGATTGTTGAGGCGCGCAAGTGTCATGTCAGTCTCCTAATCCAGTTTATGATTTTTTTTCGAGAACACGTATAAGATCCCATCCACTACGACGGGGAAAAGCATATCAAAAGTGGTGACGAGGCGAAACCACCACGGAATGACGAGACTGCGGCGCGGGCGTTTGGCGACATCCAGCACGCGGCGCGCAACATATGCAGAGGTCATGCGCGAGCTGAAAGATTTTCGAACCGAACCATAGGTTCGACTCTTCCCGATATGCTGGCCAAATTCCGTCGCAGCGGGACCGGGATATATTCCGCTGACCTTAATGCCCAAAGGCGCAACTTCGCGCCGCAGCGCGTCGGTGAAAGCGCGCGCGCCGTGTTTGCTGGCGGCATAACTTGTGATGAGCGGCGATGCGATCAGCCCGGCCACTGAAACCATGTTGATGATATGACCTTCGCGGCGCTTCAACATGTGGGGCAGCACGGTGCGCGTAACTTGCATGAGCGCGGTTAAGTTAACCTCCACCAGCATGGCAATATCGCGCTCCAACGAATGCTTCTCGAACCAATCCACCCGCCCAATGCCGGCGTTATTAAAGAGGATGTCTATTTGGCCGTAAATATCCAGCGCAGACTTCACCATCTCATCCACGTCAGCCGTATTGGTTATATCGACCGGGATGGCAATTGCCTCACCACCCGCATTTTGAATTTTTTGCGCGAGGTCTTGCAATCGGTCAATGCGGCGCGCGGCAAGGATAACCCTGCAGCCTGCCTGGGCAAAGAGCAGCGCGGCATCTTCTCCAAAGCCAGAGGATGCGCCGGTGATGAGGACAACTTTGTTTTTCAAATTTGGCATGAACGGATTATTCCAATACGTATCGTGTTGATTGTTTAACGCGAACTACACTAATTGATGAATTTCTCGAATTGATTAAAAAATCGCGTAATTCGCTCATTCGCCACATTCGCGTTGAAGATTTATACGGTGGTGAAAATAATAAAAAGAGTGACGCAGGTAATTTTATCACCCGCGCCACCTTGAAAAGCCATTGCTATGAAATCAGGAAATTAGTACTACTCTTCCTGACTTTCCTCCCGCGCATGTTTCTTTGGGCGCGGCGGTTCAACAGTTACCTTGTCAGAAAGCGCGATCGCCAGCACATCATCCATGTGCTTGATCGGAATGATCTTCAATTCAGACCTGGCGGTCTTGGGGAGTTCCATCAGATCCTTCATGTTCTTTTCCGGAAGCAGGACGGTCTTCAACCCGGCACGATGCGCGGCGAGAACCTTCTCGCGCACGCCGCCGATCGGGAGTATACGCCCGCGCAGGGTGATCTCGCCGGTCATGCCCACGTGACGCAGTACAGCCCGCCCGGTCAAGGCGGAGATGATGGCTGTCGCGATGGTAATTCCCGCCGATGGGCCATCCTTCGGAATGCCGCCTTCGGGCATGTGGATGTGAATATCCAGGCGCTCGAACACATCCAGTTCAATTTTCAACGCGGCTGAACGTGACTTGATGTATGTCAGCGCGGCGTGAGCCGATTCCTGCATCACCTCACCCATTTGACCGGTCATCTGCATGCTGCCTTTGCCTTCAAGGATCGCGACCTCGACAGACATGATCTCACCGCCGGTTTCAGTCCACGCGAGGCTGGTGGCGACGCCCACTTCATCAGTGCGCCCCGCTTCAGATTGAAAGACCTGCTGCGGACCGAGCAATTTCTCGATCATATCTGGCGCAATGGAGGTGGGATATTTCTTGCCTTCCGCTTTCAGGCGCGCCACCTTGCGGCTCACGCGTCCGATCTCGCGCTCCAAATTACGCACACCCGCTTCATATGTATATTCACGGATGATGCGCTGTAATGCAGCGGGCTCGAACACCAAACCGAGATTATCAATTCCATTCTCTTCGATCTGGCGCGGAATGAGATAGCGGTTCGCGATCTCTACCTTTTCCTCTTCAATATAGCCGGGGAATTCGATCACCTCCATACGATCCAACAACGGAGATGGAATATTTCCCAATGAATTAGCGGTGGTCACGAACATGACCTTGGACAGATCAAATGGCAGTTCAAGATAGTGATCGCTAAAGGAATGATTCTGCTCGGGGTCGAGCACTTCAAGCATGGCTGAAGCGGGATCGCCTCTAAAGTCAGAATACAGCTTGTCAATTTCATCCAGCATAAAGAGCGGATTTGCCGTGCCGGCGCGCTTCATCGTTTGAAGAATGCGCCCGGGCAAAGCGCCGATGTATGTGCGGCGATGTCCGCGGATCTCGGCTTCATCACGCACGCCGCCCAGCGAGACACGCACGAACTTGCGTCCCAGCGCATCCGCGATGGAACGGCCTAATGAAGTCTTGCCAACTCCGGGCGGCCCGACAAAACACAGGATCGGCTGGCGTTCCTTCTTTGGTTTGAGTGAACGCACGGCGATATATTCAAGAATTCTTTCCTTAGCCTTCTTCAAGCCATAATGATCGCGCTCAAGGATCTTCGCGGCATTCTTAACATCCAAATTATCCGGCGTGGAACTGCTCCAGGGCAGGTCAACGATCCAATCAACATACGTGCGGATCATGCCCACTTCGGGAGACATCGGCGGCATTTGATTCAACCGCTCCAATTCCTTCAACGCCACCTTCTTTGCTTCTTCCGGAAGGTTGGCGGCTTCCACCTTTTTCTTTAAGTCGGAGGCATCGCGCGAGAAAACATCGCCTTCGCCCAATTCCGTCTGGATCTGTTTCATCTGTTCGCGCAGATAGAACTCGCGCTGACTCTTATCCACTTCATTCTGCACACGCGAATGGATCTCGTCTTCCAGTTCAAGCACGTCCACTTCCTGCGCCAGAATATTATTCAACAACCCCAAACGCGCCTTGGGATCAAGGATAAGCAGCAGACGCAATTTTGACTCATAGGTTAATGAAAGCGAAGTGGAGATCATATCGGAAAGCCAGCCGGGTTCCGAAATGTTCAACGCGAATAAATGCGCTTCTTCGGGAATCGAGCGGTCCAGCTGCACACAGCGTTCAAACAGGCTCAGCGCGGAACGCATCAACGCCTGCGTTTGCCTGTCCGCCACTTGCGGCTCGTTGACCACGCGCGCGCGTACTTTTAGATACGGTTTGGTATGAATGAACTCAACGATCTCAACCCGTTTGCGCCCCTGCACCAGCGCAGAACGCGAGCCATCGGGCATGCTCAATAAACGACCAACCGCCATTTCCACGCCGATCGGTAAAAAATCACTTACACCGGGCTCATCCAGTTCGGAATCTTTTTGGGTTAACCCAATTACAGTTTGCTCTTTTTGCTGTGCCGCCTGAACAGCCAGCAGAGAAGCCTCGCGCCCGACAAAGATCGGCGAAACCATGCGCGGGAAAATGACCATGTCGCGCAATGGCAGCACCACGGCCTCGATCAGCCCGTCAGCGTTCGGCTCCATATTCGGGACACGATACAGTTCCTCGGTCCGTTGCGACAGCGTCAGGTCAAAATTATCTTCTTCTTCGTTCCAGTCAGATTGATGATTCATTTAATATTTTTCCATGCAGACATGACTTCCGCGGTGACAAACATGCTCCCAGCGGATAAGACAATGCTACCATCTTTTGATGACAATTCCAGCGCCCGCGTCAATGCGGATTTGACAGGAGTGACCGCTTCCGATTCAACCCCGGCCTGCTCGGCCAACTGTTGAATTTTCTCCACTTCAAGCGCGCGCGGATGATCGGCGCGCGTAACAATAACTTTCTCGATCTTCGATTTCAACTCCGCGAACATGCCGGGGATGTTCTTATCTTCCGAAGCGCCGAAGATGAGATAAACCTTTTTGCCGGGGAAATATATTTCAAGAGTTTCGCTCAACTTCGCGAAAGAATCCTGGTTATGCGCCGAGTCGAAGATCACGGGCGGATTGCGCCGCGCAATCTCAAAGCGGGCGCGCCATTGTACTTGAGAAAAGCCTTTTTGTATCTGTTCGTCCGTGATGGGAATCACGCTGACTTTCAAGGCTGTATAAGCAGTGGCTGCGTTTTCGATCTGATGATTTCCGAGCAAGGGAATTTGCAATTTGACCATAGACCGCGGAGCGTTTCCCACCGTCGACTGTCCACTGTCCACCGTCAGTGTTTGTCCCTCCAAAGATGACACGATCAACTCAAAATTTACGTCGCGCCCGACCAAGGTTATCGCTGAATGCTTAAGTGCGGCTACACGCTCCAAAACCGCGAGCGATTCATCCTTCTGTGGCGACGAAACCACAGGTACGCCATCTTTGATGATGCCAGCCTTCTCACCCGCGATCAATGTCAGGGTATTTCCCAACACAGCAGTATGGTCATAGGATAATGAAGTGATGACCGAAACCTTGGGCGTGACAATATTGGTCGCATCCAGCCGCCCACCCAGACCCACTTCAAAGACCGCCGCGTTGACTCCATATTTTCCAAACGCCAGAAATGCCAGCGCGGTGGTAATTTCGAAGGTTGTCAACTTTTCGATCTTTGCAACATGCGGTTTGATCTCTTCCACCAACTCGATCAACTGCTCATGCGAGATCGGTGCACCATTAATTTGAATTCTCTCTGTGTAATCCAGCAGGTGCGGTGACGTGTACAGACCGACCGAATACCCCGCCGCCTGCAAAGCCGCCGCACTCAGCGCAGACGTGGACCCCTTGCCCTTCGTGCCTGCCACATGGATTATTGGATACTTAATCTGCGGGTTGCCCAACGACTCCATCAACGCGAACATACGGCCAAGGTTGAAGTCCGCCTTGGCGAGTTCGGACGAATGTTTCAGGCTATAATCCACGAAAGAATATAGGTAATCAAGGGCGTTGTTATAGTGATTTCCAATCTCAGTCATATAAGAGATTGTAAAACGTAATCTGTAATTCGTAAACTTATAAATGCAATGTCGCGGACTAAAGTTCCCAATCCAAAATCGCAAATCAAAAATCATAAATTCCCATGCTCGCCACTCTCACCATCCACCTGCATCTTCCTACTTGTTCTTCCCTCAAAGAAAAGCGCGGAAGGATCAAGCCGCTGATCTCGCGTTTGCATCGCGAGTTCAATGTCTCTGTGGCGGAGATGGATTTGCAGGATAAATGGCAGGAGACGGTAATCACGTGTGCCATAGTCAATTCGGATGCGGTGACTTTGCAACAGTCCCTGCAAAGTGTGGCAAAATGGGTGGAAGCAAATTGGGAAGACGGCCAGATCATTGATGAGAAAATAGAAATAATCTGATGTCGCTGCGAGCGTTCTTTGGTAAGCAGTCTCCTGTTAAAGATGAGATTGCTTCGGCAATAGAACATCGCCTCGCAACGACATATAAATATAAGGAGGCATAAATGGACTTAAGATTGAAGAACAAACGCGCACTCGTGACCGGCTCGTCGCGCGGACTTGGGTATGCTACCGCGCTGGCATTGGCCAAGGAAGGCTGTAAGGTTGCCATCAACGGGCGGGATGAGGCGAAGATAAAAGCTGTTGCGGAAAAGATGAGCAGGGAATCAAGCGCTCAGGTCATTGGGCTGGTTGGCGATGTCGGTTTGACCGACGTCCCTGAAACATTGATCCAGCAAACTGTGGATGCGTTTGGTGGTTTGGATATTCTCATCACCAACGCGGGCGGTCCTCCACCCGGCTCGATCGACTCGCTCGATGAAACCGCGTGGCAAAAGGGTGTAGATCTGTGTTTGATGCTGCATGTCCGTCTCATTAAAGCAGCGCTTCCATATTTAAGAAAATCAGATGCGGCCAGTGTACTGACGGTTACATCCATGTCCGTCAAACAACCGATTGCGAATTTGCTTTTATCGAACAGCATCCGCATGGCGACGATCGGATTAACCAAATCACTGGCGTTGGATCTCGGCAGGGAAGGCATTCGCTTCAATTCCATACTGCCGGGCTGGACAGAGACGGAACGTGTCACAGAGTTGATGACTGCCCGGGCAACAGCGAACAGCTCAACAGTAGAGGAAGAGACGCGCAAGCAGTCGGAGCAGAGCCCGCTTGGGAGGCTGGGTCAGCCTGAGGAGTTCGCGAATGCCGCGGCATTCCTCGTCTCCCCCGCAGCTTCATATATCACCGGCGTGATGTTAAATGTGGATGGCGGGATGTATAAGGGCACGTTATAAAGTTATGTCATTGCGAGCCGCTTTTTGGCGAAGCAATCCCGAACTTAAGATGAGATTGCTCAGCGCGCTGGCGCACGACGCAAGTGTCGTCGGGAAAAACACCCTCGCAGCGACATAATAAAACTGGAGAAACCATGAATGAACAAAAAGAAAAAGTTTGCCTGAATTGCGAACGCACGGATGCACAAGTCCCTTTGCTGCATTTGACATTCAAGGATGAAACAAAATATATTTGCGCACAATGTCTGCCTGTGTTGATCCATAAGACTCACACGCTGAAAGATAAATTACCCGGCATTGAGATCATTTCAGACAAGGCAGATTAATTTTTTAACCAGGTATGCCAATGAATAAATTATCGCGTCTTACCCGTAACTCATTGATCATCGCGTTCTTTTTTCTGATAGATAAAATTCTGGCCTTCGTGCGCACAGGGATCATCTCGCGCCAATATTCAGGGTCGGTGGAATTGCTGGATACTTTTAACGCCGCAAATAATCTGCCGGATGTTTTGTTCGCGCTCATCTCTGGCGGCGCGCTGGCAATGGCGTTCATTCCGTTGCTGACGGAGTATCTCACCACCAAGGACCGTGCCGCCGCATGGGATCTGTTTTCGCGCGTGGCGAACGTTGCATTTCTGGTGACAGGTTCATTCGCCATTCTGATCGCCATTTTTGCGCAACCCATTGTGGATGCGAAACTTGGCATCGCACCCGGCTTTGACGCAGAGCAACGCAAACTACTTGCTGAACTGATGCGCTTGAATCTGATCGGCACAGTCATCTTTTCGATCAGCGGATTGGTGATGGCATCTTTGCAGGCGAATCAGCATTTTATTTTCCCCGCCATGGCGCCCAGCATGTACAACATCGGTCAGATCTTCGGCGCGATCTTTCTTGTGCCGCGTTACGGTGTGCATGGATTGGTGTATGGAGTCATCATCGGGGCGGTCATGCACCTGCTCATTCAATTACCGATGCTGTTTAAGTTCGGCTTCCGCTGGACTCCATCTTTGAATCTGCGTCATACCGGATTGATCGAAGCCTTGAAATTAATGGCGCCGCGTTTGTTGACCATGGGCGGGATCCAGATCATTGTTCTGGCGCGCGATAACCTGGCTTCACGGCTTGACCAGGTCGGCGCGGTAACATCGCTCACATACGGCTGGATGATCATGCAAGTGCCTGAGACCATCCTTGGGACTGCCATCGCCACTGCGATGCTGCCCGCGCTTTCAGAGCTCGCGGCACACGGCGACTGGGCAGGTTTCCGTTCAACGATAGAACGCGCCCTGCGGGTCTTGATCTCCCTTACCATCCCGATCGCGGCGGTCATGGCGGCGGGAATTCACCCGCTCGTGCGCGGGGTGTTCGGATTTGACGAAGCCACCTCCACGCTGATCACGTGGACAACACGCGCCTATTTAATGACATTGACAGGTTTCACCATCCACGAGATCGCGGCTCGTTCATTCTATGCCCGCAAAGAACCGCTGTTCCCGCTTTACGCAGTGGGATTACGTCTGGTTATGTTTTTGGGAATCGGCATGATCGGACTCACCTTCTTCAAGGATATCGGTGCGCCGATCATTGCGTTCGCAGAGATCGCGTTACTAATAGAAGCGATCATCCTTTTCGGATGGCTGTCCAAACGCACACATGAACCGATCCACGTGGGAAACTCAGTCATCAAAGGGTTAATCGCCGCGGTCATCGGAGGCGTGACAGCTTACAGTATCGCAGTATACGCGCCCGGCGGAGCGATCTCCACCGCTTTGCTGGGAATGGTCGTCGGTGGAGTCATCGCGCTGGCGATCGTCTGGTCGGATGCGAAGCAGGTTTTTAATCTATAAGGGTTTGGATAAACAAGTGCTCTCGTCGCCATCCACAGGATGCTTCACAAAGTACGCCGCCTTGAGCGGAGGATTTAATTGACTTTGCACGAGATCCATTGTTTGGATGAACAGAAAATAAGAAAAAATTTGAAGGTTCAATAGGGAAGTATAATTATCAGCATGTCAGAACAATTAGAAAATACACAATCTCAAAAAACCGTTGAATTAGACGACACCCAACCGATCAAACCGATCAAGAAACCATCCCGTTGGCGTGCCGCACTCGTTAGCATTTTGGGTTTCCTGCTGTTGGTCGGGCTGGGCGCATTCAGTGGATATTCTTCTGGAGTCAATCAACGCGTACAAGCGGAAGAGTCCATCACATCACAGCAGCTCTCCGAGCAATTTTCATTCGCATTGGTGGATATTGAATTTGGGCGGTATGACAACGCAAAACAACGCCTGCAGTACATTATCTCGAAAGACCCGGGGTACCCCGGTGTCCAGCAGAAACTGACAGAAGTGCTGGTAGTGAGTTCCATTCCAACGAGTACGCCAGTGCCCACACTCACCTCCACGCCCGATTTCAGCGGAGCCGAGAGCGCCTTTCAACGCGCGCAGCAGCTCATTAACGCTCAAGATTGGCCCGGCGCCCTGGGCGCGCTGGATACCATCCGCAAACTTGACCCCACTTACAATACCGCTCAAGTAGACGGCATGTATTACTTTGCCCTGCGAAATTACGGCTTCGATCTCATCACCAAACAAGGCAATCTCGAAGGCGGCATCTATCACCTGACACTTGCCGAGCGCTTCGGACCGCTGGACAACACCGCGATCGGACTGCGTGAGGGTGCGCGCATGTACATCACCGGGGCAAGCTTTTGGGAATTGGATTGGCCGCAAGCGGTCAATTATTTCGCTCAGGTCGGCATTGGCTGGCCGTCTTTATGGGACGGCACCATGACCGCCTCGCAGCGCTATTACATCGCCTCGATGCGCTATGGCGATGAGCTTTTCAATCAACAAAAATTTTGCGCCGCCGAGGAACAATATTCTCACGCGCTGGCAATAGGTGCCCTGGACAATATTTCGGACGGCAATGCCGCTGAAGCTTATATTCAATGCCACCCTCCGACTGCCACACTGGAAATCATCCCAACGGCCACGATCGACCCGGCTTTGCTCGCCACTCCGACTGAAACGCCAATAACAGCGCCTGTACCCTGATCATGCCCATACCTCCTTCCTGGGTGATGGCGGTCTTCTTCTGGATGCACATGCTGGCGACAGTCACGTGGATAGGAAGCCTCGCCGCCATTAATCTGCTTGTCCTGCCCGCCTCGCAACGGACCTTGAAGCTGGCCGACCAACTCAGCTTTATCGCCGCCCTTCAAAAGAGACTCGAACCGCTGGCATGGTTCAGCATGGGATTATTGGTGGTGACAGGGTTATTCCAAATGAGCGCGAATCCGCATTACGATGGATTCCTCTCGACCAGCACGCAATGGTCCCTGGCAATTCTGATTAAGCACAGTTTGTCGGCAATCATGGCGGTGGTCAGCGCCATCCAAACATGGGAAGTCCTGCCCGCCATTCATCGCACATTGATGAAGAAAGAAAATGCCAAAGCGGATGAACTTGCCAGGCTGCAAAAACGCGAAGTGATCCTGCTAAGAACCAACCTGTTACTTTCCGCGCTGATACTCGGTGCGACAGCATTTGCAAGAGCCGCATTATAGAAATAAAAAAAAGCCGCTACAAAAAAGTAACGGCTTTTTGATTCGAATTTTATTTTACGGGGAAGGGACAACTGCCAGAAAATCCGCAGCGGACCAGCCAGCACGGGTCTCATCATACGGGGCAACGAGATACCACCAGGTATATCCATCAGCGACCTGCGGACCATCCTTCACAAGAAAGACTTCCGCTTCATCTCCGCGAAAAACAGTTTCAGCATTCAAGCCCGGTAACGCGCGGATGCGCAGTCCCTGTCCTTCGGTGCCGGTGATCTGTGCATAGCCGCCAATGCCGATGGTATTTGCCGCGAGCGTGGGCGTGGCAATTAACGGATCATTGGTGGGCACGACCGTGACATTGGGAGTATGCGTCGGGGCGGGAATCATGGTCAAGTCGGCGGGGGGGCAAACCCAACCTCAGGAGAGAAGCGCGGAGATGTCCAGCCGATAAAGATCAGGGTGATGATCAGCAACAGCCCGGCAACTGCCAGAATGCCGAGGATCACATAGCGGTTTAAATAAGGGCGTAAGTCCATTGATCTATCTCTTTGGGTCTTTCAACAATTGTAAAGCATCTTTTGGCATGAGCACTTTCAACGCGCGATGCAAAGTTTTGATCTCGGCTTTATTGCCGCCAAGCACAGGGTCGCCATCCACTTGAATATTGAAAGCCGCGTCCGATTCAACCCGCGCAGTGTGGAATGGCAGGCAGCGCGCCTGATCGGATGTGAGATGACGGCCTGCCACAAGATCAAAAAAGTGACGCAGCGCATCCGCGAGGCTGTCACCACTTAAGAGCCACATATCCATTTCGCCGTCGTCGAGCAGCGCGTTCGGTGAGATCAACGACATGCCGCCCGCGTAATGGCGGATGTTGGTCGCGACCGCAACAAGATAATGCCCTTCTATAAATTCGCCATCGGTCCACACGCGCAGGTCAAGCCCATGCCAGAAGGTGGCTTCCCAAACTGTGGTTGCAAAAAAATGCGGAACGGACAAATGTTTAAAGTACCGGGGACGCGGTTCGATCTTGTGGATGGTCTGCGCATCCAACCCAACACCAGCCCACAACAAAAATGGCCGGTCGTTACAGAGACCAATATCCACATACTGCGGCTCGACATTCGCCAGCAGTTCTGCATTTTCGCGCAAGGCACGCCACTGGAACCAGCTAAAAGGTTTTTGTCCCTGCTCCAGCGCCCAGACATTGGTTGTGCCGGCCGGAAGCACGGCCAGCGCGGTCTCTGTGTTGATCAATCCGCTCGCCACCTGACCAACTGTCCCGTCGCCGCCAATGGCGAAGACCGCGTCGTATTTTTCGCTGGCCGCCTGATGGGCGGTCTGCGTCGCATGGGTTCCGCTTAAGGTCTCGGCGATCTCCATGCTCCAGCCCGCGTGTTTCAGCGGATGGATAATTCCATGCACAAAACGTCCCACGGGATATCGCCCCGCGGTTGGATTGTAGAGTAGCAGTCCCTTTCGCATGGCGAAGATTATACCTGAGGGGATTCTTTATCATGTCATTAAGAGGCGCTCTTTCTCTTTGCCGAAACAATCTCCCGTAATTTCTGGATTGATCTTCCAGAGAGAACTTAGTGCTCTTTACCTGCTATGATAAAATGATGAAAATAGGTAAATTATGGATGTAAAAACCTTGCTCGCAACCCGCCGAAAAGAAATCCTTGAAATTGCCGCTCGTAATGGCGCGGTCAATGTGCGCGTGTTTGGGTCGGTGGCGCGCGGAGATAGCAGACCTGACAGCGATATTGACTTCCTTGTCAACTTGGAACCGGGACGCAGTTTAATGGATTTAGCGCGGCTCTTGCGTGAATTGCATACCCTGCTTGGCTATCCTGTGGATGTAATGACAGAAGCGGGATTACGTTCGCGGATTAAGCCACAGGTATTAAGGATGCGCGTCCGTTATGAGAAGTGAACGCGAACGATTGCTGGATATACTCGAAGCCATTGAGCGTATCGAGAAATATGCGGAAGAGGGAAAAGATGCTTTTAATGCGGATGAACTTATCCAAACATGGATAGTCCATCATATTACGATCATTGGCGAAGCCTGCCGTTCTTTGCCGGATGACTTTCAAGCGCGCTATGCCAATGTCCCCTGGGCGGATATTATTGGGATGCGAAACATTCTTGTCCACCACTATTTTGGAATTGACACAGAAGCCGTCTGGTCAGTGGTGGTACGTGATATACCCGAATTAAAACTAAACATCCAAGTGATCGTGAAGAATATTTAGATAAGTTCTGTTTGCTTGGGAGGAAAAGATGACAATTGCTCAATCCTTAAAAGCGGAATTGTTCTTAATTTCTTTAATCCTATAAACCGCTTGCGGAGCACAACCCACTGTTGAACCAACACCACCACCGACAGCTACTCAAATTATCAAGCCAACGGGAACAGCAACGGCGACCAACACGCCTGCTCCTTCTGAAACACCCACCCTCGAAGCGGGTATGACAGTGGAACAGAAAAAGGCATACCTCGAAGCTCACAAGATCCCTTATATCGTAAAGCCAAATGGCGAATTGCAGTTTGATTTTATGAAGATATACACAAATCCAGAAGAGATCCAAACAGTAGCCCCAGCAAGACTTGGCGCTGACTTAGCTGCAGCTGCAGTAGAGTGTGATGAAGAATTTCCAGAGCCTACATCGTACAAACCAGATGCATATACACTTGTGCGATGGGGTGCTATACCTGACGATGACCAGCAACAGACACTCTATCAAACGTATATCATATCTGACGATTTCGCAGAAACCATTTCGCCAGGTGAACCGCTTTGTGTCCGCACGACGACGATTGAAGGTCGGCCGTTCGCATTTTTTTACATGCGTTCACCGCTGACTGATCCCGAGCAGCTCAAACAAAATGGTGGTAAAGTCTTTATCACCTACTAGATTATGGAGAGCGGATACTCGTACGCTCCTTTACCCGAGAATGTTGATGTCATAACTTCAATAGTTAGCGGAAGATTTCAATTTGCTTTGTCAAGTATCTTGGTAGATCCTGAAGTGCTCAAATCAGGACCTGAACCGGATATACAACGCCAACCAGCACTCATATATATATATGATATATGGCATGCATTGCATGCAAACTTCGATGCGCCTGATGGGCAAAACATGCTTAGATTACAAAGCGATGAACTATTGCAACCACTCCTTGCTGGTCATGGATTCACCTCTGACATGCAGGGCGGTGTGTTTTATGGTTTTGCAATACGCCCGCCCGATGTGCGAGAGCGTGCATTTGTAGAAGCTCTCCCGTTTAAAGTGCAACCTTAAATGGTTTTTTTAGGATCAAACAAGAACATTTTCCTCGTATAGTGTCCCTATATCGAATCTCATAACATGCACTTTTTTCAATGTATGGATATGATACTCTTGTACTATGCGGTGGCGATTGATCCTTTTTGTCCTATTATTGAGCTTACCCCTGCTGGTATTAAAAGCTCCGGCGTATGCACAGCATGATGCGCTCATGCCACTCCCGACCTCACAAGGTGGCTGTCACCTGAGTGTCTCGTTTGACGTTGCCTCCCGACCATCCTCACCCCGATGATATAATCCGACCCAATGAACGAAGGGACTCTACTTAACGGTCGTTATCAACTGCTTGAAAAACTCGGCTCTGGCGGCATGGCTGAAGTTTTTCGCGCGCGCGATCCCATTCTGGATCGCATTGTCGCCATTAAAGTCCTGCGTCAGGATTATTCAAATAATCCGGAGTTTCAGGAACACTTCCGCACCGAAGCGCGCGCCGCCGCCAATCTTTCACACCCAAACATTGTCACCGTGCATGA
Source organism: Candidatus Villigracilis saccharophilus (assembly GCA_016709305.1). Lineage (GTDB taxonomy): Bacteria > Chloroflexota > Anaerolineae > Anaerolineales > Villigracilaceae > Villigracilis > Villigracilis saccharophilus. The sequence goes on from JADJNA010000028.1 coordinate 53,045, forward strand.
TTTCGGCTTTGCGGAGAATCTGCTCTTCATCGTCATGGAATATATCCCCGGCAAAGACCTGAAACAGCTGATCCGCCAGCGTGGACGCTTTACGGTCGAAGCGGGCATCCCGCTCATCATTCAAGCCTGTGCCGGGCTGGGATATGCCCACCGCGCGGGACTTGTCCATTGTGACGTCAAGCCGCATAACATGCTGGTCTCACCCGACGGCCGTCTCAAGGTCACAGACTTTGGCATTGCCCGCGCCCTCGCCACCATGATGCCTGACGAGAAAGCCGATGTGGTCTGGGGGTCGCCATTGTACTTTTCGCCGGAGCAGGCCCGCGGAGAAGCGCCCGCGCCCGCCTCCGATGTGTACTCGCTCGGCGTGGTCATGTATGAGCTCTTGAGCGGCACAACACCGTTCACCGCCACCACCGCCGATGAACTTGCTCGGCTGCATGTGTCTGCGCGCCCGATCCCCATCCGCGAATACATTCCAGAAATTCCAACAGCGCTCGAAGAGATCATCACAAAAGTATTGTCCAAGGAACCTGCCGCGCGTTATCGCACCGCAGATCAACTCGGGCGGGTTCTGCAAAAATTTGGGACACAGCCCGATCTGCGAGCGCCCGAACTGGAAACTGCGGAGAGGATTCCGACCAAAGAAACGCCGCCTCCACCTCCGCCGCGGCTTGAACCCGCCAAACCAAGGTACATTCCGCCCGAGCCGACGCCTCCCGCTGACGAACCCGGACTTGCTTCCGCCTTCGATGAAATTGACTGGGTCTCTGTTGGACTCGGCCTCCTGGCAGTCGTGGCTGTCGGCGGACTGATCCCATTTTGGATGATGGTCTATTTCGCCTATAATCCGCCGCTTCCGTAATTAAAGGTTCAGACCTGACAGGTTTTCAAAAACCTGTCAGGTCTTTTGTCACATTTATGAATAACTTCCTAATTGCCCCATCCATCATCGCATCAGATTTCACACGTTTAGCCGACGAGATTTCTGCAATTGAATCCGCCGGCGCAGATTGGCTGCACATGGACATCATGGACGGACATTTCGTCCCCACCATCACGGTCGGTCCGCTGTTCGTGGAAGCATGCAAACGCGCCACAAAGCTTCCCATTGACGCGCATTTAATGATCTCCAACCCGGATCAGTATGTGGAAGCATTTGCCAAAGCCGGCGCGAACCATATAACCGTTCATGTAGAAACCTGTCCCGACCTGCCGCAAACAATAAAAAAAATAAGATCTTTGGGATGTAATGCGGGGGTCACATTGAATCCCGCCACTCCCGCCTCTGCATTGGATGCGGCGCTGCCATTGATTGACCTGGTCTTGGTGATGAGCGTCAAGCCTGGTTTTTCAGGTCAATCCTTTATGCCTGAAATGATCGGCAAGGTGGAAGAGATCCGCAATAAATTAAATGCCTTGCGTTCCAAAGCCCGCCTTGAAGTGGACGGCGGGATCACAGTTGAAACCCTGCCCCTCATGTATCGAGCCGGTGCGGATGTTTTCGTGGCTGGCAACGCAGTCTTCAAGCATCCACAGGGCGCCGGAGCAGGCATTAAGGCGCTAAGAGATGCGGTCACGAGGATTAAACGGTAGTGATTTAATTAATAATGAAAGAGCTTTGCTGCCTGCAATAAGGGTCTCAGGGCAGTGCTCCCTTACAGCGACAAATTAATTAAAAACAAAAATCACGGCGTTGAGCCGTGATTTTTGTTGCGTATGAAAAAACGAACCTTATGCCGCAGATTTGCCGAGCGTCTTAATGCACTTCGCGCACAAGATTTTCTTGATCATGCGACCCTTCTCCATCACCGAGACCTTTTGCAGGTTCGGCTTGAACGTGCGATTGGTCGCGCGTTGAGAGAATGAACGGCTGTGACCGAAGGTGGTTGCTTTACCGCAGGTGTTACACTTAGCCATGTTATATATCCTTTCAATACAATGATTCCAGATGAGCCGCCCTTTTTAGGGGCAGGGCATTCTACCATAGAACGCAACCATATTCAAGATTAGATGTTAAAATAGGAACATGAAAGAATATTACCCGGACTTCGGAAATTCCCGCGGTCTTTAGAGCAAACGAGGATAATTATGGGCGAAGAAACAACTTCATTGGGCGGGATACAAATCTCGCCGGACGCAGTGGCAACGATCGCATATCACGCCACTTTGGAATCATATGGCGTGGTGGGGCTTGCGCCAAAAAACCTGACCGACGGAATCGTAGCATCCATCACACGCGAACCTTCGCGCGGGGTCTCTGTCTCGTATAAGGGTGATGATATTGATATTGACATCCACATCATCATTGAGTACGGTACGCGCATCAACTCTGTGGCTCAAAGTGTGGCAAATACAGTCCGTTTCCATGTGGAAAAGGCGCTGGGTTTGCAAGTTAATTCAGTCAATGTGCATGTAGCGGGCTTGCGCATCAGCAATTCGGATTAGGAGAATAGAACCTTATGGCTGTGGACCCCGCACGCATTGATAAATTCCGCCGGCTGCCGATCGACGGCCAGTCTCTCAAACGCCTCATTGACGCGGGACTGACCTGGCTCCGCACGAACAAGGATATGGTCAACGCCTTGAATGTGTTCCCGGTCCCGGACGGTGACACCGGCACGAACATGACCCTCACCCTGCAAGCCGCATGGAATGAGATCAAGGATTCCGGGACGTCTCACCTCGGTGAGATGGCGGCGCTCGTCTCCAAGGGCGCCCTAATGGGTGCGCGCGGAAACTCCGGTGTGATCACCAGCCAGATCCTGCGCGGGTTTTCACGCGGCTGTCACGACAAGGCGACACTGGATGTCGCAACCATAGCCAAAGCATTTGGCGAAGCGCGTGACACCGCTTACAAAGGAGTCGTCCGCCCGGTGGAGGGGACGATCTTAACCGTCATCAAAGAAGTTGCCATTGCGACAGAAGCAGCTCTGGGGTCGGTTAAAGATCCGATAGAGATGCTCGAAGTGGCAGTCAGGGCCGCGGACGAAGCAGTCAAAAAGACGCCGGACCTGCTCCCTGTCCTCAAACAGGCAGGCGTGGTTGATTCGGGCGGCAAAGGCTTGTTCTTTATTTTGGAAGGCATGCTGCGTCACGTGTACGGCGAATCGCTTGAAACACCAACCACGATGGTGCATTCACTTTCCGCGATGGACTTGCAAGGCGCGCTGGATGAAGTGGAAGAGGGTCAGGATTACGAGATCGTCGTGGATTTTGTTCCAACCAACGAATTGAATTTAGCGTCATTCTATGCGCGGCTCGAAGAAATGGGAACATCCATTCAGGTGGGCGAAGGCGAAGGCATGTACCGCATGCACATCCATGTACCGCTTGAAAAACGTTATGAGCCGATCGATTACATTATGGAAATCGGCACGGTGACAAAGGTCGCGATCGAGAACCTGCTCGCCCAAATGGATGATATCCAAAAGAGCAAACAGCTTCAGTTCACGCCTGTGGAACCGGGCAGTATCGCAGTTGTGGTGGTTTCACCGGGACAGGGGCTGAGCCGCATCTTTGCAAGTTTGGGTGTGGCCGCCATTGTGGCTGGCGGGCAAAGTATGAATCCGTCCACCCAGGATATTTTGAATTCATTTGAAAACCTGCCAACCGATAAAGTCATCATTTTGCCGAACAATAAGAATATTGTTCTGGCGGCAAACCAGGCCAAGGAAGTAACAGTGAAGCATGTGGCAGTCGTGCCAACACGCACCGTTCCGCAGGGACTCGCCGCCATGCTCTCTCTCGCCCCGGAAGGCGAGCTGCAAGCCGTGGCAGATAAAATGGCAAAAGCCATG
>JADJNA010000029.1 GCA_016709305.1 Candidatus Villigracilis saccharophilus
AATACTTGTGTCGGCGAGCCAAATGCGATCAAACGGTGATTGATCAGGAGAACAAGGTCAAAACGCGAAGCCGCCAAATTTAGATCGTGTGTGGAAATAATTGTGGTTACCTGCTGTTTGCGCAGGTGATCAAGCAGCCCAAAAGTGACTTCCTGCGTGGTGGCGTCAATACCGGTGAAAGGCTCATCCATTAAGAGAATGTGCGGTTCCTGGGCTAATGCGCGCGCCAAAAATGCGCGCTGCTGCTGCCCGCCCGATAGTTGTCCAATGGACAACTCCGCCAGATCAGCGATCCCCATTTGTTCGATACTCCTGCGGACGATCTGTCTGTCCATTTTGGACGGGCGGCTCCACCAGCCGATCTGACCGAAGCGTCCCATCATCACCACATCACTCACCGTCACAGGAAATCGCCAATCCACATCTTCACGTTGAGGTACATAGGCGACACAATCTTTATGCGTACCAAGCGTTTGACCGTGGATAAGGATTCGTCCGCTCTTCAGCGGCAGGATGCCGACCAGCGCTTTGAACAGGGTGGATTTTCCAGCGCCGTTCGGGCCGACAACAGCCACGCGCGCGCCATGCGGCACCTGAAAACTCAGGTCGTGGATCACGATCTTATCGCCGTAGCCAATGCTGGCGTTTTCAATTTCAAGTCGATGAGGTGTGTGTGTCATGGGATTTACGATTTTTGATTTTCGATTGAATGACGAGCCTGGATCTTTCCAATCTTACTTCAAAGCCTCCACGATTTGATCAACATTGTGTTTCATCATGTCAATATAGGTCGCGGCGGGCGAGCCGACAGTGAGCGACTCAAGATGCAGGTTGTCAACAACTTTAACATTGGTCTCTTCGGCGATTTGATGCGCAAGGTCAGGGTTTTCAACTTCGCCAAGAAAGATCGCGGGCGCGTCCGCGGATTTTATCTGTTCGATCAACGCGGCCAATTCTCTGGCAGAAGTTCCTGCGTCCGTGCTCAGGCTGGGGATGATCGCACCGACAACTTCAAACCCATACCGCTCGGCAAAGTATCCAACTGCCTCGTGATTGGTCACCAGTAAACGACGTTCAGTCGGGATGCTGTTCACCTGTTCGATGATCCATGCGTCAAGTTCCTTGAGCTGTGTAATATATGCTTCCGCGTTGGCTGTGTATATTCCCGAACCTTCTGCATCGACCTGGATCAATCCATCTCGGATATTTTCGACATAGGTGATGACAAGGATCGGATTCAGCCACATATGCGGGTCGACTCCATGTTCGTTCCCCGCATCTTCTCTTGGACTGAGACCGGTTGTGGCCTCAATGATCACTCTCTCCCCTCCGGCATTTTCGAGTAACGGTTCAATGAAGTGCTCATACTCCAAGCCATTTAAGATCAATAAATCACTTTCGGCGATCTTCGCAACATCTGCGGGTGCGGCCTGATACGCATGCGGATCTGCGCCAACTGGCAGCACGGAATCCACCTGTGCGCGGGAGCCTGCGATATTCTGAGTGATATCTGCCAGGAAGGTGGTTGAGGCGAGAACTCTCAAGGTGTTGTCATTACTTTTTAGGGGTTGGTCCGCAGGCAGTTAAGAGAAGAACCGTTAGGGTGGTTAATCCAATAATGGAATTGAAAATCTTTTTCATTTGAAATCCTGTATTTCTCTCCCCAATGGATGGGGGAGAGGGTTAGATCGTGCGGCAATTTGTGCACAAGCCGAAAAGTTGCAGCCAGTGCTCGTTGATCTGATAGCCTGTCTTTTGGGCGATCGCCTTTGTCAATCTGTCCAGGTCATCACCCTCGAAGAATTCGACTTGACCGCAGTTTTGGCAAAGTAATAAATGTTGGTGTCCATGACCGGCTGCGATAAAAGCCTGACATCCCATCGGCTGATGTACGCGTTGAATGAGATGCAGCTCTTCAAGTTTTTCGAGTGTGCGATACACGGTGACCAATCCAAGGGCGCGGTATTTCCTGCGCGCCCTATCATAGACTTCCACAGGTGTGAGCGCGCGCATGGACTTTTCGACAGTCTCGACCACTGCGCGGCGCGCTTCAGTGAGGCGATACCCATTCTCGTGTAATTGTGTCAACCATAACTCAGCGGTCATATAGGCCCTTTTTGTAAATGAAAATCATTTTCAATAAGTATAAATCAGAGAATGCATGGAGTCAACCTGTGGAATCAAAAAAGTCCATCCTATGATGAACTTTTTTGATTCCACAGGTTGTTGCGAGGTAATTCCCTATCTAGGCAAGTTTATTCGCGCCAGCGCAGGGTGTGATATATCGCAGATCCGATCATCAGCAGTCCGATGATGATGCCTGTGATCCTGCCGATCGGTTTTCGTTTTTCTTCGGGCTGTCCAAGCTGGCTGGCACTAACCTTTGCTCCCACAGCCGCGACAGCGGGAATATTTGCGCAGATGATACACATGCTGGGTCTCCTTTTTATTGCGCGGGTGCGCCTTCCACAGGAAAGCCTTTGGCGTACCAGTCCTTCATGCCGCCGGCCATGCTGGTGGCATTGAAGCCCGCCGCAAGCAGGATGTCGCGTCCCTCCTGGCTGCGGTTGCCAGAGCGGCAAACCACTAGAACTTCCTTGTCTTTTGGCAATTCGTTCAGGCGTGCCTGTAATTGATCCAGCGGAATGAGTGTGGCCATTGGCGCGTGATATTCGTCCCACTCCTCCTGCGTACGCACATCCAGCATGAAGGCGCCATCCTGAACCATTTGGTAGGCAGCATCTGCGTTTACTTCGGCTGAAAGAGTTGCGGTCGTGCCGCCCCCGCCCTGCGCGATCAAAAAGATGACAAGGATGATGAATGCCACCAATCCAAGCTGCACGGCGGGCCGGCGAAGATATGCGGAGAACCCGCTGCGGGTATTGATGTTTCTATTTTTTCTTCGAGACATAGTTCCTCACATTATTATATTTCCTGTAATAAACAAAATATGTGATCACAGGTTTTCAAGCTATTGCAAATGAATAAATGCGATGTGGTTCGTCGTCCCCGCCGCAGATTCCCTAAAGTGAATCAATGGCGGTTTGTTTATCTGTATAGATATCGAAGAACGTCAGAAAACCGACCATTTCCAAAACACTGATGATCTCCGGGCGCGGATTAAGCAGCTTTAAATTTGTTTGCGGAGCGCTGCTGCTGCGGGGATGGCTCATGGATTTCAGCGTCGACCAACCCTGTTCAAGGTCAGGCAGCGCTTCACCGCGGATCATCAAAGCGATCGTATTCAAAGAAACCAAGCCTGCGCTGGAGATATATTTCAGTTCGGCAAGATCCAACAATAAATGTTTTGAGCCAGCCTCAAAAACTTCACGCGCCTTCTGGATCAAACTTTGATACGACTGGCCATCCAAATGGCCGGCAAGGCTGATGATCGTAACGGGCACGCGACCTTCTTCCTGTGTAACAGTAATTTCCATTTGTATGCTCCTTTGTGAGATTGATTCCGATTATACGCCTGCTTTGCGCTCAAGGCGCGCCAGGCGGTGATCGATCTCGGTCAGCCAATGTTTTCTAATGTATGCCGGCAGGTCGGCATGTTCAACTTCCATGCGCGCCGATTTCGCCCACTGGATCGCTGTCTTGGCGTTGCGCAGTTTATGTTCATAATATTTTGCCAGCTCAATATGAGCATAGATGTGACCTTTCTGCGCCGCCTCTTCCCACAATTTCAATGCCCGGCTCACATCCCCGCGTTTTTTTTGCAGGATGGACAAACGCTTCACCGCCACGCCGAAATCTGACTCGGTCAACCCGATCTCGAGTCCACGCTCGAAGAGACGGGCGGCTTCATCCCAGTGGCCTAGGTCTTCATATAATTTTCCGAGCGCAACGAAATCGAGTCCATGCTCCACGCGGCCGCTGTATGGGTCAGCGAGTAACTCACTGACATGGCTGAGCAGCGCGGCCATCGCGACCACATCCATCGCATTGTGGTAGAACACGCCGCCTAACGGACGCGCATCGCCGCTGCGCAGGTAATCAAAATACAGCCAGGGGATTTCATAGCCCGGCACTTCATCGGATGTGCGTGTAAAACCAAGCACATGTTCTTCGAGATATTTCAACGCGCGCGATGGGAGTCTGTCACGCCATAAACGCCGCGCAAGCGGAAGCAGGTCAATGTGGGCATAATTTTTAAATGGAGCAGGGATCCGGTGCAGTGAATAGCGTGTGGCCAGCAAGGGCACGTCGAAAGATTTTCCGTTGAACGTGACCAGTCCTTCGCATGGCCCGAGGAAGTTGATCAAGGCTTCGAGCATGGCTGGCTCTTCAGACGGATCTCGCAAAAAGAATTGCTGCAAGGTGAATTTGCCGTTCACAAAGCGCGCCGCGCCGACCAGAAAGGCATACGTGCCTGTTCCGCCGGCCATGCCGGAAGTTTCTGTATCGAGAAATGCGAATTTATGGATCGGCAGGTCCGCGATGCGCGGGTCGTTTGCCCATTGAGATATTAATGACAGCGGGAATGTAGAGAGATGCGATACCGTCCCGTGCAGGTAGCCTTCATCAAATATCTGTTCGGAGACGAACGCCTCTCCGCGCGGGGTGGAGAGAAAACTCCCAGCCACGACAGTGTCTATTGTGTGGCGAACAGGTTGAGGCGGCGCGAGATGCGAAGTGCCCGTCTTCACGCCGAGTGACTTGAGCTTATCTGATAGGGAAGGCATGAGGGTATTTTATCTCATATAAATAATGTCGCGGGGGGGCGTTTTTTTGGGGGCCGCCGCCGCGGGCGCACGTGTTGCAGTGCAGGTGAGCAGCCTCCTGATGAATAATTCGAGATTGCTTCGGGGAGATCGCTATCGCAAGGCATATTCCGTGCTACACTTGCGCGAATTATTGATAGAGAAATTATAGGTATGTCAAAAAAACTTCCATTTTGGTTAAAACTTTTATACGGTTCCGGTGACTGGGGATTATCGAGCATCGGTATGATGCGTTCCATTTTTTACGCGCTATATCTCACAGACGTGGTGGGCATTGAGCCGCGCCTCGCGTCCATTGGTGCGCTGGTCGGTATTGTCTGGGATGCGATCAACGATCCCATTATCGGCGTGATCAGCGACCGGATGCAAACGCGCTGGGGACGGAGGCGGCCCTTCCTTTTGTGGTTCGCATTTCCCTTTGGATTAAGTTTTGTGATTCTGTGGTCCGCGCCCAATTGGGAGAGTCAGATCGCTTTGCTGACCTATGTGACGCTGGCTTTTATGATCTCGGACACATTGACGACGCTTGTGGCTGTGCCGTATCTTTCCTTAACCCCCGAACTGACTCAGGACTACGATGAGCGCACCTCGCTTTCCAGTTTTCGCACGGTCTTCCAATTGCTGGCCGCGATGACCGTTGTGATCACCGCGCCCATGATCGTGGACAAGGTGATTGAAATGGGCGGTTCGCAGCAGCAGGGATTCATGCTGGCGGGTGCGGTCTTTGGCGGTTTAGGGTCGCTTCCGCTTTTTCTGATCGGCTGGTTCGTGCGTGAAAGGTTTGCGCCGGAAGAACTGCCCGAGGCATTGCCATTCCGTGAGACGTTACGGGTTGCATGGCAGAATATTCCTTTTCGATATGCGGCGGGAATTTACATGTTCAACTGGTCTGCAGTGGATATGATCGCGATCACCTTCCCATACTTCCTTTTGTATTGGGTGGCAAAAGGGAATCTGCTGGCGAAGATCAATATCCTTGGCATTGACCTTGCGCTTGAGTCGGCCTTTTTTGGCGTTCTGATGTTTGTGTGTATTCTATGCGTCCCCTTCTGGTTGTGGCTGGCGCGTACACGGAATAAACGGGAAGCTTATATTCTTGGAATGATCTTCTGGATCATTATTCAAAGCCTGATATTTACCATTCCGCAGGGCAATACCACCTACCTGTTGATCCTCGCGGCTTTGGCTGGGGTGGGTGTTTCAGCCGCTTATATATTGCCCGATTCCATTTTGCCAGATGTGATCGAATGGGATGAACTGCGCACACGCCGCCGGCAGGAGGGAGTCTACTACGGCATCCGCACGCTGATCCGCAAGTTGACCGGTGCGCTGATCATTTTCCTGACCCTGCAAATGCTTGGCTGGTCCGGCTATCAAAGCCCGCCGGATGGAGTCATCCAGTTCACCCAGCCTGATTCCGCGTTGACCGCCATTCGCTTGATGGTTTCTTTCTTAGGGGTCATTATTTTGGCAGGCACGATCGTGCTGGCATGGTCGTATCCTCTCTCGCGTGAGAAGTATGCGCGCATACAAAAGTTGTTGATCCGGCGCAGGGAAAAAAACGCAAAATAAATATGCGTCATTCAAGGTTCTTCTTCAAGACGAAACTTCCCGAAAATTCAACGTAACCGAATTTGCGGTCAATGGCGAGCATGGGATGATTCATGGTGTTGTGATCGGTATGAACCATGTTTACCTTCAAGACATCCCGCGCGTAGCGCAGGGCCAGCACCTTCACTGCCTGCGCAAGTTTTCGTCCGCGATAGCGCCCGTCCACACCGGTGTGCAGGTTATAGGCGTGGTCCCCGTAACGGGTAATTGCGCTCAGCGCTGCCCAATCACCGCTGACTGAGTCAATCACAATCATCTGTCCGCCCGGTTTATACCAATCCGTTTGACATACTCTTTTCTGAAAATCTTCAAACGAATCCCAGTTATGTTCGCCGTCATGGCCGGGCGTGTCAAGATCCGTTTTATCATTCAGGGCATACAGCTTGCGCTGGGCTTCCTCCGTGTTTCCCAGTTCCTGCATGGAAGTAAATATGAATCCCTCCTGCTTAAGCCTGTCTATGACTGCTTCATAAGGACCGTCATCGAAAGTATCCAGGTTTAATCTCATCTGAATGAGATGCCATTTTTCGCTGAAGCCGCAGTGTTCCGAGAATGCCCGGCTGTCTAAATTTGTGTCGGGAAAACTGACCTGCAGTTTCTTGATCTGAGCCTCTCGGGCAGACCGCTCCAAATCTTCATATAAGCGGGTTCCCACGCCTTGTCTGCGCTTTTCTGATTTAACGAAAAGATCAACATTCGTTAAATCTGCGCTTCTGCGCTGTGCCCAATAGAATCCAAGCAGTTCTCCTTCTGGACCTTCAGCGACTCTTTGGATGATCTGTTCCCGCCGCTTTTCATAATAGTCAATTAGGTACTGTTCCGATAACGTATTATTTTCGAGGATGGAGTACCACTCCGCGAGTTGACCGAAATCCCGTTCCGGCTCGGCCGGGCGTATCTGTATGTTTTTCATGAAATTCTTTTATCCATTAATGACGTTGCGTAACCAGAGTTTAGATCACTGCCAGCTCTTCATACTCGCCAAAAGTTTCCTTCATCACGCCTACGATCTCGCCCAGCGTGGCATACGCATGAACACATTCCATAATGTAAGGCATGGTGTTCTCCGTGCCCAAACAGGCGATGCGAAGTCTGTCCAATGTCTGGCCGACGCGTCCGCTGTCGCGCGTCTTGCGGATATTGTTCAAGCGTGAGATCTGGCGGGTGTAGCCATTCGGATCCATCTTTAGAATGGGGATGGTGAAAGGCTTGTCTTCAGCATAGGCGTTGACGCCCACGATCTTGCGGATGCCCTTATCGATCTCGCGCTGGTAGCGATAGGCCGCGTCCGCGATCTCACCCTGGAAGAATCCTTTTTCGATGGACGGAATCACGCCGCCCAATTCCTCGATCCTGCGGAAGTAATCGTAAGTCTGTTTTTCGATGCGGTTGGTCTGCGCTTCGACGAAGAAACTGCCGCCCAGCGGGTCAACCGTATTGGTCACGCCGGATTCCTCCGCGATGATCTGTTGTGTGCGCAGGGCAATGGTCACGGAATGTTCGGACGGCAGTGCCAGGGCCTCATCCATGGAATTGGTGTGCAGGGATTGCGTCCCGCCGAGGACAGCCGCGAGCGCCTGAATTGCAACTCTGACGACATTATTCTCAGGCTGTTGGGCTGTTAATGAAACTCCCGCCGTTTGGGTATGGAAACGCATCAGCCACGAGCGCGGATTCTTCGCCTTGAAGGTCTCGCGCATTTCACGCGCCCAAATGCGGCGTGCGGCGCGGTACTTGGCGATCTCTTCGAAGAAATCATTGTGCGCGTTGAAGAAGAAGGACAGGCGCGGCGCGAAGTCATCCACATCCATGCCGCGCGCAATGCCCCAGCGGACATATTCGAGTCCGTCCGCCAGAGTGAACGCCAATTCCTGCGCGGCGGTCGAGCCGGCCTCGCGGATGTGATACCCGCTGATCGAGATCGTATTCCACTGTGGAACTTTCTGCGCGCCAAATTCCATCGTGTCCACGACCAACCGCATGGAAGGATGCGGCGGGAAGATGAACTCCTTTTGCGCGATGAACTCTTTAAGAATATCGTTCTGTGTCGTGCCGCGTAATTGATCGAGCTGTAATCCCTGCTTTTCGGCGGCGGCGAGATACATGGCCCAGATGATCGCAGCGGGTGAGTTGATGGTCATGCTTGATGAGACTTTTTCCAACGGAATGCCTTCAAGCAAAATTTCCATATCCTTCAAGGATGAGATCGCCACGCCGCATTTGCCGAACTCGCCCAACGCCTCTGGCTGGTCGGTATCGTAGCCCATTAAAGTGGCCAAATCAAAGGCAATGCTTAATCCTGTTTGACCCTGCTCCAGCAAGTATTTGAAGCGCTTGTTGGTTTCCTCCGCAGTGCCGAAGCCCGCGAACATTCTCATCGTCCACAGTTTGCTGCGGTGCAGAGTCGGGTGGACTCCGCGTGTATAGGGGTATTCGCCCGGCAGACCGAGGTCGGATGCGTAATCCAGTTCAGCGATGTCCTGCGGCGTGTAGAGTCTGTTTATGGGTTCAGATGAAGTTGTAATAAAATCACGCGGAGCATTGCGCTCAGGCAGCTGTGCCAGCGCTTTTTGCAAAGATGTCTTATCCCACGTATCAAGCAAGCCTTGTAATTCATCGAGCATTTTTTTATCGTACATGGCACTCTCCTTTGGTGAGGTGTACGAATTATACATGAGGGGTTGTCTGGTATACTACGAAAAATTATGTAAGGGCGACCCGCCCCGACGAAATCAAGTCTCTTTGAAAACCATGAAGGGTCGCCCCTGCGAATACAATTGCAGGATTCCTATGCCCCGTTTCGAAATTGATGTAGACCCATGTGACCACATTACCGCGGACGCCATTGGCGCTCCGGGACAGCGTGTTTTTTATCTTCAAGCCTATCAGGATGAACGTACGATCACCGTGTTGATCGAAAAGGCGCAATTACAATCGCTTGCCATCGGTATCGAACAATTCCTTTCACAGATCAGCCAGCAAAACCCCAACCTTGAAGAAGCCTCCGGAGATTTCTCCGAGGAACATATGCGCATCCACCCGCCGGTTGATCCGCTCTTCCGCGCCGGCGAGATCGGACTTGCCTACGATAAAGACCGTGACCGTGTGGTGGTCTTCACCAAGGAATTACTGACCGAAGAAGAAGATCCTGACTCCGCCGCGCAGATCCGTTTTTGGGCAAGCCGAGGCCAGGTCCGCAAAATGGCGCGCTGGGGTGCAGATGTCGCCGGCCGCGGACGACCGGTTTGTGTGCAGTGTGGTCAGCCGATGGAAGCGGATGGACATTTTTGCCCCAAGAAGAACGGGCACCTGGCTTAATAAGTCAAAGGTCGAAAGTCGAAGGTCTGACTTTTGACTTTTACCTTTCGACTCACTATGAACTCTCCCGCTCACAACACAATTAAATCCGCACTTGCTTTAGGTACATATGATCTGAAAGGCCAGTTCATGCTCGGCAGTAATTACACATTCCTTGTGGATGTTGAGTATGAGGGTGAAACTTATCAGGCCGTTTACAAGCCTTGCAAGGGCGAACAGCCGCTTTGGGATTTCCCCGAGAATACACTCGCGCAGCGCGAGGTTGCGGCTTACCTGTTAAGCGAGCAGCTCGGTCTTCATATTGTTCCGGTCACAATTATGCGCGAGGATGGTCCGCATGGGCGCGGCTCGCTGCAACAATACGTTAATTACGATATCGAATATCATTACTTTAATTTCACTGTGGAAGATAAAAACCTGCTTAAGCCTGTCATGTTTTTTGACATACTTATCAACAATGCAGACCGTAAAGGCAGCCATGTCTTTTTTGAGAATGAGACCCACAAACTGTACGCTATTGATCACGGTGTTTGTTTCCACGAAGAAAATAAATTGCGGACAGTAATATGGGATTTTGCCGGACAGGCGATTCCCGATGAATTGCTTGCCCCTCTTTCCCAAGCCGACGGTTGGTCGGCCCTCTTTGCAAATTATCTCAGCCTGACTGAAGTGGTCGCGCTGCAGAACCGCGCGGAAAGATTGCTTACATCGCGAATCTTTCCGCAAGCCCCACGTGACCGCCGCGCTTTCCCATATCCACCACTGTAGGGCGGATCGCGATCCGCCCCAACATAAAACGGAGAACTCATGCACTACAAACTCGCACTCATTGGTTTCGGTAATGTTGCCCGTTCGCTCGCCCGATTATTGATCCGCAAACAGGATTTGCTCAAGAGTCAACATGATGTCACATTCTCATTCACGGGCATCGCCACGGGCAGTCACGGCTTTGCTGTAAATCCCGATGGACTTGATATTCAGAAAGCATTGGATCTTGTAGAGGGCGGACAATCCATCTCATCCCTTTCTTCCACGGACGTGAAGGATTCTTTGGCCGTGATCAACAACTCACAAGCCAACGTTATGTTCGAGAATTCTCCGGTTAACACGCAAACAGGCCAGCCTGCTTTGGATCACATCCGCCAGGCGTTTGATTTGAACATGCACGCCATCACCGCCAACAAAGGACCCGTGGTTCACGGTTATCGTGAGTTGACTGCGCTCGCCAGATCCAAGGGCAAACGCTTTGGTTTTGAATCAACGGTTCTGGGCGGCGCGCCTGTTTTCTCTGTTTTCCGCGAGGCTTTTCCTCTTGCTGAACTGATTTCGATCAATGGCATCTTCAACGCCACCACCAATGTCATCCTCACTCTTATGGAAAATGGCGAAGCGTATGAGGATGCGGTCAAGTACGCGCAATCCATTGGCCTGGCAGAGACCGATCCCACCAATGATGTGGACGGCTGGGATGCGGCGATCAAAGTCGCGGCGCTGGTCACTGTCTTGATGGATACGCCCATGACCCCGCAGCAAGTGAATCCCACGGGCATTCGCGGTATTACCCCGCAAATGATCGCCAAAGCCAGAGCGGAAGGCAAACGCTATAAACTGGTCTGCTCCGCTGAAAAGGTTGGTGATAAAGTGACTGCCAGCGTTTCTCCTCAATTGGTCGACTCAACTTCTCCCTTATACGGCATGATGAATTCCAGCACAGGCATCACCTTTAGAACGGATGTGATTCTCGATTACTCGATCACACTTTCAGAAAAGCCCGGCATGAAGGGCGGTCCTGTTGAAACGGCTTACGGTCTATTTGCTGATTTCGTGAATGCGGTCAAGTAGAAAGCGAAGGCCTCCGAGCTCTCAAAGAACTCGGGGGCCTTTTTTATTTTAGAACATAGTTTCTGTTATACTCGCACTATGTCATTCTGAGCCGCGCTCTTGCTCTTTGCGGCAGAATCCCTTCAAGCCCTTCCACTGCCTTGCACAAAGCAGGGGCGCGGTCGTTCAGGGTGACATCACAAAGGTGAACTATGGCAAAAACAAAAACTCATACCCGGTATGTCTGTCAGCAATGCGGCCGCGTGTCCGCTTCATATATGGGCAAGTGTCCGCAGTGTTCTTCGTTCAACAGTATGGTGGAGGAAGTCATCCATGAGGATCCTGTCAACAAGGGACCATCAAATGTCCGCGGGCTGAGCGGTCGTTCAGTTCCGCGCCCCATTTCCGAAGTTGGGGGAGATGCGGAGGATCGTGTCCATCTGCCGATCGGTGAGTTTTCGCGCGTGCTCGGCGGGGGAATCGTGCTCGGTTCCATCGTCCTGATCGGCGGGGACCCGGGCATTGGCAAATCCACGCTGATGCTGCAAATGGCGATGGAGATGGCGAACTCACAGCGTGTGCTGTATGTTTCCGGCGAAGAGTCTGAACGGCAGATCAAGATGCGCGCGGTGCGTTTGTTGAACGATAAAAAAGAACTGCCGAGGAATCTTTTGTTGGTGACGGAAACGAATCTTGAAGTGATCCTGAACCACGTTAGCGAACTCAAACCTGATCTGCTGATCGTTGACTCGATCCAGACAGTTTATTTATCCGAATTAGATTCGTCGGCGGGCTCGGTTTCGCAGGTGCGCGAGTGCGCGTCACATTTGAGAGAGTTGGCAAAGTCCAGCGGTGTATCAGTTTTCCTGATCGGGCATGTGACCAAGGAAGGCAATATTGCCGGTCCGCGTGTGCTGGAACATATCGTGGATACGGTCTTGTATTTGGAAGGCGACAGGTTCCAGGCCTATCGTTTATTACGCTCGGTAAAGAATCGTTTTGGCGCGACCGCAGAAGTGGGCGTGTTTGAAATGCGCGAAGGCGGACTGGTGGAAGTAACCAATCCATCCGAAGCATTCCTTGCGGAGCGGCTGGTCAATGCGGCTGGCTCGACCATTGCAGTAACAATGGAAGGCACAAGGCCGATACTGGTTGAAATTCAAGGACTGACTTCTCCAACCCAATTCGGGAATGCGCGCCGTACCCCAAATGGGATCGACTTTAATCGTTTGCTTTTGATCTCGGCGGTCTTGACGCGCCGCGTGGGATTAAAACTTTCAGAGCAGGATGTCTTCGTCAACGTGGTAGGCGGCATTCAAATTGACGAACCCGCAGCTGACCTTGCGATCGCTGCAGCGATCGCATCTTCCTGGAAGGATGTGCCTGTCCGTGCGGAAGCGGTACTCATCGGCGAGATCGGGCTGGCTGGCGAACTGCGTATGCCGGGTCAGATGGTGGCGCGCTTGCGTGAAGCGCAAAAGCTGGGGTTCAAAGTCGCGATCGTGCCGAAAGCCATCCGCCAGGGCGAGGCGTATCCCAAAGGGATCGAGATCATCGAAGTCAGGTCATTGGATCAGGCGTTACATGCGGCATTGAAATTGCCTGAACCTGTTCGAGTAAAAAAGCCTGAATAATCTGCAACCATATCCACCTTCAGAGCGTATATTTGCCAGAAGGAGATTTCTTATTATGAACATCAAACTTATTTCAGCATTTCTTGCATTGGCACTGGCCAGTATGGCTTGTGGATTTGAATTGCCCAAAGCCCCCGCTCCCGAGCCTGAAGTTACCGAAAATATGTCTGTGCCAGCTCCCGATAGCGATCAGGTGAATCTTAATCTCGCGTTCGGAGCCGGTGAGCTTACCTTGGCTCCCGGTTCAAGTCAACTTGTGGATGGCACGGCAACCTATAATTATTCCGCGTTCAAGCCTGTTATCAAAACAGACGGAAGTAATGTTCAAGTCGGGATGAGCGAAGTGAATTTCAACGTATTCCCATCGTTTAAGGATCTCAAGAATATATGGGATCTTAAACTGGGCACTACCCCCATGGATTTGAGCATTGAAGCCGGCGCATACGAAGGGACCTTTGAGCTTGGAGGATTGGCGCTCAATAACCTGTCCATCAAAGACGGCGCGGCGGACGTTGAACTCTCTTTTTCACAACCGAACCTGACCGAGATGTCCATCTTCGAATATGGGACGGGTGCATCCAACGTTAAAATGAGCGGACTTGCGAATGCCAATTTCTCCCTGATGGATTTCTCATCCGGCGCGGGCGATTACACACTGGATTTTTCCGGTGAGCTTCAACGGGATGCTTCGATCACCATTTCAAGCGGATTGAGCAATATGATCATCGTTGTGCCGGAAGATGTGAACGCCATTGTTACAGTGGACAGTGGAGCCTCAAACGTCAATGCCGGTTCAGGCTGGGAGCAGAATGGGAAGATATACAAACAAGCTGGAGAAGGACCGATGCTGACGTTTGTGATAAATATTGGCGCAGGCAATGTGACGCTGACCAAATAGAAGTATTATGAAAAGTCCCGCATCGGTTTTCGATGCGGGACTTTTTTGAACCAACAGTACGGAAGGATATGTTTGGGTCTGGAATCCCGAATCAGCCGTGTGTGATGCGCTTTCATCGTATTTAGCCTTTAGAATTCGGAGCAAAAGGTCATAATTTATCCATGACCTCCATCACTTGCATTGTAATGAATTGCACAATAAAATCGTTATAGTCGGTAAAGTTTACCTGTTTTAAGAGAGGTTAGTATGCAAATTACACGTCAAGCAGATTATGCTGTTCGAGCGGTGCTTCATCTTGCCCGTAATGTTGACCAGCGCACAGCTACAAGTATGATCGCGGAGGAACAACACATTCCGCCGTCCTTCCTTGCCAAGATCGTTTCTCAATTGTCCATTGCCGGGTTGTTACATACTTCCCGCGGCGCGCGCGGCGGCGTCACCCTTGCCCGCGCGGCAAAAGATATTACCTTGCTTGAAGTGGTCGAGGCGATAGATGGTCCGATCCAACTTAATGAGTGCGTTGGCGACAACGGCACCTGTTCCTTTGATGATGATTGTCCATTGCGCCCGATCTGGTGTGAAGCTCAGGAGGAATTGGTCGGCCGCTTGAAAGGCACGAACTTTGCAGATATGATATTAAAGGGACAGGCCTCTTTATCATAATCTTAATCAATTCAATGAAGCCTCTCGGCTATAATAGTCGGGAGGCTTTTTTGTTACCCACCCGATCGCTTATCTCTTAATGGGCATCGTGCAGTTGAGTTCTTATTGCAGAGTTAAAAAATTCCTCATGGTAACTCACTTAATTCATAAGGAGCGTATTCGATGTCCACATCTCGCGTAGTTCGCGCACCGCGCGGTACACAATTGACCTGCAAGAATTGGCTGTCTGAAGCCGCGTATCGAATGATCCAGAATAATCTTGATCCTGAAGTGGCAGAGAAGCCTGAAGACCTGGTTGTTTACGGTGGACGCGGAAAAGCTGCGCGCAACTGGGAATCATTTGACGCCATCCTTGAATCGCTTAAGAATCTTGAAGAAGACGAGACCTTGCTTGTGCAATCAGGCAAGCCCGTCATTGTCTTCAAGAGCCATAAGGATGCGCCAAAAGTATTGATCGCGAATTCGAACATTGTTCCGCATTGGGCGACCTGGGAGAAATTCGACGAGCTCGATAAAAAGGGACTCATCATGTACGGCCAGATGACAGCCGGCTCGTGGATCTACATCGGCACCCAGGGTATTTTACAGGGAACTTACGAGACATTTGGCGCGCTTGCAAAACTCAAAGGCTGGGATTCGCTGAAAGGCAAATTTGTTTTAACTGCCGGCCTTGGTGGAATGGGCGGCGCACAGCCTTTGTCCATTACCATGAACGAAGGTGTTGGACTGGTGGTTGAAGTTGACCCTGAGCGAGCCGAACGCCGCCGCGCGATCGGATATATCGACATGGTCGTGGACAATCTCGAAGAAGCGATGACGCTGGTGGAGGAATTCAAGGAAAAGCAAATTCCAAAATCCATCGGGCTGATCGGCAACGCCGCAGACGTATACAGCGAACTCTTTGCGCGCGGTGTGATTCCTGACGTGGTCACAGACCAAACTTCAGCACATGAAGCGTTATTTTATGTGCCGTCTGGATTAAGTATCACGGCCGCTAATCAATTGCGCGAGTCGGACCCAGAGAAGTATAAGAAGATGGCTATGGATTCCATGTCTACACACGTAAAAGCCATGCTGAATTTCCAGCGCGCGGGCGCGGAAGTTTTTGATTACGGTAATAATTTGCGTCAGCAGGCTTTCAATCATGGCGTGAGCGACGCCTTTGAATTCCCAGGTTTCGTGCCTGCCTATATCCGCCCGCTGTTCTGCGAAGGCAAGGGACCGTTCCGCTGGGTGGCGCTTTCAGGCGACCCGGAAGATATTTACACCACAGATAAGGCAATTATGGAGTTATTCCCTGACGATGCACATTTGCACCGCTGGATGAAAATGGCGCGCGAGAAAGTTCCGTTCCAGGGATTGCCCTCTCGTATCTGCTGGCTGGGATATGGCGAACGTGCCAGGGCTGGATTGATGTTCAATGAATTGGTCGCAAGCGGAAAAGTTAAAGCTCCCATTGTCATCGGACGCGATCATCTGGACTCGGGTTCTGTTGCATCGCCGAACCGTGAAACTGAAGCAATGAAAGACGGCTCGGATGCCATTTCAGACTGGGCAATCCTGAATGCGCTGATCAACGCTGTCGGAGGCGCGACCTGGGTCTCGTTCCATCACGGTGGCGGCGTGGGGATGGGGTATAGTCAGCACGCGGGGCAGGTGATCGTTGCGGATGGCACCCCGGAAGCAGCCCGCAGACTGGAAAGAGTCCTTACAACAGATCCCGGTATGGGCGTGGCGAGACATGCGGATGCGGGTTATGAAATCGCCATTGCCGCCGCAAAACGCCACGGGTTGAAAATGCCAATGCTAAAGGAATCCACCAATTGAAAAAGTTTGCCATTTTATTTCTATGTTTATTCTTAACTGCATCCAGCCCCTGGCAGGCTGCCTCTCCGTCGTCTCCTGCGGTAGTTACTGTTTTGCCGCCTGCCCAAACAGCGACGCCTGTTCCTGCCTACACCAGTACACCGATTCCCGCCACGGAAATCATTCCTCCAACGATAACACCCACGCCCGCGCCAAAGATCGAACGTGTGATCATCCTTAGTTTTGATGGCATGCGAACAGACGCGATCGCCGCTGCGCCAATGAATAATCTGCTTGAGTTGATGAATTCCAGCGCATACAACCTGACGACCGCCATCACGATCGCATATCCTTCAACACTGCCCAGCCATGCTGCGATGCTTTCAGGGTTGTGTACAGCGAAGAATGGTATCTTCTATAACCGGTATTATAAATATATGGGATATTCCCAGGGTGTGGATATTTTTGATCTTGCACACGCGGCTGGAATGAGAACGGTGATGATCGTGGGCAAGGATAAATTAAGAGAACTTGCCGAACCTGAAACAACAGATGTTTTTGAAATTCGGCAAGATGAAGCTACTGTCGGCGCCGCGGCAGTTGAGCAGATCGCCCAGGGATTCGGATTGATGTTCGTGCATTTCCCGTCTGCAGACCAGGTCGGACACAAATATGACTGGATGGGTGGGTCGTATTTGCTTATGCTTCGGAACGGTGACGAAGCTTTGGGAAAGATAGTAGCGGCGCTCGATGAAAGTGGTTTGCGCGAATCCACCATGATCATCGTCACTGCTGACCATGGTGGGCACGACAGCAATCATGACGGTACCAAGATTGAAGATTTCCGCATCCCGTGGATCGTATCTGGACCGGAGATCGTTCCTGGCGAGATCACCGCGCGGATCCATACAATGGACACAGCCGCCACCGTAGCTTACGGATTAGGATTTCCGCAGCAAGACGATTGGGATGGCATTCCTGTATATGAAGCCTTTGGGCTGCCCAGATTGGAGATCCATCCTGAAAGCGTGCAATGGCCCTGTCATGAGTGGAATTGAAAATCAGCAAAATGATTTTGAGTATCTGGCCTAATAATTTTTAGTAAAATCCGAATGAAAATCTGCAAGGTGGTATTTTTTTGCCTGCTATTGGCAGGCTGCGCCCAGGCTCCCAACCTTTGGGGCGCCGTGCCTTCCGCGATTCCTGTGGCGCCGTCGGCTCCGCGGCCGACTCATACTGCGCCCTTCACCCCGTCCCCGGCAGCCTTCGTTCTTCCACCATCCTCCACAGCCCCGTTCACTGCGACGATTGAGCCCACGCCGACAATCACACCGTTGCCGGTTGGAATTGAACGCGCTCTCATTATCAGCTACGATGGTATGCGCCCTGACGCAATCGCCGCCGCGCCCATGACCAACCTTCTGGAGTTAATAAAGACCAGCGCATATACATTGACAAACGCGATCACGGTTGCTTATCCCTCCACGTTGCCCAGTCATGCGGCAATGCTTTCAGGGTTGTGTATGGCGAAAAATGGCATAGTCTATGACAAGTATTTTATGTATATGGGATATTCCAAAGGCGTGGATATTTTTGATCTGGCACACGCGGCCGGCATGCGGACTGTTATGGTCGTCAGCAAGGACAAATTGAGACAGCTGGCGGAGCCTGAAACAACTGATGTTTTCGAAGTCCGTTATGGTGAACCCGCTGTCGCCAGAGAGGCGGTTGCTCAGATCACCAGGGGATTTGGATTAATGTTCGTTCACTTTGCAGGTGCCGACCTGCGCGGACATAAATATGCCTGGATGTCAGACCCGCAATTCAAAGTCCTGCGCGAGGGCGATGAAGCCCTTGGGCAAATATTATCCGCGCTTGATGAGAACGGCTTGCGTGACAGCACGCTGATCATCGTCACCGCCGACCACGGCGGTCATGACAAAAACCACATCGGCACCGTCGTTGAAGACTACCGTATTCCCTGGATCGCATCCGGGCCGGAGATCGTTCCCAGTGAAATCAATGCGCTGTTGCATACCATGGACACAGCCGCCACAGTGGCTTACGGATTAGGCTTCCCCCAACAAGCTGATTGGGATGGCATTCCTGTTTACGAAGCTTTCGGAGAACCAAGACTTAAAATCCATCCGGAAAGCGTTCAATGGCCCTGCCATCAATGGAATGACCATTGACCGGGGTAAATTCTTTTTTGGAGAAACACCCTGAAACCTGTTTTTCGTAACTGGCTTTTGACTCTCGTTATTGTTTTTTTGCAGTCGTGCGGGTCATTCGCTTCACCTACGCCGCCGACAGTTGCTCCGCCCCTCGTTGTGACTCTTGTCCCAAGCGGTACGCCGCCGCCCGCCACCGAGACCCCTTCTCCCACATTAACATTTACGCCCACCCCGGCGATCTCGCGTGTGTTGATCGTCAGCTTTGACGGATTACGTCCAGATGCGATTGCTCAAGCCAACATGGTCAATATCATGGCGCTCATGCAAAGCGGAGCGTATACCCTTAATGCACAGACCATCATGCCCAGTTCGACCCTGCCCGCTCACGCCTCTATGCTGACAGGGATGTGCCCCGCGAAACATATCGTGCGCTGGAATGAATATGTGCCTCAAAATGGGTATGCGCGCGGCACCGATATTTTTGATCTGGCGCATGGAGCAGGACTTCAAACCGCGATGGTGGTCGGCAAGGAAAAACTACGTCAGGTCACCGAGCCGCCCAGCACGGACTTTTTTGCCTTCGTGGATGAGACCGACAAGATCGACGATTTCACCAGTATTGAAAGACTTGCTCTTGATCAGATCAAAACTGGTTTCAATCTCATGCTTGTGCATTTCCCAAATGGTGATCTGGCGGGGCATGAAGAAGGCTGGATGTCGCGCGAACAATTGAAGGCTTATACAAAAGATGATAAGACATTAGGCGTGCTGCTTGATGCATTAAAAGACCGCGGCATGTATGAAGATACGATCATCATTGTCACCTCAGATCATGGCGGGCACGACTCATCTCATGGAACCGATGCCCCCGAAGATCTGCTTCTTATTGGACGGGGAATCCAGTACTATAATTAATTTCAATTTCTTTATCATTAACTTTGGAGTTTTAAAATGAGCGACCGTAAACGTCGAATTTATGGATTTATGATCGGTCTGGTCTTCGGCATACCCTTCGCGATCACTTCGGAATACATCAATTCGTGGATGCTGCCCGGGGTGCCGCTGTTTGAGCTGCCGCTGGGGCGTGTGACCACCATTGTGCTGACCATGACCGCCATGAGCCTTCTGGGAATGCTCGTGGCATGGGATGAAGAATCTTTCTGGGGTTTGCTGGGTGGGTCCCTTTTCATTGTCACCCTGAGTTCCATACAGGCTTATCTTAATTCAGGCGTGTCAGAAGGTGTGACCTCGTTCTTCCTGTTTTTGTTCACCTTCCTGCCGCGCCTGATCATTTACCTGCCGCTGACTTTGTTTTTGCGCTGGGTGTTGAATAATTTCGATCGGGCAGCATCCATCTCGAGCGGCAGGGGAGGGCGTCCCTTCCTCGCCTTGTTGATCCTGGTTGCCGTGGCTGTCATCGGCGGCAGGTTTTCGATGCTTGCTCCTGAGGCTCGTCTGGCGTTACAGGATGGGAACACCCTCCTGCTGGAAGGAATATCCGCCGTTGAAAATGGGGCAGACCTGCCCGCACCGCTCATTGACGTGGACGGATTTTCCACCTATGCAAAAGGTCCCTATACTCTTGAATGGAGCAGTGACGTGGACAGCCTGCCTGTGACAAGGCCGTTGTCCGAGTTTGGCGTGACCGAGTCGTTGATCATTTTTCGGTTTGAGAATACATATCAGTTCGGCTGCGCATACACTCCCCCCAGCCGTGTTCCAAAATGCGTCAATATTACACGGGTAAGATAGACAAACCAAACTTCGGAAGTTTTTATTAATGCCTCGCGGGTAAAATCCAAAAATAAAAAAAATCACATCAAAATATATTTTTAAGCTGGCGGAGAAAATGAAGAAGAATCAAAACCAGTTGGGAATATAAACTTTTCGAGAGTCCCATGAAAGATGATCATGCATTGATTGACCGCAAATATTGGAATGACCAACACTCCCTTTTGCGCCGTCAGCTTGAGCGCGCTCAAGACTTTTCAAAAGCCATTGAGCTTTTTATAGGTCACCACGGGATGGTACACACAGCCAAACTGGGCGGGTATGGATCATTTCAAGACAACGTTTTACACGGGTTGTCAGATAAGCAAATGCGCCATATCCCCGCGGGACGGGCAAACTCAGTCGCCTGGATGCTGTGGCATATCACACGCATTGAAGATGTGACGATGAACGTTCTTTTGGCGGACGCGCCGCAAGTATTTTATCGGGGAGATTGGCAGAGTAAGACAAATAGTCTCTTTGTGGATGTGGGCAATGAAATGACCGCAAAAGAAATCCGCGTACTGAGCGAATCGGTGAATCTGAATGGATTGCTGGCGTATCGGCTGGCGGTTGGAAAGCGAACCCGTCAAATAGCAGGTAAGCTTAATTTTGAGAAGCTTAAAGAGAAGCCCGCGCCGCAACGATTGGCACGCCTGCTGGAAGACGGTACGGTACGAGAGCAGGCGCAGTGGCTTTTGAAATATTGGGGCAGACATCCTCAGACGAATTTGCTATTGATGCCAGCGACGCGCCATGCTTTTGTGCACCTCAATGAAATCGGGCGTATGCTGCCTGCTTTGCGAAAGTTGCGTTAAGTCAGATGGGAGGCGGGGCATCTTTAGGTACGTCAAGAATAATATCGGTTTCCGAAATTTTCATCTCAGAGGTTTGAAAAAGTGAATCTGGAGTGAGGGCGTGTATTGCGAATAATTTGCAAAAAAAAGCTGGCGGAATGATCTCCGCCAGCTTTTTTATCTCATGGCCGTGTGGGTTTATTTTTTGAGCTGCTCATTCTTTCAGAACACCCCATATTTTTTAGAAGATATAGTATTATTTTTGCAAAGTATAAGTCACGTTATTGAAATCTGCGTAGCGCCCGGTACAGTCTGCGTCATCCTCCAGGTTACCGGCATATTAAAACGTCAGGTTTTTCCATCGAAGGTGTAATTGAATCCACATTGGTGCTGCATCCGCCAGTGTTGATGTCTCTGTGAAAACATTACCATCTACCTTGTATGTGCCTGTGATAAGCGTTGTGTCGCTGGCAAAAACAGAGAAACTGCCATCGTCTTTCAACTCGATGCCGAATTCATACTGTTTGCCTTCGAATTTCCTGGAAATTTTGTGGAGCCGCCGCAGGCAGTCAATGCGATCGAGACCAACAGTAAACCAGCTAACAAGTTCAATGATATTTTGCTTTTCATTTTTTCTCCTCATGGTTGATTTCAGCGCGATCACGCGCCGTGTATGCCCCAAATGTGCATGTGGAATTTCGTTCACCCGCCATTTCGCCAAAATTCTCCAAACTCTTTGAAATATGCTATTATAGGCATGACCGCTTCAATTCCCGCCACCACACTTGAAAAATTCACCACCTTTGAGACCTGCTGCGCTTCCTGCGCCGCCGTGTCGGGTTGACGCAAATGGAGCTGGCAGCTTCTGTCGGATACAGTGACGCACAGATCAGCCGCCTCGAACAGAACCTGCGTCTGCCGGATATTCCTAACGACATGTTGCGCTTCATTACAGCGCTTGCCATCGAGGATGAATCCAAAACGGTCGCACGCCTGCTTGACCTGCTGCCAATGTCCGCCGTGAGGATGCGCCCGCTTGGGCTTGTGTCCTAAGACGAATTACTTCGATGAGAGTGACGCGGACTTATTTGTAGGGCGAAACTCTGACCTCCAAACTAACCGAACGCCTCATTTTTAACTGGGAGCGCGATGCGGTTCCCTTGCCGGTGGGCGCATCGGGCAGCGGCAAATCGTCTCTTGTGCGGGCGGGACTTGTGCCAGCCCTAAGATGGAATCAGATCTCTACAGATTGGAATATCCAGATCATCACACCGACAGCGCATCCGTTGGAGAGTTTGGCAAACAGCATGGCGCAGGAAAATGAAATTGCTTCACTCATAAAAGACATGCTCAGCGACTCGCAGAGTTTGAGTCACTGCATAAAAAATGGATCATATTTGCTTTTGGTCGTGGACCAATTTGAAGAGACATTCGCCTCTGTCACCTGAAGAGAGAGATGCGCGTTCATCAGCAACCTGCTCACAAAGGCGTCCGAACCGACGGCCATATTTTCGTTGCCATTACCTTTGCGGGCAGACTTCTATGCCCACTGCGCGAACTATATCCAATTACGTGAAGCGCTGGCCGGTCAACAGGAATATATCGGCGCGATGACAGATGATGAGATGCGGCGCGCCATCGAAGAACCTGCGCGGCGGGAACGCTGGGAGTTCGAGACCGGCCTGGTGGATGTGCTTTTGCACGATGTTGGGCATGAACCAGGAGCACTGCCTTTGCTTTCTCACGCGCTATATTAAACATGGCAAAGAAGACGAGCACGCATGATGACACTGGAGCGGATACACCTCTTCAGGCGGGTGCAGGGCCATTGCCGAGACAGCTGAATCCATATCAGCGACCAATCCACAATTGACCAGCGCGCCATTGCCCGTCGCATCTTTTACGCTCAACCGAACTCAGCGATGAAACCGCCGCCAGCGACACGCGCCGCCAGGGCCTCGTTCAAGGAATTGATATTGAAAACCGAAGAACCTTCCAGTACCCGGAATGTATTGAAAGCATTGGCAGATGCGCGCCTCATCACAACCGCAGAAGATTCCGCTGAAGTCGCCCATGAGGCATTGATCCGCGAGTGGCCCACGTTGAGAGGTTGGTTGGAAGAAACCGCGAAGGGCCTGCGTCTGCACCGTCATTTGACCCATGCCGCGCAAGAATGGGAAACTTCGAATTACGAAAATGATGTGTTGTATCGCGGCGCGCGCCTAGCGCAGGCTCTGGAATGGCTCTCAAGTCATCAAGAGGAAATCAATGACCTGGAACGTTCATTCTTAAAAGAATCTCGTAGCTTTGTGGAACGGGAAGCGATTGAAAAGGAAATACGCCGACAGCGCGAATTAGAGGCCGCGCAAAAACTGGCAGAGGTGGAAGGCAAACGCGCCGAGGAGCAGGCTCATGCTGCGACGCAACTGCGGAGGCGCGCTGTGCATCTTGGCATGGCTTTTGTCGCAGCGATCCTTATGGCTATCGTGGCAGTTTTTTTTGGCTGGCGATCGCAGATCGTCAGCCGTATTGCTGCGTCGCGCGAACTGGCAGCCGCATCCATCAACAATCTGAAAGCGACCCTGTACTCAGTATCCCGCTTGCATTGGAGGCGCTTGGGAAAGAACAAACCTCGAAGCCGAAAATGCCTTGCATCAAGCTGTATTGGCTTCCTGTATACGGCTGGTCATCCCACCCATGAACCGGGAGCACCTATTAGTGTGGATTTCAGTCCGATGGAATGCACATTGCAACCGATAGCAATGAAAATATTGTCAATATTTGGGATGTGAAAACTGGCGGTCTGCTTTTCAGCGTTGACGGAGTATATGCAGAGTTCAGTCCGATAGACAGTGCTTGCCACAGTCATGGCAAATGGAACAGTCAAAATATGGGATGCGTCATCAGGGATCGAGGTCGATGTTCCCAGCCAGATGGAGGCGACCACATCGATCACGTTCAGCCCGGAGGGTGCGCGTCTCGCCACGGTCGCGAATGGTAACCTCCCAACCATATGGAATTTAAAATCGGGGCATGCGTTGGCGGATTTTCCTGGCCACACCGATTATGTTTCTTTCGCGTACTTCAGCCCGATGGCGAGCGACTGCTCACGGTCAGCGATGATAAAACCGCGCGAATTTGGAACGCATCCACCGGCGAAGAATTGCTGACACTCGGTCACTCGGATTGGGTATGGAACGCCGCGTTCAGCCCAAATGGCCAGCGTGTTGCAACGCTCAGTCAGGACAAGGCAGTGATCTGGAGTGCTGTAACCGCTGAAAAAAAAATCCACACTTGATGGTCATCTCAGTACCTTACATGCGGTTGCCTACAGCCCCGACGGGGCTTTGCTTGCCACAGGCGGTGATGATAGAAAGGTAATTGTGTGGGACGTAAATACTCGAGAAGCCTTATTCACACTCGCAGGTCACACAGGCACGGTTTTCTGCCGCGTTCAGCCCGGATGGTACGCGCCTTGTGACTGCCGGGCGACGACGGCATGGTACGGGTCTGGGATGTCACGCCTGAACATGAGGAATTGACTTACTTACGCAAGCAGCGGCGGGCAAATTTTGTTCAATCCCAAAGGCGATCAAATCGCGCTCATCGAAGGCGGAGTTGTAAATATTTGGGATGCATCTTCCGGGGAATAAAATCCAGACCCTTTCCGCTGATGCAGGCAACATCACGGCCTTCGCCTACAGTTCCAATGGAAACTTAATTGCTGCCGCGCGCAATGACTTTAGTCTGGCACTTTTAAATCCCGCCTCAAAGACCGAAATTTATACATGGTCGGCCCACACCGGTCTGATCAACGCCTTCATCTTCAGCCCGGATGGCAAGTGGCTTGTCTCCGCGAGCAACGATTACAAGGTAAATATTTGGGATATGTCCCAAATAACACCTTCGCTATTATTCCCTGTTAACCTGCCAGTCGGTGCTCAATCGCTTGCATTTAATTTAGCGGAACCCAGAACTTGCCATCGGCCTGCAAAATGGAACGGTGCAGGTCAGGGATTTTGTGACGGGCAGCAATCCCTTCCTATTACGCGGACATAGTAATAGCGTGACTTCCGTTGCCTTTAGTACGGACGACCGCTTGATCGCAACCGCCAGCCTCGACGGCACGGTACGAATCTGGGATGCAATGACCGCTGAAGCACAGTATCGCCTTGAGCACTCCAATACAGTCACATCCGTTGCCTTTAGCCGTGATGGAGCCCGACTCGCCACCGCCAGTCGTGATGGAACAACAAAATTACGGGATGTGAAAACGGACAGGAATTGATCGCCTTCTTTGGAGACGGCTCTGGGGTGAACAGCCTTGCGTTCAACTCGAATGGTTCGCGCCTTGCCGCAAGTAGCGACCATGAAGCGCGCATCTATCTTATGCAGGTCGATGACTTGGTCAAACCCGGCAGTCGCGCGCTCCCCGCCGCCTCACGGATGAAGAATGCCTAAAATATTTGCACGGCATCACAGACTTGCGGAGGCAACCCTGCCGTACCAACGATCACTCCATTGCCTGCAACGATCAACGGAAGGATTTGCCAGATCACCAACTCCAGCGGTTTGAACGACAACTATTTCAATGAACTGATCTACAAAGGCATTCAGGAATCTGCCCAGACGCATAACTGGGAAGCCACTGTGCTTCAATCCTCCTCCGTATCTGATTTTTCCAAACTCGTAAAAACATTTGCGGATGCGGATTGCCGTTTGATCATATCACCGGGGAATTTACTTGAACAACTCCAAACCGCCGCGCAAGTCAATCCAAATCAACGCTTCATGGTGATGGACTTTGGCATTGACCCGCCCCTGGAAAACGTCTGGGTGCAGGAGTATGCCACCGATCAAGCTGCATTCCTGGCTGGCTATCTATCCGCTTCGGTGACAAAGACCGGCAAGGTGGGTGTTTTTGGCGGCATTGATATCCCGCCCGTCACCAGTTTCATGGACGGCTTTACCCTCGGCGTAAAATACTACAACCAACAAAAGGGAACGAATGTGAAGGTCATTGGCTGGGATGTGGATAAGCACGAAGGCTTATTCACTGGCGGATTCTGCTGCTCTGTTGAAGGCAGGCAGGCGGCGCGTCAATTATTGGATGCGGGCGCGGATGTGATTCTACCGGTGGCCGGTCAAAGTGTAGGCATTGGGGCGGGTGCTGAGATTCAAGAGCAAGGCAACGCCTGGATCAGGCGTGGATACAGATTGGGCGAAACCAATCCGGAATTTGCGGATATTATCCTTACCAGTATTGAAAACGCTTTGACGTTAGTGTTACGCAGGCGTCAAACGCGATCGTGAACAATTTGTTCTCGGGCGGGTATCATGTTGGCACGCTGAAAACAGGGAAGCTGGGTTGTCTTCAACAAATAAATTACCCGCAGAGATCCAGTCGGTGCTGGAAAGAATCAAAGCAGAGATAATTTCTGGAAAGATCAAACCACTCCTTAATTCCTCTAACACTTCTCTTATCCCATTCTTGACCAATACTTAACTCGCGTATATAGTTCAGCCTGCTTAACTAAAAAGAAGGCTTTAACTATGACCGATAAACTCCAATTTTCCCAAACCCTGCGTGCCTGGATGGACGTTTTTCATGCACCGCTCCATGCGCGGATGGAATCACTTTGCCAAAAGCACAGGGTTGTCCATGCCGCAATTCAGCATCCTGATGCAGCTGCATCACAAGGGTCCGTGCGGCATGTCTGAGGTCAGCGAACGATTTGATATTTCCGCCGCAGCCGCCAGTCAACTGGTGGAGAAGCTTGTGCAGTCGGGTCACCTTGAACGCGCTGAAGATCCCAGCGACCGCCGCGCTAAACTGTTGACCTTGAGCACCAAAGGCTCGCAGCTCATCCAGCAAGGTATTGAAGAACGCTATCGCTGGATGGATGATCTGGCAAACACCTTGAGCGCCGAAGATCAAAAGAAGGTCAGCGAAGCGTTGACCCTTTTAACGAAAGCCGCCAAGGAAAGGAAATCGTAAATCCAAAACCGTAAATCGTAAGTCGAAAAAGGAATCCTATGCAAGCAACCGCGACCCAAAATCCACCCCGCGCAAAGCGCCAAAAAAACATCCTTTAAGGTATTGGCGCGCCGTCAAATACCTGACCCATTACAAGAGCCAGGCTATTTTGCCGTATATCTTTCTCGTGATCGCCACTCTCTCACAGCTGGCTGTGCCGCGTATGATCCGCAATGTGATCGATGCGGTCACCAGTGGATTTCTCGCGGACCAGGTCTTGCAGGCGCTGGATCAGATCCCCGCTGCGTTTGTCAGCACGGTGCTGCCGAAGATTCTCGAAGCCCTCAACTACGACTCTGCCTTAACGCTGGACCAACTCAAGGCCACGTTGGAAGCGGATTTGGGAAACGCACCCCGCGCCCTGATAACTGCTCTTGTCGCGATCATCGGATTCGCCCTTCTGCGCGGACTGTTCTCCTTCCTGCAAGCGTATTGGGCGGAGAAAAATTCACAGTCGGTCGCGTATGATTTGCGCAACGATCTGTATGCCAAGATCCAAAATTTGTCGTTTGCGTATCACGATAAAAATCAAACGGGTCAGTTGATGATCCGCGCGACGGACGATGTGGAGAAGGTACGCCTGTTCATCGGACAGGGTTTGCTACAGCTTGTTGGCGCGGTGATTTTGCTTTCTGGCACGGTGATCATTTTGTTCTCGTCAAACGTTTCGCTGGCATGGACGGCCATGCCGATTTTGCCGATTGCGATTGTGTTGTTCGGCGTATTCGCGGGACTCAGCCAGCCGCTGTTTACGAAAGTGCAGATAAAACTTTCAACCTTGAACACGGTCTTGCAGGAAAATCTCGCGGGCGTCAAAGTGATCAAGGCTTTCACGCGCGAGAAGGAACAGCAGACGAAATTCCGCGCCGCCGCAGATGACACAATGAATCAAGCCATCGCGGTTAATCGTTTGTTCACGTTCCTCTTTCCGCTGGTATTGCTTAATCGCGAATCTTGGTCAGGCTGCGATCCTTTATGTGGGCGGCAAGCAAATTATTGTTGGCACATTGACCATTGGCGCGTGGCAGGAATTTTCACTCTACCTGATGTATCTGTTCTTCCCCATCATGATGTTCGGCATGATCGTCACGCAAATGGGACAGGCCGCCGCATCCGCTGACCGCATCTTTGAAATTCTGGATGCCAAGAGCGACATCGTGGATAAGCCCAATGCATCGAAACTCCCCGCCGTGAAAGGCGATGTGAAATTCGAGAACGTCACCTTCCGTTATGTCGGCGGCGGCGAGCCTGTGCTAAAGAATGTTTCGTTTGAAGTCAAATCAGGCGAGACGGTTGCATTGCTCGGCGCGACAGGTTCAGGCAAGACCAGCATTATCAATTTACTCCCGCGCTTCTACGATCCCACCGAAGGCGGAATCACCATTGACGGTCACGACCTGCGCGATGTCACGCTCGACTCGCTTCGTTCGCAGATCGGCATCGTGCTTCAAGAGACAACGTTGTTCAGCGGCACGATCAGCGAGAACATCGCCTTTGGCAAACCCGAAGCCACACACGCAGAAATTGAATCCGCTGCAAAAGCCGCGGCCGCGCATGATTTCATCATGTCCTTCCCCGACGGATACAATACACACGTCGGTGAACGCGGAACAACACTCAGCGGCGGACAAAAACAACGCGTTGCCATCGCTCGCGCGCTATTACTCGACCCGCGAATTCTGATCCTCGACGACTCAACTCCAGTGTGGATGTCGCCACTGAGTCGCATATTCAGGAAGCGCTTGAAACTCTTATGAAAGGCCGCACATCCTTCGTCATCGCGCAGCGTATCAGCACCGTGATGAACGCCGACAAAATTCTTGTGCTTGAAAAAGGTGAAGTTGTGGCACAGGGCAAACACGCTCAACTCATGGAAGAAGAACCGATCTATGCTGAAATTTACAACTCACAAATCCTCTCGCATCAGAATGATGCGGTAGCGGAGGTGGCATTATGATGCACGGCCGCGCTGGTGGTTTTCTCAATCAAGAAACAATGAAGCCGCGCAACCTCAGCGAAACGCTCGGTCGCCTCGGCAGATACTTCGGCCAATTTTGGTACATGATTGTTCTGGCGGTGGTCTTCGTTGTCATCTCCACCTGGACTCAAGTGACCTCTCCTGAATTAATGGGACAAGCCACGGATTGTTTCCTCGTACCTGCTGGAAGTAGTGCCTTCGCTCAGCTCGCGCCGACCACTGCTTCAGACCAAAAAGCAGTTTCCTCCTGCTGGCTTGGGACAACCGAAGACCCGTCCACGTTATCGTATTCGCGCCAGATCGTATACAAAGCCTATCACCTCGGCGGATACACCACTCCCGACCTGGCAACGGCAACGAATGCTGAGCGCATCACAGGCATGTTCCGCCTGATCCTGATCGTCATTGCATTGTATGTAATTGGCGCAATCCTCACCGGCGCAACCTTCTTCGCAATGGCATGGACAGGACAACACGTTCTCCGTTCCCTGCGCGTGGAGGTATTTGAGAAGTTACACACGCTCTCGCTTAGTTACTACTCCGAGCATGAAGCGGGTGACCTGATGAGCCGCATCAGGACGAATGATCCGCGATTGAGCGGCATTTTCATTTGCGCTCGTCAACGTATTCAGCGGAATTCTGTTGCTGGTATGGGTAGCCTATAACATGCTTACCGCCAGCCTGCCGTTCGCTTTGCTTTCACTGGCTGTCTCGCCGCTAATGTTCATTGCCACTGTCTGGTTCTCAGGACAGGCGCGCAAAGCCTTCCGCAAGAGCCGCGAAGAGATCGGCAACGTCAACGCTGAATTACAAGAAACTATTTCATCAGTCCGCGAAGTGCAAGCCTTCAACCGCGCAGATGAAAACATCGAACAGTTCAAGGAAGTTAACGCTGCGAATCGTGATGCGAATGTTCGTGCTGTGGCTTACACATCCGCATTGGCGCCAACCCTTGAAGCATTCTCCTATATCGGACTAGCCATCGTCACAGGCGTGGGCGGCTGGTATCTGCTGACAGGCGACTCGCTTTTCGGCACGACCGTCACACTTGGTCTGGTTATTACCTTCCTCGCTTATGTGCAGCGTTTCAATCAACCCATTCAACAGATCGCTGTGTTGTGGACGAATATCCAAAACAGCGATCGCAGGGCGCGGAACGTATCTTTACATCTCGACGAAAAGCCCGCCGTGGTAGATAAGCCCGGTGCCAAGGCAATGACTGAGATCAAAGGCAAGGTTGAGTTCACTGAAGTCTCACACGAATATGAAGATGGAGTGCCAGTTTTGAAGGAAGTTTCGTTCTCCGCAGAACCTGGGCAAACCATCGCCATCGTTGGCCCGACGGGTGCGGGCAAGACTACCATTATCAATTTACTTCCGCGCTTCTATGATGTAACGCACGGCTCGGTCAAGATTGACGGCGTGGATGTGCGCGATGTCACCGCCGAATCGATCTGCAAGCAGGTGGGCATTGTGCTGCAGGATACATTCCTCGTTCAGCGCCCGTCATGGACTAACATCCGGCTTTGGCGTCCTGATGCCACCGACGAAGAAGTCTCGCGGCGCAAAACTTGTCAACGCGGATTCATTTCATCGAACGCCTGCCCGAAAAATATCAGACAGTTTAGGCGAGCGCGGCTCGGGTCTTTCTCAGGGACAGAGACAGCCGCTTTCGATCGCGCGCCGCTCTCGCAGACCCGAGAGTTCTCATTCTCGATGAAGCAACTTCCAGCGTGGACACACGGACCGAGCGCCTCATCCAAAAAGCATTTGACGCGCTGCTCCAAAGCCGCACCTCCTTCGTCATCGCGCATCGCCTTTCCACCATCCGCAATGCCGATATGATCCTCGTTCTGAAAGATGGACAGATCATCGAACGCGGCAAACACGATGATCTGCTGAACAAACAAGGTTTCTATTACGATCTGTATATGAGTCAATTCAAAAAACAGGAAGAAGTCGCAGCCCGGAGTGATTAGAGAGTCGCAATGCCTCGCCCCGTACTTATGGAGAAAATATTTTGAAATTCATAATCGTTGTTTATTGGTTTCATGTCATGTATCGCATCACTGGCGGAAAGTTTGGCGGTGAAATGGCCAATTTAAAAAAAGTCCTGATCCTTACCACCAAAGGACGCAAGTCCGTGGAAATCCTATCGGCTCCGCTTGATATTTTGAACGCGATGGCGGATATATCATCGTCGCCTCGAATAGCGGAAACGACAAGATCCTCGTGGTATCACGCAACATCAAGGGCAATCCAGGTGATGACGATACAGGTCAAGGATAAAAGATGAAGGTCACGCCCGAGACTCATTTTGGGCGCGGCGCGCAGACCGTTATACGACTGATCGTTTCCACTGCACCCAATTACGGGGGAATACGAAAACGACCACCGTGAAATTCCGCTGGTGTTTTTGAAACCGTAACGATCAATGCAAGGGCTGCCTGAAAAAGGCAGCCCTTTTATTTTAAGAGATAAATCTCGTTATGCAAATCCCTTCACTGAAATTCATCGCGCTGAAGGAATAAATACCACGGCAAAACGTCCACCGAACTGCCGTGCGCGCCGTTATCCTGCGTGGGACATGAATTGCTGATGGTGTATTCTTCGAACGTAGGTGACTATAAATTTCCTGGCGGTGGTGGATGCGGGCGAGTTCGCATCACCAGCAGGCATTGGCGCGTGAACTGCTGGAAGAATGCGGCGCACTCCCTGCTCAGTGTGGATGGCGAGTTTGGCGCGGTTGTTGAATACAAATTCGCCGAGGAAAAAGGAGTACGATGCTTTAAGATGACATCGTATTATTATTTCTGTCAGATAAGGGAGGAGTTTGGGCTCGCAGAAATTGATGAATATGAAAAGACCTGGGCTTTCAAACTGCTGTGGATCAACATTGATGAAGCAATTTTGCTGAACCGATCATTACTTGAAACAGATGAAATTCCCCAATGGTTACACCGAGAAATTTTTATACTTGAACACCTCAAGCATTCCATGTGAAGTGATCAGTTCAGTATGTCCAATAATTTTGTTGTGTCTTTCAGGATCATATCCGCGCCCATTTTCTTTAGCTCAGCCTTCGCCAAATCCGCATAGGACTCCGAACCGTCTGTGCGCCCGCAGATCGACCACCGGGCGCGGATATCCACAGTAGTATCGCCGATCATCAGGCAGTTTTGCGGGGAGACGTTCATCTTTTGGGCAGCGAGCAGGATGGGATCGGATAGGGTTTGGCATGTTCCGCGGATAAGCCCGCTAACGATCACATCGAAATATTTCACCAGATCATATTGTCTGCGAATGCCATGGTGCCAGCTTTCATCGCGCGCCGATGACTGCCATGGGGGAAACGTCCACATAATTGCGCGAGCATGGCGTCTACTCCGCGGGATCAGCAGGAACTTTTTGGTGAACGTCCGCGGCGGCGCGACAGCCAGTTGATGACCGCGACCATTTGATCGTCAAGGCCAAGCGTATCTGCGAGTCCGAGCAAGGCATTGCCGGGCGCTTCTTCGATCCACATGATGAAGCGGCGTGCTGTATGATCAGGGTTCTTGAA
>JADJNA010000030.1 GCA_016709305.1 Candidatus Villigracilis saccharophilus
TAATTCAAAATGCAAATGCGGACCTGAAGATCGTCCTGTAGATCCAACCGCGCCGATCACCTCGCCTTGCCCAACACTTTGTCCGCAGCCGACATTAAGCGCGCTCAAGTGGGCATACAAGGATTGGAATCCATTTCCATGATCGACCATGATCATGTTCCCATATCCATAATCATTCCAGCCCGCATAAACGATCACGCCGGCATCAGAAGCGTAGACTGCTTCGCCTTCATTGCCTGCCAAGTCGATCCCGCGGTGATTAGTTTGCTCTGAATAATCAAACCCTGACAGATAATGTTTATTTGTTGGGTAAATATATGCGCCATATCCCACAGCCCCGCCGCTGATCGGTCCGCAGGCGCCTTCGCCCATGACGCGGGCTGAGGATGGGTTTTCGCGCGTCACGCCTAGCGGCGCGCTCCAGCTAATAAATTCCCTCTTTCCATACGGAATTATTAACCAGGTACCGGTCTTGATGTTCGCGTTTTCAAAGTCGCCGACTGTGTTTGGGTCAATATTGTTACTGGGGTATTCGATAATGTCCGCCGCGGTGACGCCGTAAAAATTTGCCCATTGTCCAAAAGGAATACCGCCAAGCCATTCCCAGTAAACGCCGTCCACTGGCAGAATATTCAACTCTTGTCCGGGATTCAACGAATGTGGGTCATCCAGCAATAGATTGTAATTTCCCCACAAAATGGTTTGCGGTTCAAGGCCAAATCGTTCCGCGATACCAAAGACCGTGTCGCCTTCCAGGACGGTGTACGTTGTGATCTCATCCCTTGGACGTGATGGGATGTTCGTGTGGATCTGCGCGCCGCGCGCAATTCCAGAAATCACCGGCACATCCACTGCTGGAATTGAACCGACGGCAACAACAGCGGTCGGCGTGGGACCTGAGACCTGCGCACTGTTTCCTGAAAATGTATTTGGCGTCTGACGGTAAAAAGCCTGCACCAGCATGATCACAATCCCGATCGCAATAATGGAAAATAGATTTGTTCCAATCCGCAATAATGATTCGCCCAACCCCATTTGCACGAGGCTGTTCATCCAGCGCGTGAATAGACTGCGCCGATGGGTGGGGGCGGGGATTTGATCCTGTTTTATATCTGATCTTGGAGGTTCTTCTTTAAAATCTTTTTGCATATTATTCATCATAACATGGGCAAAAAATCACAGTCAAGGAGTGTGCTAAACGCTAATCCTGCGTTAACCCGCCGCTTGCCTGACTTTTGGTTGAAATACCTGAATTCCGCCAATAATGGCGAGCGAGACAGTTCCACAGATCAAAGCTGTGTATGAAAGACTGAATTCCTGTGTCATCCAGCCGATTAACAGGCTGCCGAATGGCGCCACTCCCTGTAGTGCCCAAAGATAAATGCTGAAGACACGTCCGCGTAAATAATCCGGTACCTGTAACTGGATCAATGTGTTCATCGTAGCGAGCTGTGTGACCGCGCCCCAACCCATCAATGCAATAATGATCAAGGTTGGCCATAATGAATGCGAAAATGGGATCGCGATCATCCCCAGAATGAAAGCTGCTTCTCCCAGGATCAAACGAAGTCCGCGCCAGCGTGCGGTATTGTTCATCGCGATGGAGAAAGCCGCTGTCAATGCGCCGACTCCCTGCGCTGTGTAAAGCAGACTATTCCTCAGGTCTACAACGCTTTTGGTGTCTCCAATTTGCCCGAGCAGGTCTTTTGAAACGACGGGTAATTGCTGGGTGATCGGCATGGCAAGGATACCAATCGTAGCCGCCAGGACAATGATTAATCCCACCGATGAATTCTTTACGAGATATTGCGTACCTTCACGAAATTCCTCCATAATGGAACGTGTGCGCGGCATGACAGGAGCTTTATATTTTGCGTGCACAAAAAATAAGCCGATAATGATTGCCCCAAAACTAATCCCATTGAGCAAAAAGACCCAGCCTTCTCCATTTTTTGTAGATAAAAGTAATATAGGTGCGACAAGTGAAGGGCCGAGCACACGGGATAGATTAAAGGCTGTGGATTGTAGTGCGATCGCGTTCGGTAGTGCTTCACGCCCGACCAGTTCGATCAGCATGGCTTGACGTGCTGTGATCTCAAATGCGCTTGCCGTACCCAGGATGAGGGACGTGATAACGATTTGCCATATCTGGATTGTGCCGCCTAATGCGAGAAATGCAAGCACAAGTGTATCCAGCATCATGATGGTTTGTAAAAAAATAATCGCTTTACGCTTATCGACATGCTCGATCAAAACTCCGCCGGGCAGGGCCAGGAAAAAAGTGGGGAGGGTCGTTGCAAAACCGATCAATCCCAGGTCAAAGGGACGGCCGCTGATACGATACGCCAGCAGTGGCAGCGCCGTATTTTGCATGGAGGTGCCGATCAGCGAAAACAAATGTCCCACCCAGAAGATGGCAAAGTCTCGAGAGGCCAGCGCGGGAAAGCGTTGTGATAGGAGGATGCGGAGTTTAGACATGTTTTTTCTTCATTGCGGGGAGGAACACTCTCCGGTGAAGCAGTCTTCTTTCTATTGCGAGAGATTGCTTCCATCGGAAGGACAGGTGTGACGGTTAACGATTATGGTTATGCGGGTAAAAGGCACTCAGCGCGGTCATTGCCTGGGCTGTTGACCATTGTCGAAACCGGGTAGGCGGACATCTTGTCGGCGGGGAAGGATCGAATGAGCGGGAGTAGGCTTTCGGGATGCTTCGCATGAGGTGCGGGATCCAACCATTGAGAAAAATCTGCTCGATCCAGGATCACAGGCATGCGGTTGTGAAGAGTTGACATTAATTCATTTGGCTCAGTGGTGATGATGGTGCAGGTGCGCAGCACGCCGCCATCGGGCGATTGCCATTCATCCCAAAGCCCCGCGAAAGCGAATGGTTTTCCATCTTTCATGTGAATGAAATAAGGCGTTTTTGTTTTCTCACCTTGAACCGCTTTCCATTCGTAAAAGCCATCCGTCAAAATGAGACAGCGTTTGTATTTAAATCCGCCGCGGAAGGATGGTTTTTCCGCGATCGTTTCACCACGCGCATTGATCAGTTTGTTCGCAATACTCGGGTCTTTCGACCAGGATGGAATTAACCCCCATAGGAAAAAATCAGCTGTATTCTTGCCATCGTTTGGTATCGCGAGGACGGGCTGTGACGGTGCGATATTGAAGCGTGGTGAAAATTTATTAGGAAAAATATAATCTCCGAACGTGTCTTTTAATTCGGCTGGGTCAACTGTAAGAGTAAATCTGCCGCACATTATTTCCTCAACTTTCTAAAATCACCATCCCGCACGGTAAAACCGATCGAATCCAGATGTTCAAGAAATGCCTGGGCATATTTTCGGGTGGTGCTGAAAAGGTCGCGTACTTCTGCTAGTGTGATCTTTTCCTGATGCTGAAACTGATCACTAAGTTTTTTTTTCATGTCATCATAATCTTGTTTGCAAAAAATGACATCCTGTGAAACAGTAAATAACTCTTCGAGTTCAAGTAGCGCGCTGACAATTTCTTCGCCGACTTCGCTCTGACACTCCTTGACGCTCGGTCCCGCATACGGATTCGCTTCGAACTTTCGCATCAATCCTTTAATTTTAAGCTGGTCATGCTCATTGAATTTGATCTCATGGTTGGGCAGAGTGAGAAAGTTGCCATGTTCAATAAATACGGACTTCTCAATACTTAACTTGACGACTGCATTGAATATTTTTGGCGTGAGTTTTAGTTTGCTTTTTAATTCCTCGCGTGGAATTCCACGACGTAGCGGGTATTGTATATGATAGGCATTGATCGTGTTTATCGTACTGTTTTGCAATTCATTCCAGCGCGGAAGCGGGATGGCGAGAGCGTTGCTCGAAATTGACGGCGGAACATCTTCCAAAAGAATGAGCTGGCCAGTATTGATCAATTCCTTCAACGTCTTTTCTGCAATTGAAGTCTCCAAACGTGATTTGGAGACCATCTCCTTTACTGAAGCGATGTTAAGCGCAATTGCTGCTTCGAATAGGATATCTTCAGGCGAGCCTTGAGCAAGCGCTTCAAGTGATTTAAGAATCTTTTCGTCAAAGCGTTTGTGCCTGCCTTTCGGCTGGTGATCTATGATTACCCCGCCTCCGAGCGTTTCGCTTGGCGATGGACGGCGCAGGATGTATCGGTCCCCGCGTACAGTGACAATGGGGTCGCGCAATTCGAGTTGTAGCCAGCCTTCTTCACCGGGCAGTAATTCCTCAGCGCCAAGCAATCGCAATGTCGCGATGGTTTCGCTCGCGCCGACAAAGAATTTGACTTCACTGGAATGTTTTAATGGCGCTTCTACATCTTCTAATAAACGAAAACGTGCATCCAATCTTCTCGTAGCTTGATATTGGTTGGGAAGGACGACTACATTCCCGCGATTAATTAATTCTGTATCCACTCCTGAAATGTTGACCGCTGTTCGAGATCCGGGGGTGGCACGATCTTCTTTCTTCTTGTGAGTTTGGAGTCCTCGTATTCTTCCTTTTATTCCGCTTGGCAAAATTTCCACTTCATCGCCTGCAGAAAAATGACCATCATGGAGCGTGCCTGTAACGACTGTACCGAATCCGCTCATGCTGAATACGCGGTCAATGGGCAGGCGCGGACGGTTAAGGTCAAGCCGCGCGGGTTTTTCTTCCAATATATTACTGAGACTTGTGATGAGGGCGTCAAGTCCTGTTTTATTTTTTGCTGAGACTCGAATGATAGGCGCGTCTTGCAGGACGGTTCCACCAAGAGCGCCGCGAATGTCAATTTCCAGCAGATCAAGCCAGGCGGAGTCTGAAGCGAGATCTATTTTGGTGAGAACCACGATGCCAGCGGGAATCTGCAATAGATCCAGTATCGCGAGGTGTTCTTTTGTTTGCGGCATGACACCTTCGTCTGCGGCGATGACAAGCAATGCCGCGTCAATTCCCCCGATGCCTGATAACATGTTTTCGATGAAGTCGCGATGCCCGGGTACATCCACGATCCCCACTTCTTCGCCGTTCGGGAGCGTGAGCCAGCCGAAACCCAATTCAATGGTCATCTCGCGGGCTTGTTCTTCCTTGAGACGGTCTGGGTGCGTGCCCGTGAGCGCCGCAATCAGCGTGGATTTTCCATGATCTACATGACCTGCCGTACCGATAACTCGCATGATTTACTGCTTTACTTTTTGGTCTTCTTGCCGTGCCCCATGATGCGTTGATAGGATGTCATCCATTCATGTACCACATTCATCAGATCCTGCAATTCTTTTTCAGCGACATCAGTGGTCTGCTGCAATTGATCCTGTAAGACCTGCAGGGCATCGGTGATCGGCGGGAAGCGCACTTCCGTTTTTGCAATATCCTTGCGAATGTCGCGGAAGGATTCCTCGTTTGACAGGCTGTACCCAGTCCATCGTTTTTGATCGTCTGCCTTGAAGCTTGCCCATTCCTGTCTGAGACGGTCTTCCGCGAGACGCTGCATTTCTGTCACTTCGTTGATGCGGCGTTCAAGTTTTGTGTTGAGTTCAAGATACGCTTCCTGCGCTTTTTTCGCACCACGTAGAGCCTCATCGAGATTTTGAATATGCAGGTCAAGGTTCGCGGATTCTTTTATGAAGGATTCGTATTTTTCCTTCCATTCCTTCCAGGCGCGGTCGCGGTTAATCTGTGCTATGGCCTGTTGTTCAAGGAATGCCGCCTGCGCTTGTTTGCGTTCCTGTTCTGAGGAGAGCAGGCTTGCAAAACGATTTTCGACATTTTTTAGCCCGTCGGCGGTTATGGTGGCTTTATCGCGGTTTTCGTCGATGCGTTTGCGCAAGGCGGTCACTTCACCTTGCACATCGGCGATACGTTTAAGATCATTCTTACGGGTTTCTTCAACCGCCTTGACTGCGTGTACTGCGTCGTCTTTTGTCCGCACGACTTCATCCACTTTCATTTTTAGATCGCTGAAGTTGGTTAGAACCCGCTGTATTTCGTTTTCCCTCGCCTTGATCTGCTTTTTTATTTCCGTCTGATCAGTGGCAGCTTTGACTTGTACGATCGATTTTTGGATCTCGATCAATTCATTCTTATAGCGGTTTTCATTTTCCTTCTCGGCAAGCGCCTGCGCTTTTTCATTCTCTTCGAGCAGCTTTGTGAATTCATTGCGCTGTTTTGTGAGCAGTGCTTCAAATTGATCAAGGCGCTGTGCAGTGGGAGAGATTTCTGATATCTGTTTGCTGAGCGGTTTAATCTGTTTCGAAACGGCATCCACCGTGGTTTCGAATGAGGCCAAGCGCGCACTCACTTTTGTAAGTGTATCTTGATTCTCGCGTTGTTGTTTATCCAGCCATTCAAGGCGCTTGATAATTTGTTCGAATTCCATGTTGTACTCCGATATTTTTGTTAAAAATTATGATTGAAATTATAGCACGCTCATTCAATCAGCTTATTTGCCCAGGTGAAGGAAGAGAGTGGGCAGACCTTTGAGAAATGGCTGTATTATTTGTGGAAGAATTCCCAGGATGAAGAGACCGATCACACCCAGCCCGAGCATGAGCATTTGCACCCATGTTTCTTTCAACTCCCAGGCTTTATTTTCCTCGACAGTCACGAAAACAGCCATTGTGCGGATCGCGCCCATAAGCAATCCAAGCATTCCCAGAAACGACCAAAATGAAAGCGCCAGTGATTGTCCCGCCAGTTCCTGCCATAAGGCCAGCCGCGGGGGAAAACCTGCCAGAAGGGGAAAACCAGTCATCGAAAGGTGAGCAAATATAATTGCCGAAGCAGCGATCGGATAGCTGCGCGCCAATCCTTTGACCTCGCTGAAACGCAATGAATAGGCTTTGCGTTTCATGATCGAAAGTGCCAAAGCCCAGACTGCCAGTTCCAATCCGCGTGGAATTAAGAGAAGGAATGTGACATTTACAATTTCGGTGGATCTTAACCCCATGGCAAGGATGAGTAATCCTGTTTCAGCGATTGCCGCATATCCCATCATTCGCCCAATGTGTTTTTGTAAAGCTGCAAAAATCCCGCCGCTGGCAACCATGAATACACCCGCCAATTGGATGGCGTTTGAAAGTTGGGGCGAGGTGCGCAGCCACGTGTAACGGTCTAAAAATCCCAGTCCGAAGATAATTGTGAAAGTCGGCAGTAGCCAAAGCAGGAATCCTGCTACATAAGGCGGCGCTTCCTCGGTTATTAGGGGAATCCAATTGTAGAGCGGGAAAATTCCGAGCAAGAAGGCAAAACCCAGACCAAGCATTGTTCCAGCTTGTATCGTAGTGTTGATGTCGCCCGGACTGGCTTCCACGCCTGCCAACATCCATCCTGAAAAGAGGATGAAGGGCATTGCTAGCGTTTGATAAATAAGGAAACGGATTACACCGCGACCGGGTTTTTGGTACATCGGTACCAATAAGGGGATCACTAACATGGCAGCCATCTCAAGCAGCAGAGCCGCAAAAAGGAAAGGTTCAACTGCGATGGAAGCAGTCAATAATGCCACGATCATCAAGCCAAGAGATACAAAACGGTTAGCGGTGCCTGAAGCCTCTGTCCCGAAGAACCATAATGCGGCCAAGCCATATATGATCACAAGCAGGGGGCCGTCCGCGGTGTTAAGAGCAAAGCTGCGTCCCAGGAAGTCAATAGATGGAGAAATTTTTATTGATATTGAACCAAGCAGCAGCGCGGTATCGATCGGAATGGCCATCGCTATAAGCGCAAGAACCATTGCTGCTATTCCGCCGATGAGAGGGGAAATCCGTTCGCGTAAAAAGAGCAGGATCAATGCTCCGGAAAGAAAGGGAATACCGATCCACAGAACTGGCGCGCTCATAATTCCTCCTCCATATCATGTGGAAAGGAACCGGCGATCATTAAATAAGAACCTGTAAGGCTTAATCCGAGGCTGGTAATTGAAAGTAGACCTGCTACAAGGATCGAACTTTCTACAGCCGCATAAATAATTTCAAAACCAGCCAGCAAGATAAGCAAACCTAGGATCATACTCAACAGGTTTGAGGTTACGCCGAGTTGAAGAACGCCTGCTCCGATCAACATCAGCCCGCCAGCAATAACCGGTAAGCCAAGACCGGGAATCATAGCTTCAATTCGTGGTGTTGACCCTATGGTAACGATCACAACAATGCACATCAAGATCAAGCGGAACCATTGTCCACGCGGCCAGAAGGATTCCCCATTCTCATTTTCGACAGTTTGTAAACTCAATCGTGTCATGCCCAATGCGGTTACCACCATCCAGCCTGTAATGAGTTTTGTA
The DNA here is from genome assembly GCA_016709305.1 of Candidatus Villigracilis saccharophilus. Classification (GTDB taxonomy): domain Bacteria; phylum Chloroflexota; class Anaerolineae; order Anaerolineales; family Villigracilaceae; genus Villigracilis; species Villigracilis saccharophilus. The sequence continues at coordinate 8,260 of JADJNA010000030.1, forward strand.
GAGGCCATTATAAAAGGCATGTGATGTGTTATCAGCAAGAAAGCCGCGAGATAGAGTATGGCCAGCGCACCGAGGTTTGTGCGCCAGTCAAGGTTGATCAACATGACGGTGCTGGCTGCGAAGATCAATCCAACTGCGATCCATGAGATGATTTCAGAGGTCATTCTATGGAAGCCCTTGTGTTAATAAAGATATGAAGATAATCAAAAAAAGCAATGTCCACATAATACCGCCTTCCCCTTCAATCGTACTATTTATGGACTGGCTGACCCTTCCAATAGCTCGATACACCCCCCATATATTACTGTAGATACTATCTGGACGGGAGGTTGTTGTTGAACTTACCCAGTGTGCGCGGATCGGGTTCAGTACTCGAAAACGCGGTGTTGCCCAAGCTAATCCAAACGTCAAAACTGAAACGATAATGGCTTGTACCCATGCGCCGATTTGAGATGCGCCGTCCCAGCCGAAAAAACCCAATAGGATTTGAACCGTGATCAGAAAAAGAATGCCAGTTGGATATACTGCGCGAGCCCAACGTGGTTGTGAGTCGAACGTATCTCGTCCAGATGGACGCAGGGCATGACGAAGAAACCCTGCGCAGATAAGGGCTTGTGCCGCAATAACGAATGGAATGAAGAAGCCCAAATTGCCAAGCCAGGCGCTTGCTGTTAAAGAAAAGGGAAAAGAAGAAAGACACCACGCGCCAATGAGCAAGGCCCGGTTTAGCCAAAGTTGTTGGACCGATGCGAGAAACAGCCCGCCTCCAACCAGAACGAGGGCGCATCCCCAGGCAACAGCCCCTAATGGATTCCCGCTGAGTGCCGATGTGACCGAGAGCGCAGCTAAACCAATAATCCAATAGGGGCGGCCTGTTAATTCATCGGGTGCGCGCAACCACATCCAGCCACCGTAAAGCGCAGCTATGATCGCAAGTCCAAGCAGAAATGGGGTCAGATTGGAATTTAAACTGACGGCAGGGATGTGTGTGAGCAGCACGAGACTTGACGCAGCTGATATTAATCGAAGCGATGTGCCAAGTCCGCGCCTTAATATGGATTCTGATGAATAGGGCAAATGCAGTGGCAATACACCCAGTCTCAGCCCCGCAGCAGCAACAAGATATAAACCCGAAATTGGTGCAATTGATTGAAAATCGAAACTCCCCCCTTGAGAAATACTGACAATATGCGCCCATAACAATAAACTAATTCCAAGTGCGCGCGTGGAAAAGGAAATAACGATTTTTTCATTGTCTGCTGCGCTGTCTGCTGATGTTATCTGCGTAATAAGCTCAGTGATATCCAGCGCACCCCATACCAGTACAAGAGTCAGTGGATTATCAGATGTAACAGCCAGTAATCCAAGTCCACCTAGCGCAAGACTGCCAGCCCAGCTAAGGGAATTGGAAACCCCCGGCCTTGCCACAGATGTTAGCATGCTGGTCAGGGTAAGCGTGACAATGCTGAGCGCCAGCGGCCATGAAATCCCATCCGCATGAAATGAGATCGGGTTAACGAATAATTTGTCTGGCTGCCAGGCAAGTAGATTTAATCCGAAAGGCATTTGAGTTTGCCAGATGAATATACTGATCGTAGTCAAGGTGGCGCCGCCCATTGCCGTCCACCATGCATACCGTGAGTTTTGTTGGGTCACACGCAACACGATCAGTGCCAGCGCAGATATGAAAAGAATCGAACAGGAAATCAAAATCAACATGGGAAAAACAATTGTATCAGTTTTATTGTCAGGCACTTTGCCTTTTTTATGGATGTTGAGAATTACAATGGCTAAATCTCTGTCAATACCCGGCCGCAAAGTACAAAGAATTTAGGAATTTTTGAATAGTGATATGCGTGTAGTATTACGTTCGGCGAAACACCTTGCATTAACTATATTGGGTTAATCCCCCAAAGATCAACGATCATCCTGATTTGGTACAATCATTCGTATGGATTTTAGACTTTACAGGCGCATTAAGTTCAGGATCGTTGTTCTGACATTAAATATTTTTTTGATCGCTTCCTGCGCCTCTTCTCCCGAACCGTCCCTTGTCCCGGTTTCACCGAGTGTGATTTTATCTTTTGACACTACCTTGACACCTTTCCAGCCCTTAACCGATACAAATATTGACCCTTACTCAATCCTATCGACTCCGCAAATCGAACCTACCTATACACCATACCCGTCTTATTATGTTCCGGCTCAGGGATTATCTGGTTCTGTTCAGATCCTGCCTCCACCTGAAGTTACCCCCCTAAGTATCACCAACCCGCTGACCGGATTGATTGTCAGCGATCCATCTACTTTCGAACATCGACCATTTGCAATAAAAATAGCGAATTCGCCCGATTATGTTCGCCCTCAATCAGGATTGACTCTGGCGGATGTCGTCTATGAATACTATATAGAATGGGGTGATACTCGTTTTATCGCAGTATTCTATTCAAATAACCCCAAAATGGTCGGACCTGTGCGCTCAGGTCGCTTTTTTGATGAACATGTCACGCGTATGTATCATGCATTCCTCGTATTTAAATCAGCGGATCCGCGTGAATTAAATTACCTGAAAAGCAGTGACCTCAATGATTTCCTGGTCATTGTTGGGTTTGGTGGCTGTTCCCCTTATTTCACGGGACCATATCACCGCGACTCTTATAACAATCAATTTTTTAACTCTACAAAGTGGGCTGCTTGCGCCATAAAGAAAGGCGTAGATAATTCTCCACAGGTAATCAATGGAGGATTTTTCACAGAGGATCTGCCCGAAAGCCCATTGGCTGTGACCCGCATTTTCTCTTCCTATTCAATTTATAGTTACAACTATTGGGAGTATGATCCCGCCACTCATAAATATTTTCGTTACCAGGAAGCAAATGACATGGTAAAAGGGAAGCCAGAAGCGTATGCCCCGCTTTCGGATGCGCAAACAGGATTGCCTGTTACCGCTGAAAATGTAGTTGTGCTGTTTGTTCCTCATATTTACGCAAATTCCTATAACGCGCATGATCAAGTCTTTAACATTGACCTGTTGGATTTTGGGAATGCCTATGTGTTCCGTGACGGGGTGGCAATACCTGCTGTTTGGCATCGTGCCTACCAGGATCAACCCATACTGCTTACCACTTTGGAAGGGGAACCCATCTATCTGCGTCCAGGGCGAACTTTCTATCAGGTGATGGGTGTGAACTCTTCCTACACTCAGAGCGGGACGGATTGGCGTTTTGTTTTCCAAACTCCATGAGATAATGGATTAAAATAGATTTCCATTCAGTCCATTTTGTAACGAATGAATGGATTTAAGAGGATGCAGTTCTGGAGTTATTATGACCTTTGACCCGGTTTTTTTAAGTAGTTTTGCGCTCGTGTTGACCGCATTTGGAGGCGCATTTTTAGCCGCATTGTGGATAAGCCTTGTCGTATGGACATATCGGGATATTCGCGGGCGCGCGCGTGATCCGCTCGTGCAAACACTTGCGGCTTTACTGGTGGCTGTATTGAACTTGCCCGGTGTGTTGATCTATTTGATTCTGCGTCCACAGCGGACATTGGAGGAGGAATATCAACGCACACTGGAAGAGGAAGCTTTGCTGCAAGCGCTGGAAGATCTTCCGCTTTGTCCGGGCTGCGAGCGGCGTGTGAAGGAAGATTGGCAGATCTGTCCAAATTGCCACACAAAATTAAAGAAGACCTGCCATCATTGTTCAAAATTCATGGAATTACCCTGGAATATCTGTCCGTATTGCGGGACACCTGCGCCTGGTATGCGTTTGGAATCATCTGGTATTGATGACGTATTACGCGCGCTGAAAGTTGAGGATAAGCAAACAGATGTCCAGATTGATCATTGATATTTTTGTCGTCCAAACAAGGTTATTAAAGAAATGAAAATAGAATCGATTACCTTTCAGCATTTGTCCATGCCGCTTGTCTCGCCGTTTGAAACATCCTTTGGCCGTGAGACCGACCGCGAATGTATCTTGATCACAATTCATTCAGAGGGATTGATCGGGTATGGAGAGTGTGTCGCTTCACGTGACCCAGGCTATAACTATGAAACGACTGGGACCGCACTTCACATTCTTAAGGAATTCATCACGCCGTTAATTATTGAAAAAGATATTATAGATGCGTTGGATTTTCAGGAGCGAGTCTCTGGCATTCGCGGACATCACCTTGCCAAGGCTGGGGTGGAAATGGCGCTATGGGACCTGCTCGGTAAGCGCGAGGGCAAATCTTTGCACGAATTGCTGGGGGGCGTGCGCGAAAAAGTTGAAGTGGGTGTCTCAATTGGGATACAGCCATCAGCTCAAAACCTGGTGAAAAGTGTGACAGACTATGTTAAGCAGGGATATGCCCGTATAAAGATCAAGATCAAACCCGGCAGGGATGTGGACGATGCCTCCGCTGTACGAAAAGAATTTCCCGATCTTCGTTTGCAGGTGGATGCGAATTCTGCCTATACAATGCAAGATGCGAGAATACTCACTCCGCTCGACAAGCTGAATTTATTGTTGATCGAACAGCCTTTGTTTGAAGACGATATTTGGGATCATCATAAATTGCAGGAACAATTTGAGACACCGATCTGCCTGGATGAAAGCATAATTACTCCGCGCCATGCTCGTTATGCTGTCGAGATGAAAGCCTGCCGTATCATTAATATCAAGGCGGGTAGATTAGGCGGTCTGAGTCAGGCAGTGATGGTGCATGATCTATGTAAGAACGTTTCGATGCCCGTTTGGTGCGGGGGAATGTTGGAAACGGGTGTGGGACGCGCCTCAAACATTGCCCTGGCTTCTCTGTCTAACTTTGTTTTGCCCGGCGATATCTCGGCATCAGATCGATATTATGTGCGCGATATTACGAACGAGCGCTTTATATTAAATTCAGATTCAACCATTGACGTGCCGCGCGGAGCTGGCCTGGGTGTGACCATTGACGAAGATGTGTTAAAGGAATTTACACTTTCTAAAATATCATTTTCCTCCAAAGCATAATTCATTGTATTGATCAATATTACTTACCCAACACGAGGCGTATCAAACGCCTCGCGTTTATATCTGAATATAAGAACAATAGAAATTGTATGAAAAAAACTTTAATTTACCTGATTTGCTTTTCAATTCTCGCGGCATGTGCGCCTGCTGAGGTTGTCAGGGCGACTCCTCTGCCTTCCCCAATTCCATTTTTGCCGGCAGTCACCAACACTCCACTGCCTGAAGCCTTGTGGGTGAGTCCTGCTGTTCCCGATGACCTTGTTGATCTTGCCAAGACTTGGAATATTCCATTTACGATCGATCCATCGATTGCCACTCAAAAATTGGATATCGCAGACGTGCCTCAAAGCACATTATGGGTGTATGCCCTGGTTGCGCCATTTGCAACGGTGACAGATAATGTGACCGAGCAGTATCTGCTTTCTTTATGGAGCGCTTCAGCTTCGGGGCCAATGGCCGGACGTAGCTTACTAATGGCAGAATCCACACTGAAGGCGTTTACTGCCGTTTGGGGTGAACCAGCTTCAGGCATCGTCCAAGTCGTGTCAAGCGATGAATTAATGGACACGGCCTGGAGAGAGTCTGTGTGGGCGATCATCCCATTTGAAGACATCCAGCCAAAATGGAAGGTTTTGAGCGTGGATGGTCAATCTCCGCTCCGTAAAGATTTCGATGTGGCTAAATATCCGCTGAAAATAAACTATGGTTTGTCGTCCTTGACATTTGTTTTGCCTGCATCGAATCGGGACGAATCTAAACTCGCGACTGTTATATTGACCGGCGTGACCGCATTGGTGCGCGCTACTGCTGCGACCATGGAAATAAAAGGTGTGACCTATCCCGGTTCATTGATCAGGGATTGGATGCGGGAAGCTGATGTGGCGCATATCAGCAACGAGGTGCCGTTTGATGCGGCCTGCCCAACTCCGAATTTTAGTTATACAAACTTGCTGTTGTGCAGTGACCCAAAATATCTCGATCTGTTTTTGGACATCGGTACAGATATTGTAGAATTGACGGGTGATCATTTTGCAGACCGCGGTGTGAACGCGATGCTCGAAACGCTTGCGATATATAAGAAAAATAACCTGCCCTATTATGGCGGTGGTGCGAATTCTGAAGAAGCGCGTCAGCCAATCTTAATGAATGTGAATGGAAACAAGATCGCATTCATGGGGTGCAATGGAAAATTGAAATATGCCAAAGCCACGGATACTACGCCTGGGGCGGCAGATTGTGATTACGATTTCTTTGTGGATCAAATTCACTCATTGAAGGCGCAGGGCTATATGGTGATCTTCACATTCCAACATGAGGAGTGCTATTACGCCGGCCCATGCTATACACACGTTAAAGGTTTTCATGAAGTGGCGGATGCGGGTGCGACCGTGGTCAGTGGCAGTCAGGCGCATTATCCGCACATCATGGAATTTCGCGGCGCTTCATTTGTTCATTACGGCTTGGGAAATTTGTTCTTCGATCAGATGTACTACACTCTTTCTGATGGGACGGTCATTGATGGAACGCGCCGCGAGTTTTTGGATCGTCATGTGTTTTATGACGGCCATTATCTTGGGGTGGAATTCCTCACGGCGATGCTCGAGGATTTCTCCCGCCCGCGCCCAATGACGGAAATTGAGCGTAATGCGTTTTTATCCGAATACTTTAATCTCAGCGGCTGGCTCGAATTATCGCCAACGCCAATCCCCCAGCCAACACCAACTCTTACACCGATTGCATTGCCCTAAGCACAATTCGTGGCTGGTCAGGCTGGTTCGATTCGCATGGGTAGTCATGAGAGAGAATGTATCCAGTCAGCTTTCTCAAATCGGGCGCAGCGCACTCGTCAATCAAAATAAATATTCAAATCTGAGCAGTCAAAACGATTGCCGCAATTGGGGCAGCTGACTTTACAGTTTTTTTCGTGCATCTCAGTTCCACAGCGGTCGCAGAACCACGCTCTTTTCTCCTTCCACACCACGGGAAGGAATAACGACATATCGAATTCCGCTATATTTTCCGCCCCCAGTGATTTTAGCTTTTTTATAGTTGTTTCTGCATCTCTTCTCAATTTCCCCACAAAAATTCCCCTGCAAACATCAGGATAGTCCTTCAGCCACCTGGCACTGCGTTCATACACTTTAACCGCGCCGTTATAATTTCCGCGCGTGATGTGTAAATATGTGACCGCCACTTGTAAAATCCCTTGGTACAAGTTTCGGATCTCTCCTCTTTCTTCGCGCCACGCATCTTCCAATTCTTCGTGGGTTTCAAAGAATTTCTTTTCATTAAATAATTTTAATCCCTCGATTGCTTTTGGGTGCAGCGCGCCGTTGCATGCAGATTTATCCTTCATTATTTATTCTTCATCCTTTTAGCGCGGCAGTATAACATGCGGCTGGCGGTCAAATGGTAGAATCCATTCTTGATGTGGAGGTCATTGTGACAAGAATTGCGCTTTTTTTTAGTGTTCTAATTGGCCTTGGGTCACTCGCGTGGGGATATTCTGAAATTGGGCTGGATGCTGTGACACGCTGGATCTTGATTCTTGGGGTGTTATGGTTGATCACATTGTGGAATGGGGCGGGCTGGTCTTCATCATTCGCTTTAGCACTTGTTATTTTTGCATCTGCATTTGGTTTGTGGTTTCGTTTTGCCCCGGGCTGGATGTTTGCAGGCGGCATCTTCACGCTCATTGCCTGGGACCTAACGCGCTTTCGTCAGCGCCTGATCTTCCTTCCTGCAAGAGAAGACAAACGCGGAGTGGAACGCCGTCACATTGCGCGACTGAGTTACTTGTCTTTGATCGGGTTGTTTATTGCTTCCATTACAATGTTTTTGCGTGCGAGCTTTACATATGAATGGGGAATACTTTTGTTGACTGTCATCACGCTGGAATCATTTCAATTTGTCGCATGGCTTCGTAGGAGGTGAATTATATATTTTTCAGTAAATTTTCAGCTTCATTCGGCTTTTGGAAATGAAATACTTTCAAGTGGGAGTATTCTGCCAAAGCCAGGAGTTGGGGGATTTCGCGCTTTCTTCTCCAATAGGTTTTGAACAGCCAGTGAAAAAGAGATTCCTCAGACCAAAATTTGAAATGCCACCAAAGCTTTTCGCGATTTCCATTCCATAGATCCTCTTGCGTTATCCAGCGGCGGATGGTGCGCGTAAGCAATCGCCAAAACAAGAGGAGGAGCGGATAATCCAGCCAGATGACTGCTTGGGCTTTTGACCAGATCAGATCGCGCACGCCGCGATAATTTCCCGCCACAACCCAGACCTGTGGGCTAGTTGCGGTTTCGACACGCTCGCGAAACACTGAGAGTTCGGCAGGTGTCCAGTTGGGACCCCAATATAAAGCGTCCAGTTCAATAAAGTCTCCGCCAATTTTTTCAGCAAGCCGCTTCGCAAGCGTGGACTTTCCCGAACTGGTTGTTCCAACGATTACGATGCGTTGATATGGAAAGGTGGAATTCGAAATTTGGAATGCCAATGCAACTCCCCAATTAAAGCTCATATTGATTAGCTGCGCTTTCTGACGCCATTCAAATAAATATTGACAATGTCGTGAATGGTCTTCGTTGGAAGAGGAGAATCCCCCGTGTGCGCGGGATAAAAATAGGGATACATCATTCCCAACAGCGCCCAAGTGGAAACTTCTGCATCAAACGCTTGAAACTCACCATTCTCAATGCCAGCCTTAAAGATCGCTGTCAGTTTACCGATAAATTTATCGTGATAGATTTTGCCGAATAATTTGCGTGATGAAGCGCTGAGCTGTGACATCTCCTGACTTCCCAGACGGGTCACCGCGCGCTGGTCGGCGGGTTGTTTTAAAATATATTCTGCAAAAAGGCGAATGTGTTCACTGCTTGAGACTGGTTTGGCCATGATTTTGTCAATGGCAGCTTCGATCTCATTCAAATACCCGCTTAGGATGGCGAGGAAAAGTTCTTCTTTATCTTTGAAGTGGTAATACAGTGCTGCTTTCGAGACCCCCACAGCTTCTGAGATCTGGCGCATGGCAAGCCCGTGATACCCCTGTTGAATGAACAGGCTTTTGGCTGTAACTAGAATCTGTTCGCGTAAACCGATCTCGGGAATAGTCATCAATGAATTGTAACCTCTCTAACCTTATCTTTCCAAAAGGTCAGAGAGGTCATTTAATATTAATTAGTTGGTGCGGAAACTGCTTGATTTGCGATCATGCTCAATTCCTGTTGGCGATTTTTCAATCCCAATGTAAGAATGACCATGATGCCTGCGATGATACCGATCACCATGTAAGCTGTACCGTATCCTTTCACACCACCGCCCATGGATGCCGCCACTGCGCCGATCAAGGCACTGCTCGTCAATTGCCCCACACTGGTAAAGAGTGTGATCAGTCCTTGCGCGGATGTGCGGTCAGCGACCGAGGCTTCATTGAGCATGATATAACGCATCGGCGCTCCCAGCAGAGATGAGAGTCCCAGCCCGATGATTGCAGCAGAGGCTATAAAGCCCCACAACATGGAGATCAAGTTACTATTGCTCAACATGATCATGCCAATGGCAAGCAAGAATGTCCCGCCGAATACCATGACCTTGGAGCCGAATTTATCCAATAATCGGCCAACAAGAGGCGACCCAACTGCCATGGCAAGCACAACAGGCATTAGCAAATAACTAGCATTGTGCTCGTTGATGATCGCTGGCATGGCTGCCACAGCGAGCGCCGGGATAAATACCATGCCCGATTCGCCCAAGCCTGCTCCAGCGGATAACATGCTGGCGATCACAGTTTGGCGGCTCTTGAACAGATTTAAATTCAGGATCGGGTCATCCACCTTCTTTTCAATGCGTGGAAAGACAAACAGCAGAACGATACCGATCAACAGGAAAGGCCAGACACTGAGTGATGCCACGCTGCTGAAGAAATTCTGCGTATCGATTTGATTGAGTCCATATGCGAGGGAAGCCAACATGATGCCTAGGACAAGCATCCCAGCCCAATCGAATGGACGATTGGATGCAGGATGAGTGATGGGCAGCACTTGCCATCCCAGGATTACGACCGCCAGCGCAATGGGTAGGTTGATGATGAAGAGCCATTGCCAGCCAGCAATCGTTAAGATAATGCCGCCGAGAATGGGGCCAACTAAGAAGGCCAATCCGAAAACTGCGCCGATCAAACCCAATGCGCCGCCGCGTTTTTCAGGCGGGAAAGTATCGCCGATCACAGCACTCGCTACTGGAAAAATACCGCCCGCTCCGAAGCCTTGCAGGGCACGCCCGAACAATAAAATTGCGAATGTGTTTTGAGGTGAAAGAGCTACAACCAGGGAGCCCAAAGCAAACAGGGTCACATCCAATGTGTAAATTGAGCGGCGGCCAAAGGTGTCGGAAAGTTTTGCCATTAACGGCGTGCTGATCAAGTTGAAGAGTACGTAAATTGTGAACGTCCACGCCAGAACACGGTCGCCTACGCCGAAGAATTTTTGAATTGAGGGTAGGGCAGGAGCAACGATTGCAATATCGAGCGCACCCATTAGGACGCCCAGAAAAAGTACCAGTAATACCTTGTTGCGAGTTTTGTCATCCATGTTGATTTTATTCTCCTAGTTTCCAACCAAGCTGACTGAGCGGTCAGTAAGTGGAATATATCAAATCCTCAGTATGGAGTCAAGTTGGAGTATGTAAGAGATGTGTATGCAATCAGGCGTTTCTTTTTTGGAGAATTTTCCCCATGACGTGATGCCGATATCAATACAGTGATGACTGGCAGTTGAGCCAGCCAGGATAGGTGAGAGTTTTTGTGAGCCGATTACGGACAAGTCCGATGCAGATATTTCTGGCATTCATCAGGTGTCAATGCTCGTGTTGTACGTGATTGAGCCAAGATAATAAGGTCTTCAAGTTGCGATGTATACATTCGAATAGTCCCATCTCCTCCGGCAGTCGCTATGTTTTGACCGTCCGGGCTGAATGAAACGCCGAATACATTGCTGGTGTTGCCATATAAACTAAATAATTCCTCGCCGCTGGCAACGTCCCATACTTTAGCCAAACGGTCGAAACTTGCAGAGGCGAGGCGTATCCCATCTTTGTTGAAGGCGAGGCGCGCCACTAACCCGGCATGGCCTGATAATGTGTGCAGCTTCTCTCCTGATTTAACATCCCAGATAATCACTGTCCCGTCCTGTTGTCCTGTGGCTAACAGATTACCATCAGGGTTGATTGCTACCCCGTAAATATCCTGCGCTCCATCCGAGTACTTTTTTAACTCTTGTCCCGTTGAAACATCCCACATGCGCACATATCCATCGAGCCCACTAGTAAAAATGTGTTTTCCCTCAGAGCTGAACGCAACGCCTGTCCATTGATCGGAGATTGTCAAAAGTTCCCTGCCCAGTGTCACATCCCATAGCTTGGCAGTTCCATCCCAACTCGTGGATGACAGCTGCTTCCCGTCGGGGCTAATCGCAAGGGCATACACCACATACGTGTGACCCTCCAACTTCATCACTGACTGACCCGTTTTAAGGTCCCAGAGATTGATAGTTCCACTTGCGCCACCAGTTGCAAGGTGTTTTCCATCGGGACTAAAAACAAGGCTGGTCAAACCATCATTTGAATTGAGCTCGATCACCACTTGACCGGTGGCAACATTCCAAAGCTTCGCCGTTCCATCTGCGCTGGCGGTTGCCAGCGATTTTCCATCGGGGCTGTAGGCAACATCCCAAACGATATCCGAATGCGCTGGCAATGTGAGAAGTTCCCGCCCGGGAGCGGCGTCCCATATTTTCAGCGTGCCATCATAACCCGAAGACGCGATCCGCTTTCCATCGTGACTGACTGAGATAGAAGTTACGGTGCTTGTGTTGCCAGCCAAAGTAAGCAACTGCTGACCAGAAACCACATCCCATACTCGCGCCGTTCCATCCTGCCCGGCGGTGACCAGTCGTCTGCCGTCTGGCATAAACGTCACGCCATACAGCCCGGAGATGCCACGCAGACTGAGCAACTCCTTGCCGGTGGAAGAATCCCATATCTTTAACGTACCATCTTCACTGGCTGAAGCTAATTGTTTGCTGTCCGGACTGAACGCAATACTGTGGACATTTCCACTTTGGATAAGGCTGAGTAATTCCCCGCCAGTGGCAGAGTCCCAAATCTTGATAATCCCGCTGTCATCACTTGTCGCTAAATTTTTCCCGTCTGGACTATAGGCAATGCCGTCACAGGGTTGCTTGTGACCCACCAATGAGAATACTTTGGCGCGTGTGGCGACGTCCCACACTTTCGGTGTGCCGTCCATGTTTGCAACCGCCAGATGTTTATTGTCTGGGGTGAAAGTGACGTGCACCATCTCGTTGTTTGGCGCGCCGCTCACATTGCCATCGAGACTAAATATTTTTTTTTCGCTGACCGCATCCCACACGACTACTTTTGTACTCAACGCAGCGGCGAGAAGTTTTCCATCCGGGCTGTAGGCAACGGTATAGCCGGAAATATTAGGATCGGCTGGCAGGGTAAGCAGGTTTTGATATGTGGATGCGTCCCATACTTTGACTTCTCCGTCCGCGCCTATGCTGGCGACTTGCATTCCGTCCGGACTATAAGTCAGGTTGGCGGCTTGACGATGCGCAGAGATAGTGTGGAGGATGTGGCTCTCGGGCAGAGCCTGATGCAAGGCATTGCGCGCTTCAAGCGTATTTGAAGCGTCAAGCGCTGCCAGGGCAAGCAACACACTGCGCTCCGGGTCAATTGACATATTATTCACAGCTGCCGCAGCCAGTTCTCGCGAGGTGGCAAGGTGTTCGGCTTGAATCGAACGCTGCCCAAATACAATCGCTGCCAATGCGAGCGCTCCGGCAACGATGAAAGCCAGCGTCAAATAAATGGCGCGCTGACGTAAACGCCGATTAGATTTCGTCTGTTCCTCGGCGCGGGCGCGTTCCGTCTCGAATAATTTGCGCGCTGATTCTAGTTGCTGCTGCTGCTGGGATCGCGTTCGGCAGTTTCCTTTTCAGCCAGAGATTGGGAGGCATCAAGAAATGAACGCTCCAATTGATTCAAGTCATCTGCATTTGAATGAGACCATTCCAGCGCCTGAGCCAGCCGCGCGCCGCGATAAAGTATTCCTGCATCATGATTCAGTGTTTCCCATTCCTGGGCGGCGTCGGTCAGGTGGCGGTGCAGGCGTAGTCCGTCTCGGTTTTCATCGAGCCAGCCGCGGAGGGTGGGCCACTCGCGGATCAACGCTTCGTGCGCCACTTCCGCAGTGTTCTGATCGGTTGTGATCAGCCGCGCATCCGCCAGTGTCATCAAGACTTCATGTACCATATCATTATCTTCGGGCTTTGAGACAAGTTCATCGAAACTGACGCGGCGGCGGGTGTCGGCAGTTGTAGCATCATCACCGATTTCAGCCAGGCGCATGAAAATTTGACGCGCGATTGCGCGTTGTTCCGGTTCCAATTGATCGTGGAAGACAGCCTCGGCAGTTTCTGCAATGGCTCCGCGCACTCCGCCGGAAGCGGTGTAGCCGCCAAGTGTGAGAAGCCGTCCGCGCCGACGCAGCCACGTGGCAAGCAGGGCATGTGAAAGCAGGGGCAGCGCGCCGGGTTCGGGAGAATGTCCCGCCACATCCGCCCCCACATCATGAAGCAGGAATTCGATCAAGCCGGACTCAAATTCCCAATGCCCATGCCGCGCCGGTTCTTCGATGGCACGCCGCAACTCCTTGACAGTCATCGGTCCGATGTATTCCTGATGTTATGACAACGCCTGACGAAGCAGATCAAAACGAGCGCAGTGGGCGTAGAAATCGGCGCGCAAGATGATGATGACCACTGCGTTCCCATTTGGGTGTAGAGCAACGTTGAGAAGATTTTCCACAAAGGCGGCCTGTTCCGCTTCGCTTCGGCAAAGGGTGAATAATTCTTCAAATTGATCAACTACAAATAATGCCGCTGATTCAGCAATCGGTTTGAGAATTGAATGTAAAGCCTGCGGGCTGTGAGCAAAATCTTCCGCAAGTTTTTTAGCAGAACCCTGACGAACATCCCCTTGCAGGCTGACAGCCAGAGCGTCCAATGGGTGGGAGGTCGGCGTCATAATGTACATGGGCCAGCTGGAGAAAGGTTGCCGCCAACGCAAGGCGGGAATCAGCCCCGCTCGCACCACCGATGATTTGCCGCTACCCGATGCGCCGACAATGGCGAGGAAACGATGATCACTTTTCATGCCCGCAGCGAGACGATCCATGAGAGTCTCTGTCAATGCTTCGCGCCCGAAGAATAATTCGGAATCAGATTCGTCGAAATAATACAGACCCTTATAAGGCGGAAGCCCAGTCGCAGGCGCATCTTCCCGGCGGACAGTTGCTGCAAGTTCCAAAAGACGCTTCGCAACTTCGGGTTGATCCTCCGCATGTAAAGCGGGCAGGAAACGTGCCGTCAGGGTTGCCAGATCAGGTAGTCGTTCATTTTGTTCAAGGCGGGAGATTTGAGCATCGCTATAGCCGACAGCAATCGACAGTTCGAGCTGCGTCAGCCCGGCACGGCGGCGGAGATATTTAAGCATATCCCCAAAAGTTGTGAATTGATCAAGAGCAATCAGGACGCTGGAAACTGGCATAAAACCTCCTTTGTTGATTGGGCTCACTTACAGTATAGGACGATTCCATGGCGAATGGGGAGTTTTGTCAAAAATTGTCAAATTTTATGGCGATGTGAATGCTACGATATTTGTGAGGTTGATGACTGATCAGATGTTTCAACCTCGCCAATCTAATGTAAAGGAGCGATTCTTATGAAAACCCTGTTTAAAGACCTTGCTGTGTTTCTCTTGATCCTTGTGTTGGGGGTTACTGGATGCGCCGCCCCCGCAACCCAATTTCCGCCGACGCAAACGCCCTTCCCCGAGGTGACAGAAGAGACGGTAGTCGATCCACTTGCAGAAGTGGTGTTGAAAATGGCGGAGCGCATGAACGCTGGTGATCTCGAAGGATCTCTGGGCTACTTTGCCGATGACTCCGTGACTTACTTTGTGGGCATGCCACCAACCGGAATGGAAATTTACAGAGGTAAAGAGGGCATCCGTCCCGTTTGGGAAGAATGCATCGGCAGCCACTTCAAGATGGAAGTCGAGATCGTTTCAGTCGTTGACAGTGTGGTCAACGCCCGATCCAAGACTTGGCATGATTTCACCCGTCAGCTTGGGGTTGCGCCGAATGAATTCATCGAAACCTATGTGGTAAAAGACGGCAAGATTGCCATTTATTCATCAACTCTTACTGAGGAGGCTCTTGTCAAGTTCAAGCCTGCTCTGGCTGCTGTCATGCCTCCTGAACCAACTGCTGTTCCTTCAACCGATACGCCGGTATCCGAGATCAATGTGATTATTTCAGATGACACATGTAGTTACGAAGGCTCGATGGTTTTGCAAGCCGGTCCGATCAAAGTAAACGTGGATGCGAAAGCCGAAGATAAAAAAGCATATGGGCTGACCTTCTTCAGCCTTGACTCGGGCAAAGATATCGTAGACCTCATGACAACGACGCCATTACCTTCTCCGCCTGCCTGGTCGAAGATGCTGACATTGTGGGAGGTAGGCCCTGGCACAAGCAATAGCCATACCTTTGGTGCCGATGAAGGACCTCTCTACCTGGTCTGCTGGTCGAAGCCGCCGGATCTGGCGGTTGGCAATGTGGGACCATTTGAAGTGAAGTAGTACTAAAAACAATGATGCCCCTGGGAACAGGGGTATCATTGTTTTAATAGGTTTTGAAAATCGAAAAATTTCCCAGTACTCTTTGTCTCACCAGGACTCTTACTTTTTAGGAGGTTAATTCATCTCGTTACAATTTTAGCAATTGGGAAACAGGTATGGTTTGGTGCGGGATTATAATCTTGCCAATCAATCCAAAACCGTAAATCCAAATGAGGCCATATGTTTGATCTCCCTGATAATGAAATTTTATCTCTTTCCAAAGAGCATGTCTTCTGGACATGGTCTGCTCAAGCCAAGGTGAATCCCATTGCTGTGAAGCGTGCCAAAGGTGTGTACTTCTGGGATGTGGACGATAAACGTTATCTCGATTTCAACTCGATGACAATGTGTGTCAATATCGGTCATGGCAATGAGCGGGTCATCAAAGCCATGCAGGATCAGGCCGCGGAGTTGCCGTATGCCGCGCCGGGTATGACTACCAAGATCCGTGCGCTGGCGAGCAAGGCTGTGGCGGATGTCACACCGCAAAGCGCGTTGAGCAAGGTTCTATTCACGCTCGGCGGCGCAGATGCAAATGAGAATGCCATCAAGCTGGCGCGTGGTTATACCAAAAGGCATAAAATTCTCGCGCGCTATCGCTCATATCATGGAGCGAGTGCGGGCGCGATGGCGGCCACCGGTGATCCACGCCGCGTGGGTTGGGAGCCGAACCTGATGACGGGCGTTGTGCATTTCCTTGATCCGTATCGTTATCGCTCCACGTTCCATCGTACGAATCCAAATATTTCCGAAGAGGATTTTTCGCGGGATTATGTCAACCATTTGGAGGAGATCATTTTGTATGAAGGTCCTGAATCCATTGCGGGCATTATCATGGAATCGGTGACAGGTACGAACGGCATCATCATCCCGCCGCAGGGATATATGCAGGGCGTGCGCGCGTTGTGTGACAAATACGGTATCGTGATGATCGCGGATGAAGTCATGAGCGGGTTTGGCCGTACAGGGAGGATGTTTGCCATCGAGCATTGGGATGTGGTGCCGGATATTATGACGATGGCAAAAGGTCTCACCTCCGCGTATGCGCCGCTCGGCGCGGTTGCCATGAAGCCCGAGATCGCCGCGGCATTTAATGAACATGCCTTTGAAAGCGGGCTGACCTATACCTCGCATCCCATTTCACTGGCGGCTGCTGTTGCGAACATCAATGTCATCAGGGAAGATAAACTTGTCGAGCACGCGGCAGGTATGGGCGGAATCTTGAGACGCATGCTGACGGATCTGGGCGAGGCGCATCCATCTATCGGGGAAGTCCGCAATCTTGGGCTCTTCGGTATTATCGAATTGGTCAAAGATAGAAAGACAAAAGAACCAATGGCTCCGTGGAACGGGTCTGCACCGGAGATGGTTGCGTTGAGAAAATATTGCATGGATCACGGATTGTTTCTGTACACTCACTGGCATACTGTGTTGATCATCCCGCCGTTGATCATTGATGAAGATCAATTGCAGGAAGGCATGGATGTTCTGGACAAGGCATTGGAAGTTACCGACCAGGCAGTTTACTAATAAAGCGGAACTTAATTTGATATGATGCGTATAATACGCATGAAGTTAATTATTTTAATAAGGAGAAATTTTTATGGAACAAATGCCCCCTAATACACCAGTAATCGAGTCCAAACCTGGACCGGCCGGCTGGATGCCAGTTTGGATCAAGGCGGTCACCAAACCCAATGAGCAGACCTTTGTGGATATTACTGAACATCCAGATGTGAGTGCCAAGACCGCTTATATTTGGGTCTTTATCGCTGGGACGCTTTCCGGGATCATTCAGGCATTCGCAGTCACGATCCGCATGGCAACTGGTGTCGGCTCGCAGTTTCAGCAAATACCTGGGTTGGAACAATACTTGCCTCAAACCACAGGCGGCGGTGGAAGTGTTGGAGTTTCGCTCATTGGCGGGCTTTGCGCATCCCCACTGGCCGGGCTGTTCTCTGTTGTATTCTTTGCGCTTGGGGCGGCGATCATCCAGTGGATCGCAAAATTATTCGGAGGAACAGGAACCTATGAAAAAATGTTATATGCCATGGCTGCGATCACGGTTCCATTCACAATTGCATCATCGTTGTTCGCGCTTCTTGGTGTGATTCCGTTCGTAGGGATTTGCACGGGAGTGATCTCTTTGGGATTGAGTCTTTATGCTCTCGTGCTGCAAGTAATGGCGGTAAAAGCTGTCAATCGCTTCGGCTACGGACAGGCGGCAGGTTCCGTGTTTCTGCCGGGTTGTATTGTTTTTATCTTCTGTGCTTGTGTGGCGGGTATATCCGTCCTTTTACTCGGACCAGTTATTGGAGATGCTTTTGGTGGCATCAATAATTTGATGCCATAGTTGATCGTGCTCGGATAATAATAAAAAAACAGCGCTTGGATCATTTAAGATTCAAGCGCTGTTTTTATGATTAATATTTGCTTACTCACCTGTCTTTGGTGCGGAGGATGAGCCTGGCAGGAGCGCCATTTCTGCCAGATAGTAGGCGTATTCATACGCGGTAGTGGCTCCGCCTTCGCCGATGATCGGCTCGATTAATGCATTGCCGTTTGAATCGACTCCGGAAATGATCTGATTTGTGAGCACGGTCATATCCGTAATAAGCGTTTTCATTTCCGGGCCAAAAGACATCGCCTGTAATTGCAGCGCTTTTGTAAGCAGCTGTTCAGACCAGCTTTTCATGTTATCCAAACAGAAAACCAAATTCGCGCTTTGTATTTTTATATTCTCTGTTGCATCAGCTGCTTGTCTGGCGAATTGAGCGTGTGAAGCGGTCTGTGAAATATATCCTTGATCGTTATAGCCGGGGTCGCCATTTTGAAGCAATCCAAAACCATCGTATGGGTCGTCAATTTTGCCATCGCTGTTCCAGTCCAAGTACTGAGCTGTGTTCATATTCCCGGTAAGTTGATTAATGATCTCCTCGTTTTTTTTCCGAACAATTTCCTCGTTACCGTTCGCGAATGCTTCCTGCAATTCATCCACGCTTGTATACAACCCGTCTGCCGCGCCCCATAATCCCTGGATGAGTGCGGTCTCCTGTGGGGCGGGTTCGAATACTGTCAGAATATGCCGTACATGGACCAATGCCAGCGCAGGAAATACGGAGGATGCTGCAATATCGGCGGAGGATCTATCAGGAGCGGGATCATTGTCCGGTTCGATCGTAACTTCGATCTGGTCAAACAACGACAGGATATTCTCCTGATCGGGATTGGTGTAAACCAACTGCCCCTGGTCAGACTCATCCATTTTAAGTATGCCGATATTACGTCGGATCTCTCCGCTTCCAGCCAGCAGCCAAACCTCGTAATGGGAGCCAGCTTTCAGCGCGGGAAGATCGCCAAGTGTGATCGAGATCTTATCCATCAGGGCGTTTTGGTCAGAGAAAACAACACGGCCAACGGGCTTGTCCTTATCCACCGATTGGAGAAATAAAGATCGAAAAGCGATAAAACTCGCTCCGATCAGAATAAGAGTAAAGAAGCCTGCCCAGATCCAATTGAAAGAGCGCGTTTGATTTTTGTTCTTTGATGATTCAAGTGCGTGTTTGGCAATGCCGGCTGTGTTCTTTGAAATCCGCTGCCCATTGAGAACTGCTGTCAGTTCCTCGGCCATTTCGGTCGCGGAAGGATAGCGCAGCTTCTCATCTTTTGCGAGAGCGCGATTGATGATGGCTTGCAGGTCTGGTGAGATCCCGAAAATTAGCGGCGGCGACTCGTTGATATGCTTCATCAAAACGCCAAAGGATGATTCTGCTTCGAAAGGCACTGCTCCTGCCAACATTTCATACAGGATCACGCCGAGTGAGTAGATATCGGATTTGCGGCTGACTTTATCGCCGCGCGCCTGTTCCGGGCTCATGTAAGCAGGAGTGCCGGAGACTGTTCCACTTGAGGTTTGGATGGATGAGTCGAGCAGGCGCACCAATCCAAAATCAGTCAATATCGGTTCTACATCCGCGGGTAAAGGCTCATCGGCATTGACCGGTCCGCTGGCGGAGCGCAGCATAACATTGGCGGGCTTGATATCCCGATGAACAATGTGGTGTGAATGGGCGTAATCAATTGCGGCAGCAAGCGCGGAAATAATACGAGCGATCATATTTGGCGGAAGTTTTTCCTTGCGGGCGTGCAGAGCCTTTAGATAATTTGCAAGCGTCGCTCCCGGCACATATTCCATGATGAGACAGGGCTGACCTTCCACCAGATCATAGTCGAACATTTGAATGATGTTGGGGTGGCGCAGGCCTGCGACCACGCGCGCTTCACGTTCAAAACGTAAGCGTGTGTCCGGATCATGTTCAACATGATCGCGCATGATCTTTACGGCTACTTTTCGATTAAGTGATTTATGTTCACCCAGATAGACTTCAGCCATACCCCCGCGCGCAATGAACTCACCGATCTGCACATTGCCAATCGTCTTCCCATTCCAGTTGGACATTGCCGCATTATACCCGAAGTATAATGGTTCAAATTTTCAGGAGATCGGTATGACAACTGTATTTGAAGAGGTATTGAAAGAAACAATACGCGTGCGTGGATATAAACTTGCCACGGCAGAATCCTGTACTGGCGGATTGATTTCACACCGCATCACGAACATCTCCGGTTCGTCAGAATATTTTTCCGGCGGCGTGGTGGCATACTCCTATGAAGCCAAAAGCAAACTGCTTGGCGTTTCCTGGGATACGCTCAATATGCATGGTGCGGTCAGTAAAGAAGTGGTCCTTGAAATGGCGCTTGGTGCGCGGAAATTATTTGACGCTGATATCGCTGTTTCGGTCAGCGGGGTGGCGGGGCCTGGCGGCGGAACGCCGGAAAAACCTGTTGGCTCAACCTGGTTTGGCCTTTCGGCTAGGGATGGGAATTGGGTGCGTCATTTTCTGTGGGACGGCGATCGTAGGCAAAACAAACAATATTCGGCGGACGCGGCTTTGCAATTTGTTATTGATTATTTGGAAGGGAATGTCTCATGAAAACCGTCACTATAATTTCTGCAAATGCTGAATGGCGCGTGATGAAGGAGCTGTATCCACATCTCGAGATTCAAAATTCACCCTATGGCGAATTTGCTGAACATACTTTTGATGCCCAGCCTGTAATTTTATTCCACGGCGGGTGGGGGAAAATTTCAGCGGCGGCTTCCACACAATACGTCATCGATCACTTTCAACCAGAGTTGATTGTCAATCTTGGGACTTGCGGCGGCTTTGAGGGATCGATCGAACGCGGAACGATCATTTTGGTCGAGAATACCATCGTTTATGACATCATTGAACAGATGTCAGATCCAGATGAAGCCATTGAGTATTATTCCACTGAAATGGATATGTCTTTCCTGCCGCGTATTTTGCCTGTCCCTGTTTTGCGCGGATTACTGGTCTCAGCCGACCGCGATATCGTCAGCACGGATATTCCAGCTTTGATCGAAAATTATAATGCGGTCGCCGCAGATTGGGAGTCGGGCGCGATCGCCTGGGTGGCGAAAAAGAATGCGATCAAGTGCCTGATCCTGCGCGGCGTGACCGACCTGGTCAACCCGCAGACGGGTGAAGCCTACGGGAATTATGATCTGTTCAGTCAGCGCACAAAAGAGGTGATGCGTAAGCTGTTTGATCAACTACCCAAATGGCAGGATGCGATCGAAAGTGTCGCACGGGGATACAGAGGTTATTAATTTCCGATACTCGTCATTACAAGATAATTTCCATTGAATAATTATCCATGCTTTCGCGATAATTGGGGATCTTATAAAATCCCACGCGTTTGTAAAAACTAATCGCGCGTTCCTGTTTCAAACTGGTTTGCAGCCAGACCCTTTCATATTTTTGCTTGCGCGCAAAATCGAGCAGGCGCGAGACAACCTGATAGCCGATTTTTTGTCCGTGATACTCTTCAAGCAGCCAGAGCCGTTTTAACTCGGCAGTCTTCCCATCCAGTTTTTTTACCGCCCCCGTGCCGACCAATTTGTCGTCATCCATCACTGCCAGAAATAACCCGCAATTTTCAACATACACCTTTTGAAAATTATCCACATCGCTTAACTCGCCTTCCTCCTCCAGAATATCGTAAAACTCCTGGACCGATTTTTCGGGAACAAAGATGCGTTGAGCTACAGCTGAAATCACGTATTTTGCTTCCGTTACCTGATTCGCCTGGATTTCTGTAATTCTGATCATCTCGTAATTTTACCAATCTTCGAGGCGTTATAATTTCAGCGGTCAAACCTTATGTTGAATCCTTCAGAAGAACGGGAAATCCAGAAAAGAAATTTTCGCTATGTGCAGATAGATGCGATCGGCGTCAGTATTTCGAATGTTGCCGCGCCCTTCCTGCCTGTCTTTCTAACACGCCTCGGCGCGAGTAATTTTCAGGTGGGTTTGCTCACATCCATGCCTGGCATGACCGGGCTGGTGCTCGCGATCATCGTCGGCCGTTTCCTGCAGACGCGCCGCAACATAGTTCCCTGGTACAGCGTCTCGCGCCTGCTTGTCATTTCATGTTTCACCATGACAGGTCTGTTCACATTCCTTTTATCAAAGGAATATGCGGTGATCGCCACGCTTGCGGTCTGGGCGTTTGCCACGCTGCCGCAAACTGCCCTCGCGGTTGCGTTCTCGGTTGTCATGAATGCGGTTGCTGGACCTGAGGGACGTTACGCCCTGCTCAGCCGCCGCTGGGCAATCTTCGGTCTGACCAGCGTGGTCATGACTTTTCTTGTGACGCGTGTGATCGATCTGGTTGAGTTTCCGCGCAACTATGAGATGATGTTCTTCGGACTGTCCATTGGCGGATTGATCAGCTATTATTTTTCGAATCGGATCAAACTGCCGGATCAGGCTTCGCCTCCGCCCGCGCTTGCTCCATCCTCATCGGTTTGGGATTCAGCCCGGAATTATTTCTCCTTGATCCGCCATGAACCTGCGTTCATATCCTTCGCCACAAAAAAATTTGTGTATTTCTCTGCAATGACCTTGAGCGCGCCGATCATGCCGTTGTTCCTGGTCCGCGAGGTCAAAGCCACTGACTCACAGATCGGGACCATTACCATGACCATGACGCTCGTCATGCTGGTGGGATACTTCCTCTGGCCGTGGTCCTCCCGCAAATATGGCGGACGCTTTGTCCTGCTTGCCACGACATTCGGCATGATCTTCTATCCGGCGCTTACCGCCGCAACCCCGCAGGTTCCCCTCATCGTTCTATATGCAGGCATTGCGGGTCTTTTTCAGGCGGGGCTTGACCTGGTCTTCTTTGATGAGTTGATGAAAACTGTACCGCCCGAATATGGAGCGACCTTTGTCTCGCTGGCCCAGTCCATGCAATACTTATCCGCGATCATTGCGCCGCTGCTTGGCACTTGGATCGCGGACTATATCGGTCTCGGCGGCGCGTTATGGGTGAGCGCGGGCTTGAGGCTGTTGGGATTTATCTTGTTTTTGAAGAAAGATGCGCCCCCTGTTTAATTCAGAAAATGGATGGTTTTCATTCATACCAACCATTTTCTGATTCCCGATTTATTTCAGAGCGGCTGAGATCGCGTCTTTGATCTGCTGAGTATGGCCTGTCAAGTGGAAATTCGGTTGGAGTAGTACAGACCCGAAGCGATAAAAACTTCCTTTGTTTGAAACGAAATCATCAGGCAGGAAGGATATGTAGGCAAGAGTCTCTTCAGCCGCGCGGCGCAGTTCGCTCAACATTAATTCGATGCTTGGGTTTGCCGCAACAGTCGCCTGTACCTGGGCATGGACGTTGCTTCCAAACCCGTCGTTGACCAGTTCATAGCCGTCGACCAGGCTGGTGAGATAGGCTTGATTAAAGCGTTCCCCCTGAATTAGGTGGGCGATAGTCTCAAGCGCGCTCCATTCCTGTGGAGCGGGACGAGCCATTGCCTGAGCATTTGTAGCTCCTTCAAAACAACCTTCTACTTCAGCCAATCCGACTTTATATAATTCACGAGCCTTACCGGCAAGTTCAACTGCGTTGAACGGAACCTCGGGCATGGGACGCCTGCTTAATTCCATCATGACGGTTCTTTTTTCACCGCCGCGATAGAAGACAACCTCGATCTTGTCTCCGCCTTTCTTGCCCGCAATGGCATTTGGCAGACTGTAGGCATCGTTTTTGATCGAATGACCTGCCATTTCGACGATCACATCATTGGCTTGCAGTCCGCATTTTTGCGCGCCCATTCCATCCACGACACCATCCAGCCGCATGCCTTCACGGACTGGAACTCCCAGCGCACCGGCCTGCTCTTCGGTGAAATCGCCGGGAAAGATTCCCAGCATGGGACGGTTGGCGATCCGCAGGTCCAGTCCTGTTTCGAGCACGGATTTAAGATTTTCCAAGCTGCCCGTCCATTCTGCGCGGAATCCTTCCGCTAATTTTAACCACGCGGAGTCATCAGGGACTTCATGATCCATTCGAATCAGCGTGCCGCCATCCATCTCGGTAACGGTAACAGTCACTTCGGTCGGGGCGGGATCGATGCTTGAGAACCATCGGAATTTGACCCGTTTGTCCTCCTCCAATTCAAGATAATGGCCGCTCGAGTAAAAATCTCCATGCCACCAGAGATACATCCGTCCACGCGGATGTGGGTCGACCGTGGCAACATCACACAGCCATTCGCGCAGGGAAGTGGAATTGGTAAAGGCGCGGTAGGCAAGTTTCAGCGGGGCGTGTACATGTATTTCAGCAGATACAGTGGTCATTGGGTCTCCTTTGTGGGTGATCGATATTTTCTATATTTTACATTGTATACCTGATTTGCCAGGCTCCGGCGATCTTCATAAATTGAAGCACGCTCTCATAAACGAGTAGTTTGTGAAGATCGTCACTTGTATTTGTGTCAATTCGACGTACAATGATTACAGGTTGGAAACGATATCGAACACTGAAGAGATTATCCGCGCCTGGGAGGCAAACGTGTCTGATGAGAGAAGTGAGTTTCGTGAAAAAGCTACCAAGCCGCATCGTCGGATAAATCCATGTTTCATGACGGGTAAGGGGTGCGTCTATACCGAACAAATTGACCGCGAGTTTGAGCATCGGCGTGAGAAGCAGTCATTTTCTGGTTTTATGATCCTTCCTTTTCGGCCTAATATTTCCGTATTTTATGATCTCTGTTTGAAGAGGTTTGTTTCCTCCTACGGGACGGCCAATGGACCCGTGAGCATTATCAAGGCGGATCAGGTCCGCAAGACCGGTTATGTGATCTGTGAAAAAATTTGCAAGAAGATCCAGGAATCGGATTTTGTCATCGCGGATATTTCCATGCCAAACGCCAATGTGTTTTATGAATTGGGGCTGGCCTATGGCATCGGTCAAAAGATCGTTACGATCTATCATTACAAAGAGACCTTCGGGGTGGAGATATCGAAATATCTTAGTGAAGCCGGTTGTAAATCATATGCGTATGAAGACCTTAAGCCGCTTATGATGGAACATTTCCCCATTAGTAATTATATTTGGCAGCGCAGCGCATCCTTCGCGGCTGAGACGATGCCGACCACATTGTTAATTGACAATCTGAACTTTCCGGGTGGGAGTTTTAACTCATTGGGAGAGCTGCATCCACAAGATGATATGGTCGGTGATATTTCTTTGAGTTTTGCTTCAAATGTAGCTGCCGCTGTCGGGGTCGCAATTGACAATATCTCAACAGAAATAATAGGCGGCCAGCTTTCAATAAAAATTCCAGATACCTACTATCCATTAATAAATGAACTTCGCACAGCCAGGGAAGTACAGAAGGATGCCAATTTTAACGACATCCTTGAGAAGATAGAGCAATCGTTCTGCGCGATCATTCGAACGGGCGGGAAGAATTGCAATCCGATGATGTATTTCTGGCTGGGGTATTGTCACGCGCGCGGCAAGAATGTCATACCGATCACGACCATTGCCAGGGAGGGCGAGGCGATCGATGACCTTGCATTTGATATTCGCGCACTTTGGCATATGACCTTTTCCCTGAAGGACCCATCTTCACTGGCAAGTGAAGTGGAGGAAACTCTTCATCAAATGATCCTCTCCGATTTCACGGAATGGTCACGCCGCAGGCTCTGGGATGAGATGCTGGAAAAGAGGGGAAAGGTTTCGATATTCACAGGCGCATTGCACAACAAGGATATCGGGCGCGAGATGATCGGTGACTGGGACCTGCGCGCCGCGTCTGAATTAACTTCCTACTTTGCAAGCCACCAATATCGTGCCACCATCGAGTCGCCCATTTACCAGATCGAGCATGTCGTCGGGAAGAAGATCGTCGGGCGGGACGTATATATCGAAAAACTGGAGGAGATGGTCAGTGAAAAGAACTGTGTGATCATCGCTTCCCCGGATGTCAATCCGCTCACGGAACTTCTTCTTGGAAAAATTTATGGGGTGGATAAGGAATACTGGTTTGGTGCGGACCCGCAGTTTGACGCCGCAAATCACGCGCCTAACGCTGTGGTAGCTTTCAAACGCAAGCCGGTGGAGGAGGGCGCGACCGCAGATAATACCAGGGTCAACAGTACTTTTTATCGCGAATATACAGACCAGGGAGAAAGGGAACGAGGGTTCCTTGCGCCTTTTGTAAAAAATAAAAAGATCGCGGGCAGCTTTGTCAGCCAGACCGCGACACCTGAACCATTTACGGTTCATGCTCATCTGGTTGTTGTGCCTAACCCATATTGTTCAAAATCCGAGACGCAAAAATTTATCGTTATATTGAACGGGGTCAGCGGTCCCGCCACATTTGCGCTGACCCACGTCCTGACAGGCGGTGTGAGCCGCGAATTCGTTTCTTATGGGCAGAATTTCGACCCCAATTCCGAGTCGGAGAAGATCCTAAAGCAGATCCTTGAGGAATTTAATTCCTCCCAGCGCGAGAAGCACGGATATCATTGCATCCTTGAGGTCAAGGTGGGACCGCTTACAGAAGGAGTTGACGTGAAATCACGCGGACGAGGCATCTTTGACTGGCGGCATATCCTGGAATGGAAATTAATTCGCGGGGTCGTGTTTGAGCTGACAACGTAATATTACAAGCTGAGATGAACAGAAACTCCTTGCAGAAATTTAATGTCTACAAGGAGTTTTCGTTTTGGCTATTTGCAGTTGTGCCAAAAATTACTTTGAAGATATAAAAAGAATTTTACCGTATAATCTAAACATCATCCCGCGTTCGGGGAAACCCATATGACCGAAACCCGCAAACTCCGCGTCTTCCTTTGCCATTCTTCGCAAGACAAACCAATTGTCCGCGAACTCTACCAGCGGCTCAACGCCGAAGGCTGGATTGATCCCTGGCTTGATGAAGAGAAACTCCTCCCGGGGCAGAATTGGGATATGGAGATTGAGAAAGCTGTGGAAACCGCCGATGCGGTGATTGTGTGTCTTTCCAATACCTCTGTAACAAAAGAGGGATACGTTCAACGTGAATTAAAATTTGTTTTGGATATTGCGCTGGAAAAACCGGAAGAAGCAATTTTTATTATTCCATTGCGTTTGGAGGATTGTAATCCGCCGAGAAGGTTGCGTTTATGGCAATATGCCGATTATTTTCCTGCCAGTGGTAGGGAGGTCGCTTATAAACGATTATTAGCCAGCTTGAAACTGAGGCAAGACAGTCTTGATATTCAAATTTACGCAAATATATTAAATAAAAATGCATCTGTGGGCGAGTTACCTGATAATAAATTGGGGGTAAAGACAATTTCTTTTGGCAAAATGGAATACGTACAAGTACCTGCGGGGAAATTTTTAATGGGAAGTGATGATATTGAAATTGCAAGTCCTCAGTTTGAAATGGACCTTCCATATGATTTTTGGATTGGTAAAACCTTGATAACAAACGAGCAATATGAAAGATTTGCAATTGATGATGGATTCTCTTTTCGAACGAAAAATGGCATGGAATCATTGCCAGTTGTTGATGTGCGTTGGCAGGATGCCCAGGATTTTGTTCGTTGGTTGAATAAAATCTACCAAGCGGATTTGCCTTTAGGTTATGTTTTTGACCTGCCATTAGAATCGGAATGGGAGAAAGCATCTCGTGGAACTGATGGCCGGATTTATCCATGGGGCGATGAATTCGATCGTGAAAAATGTAATGTTCATGAAAGCGGTAAAGGTAATATAACCCCGGTAGGAATGTATGCTCCTTATGGGGATAGTCCTTATGGCGCATCTGATATGGCTGGTGATGTTTGGGAGTGGACTCGATCTGTGTATAGAAAATATCCATATGCGGAATCTATTGGGCAAACCAAACATAATGTAACGGATTTATTAGTATTAAAAGGAGGGTCATTTTTTAATCTTGCAAAGAATGCGCGTTGCGCT
Source organism: Candidatus Villigracilis saccharophilus (assembly GCA_016709305.1). GTDB lineage: Bacteria > Chloroflexota > Anaerolineae > Anaerolineales > Villigracilaceae > Villigracilis > Villigracilis saccharophilus. Next base: position 36,375 of record JADJNA010000030.1, read on the forward strand.
TTTCGAAATAGGGCACGGGCGGAGAATAGTAGTGATAATTTGGGTTTTCGCTTGGTAATTTCGCCCAAGAAATAATAAAAACCCTATGCTGCTCTTTGCGGGACGATTAAGAAAAAAATCGGATGTCATAACGACATCCGATTTTTAATTTACTTTCCCAACCTTTCCCTTTCTACATCAATCACTTCAATCTCCAACTTCTTAAACAGCGGACCCGGTTGATTCAACTTCTTCCCGGGCTGTAACTCGCTGGGTTTCCATTGCAAGCCTTCAATGGGTTTATATCTCAACACCGTATGCTCGCCGAGCGAGTCTTTGACCGTCTCGGTGTATTGCTCGCCGAAGAGGGGAGTCTCGTAGTTGAAGAAGCCGTGCAGTTTTTCGCAGGTGAAGGGCAGGAACGGCGCGAACATCACCTTGAGCGAGTCTATGGCTTTGAGCGCGGTGTAGACGGTCTTCGATGCGCCGTCCTTGTCCACTTTGATGGCAGACCACGGCGCGTTGACATCGAGATATTGATTGACCACGGTGGCGAGTTTCATCGCCTCGCCCAACGCAGAGCGCAGCCGCACGGCATCGAGCTCTGCGCCGACAGTGTTGAATCCATTTTCAATGGTGGCGAGCAGTTCAAGGTCTGCGGGACGCAATGCAGGGGCGGATCGCGATCCGCCCGTACTTAATTCCACATCAGGCACATGCCCATCCCAATTCTTATAACAAAAGGCCAGCACACGATTTGCGAGGTTGCCCCAAGTCGCCACCAACTCGTTGTTGTTGCGCGCCACGAACTCGGCCCAATCCCAATCGCTGTCCTTGCTTTCGGGCATGTTGACGGTCAGGTAATAGCGCAGCGCATCAGGGTCGAAGCGGGTCAGCGCGTCGCGTCCCCAAACCGCCCAGTTGCGCGAGCCGCTGATCTTCTTGCCTTCGAGATTCATGAATTGATTGGCGGGCACGTCATACGGCAGGATGAGCGGATTTTCATCGCCCGCGAAAATTTCCATGAACGCGCTGCCTACGCCCATTAACTCGGCGGGCCAGAGCGATGTGTGGAAGAAGATGTTATCTTTGCCAATGAAGTGATATTGCTTCGCTTTCGGATTCGTCCACCAATCGCGCCACGCTTCGCCATTACCCGATACCTGACTCCACTCAATGGGGGCGGAGAGATACCCGATGACGGCTTCGAACCACACGTAGAGTTTCTTGGTTTCCCAACTTGGGTCGTCCACTGGGACGGGAATGCCCCAATCGAGATCACGGGTGATGGCGCGCGGTTTGAGTCCCTCGGCTTCGATCTTTCTCAGCGATTCGCCCAGGACGGTATCGCGCATATATTCGGCGCGGTCTTTGAGATATTTGATAACATCGGGTTCAAGCTTCGAGAGATCAATGAAGAAATGTTCAGTGTCGCGTAATTCTGGCGAGGATGTATCGCCTTCGACCTTTGATTTTGGATTAACCAATTTGGTTGGATCAAGCACATTTCCACAGGCGTCGCATTGATCGGAGCGAGCGCCGTCAGTGCCGCAAATGTAGCAAGTCCCTTCGATATAGCGGTCAGGCAGGAAGCGATTCAGCCCGGGCGAGAACCATTGCGGTTCGGTCTTCTTGAACAGGAATCCGTTTTTTTGTAAGGCTAAAAAGATGCTTTGCGAAACCTTGAAATGATTTTCGCTGTGCGTGGTGGTGTACAGATCATACGAAATGCCGATCTGCTTGAACAGTTCAATGAAGCCTTCATGATAGAACTTGTACACTTCCTCGACCGGCTTGCCGAGTTTATCCGCGCTCATGGTGACTGGTGTGCCGTGAGAGTCGGTGCCTGTGATCATCAGCACCTTATCACCCTTGAGGCGGTGATAGCGCGCGGAAATGTCCCCGGGCAGGTGAGAACCCGTCAGGTTTCCTACGTGGATTTCAGCATTGGCATAAGGCCAGGCAACAGCGATTAGGATGTTTTCATTCATAGGTAACTCCAGTTTCATATGTCATTACGAGGAACTCTTTTTTTGGGACGACACTGGCTCGTACACCAGTTCGGTGAGCAATCTGCTTGCAATCGTAAATTTTCATTTGGGTCATGCCATGAGATTGCTTCGGGCTGTGTCCTTCGCAATGACATGGCTATTACAAACAAAAAGGCTGTCCGCGAAATGGACAGCCCGTTTTCGTTCACGTGTGTAAACCTAACGTGCTTTCCAATTGGCGCAGCAGAACATTTCCATTCGCATTATGCTATGCATCGGGCGCATGGCCATGGTCATTAACACCATTGGGTAAGCAGATCTCGTATTCATGGCGTGTAGTTTACTATGGCGTGCTCTGTGTTGCAAGTCCACTTTTCATATGGGCTTCATTAGTATATTGATGGGTGTCTGTAAATGGTTGTTTGTGGTATATTTCACAATACGAGGGTGGGCAGGGGCTTGATAAATGCCCAAGGCGAATGTAAGTTGGAGTTGAACATGATCGAATATATTAAGTATTTTCTTCTTCTGACGGGGGCTATTTTCTGCGCGTATCGTGCAACTGTATCCAAGCGGATCCTATCGTCAACTTTATATCTGGCGTGTATCAGCGCATTGACCTCGGTGGTCATTTTCATGCTGGGCGCAACTCAAGTGGCGGTGATGGAACTCTCGGTGGGTGCGGGACTGGTCACGGTGCTGATGGTTTATGCATTAAGCGTGGTGGGTGAAGATGCACTTGACCCGACGTCCGTAATCCCTAAGCCGCTGGCAATTGGACTCGTTGCTGCGGTGACGATCTTGCTGGCATGGATGGTATATCCCGCAATTCAGTCTGCTGGCCTGATGGGCTCGGTTGACCTCGCCAGTGTTTTATGGCGGCAGCGAGTGCTGGATGTCTGGATACAGATCGTTTTGATCTTCTCTGGCGTGATGGGCGTTTTAGGGTTGTTATCAGAGCGAACGCCTGGTCATAGCGAAGAGGTGCATCAATGAATTATTCCCCGCTAAATATTATTCTGATTGGCATCGCTGGCTTGCTCGGCGTTGGTTTTTATGGGCTCTTGATCACGCGCAACCTGATCAAAGTTGTGATGATGCTGCAGATCCTGATCAAGGCTGTTGTACTGGCTTTGGTCTTTGCCGGAAAAGTCAGCGGCAACTTAGGCTTGGGGCAATCCACCGCCGCGACAGTTATCGTAGCTGACACGATCGTGGCTGTTGTCGGGCTGGCACTCGCTGTGCAGGTGCGTCGTCGCTTTGGCACATTGGATGTGCCGAAGATTTCCACTCTAAAAGGTTGATATGGCTGGCATATTAATTCTTCTTATTATCGGAATTCCCTGGTTGGGCGCGCTTGTGGTTTGGGCGATTGGCGATCAACGCGCAAAAGCTCAACACACATTGGCTGTGATTTTCAGCCTGCTATCTGGGATTGCTTCGCTGATTCTTATGGCTTATGTAGATTCGCGTTCCGCAATTAATCTGACACTTGCTTCTGCTTTCGGTAACCTGACCTTCGTCCCTGACGGACTCGCCGTCACATTGACGGTTATTGCTACCGTTATCGGCTCACTGGCAGTTCTGTTCTCAGTCGATTACATGCGCGGTGAAGCACAACTTGGACGTTATTACTTCATGGTCTTATTCTTTATCGGCGCAATGGCTGGACTGGTTTTAAGCGGTAATTTGTTATTCACATTTTTCTTCTGGGAGATCACCGCGCTCTGTTCATATGGATTGATCTCTTTCTACAATGACGATCCAAAAGCAGTAGCGGGCGGTATCAAAGCGCTCATCATTACCCAAGTTGGTGGAGTTGGTTTATTAGCAGGCACGTTGATCGCTTATACACACCTTGGTAGTTTTCAAATTGCAGATGTACTTGCAAATGCCAATTCAATTCCAGCAATCGCCTTATCGTTCATGGCATTTAGTTTTTTAATCGCCGCCGCGGCCAAGTCAGCGCAATTCCCATTTCACACCTGGCTGCCAGATGCAATGGAAGCGCCAACACCGATCAGCGCCCTCATCCATGCCGCGACAATGGTCAACGCGGGCATTTATCTCCTGGCACGTTTTTACCCTGCGTTTGAGTCTGTTCCTGGATGGAAAACTGCGGTCATTATGGTTGGCGTCACTTCGGCGCTGATCACAGCCTTCATGGCCTTGACCGCCACTGACCTCAAACGCGCGCTGGCTTATTCAACGGTCAGTCAACTTGGGTACATGGTTTATGCAATTGGCGCAGGCGGTGTGCTTGCGAGTCAATTCCACTTGCTGAGTCACGCGGTTTTCAAGGCTCTGCTTTTTCTTACAGCAGGTTCTGTCATTCACGCAGTAGGCACGCGCGACATGCGCCGCATGGGCGGTCTCAGTACAAAAATGCCGTTTGCTCGCAATGTCTTTATCATCGGCGCACTCGCGTTGATGGGGCTTCCGATCTTCAACGGTTTCTGGAGCAAGGAACTCATTCTCGAAGTCGGCCTCGAACATTCTCCGCTCTGGGCGTACATCCTCATGCTGATCGGCGCAGGCCTGACCGCCTTCTACACCTTCCGTATGACATGGATGGTCTTCTTCGGCACGCAGCGTGAAGAATTGCATGTCCACGAAACAGGCGTGGCAATGAAAGTTTCACTCGCCTTGTTATCCATCGGCACATGTATCACATGGTTATTTTTTGGCGGATTAAACAAGCTGTTATCTGAGTCCATGCCTTTTCATGGAATCGAAGAAGAATCCACGCTGGAGATGGTCAAAGCGATCGGCTTCGCCCCAGCCACCTGGGTCGCTTTACTGATAATTGCTCTTGGTTTGACTTTGTTCTTCACTTTAGGACGAAAGGTTACGCTGACAGAAAGTCCGCGCTGGCTTAACTCGCTCACCGAATCATCCTTCGGCTTTGAATCAGTGAATCACTTTGTCGTAGACTCGGTCGGCAAATTCGCTGAGAATCTGCGTACCACTCAAACAGGTCAATTGAATTGGAATGTTCTCGGTATTATCGGCGCTTTGTTCGTGGTACTGGCTGTGCTGTTATGGGGCGGTGCATAAATGACACTCTTAACTTTCATTGGCATGATCTTAATTCCGCTGATTTCCTCTCCGCTGGTTTATTTATCAGGCCGACTCGGTACGCATGAAACAATATTACATCGCCGCTCCTACCTTGTGCGCGGACTGGCTCTGCTCGCCATCCTGCTCGCGTGGATTCCCTTTGTGCTTTCGGTGCGAACTTTCCTCGCAGGCCGCGTACAGGAATTCAACATCGAAGCCATTTGGCTGCGCGTGGACGGGATCAGTCTGCTGGCCTCCGCCATGATCCTCACGCTCGGCACTTTGGTCATTTTGTTCTCCGGCCCTTACATGGCTGGCGAAGTGGGCGAAGAAAAATATTACGCCATGCTGCTGGCGATGATCGGCTTGATGACCGGCCTCGCTTGCTCAGGTGACCTGTTCAATCTGTGGATCTGGTTCGAAGGCATGGCGATCTCGTCATATCTATTGGTTGCCTTTTATCGTGAACAAGCCGCTTCATTGGAAGCAGGCATGAAATATCTTGTGCAAAGCGCGATTGGTTCCGTGATGGTATTAATGGGTATCGCTCTGGTTCTTGCCAATGCCGGGACGTTGGATCTGGCTGGGATTCGAGAAGCAGTCAGCGGGTCAGACGTGAACCATTTGGCTTTGCTTGGAGCGGGTGCATTATTCATCATCGGCTTTGGAGTCAAAGTCGCTATTGTCCCGCTGCATACATGGCTGCCCGACGCACATTCGCAAGCCCCCAGCGGAATCAGCGCTATGCTTTCGGGTGTGGTCATTGAAGTTGGTCTGATCGCAATGCTGCGCGCGCTTTCGGTTTTGCCAGGTTTTTCGCTTTCGTGGGGAATCCTGTTCATGGCGTTTGGCGCATTGAATATGTTGTATGGGAATTTACTGGCCTTACGGCAAACCGTGGTCAAACGCATGCTGGCGTATTCGAGTCTAAGTCACATTGGCTATATCCTTTTGGGACTCGGCATAGCGCTTTATTCTGGAATGGAACTTGGCGCGCAAGGCGCGTTCTTCCATCTCTTCAATCACATGCTCATGAAGGGGCTCGCGTTCCTGTCTGTTGGCGCGTTGATCTATGGGCTCTTTCTAAAAAACGATTCGCACGCCTCTTTGAAAATATCCGATCTCGCTGGAACCGCGCAAAAGTATCCATGGGTTGCGCTTGCATTGAGCATCGCCGTGTTGGGACTCGGCGGCCTGCCGCCCTTGGCTGGCTTCATGTCCAAGTGGCAAATATTTGTGGCTGGCTTTCAAACACAGAACACCTGGATCATAGCGTTGATGATTTTCATGGCACTCAACAGTGTGCTCTCGCTTGCATATTATGCGCCGCTGGTGAATATGATGTATCGCAAATCGCCATCTGCTCAAGTGTTGGCAGGCAAACGTTTATCGCTGGCGATTGCATTACCGCTGGTGATCATGATGTTGGCAGTGATTATCCTGGGCTTTGCTCCTCAGCTTATGGACTGGGTAACAATTCCCGCCGCACAAGCTTTGATCACTATGTTTGGAAAATAAACCTATGACAAACTTACTCCTTACACCATTAATTGCATTCCTTATCTACGGTCTCGCCGTTTCAGCCGCATCTGGTCTTGGACGGTTATTCGCAGCCAAAGGACACAATTCTCAATTCAAATCAGAACCTTATGCCAGCGGAGAAGATTACGACCCGATTCCCGCTGCGCCGGGCTATCGTCAGTTTTTTGTGATTGCATTATTCTTTGCAGTCCTGCACCTCGGTGTGATCATGGTCGGCAGCAGCGATCTTTCCTCTGTCACTGTAATTTATTTGCTCGGTTTGATACTGGCATTGATCGCTTTGATCCTTGGATAGAAATGGTGAAACTATGAATAATACTGATCAACTTTGGACAAAGGTTATCAATCAAGTACGCGACTGGGCGCGGCAAAATTCCATTTGGGCTGTGCATTTTAACAGCGGCTCCTGCAATGGCTGTGACATTGAAATTCTCGCCACCCTGACGCCACGCTACGATGTGGAACGCTTCGGCATCAAACTTCAGGGCAGTCCCCGTCACGCGGATGTGCTGATCGTGACTGGACCAGTTACCCGCCAGGCCCGCGAGCGTTTGATCCGCACCTATGAGCAAATGCCCGAGCCGAAATTCGTCATCTCGGTTGGTTCGTGCAGTATTTCAGGCGGTGTCTTCGAAGGCTGTTACAACTGCGTTGGCTCGGTCGATGATGTCATTCCAGTCGATGTGTACATCCCCGGTTGCCCGCCGCGCCCTGAAGCCATCATCGACGGCATTGTTCAATTATTGACCGAGCTAAAGGGCGGCAAAGCCCGCAAACAGCAGCGACCAGTGATCGCCGAGGAGATTCCCGCATGAACATCGAACAAGCTTTAGCACAGTCTGAAACACTTCTCGCACCCTGGAACAAGGAAACGATTCGTCCTGAATCAAATCGTTTGGATGTTGTCATTGCTGGCGATGATTTGCGCGCCGCAGTGACCGCATTACATGAGGCAAAATGGGGATATTTATCCGCGATCACCGGTCTGGATCTTGGGCCCGTTTCTGCTCAAATGGAAGCACTCTATCACTTTTGCAGTGGCCCGGCCATCACATCCCTGCGCATTCGTTGTCCGCACATTAACGCCAGCCTGCCAAGTATCGCTGATATTCTTCCGCCCGCTTCATTTTTTGAACGTGAAATGCAGGAAATGTTAGGCTTCCACTTTAGCGGATTAAATATCAGCGAACGTCTATTTCTCCCCGATGACTGGCCTGAGAATGTGTATCCAATGCGGGCGGATTTCACACCCGATCAAGCTGCGCCGGTATCTGGCCGCCAGGCTGACGAATTACCCGAGCAGGGAGTTGTCGGCGGCAATACTTTCGTTATCCCAATTGGCCCGCAGCATCCCGCACTCAAAGAACCCGGCCATTTTGAATTCACCGTGGACGGAGAAATTGTCACCGCCGCGCGTATGCGACTCGGCTATGCCCATCGCGGCATCGAGAAGGCTGCTGAGAGCCGCAACTGGATCCAGAACCTATATCTCTTCGAACGCGTGTGCGGAATCTGTTCACATACTCACGCCATGGCTTACAGCCTCGGGGTGGAAAAACTCGCACAGGTCGAAGCGCCGCCGCGTGCGCAAGCCATCCGCGAATTGGTAGCGGGGCTTGAACGGGTGCACAGTCATTTGCTTTGGCTGGGAGTTGCCGCTCATGAAGCTGGCTTTGATACTTTGTTCATGTATTCATGGCGTGACCGCGAAACCGTGATGAATCTGCTTGAGCAGATCACGGGTAATCGAGTCAATTATTCTGCGAATCTACTTGGAGGGGTCAAATGTGATATCGGTCCTGAGCAGGCGAAGGCGGTGAAAGAAGGATTAACATATCTTGAGACACGCATCCGCCATTATCTTGAAGTCGTGACTACGGATGTGATGTTCCTCAATCGTACACGCGGTATTGGCACGATCTCATTCGATGAAGCTGTCAGGTTTGGTTTGCTTGGCCCAACTGCGCGCGCTTCTGGATTGGTGCGCGATGTGCGTGTTGAAGCTCCTTATGGCGCATACACTCATTTCCCCGTCAGCGCTGTGACAGAGACCAATGGCGACCTTGAAGCCCGCTGTGAAGTTCGTTTAAAGGAGTTACTGGTTTCGTGTTTCGCCATGCGCACCATCGTGGACAATCTCCCCGAAGGCCCACTGACCGTCCGTATGCCGCGCAAAATTCCTGCGGGAGAAACAATCTCCCGTATCGAGGCGCCGCGCGGAGAATTATTTTATTTCATAAAAAGCAACGGCGGAGAGACCCCCGCGCGGATTCATATCCGCACGCCCAGCCTGTGCAATTGGGTCTCTGTGCTGGAAAAAGCAGTCGGCCGCCAACTGGCAGACGTGCCGATGTTGATCGCAGGCATGGATCCGTGCTTCTCATGCAATGACCGTCTTGTCACAGTAACACGTCCTGGAAACAGTGAGACCTGGTCATGGAGTCGGCTGCGCGAATATGGAATTGAGTATTACAAACGATGAACACATTTACATCACTATTCACACTGTTGATATTTCCCGCCGGGCTGACACTTATTCTTGTTGGCATGTTCTACGAATGGATCGACCGTAAACTGGTCGCCCGCTTCCAGAATCGCGTGGGTCCGCGTTGGTTCCAACCATTTGCAGATGCGCTCAAACTTTTTGCCAAGGAACAGATCAAGCCTGCGATCATAAATCCATATCTGTTTTTTGGATTGCCAGTTGCCGCACTCGCAGGCGCGCTGACCGCTGCTTTATATGTTCCATTGATGGGAATGAACCCCGCTTCCAACTTCCCCGGCGATCTGATCGTGACCATCTACCTGCTCAGCCTGCCGACGATGTGTGTTGGCCTGGCTGGCTGGAACACCAGCGGACGTTTCTCATTGATCGGCGCCACACGCACCCTGACTCAACTATTTGCTTATGAAGCGCCATTTCTACTGGCAATGCTTGGACCGGCATTGGTCGCGGGGAGCTGGCAGATCAACACCATCAACGGCTATACCCAAAACCATTGGCTGATCTTAACTCAACCAATTGGATTCATCGTTGCGCTGATCGGGTTGATGGGAAAACTCGAACTGCCGCCCTTTGACGCTCCTGAAGCGGAAACTGAGATCGTTGCCGGTGCGCTCACCGAATACAGCGGACGCGGCCTGGCCATGTTCAAAATCAGCAGGTCTGTGGAATTGATCATCGGGTTATCACTGGTTTCCTCCTTTTATCTCGGCGGATTGAACGGCATCCCATCATTTTTATTCAAGTCACTTGCCCTGCTTTTGGTCATGTCTGTGTTTCAGGTTTTACTGACCCGTCTGCGCATTGACCAAACCGTCGGGCTTTGGTGGCGCTTCGGTGCGATCTTGGTTCTGGCACAGCTATTGGTCATGATCTTATGGAAAGGATTGGCGCTATGAAAATTGGAACCATGCTCAAGGATATTGTTGAGTCATTTTTTAAGAAGAACGCCACTCAACTATATCCGATCGAAAGAACTCCCACTCCTGAAAGATTTCGCGGCAACCTGCAATACAACCCAGCCGCATGCACTGGCTGCTGTCTATGCGTCAAAGACTGCCCATCCAAAGCCATTGAACTCGTTACGCTTGACCGTGCCGCCAAGCGCTTCGTATTGAAATATTACATGGACCGCTGCATCTATTGCGGGCAGTGCGCAATCAATTGCAGGTTCAAATGCATGGGTATGTCCAATACAGACTGGGAACATGCATCCTTAAATAAAGAGGAGTTTACAGTTTATTATGGAAAAGATGAAGACATCGAACAACTCCTGGCAAACCTCGCTAAGCCAGTTATTGAATCAACTGACAAGTGAATCTGGCGAACCTCCGCGCGTTGCAATTGTTGGGATTGGGAATCCGCTCCGCAATGACGATGCCGCTGGAATGCTCGTGGCACGTGAGATACAGCATCGCGAACAGGCGGCAGATGCCAGCCATTTGCTTGTCATCCAAGCGGGTCACGCCCCCGAAAATGTGACCGGTGAATTACGCAGCTTTGCGCCCGAATTGATTCTATTAATAGATGCGGCTGACATGCGCGACGTGCCCGGTACGATCTGCTGGGTTCCGATCCAATCCATCGAAGGCATGAGCGCGTCCACCCACAGCCTGCCCCTTTCCATGCTCGCGCGCTACCTGACCCTTGAACTGAATTGCATGGTGGCTTTGATCGGCATACAGCCCAAGTCCAATGACTTCGGTGAAACTGTCAGCGTGGAAGTGTCGCAAGCCGTTCATGAGATCGTGGATAAAATGTGCGAGACATGCTTTGTGCATAGGGTGGTTTCTTGAGGATAATTTTTTACCCACTAACGAAGAATTGTTTCTGAAGTGAATCCAGCCTAATCCTATAATGTCCGTACGAGGACAGCCAAAATGCCGATCTGTGCTTCTGCTTATCAGGGGGAGAAAAGGAAATTTTTGGTGGCTATTTCGGCATATAGGTATCATCGCAGCAGAGAAAAATATGATTGATATCCAAAAAGTTGAAACTTTTATTTACGCAGCGGAAAGCTCAAGCCTGTCTGAAGCCGCAAAACAACTGCACCTCAGCCAGCCGGGGGTAAGTCGTCAGATCAAACTGCTTGAGCAGGGACTGGGGGTTCAACTTTTTAATCGCAATCACACCGGTCTTCATCTGACAGAAGCCGGACAGATATTGTTACCCTGGGCGCGCCATCTTCTGCACGACATGGATGAATTAAAGGAAATGATGGCGTCTTTGCAGGAGTCGGCTGCTGGAGAATTGCGTATTGTGTGCAGTACCACTATCGGTAAATATATCTTGCCTCAATTGGCGATCCGTTTTCGTCTTCTGTACCCAAAGATCAAGATCCATATTCTGGTTTGCAGACCTGAAGCTGCTGCCCTGAATCTACTTTCTGGAGATGCCCAGCTTGGAGTTGTGAGCACTGAAGCGATTGATCCGGGACTGGAGTCGCAGGAATTTTTTCGCGATCCGATCGGATTGATAGTACCTGTGAATCACCCGTGGTCGAAAAGGTCATTGATCGAACCATCCGATATAGTACAGGAACCTCTATATATCCGCGAGGAGACGTCAGGGACACGCTGGGCGATGTTGACGGAACTATCAAAATTTGACATCAGCCTTGAGGATCTAAATATTTTTATGGAGATAGGCAGCACCGAAGGAATCATGGAAGCTGTCTCAAGCGGGTATGGGGTTTCATTTGTTTCCTGTCTGGCAAGTAAATACTTTCGAGACTCCCAAAGGATCATGGGAGTGGAGGTGGATGGGCTGCACATGCAGCGGGCTACATACATGGTGCGCAAACGGATCAGTCCTCCGCATCGTCCAAGAGATGTATTCTGGGGTTTCATCCATGCTCCAGAAAATGCAGATCTACTCAACCAATCCGTCAAATTTATGGGTCACACCTGAGAAATTAAACAGAAAAGACGTGCCTCTGGGGTATCTGGGGTAGCTTCGTACCCGATTGACCTTAAAAAAAGCGGATGTTTTCCAAAGACAAATCTGCGAATTGCCGGACGCCGATTTTAGGCGGGGAATTGGGGTTTGTTCCGCAAAAAAATATCAGCGAACATGGAAACTGATGAGTTCACCCGCCTTAGGTTGGCAAAAATGCAGCCTGACGCCAGTCTGTTATGGATGGTTAAAGTGATTGTTGATACGAAGTATAATTTTTTGTAATCTGATCATCACAAGTTCAATAAAAATTGGAGTGGAGAATGAATCAAACCATAGAGATACTACGAAAGCGCAAGTCTGTGCGGGAATATGAGAATCGGGAGGTCAGTGCGGAGGTTAGGGCTGAAATACTCAATGCCACATTGCGCGCTCCCACGGCGGGGAATTTGACTTTGTATTCGATACTGGAAGTTACCGACCAGTCCTTGAAAGATAAGTTGGTAACGACATGTGACAGCCAGCCTTTCATAGCAACTGCTCCAATGGTATGGATATTCCTTGCTGATTACCAGCGTTGGTACGATTACTTTCATGTTTCCGGAGTGGAGGAGCTTTGCGCTCAACAGGGAATACCCATGCTGAAACCGGAAGAAGGCGATTTGTTTCTTGCCTGTTGTGATGCGTTGATCGCTGCACAAACCGCAGTGGTCGCGGCGGAAGCACTTGGCCTTGGTTCGTGTTACATCGGCGATATCATCGAAAATTATGAGACGCATCGGGATATATTTAATCTGCCACCTTATACGTTCCCAATTGGCATGGTGGTCTTTGGTTATCCCACACAGACCCAAAAAGAACGGATCCAAACGCCGCGTTTTGATCAAAAATTCATCGTTTTTGAAAATCAATACCGCTCTCTTGATAGGGATGAGTTCAACGAAATGTTCTTTGAGAGACAGAAATTCATATCGAAGAATAAGATCGCAGAAGGCATTGATACTTTTGGTAAAGCCACATATCTGAGAAAATTCAGTGCGGAGTATTCGGCCGAGATGCGTCGGTCCGTACGGGAAATGTTAAAAGTGTGGAAAAAATAGAAGGAGTGTTTTTTTAATTCGCTTAAATTAATATTTATCCCCATGATGTTGGCGTAGAATATTAATGCAGGAGCCATAAATGGAATCCATTCAAGAACTGTATAGGGTTGGTGTGGGGCCGTCGAGCAGCCATACGATGGGGCCGAGGCGCGCGGCGGAGATTTTTTGCGAGCGCTATCCGTCGGCGGCTGGGTACCGCGTAAAACTATATGGAAGCCTGGCAGCCACGGGGCGCGGACATCTAACCGATGCGGCGCTTAAGAGCGTTTTTGTGCCGGGCGCGTTGGAAGTGATTTGGAGGGAGAAGGAACTTCCATTTCATCCGAATGGGATGCGTTTTACGGCGGTGGACGCAAATGGTAAGGCGCTTGGACGTTGGGAGGTGTATAGCGTGGGTGGCGGCGCATTGCGTGACGAAGGCAGCCTGCCGGTACCGCAGCAGGTGTATGACCTGAATAACATGTACCAGATTCTCGATCATTGTAAACTGACAGGACAGGCGTTGTGGGAATATGTCGCAGCGCACGAGGGCGAGCAAATTTGGGGGCACTTGCGCAAGGTTTGGAACGTGATGCAGGCAGCCATTGAACGCGGCTTGCATGCAGAAGGCGTGTTGCCCGGCGGATTGGGGCTGGCGCGCAAATCGTGGTCGTTCTACCGCAAGGGCATGCTTTCGGGGCCTGTCCTTCAGCGCGCTGGGTTGGTTTCTGCATATGCGTTGGCGGTTTCAGAAGAGAACGCCTGTGGTGGCGAGATCGTGACCGCTCCGACTTGCGGCTCGTGCGGAATCGTTCCTGCGGTGCTGCGTTATTTACAGGAAGTGTTGAAGTGTTCGGATGATTCGATCCTGCGGGCACTTGCGACTGCGGGATTGATCGGCAATCTGGCAAAGCATAACGCTTCAATTTCGGGTGCCGAAGTTGGCTGCCAGGGAGAAGTGGGAGTTGCCTGTGCGATGGCTGCAGGCGCGGCCGCTCAACTGCTGGGCGGTACGGCACGTCAGATCGAATACGCCGCCGAGATGGGATTGGAGCACAACCTCGGTCTGACCTGTGATCCCGTGGCGGGGTTGGTGCAAATTCCATGCATCGAACGCAATGCTTTCGCCGCTGCGCAAGCTCTCGCGAGTGCCGATTTCGCGCTTTTCACTGATGGTGGACATCGCATCTCGTACGATGAAGTGGTGTCCGTCATGCGCGAGACGGGCCACGCCCTGCCCTCGCTCTATCGTGAGACATCTACAGGCGGGCTTGCCACAGCCTATCGCCGCAGAAAGAGAATGTAAATAATGGTTTGACACTCACGCAACGCGCCGTTACGGATGTGTAATTAAGTATGAATTGGCAGTTGCCTAATCATCAACGGCATGAGGATAAAAGTCATGAATAACTCCGTGATCGTGGTAAAAGATTTTCGTAAAATCTACGGCGATTATGTTGCTGTAGACGGTATCAGTTTCGATGTAAGGAAAGGCGAAATATTTGCTTTGCTCGGTCCCAATGGCGCCGGGAAAACCAGTACATTGGAATGTCTCGAAGGTTTGCGCGCACCGAGCGGCGGATCCATGCGGGTGGCTGGTATGGATCCGGCCAGAGAGACACATAAATTAAGGAATCTGATCGGTGTGCAATTGCAATCGGCGGGATTGCCTGAAAGCATCACGCCGGACGAAGCCATGAAATTCTTTTGCGCTTATCACAATGTGACACCCCGCTTCGATTTACTGGAAAGATTTGACTTGACAGGGAAACGGAATGTTCAATTCTATGAACTCTCTGCCGGGCAGCAGCGTCGGTTGGTGTTGGCATTGGCGGTTGCGCATAATCCTCAAGTATTATTCATGGATGAACCAACTGCCGGTCTGGATGTAGCGACCCGTGTCGAACTGCATAGCGTGATGCGGGAACAGCAGGCTGCCGGTACCACCATCATCCTTGCAACGCATGACATGGCTGAAGCGGAACAAATGTCAGACCGCGTGGCCATCCTTCTGCAAAGTAAGATCGTCAATATCGGCACTCCGCTGGAGATAACGGCTACCGGCGCAGGCTTGACCAAAATCTCGGTGCGGACACAAACCTCCAGCTTGTCTGCCCCAGGGATCATGTTCCCGGCTGTCAGCCAACACAAGCTGAAAGATGAATACTACATCTACTTCAGCTCGGATATCGGCCCGACGGTGTCAGCTATTATTGCCCACCTCGCTGCCCACGGAGATGCGCTGATCGATTTGCGCGTGGAGCGCCCGTCGCTGGAAGACCGCTTCCTTGAGATCACCAATTCAGGAGTTGTGCAATGAACGCTTTTATCCATCACTTCACTTTTGAATTTCGGACGGGCATCCGCAACAAACAATTGCTTTTGATGAACTATTTATTCCCCTTGGGTTTTTACCTGATGATGGGATTTGTGATGGCCGAGATTAATCCGCCCTTCCGCGAGGATATCATCCCGGCCATGGTCGTGTTTGGGATTCTGGCGGCCACCTTACTGGGGATACCTGACCCGCTGGTCAATGCCCGCGAGAATGGAGTTTTCCGCAGTTACAAGATCAATGGCATTCCTTCCATCTCGATCCTGGTCATTCCCGCTTTGACAACCATCCTGCATCTGGTACTAGTGGCGGTCATCATCACGATCTCTGCCCCTTTGTTGTTTGATGCTCCTTCGCCGGTACACTGGCTTAATTATGTTTTGATCTTTCTCAGCATGGCAATTGCCTGCGCGGGATTAAGCGTCTTGATCGGTGTGGTCTCCCCCAGTTCACGCATGACCGTGCTATGGTCACAGCTTATTTTCGTGCCGTCCATGTTGTTGGGCGGACTGATGGTCCCATACAAAATGCTGCCGGATATCGCAGGGAAATTTGCCCAACTTTTGCCCGCCACTCAGGCGATGAATGCTTTCAACGGGTTGGCAATGGGAAAGGAAGCAGCCTTTTCTCCCTGGGGCTCGGTCATTATGTTACTGATCAGTGGAATTTTGGCATTTGGGCTGGCGGTCTATCTCTTTAGCTGGGACAGCCGCAATACAATCCGGCGCGGACATCCCTTGCTGGCGTTATTGGTTTTATTGCCATATGCCCTGGGAATATTCCTCTGGTGAAAAGAGAATATGCAAACAAAGAGAGAGCGGGGAGTTCACGACCGCCGTGATTTTGCTATAGTCACTGATGCGCTGTTCCGCTCGATAGTGTGTAGGTATTGACCCACTGACGGGTGGCGCAAGTAACGGGCGAAAGGCGAGGGCTGAGAAAAAAATGAGGCCAATCATGCGTTTATATCAAAGTGAGGAAAATGACTGGCGGATCCGCGAATTTTTGTGATCTGTGATGCTGTCTAATGATCGCCGAGAATTAAGCAGGCATGTTGCGCGTCGGGATTACTGGGTATGGTTTGCCAATCCTGATATCGAAAAAATAGCTCTCAAGAAAAATGTGTTTATATGGGAGACCGCGGCTGGGCAAATTGCAGCGGTGTTGAATCCTGAACAACGCGGCCATGCTTTTCCTCAGGTCCATCCCGATTTCCGTACACCCGAGCTTGACGGGGAAATGATCGCAATCGCCGAAGAGCACCTGATCACAGCCGATAAAGATGGCCATCAGAAATTATGTTTCTGGATCGATTCGAAGGATAAATCTATTCCACCTGGACCATTAAATTCAAAAAACAGATCATAGGGTTCGGATGCTAGCAAGCATTCGAGCGCCATGGCTGAGACCGAATCATCATCGATGATCAGGATTTTGGGTCTGGAATTATCGGTTCGAATTATTCCTTTTGGTTTGCTCATGGCGAGACCAAGCCCTGTTGGATGGCAAACCGTACCAGGTCTGCCTGGGAGGTAAAGCGCATTTTCGCCATAATATGAGCGCGATGCGATTCGACCGTGCGGACACTTAGGGTCAATTTTTCAGCGATGGTGGCATTTGAGTTGCCTTCGGCGATGTGTTGCAATACTTCACGTTCGCGGTTTGATAAAACAGCCAAAAGATCGGGTTTATCGAGATCAGCATTCAGAAGGATCTCAAGCACTTCGCTCGCGACGGAACTGCTCAAATACCGTTTGCCTTCCAGTGCATTTTGAATGGCTTGCAGGATCTCTGAAAAATCGGAATCCTTTAAAACATATCCCATGGCACCGCTTTGCAAAGCGCGCACAACATAAGTGGAATTGGCGTGCATGGATAGAAAGATCAACTTTGACTTATATCCTCTTTGTTGTGCGATCTTGGCTGCTTCAATTCCGTTCAGGTCAGGCATCATGACGTCCATTAAGGCGATATCAGGCGAAAGTTCCTCCATCAACTTTAGGGCTTCCAATCCATTACTTGCTTCTCCGATGACTTCGTATCCCGGCTGTGCCTCCAGCAGGGAACGCATCCCCTGCCGCACCAATTTATGATCATCAGCAAGAATGATTTTTATCAGATTCATAATTTACTCCGTCGGTTCAAGATCGAATTCTGCAAGGACGAGTGTGCCTTTCCCAGGCGCTGATTGCAGCACAAATCGCCCGCCCGCGAGTTTTACGCGTTCTTTCATGCCCGATAACCCGCTGGAGGCAAGGGTATCTTTTGATTGGATATCAAATCCCTTGCCGGCATCTGCAATGGAAATCAGCAATAGGTCCGGCTTTGTGATCAATATAACGATGGCTTCGGATACCCCGGCGTGACGGGAAATGTTGGTGAGGGCTTCCTGAACGATTCGAAAAACCGTGGTTTCAATATTTTTATTAAAACGATACTCCGCCAGGGGATTGATATTGTGCTGGACGGCGATCCGGGTACGGTTGGTGAAGCGTTTAAAGAGGTCATCCAGCGCAGCTGGCAGTCCAAAATCATCCAACGCAGCTGGACGTAAGTTAAGTGATATTTCGCGCACGCGCTGTAATAATTCATTTGCGACCATCCGTGCTTCCACGAGAAGACCGGAGGCATCTTCATCCTGGCGTTCAAGGATAAGCTTTAACCCGGTTATGAGCTGCCCGATCTCATCGTGCAATTCCACAGCCACGTAGCGCCGTTCCTCTTCCTGTGCATCCAGGATCTGTTTTGAAAGGGTTTGCAATTGCTGGTTTGTTATGGAGAGTTCTGCGAGGGCGGATTGCAGTTTTTCACGCTCATTGAGAAGGTGACGGTATCGATCCACCCGGCGCAAAGTGTTCAGACGGAATTCCAATTCGAGGCTGTCGAATGGTTTGGATAAAAGTCATCCGCCCCAACCATCAGGCTGTTTAGTTTTACGTCACGGTCATCCAGGGCGGTGATCATAATGATCGGAACTTCACCAATGGCAGGGTCGGAACGGATCCGCTTGCAGACTTCATAGCCATTCATGCGCGGCATCATCACGTCCAGCAGAATCACATCTGGATTGATTTGCTTTGCGATTTCTATTCCTTGCACACCATCTACCGCCATTTCAATCTGGTAATTGGGTTTTGCAAGCAGGCCCGCCAGGGCGTTGCGGGTTATGGCGTCATCGTCCACAATCAGGATTGTATATGGTTGTTCGCTCATGGCTTGTTTCCGATCAACTTTTGTATTGTAGCCATTAATTCTCTTAAACGTATCGGCTTGCTCATGTATTCATTGGCGCCGGCGTTCAGACAGTATTCACGGTCACCTGGCATTGCCAGGGCGGTGACAGCAACCACCGGGATGCTCGTGACCAACGGATCAGCATGGGAACGTACACGGCGTATCGTTTCCAGTCCGTCCATGCCCGGCATTTGGATGTCGACCAGCAGGATATCAGGATGGATTTCTTCGACCCTCTCGAGCAGCTCGTAACCGTTACGAACCTTGATCACATGATATTGATTTACTTCAAGAAATTCTGAGATGACCTGCAAAACCAATTCGTGATCATCTGCAAGCATGATTAATGGCGGGTGTGAATTCTCAGAGGGCATTCCGGAACCAGATTCATAATGTGATGGGACGGGGGCTGGCACGGCGCGTTGATACGTCCAGGGTAATGTAACAATGAAACGGCTGCCCTGTCCTGTTACGCTTTCGACTGCAATGCTTCCGTTGTGCATTTCAGTAAGGCGCTGAACCAGAGATAATCCAAGTCCCGAGCCGGCGTATTCACGTGCGAGGCTGCTGTCGATTTGCACAAAAGGTTTAAAGAGCTTGTACAGATCATCAGTTTTTATACCAATGCCTTTATCCCAAATGATTAAACGGATAACTTGCTCGGTTTCATCTGCTTGAACTTCCAATCCCAATTCTCCATTTGGCGGGGTGAATTTAACGGCATTGCTGAGCAGGTTTACAAGAATTTGTTTTAGACGGCGCACATCTGCGCCAATCATGACAGGGTCGACCGCAGGAGAGTAATGCAGATTCTGTTTCTTATGCTGGGCCATTCCCTTTACCATTTGCAGGCTCGCCTGACACACATCCTCGAGTATGCAGGGAGCAAAGTGCAGTTCCAGCCTACCCGCCTCGATCTTGGAAAGGTCAAGTATATCGTTGATCAGCTCAAGCAAATGACGGGCCGCTTTCCTCGATCATGGATAAAGTATTTTTCTGCCGATCGTTCAATGGTCCATACGTGTTCAACAGCATCGCTTCAGAAAGACCTAGAATGCCTGTGAGAGGAGTGCGTAATTCATGGCTCACACTCGCAAGGAACTCATCCCGTGACCGTAAAGCCCGTGCTAGGTCAGCGTTGACTCGGCTGAGATCGGCAGTGCGTTTTTCCACTCGCGTTTCCAATTCGCTGGTATGTTGACGGATCGATTCCTCGGCTTGTTTACGCTCGGTGATGTCGGTATGGGTTCCCAGCATTCTGAGGGCGCTTCCTTCCTTATTCCACTCCACTACCTTACCGAGGGAGAGGATCCACTTCCAGTTTCCAGACTTTGTCTTTTGACGAAATTCAACCCGATATTCTGGCAAGAGA
This sequence comes from Candidatus Villigracilis saccharophilus, assembly GCA_016709305.1. GTDB lineage: Bacteria > Chloroflexota > Anaerolineae > Anaerolineales > Villigracilaceae > Villigracilis > Villigracilis saccharophilus. The sequence continues at coordinate 56,365 of JADJNA010000030.1, forward strand.
CCACTGACATAGTTCGAATATGCCTTTGATGCGATCTCGCGATCTTCAGGATGCAGACGTTCGATCCATGCAGTATTTGTTTCCACAAAGGTTTTCGGATCATAACCAAGCATTTGTGCGTATTCATCATTAACGATTGTCTCCCCGGTTTGAATATTGAGATCGTACAAACCCTGGTTCGCTGCGTGCAGCGACAATCGTAGTCTTTCTTCGCTTTGGCGAAGCGCTTCTTCCACCTTCTTTCGTTCAGTGATATCCCATTTGACGGCAATGAAGTGAGCAATTTCGCCGGCCTCGTTCCTTACGGGCGTGATCGTCATTTCCTCGTCGTAAAGCGTGCCGTCTTTTCGGCGATTGACCAGTTCACCATGCCATACTTTTCCAGCCAATATGGTGTTCCATAAGTTCTTATAAAACGCTTGATCCTGCCTGCCTGATTTGACCAATTCACGCGGATTGTTCCCAAAAGCTTCTTCGGGAAATCGGTACCCTGTCAGCGTAGTAAAAGCCGGATTCGCCCATTGAATGGTTCCGTCAACCTTGGTAATGACGATGGCATTTGCCGATGCCTCCAGCATGGCGCTCTGTAAATACAGCTTTTCTTCCACTTGTTTGCGTTCGGTAATCTCTTGTGAGATCACTTGTATCCCAACCAAAGCGTGTTGTTCGTCAAAAACCGGCTGGTAGGTGGAATGAAACCACTTTTTTCCTGAAGGCAGGTTAAATTCAGTGTCAAAGGACTCCGTCACTCCTGAGGCCAGGACACGCTGCATGCGTTCGGTCACGGTCGGCCCGCGTTCGGGCCCAAATATCTCCAGAGCTGTTTTTCCCAATGCTTCATTGGCTTTTATCCCCAGGCTTTTTCTAGACAGGCTGTTTTGTAAAATAAGCCGGTATTCCCTATTAAAAATTGCATTCGTGGTACCTGAATTTTCAAAAACTAATTGATATCTGTTTTGACTTTCCTGTAATGCATCTTCGGCTTGTTTGCGTGCGGTAATATCTGTGACGCTGGTTATAAAATAAAGTGGGATATTTTGTTCATCTCGTACCAGGGTGGTGTTTACAAATGTCCAGACAATCGTGGAATTCCAATGCAGGTATCGCTTCTCAAATTGACATGTATCTTTTTCCCCGCTAGAAGGCTGCGAACGCTTTCGGCGCTGATGGAAATATCGTCTGGGTGGGTAATATCCTGAAAATTGACTTCTTGTAATGCATCCATCCTATAGCCGAGCATATCAGCCATTGCAGCGTTTACTTTTAACAGACGGCCATCCAGGGCAGTTAGAACATACCCGGTGGCTGTCTTTTCGAAGATCGATCTGAAGCTGGCTTCACTTTTTTGCAGAATTTCTTCGTTGCGCTTACGTTCGGTTATTTCCTGGACAGTACCGCTCAATAAACGTGGCGCCCCCGTTTCATCAAATACTATCTCACCGGCTTCACCCCAGACAACATGAACAGAGCCGTCGTTCCATATGATGCGATATTCCAGCGGCACGGGCTTGCCTTGTGTGATCACTGAAAGGTTGCTTTGTTCCACTGCAGCGCGATCTTCCGGGTGAATCGCCTGCGCGATCACTTCAGCAAGATCTCCTGAGAATGTTTCTTTTTCCAGGCCAAATATATTGTACATCTCATCCGACCAGTCAAGGTGATTGGTCTTGATATTCCATGTCCAACTGCCCATGTGGGCGAAGTGCTGCGCCTTGCGTAATTTGCTTTCCGAGTCGAGTAATTTTTCCTCGGCTTTTTTTTGTTCAATTTGCATTTTCTTCTCAGAAAGCGCGTGAATTACAGCTGTCCCCAGACGTTTTAGGTTTCCCTTGATGATGTAGTTAACCGCCCCCGCTTTCATACACTCTACAGCAATATCTTCATTTTTCGATTCGGTGTAGATTATCAGGGGAGTCAGCGGCGCAATTTCCTGTAACAGTTCCAGTGCCCGCATGCCGCTAAAATGCGGCAGCCAATAATCGGAAAGCACCAGATCCGGCTCGTATTTTTTGACAGCTTCCAGAAATTCCAACTCGGTCTCCACACGCCGGAATTCACAAGCCGCAAGCTCTTTGGCGATCTCTTTCATTGCCAGGTCTGCATCAGAAAGCTGGTTCTCAATAAATAAGATCCGAATTATTTTACCCATGAGCACATTCCTTCCAACTCGACTTATCCAAGCCAACTAACGTCGGTTTTTTTACGTAATAAAATCATAATAGCGGAATTGTCGCTATCCTGCCATCCGTATTAGTACTTAATTCCAATAATCCAGAAACTGAGTCTATGGGTTGCACAGGCTTCCTTTCAAATATTAAGTAGTTTTACGTGCGGTTTTTACGTACTTAAACGAATTGAGTATCTCCCCGGTCAACTCGGTGAACTCGGTCTTCCTGAAAGGCATCGTCCGTTTGGAGAACCGTCTGATCATTTTGCTTGAACTTGGCAAGGTGCTTGACCTGAATGATCAACAAGTTCTTGAAGCTCTTGCTGCGCAAAAAGTATAGATCTGTCAAATCCAGGAATATAAAGTAAGGAGAAAAGCTATGAATTTCCTAAATAATCTAAAGACCGGCGTTAAATTGATCGGCAGTTTTTTGATCATCGCCGTGATCACGGCGGTCGTCGGCGTGTTGGGCATTTACTACATCAATCAGATCGATGCCGCCGATACCCGTCTCTATCAGAACCAGACCGTGCCGCTCGGACAGATCGCGGATGCCGCTGTCGCTTTCCAACGTACGCGCGTCAACTTGCGCGATATGATCCTTGCAAAAGACACCGCGGAAGCGCAAGGGTATGCCGATACGATCAAGACACTTGACGCGCAGATCGTCACCTTGTCGGCTGATTATGAAAAATTGATCGTAGCGCCTGAAATGCGAGCGTTATTTGACACTTACACTAAGGATTACGCGGATTTTGAAGGCTTCCGTGATCAGATTATGTCGCTGGCATTGGCAGGCAAACAGGACGAAGCGCTGACCTCTCTGCGCGGGGACGCCTTCGCGAGCGCCAAAGCCGTGGAAACAAGCCTCGATGCCATGCAGGTCATGAAGACCGAGCAAGCCGGGGCACTGGCGGCTGAAAATACCGCCACCGCCGATCAGGCCACCACTACAATGATCATTATCGTGGTAGTTGCCGCGCTGCTGGGTATCGGCTTTGGCATGATCATTGCCAATAGTATCGCCAACCCGCTGGCATTCCTGACCAGATTGGCGAAAGCCCTCTCGGTCGGCGACATGGTGCGTGATGAGTGAGGCCGAGAAGGACACGGTCCGCAAACGCAAGGATGAGATCGGCGACATCAGCAACGCCTTGGATGCACTGATCAACTATATGCAGGGCGCTGGGCGTGGCTGCAACAGCTATTGCTGAAAACAATCTGACCACCTACCGTCACACCCAAATCACCCAAAGATGAACTCGGCAACTCCTTCGCCAAGATGATCGCCGGTCTGCGCGATGCCGTCAGCCAGATCGCCGAAAACGCAAACGCGGTCACAATCGCCGCCTCCCAACTGACCACCGCAGCCGAACAATCCGGCGAAGCCACCAGCCAGATCGCCACCACCATTCAACAGGTCGCGCTCGGCACCGCCCAGCAGACCGAAGGCGTCACCAAGACCTCCGCCTCCGTCGAGCAGATGGGTCGCGCCATTGACGGCGTCGCCAAGGGCGCTCAGGAACAAGCCAAAGCCATCTCCCAGGCTTCGCAGATCACCTCCCGCATCAACGCCGCCATCGAACAGGTCGCTGCCAACGCGCAGGCTGTCACCCGTGACCCGCCCAGGCCGCCACCTACTCCCGCGATGGTGCCAAGACCGTCAAGGAAACCATCAACGGCATGGAAGCCATCCGCTCCAAGGTCGGTCTCTCCGCCACCAAGGTCGAAGAGATGGGCACTTGCTCCGAGGAGATCGGTGCCATCGTCGAGACCATCGAAGACATTGCCTCTCAAACCAACCTGCTCGCGCTCAACGCCGCCATCGAAGCCGCCCGCGCAGGCCGAACAGGGGCAGCGGTTTCGCGGTCGTGGCCGATGAAGTCCGCAAGCTGGCCGAACGCTCCAGCCTGCGCCACCAAAGAGATCGCCGCCCTCATCAGGGCATCCAGAAGACCGTCAGTGAAGCCGTGACCGCCATGCAAGCCTCCGCTCAGGAAGTCGAGCTGGTGACTCGCGCGCTCATTCGGCTGGCGAGGTGTCGATAACATCCTCGGCGCGGCGAATCCGTTTACAAGCAGGCCGAAGAGGCGGGCAACACCGCCGCCAAAGGTCGGTGCTGCCGCCGCTGAACTGGTCGAAGCGGTCGACGCGGTCTCAGCTGTGATCGAAGAGAACACCGCCGCCACCGAAGAGATGGCCGCCAATTCTCCGAGTTGACCCAGGCCATCGAGAACATTGCCAGTGTCAGTGAAGAGAACAGCGCATCTGTCGAGGAAGTCTCCGCTTCCACCGAGGAAGTTTCCGCCCAGGTCGAGGAAGTTTCCGCCTCCGCCACTTCCCTGATGGAGATGGCTCAGAAGTTACAGCAGGTGGTGGCAAAGTTTAAACTTAAATAATCTATACGGCATACAGATTCGGCGATGTATTGGATGTGCCAACATTCAATACATCGCTAATTTTTATTCTATAAATACTGGTCAAACCTGGAGAATGAGATGAAATATAACCAGTGAGTATCGGTGTTTTTTTTAACTACTCATCTGGAGCGCGATATGAAATCAAAAAAAACTTTCCGTTAAAAGTGGAATAAAAATCATTCATAATTGACGAATGGTCGTCCATTATTAGCCCCAAAAACAATTCCAAAATCCACAATACCGTCATCCCAACTAAAATGGTGAGCAAGACATTGCGTGTTTTCCCTGCCACCACCGCACCGACCAGACCAGCCATCAAGCGGAAATCTGTACTCTGAAAGGTCAAGATGCCCGGCTAGTGAGTAAGGGCTGGGAAGACCAATGCCGCGAGTGCGGCCGCAGGCACAAAGCGCAAGGCATGGCGCAGCCGATCTGGCATTGCAATTTTCCCGAATAGGTAAATAAATAGGAAGCGGAGCAGGAACGTGCCTGATCCAATGGTAATAAAAAGTAGCCAAATCTGTGTTTTGCTCACGATGCGGTCTCTCGATTTTCCACTAAATAACCAGCGGCAATGCCAAGAAAGGTAGCCAGCACCAAGCCGATGTTATATGGTAATCCCTTGGCGAGTACCGCCATGATCCCTCCAGTGAGCGCGGCAACCACCGTCGGGCGGTCGCGCAATGAGCGAACATCAATGCCATAAAACTGAGCGGAAAGGCAAAGTCGAAACCCCAACTGGCTGGCACAAGCGCGCCTAATAGCGACCCAATAACGGCGCCGGATCTGCCAGGCAACCCAGACGGTCAGTGCCGAACCCAAATCTCAACCAGAGATGACTGACCGTCTCGTTTGTCACGAAATGGGTCAAACCTTAATTCCGAATGCCTGATCTGAGAGCATAAATGCCAGCAAAGCCTTTGCCATAGTGAAAGCTTTGCAAATAAGGGGCCAGGGTTGCGCTGTACATGGTAAAACGCAAGTTGATCACCCATGCTGTCAATACCATAATGAGCCAGGAAATTGCCGCTACTCATCAATTGGAACACCACAAGCTGCGACGCTCCAGCAAATACCAGCACTGACATTCCCAGGTTTCAAAAGTTAATCGACGGCCACTCCTGAGATCATGGCAAACGGAACCACTCCGATCAGGATGGGCAGCGCGCCTCGTGCGCCGGCAAGAAAATCCTTGTTTATTCGCATTGTTTCTTTTGTCCAAACTCCTATGTAGTTTTAAGGAGTTTACCATCACTCACAATTCTGCTTTTTACTCAGCAAAGGATAGAGATAGAATAAAGGAGAGCTAAAAGATAAATAAACTAGCATTTCAACTTACCGGGATAGGACTATACTTGTTTGTGGAGTCTATTTTTGAAGCACAAAGCTCGCAAGTGCAAAAGCCCCATACAGATTTAAAGAACTGCGGCTCTATATAGCAAATATAAATTTTGCCAATGACACATAAAATTGCGGAGCTGCGATTGGCGTGTTTATGATATGTGAAAACTGGCGCGGGATGATCTCCGCGATTTTTAAATTCATCCCATTCGGCCTGTGGCTAACGCTCTATCAGGACAATCTGCTTGTTGTCTTAGATAAGATCGAAGCGGTCTGAACTAGCGACCTTGTTCCAGGCTGCAATGAAAATCACGCACGAATTTCTCTTTTGCATCACTTTGCATAAGCCGCGGCCAGGGGCTCTTGGTTTGCGGTTCGAGCCAAAGATCAGGTCGACGCAGTGCCCGGTCCATAAGTTTCGCACCTGTCTTGCGGTCGCACCCTTCGAAGGTGTCACCGATATCAGATGTCGGACTTCCAGATTGTTCCCATATCATAGGCCGTTGACGAAGAAAGGCCATTGCTCCAGCGTATCGTCCTGTTTTGCGAGAATACGCCATGTTTTGACTGGTTCACATTGCTGGCTGTACGCAAACCGCCGACAAGCACTGTCATCTCTGGTGCGCTCGGGTTAACAAGAAGTTGGAAGCCTTGTCTACAAGCGACTCCTCAGCCACGATACGGTGAAGGCCGCCTTTGATAATTGCGGAATCCGTCTGCCTGGGGCTCCAGAACGGCAAACGATTCAACATCGGTTTGTTTCTCAGCAGAGGCGTCAGCAGCGCGGCCTGGGGTGAAGAAGATTGCTCGATCGTAACCTGCAGCCTTGGCCGCTGCTTCGACTGCTGCACAGCCACCCAGCACGATCAGGTCTGCCATTGAGGCTTTCTTTCCGCTCGACTGCGCACCATTGAAAGCTTGCTGGATGTCTTCTAGTGTGGCTAGCACCTTGGCCAATTGCGCAGGCTGGTTGGCTTCCCAGTCCTTTTGCGGTGCTAAACGAATGCGCGCGCCATTGGCCCCGCCGCGCTTGTCCGAGCCGCGGAACGTGGAGGCCGATGCCCAGGCGGTGGAAACTAATTCGGAGACCGACAAGCCCGAAGCTAAAATCTTGGCTTTCAAGTCAGCGATGTCTTTGGCATCGATCAAGGGATGATTCACAGCGGGGAGCGGGTCAAGCCAGATCAAATCTTCGGCGGGGACTTCTGGACCGAGGTAGCGGACTTTGGGCCCCAACATCGCGGTGAGTCAACTTGAACCAGGCGCGGGCAAGGCATCCCGCAATGCTTCGGGATT
>JADJNA010000031.1 GCA_016709305.1 Candidatus Villigracilis saccharophilus
GAGTTTAGAGTTCAAAGCACATTAACAAAAATGGAACTTGCTGATAAAGTTTTCGTGTGACCAAAAAATCTCTCAGCGAGTTCCGAAAAGCAGTATACCAAAGTCTGAGAAGGCGAGCAGATATATTGTTCGACCTGATCGACGCCCTGACGGTTGCCGGTCAGGTAAGTTCACCAGTGAGCTTGAGCGAACAGAAACCATTTCAGCGGAAGTTTTGCAGTGTGTACGATGGACTGGAAAACGGAGAAATGGATATGGATGAAATTCTGTCGCTCCTGCCAGCATGCATACCAGAAGGTAGTGAAACAATTGCAGCGTACAAAGTATATGCAGTCGATGCGACCGCCAATGAACACGAGCAGGCAGAAACCTTGCCGGATCGAAGCGTGTTGAAGTCGAGCAAAAAGGAGCCGATGCGCTTTGGTCACAAGTATTCATGGTTGGTGCGCCTGATAAATTTCGGCAGTTCCTGGGCAGCAGCAGTCGATATTGAAAGGATCGATACCGAAGCGACGGATACCAAGGTAGCGGCAGTGCAAGTCCAGGAGTTGGATGTGCATGATCCAGAAGAGAAAGTGATCGTGGCAGATAGCCGCTATGAAGATCATTTCTTTTTAGGCATTTTCGAGCATTTGAAGCATACTTTTGGACTGATCCGACTGCATAGCAACCGCATCTTGTACGAAAAGCCTCAAGAGAAACCAAAGGGTAGTCGTGGCGCACCCCGCAAGCATGGGAAACCTTTCAAGTTGAATGGCTCTCATCGAACAGAAGATCGTAGCGAGACCTTTCAACTCGGGAAACAAACTGTGCGGGTGAGAGCCTGGTATGAACTGCATTTCAAAAAACTGGCGACCTTGATCGGCACTCTGGTACAAGTAGAATTCCTCAAAGAGGATGGAACGCCACGATACAAACGTCCGATGTGGTTATTCTGGACAGGTCCACAAAGTGTTGCTCTTTCCGATCTGTGCCGTATTTATCTTTGGCGTTTCGCCATTGAGCACATGTTTCGTTTTCTGAAACAACACATGGGACTCAACAGCAACCGTTCTCCGAGTCTGGTGAGTGCACAGCAATGGATGTGGTTGTGTGCTTTGGCATATTGGCAATTGCTTCTGATGCGTGATGCGGTGCAGGAAGATTATCCAGCCTGGTATCCACGCAGCAGACAACAGCGCGCCAGGCTGACCCCTTATCAAGTGCAACGCTCCGCTTTCGCATTTTTGTTGGAGTTGGGTACACCGGCCTCTAAGCCCAGACCCGCTGGAAAAGGCAACGGCAGGCAAATGAATTATTGTCCGCCACCACGCGTTCGTTATCCAGTGGTGTTCAAGAGCAAAAAAGCCCAGGTTTCGGCTTCTGCAAGTCCGTAATTGGTATTTGCTTTTCAGTTTTAACGTTCGCTACAACCGCACAGCTCTTATGCGCCATTTTGCTACTCTAAACTCAAGTACATATATACACCAAGATATTTTTATAACCAGCTGGCTTTTGGAACGCGAAAGCGTCAGCACAATTACCAACGCAAAAATGCCGAGAAAAAGCACCTCAATTAACCAAATACTGTGAATAAAATTCGCAGGTGGAATAATCGAGTAAACAAAGCGAAACAAACCAAGCAATGGAATGCCAAAACCATCGCTAAAATGGATGACCCGAATTACCTGACCACTCCAATTATTTCCCACCAGCACACGCCAAAACACATAACTAATGGCGAGAATCAAGTAGGAAACCATAAATTCCAAAAGTCCTGACGTTTACGAGTAAAAATAATAGTCACTAGTAAAATGCCCGAAACGACAAGAGTCGTTTCTCTGGTTAGGAAAGCCAGTACAAAAAACACTCCTGATAGATACTGACGTTGTTGATGCAAATATAAAATTGCAGCGAGCAGAAATGCCATTGCCACTATTTCAGTCGTATCGCGAGACAGCGTAAATAAAACCGGGTAAAGGGCAAAAAGCAAGTCCCCATAATCCGTAGCAAATGCACCATTTGTGCAAAACGTGCCCCAAGCCATGCTATCAAGCATAAAGCAATATAATTTACAAACACTAACGCGAAAGGAACATAAACTATCTGACCAAGAGAGAATAGGCGAGCTAGGAGCGGGTAGATAATACGTGCTTGACGATAAGCAGGGTAATCAAGCCTAATCCCAAAATCAATTTCTTTTTCTGTAAATGGCGTCAATGCCATTCGATAATAAAACTGACCATCATAACCGTCTGAATTTTGTAGGATTTTCAACCCGGACGGAGCGGCATTAGAATTTGTAAAGACATCACCAGCAACAACAAAGACTAGAGAATCATATTGATGTACAGACAACCGCGCATTGAGAAAAATGGCGTACGCAACCATAACAACCACAAGAGTGATAACTGGAGAGTCAAATCTTTGTTGGGCTTTCATGCCAATCTCCAAGATTTATGAAAACAAGCAAATGTTCGTGAACAATAAGCCACGATTCCAAAATTTCAATCCTTGCCGCTCCAATGGCAGTTCTATTCTATTGTACTAAATCCAAATTCTCCGAAAATCAAATACCACAAGTATTTTTGAGAATTGCCTAAAACAAAAAGACCCGCCATTTCTGACGGGCCTTTTAAAATAATTTTTACTTCTTACTCTTCTTCGGCTCTTCAACTTCCATCGCCATGGAAGGCGCGGAAGCCTTGGAGCGCATGACCGCCCAGGCCAGCAAGCCGAGCAAGGCCAGGCCGACAGCATACACCGCGATCTGAGTCCCGCCGCTTGCGCCGGAATATTTCACCACGATCGGGGCAATGATGACTGCCACCAGGTTCACAACCTTGATCATCGGGTTGAGAGCGGGGCCGGCAGTATCCTTGAACGGATCACCGACCGTGTCACCCACCACGCCAGCCTTGTGGCGCTCGGAGCCTTTACCAAGATTCTTAGCCGGGTCTTTTGGTTCATCTTCGATCAACTTCTTGGCATTGTCCCATGCGCCGCCGGAGTTGTTCAGGAAGACGGCCAGCAATTGGCCGGAGACGATGATGCCCGCCAGGAAACCGCCGAGCGCTTCCACTTGCAGGAACAGGCCGACCACGATCGGGGTCACAATGCCGAGCAAGGCAAGTGAAACCAATTCCTTTTGCGCGGCGGTTGTTGAAATTTCGACTGCCTGCGCGTAATCGGGTTTAACCTTCCCGTCAAGCACGCCCAGTTTGAACTGACGGCGCACTTCCAACACGATCAGAGAAGCAGCGCGTGCCACAGCCTGGATTGCGAATGAAGAGAACAGCCACGGCAGAGCGCCGCCGATCAACATGCCCACGAAGACTTGCGGAACATCCACGCGGATACCGATCGACTGGATCTGCTGGGCAACGGACATTCCCAAACTGGCTTGCGCGCGCGAAACATCCACAAGGAATGAACCGAAGAGCGAAACCGCCGCGATTACAGCCGAGCCGATCGCCACGCCTTTGGTAATGGCTTTGGTCGTGTTGCCGACCGCATCCAGGTCAGCCATGATCTGCTGGGCTTCCTTGGTGGCTTTATCTGTTTTACCAGACCAGGACATTTCACCGATGCCATTCGCGTTATCTGCGATGGGACCAAATGAGTCCATGGCTACGTTATTGCCGGTCAGTGTCAACATGCCGATACCGGTCATTGCCACGCCGTACAAAATAAATGTCGAGCGGCCAACGGCATCCAAAGCCGGGTTTTGGATCGTGCCAAAAATGGCGATGGATGCAATGATGGTCAAAGCGATCACCAGCACAGACCAGACGGACGATTCAAAACCGAGCGAGATACCATTAAGGATCAGGGTCGCGGGGCCTGTGTCCGCGGCTTTCTTGACATCGTTCACAGGAGAAGCGTGCGTGCCGGTGAAGTACTCGGTCAAGCGGTCAATCACGATCGCCAGCAGAACACCAACACCAACGGCCATCGGCAAACGCCACCATCCACCCCACGCGCTCATTTCGGGAGTATTCAAATACAGGAAACCAGCAATAAAGAACAATGCGGCAGAAACCACAGCGGAGGTAAGGAAGCCGCTGAAAATAGCTTTCATGGCGTCTTCGCTCTTGCCGGTCTTTCCAGCCTTCACGAAATAGGTGCCGATGATGGATGAGAGCACACCGATCCCGCGCACCATCAAGGGGAAGATCACCCACTCAAGGCGGCCGGTAATGTGCCAGAGAGCCAGACCAAGAATAAGTCCGGAAACGATCGTGACTTCATACGATTCGAAAATGTCCGCTGCCATGCCGGCGCAGTCACCGACGTTATCACCAACGAGGTCAGCGATCACAGCCGGATTTCTCGGATCATCCTCAGGGATGCCTGCTTCGACCTTACCGACCAGGTCAGCGCCGACGTCAGCCGCCTTGGTAAAGATACCGCCGCCCACACGCATGAACAACGCCAGCAGAGTACCGCCAAAGCCAAAGCCAAGCAAAGCATCAGGCGCGGCAATACCAAGGATCATGAAGATGATCGTTCCGCCGAGCAGACCCAATCCATCGGTGAGCATGCCGGTCACTGTGCCGGCGCGGTACGCAATGCGCAAGGCTTCGCCAAAGGAACGCTTGGAGGCGGAGGCAACGCGCACATTGGCTTCAACCGCCATGCGCATGCCGATGCGTCCAACCGCGAGCGAAAAACCTGCGCCCATAATGAAGGCGATCGCACGGGCAAAGCCGATCAGCATACGAACCTGATCCGGCGTGGAACCGCTGAATCTTTCCAGGGCTTCAGGAGTTGGCGGGACGATATAGACAGAGAAGAACAACACAACCGTCAAGATGGCAATTAAAGGCAAAATGGAGCGCATCTGCTTTTGTAAATAAGCGTTCGCTCCATCTTTGATCGCGTTCCAGACTTCCTGCATTTTTTCGGTGCCTTTGTCCTCCCGCAATATCTGGGAACGCAAAAATACCGCGTACAACAAGCCAACAATTGCGATGGCAAATATTGCCCAAATCGCGGCGGTCTCCATTGGGGTAAGTCCCATTTCTAACATGTAGGTTATTCCTCCCGGGGAATTATAGGATTAGGATAGGCTTGCGCCTATGCACGCAGATTTTACAGTCGCACAGACAATGTGTCAAGCAAAACGTTCTAAAGTAATATTTGCGTTGACATTCTGGTTCTAATTTGATAATATTCGTCCAATTCTGCGGAACACCTAAAGGAGAAACCCATGTTACAAGAATTAGACGTACAGACGATCACACTTACCACAGCTGCTTCACAGGCTGTCCAGAACATTCTGAACGAACGCAAACTGGAAGGCTACGCCCTCCGCGTTTACGTCGCCGGCGGCGGATGCTGCGGCGTGAACTTTGGAATGGCATTGGATAATAATATTCAGGATGCCGACAAGACCTTTGAAGCGAACGGGGTCAAGCTGGTGGTCGATCCGACTTCGATTGATTACCTGCTCGGCGCGACGATCGATTTCGTCAACGATCCCCAGCATGGCGCTGGCTTTGCGGTCAACAGCCCGAATGCCAAAAAAGAACACGCCCACGGCGAAGGCGGCTGTGCCTGCGGCAGTAATGGCGGCGGATGCGGCGGCGGTTCCTGCTCTTGCAATAATTAAATTTGACCCAAACAAAAATGACCGGACATCCGGTCATTTTTGTTTTAATGCCTGCTTTCCAGTCTGCGCCCACAGGGCTGATCTTCACGACCTACCTGCCGCGCAGGAAGGAAATTAATGCGCCTAACCCTCCAATAAAACCAAGACCGAAGATCAAAAGTCCGATCGGCACACGCCCCGTGTCCAATGGTTCATCGCTAAAAGTGGCGATCACCAACGGCGCCGGCGGAGTAAAGGTCGGCAAGCGGGTTGAAGTGACAGGCGCGATGAAGGCCGCCGCGAGCGTGGGGTCAATGGTTGGGGTGGAAGCGAATGTAGGTGTGGCCGGCGCAACGATTCTTGGCAGCTTCCCGTTTTTTGCAATTCGCACATAGGGTGCGTAAACCCAGGCTACCGAATTCGGAACACCGGGATAATAGATCTGTATCCAATTTTCATCCTCAGAGTAACCATAAGCGGGGATCTCCTGCCCAGCCAGTAGTACCCCAATGGCCGGGTAGAGAAAATCACTTGGACCGGAATAAACATTGATCTGGAGCAGGTCAAGAAAAACGGCAACGATTGCGCCGGAGGGCGTGCCGGTCACCGTCGGGATGGAACCGGTCGGCTGTTGGGCAAAAGCAGAGGGCTGCGTGAAGGGATGCAGAGCGAGTGTACCGCCCAAAAATATAAAAAAAGCCCAAACCAAAAGCCTAACCTTGCGCACAGACATATTAGCGGCGGTGTGAAACCAGGGAAAGTAAAAAACCGATCATTCCCAGAATAATGAGCGCAAGAATAACAACTCCCCTGGGTACGGAATTTATGGAATTCGCGGATGGTATTTGGGTAAAAGACGGCGTGTTCAAGGATGGCGGCGGTGTAAATGTAGGCGGACGGGTACCGGTGGGAAGCACATTGAACTGCGCGGCCAGCGTCGGGTCTATGGTGGCTGTTGCGGGCTGCGGCGGAGTGGGAGGCGCTCCCACTACCTGCAGGGCTCCCCCGGAAACCTGTACGAGCGGCGAGTAGACCCAGCCCTGATTGTACGGCGCGCCGGGAAATTCGATCTTGATCCAATCACCACCTTATGATCTGCCTAAAGCCGGGGCAGTATCGCCTCTCGACAAGGTGCCTACGATGGGGTAAATGGCGGAACTCGGCCCCATACGCACATTGATCTGCGGTTCCTCTGTGGTGACGGTGATAAAAATCCCCGAAGGCACATTTGTCGGCTGCTGGGCCAGCACAAAGACTGGTGCTGATGCGAAAAAAATCCAATAGGAAAAAAGGATGGGAAGGATGCCAAAAGGGATGTGAAACCAGATACGCTTCATTTTCGTAGTTATTCTTTAGGAGAATCGCAAAGGCGATTATAATCTATCTCATGGAACGAAAAATTTACCACGGAAAGATCAGCCCGGTGGATATCGCAGAAGCGTTGCTTGGTGAATTCAATCGCGGCAATCTGCGCGCTCAAACACTTGGCAGAAGTGACAAGATGGTCGTGCAGGTCGGCACACGTCCAGGCGCGGAATCGGGCGGTCAAACCGCAATGACCGTCAGCATTCAAAAGATGGAAGATGGCGTGATCGTTGAAGTAGGTCAACAAGCCTGGCTTGGGGTTGCGGCGAGTTTGGGGATGAGCGCGCTTTCTGCCTTGCGCAATCCTTTTAGCCTGCTAGGCAGGCTGGACGATATCGCCCAGGATATTGAAAATCTTCAGATCAACGACCGCATTTGGAATGTGATCGGCAAAGCCGTTCAGACAGCCGGCGTCTCGACGGAATTATCGGATAAACTCAAACGGCTGACTTGTGAGTACTGCCACGCCGCCAACCCTGTCGGCGAAGCGTCGTGCGTGGCGTGCGGCGCCCCGCTCGGCAGAGTCCAACCCAAAACCTGCAAGCAATGCGGGTACGTGGTGCGGGCGGGCGACAAGACATGTCCGAACTGTAAACAGCCCACTTAAATTTGAGAACCGGCTGAATATTCAGCCGGTTCTTTATATCACGACCGAAGTCTTGCAGAAATACCAGCCTCCTTCTATAATGACAATTAATGGTGCAAAATGAATCTGAAAGAATTTGAAGCCCGCTTACAATCACTTGTTGAAGTAGATCTTTTGAATGTGCTGCCCGGTAGAAAATTGGACGATGTGATCGTCCAAAAGCTGGCGGCGGCAATTCACATTAACAACATTACAATGGAAGACGGCGCCATCCTGGCGCCTAATGTGTATACACTGGTCATGCATCCGGAAACCTCGGCTAAATGGGAGGACCCGCAATTGCTTTCGATCCTCATGCACTCCATCACCACAGTGGCTCAGGAAGCTGGGTTTAAGTTTACGATATCTCCCACCATCACCATTTCAACAGATGAAAAAATCTCAATTAATGATGCCGAGATCGTGGCGTCGCATCGGATAGAATCCATGGCAGAAACAAATGCAATTCCCCTTGACACAAATAATCTGGGTCTTAAAAATGCTCTGCCTGAAAACGCTTTTTTGATCGTTGAAGGGGTGAAAGTTTTCCCGCTAAACCTGCCTGTGGTTAATATTGGCCGCAGACTCGACAACCAGTTGATCATTGATGACCCGCGCGTTTCGCGCAATCATGCCCAGCTCAGGGCGATCAAGGGCCGGTTCGTGGTATTTGACCTGAACTCGACCGGGGGAACTTTTGTAAATGGACAGCGCGCCAATCAGAGCGTGCTCTACCCCGGGGACGTCATCTCGCTCGCGGGGGTTGCGCTCATCTTCGGGCAGGATAACCCGCCTCCGCAGCCGGAGTTGAAAAATACAGCGCCTCTGCAAAGCGTTGTTGCCGATCACGCAACTGTCTCATTCAAAGACCGCGCCACAGCGAAAATCAAGAGAAAATGAGCGGTTCAATTGTTTTAGCCTTACGGCTGATCATTGCCATCGCGCTCTATGGTTTTTTGGGATGGGCGCTGGTATTTCTATGGCGGGAAGTACAGAAACAAAGTATCGCGCTGGCGATCCGTCGGGTTCCCGGTATCAGCCTCACGGTTCGTCACGGAAGCGATGCTCCGATCCTTAAATATTTTGCGCAGCCTGATATTACACTCGGGCGCGATCCAGGTTGTGATATCCCCCTGATGGACGACACAGTATCAACCCGTCACGCAAAATTGGCCTATCATCATGGGCAGTGGTGGCTGGAAGACCTCGCATCGATGAACGGAACCGCATTGAACGGAACAATAGTAAATATGCCCACGGTGATCACATCCGGGGATGAAATTGCATGCGGCTCCACAAGTTTGGTTGTGACCCTTTCAGTGAATGTATTGATAGAACCTACCCAAAGACTGGAAAAAAAGAATGAATGAACAAGTTTCAATTGCGATCATCGGCGGTTCGGGGCTGTATCACATGCCCGGATTGGAAGATGCAAAAGAATACAATATAGACACTCCGTTTGGAAGACCCAGCGCGCCCATCATCGTTGGCACTTTGGAAGGAACACGCATAGCCTTTCTTGCCCGGCATGGCAGCGGGCATCATCTCACCCCGACTGAAGTTCCCTACCGTGCAAACATTTTCGCTTTGAAATCACTCGGCGTGGAACGGATTGTCAGTATCAGCGCGTGCGGCTCCTTGCGCGAGGAATATGCGCCCGGCCATATCGTTATTCCTGAAAATATTTTTGACTTCACAAAAGACCGCATTCGCACGTTCTTTGGCGATGGACTGGTGGCTCATGTCGGGGTTGCGGATCCGTTCTGTTCAGATCTATCAGACCAGGTGGAATCAGCTGTTCGCAAGACAGGCGCGGTCACTCATCGAGGAGGTTCGTTCATCACAATTGAAGGCCCGCGTTTTTCCACCAGGGCGGAATCGAACACTTTTCGGGCATGGGGCATGTCCATTGTTGGAATGACAGCCTCTCCAGAGGCATTCCTGGCGCGTGAAGCGGAGTTGTGCTATGCGACCATGGCGCATGTTACAGACTATGATGTCTGGCACGAAAGCGAAGCGCCCGTCAGCGTTGAGATGGTCATTCAAACACTAAATAAAAACACCCGGATCGCGCAGGACGCCATCCATAATTTAGTGCGCGGATTAAAACCCGTAAGCGCCTGTCAATGTGGACACGCGCTTGCATCAGCACTCATTACCGACCGCAAAGTTGTCCCCCGCGAGACTCTTGAAAAACTTGACCTGTTGATTGGTAAATATTTCAAGTAAATGCGGTTGGATAGCGCCCACACCCGTGTAATCTATGAATCATGAATAACACAACTCAAAGCCGCCTTTTGCAATGGGCGAGCTTTTTCCTCTTCATCCAATCCGCCATCCTAACCCTGGCCCCCGCTGTGCGTGAACGCACATGGGACGTAGACTATAGATTGTCACATTGGCTGGGATTTTTTGTCTGGATTGTACTGATGGCCCTCGCGCACCGCGCGACCATCAAACAATTACCAGAGCGGGATCCTTATCTCCTGCCGGCCGCTGCGCTCCTGAGCGGTTGGGGGGTGCTCACCATCTGGCGGTTGGATGAAGTCTTCGGATTACGCCAGATGATCTGGCTTACCATCAGTATCCTGGTATTTATATTCGCTTTATACCTCCCTCAAAACCTCATCTACCTGAGGCGCTACAAATATGTTCTGCTGGGTGGCGGATTATTTATTACCGCGCTCACACTGCTTTTTGGCACAAATCCACTGGGGATCGGTCCGCATTTATGGCTGGGCTGCTGCGGGGTTTATTTTCAACCTTCCGAACCGCTCAAGCTGTTATTGGTCATTTATCTTTCTGCGTATCTCGCAGACCGCGTTAGCATTCGATTATCTTCTCTGCCGCTGCTGGTGCCGACACTGGTGGTTACAGGCATCTCGCTTTTGCTTTTGGTTGTCCAGCGCGACCTCGGCACCGCATCCATTTTTATTTTCATCTTCGCCATTATTATTTTCCTCGCCACAGGCAAGCGCCGCATTTTATTAAGCACCATGCTTTTCCTAACGCTCGCGCTCGTGCTTGGGTATTTTTTCATTGACATCATCCGCATCCGCGTGGATGGATGGATCAATCCCTGGAGCGACCCATCAGGCACTTCGTATCAGATCGTACAATCCATTCTCGCGGTTGCCAATGGAGGCACGATCGGGCGCGGCCTGGGGCTTGGGAGCCCGTTGCTGGTACCGGTTGCGATCTCTGATTTTATTTTTGCCGCGATCGCGGAAGAGTCAGGGCTGGTCGGAACGTTGGGCTTGCTCGTCACAATATGGCTGATCCTTGCGCGGGGCTTAATAGCTTCCCTGCGCGCCGCAGACAGATTTCGCCGCTACCTGGCGGCCGGCATTGTGGCCTATTTTGGTATTCAAAGCCTGTTGATTATTGGCGGCAACTTACGCTTGCTGCCGCTCACAGGCGTAACGTTACCATTTGTGTCGTATGGCGGCTCCTCGCTATTAACCTCTTATATCGCATTGTTCATTTTGCTGGTCATCAGCAATCTGGTCGACGCTGAGCCAGCTCCGTTGGAAAACCCAAAACCATACACCACTCTGGCAAGCATTCTGGCCATCGGATTGGCCGCTGTTGCGCTATCCAGCGCATGGTGGGCCATCGTCCGTAGCCCGGACCTGCTCAGCCGCACAGATAATGCCCGCCGCTCCATCGCTGACCGTTATGTTCAGCGCGGGGAATTAATGGATCGTAACAATCAACCCATTAATATTACTGAAGGAAGCAGCGGTACGTACGAGCGCGTATACCTTTATCCAGACCTGGCACCAATAACTGGCTATACGCATTCTGTTTTTGGGCAGGCCGGATTGGAAGCGGCATTAGACAATTATTTACGCGGCCTGCAGGGAAATCCGTCCAGCCTGATCTGGCGTGATCATTTACTTTATGGCACACCGCCGCCCGGATTGGATATCCGCTTGAGCATCGATCTTGCGCTGCAAACACAAGCTGATCTGCTGCTTGGCAGCCACACCGGCGCGATTATTTTAATGAATGCAGACACTGGCGAAATACTGGTCATGGCTTCTCATCCCACGTATGATCCAAACAAGCTCGATGATTTGGGAGATTCCCTTTCACAAGATCCTGCCGCCCCATTGGTAAATCGCGCCACGCAAGGCCTGTATCCAATGGGCACGGCGTTACTTCCGCTTGTGCGGGCTGAGTTTGGACTGCGTCAGCCAACCGAGGCTGAATTAAAAAAATATTACCAAAAACTTGGTTTTTATAAAATCCCGGAATTAAATATGCCGGCAGCGTATGACGTGGAGAACAACTCAACAGAAAACCTGCGAATCAGTCCCATACAAGCAAGTCTTGCGGCGGCCGCATTGAGCAATCATGGGATTATGCCCTTTGCTCGTATTGCCATGGCGGTTGACACGCCCGAGCAGGGTTGGGTGGTGTTGTCAGCGGAGAACAAATCGGTTGAGGTGGTCCAACCCAAGACGGCAGATGAAACGTCTCTGGCTTTCATCGTGGAAGGCAAGCCTTATTGGAGTCGTGCCAGCAAGGCAAGCGCAGATGGCACAACCATCACATGGCTGACAGCCGGCACCATTCCGGATTGGGGCGGAACACCATTGGTATTGATCGTTACATTGGAAGAGAATAATATTTCTCTGGCAGAGAATATCAAAAATAAACTGCTAGATGCGGCGTTGAATCAATAAGCAACATTCACAGCATGAATCAAAAAGTGGCCAGGCTTTTGCGCCTGGCCACTTTTATAAAATACGAGTTACGAACCTTGATCGCTATCCTTGGCTGCGTACCCGGGTCCGCTCTTGAAGAAAGCGTAATTGGGTTTAATATCCGGAGTCAGGTCAACAACTTCACCGGCTGCCAGTTGTCTTGTGGAATCAAGCACAACCGCTTTTCCGTGATGATTGGTGGCCTCGTAATGACCGGTAAGGCCGACATTGCTGATGTATTCGCCGCCTTTGGCGGTGTATCCGGCAGGGACCTCGTCTTCGGGGAAAATCGCCGCAAACGGGCACTCAGGCACACAAGCGCCGCAATCAATGCAGGTGTCGGGATCAATATACATCCACGGCCATTCAGCTACAGGCTGGCCGGGGACAATACACTCGACGGGACAGACTTCGATGCAACCGCGGTCACGAACGCATAAACTGGTGATAATGTGAGTCATTGTTTTTTGCTCCTAGTTGGAATGAAATTCATTTTGGAATTAACTAATTATATCTTCCTTTATGTTCGTGGCAAGGGTAAGTTTATTTTTTCACGAAGGGATTTTTTTGCGATCTTACTGCGGGCGTACCCACATCACCTTTTCCAGCGGTTTATGATTGGTAATGTCATGAATCGTTGAGAACAATAATTGCTTTCCGTATAAAAAGATCGGGGAGGAATAAACTTCTACAATTCGCTCTTCACCATTGGATAGCCTGTGAGGAAAAATAAAATAATTTCGCTCCTCATGCAACGCCCTTTGGCGCTCCATTTTTATTTGTTCAGGCGACATGGTGTTGATCTCATTAATTGACATACTGCATAATTTGACCTTTGCATATCCATAAAATTCCATTGCGGCTTGATTTGCATCGATAATTTCCCCGCTCACTGGATCGATCAGCAGCATGACCTCCTTATTTTCATCAAACATGGCGTGAAATACCTGCACATCAGGAGCGGGTATATTGCTCTCTTCCGGGATATTTTCTTCTGAAGTCATTAAATTATTCCTGTCATTTGAGTCGAGAAATTGCGACCACATCCATTATAAGTCACGGGATCGGATCATGGGTAAATTCAAAAGAGTCCATGCTTCATCAGCATGGACTCTTTTGATAAATGAACTTTTATTGGATAGACTTTTTTTGTATTATTTTGCAGCGTATCGAGCAGCGACCGCATCCCAATTGATCACATTCCAGAATGCTGTGATGTATTCAGGCCGGCGGTTCTGATATTTCAAATAATAAGCATGTTCCCAAACATCAATCCCAAGAATGGGGGTAAATCCTTCCGAGAGCGGATTGTCTTGATTCGCGGTCGAGACCACAGCCAAACCGCTGCCTTTTTTGACGAGCCAGGCCCAACCAGAACCGAAGCGGGTAGTGGCGGCCTTTTCAAATTCAGCCTTGAAAGAATCAAAAGAAGTAAAGGAAGAATCGATCGCACTCGCCAATTCTCCTTTGGGAGCACCACCGGCATTCGGTCCCATCACCTCCCAGAACAGGTTGTGATTGAATGTGCCGCCGCCATGATTGCGGACAACCATGCGGACACCTTCAGGGACTGCGTTCAAATCACCCAGTAATGATTCTAGTGATTTACCGGCAAGCTCGGGTGTTTTCTCAATTGCGCCGTTCAAGTTGGTTACGTAGGTATTGTGATGCTTGGTGTGATGGATCTCCATGGTGCGCGCATCAATATGCGGCTCCAGAGCGTCGTAAGCATAAGCAAGTTTTGGAAGTTCAAAAGCCATTTTATTCTCTCCTTGGTGGTAACAGTTTTTCGAATAACCCGATTTTACCTTGTACCTGGAATAGCCGCAAGAATTTGGATAATTATTATACAAATATCTTATAAATCAACACATCTGCCTGAATAAAAAGTAGAGCGATCATCAGTCGCTCTACTTTTGCAGTCTTTTTAAACGATCAAAGGTTACTTCTTCCCGCCCAGCAAACCACCAAGCAGACCTGCGGCGTCATCAAGACCAATCCCATCGCTGAGGTCAACATTACCTGCAAGGATGGCATCCATTTGACCTGCAACCGTGGGAGGTAATTTTTGCTTAAGGAAATTTAAAACCACATCCACAGCCTGCCCTGCTTTATCCTTGGGAATACCAACTTTTTTTACAACTAATTCTGCAATTTCAGTTTTGATGTTGGACATTTTCAGTTCTCCTCTAAGTGATTATTTTGCAACTATACTAGCACAGCTTATAACAGATGACAAGTTTCATTGCGCGCGCCATTTGAGGTACACTCTGGCCATTATGGATCAACGCACACGTTTCATGCTCCCATTCGCGATCATTATCGCCGTGTTGGCTGTGTCCACTGCGAGCATTTTTATTCGATTCGCGCAAAATGACGGCGCGCCGTCGCTTGTGATTGCCGCCCTAAGACTGGGCTTTGCAACGGTCCTGCTTGCGCCGATCGCTTTGACAAAACATCTCGAGGAAATAAAGCGCTTCACCCTTAATGAGATCATGCTCGGTGTTTTCTCGGGCATTTTTCTGGCTGTACACTTCGCCACGTGGATATCTTCGCTTGAGTACACCAGCGTGGCCAGTTCGGTGGTGTTCGTGAGCACAGGACCGCTCTGGGTGGCATTACTCTCACCGCTCCTATTGAAGGAACATCTCGCGCAGACAGCGATCATCGGGCTGGGATTGTCGCTTGCGGGCGGAACAATTATCGGGCTGTCGGATGCGTGTGTTTGGAATGCAGGCATATCCTGCCCCGCGTTTGCAGATGTGCTGCAGGGACGCGCAATGTGGGGTAACTTCCTTGCGCTTCTGGGGGCGTGGACAGTGACAGGCTACCTGATCATCGGCAGAAAATTACGCACACGCATATCGCTTATCCCGTATATTTTTATGGTGTATGGTATGGCCGCACTCGTGTTGATCGCGCTCATGTTCATTACCGGAAATTCAGCGTTGGGGTATGAGTCAAAAACTTATGGCTGGATCTTTCTTCTTGCGGCTTTACCGCAGCTAGTCGGGCACTCCACCTACAATTGGGCGTTGAAATATCTACCCGCTGCGCTGGTTGCAGTAATGACCCTTGGCGAACCGATCGGCTCAGCAGTGCTCGCGTTTTTTATTCTGAGCGAATCGCCATCCCCCGCCACACTGCTTGGCGGAGTCTTTATTCTGGCAGGCATTTACCTTGCCTCTCAACGCACAGGCGGCTAATTTTTTTATGAACGGCAAATCTCAAGTCATAATTATCATGGGCGTGGCAGGTTCAGGGAAGACAACGATCGGTTCATTACTGGCACAAAAGCTGGGTTGGGATTTTTACGATGCCGACGAATTTCATTCAGAAGCGAATCGATCAAAGATGGCGCATAATATTCCATTAACGGACGAAGACCGTCAGGATTGGTTATCCGCATTACAGAATTTGATCGTGCTAAATATTCAAACTGGAAATTCAATTGTATTGTCTTGCTCCGCATTGAAGGAAGCCTATCGGAATTTTCTTAACCGACAATCGGGTGATCAGGTAAGGTTCGTCTACCTGCGGGGAACATACCCCCAGATCAAACATCGCTTACAGCAGCGCGCAGGCCACTTCATGTCTGCCGCAATGCTGGCGAGTCAATTTGATATACTCGAAGAACCACGGAATGCGCTAACCATTGACATAGAACTCACACCGCAAGAGATCATTTCCATCATCTGCAAAGGACTGCCCATGAAACTCCCATCCCATGAATATCTCGATAAATTAAATATCCCCTACGAATCCCGCAGCTTTTCACCTGATACCGAAAAAGGCGCCTCTAATGTGGCGCATGTGCTGGGCTTTTCTGAACGACAGGCTGTCAAGACCCTCATTTTTCAAGTGGATACAGGCGAACGCGTGCTGGTCATGCTTGGCGGAGATCAAAATGCGGTCTCAGGAAATTTGAAGAAGGCGATCGGGTCGCGCAATATTCAGATGGCAGCGCCTGAAGTCGTAAAGGAGACAACAGGCTACATTATCGGGTCGATCCCGGCCTTTGGCTGGCAGTCGCCAAACTTCAGGTCATTTCTTGAAGCGAGTCTTCTCAATGAACCCATCCTTGGTACGGGCGGAGGTCAATGGGGGGAAGAGATCATGATCACACCAGAGAATTTGGTAAAAGCCAGCAATGCGATCGTAGTGAATTTAACTGTGAAAGAGAACCAATAAATCCATCTGAAAAAAATGTCTCCAGCTAAACAAAGATTCACCGCGGCAGATCTTATACGGGGACAAAACTATATTGTTAAGACTACATTCGAAGATTATGATGGTGCCATTCATCGCATCGGGGAACAATGGCGTTTTATCGAAAAAGATTTCCTGCCCTATGACGAAGGGCTTTCTTTATTTGTCGAAATGAATGAGCAAAAGGTCCAGATCCGCCTGCAATGGCGGGATGAAACTCAAGGAAAAATCATTAATAATTTTTCAAATTATGTGCAAGAAACTTAAACTTACCCTGGCCAACCCGTTTGCATTTGCTGAAGTTATCTCCCAAACATCTCATCCATCAATTGATTGATCTCACCCCAATTGGGCCCCAGGACCTGCGCCCCACCCGAGGTTGTAAACGGAACTACCATCTCGGGGGTAATCGTGCGGCTATCTATTCCAAACAAAGGCGCTCTCGCCAAAACAAATAGCAGGCGCGGCCATTGCCAGAGCGGGATATTCGTATCAACAACCTTTGCCAGTGACAGGACAAATTGCGGGAATTTCGGCCATGAGGATGGCTCAAATCCTTTATTCAGAATGGCAAGCAAAAGGATCTGAGTGCGCTGCATGCGTGAAAAATCACTGCTGCCGGCGCGGTCACGGGCAAAGGCCAAGGCCTCAATCCCGCTCAAAGAATGTTCACCGGCCGGGTATCCTCCGCTCGGGGAATCAAGTTGAATATTCACGCCGCCAAAAATATCTATTGCAGCCACAATTCCAGTCATGTGAATAATTGCATAGTTGGGAACGGTCACGCCAAAGTTTTCCCGTATGGTCTCGGTGGCAGCATCGCCGCCTGTCCCTGATTGATCCGCTTCGGCAAAGAAATAGGCAGTGTTAATGCGCTGCTCACCGACATTCGGGATCGTTACCCACAAGTCGCGCGGGATGGACAACATGCCTATATACGGCTTGAGTGGAACAATGGTGGTCAGGATGATCGTGTCTGTCCTGCCCAAAGACCCGCGCTCAGGGGAATCATCAGTTCCGAGTAAAAGAATATTTGTCCGAAATGGACCAAGAAAATAAAGGGAAAGTATTAACAGGACAAACCAAAACACTTTCCAGCTGCGGCTAAATTTCACGATTGAAGTCTTCGCCTTTGGCTGCAAAGGCATTGACTGATAACTATCTAACGACCTTGTAGGTTGAGTCTCTTCCATTATTTTCTTTCAAATACCATAAAACAAAACGGGACTGCCGAAAACAGTCCCGTTGTTTTTCCAAATTAGCGGCTGAACAACCAGTTCAGCTCGCGAAGCCTGCCAGCCAGGTCATCGTGCAGGTCGCTATCGGTAATTCGCCACGACCAATTCCCGCCCAGGCGCGACGGGAAATTCATACGTGCTTCTCCTCCGCAATTTAACAGGTCCTGCATGGGCGTGATCGCAATATCAGCAACAGAACTCCAAACAGCACGAATAAGATCCCAGGCAAAGTCACTGCCGTCAATTCGCAAATAACGCTGTGCAAACTCACGTTCATGCGGCTCGGCAGCATTGAACCATCCGCGCGCAGTATCATTATCATGAGTGCCTGTATAAGCCACGCAGTTCGTAACGTAATTATGAGGCAGGAAGGGGTTATCGGGTCCCGAAAAACCAAACTGTAGAACTTTCATGCCCGGCAGGTTGAACGCTTCAAGCAGCTCGATCACATCCGGGGTGACCAACCCCAGGTCTTCCGCGATTATTGGCAAACCAGTTCCCGTGGTGACCAGCCCATCGCCAAGAAATTTATCAACCGCGCGGAAAAGGTCTTTGCCGGGGCCTTTGACCCAACGACCTGCTTCAGCTGTCATATGGCTGGCGGGGATTTCATAATATCCAGCAAATCCACGGAAATGGTCAAAGCGCAGGATATCAAAAATATTCAGAGAGGACGCCACACGAGACAACCACCAGGCGTAGCCATCCTTTTTATGTTCCTTCCAGTTGTAAAGCGGGTTGCCCCACCGTTGTCCTGTCGCAGAAAACCCATCCGGCGGGACACCCGCCACGACTGTTGGGTTTCCATGTTTATCCAGGAAGAACAGATCGGGATGGGCCCACACATCTGAAGAATCATAGGCAACAAAAATTGGAATATCGCCGACGACCTGAATACCGCGCTCATTCGCATATGCGCGAAGTTTGTTCCATTGTCGGAAAAATATGAATTGATAGAAAGCGTAACGCATTACGCTTTCCGAAAGTTCAGTTTGAGCCTTGCGTAAGGCGGTCTTCTTGCGGGAGCGCAATGGCTCGGGCCAACCTCCCCACGCGCCGCCGCCATATGATTCTTTGAGTGCCATAAAAAGTGTGTAGTCATCCAGCCAGGACGCGTTCTCGGCACAGAAATAATCAAATTCTGAGCGCAGCTGCTCGGGATGGGCACGGTAGTTGGAAAAAGCTTTTAGTAGAAGATCAAGCTTGCGGGGTATCATCAAACCAAAATCGACATAAGATGCGGGAAGGTCTTTCATCGCATCCAGATCGGCCTGGGAAAGCAGGCCGTCAGCAAGCAAAGCATCGGGGCTGATCAAATATGGATTACCGGCAAATGCTGAAAAACATTGATACGGAGAATCACCGTATCCGGTCGGGCCAAGCGGAAGCATCTGCCATAGTTTGCAATTAGTTGAGGCGAGCCAGTCGACAAAACGAAACGCCTGCGGACCAAGATCGCCGATACCGTACGACGAGGGCAGGCTGGATGGATGAAGGAGGATTCCAGAGGAGCGTTTAAAGGTCATGATTTAATAATGGATTGATAGAGTTGGAGATATTTTTTCGCAGAATTTTCCCAGGAAAAATCCTGAGCCATGCCAGCTCGCTGCATAATTCCCCATTTTTCGCGATCAGAATAAACTTTTAACGCGGATTTGACAGCCGCCAACAAAGACAGGTGATGCGCTTTTTGAAAAACAAAACCCGTTTCGCCATGCTGGACGGTATCGTTCAAACCACCCGCCGCACGCACAATGGGCACACAACCGTATCTCATCGCGATCATTTGTGAAAGGCCGCATGGCTCATAGCGGGACGGCATAAGCAGCATGTCCGAACCAGCATAGATCTGGCGCGCGAGTCCCGCATCATAGCGCGTTTCAACCTTGACTCGCTCAGGATACATTGCTTGCAGATCCAGGGCGGCTTCTTCAAGTTTTGGATCCCCGGTCCCCAAAATAACAGCCTGCCACTTAATATTCTTCATGCTTTTAAGCGCTGTCAAAGCAAGGTCAACACCTTTTTGAACGTCCATCCGTGTGACCATGGCCAGCAATGGGATTTCAGGGTCTACAGGTAAACCCAACCTGCTCTGAAGTGTGCCTTTATTTGGTGCGCGTTTCTCAAGAGAGGTGCTATCAAAATTAACACCAAGAGCCATATCTTCAGCCGGATTAAAAGAAACAGTATCCAATCCGTTCAATATACCGCTCACAGTTTCACGGCGGGATTGGAAAAAATCATTCAAACCGCAGCCATATTCAGGCTGCATTATTTCATTTCCATAGGTTGGAGAAACCGCCACGATCGCATCAGAAGCCCATAAGCCCAAAGGCAGCGGCATGACGCGCGCCCAATCAGGCAGGTCTGTTTGAGCCAGCTGCAAACCGTAGCTTTCAATGATCGAACTTGAGTCGGGACCCATAAAGGGAAGATTATGCAATGTGAGCACAGAAGCAACGTGACGCTCGCCCCCTTCCCATCGTTTGGTCAATGAACCATAAACGCTTATGGCGGTATGCCAATCATTCGCATGGATCACATCAGGCTGCCAGTTGATCTGTCTTGGAAGCTCGAGCGCGGCCAGGGAAAAGAAAATATATTTTTCAGCGTCCAGTTTTGCATTGGAAGAATAGACCGAGCCATTGGCGCTGATCGGTTCCCCGCCGATAAAATAAACGGGCATGCCGTTCAAGATAGCCTCAGAGGCTTCGATCTGGATCTCAGAATCGCCGCGCTTTATCGAGAACATTCCCAGCGGTTTAAGATCCGCTTTCACGGCTGGATGATGCGGGATGACCAGACGGACATCCAATTTGATATCATCATTGGAAATGGAACGTAGAGCACGAGGCAGGGTGCCCGCCACGTCTCCCAGCCCGCCCACCTTAATGAAAGGCTCTGCTTCTGCCGCAAGGAATAGTACATTGATGGTTTTTGGCATAGTTTATCTTCACTTATTATGAGACCCTAAAGGTAGTTTTGTCACCTTTAGGGTCTTGGAGTTGGGAGCCTGAAGGGTTTCGAACCCTCAACACATCTACTTGTGCGGTGTCAGGGTGTTGTGCGGTGTAATGGCACTCAGCTTTAGGGTACTGGAGTATGTTATAGCGAGGCGGATTATACGCTATTTTTTAATCAAATGACTGGCGGGAAGGTACGGAGTTATGTTGCGCTGTTCGATGTCGCGGGTGTATTCTTCGACGGTTTCGGGTTTTCCCAGCTGCCCGCTACCTGAACGATGCGGGCGGGGGTGGCGAAGAATCGGCGGAGGTCGTGCGGGGAGAGTTTGATGTTGAGACGCCTACCCCATTCGTTGACAAGCTGGGGCATGCCATCCCGTTTGAGTTCGTTGCTTTTGTTGCGTTAATTCAGAGAGTAGAAGAAGGTCTTGCAATTTTCGTCGCGGTCGGCAAGCCATTTGTAGATGCAGTTGGCGGTGGCTTTGGAGTAGACGGCGGTTTTCCATTGCCCCCCTTTGACGATGACCGAGAGGGTTCTTTCCTGCAAGTCGAGATTTTTGAGGGTGAGATGAGCCAGTTCGCTGGAACGCAAGCCGGTGTCGAGGGCTAGAACGGAGAGGGCAAGGTCACAGGCGTCTTGGGGGGTGTGAGGGCCGAACATGGCCAGTAGTTCCCGGGCTTTTTCCATGGAGAGGACACGCTTTCGCGGGGGGTGACCCGCTTTAGTTTTGCGGCAGGCGCGGTTAAATAGCGCGTTCTGCCAAATGCAGTAAACGCTCGAACTCATATTGACTACGCCCTTATTCTTTTCTTCTCATTTTTCATATATTTTTAAAATCAAAACCACCTTCAAAAAACGAAGGTGGTTTTGATTTTGGAAATACGCTTACTTTTGTGGGAGGATGACGGGGAACGATCCCGCAACATTCGCCTCCACAGGGCGACGCTCTGCCAATTGAGCTACATCCTCCGTGCATAATTTCGTATTGCTTCTTTTCTCGCTTGAACCTAAGTGCATAACACTCTGCCGTTGAGCTACAGGCCTCATAGAGGCTTATCCTGACGGCTACAAGTCATGGAAGCGGTCATGATTTTACCACAAATTACTTCAACTTTAACTCAGCCACCACCTCGCCTTCAACAACCTCCCCTGTCTCCACAAAGCCCAAACTGGCGTACAATTTTCGTGCGCCGTCATTATCAGGCTCGTAACTAATGCCAACAGTATTAACCCGTTCGTCTGCGCGGAAAATTTCAAGCATCTTTATCATTCCAAAGCGCCCGAAACCTTTGCCTTGAAAATTTTCGTCCACCATCAAACGCTGAATATAAGCCTGATGTTTGGGATACAAAAAATTAAAACCGTACATCAAAAATCCCACAGGCACATCACCGTCATAGATCCCATAAGCAAACAAATCCCAATGACCCTCGAATTCATCGCCAAATTGTGCCTGCGCGATCGAATACAAATTCGAAGCCACAAATCTTCTTTGATCTTCCCGAACTTTCAGGCCGATCAATGTTTGCCAGTTTTCTTTTGTGACAGGGCGTATTTCAGGCATTTTTCAAAAATTCTTTTATAAACTCAACAAGCGCATCCCGCTTCATTGTGACCTGTTCACCGTTGACCAGGTTCTTGAACGCCACCTGGGCATTGGCCGCCTCATCGGGACCAATCGTCAGCGCGATGCTGGCCTTCATTTTATCCGCGAATTTGAATTGCTTCTGAAGCTTGGCGGGCTCGGGGTAGCACAACACATTGAGACCCGCGCCGCGCAACTCTGCCGCGAGGGAAAAGGATTCGCGCATCAGGTTTTCATCAAAAATCGTTACAAAGACGGGAGCGGGGCTTGGGATGAATTCAGGAAGCAATCCCTTCTCCTGCAAAAATATCCCCGCCACCACATCCCCCATCGCGAAGCCGACACCCGAAAGCGGCTGTCCGCCCACGTCTGCGAGCAGATTGTCATAGCGGCCGCCGCCCAGGATGGCGCGCTTCAATGAACCGCTGGTGTCAAAGGCTTCGAAGACCGTGCCTGTGTAATACAACAATCCGCGCATAATGTTCGGGTCGAATTTAACATACTCCTTGACGCCCAATGCTTCAAGCGCGGCGAACAGACGCACAAGCTCGTCACTCTTTTTCCACAGATCAAAATTACCGAGAATGTCCTTCAAGCCTGCAAGCTGGGATTCGTTCAGACCAAGTTCAATTGCGTATGCATCCCACTTCGCAGGTTCCATCTTAGTGCGGCGATCCACTAAATTGGAGACATCCATTCGCTTCTCTACAGAAATCTCCAAGGCATCGAATTCTGAATCCATCAGCCGCCGATTATTCACATAGATCAGAGCCAGATCAGGGGTAATCCCGACCGAGCGCAGGAACGTCGCGCCGACCGCGATCAGTTCAGCGTCCGCTTCGGGCGAGGCGACTCCCAGCATGTCGATATTCCACTGGAAGAATTCGCGCGTGCGTCCCTTTTGCGGCTGTTCATACCGCCAGAATGGACCGAACGACCACCAGCGCACAGGATAGGTCAACTCGCCCTGTTTGGCCGCGATCATGCGCGCCAGACTCGGCGTGAGCTCGGGACGCAGGGTAACAAAATCTCCGCTGCGATCGGTGAAGGTAAAGGATTGTTTCTTGACAAGTTCTTCGCCGGACTTGGCCGCGTACAGATCGATCGACTCAATAAAGGGCGCGTCCCATTCCTGATATCCGAACATGCGCGAAGCAGCGCGGACCTTTTCATATATGTAATTGCGCAGCGCCATTTGTTCGGGATAAAATTCGCGTGTGCCTTTGACAGGTTGTATTTTGTTCGCCATAATGACTCCAGTGCGCAAATTCTATCATGAGTTCTCAAGGAGAAATAATAAATGAATAGTTGCCGTTTTTGTGATCGTTTATCTGACCGAACTGAGACCATTCTCGAAAATGATCTGTGCGTGTTTTTACAGAAAGAAGAAGCTGTTTTGATAGGTTCTGGTCTGATCATTCCACGCGCGCATCGTGAAACCGTCTTTGACCTCACCGCTGCGGAGTGGACCGCCCTCTACGATATCATCCACCAGGCAAAAACCATGCTGGATCAAACATATCATCCCGATGGGTATAACCTTGGCTGGAATTGCGGCGCGATTGGCGGACAACATGTATTTCATGCGCATCTTCATATCATCCCGCGCTATAAAAACGAACCTCATGCGGGCAAAGGAATTCGGTATTGGCTGAGTCAGGATGAAAATAAGCGGATATGAGAAATCAAAATTCAACCACTGAATTTTGATTGGATGTTGGTATAATTAAAAAGTTATTTATTGCTTGCGACTTAGTCGCTTGTTCAGAGGACGACCGAAGTTGTCACTACAACAGGAGAGATAAATGAAAATAGATTATCAGGAACCGAGCAAAGACCTGCTCATGCGCATTGATATTCACGAAAAATACGGCTCAGCCAACATCGATGTGTGGACGAACGATCTTCTCAAACCGCAGGCGGGCATGAACATTCTCGATGTCGGCTGCGGCGCGGGAAAATTGTCCTTTCTCTTTAACGAATACACCAAAGGCGGCGCAAAGATCACGGGTGGCGACTTCTCGGAAGAACTGCTCGACAAGGCGCGCGAAAAGAATAAAAAGATCGGCGCAAATATTGATTTCCAGTTTTTGGATTTTAATCAGCCGTTCAACTTCCCCGAAAACACCTTTGATCTGTGTACGAGCGCATTCGCCATCTATTACGCGTCAGACCTCGACTTTACATTTGGTGAAGCTCATCGGGTGCTAAATTCTGGCGGACGGCTTTTTGTCTCCG
This sequence comes from Candidatus Villigracilis saccharophilus, assembly GCA_016709305.1. Lineage (GTDB taxonomy): Bacteria > Chloroflexota > Anaerolineae > Anaerolineales > Villigracilaceae > Villigracilis > Villigracilis saccharophilus. The sequence continues at coordinate 24,509 of JADJNA010000031.1, forward strand.
GTCCATTGCCCGAGAACAAGCAGATGTTCTATGACATCATTAAGGAAGCCACCAACGCAACCATCCCCCCGATGCCCGGTTCCTCACGCTTCAAGGGCGACATCTTCAATACCATCAGCAGAATCTTCGCAAAGACTGAATTACATAAATTCGAAAATCACTTAACTTTCCCCGAAGTCGCGCCGTTCATTGATTACGTCCGCGCATCTCTGGGCGAAGACCGCAAACTGTGGACATCCATGTTCAACGGCGCAGATGAATACGAAGCCTTGATCGGCAAGATCGAAGCTGTGGCGAAAAAATGGTTTGAACGCGACGGCAAACTGGTCATGACCAAAGTTGTCGGCGGAATTCTGGCGACTAAATAAAAATAGCATGTCATTGCGAGGGCGTCTTTGCTCTTCGCAATGACATAAACATATCATGAATTTCTTCGGCAAAAGAGTCTTATTCCTCGGCGCGCACCCTGATGATATCGAGATCGGGTGCGGAGCTTTGATCCATCACATTGTTGATCAAACGGAGATTTTGTGCGTCACGCTTTCAGACAATCAAAAAAATCCCGACCTGGTCAATGTAAAGAGCGAACATCTTAAATCCATGCAGGTGCTGGGTGTGCCTGAGACCAAGATCGTCTTTGGACCTTTTATTACGCGCGTCTTTCCTGATGCGCGGCAGGATATTCTTGAGTATTTTCTAAAACTGCGCAGGGAATTCCAACCCGATTTGATCTTCGTCCACTCGAAACAGGATGTCCATCAGGACCATCTCACCATGACCGACGAAGCCTTGCGAGCCTTTCGGGGAATTACCGTTCTGGGGTTTGACGTGGTGCGCTCCTCCTATGGATTCTTTCCGCACTTTTTGGTCGAGGTTTCGGAAGAGGATGTTCAAAAAAAGATCGAAGCGCTCTCGCAATATGAAACCTATCGCGACAGGTATTACTTCAACAGCGAATTGACCCGCTCGATCATGGTCAGGCACGGCGCGCTGGCCGAGGTCCCGTTTGCTGAAGGATTTGATATTTTAAGGATCGTTGGAAAGTTCGAAGTTTGAAAAAGAGGCGCGGATGAAATTCACAGAACTCTATCAGGAAATGGTCAGCGGCACGGAAATTTTACAGGCTCTGCTTGCCAACGTTTCACAGGCGGAGGCGCGGATCAAGCCCTCCGATGCGGACTGGTCCATTCTTGAGGTGGCCTGCCACCTTTACGACGAGGAGCGAGAGGATTTCCGTGAGCACCTGGATTTCATCCTCAATCGCCAAAACGAAGAATGGCATGTGATCGATCCACAAGAATGGGTCATATCCCGAAAATATAACGAACAAAATTTTATTGAGGTACAAAAGAAGTTTTTCGAAGAGCGCGTAAAATCCCTGGACTGGTTGATCGATCAGGCGGATAAAGATTGGGACACGACCTATACCTCCGAATATGGATCCGTCTCCGCCGGGGAAATGTTCGCCTGTTGGGTGGCGCATGACAATTTGCATATCCGTCAACTGGTGGAATTAAAGCGCCTGCAGATCGTAAGGATCACCCAGCCATATCCCATCGGGTATGCGGGAGATTGGTAAGCCGATTCCAGAAACACACGGCCTTGTTTATTTAAATATCCAGAGTGCAAAGTATGAGACTTTACACTCTGGATATTCTGTTTTTTTATTGACAATTAAGACCTAAAAACCATATAATGACTAATGTCAGGGGACGAATACCAGGCGTATTTTTGGCTTAATGATTGTCGTGAATTATTTGAATAGGAGCATTATGCAAAATTATGAGCAGGCGGTATTTATTTCCTATGCATGGGGCGGCGAACGGGAAGAAATTGTCAACAAGGTTGATGAAGCCCTGCAATCACGCGGCATCAAAATCACTCGAGACAAACGTGACCTGGGGTACAAGGGATCCATCAAGGAATTTATGGAGCGCATCGGGCTGGGAAATTGCGTGATCGTGGTCGTCAGCGACAAGTATTTAAAGTCCCCAAACTGTATGTTCGAATTGGTCGAGATCGCCGAAAATAAACAATTCCACGACCGCATCTTCCCGATCGTTCTGGCAGATGCCGATATATACGATCCCGTCAAAAGGATCGGCTACGTAAAATATTGGGAGGACAAGCGGGCGGAATTGGCAGAAGCCATGAAAACCCTGGATCCCGCAAATTTACAGGGCATTCGGGATGACATGGATATGTACGACCGCATCCGGGACAAGATATCCGGCTTGACCAGCACTTTGAAAGATATGAATACGCTCACACCGGAAATGCATCAGGATGCAAATTTCATTCATTTATACGACGCCATCGAGAAAAGAATGAAGAAAAATCCTTCGGGCGACACAGGCGTAACGGAAGAAGAAGCGGGGAGAGTCAATGCGGCTCCCAAACCAAGCGACAGTGTAACAGCCAACAATGGAAGCACTGCCGTTGGAAATATTCAAGTCGGCGGGAACCTGACTGGAAATATTGTGATCGGGAATAATAACTCGATCAACGATAACAAGAAATAAAGTCCGCCCGGAATAGCCAACGATGAGTGACGAGAACAAAAAAGAAGAGGCGCGAGTTCAAGCAGACAACCATAGCATTGCGGTTGGCAGTATTTCCGCGGGCGGCAACATTGGCGACATCAACATAAGTACTGGATACTCTGTTGAACAAGTCACTGTTCTGATCGACCGGCTACAATCCACGTTCCAACCCAAACCATTTGATGGAGGCTGTCCCTACAAGGGCTTGGACGTCTTCGAGGAAGAAGACGCCGAACTATTCTTCGGGCGTGAGAAGCTGGTGGAGGATCTCGTCAGCCGCGTAAAGGACTCCCGGACGGTATTCGTCACAGGTCCGTCTGGAAGCGGAAAGTCATCGCTGGTGCGCGCGGGATTGATCCACGCCTTGAGGCAGGGAAAAATCAAAAGCAGTGAACGCTGGTTGTATGCGACCTTGAAGCCGGGCCGCGACCCGATCGACTCTTTGGCAAATGCATTCTCACGTTTGAAGTCGCCTGAACTGGGTAATTATTTTCGTCAGCACGTCGATCAAGCCAGGGTATTGCATGAGTGCGCGGAATCAGCGTTAACAGAAAATAAGACACAGCGGCTTGTGCTTTTCATTGACCAATTTGAGGAAGTCTTTACTCAGATCAGCAATGAAGCGGAACGCTCGGTATTTCTTAATTTGCTGACCCATGCCGCCACGGCCGGGAGTGGACGCGTGATCATCCTGTTCTCCATGCGCTCGGACTTTGTCTCGAACTGCGCGGCCTATCCACAACTCAATGAGATATTGAATCAGCAATTCGTTCAGATCGGCGCGATGCAGCCGCAGGAATTGGTGAGCGCCATTGCACAGCCCGCCCTGCGTGTGGGTCTGCGGATCGACCCCGACCTGATCGCGCAGATCATCAATGAAATGAAAGGTGAACCAGGCGCGCTGCCGTTGATGCAATTTGCACTCAAGGATCTATTCGATTCTCAAAAAGCGAAAAACAGCCTGATCGCACTGACTCTCAATGATTATCTGCTGCGCGGCGGCATCCATAAAGCACTGGAAAGACACGCTGATGATTCGTTTTCAAAATTAAGCAGGAACGAACAGGAGCTTACCCGCTCCATCTTCAGCCGATTGATCGAGGTCGGGCGCGGCGTACAGGACACCCGCCGCACGGCATTGTTCAACGAACTTGTTCCGCAGAATGCAAAGGCGCAGGATGTGGAATCCATCATCCAAAAACTCGCCGATGCGCGCCTGGTGACAACAGATGAACAGGCGGGTCAGGATACGGTTACGATCTCGCATGAAAAATTGATCGATGCCTGGCCGTGGTTAAAAAAGCTGGTCAATGAAAACCGCGACGTGATCACTTTGCAAAATGAAATCGCCAATGATGCGAAAGAATGGAATGATCATCAGCGCGAGAAAAGCTATTTGTATACCGGCGCCAGGCTGGTCAACGCGCGGGAACAATTGGATGCGAAGAAAATTGCATTAAGCGGCCTCGCCCGGGATTTTGTAAAGGCGGGATACGCGCGCCAACGGCAGAATGCGGCGCTGCTAATCGCGGGTGTATCCACGATCATTGTCTTTCTAGTGATCGCAGTGATCGTATTCAGCCGGCAGTCAAGTGAAAATGCGGATCTGGCGAAGCAGGCGCATTTGCGTGAATTGGCCGCTCAGTCTTCATTGCTGCGCGACCAGCGTTTTCAAACTTCGCTGTTATTAGGCCTGGAGGTATATAACCAACTGGGGAATAATCCGCAAACCCTCGGTTTATTGCTCGACCATGCCCAAAGTCACCCACAACTACGTCAATATCTCATGGGACATGCAGGGTCAGTAAACGCCGTCGCCATCAGCCCTGACGGTAAAATCCTCGCATCGGGCAGCGCTGACGGACAGATCATTTTCTGGGATCTGGGAACGAACAAACCGATCGAACCTAAAATAAAAAGCTCAAACGATCTTTCGGTAAACAGCCTGGCCTTCAGTCCTGATGGAAAGATTCTTGCTTTCGGAAGCGAAGACGGTACGGTTACCCTGTGGGATGTAGACTCTCGTCAAAGTATCGGCGCTCCGTTGAGTGGACACAGCGGTCAGATCAATAGCGTAGCGTTCAGCCCCGATGGCAATATTCTTGCATCGGGGAGTGATGATAAAACCATAATTTTCTGGGATGTGGATCTGCATGAAAAGATCGGGCAGGCGCTCGCTGAACATTCGGATCGGGTAAACAGCATCACCTTCGGTTCGGATGGGACAATGCTTGCATCCGCAAGCGCAGACGGGTCAATCATCCTTTGGAATGTTGAAACACAGCAACCCATCGGGAGTCCTTTGCAGGGACACACGGGGTCTGTTCAGAGCGTCGCGATCAGCCCGGACGGAAAACTTCTCGCATCAGGAAGCGAAGATACCACCATCATGTTGTGGGACATCCCGACACAGACCTCCATAGGTCAACCGCTAACCACTCACTCAAACCGGGTTAACAGCATAGCCTTCAGCCCGGACGGAAAGACTTTCGCCTCAGGGAGTTACGACAGCAGCATTATCATTTGGGATTCCGTAACGCATCAAGCGGTCGGGGAACCCCTCAACGGGCATACCGGTTCGATCAATTCCATTGCATACAATCCAGATGGAAAGACCCTTGTATCTGGAGGGATCGATACCGCCATTATTCTGTGGAACACCACAAAAAGTCTACCCATCGGACAGATAATAAAACCAAATGCAAGGAGAATCAACAGCGCAGCCTTCAGCCCGGATGGAAAAATGATCGCCTTGGGCGCTTTAAACAATTCAGTCACCCTGTGGGATGCAGACACGTATCAACCCATCGGAGATCCGCTGACAGGACAATCTGCGTCGATCAACAGCGTTGCCTTCAGCCCGGATGGAAACCTGCTCGCCTCTGGAAGCGCGGATAAGACAATTCTCTTGCGGGACGCGAAAACACAAACCCCAATTGGAACGCCCCTGACCGGACACTCAAACCCTGTCAATATTGTCGCCTTCAGCCCGGACGGGGCAACCCTCGCTTCCGGGGATTCTGGCGGCGTCATCGTCTTATGGGATGTGGAAACACACGACCCGATCGGTCCGCGCCTGGCGGAACACACAGACTCGGTCAATGATCTTGTCTTCAGCGCGGATGGAAAAATGCTCGCATCCGCAAGCTCTGACGGCGCGATCATGCTTTGGGATCTAAGCGTAAAGCCGCCAAAAGGCCAGTCTCTCTCGAAACAATCTGTTTCGGTAAATTGTATCGCCTTCAGCCCTGATGGAAAAATCTTAGCCGCAGGCAACAGTGACGGCGCGATCATTCTTTAGGATATGAACACTCGTGAAGTTCTCGGTCAGCCTTTATTGGGGCACTCTGGTCTGGTAAAGACGATCGTGTTTAGTCCAGATGGAACGACCCTTGCCTCCGGAGGTTTCGACAGCAACATCATTTTATGGGACGTAGTCAGCCGGCAGCCCATCGGTCGGCCCCTTACTGGACATACAGGCGCGATTTTTAGTCTCGCGTACAAACCAAATAGCAAAATCCTCGCATCCGGCAGCATCGACAACACCGTAATATTATGGAACCTGGATCCCCAGATTTGGGTTGCAGATCTATGCCGGCGGGTTGGCCGACCCTTCACGCAAGATGAATGGAAACAGTTTTTCGAAAATCAACCCTATCTGCAAAACCAATCACCTTGCGATCAATGAAGATTGCAAATAATCCGGACGCGGCCTGCAAAAAGAAACATCTTCACAGTAAAAGTGGATGTTGACAAAGGAACAAAGAGCGCAAAATTCGTAAAGCTGTATGTTCTTTTTCGCGCTCTTTGTGAGCCTTGCAGTTCAATCAGTGTTCCTACCCGAAAGAATCAACCCAATAATGCTTCATTGACATTCACAGGTATTCGGATCGTACGCCCCCCCGCCATTGCCGTCACAATTGGGCGGCGGCTCGCAGCTCAGGGGATTGCCCTGATCATCGTTGGTCGGGGCGTCAACGGACTCCAAATCCGGCTGGCAGGCTTTGGGCTCATTCCCCACGACTTCAAAACCATAGGCTTCCCAGCAGGTATTGTCCACAGCGTAGAGCGCGCCCAGTGGATAGAATTCCTTGCTCCTGATGGGAGAGCCTGCCTGTGCTTCGTCGAAGCGATCGTTGTAGTCAAATTTCGAGACATCTTTCAAACCCGCATCGGACACTACCCCCAGGGTAAAAAACGAGCCGATCAGGGATCTTTTGAACGCAAATTGAACCAGCGCTTTTTGACCTTCAACCATGCGCGCCCAGGCCAGGTCAGGATCGGAACCCAGCCCGGCCCCGCCATCGAACACAAGAGAGTCGTACCCGTCGCCGCTAAAGACATTCTCCGACTGTGTCACAGACGATCCGCCTGAATCAACATTCGAATCCTGAAAGACCTGGACAATACTCACATCCCACTCAACCGTATAGGGCGGATGCGCCCAAATGATGTAATCGCCAAACCCATCCAGATTCAAATCTATCTCAACCCCATAATTGATCCCCAAAGAATTGTTGGGGTTATCCCCCAGCAATTCGATCGAAACGTAATACCAGTCTTCATCCTGACTCAGGTTGAAGTTAAGGATATCCATGTCTGGAATGTACACCATATCCTTTTGGAACGGTCGCTCAAAGCGGTTGATTTTATAAGAATCACCATAAGGCGCTCGTTCTTCGGCCGCCGTACTCGAAGACTCCACATCAGCGATCAGTTTTCCCGGCGGGGGTGTGGTCTCGCCCGGCCTGACCGCATGATCAATCACAGGCAAATTCGTTGCTGTTGGAGTTTCATTCCCACCCGGTTCCTCCACTTCCGCCGCAGGCTCAGCGGTGGCTGTATCTACACTATCTACGACAGGCACCGGGGTGTCAGCAAAAAATGATAATGCGCAAGCCTGATTAACGACCAGAACAAACACGATATACAAATAAAAAAATTTGGGGATGTTCATTCTTACTCCTGCTGTCTCGAATCCACTTAAACGGTTAAAAACTATAAATTCAATCTTAAGACATGCCTAAAGATCACAACTCAACGGCAGGGAACCGTATCAACTATCCACAAGAAAAAACACCGGCGCAACCTATTCGGTTCGGAAAACTAATCTGCTTACCGGGTCGATCCCGGCGTTATTTGAAAAAGATGCATTCTACAAATTAAACAAAAAAATGCCCATGCAGTCTACAAGGGCATTTGGATCTAAGGGGCAAGGACTTTATACCTTTGGTATTCCCACAAAAATATTCCCATCCACCAGTTTCACCGGGTAGGCCGGGATATCGATCACCGCCGGCATGGCCATGGCCTTGCCTGTGCGGACATCAAACTCCGCGCCATGACGCGGGCAGACGATATTATGATCCTCAAGCAGACCATCCCCAAGCGGACCGTCATCATGCGAACAGACGTCTCCGATCGCGAAGAGCTGACCCGCGATATTAAAGATCACAATCGGCCTGTCGCTCAGATCAACAAACAAACGCTCCCCGTTCGGGAGCTCAGAAACCGGGGCGATCTCTACAAATTCAATTTTTGATTCGTCAATGGCTGCATAATTAAACATGAGCTTATTCCGTCAACTCGTCGCCAGCCTCACCCAATCCGTACACACCCGCCTTCAATACCTTCAGCGAAAGCAGGGCGCATTTCAAGCGCACAGGTCCGAGATCAATACCCAGCAATTCGAGCACAGACTCCTTGTTCAGTTTTTTCACATCGTCCAAAGGCTTGCCGATAATGGATTCGACCAGCAAATCTGCGGAGGCTTGCGAGATGGCACAGCCGTGCCCATCAAAACGGGCATCGGTCACCAAACCATCATCGCCTACGCGCAAATCAATCTGGATATGATCGCCGCACAGGGGATTATTATCTGCAAATGAAATATCATGCGGGTCGAGCTTCCCGCGGTGGGATGGATTTTTATAGTGCTCGATAATTACTTCACGATACAAATCATCCATGATTAACCAAACATTTCCTTGACCTTATAAATTCCATTCACCAGCAGGTCAACTTCATCTTTTGTATTATACAAATAGAAGGAGGCACGGCTTGTGGCTGGAATTCCAAATTTTTCATGTAAGGGTTGTGCGCAATGGTGTCCCGCCCTCACCGCGATCCCGTCCCGGTCCAAAATTTGCGCCACATCATGCGGATGTACACCCTCAAGCGTGAAGGCAGCCACCCCTCCTTTTTTATCGGCTGAAGGACCGAATAATTTGACGCCGGGAATCTCTTCAAGGCGCTCCAACGCGTATTCGGTGATCTCATGTTCATGCGCGGCGATATTGTCCATGCCGAGGCTGGTCAGGTAATCGACCGCGGCTCCGAATCCGACCGCTTCTGCGATCGCAGGTGTGCCCGCCTCAAACTTATGCGGTAATGTGTTCGGGCGGAAAGAGCGCAATTTCACTTCTTTGATCATATCTCCGCCGCCTAAAAATGGGGGCATGGATTCAAGCAAGGCAACTTTCCCGTACAGCGCGCCGATACCGGTTGGTCCGCACATTTTATGCGCGGAAAATGCATAAAAATCCGCATCCAGGGCCTGCACGTCTACTGTCAAATGCGGAACGGATTGCGCGCCATCCACCAACGTTATTGCGCCTGCAGCATGCGCGAGCTGGATGATCTCAGCGGCGGGGTTGATCGTCCCAAGCACATTGGACATGTGCGTAAACGAGACCAGCTTTGGGCGGCGGGAGAGCAGCGTGTTATACGCCTCAAGATCCAACAGGCCGTCTTCCGTCACTGGAATAAAATCCAATTCGATGCCGCGCTCCGCCTGGAGCATTTGCCAGGGAACAAGATTACTATGGTGTTCCATTTCAGTCAGGAGCACAAGGTCGCCCTGTATTAAATTCGCGCGCGCCCAGCTGTAAGCAACCAGATTAATTGACTCGGTGGTATTGCGCGTGTAAACGATCTGGCGCGCTGAAGCCGCATTGATAAACCTGGCGATCTTTTCACGGGCTGCCTCATACAAAGCGGTCGCCTCCTCGGCAAGTGTATGCACGCCGCGATGGATGTTCGCGTTCGAATGGCGGTAATAATCATCCATTGCCCGAAGCACTGATAATGGCTTCTGCGAAGTAGCCGTTGAATCCAAATATGTCAGACGTACGCCCGGCCTGATCTCACGCTCAAGAATTGGAAAATCTTTTCGTATTTCAGTTAAATTTAATTTCATGGGTCAAGTTAACAAATAAACGAACAGAGCGGTTTCGTTTTCAACCAGTCTGCTCGCTCATTGTGCCTAATAATCTGGAATAAAATCTTTTTTGACAGCTTTTTTACCCGGAAGAGGGCGAATATGCTCCGAGGTGACAGGGAACCAGAGAATGCGATCAGGCACCATCCAGCCGTCTGTGAGATAAACATTTGAGCGAAATTGCACGGCGACAAGTTTATTATCCACCTGAACCACAATGCCCTTGACCCAGCCGCGGATGCGCTCGCGATTCTTTTCGTGATCGCAAAACACTTCGACAGTATCCCCCACTTCAAAGGCATGTTCAATTCCTGGCGCTTTCATGAAGGAAAATTGATTTACCCGCACCGAGCGTTTGACAGGCCGCCGCCGTTCAGTGAGCGGGCTTACTATGCGTTTTATCACAACCACAGGTTTGGCAACCCGTTTTGCCGAAACCTTGGGCGCAGCCGCTGCTTCTACAACCGCATCGACCTTGATTTCCGGCTGGACCGACACAGGCCCGCTTTTCGATTTCTCAGCTTGTTTTGTCATTGACTTCCTTGATGGCTCTACTTTTACAATCGGCTTTGACGGCACCTTCTTTGTCACTTTTACCCTCACCACAGGTTTTGATTTGGTCTTTACCCCAGGCTTAGCTTTGGATTTCACGGCCATGACTCACATCCTATCTTTGATTATAGAGACGCCCTCGGTCTCTTTTATAACTAATTCTTGGATCCGGTTATGAAGCGGACAATTTATCCTGTATCGCCTGTTGAAATCTCTCACGCACGCCTTCAAAAGGGGATACGCTGCATGATGGGGTCAAAAAATCCCTCGACCACCAAACGCTCCGCATCCGCTTGTGGAATGCCGCGGCTCTTGAGATAGAACAACGGCTCCTTCTCCAACTTTCCAACGGTCGCGCCATGCGTACAGCGAACATCATCAGCCAAAATTTCCAGCCCTGGAATTGAATCCGCGCGGGCCTGGTCGTCCAGCACAAGGTTGCGATTGGCTTGATAACCATCCGTCTTCTGCGCGCCGGGCGCAACGTAGATCATTCCCTGCCACACGGAGCGGCTCCTGCCCTTCAACGCGCCTTTGAACAACAGATCACTGGTGGTATGCGGAGCAAGATGATTCTGCTGGGTATCATGGTCAAGGTGCTGGGATCCGTCTGTAAAATAGAAACCGGACATACGTCCCTGCGCGCCTTCACCCGCCAGGTCAAGGTCTGAGAAGTTCTTCGTCAAGCGTGAGCCGACCGCGCCAAAGATCCAATCGAGATTGCCACCGCGCTCAACATGAGCACGCTCATGAGAGAAGTTCCAGACGTGGCGACCCCATGATTGCAGTTCTACAAAGCGCAGACTTGCATTTTTCCCGACATGAATTTCAACGATCCCCGCGTGCATGGCATGACCGGTTTCGCTGGGGGAAGCGGCTTCATGAACATAAGTCACTGAAGCGCCGTCTTCCACGTGAACGATCAAATGTGAAAAATGAGCCAGATCAACTCCGGGACCCCATAGAATGGAGTGAAGCGGAGTTTCCACAACTACGTTCTTTGGAACATATAACAACACGCCATTACCAGCCAGGGCTGATGCCAGCGCCGCAAACTTGCCGTCTTCAGGTTTGACCACCGTGCCCATCAGCCGATTAAGAAGCTCCGGGTTCTCGCGCTCCGCGGTGCGAATGTCAGTGAAGATCACGCCCTTGGCGACCAGAGCGGGATCAAGGTCGACGCGTGAACCGCCGGGCAAAAGTGTGATCTGCCCGCCATGCTGCTCGCCCGTCAGGGGTTTGAGCAGATATTCAGGCACTACCGGCAGATCTTCAAACGCGCCTTCTTTGGGCAGTTTGAAATCAGACGCGGGCATTAATCTTAAGTCAGTGCGCCGCCAGGGCTCATCACTTGTGATTGGCATGGAAAATTTCGTGAACGCATCCCACGCCTTGCTTCGGATGCCTTTCAAGCCGCCGGCGGGAATGGCATCGGCGGTAAAGGAAAATTCCTTCGCCGCCGAGTCACGTCGAGTTCGAGTAACAGTTACTTTTGGTTTCTCTTGCATTAAAAGACAAGCGTCAAAGGTCGAAAGTCGAAGGTCAAAGATCACGGACTTGTGACCTTTGACTTTTGACATCTCTATCCGATTGACCCCTCCATTTGTAGTTGAATTAATCTATTCATTTCCACAGCGTATTCCATTGGCAATTCCTTGACCAGGGGTTCGATAAAGCCAGAGACGACCATGCCTGTGGCTTCCTCTTCAGAAAGTCCGCGGGACATAAGATAGAAGAGCTGCTCTTCACCGACCTTGGAAACCGAAGCCTCATGGCCAATGGAGACATCATCTTCATCAATTTCAATGGACGGATACGTATCCGAGCGGGATTTGGGGTCGAGCAAAAGCGCGTCGCAAACCACATTGGATTTGACGCCTTTTGAACCTTTATAAACTTTTACCAAACCACGGTAAGAAGCGCGCCCACCGCCCTTGCTGATCGACTTGGAAGTGATCTTGCTGGTGGTATTTGGAGCAAAATGCACCATCTTCGAACCCGCGTCTTGAACCTGTCCCGGGCCTGCGAACGCCATCGAAAGCATTTCGCCGCGAGCGCCGGGCTCCATCAAATAGCAGGATGGGTATTTCATGGTGAGTTTCGAGCCGAGGTTCGCGTCCACCCACTCGTGGGAGGCATCCGCAAAGACCATGGCGCGCTGAGTCACAAGATTGAACACGTTGGTCGACCAGTTTTGAATGGTCGAATAACGCGAACGCGCGCCTTTCTTAACAATGATCTCGATCACACCAGAGTGGAAGGAGTTGGTTGTATATTGCGGAGCGGTGCAGCCTTCAACATAATGCACCGAAGCGCCTTCATCCACGATGATAAGCGTGCGCTCGAACTGACCGACGTTGGCAGTGTTCAAACGGAAATACGCCTGCAGAGGCAGATCCACTTTGACACCTTTGGGGACGTACACGAACGATCCGCCCGACCAGACCGCACTATTCAACGCGGCGAATTTATTATCTTCAATTGGAACGACTGTCCCAAAATATTCCTTGAACAGATCAGGATACTGGCGCAGACCATCTTCGATCGAAAGGAAGATCACGCCCTGTTTTTCAAGATGTTCCAGAATGGAGTGATACACCATTTCAGATTCATACTGAGCACCGACGCCCGCCAAAAATTTCTGCTCGGCTTCGGGGATGCCCAATTTATTGAAAGTGTTTTTGATGTCATCGGGAACATTGTCCCAATTCTTTTCGCTTTTCTCGGTCGGCTTGACATAATAGAAGATATTATCAAGGTCAAGGTTCGAGATATCTGGTCCCCAGGTCGGCATGGGACGCGACTGGTAATGCTCAAGCGCCTTCAAGCGAAACTCGAGCATCCATTGCGGTTCGCCTTTCATGCGTGAAATATTTTCCACGACTTCGCGGCTCAAGCCCCGTTCAGACTTGAACACATAATTATCATCGCGGTCGTGAAAACCGTACTTGTAATCACCAATTTCATCGAGGATCTTGGTGTCTTCATTAAGTTTTGTATCTTCAGCCATTGGTTTCACCATTTTTTTCTGATGAAGAGCCGCATCGTGCCAACCCGTCACCTGCTACTAACAATAAAGAGTGTCTACGCCTCAGCCGTTTCCTCGTACTTCTCGCGCACCCAGTCATACCCCTGTTCTTCGAGGTGCAAGGCAAGGTCAGGTCCGCCAGACTCGACGATCCGTCCATCCAGCATGATGTGGACGAAATTCGGCTTGATGTAATTCAACAGGCGCTGGTAATGCGTAATGACCAGCACACCCAGATCAGGTCCGGAAAGCGCGTTTACACCTTCGGAGACGATGCGCAGAGCGTCAATGTCCAAACCAGAGTCAGTTTCATCCAGAATGGCGATCTCGGGCTTAAGGGCTGCCATTTGCAGGATCTCGGCGCGTTTCTTTTCACCGCCAGAGAAACCATCATTAAGATAGCGGCCGGCGAAGGCGTGATCCATCTTGAGCGTATCCATTTTTTCCTTGAGCATCTTGCGGAATTCAAGGATGGGCATACCCTTATCTTCAGGATTGACGGCGCGGCGGCGGGCATTCAGCGCGGAACGCAGGAAGTTCGCCACGGTCACGCCCGGAATAGCAACTGGATACTGAAAAGCTAAAAAGATGCCAGCACGCGAGCGTTCGTCCGGTTCGAGCTCAAGGACATTCTGTCCTTTGAAAATGATTTCGCCTTCGGTTACAGTGTAATTGGGATGTCCCATCAATGTGTAAGCGAGAGTTGACTTCCCCGTACCGTTTGGACCCATAATGGCGTGAATTTCGCCCTGATTTATGGTCAATGTAAGACCTTTGAGAATTTCCTTATCTTCGATACTAACGTGCAAATTCTTTATTTCAAGCTGCGACATACCTAGTTTACTCCTCGGAATTTAGCCAATACTGGCGTTTTTATCAAGTAGAGGTCATTATAGCAGGTTTAGGCAAATATGTCAATATTTATGATATTTTTCTAGTATATTCAATCGCGGAATCACTAAAAGGTATATAATACCTTCTAATTGTATAAAATAAGAGGAAAGTTCACCCCAACACTCATAAACGATCCATGAAACCTAATTTTCTCAAAACCGCAATCTTTCACTGGCTCGCGCTCCTTTCCCTATTCAGTGTGAGCGCCATGCCCCCTACAAAAGCGTCACACATTGGAAAAGCCCTGCAAACTGATAAGCTCATCTTTGCAGTGATCGGTGATTTTGGAGAAGCGGGTCAACCCGAGACAGACGTGGCAAATCTGGTCAAAAGCTGGAATCCAGGCTTTATTGTGACAACCGGGGACAATAATTATCCTAATGGCGCAGTCAGCACCATAGACCAGAATATCGGTCAGTATTATCACGACTATATATTTAAATACAATGGGAAATTTGGCAGCGGCTCGGCAATTAACAGGTTTTTTCCCGCGCTTGGCAACCATGATTGGGATCAAAACAACGGCAGGCAGCAGGAACTTTACTTTACACTGCCGGGCAATGAAAGATATTATGATTTTATCCAGGGACCAATTCACTTTTATGTGCTTAACAGCAATCCAACCGAACCTGACGGCATCAGTGTCGAATCGAAACAGGCAAAATGGCTGAAAAGTAGTTTAGCAGCCTCAACATCCAAATTTGACATCGTTGTACTACACCATCCTCCCTATTCATCAGGCAGGCACGGCTCTTCAAAAGAAATGCAATGGCCATACAAGTTATGGGGAGCTGACGCTGTCCTGGCCGGACACGATCACACCTACGAAAGATTGACCGTGGATGGCATGCCGTATTTTGTAAATGGCATCGGCGGAGGCCAACCTTTATATTATTTTGCGGCCACATTATCTGAAAGCAAAGTCCGCTACAACGCCGATTACGGCGCCATGCGGGTTGAAGCCAGCGATCAATTCTTAAAATTTCAAACCTATACGCGAACCGGCCTGCTGATCGATGAGTACACGCTGGGAAGCGCGCCCCCACTTGTCACGTCTATCCTGCGTACATCTCCCAACCCGACAAATTCCAACAGGGTGGATTTTTCCATCACCTTTTCTGAAGCAGTCACTGGCGTGGACATTTCCGACTTTATTCTCAGTCCCGCAAATCCGTCAGACGCCTCACTCTTAACTGTAAGCGGCTCGGGCAACAAATACATTGTTTCAGCGAATAGCGGCAGAAGCGATGCCAACCTGCGTCTCGATTTGACGAATAATGACAACATCATAACAACGCCCGGAATCAAGCTGGGCGGCACCGGCCTCGGGAATGGGAATTTCATGAATGGCGAAGCGTATACCGTCGACAAAACAGCCCCTGTTATCTTTTCGATCGCCAGATCAACCGTCAGCCCGACCAACGCGGCCACATTGGATTTTGTCATTACCTTCTCGGAGGCGGTATCCAATCTAGACGCATCAGATTTCAGATTAATATCATCAAATAATACTGACGGATCGATCAACTCGGTATCCGGTTCTGGAAATCTATATACTGCCACGATAAGCACAGGCAGCGGTGATAACTCACTCCGCCTTGAATTCATCGACGATGACGGCGTGATCGATTCAGCAACGAATCCAACGGGCGGCGCAGGAACAGGAAACGGGGATTTCAGGAACGCAGAAAGCTATGTTGTGGACAAGACTGCCCCGGGCGTAATTTCGATCACACGCGCCAACCCCAGTCCAACCAATGCGCCCAGTGTGGAATATATCGTTACTTTTTCTGAAGCAGTTACAGGCCTAGACTCTTCAGACTTCGCGCTTGCTCCTGTAACTATCAATGGAATGAGCCTCAATCATACGCGGCAACGCAGACCCCGCCAATTCAACCCGCGTGGATTTCATTGTCACTTTTTCTGAAGCTGTCACAGGCGTGGATGCGAGCGACTTTAGTGTGAGCACGACCGGCATAAGCGGCGCATCAATTGTTGAGGTAAAAAGTTTTGATCCATTTTATGTTGTGACCATTGACACAGGCCTCGGCGACGGTACCTTAAAACTCGACTTGCTCGACAATGACAGCATCACCAACAATGTTCCCCTCGGCGGAACAGGCTCGGGAAACGGCAGCTTCTTCAACGGTGATATATACACGATCGACAAAACAGCCCCCGTTGTCACTTCGATCATACGCGCCAGCCCAAATCCAAACAGCGCCAACAGCGTGGATTTTATCGTCACGTTTTCAGAATCAGTTACGGGTGTTGATGGAGCCGATTTCAGTCTTAACAGCATCGGCTTGAGCAAAGTTTCAATTAACGGTGTCGAGGGAGTCGATCCGTTCTATATCGTTAAAGCAGCCACTGGTATTGGCAGCGGGTATCTCCAGCTCAGCCAGATTGATAACGGCAGTATCACAGATAAAGCGAGCAATAAGTTGATCGGGGCTTTTAGTAGCGGAGAAACCTACAACATCTCGAAATCTTCTGTTAATTTCCCGCAGCCTAACAACCGCGATCCACAAAAACCAGCTTACAAACAAACCTAATCCGCCATTTACGTGGACATCCGTCCGAAACGCACAAGGCTACGAGCTCGTCATCGCGACAGATAACAAGTTCAACCAGATTGTCATCAGCCAGGCTGTAGATGGCACATCCTACACTGACGGTCTGCTAAAGGACGGAACTTATTACTGGCATGTGCGCGCCTACAATTCCATGTTTCAACCAGGCAGATACAGCTCAACTCAATCCTTCACGATCGATACAACAGCACCCAAGCCGCCGCTACTGACTGAGCCCGCAAACAACTCTTCGACCAATCGCAGACCCAACTTCAAGTGGATTTCAGATGGTTCTGCGGTCAGCCATCAAATTGAAGTTGATAACAATCCTGACTTTTCCAGTCCCGAATTCAGGTCCGCAAAATCCGGCACCACTGTCCGCTCAATCTCCCTGGCCAGGGATTTATACTACTGGCGGGTTCGCACAAAAGATAGAGCCGGGAATTGGAGCGATTGGTCGCCATCACAAACGTTTACTGTCAGATAATGAAGAAATCTGAGCACGGAGAATAGCCCAAAAATTTTTGCACAGGCCAGCCAAAGATAGTCAATATATTATATAAATATCATAAATATTGACAATCCCCGCCGATTTAGTTATACTAATTGTATGAAATCAACGCGCGACAAGATATTACAAACCTTATTACAGAAACCCCGTTCGACGATCAACACACTGGCTGAAGCGGTTGGAATTAATCCAATTTCTGTGCGTCACCACCTAACAAATCTCCAAATGGAAGGTTTGGTTGAAGGTCAGGAAGAACGGCATGGCGTGGGACGTCCGCGCCTTGTTTACATCCTTACGGACGATGGAATGGAGCATTTCCCGACCCGGTATATGCAGCTTACCACACGTTTATTGGCGCAAATGAAAGATACCATGCCCGGCCCGGTGGTTGCCAAATTGTTCAATCAGATCGCGGAAGATATGGCCAGCCATTATTCCAAGGATATGCAGGGACTGAGTATGGAAGAGCGCCTGAACTTCGTCAAGGAAATGCTGGGGCGCGAAGGCTTTACAGTGGAATGGGAAAAGAAGGGCGGGCAGTATGAGATCCATGAGATCACCTGCCCTTACTATCAAATCGGGGTCGCCCACCCTGAAGTGTGTACCGTGGATCAAACGTTGATCTCCAAAATGCTGGCATTGCCCGCCAATAAAGTTCAGTGCATTTTGAGCGGCGCCGCCCATTGCACCTACGTCATCTCGCCTGCCGAGATAAAAAACTAAAGATCAAGGAGCTAAAATGGCAGACTCTGAAGTAAAAGAAATCCAATGGACATTACACCAAACTCACCCTGAACGCGTGCAGGAAGTCCGTGCCCGACTTTCCGAGGTGATCGATCCTGAAATTGGCATGACCATCATACAACTGGGATTGATCCGCGATGTCGAGATCACAGCGGACGGCATCGGTCACGTCAAGATGATCCTGACCACGCCCTTCTGTCCATACGGACCCGCCATGATCGAGATGACCAAGGCCAAAGCCGTCGAAGGACTCAACATGCCGGTCAATATTGAAATGGGCATGGACATGTGGGATTTCTCCATGATGGAAGATCCCTCCGCGCTGGACTGGGGAATGTACGCGTAAATAAGTTGCAAGTCGAAGGTTAAATGTCAAAGACGCCATCCATTTAGGATCGGCGTCTTTTTCTTTCGTCTTTTCATTCACACCAGCACTGGCGTGCCGCGCAAGTACCCTTCATCCTTTCTTTTCTCATTCCCCTTTTTTCCAGTGCATCGCGTGCAGCTGCTCGCCTTCCGCAAATCCAGAGATGATCACCAGGGCGGTCGTCACTGTCTTTGAGTGGTTTTTCCAGCGATGGCGCATTTGCGACTCGAACAACAAGCTATCGCCCGCGGTCAGCAAAAAAGCTTGCTTTTCCACAAAATACTCCAACTCACCTCTCAGACAAAAAACGAACTCATGTCCAGTATGGACAATATGATGCGGACCGCTCGCCGCGCCGCTTTCGAGCGTGAGCATGAACGGCTCGACGCGCCCTGAAAATTGCTCCCCGCCGAGCGCCTCAAACACGCCATGCGTGAACGACATGTGCGTACGCTCGTCAGCTTTCAGGAAAACGATCTTCTTCCTTTCCGCTTCCGCGCCAAAAAAAGCGGTGATCGAGACCCCCAATGCATCAGCCAATTTATACAACGTACTGACTGAAGGCGAGGTTTTGCCGCGCTCGATCATACTGAGCGCATTCGCAGAAAGCCCGCTTTTGGTGGCGAGGGTTCGCATGGATATACCACGCGCCTCGCGTAATTCTTTTAAACTTGAAGCGACATCAACAGACGTTGCCTCTCGCACATACGGTTCCATGATCACCTCCGAAAAGCTGCACTCGCATAATTTACCCAAATTTGTCCCATTATACCCCCACTTTATATGACATTAAACAAAACTTAATATGACACAATGCACTATTGTACAAACTGTCACAATATTATGATGGGAATGCAAATATACGTTTATACGAATATAGGCAAGGACAACATGATCAACCAAACACTTAAACAAGAGATCTCTGAACTGGAAGCCGATTTTTGCTTTGCCCTCTCTGACCCGAACCGCATCTTGATGCTGTACGCCCTCAGCGAGAAACCTCTGAATGTGACCGAACTCACCAATGAACTCGGGCTAAATCAGCCCACAACATCGCGGCATCTCAAAGTGATGCGCGAACGCGGCCTGGTACAAACCGTCCGCACTGGCACCACCGTCACCTACCATCTATCTGACCTAAGATTAATTCAGGCACTCGACCTTTTACGATCTGTTATGCGGGATCGTCTGACCGAGCGCGCAAGCCTGATCAATGAAATCGCATAAGGAGAATGTTGATGAAGAAACGCTTCCCTCTTTGGACACTTGGGCTGGTCGGCATTTTGCTGCTGATCCTCGTTCCTGTCCTGTATTTTCTTCCGCGCACCAAGGCCCCCAATGACCCTGCGGCTTATATCCCCACCAAGGCAGTCCATGTGGATCATAAAGACATCGTCAAGGGTGAATTCAAAACGGGACAGGAAGTCACACGCGCCTGTCTTGAATGTCATGAAGACGCCGCCGCCAATGTCATGAAGACCACGCATTGGACATGGGAATCCAAAGCCTTCGATGTCCCCTGGCGCGAAGACGACGTAACCATCGGCAAAGCCAATCAGATCAATAACTTCTGTATCGGCTCGCAGGGTAATGAAAACAAATGCATGTCCTGCCACGCCGGTTATGGCTGGGAGGAAGGCCGCGAAACTCAACAAGCCAATCCGGAAAATGTAGACTGCCTGGCTTGTCACGCAGATAACGCCACATACGGGAAAGGCTTATTCGGCAATCCCGCTGAAGGCATTGACCTATTAGCCGCTGCGCAAAGCGTACGCGCCCCCTCACGCGAGAACTGCGGCAAATGTCACTTCGACGGCGGCGGCGGCAACGGCGTCAAACACGGCGACCTCGACGAGAGTCTGTATTTCCCGGACCAATCACTGGATATTCATATGGGCGGCGAGCTCAACATGCAATGCACGGACTGCCACGTTACAAAAGATCATCAGATCCTGGGCCGCATGCTGGCAGACAACTACACGATTGACCCGAAGGAACAGGTTTCCTGCGAACAATGCCATGTCAATCAAAAACATGAAGATGAACGCATCAACACACATCTTTCGGCTGTGGCATGTCAAACCTGCCATATCCCCGCCATCGCTCTTGAAGATCCAACCAAGGTCACCTGGGACTGGTCGCAGGCCGGGCAGGAAGGACGCGAAGACGACCACTTCACCTACTTAAAGATCAAAGGTGAATTCGTCTACGACAAGAATTTCGCGCCCACGTATCTCTGGTTCAACGGCAATAACGAATACCGTTACATCCTTGGCGACCCGCTAGGCAAGGATGGGATCACCTACATCAACAAACCCGCAGGAAATATCGAAGATAAAAGCGCAAAGATTTTCCCGTTCAAATTACACATTGCCAAACAACCGTATGATGTGAAAAATAATTACCTGCTCCAACCGGTCACATCCGGCAAGGGCGGCTTCTGGACCACCTTTGATTGGAACAGCGCATTCGAACTCGCCGCCCCCATCACAGGCTTGGAATACAGCGGCGAATATGGATTTACCGAAACATACATGTACTGGGCAACCACCCATATGGTCCAGTCCGCCGAAGATGCCCTGCAATGCGAATCCTGCCACGGCGAAAACGGTCGGCTGGACTGGGCAGCCCTTGGGTACCAGGGCGACCCGATCGAATGGGGCGGAAGGAAATAACCATGAAACGTTATACACTCATCACACTAGCTATACTTCTCTTCCTTGCGCTTGCATTTGGAATTGGCTCGGTGCTCGCCTCGCCCAAGCCTGCTCCTGAACAACAGGCATCGCCCCTGCACCCGAACTTTGCAATGCTTGACGAAAATGGCGTAAATGTTTTGGAAAGCAATGGCGCGGTCTCCACCATGCAAACCTGCGGACAATGCCACGACACCGAATTCATTTCTTCGCATGCCTTTCACTCCGACCTGGGCCTGTCAGATTACGCCGCCACCAAAGAATCATGGGACGCAAGCACGGGCACGTTCGGTCAGTGGAATCCACTCACCTACCGCTTCCTCTCCCAGAATGGCGATGAACGGCTTGACCTCTCCACAGCCGGGTGGCTGATGCTCAATGGCGAGCGCGTCGTTGGCGGCGGACCTGCCACAACAGCTCGTGACGGAAAATCACTTGCAGACGTAAAAGCCAGCGGGGACAACCCTGAGACATCCGTACTCGACGCGAACGGTAATCCGACCGCATGGGATTGGGATAAATCAGGCACAATGGAAATGAATTGTTTCCTTTGCCACCTTGAAACACCAAACACCTCCGCGCGCGCAGATGCGATCCATGCGGGCGAATTTGGCAAAGCCAATACCGCAACATTAACGGGATTAAATATTGTTGAAGCATCCGCTGACGGTTGGGCATGGAACACGGAATCCTTCAACGAAGCGGGCGAACTTAAGAGTGACACAATTGGAATTCAGGACCCAACCAACTCAAATTGCGCGACCTGTCACGGTGAAGTCCATCCCGAATCAGAGGAACCGCTCACCATCACCGCATGCGATCTGGATTATCCGCAAACTGCCACAACCGGGCAGGTCGTATCTGCGCAGCGCATCAATGAATCTGGCGTGAACCTGACAAATAAAAATGAACTTGACCGCTCATGGGATGTCCATGCGGAACGCCAATTGCAATGCACAGATTGTCACTACGCCCTCAATAATCCCTCGCACTTAAGCGAAGTCCAAAGCAACAATCCAGAGCATCTTGTTTATGATCCGCGCTCTCTGGAGATCGGCGAGTACCTGCAGCGCCCCGACCACAACTTCGCACGCGGACAGAGCGCGCAATTCAACGCCGCGCCCGAGTACAAAGGCACGATGCGCCGCTGTGAGAATTGCCATGATTACAACAAGGGACACGCTGACTGGCTTCCGTATGTGGAAACCCATATTGACGCAGTCGCCTGCGAGACCTGCCACATCCCACAGATGTACGCGCCCGCCATTCAAACTTATGACTGGACAGTCATTACCACTGAAGGCAAGGCAGTCGAATCCTGCCGCGGCGTGGAAGGCACCCCCAACGCAGTCACTTCACTCGTAACTGGTTACGAGCCGGTCCTGCTCAACCGCACAAATATTGACGGGCAGAAATTACTTGCTCCATACAACCTGATCACATCCTTCTATTGGGTGTATGACGATGCGAATGGAAATGCGCGGCCAGTCCGATTGGCTGATCTGGAAGCGGCATATCTTGAAAATGGAAAATACGCGGCGGACGTTGTCACAGCCTTTGACGAGAACGGTGACGGCACACTTGCCAACGCCGAACTGACCATCAATTCGCCCGCAAAAGAAGAAGCAGTCAAGACGAAACTTTCCGCACTTGGGTTGAACAGTCCCCGTATCGAAGGTATGGTCCAACCTTACAGCATCAACCATAATGTCACCCGCGGCGACGCCGCCTTGAATGACTGCAAAGCCTGCCATAATGACGAGTCACGTGTCTCGCAATCCATCAAACTTGCGAACCACGCGCCTGTCATGCCTGTTTTTGACGTGGATAATAATGTCAGCGGCAGCGGCGAGATCGTCACCGGCGCAGATGGCGCGTTATATTACCAGCCCATGCCAGCCAAAGATAATATGTACGTCTTCGGCTCCAGCCGCATCAGTTGGATCGACTGGTTTGGCGCGATCGCTTTTGCAGGTTCACTTTTAGGTGTGATCGGTCATGGGACGCTGAGGTTCTTCTCGTCGAAGAAGCAGCCTCACGGTCACGCGCGAACCGAGCGGATCTATATGTACGATGCGTATCGCCGCTTCTGGCATTGGTTACAAACCGCTGCCATTGTCATCCTCCTGTTCACAGGCTTGATCATCCACAGACCAGATATCTTCGGGGCGTTCTCATTCCGAGGGGTGGTGACCCTGCACAATGTCCTCGCCGCCATTCTGGTGATCAATGCACTGCTTGCCATTTTCTATCACATTGCAAACAATCGCATGCAGGAATATATCCCGCGCCCGTATGGTTTCTTCGACGACGCCATCACACAGGCAAAATATTACATCGGTGGAATTTTCAAGGGTGAAGGTCATCCCTTTGAGAAGCGTCCGGACAACCGCATGAACCCGATCCAGAAGATCACATACTTTGGAATTCTGAATGTACTGCTCCCTCTGCAAATGATCACAGGCGCGTTGATGTGGGGCGTGCAGAAATGGCCGCTCTTCGCGAACGCGCTTGGCGGGCTGCCCTTCCTGGCGCCTTTCCACTCACTTATAGCTTGGATGTTTGGAACGTTTATTATCGTGCATGTGTACATGACCACAACCGGTGCAACCCCGCTGGAAGCCACGCGCGCGATGATCACTGGATACGAGGAAGTGGAAGTGCATGAAATGGAAGAATCGAAGAAAGATGTAAAAGGTAAGAAGTAAGATTCATAATAATGTCGTTGCAAGGGCAGTGAACACTTGCCCTCGCAACGACATACGAGAAAAGGAGTATCAATGACCACTCAAACTAGAAAATCGATTTTCAACAGACCTGAAAAAGCTTATGTACAGCCATATCTTGGCGGAGCGATCCTGGGCATCGTCTTGTTCCTCGCCTTCCTGCTGACAGGCAACGGGCTTGGCTCATCCGGCGCGACCAGCCGTCTTGATGCAGCACTCGTGGACGCGATCGCCCCAGCGCATGTGGACAATACACCTTACCTCTTGAAGATGGCGGGCGGGGATAAGAATCCGCTCGATGATTGGATCGTGCCCGTATTCTTCGGCGCGTTATTCGGCGGCTTCACCTCCGGCGCATTCAATGGACGCCTAAAAATCACGACCACCAAAGGTCCCAACATCTCCAACCGCACACGCTGGCTGATGGCGTTCCTCGGCGGCGTGATCTTTCTGTACGGTGCGCGCATGGCGCGCGGATGCACCTCGGGGCAGGCGCTCTCAGGCGGCGCGACTCTCGCAGCTGGTTCCTGGGTGATCATGTTCGCCATTTTTGGCGGTGCCTATGCGGTCGCGTATTTTGTAAGGAAGTTGTGGCTGTAAAAAACTCTCGTCATTGCTCGCAATGACGGATAACAGGAGAATCAAAAATGAACTTTCCCCTCCCCTCTTTCGTAGCAGTCAGCGCAGCCAACCCGTGGACGTATGTGCTCTTCGCCGTGATCGGCTTCGCCTTCGGCTTCACACTTGAAATGTCTGGCTTTGGCGACTCAAGAAAACTCGCCGCACAATTTTATTTCACAGAACTGACCGTACTCAAAGTCATGTTCACCGCCATCACTGTGGCAATGGTTCTGCTCTTCGGCGCGGTCGGACTTGGCATCCTCGATTTCAGCCAGGTGTGGGTCAACCCGACCTATCTCGCCTCTGGCATTGTCGGCGGGCTGATCATGGGCGTCGGATTCATCGTCGGCGGGTTCTGCCCGACCACTTCGTTGGCATCCGCGTCAACAGGCAAGATCGACGGCATGTTGTTCATGCTTGGCGGATTTGTCGGCGCGTTCCTCTTTGGCGAAACCGAAAAATATTTTGACGGCTGGTACACCAACGCGGGTTATTACGGACGCCTGACTCTCGACCAGGTCTTCGGAATCCCCGTCGGCGCGGTCGTTGTGATCGTTATCCTGATGGCGCTCTTCATGTTCTGGGGCAGCGAACAGCTTGAACGCATCTTCGGCAAAAGGGATCTCAGCAAGGAACCCAAACTGCGCATCGCCGGCGCTGTCGCCTTATTCGCGGGCGCGGTCGCGGTTCTCGCGCTTGGCACTCCCTCCATTGAAGATAAATATAACAAGGCCACCTTCACGCGCACCGAGACCATCGAACAGGTGAACGCGGACCCGATCGTCAACACAACCATTTACAGCGCTGACGAAATGCTTGCCAAACGACTTGTGTTCACTTCCCCTGCCGAAGTATTCAAGTCAAGATATAACCAGTCCATGAACCCTGTGTATATCGACGTGCGCTCTGAGGCTGACTACAATCTTTATCATATCGAAAGCGCGGTCAACATCCCGCTCGAACGTCTGACTGAAGTCATCCCCGTTTTACTCAGTGAGCCGCCCGCCAACAGTGTCTTCATCCTGATGAGCAACGATGAAACCGCCGCCATTGACGCATGGAAAATTCTGGTCGGATCGAGTGTGCAGAACGCATATATTCTCGAAGGCGGAGTTAACAACTGGATCGCATTCTTCGGCGAATCGGACAAGGCGCTTCAACCCGCACTGAACGCTGGTGACGACCAATTGGGCTATGTCTTCCCTGCGGCATTGGGCAGCCGGTACGAGTCCTGCGACCCCGACCCGATCGAATATGAAAAATTGGAGTTCGAAGCCAGGATCAAATTACAGTTAAAACGAGATAAATCCGGCGGCGGATGCGGATAGGTCAGTACTTAGAAATCAGAAATCAGTTTTTGGTAAACAAAAAAAATCGCGCGAGATAATTCGCGCGATTTTTTATACATCCTTCATGCTTAAGCCTTAAAGATCACATCCAAATACCGTTTCAATAAATCGCTGACCATACCTCGCAAAGGCAGTGTAGCCGCCATGCCATAGACTGGCGCCATCGTCCCTTTTTCTTCGGGATGCGCCTTGACGTGTTCGACCGCCTCTTTCAGGTCCGCAACGAAGCGCTGTGCCACTCCAGGCTCGGTGTGACGCAGCGTGACACAGATATGCACGCAGGTCGGTTTATGCAGCCCATTCAGACTCCACTTTTGTGTGACATGTAATCCAGCACCTTGTAAACATTGATGGACTCCGACGCAAATGCCACCACAAAGAGCGGGTCACCCAGTACGTGCAATTCAGGGATCTCACGAATTCCCTTTTTGATGAACTCCGCAGTTTCAAGGATTTTTTTGGTCGCTGAAAGATATCCTTGCGCGCCAACGGATGTCATGGCAGCCCAGCAGGCCGCGCTCAATGCACCCGGACGACTGCCTGCAAAGGTAGGCGAAAAATACAATCCACCGGGCCATTCAGTGGTTGTGTAATATTGAAAATGCCTCAATTCGTTACCACGATACAGGACAACCGAAGTTCCCTTCGCGGCATACCCATACTTATGCGTATCCGCGGACATGGAGGTCACACCAGGCAAGCGGAAATCGAACGGGGTAACCGGGTATCCCAGCTTCTCAGCCCAGGGCAGAACAAAGCCGCCAAGGCAGGCATCCACATGAAAACCGATATTATTTTGAAGGGCAAGTTCCGCTAATTCAGAGATCGGATCAATCGCGCCATGCGGGAAGGATGGTGCGGAACCGACGATCACGATCGTGTTCGGGGTGACCGCTTTCCGCGCCGCCTCGACATCCGCGCGAAAATTCTCGTCCACCGGAATATGAATGGTCTTGATATTAAAGTATTGACTGGCTTTATCGAACGCGGCATGTGCCGTGATCGGGACGATCATCTCTGGTCTGGTAATGCCTTTTTTCTCGCGCGCCCAATCCCGATAGGTCTTCATCGCCAGCATGATGCTCTCCGTGCCGCCTGATGTGACTGTGCCGCAGACATCCTGCCCCGCCCCGCCGAGCATATCTGCTGTCATGGCGACGATTTCAGCCTCGAATTTTGTTGCACTGGGCCACACATCCGCGTGAAGAGGATTGCTCTGTGAATTGATGGCGTAGACCTGATTTAGAAAATCAATATGTTTCTGATCGCCGTGATAAACCGCCCCTGAAACAAACCCATCCTTCCAATGCGATTCTTCCAACGCGCGCATGGATTCCATTTCGAGCAAGATTTCGGCATGACTGCGCCCGGTCTGGGGAATTTCAGTAAATCGAGTGAATTTATTTTTGTATGGTTTGGCTGAATTTTCCAACTCAACCATCACCTCGGCATATTCAGCATCGATCTTTTGACTGACGCCGGGGATGGCTTTCATTCCCTTTTCTATGGATGCCAAAAATTTTGGATTTAACTTCCCGAATTGCCTGATGATGCTGTCTTTCCAACTCATGAATGATTCTCCTAAATTTTGAGGACCGCGGACTTATGTCCGCATTCCCGTTAATGCTGTCTATTCAAACGCGCGTGGATCTTGCGATTGCTTTCATAGATCGCGACAAACTCCCTAAAAAGTTCATCGTAGATCTTGCGATGGTCAGGGTTCGGCATGTACGTTTTCACGATCTTTACATGAGTACCGATCTCTTCATATTTTAAATATCCTAACGACGCTGACGCCAATAATGCCGCGCCGCGCACATTCACTTCGATCGGGTCTTTGACCTGCCGTATGGGACGGTTCAACACATCCGCATGGATCTGACACCAGATATTTGACCTGGCTCCTCCGCCAACCATGTTAATGGATTCCACGGAGCGCTTGTTGAACTGTTCCACATATTTCAACAACCAGCGTGAGTTATATGCGACCCCTTCAAAAACAGCGCGTACCATATCCGCGCGGGTTGTATTCAGCGACTGGTTATTAAACCCGCCGCGTACAAGGTGGTCATCCACTGGAGTGCGTTCTCCATACAGCCAGGGTGTAAAGATCAACTTTCCGCTGCCGGCAGGTGTGCGCTCGGCGATTTGGTCGAACAACTGATATGCATTGGATGGTTTCGCTCCCAACGATAATTCGTCATCGGGAAACACAATATTATTTCTTAAATATTGCAGCGCTCCGCCCGCACATTCCTGCTCATTCGTAAGAAGGTAGCGTCCTGGAATGGCGGAAGGCAGCGCCGCAAGATTATGGAACAGATCAGTCTTTTTGAATGGGACATGGCAGGTCAACCAGCCAGATGTGCCGATGTACAGATGCGGCTCAAAGTCACGCACCGCTCCGGACCCGACCGCTGCGGAGTGAACATCCGGCGAGCCCATCAGCACTTTGACATCCTCGCGCAATCCCCAGGCACGGGCTACCTCGGGGCGCAAATTTCCCAGAATCGCATTGGCAGGTTTCAGGTCAGGCAGCTTCGCGCGGTCGATTCCAGAAAGTTTTATAAGTCCGGCATGATATGTGACATTTTCAATATTGCGATTGTCTGTCAGCCAGTTCAAAGTGATCGAGTTGAAGGATGCCGCAAAATTCCCGGTTAAGCGCAAAGCGATGTAGTCCACTGGCTCAAGGAATTTATACGCGCGTTGGTAAATATCAGGGTGTTCGTATTTAAGATAAAGAATATGCGCCGTTGGATCCTTGCCCGCCTTTCCGGGGATACCGCCTGTCAACCGAATCCAATTCAAAAGTTTGGCAGCTCCATATCCCTCTATTTTCAGCGGACCGTCAACCATCTGATTTATATAAGGAGCGCCGCGCGAATCCATCCAGATAATCGCATTCCCCAACGCAATACCATCCTGATCCACAGCCACGGTCCCCGACCACTGCGCGGTGATGGCGACTGCGACAATTTCATCGCGTGAAATCAATTCTCTGGCAAGCAGCCGTTTCCCCGCTCTTTCGATCGCGTTCCACCAATCATCCGGGATTTGTTCCGCTCCGCCGCCGGGCGGAAGCAAGACAGGTGTCTCCTCAAATTCACTCGCTACCAACTCACCCAGTGTGGAATAAATAGCAACTTTGGGACCTGAAGTGCCCAGGTCTATTGCGAGGATAAACTTATTTTCGGCTGACATCGGCTGCCTCGATTCTATAGATTTAAAAACCTTCGGAATGATACCGCAAACATCGGGAAAAATTAAAAACTTATTTCAGAAAATGTGTTGGCTTTCTTTTTTCGCGCTTCTATGAAGAAACTCCCCTAAATTACCACCCGGCGCGCGATCCGTCAGGCAATTTCCGTCATTCGAATGTTCCATGATCCGGGCCAGGGGAATTATTTCTTCCTGCGAACATAAAGCAGTTTTTCAACCTGCGCCACAATCTGTCCCTGGCCGTCCAGAACATCCACTGAAAATACAGGTTCAATTTTCTCACCGCGATCGGCCGCGGTACGAATTTCATCTATACGTTCTCGCGTGATCTGAAAAGCCGCATTCACAGTACCGCGTCCAGGGCTGATAAATTTGATGGAGGCCGCTTTATCCCAAACAATATAATCGGAACCCAATGCGCGCATCATGATCAACATAAACCACGGATCGCACATCGCGTATAGCGAACCGCCAAAATGAACACCCACAATATTGCGATTGAATGCCGTCAACTTCATTTCAACATGGATCGTAAGATCATCAATCCTGCGCGAACGGATCCCGGCGCCTAAAAGCGGCGGATAAAAATTGATCAACCGTTCACGCAGGCGACTCCAAAAAGAAACCATCTATTCGTGTTCGATCCAAATCACCTGCCCGAAGCGTCTACAAAGGATTTGAAAAGCCTCTGCATGGCCGGTTGATCTGTCAGCCATTCGGGATGCCACTGTACAGCAACTGCGTATGGATGGTCGGGGATTTCCACAACTTCCACCAATCCATCCGGAGCATGACCAGCGACACGCAAACCTGGCGCAATATCCTTCAAGCCCTGATGATGCAGGCTGTTAACATTCAGGAGCGTCTCGCCAAATATCTCGGCAGAACGGGATGTCTCATCAACATTCACGGGGTGGACCAAAGTTCGACGCAAATCGCCCGGGTAGGCATGATCCAGAGCGCCTTGCAGTTGATCGTAGATATGCGTATAAAGCGTGCCGCCCAAAGCGACATTCATCACCTGTGCCCCGCGGCAAATTCCAAGCACAGGCTTGCCTTCATTGACTGCAACGCGCATTAAACTGATTTCGGTAAAATCCCGATTATCGTCCACCTCACCAATTCTGGGGTGGTCTGCCCCGTGAAAATAATTCAGTGAGATATCACCGCCGCCAGAGAAGAGAATCCCTGAAACACGGGAATATAGATCGAGGAAATCTTCCACAAAGAGATTTGAGGGGATCAGCACAGGCAAACCTCCCGCCTGTATGATTGCATTTACATAAGAATGTTGCAGCGCGGTGAAGGGATGCCCATCCGAGTCTTTGCCATTACGAGTGGTGATGCCAATGAGAGGTTTTGCCATGATCTTCTCCAAAATAAAAAGACCCTAAAGGTCCTGAGGACCTTTAGGGTCTTTCCAAAAGCCCTAGTCGAATTTTTGTTTGAGACGCGCGCTCTTGCCGGTGCGGTCGCGCATGAAGTACAACTGTGCGCGGCGAACCTTGCCATGGCGTTCAACAACGATCTTGTCAATGCGCGGTGAGCGCAGAAGGAAGGTGCGCTCCACGCCGATGCCGTTGGTAGCCATGCGGCGCACGGTTACGGACGAATCGTTGCCACCCTTGCGGAGGCGGATCACAATTCCTTTAAATTCCTGAATACGTTCGCGGTCGCCTTCTTTGATCTTGACGTGGACGCTAACGGTATCACCAGAATTCAATTGAGGAATTTTTTCATTAATTTTGGCCTCAACGGCCTTGATAAAGTCTGTCATTTTTGCTTTTCCTTACAAATTTTATTGGTTTCGTGAAACGCGACGGCAGAGTATAGCACGCATTTTCTGTTTATACAAGGACTTATTTTCGAATGTCAATGCAAAGTAGAAATGTCCC
>JADJNA010000032.1 GCA_016709305.1 Candidatus Villigracilis saccharophilus
TGACCTGTATTCAGGACGTGGGGTGGATAAAATTCCCGAACGCTATTATCTACGAAGCATTTGCCTTATTCAGCGCAGTGTGATCGCAGCGAAGTATTCCCTCATGACTTTCTTGATGGGTAGTACCCTCATGGACGGCAATGCAAGCATCGTACTGCTCATTTATCACCGACGATAAAGCCTTTAATGATCACACGATTGAAGATGTTATGCGCGAGACCGGCATTGAACTTTTACCATTACGAAAATGGAACTTGCTATGTCTCGCACCTGCATTTGCCTCATTCTCAAAATCGTTTATCCCACTGGAAGTCTGATAGAACGTTTATTCCCAAAATCCTATGCCGTCACGGCTAAAGGTTTTGAAATCAAAGTTGCTCTTTTTGTTTTCGCTTGCAGTATCAATTTTCTTTGGAACGTAGCAGCTTAGGTTATGTATGGAAATAATTAAGGCTTTTCCCAATAGACTGGGCGGATGACGTTAGAAGTAGTCGTCACAGGGTTTGCTCTAATAAATCATGCCAAACACACGGACAGTCCTATTAGGCACTTCGTGTATCTTAATGCTAACCTTGATTACTATGTGGTTATCTCTCGCGGATTTACAACAGGGTATTTTATCCGGGCCGAGTCTTAACCTGTAAGATTATATAATTGGCATGTGACCATAATAATGGGGAAGCTATATCGCCCCAGCGATCCGTCCAGGTTGATAAATAGGTGGGGAAATTAAGATTTTCTGCGACCTGCTCGGGTAAAAATAACCTATCCATCGCCCTTGATTCAATCCATGTCTGGCAGGCTTGGGTTTTTTGTTTGAGGCTTGCTTCCATATCAGGACGTGTTTCTAATAATTCCGCATAGTACCAGCCCAGCCAGGCAGTCAGCGGGATCCATGCTCCACCACCGTAGTAAGAATCTTTCGCGTACCGGTGAAGACCTCCAGTGTGCAGGATTGTCGCCTCGATGCACTCGGCAGTTTTAAGCATGATCGGGTCATCAGGAGCTACAACATCATACGGGACTGCCAACGCCAGCAGGCTTGCGTCCACAGCAGTTGAATCAGGAAATTTCACAAAGTGGCCGAATTGTTCCGCACCGTCAATCAATTGATCTTGAATGGCGTCCGTCACCAATTGATGATTCTTGCCGGTCATTTCGGAATGTGCCTTAATTCCACCGTAGATCGCGGCGAGCGTGTGCGGATGAACATTGTCCGGGAATTCCTCCCAGCAATCATAGCAGGGGAGCTTCCAGAGTTCGCTTAAATAATCGGCCGCAAGGTCGGCGGCGGATAGCAGCTCCTGTGAAAGCCTTGTTGCAGGGTTTAGTTTTTGATGTTCATTGAGCGCCCAAAGCCATGTGCCAAAGCCATCCAGTTGAAAGTTAGGCCAGTTGCCGGGCTCACCATCGGTACCATCCAGGCGATAGCGGGTATGCAGGATGTCCGCTTCAGTCAATTTTTCGCCAGCACGCACTTTGAGGATGCTGGCGCGCACCAGATCTCCGCGTTCGTTTACGCGATCAGCCACCCATTGATGAAAACGACGCGCGCTTTCGTGTTGCTCAGCCAGATCCATTGCATAGGCGATGAAAGAGCCATCGCGGAACCAGCAATAATGATACGTGGGAAGTTGGGGCTGGCAATATAGCCGCCGCTCTGGGATTGATTTTCAAGAATAATTTCGATGCTGCGTTGATATAAGTCATTCATGGATAACAACCAAGCCTGTGAAATGAATTTGAGGAATATTGAAAGTCAAGACTCCGTCGGAGTGTTCAAAAGAAACATTCTGCGGTCCATCCTGTTCGGGGCAATCCCAAAGGACTTTAGAAGGCGAGTGCTGCATTTGAATTTTGACTTCAACATTCTGGCGTAGTGTTGGCGCGGGATGAACCACATCCCATTGTTGCTGGAGATCGAGATTGGAAAAATTAACCAAATGAAGGATCAGCAGGTTTGGCTGACGCCTCAACAAGGTCAAAATGGTTTCGTCAATGGATATGAATTTAGGATTTAATTCGCCATTTGACCATGCTTCCTTCTCAGCTGCTGACAATGTATAGGGTCTTAACCATTCTCCATTGCGGACAGCGAAATCCGCAAGCGATCTCAAATTTGCATACAAGTCTTCTGAGAGCTCTTCATGCTTGGGGAAGTAGGGATCGGACAGCAGCCGCGCATCCTCACCCAATTCGATACGCGTACCGCCGCAGGCCAAGATGACCGCGTCCGCCAAAAGATTATTCGCCGGGCGAACGGCCGGCAGATAATGGGCGATCACAACCGCCTTGCCGTGGGATAGGCGAACCGCGTTCACTACGATCTCTGCAAGACGGCGATACTCGAGGTCAGGCGGCCAGATCTCAATATACATGAAGTCAACTGCCGATTCCGCCAGGGTTTCGATCGGCCAGTTGCCAACCGCGTTGAACAGGATCGTTTTATCAGCATGTTGATCAGAAGCGGATTGGATGAAATCAGCAAATGCGCGCGGCAGGTCCACACTCTCGTGCTCAGCATTCCATGCTTTTTTGGGGGCGCCGTACTGGTCAATATGTAATCCATCAAAGGAAATGCCTTTCAATGTATTGGCACCTTCCTTCAAAAGGTGATGACTCCAGGAACTGCCGGCTGATGGATCCATCAGGCCGAGGAAATTCTCCCCAAAGGCAATGGGCTTGCCTGCTTCATCAAACAACGCCCAATCAGGATGCGCGCGCCAAAAATCAGCGGAGGCGGCATAGATTGCGAGATACGGCATGGCCGCCATGCCATGTTTGTGGGCGGCGTCCACCAATTTCCGAACGATGTCCAGCGACATGGCACGCCCGAGCGGGTCAATGTATTCTTCGGTGGAAGCCAATAGTTGATCGTGACGATATTGCCAGTCGTAGAACTGCAACCCGTTTATATGGAAGGGCATCAGTTTTCTAAGAGTAGCGTCAGGATCTGAGCGGGACGTGCTAAAGTCTGAGAGAAATCCGTAGCGGGGAAAATCGGTCCAGCTCCTAAGTACATCGTTAGGAGGGTTCCAATCAACTTGTATTGTTTGAGAACCAGATTTTATTTGAGATTGATATTCGAGAACGATGAATGGTTCGGTTAGGTGTTGTATGAAAATTCGAAGTGAGAGGTTT
Organism: Candidatus Villigracilis saccharophilus; assembly: GCA_016709305.1. GTDB lineage: Bacteria > Chloroflexota > Anaerolineae > Anaerolineales > Villigracilaceae > Villigracilis > Villigracilis saccharophilus. The sequence goes on from JADJNA010000032.1 coordinate 3,142, forward strand.
TTGGGAGCAGGAGCTTCAATTTCAATGAACAACGTGACAATTTCGCCGGGGGAATAACTTCCCTGCGAGGGATAAAAATCAACGATACGCATATTAACCTTTTAGACCGGTCGTGGAGATGCCCTGCACAAAATGGCGCTGGAAAATAATGAAAATAATCAATACCGGGACAAGTGCAACCAATGAGGCTGCAAAGACCTGTCCCCATTCGGTCAGGTGTTCGCTTTGAAAAAGTGCAATGGCGATGGGCAGGGTTCGCTGACTGGAATTCTTAATGGCAACATTGGCCCAGGCGAATTCCTCCCAGCTGTAAAGAAAGGTATTTATGATCACCACTGAGATGCCGGGCCATGAAAGGGGCAGGATGATGCGCCAGAAAATCGTCCACGGGCTGCCGCCATCGATCAGGGCTGCTTCCTCAAGATCGCGTGGTACATTTTCAAAAACGCCACGCAGCAGGAAGGTCTGCATGGAGATGTTCATCGCGGTGTAGACCAGGATCAGACCCGTATGGTTGAACAGATTCAGCCACTTTGCAACAATGAATTGCGGGATGATGAGCATGACCGGTGGAACCATCATGCCGAGCAGGAAAATGTAAAATAAAGTTTCCTTGCCGCGAAAGCGCAGGCGGGCAAAAACAAAAGCAAGCATGGAGGAGATCAGCACGGTCAGCAGCGTGCTGATGACCGCCACTTTGGCGCTGTTTAGAAAATACAAGCCGAACTTGTCCTTGCCAAGTGCGGCAATGTAGTTCTTTAATGTCCAGACCTGCGGCCACAGACGCGGGGGAAGTTCGAAGATCATCGTTTGGGGTTTGAACGAGGTGATGATCATATACCAGATGGGGAGGAGCACAAGGCCCAATCCCAGGGTCAGGACTGTGAGTTTGACAACTTTATCAAAATTTCGCTGAGATTCTCTGTTCATACTAATCTGCCCGCTGTCGCATCAAACGAAGTTCGATCAGACTGATGACGAAAACAAACCCTGTCAACAAATAGCTGATGGCTGCGCCATAGCCAAAGTCAAGTCGACCAAAGGTGGCTTCGTACATTAATGTCAGAACGGAGTGCGTCAGATCGAGTGGATCTCCACCGTTGGTCATTAATTGAAATGGAACATAGGCATTCAATCCGCCGATCACCAGCACCACGACCAGAAATACAGTGGTTGGACCGAGCAATGGCCAGGTGATATAGCGCAACTGGGTGGTTGAATCAGCGCCGTCAACGCGCGCGGCTTCATATAATTCTGCGGGAATAGCCTGCAGTCCGGCTAGGAAAATGATCGCAGCCCATCCGATCCCTTTCCAGATGTCGAGCAGAATAATGGGAACGAGTGTCAGGTATTCATCGGCGAACCAGAGGATGTCCTTGGGGATAAGGTGCAGGAAATCCTTGAGGACATAATTCACCAGACCGGCCTGACCGTTGAACATATATTCAAACAGCAGGCTGACAATTACCCAGGAGGTGATCACCGGCAGGTAGTATGCCACGCGGAAGAAGGTCCGCCCTGGCAGCTGTTGGTTAAGTAGCAAGGCCACGGAGAGCCCGAGGATCATTTTTACGATCACGGTGATGACCGTGTATGCGAGCGTATTCAGGACTGCGCGTTGAAAGATTGGATCGGATAATGCGTGTTGATAATTTTCAAATCCCACAAAAATGGATCGTTCCGGGTGAACGATCTTCCATTCGAAGAAGCTGATTCGCAGGGAATAGGCCATTGGGCCAAGAAAGAACAAGGCAAACAGGATCAACCCGGGCAGCAGGAAGATCAATGCTGGAATGATGTCGGAATGACGGCTTTTGTTGCGCATGGTTTGGAAGGCTGCGTACGGGTGTCCACCCGTACGCAGCCTTTCTGGTTCCGGTCAAGCCCTCGATAGAGCAAGGGCTTGACGATGATAATCTATTTTACTTTCCAAGCAGGGCGTCGATCTCAGTGGCAGCCTGATCGAGTGCTTCCTGAGGAGTCTGGTCGCCTTTCAACATGCGTTGGTAGGCATTGTTGATGGCGTTGTCCATATCAGACCACTTGGGATGTGGAACGCGCGCCTGGGCGGTCTTCAATTGTTCCTGGAAGACGGCGAAGTATGCGGGCATGGCAGGATCTCCAACCAGGGAGGCGAGGGTTGGCATTTGACCAACCGCGGCCATCATCTTCTGGGCATCCGGGCTGAGCAGGTAGGCTGCCCACTTCATGGCGGCTTCCTGGTTTTGTGAATCTGCAAGCACAACCACATCCTCTCCACCGACGACTGAACTGGTGGTTCCCTGAGGGCCGCTGGGGACGGGGGCAAAGTTGACTTCAAAGTTTGGATAGTTGCCCTTGTAAATATCGACCATCCAGGGGCCGTCAATGATCATGGCGTAGGTGCCTTCGGCATGGCCGGCGTCGGTTGCGATACCACCGCCAAGCAGGTTCGGGGATAAGCAGCCCTGATCGTATAGATCCTTGAGCATGGTGAAGGCTGCGACGCTGTCAGCGCCATTCACATAACCGCTTGCTGTGGTGATCTTCTCGTCTGTGACCTTGCCGCCCATTGCATAGAAGACAGGCGCGGGAGCCCAGAAATATGTGCCGCCTTCAGCATAGCCGTACGTTTTCTTGGCTGCATCGGTCAACTGGCAAGCCACTGCTGCAAATTCTTCCATTGTAGCTGGGGCGGCGGTGAGACCGGCCGCTTCGAATACACTCTTGTTCCAGAGCAACACCTGGGTATTGGTATCCAGGGGCATGCCGTAATAGTGATCCTGCCAGACATTCGTGGATAACGGGCCGGGGAAAGTGTCTGCAATGATGGCTTCAAAATCAGGAAGATTTCCATCCAGCTGGGTCAGAGCGCCCTGGTCGGCAAATTCAGAAACCCAGGCAATGTCAAGGCGAGCTGCATCTGGAACTGCGCCGCTTGAAATCGCGGTCAGGAGTGCCGTTTTGTAATCACTGTACGCATAGCGGGTGGACTCAACTGTGACGCCAGGGTTGGCGGCTTCGAACGCCGCAATGACCTGATCCAATTGGGCTGCTTCAGCATCGCTGTGAGTGTGCCAGTATTGAAGGGTGACAGGTTCTACAACTGGCGCTTCGGTCGGGGCTTCTGTAGCAATAACGGGGGCTTCGGTCACAGCAGCAGCCGGTGATTCTGTTGGAGTTGCAGCAGGCGCGCAGGCTGCCAGGATGGTAGCCGTGATGATGATCAGACTAAAAATCAGGATTGCGATACGATTGGATTTCATTTCTCTATTTCTCCTTGTTGGTTTGAGTTTTGAGGACTGTCAGATTATGAAGTTATGTTTGTCAGATGGCTTGTGCCTCCTACTTTATTCGCTGAGTAAAATAACTCAGGGCAAAAAAATTACATGGTTGCTGCAGTCGGGGTCTGTTTATGAATGGGCGACTCAAATAATTCACGCAGCACCAGACCTGCTGCACCGCGCGCCCAGACATCGTCGCCCCACGGGATGATCTCAACGATCTTCGGATCAAATAATCCAGGCATGGTGTTTTGCTGGATGGACTCCTTCATGGAAATGAAAAGATAGTCGCCTTCGCGGGTGCCCTCTCCGCTGATGATGATCTTCTTTGGGTTGAACAGGTTGATCAGATTTGCAATTGCGATCCCGAGAATGCTGCCGGCTTTTTTGAAAATCTTTATTGCAGATGTGTCGCCACTTTGAGCCAGCTGCAGTAATTCCTCAATCGTCTCGACTTTCACGGAGAGATGTCCACGTTCATATTCTTCATTGGCTGCACGGACCAAGCCAGGATCGCCCACATACGCCTCCAGGCATCCGTGTTTACCGCAGGCACACAAGGGTCCCTTCGGGTCAATGGTGGTATGCCCCAATTCACCGGCGCCCCCGTTCTGACCGCGATAGAACTGTCCGTTCACAACAATTCCCAGACCGACTCCACGTCCGACCGTGACGGTCAGGAAATTGTCCACGCCCTGGCCAGGGCCAAACCACCTCTCGGTGAGGGTCAGTGTATTGACATCATTTTCAATATAGATGGGAACATTCAATTTGCTTTGCAGCATTTGACGGAGGGGGACATTGTCCCAGCCGTAAATGGGGGATTGGCGCAGGATGCCTTCATTTGCATCCACGATGCCTGCCAGCCCGACACCCACGCCAAGCAATTGTTTTTTGGATATCTTTTGTTCGCGGATGAACGTGGTAACCATGTGCGCCAGATCCTCCACGACCCGTATCGGGTTGTGTCCGGAGAGCGGCATGGAGGCTTTTGCGATCACAGTGGCTTCCAGGTCGGTCAACGCGCATACAGCGTTGGTCTCGGTTAATTTTATGCCGACCACATATCCACCCTTCGGATTAATGACCAACAAAATGGGAGGACGCCCGCCGCTGGAATCCCCGGCCGACTTTTCAAAGACGAGGTTCTGGGAGATCAACTTGGCGGAGAGGGAAGTGACTGTAGCCGGGCTCAGTCCTGTGCGGCGCGCGATGTCAGCCCTTCCAATCGGGCCATACGCCTTGATCGCATTCAAGACGTGTGAGCGGTTGATCGCTCTGATTAGTTCGCGGTTTCCTGTCGGGTGGGTCATATTGACTAACTTTATTCAGTGAATAAAGTTAGTCAGATTATATCCTTCTCACCCAGTTTGTCAAGTCCTGATGGCAAGTGCATAATTATTTTTCTGACCATCCCGGCAGATCAGGTCTTCATTGCCCGCAACAATCTATACTGGCACCTATCATCACGCGGAATTGTGCATAATCACTGCGGCACTTATGATTGCCAGCCCCAACCCTATAGATGAATTGGAATGGTTTTTCACCTTATCAAAATACCCACGGGCAAATACGCATACTTGCGGGTCGCAATTGACGGGCGGACAAAAACAGATCTTCTCCCTGGCCGTCAGGGTCACGCTTTTGAAACTCTCCAACCGTCAAGTCGCCCGCCGCCTGCGAACGGAGACAAAATAAGGTTGATCATTTTTGATCTGGGTAACAGATTCGGTCTGTATTTTGTCCGAAGATTCCAGCATGGGTCCTGAAGGTTGAGTCAATGGGTGTGATCAATCCCGGGCCACTAAATACATCATTGGAAATGATCCCGCATGCCTTGTGTGATTTTATTGAAGATCTGCCGGGTATGACGATTGCAGAATCTTTTCACGCGAGGTGACAACCCGTCGATAGGATGCGTGGAAAAAGAAATAATTCAGGATTGATATATAGGTGGGAAAAGCATATACTATTTCAAATAGTTCAGATCTGTTGTTTTTCGCCAAAAGATGGAGGATCAAACCCATGCCAGAATATAAAAATATTGATAGTACGACCGTGGAAGGCCGGCGCACTGCCGAAAGACTGCTGACACTGAAGTTTGAATTGGATAAAGTCATCCCCGCGAAGACGGTTGACCCGACACTCCTATTGGCGACATGGAATCTGCGCGAGTTCGGCGGAACCAAATCGGGTGGTCGGGAGGATGAGCCGCTCCTCTATATCGCGGAGATCATGTCACGGTTTGACATCATTGCTGTTCAGGAAGTACGCGACAATCTGGATGCTCTCGATCAATTGATGGGTAACCTTGGCGGCTGGTGGAAGTATCTCGTCTCGGATGTTACCCTGGGGGAGCAGGGTAACAACGAACGCCACGCTTACATCTATGATACGCGCAAGATCTCCTTTGGCGGGATGGCTGGGGAACTGGTGCCTGAGATGAAAAAGGAAGGCGGTGTCCTAAAATCTGATTTCGCTTTTTCCCGCACCCCTTATGTTGCGGGTTTTAAAGCGGGCTGGTTCAAATTCACACTCTGCACGCAGCACTTCTACTATGGTGAGGACAAAGCCGATGATCCGCAACGTCTCCAGGAAGCAAAAGCCATTGTCCAGCTGCTGAAGAAACGCATGAAATCCAGGGACGCGTGGGCGAATAATACCATTCTGCTGGGCGACTTCAATATCTTCTCTACAAATGATGAAACCTTTAAAGCGATCGAGATGGAAATGTTCGAAATTCCTGCTAAACTCAAAGGCACGTACACGAATGCCGTTCAGGACCGGCCCTTTGATCAGATCGCTTTTCTGGCACGGGATGTCCAAACGCAATTAGGGCTTGCAAGGGCAGGTACCTTCCCATTCTTCGATCACGTCTATCGCGACGCGGATTGGCAAACCTATCAACCACAAACAACGTTGAATAAATACAAGCAATGGCGCACTTTCAAAATGTCCGATCATCTGCCGCTCTGGGTTGAATTATATGTGGACTTTGGAGATGCCTACCTTGAGAAGAAGATGAAAACGCCTGCTGGATAGCGCAATACCATAAGTCTAGCCAGCGCCAGGCCTTGCCTGGCGACCGACGGGTGGTGCTGGTTGCCCTGACGGCGCAGGGTCAGCAAACCGCCGATCTATTGCTGGCCGATATGCAAAAAAACACCTTTCCGGGCTGGTCAACCATCTCGGCGAGGCGAACAGCCAAACCCTCTTCCACCTGATTTGCCGCGCCTTCGATTATTTTTCGGCGCTTTAGTTTTTTTTCCACCCTCGGGTGGGTCGCACTCACCCTGATGGAATGACTCATGACCAATAACCTGATTATCCAAATGAAGGGGGTAAGCAAAATCTACCCAACCGGGCAGGGGCCGTTTACAGCGCTCAACAATGTAACTCTTGACATCCGTCAGGGAGAATTTTTGGGCATCACCGGTAAATCGGGGGCTGGAAAAACAACCCTGCTCAACATGATTGCCGGGGTAAGCGGGCTCAGCGCGGGCGAAGTCCAATTCCATTGGATTGGCGATGACAATGCCACTCCATCCATTCCGATCCACACCCTCAATGAAGACCGTCTCGCCAAATGGCGTGGCGAGCACTTGGGCATCATCTATCAGTCCTTCGAGCTGATGCCGACCCTCAGCCTGCTCAAAAATATCATGTTGCCGCCCGATTTTCTTGGCGCATACCACCCGCTCATTACCAAAAAGCGGGCCATGGAGCGCTGGAGATGGTGGAACTCGCCAACCATGCCCACAAGATCCCTGCCCATATTTCGGGCGGACAGAAACAGCGCGTTGCCATTGCCCGTGCGCTGATCAACGATCCACACCTGCTGCTGGCCGACGAGCCAACCGGCAACCTCGACAGCGTCACCGCCGAAACCATCATCCAGATTTTTGAAAAGCTGGTTGAACAGGGCAAAACCATCCTGATGGTGACACATGACCAGGGTTTTATCTCGCGTTTCAGCCGGCGCTTGCAGATTGTGGATGGTGTTGTCAACACCCCGGAGGATTCGGCGGCAGGAGCAGACCGCCGCCCCGAATCCATCACCGTCAGGAAACTGCATGTCCCGCTGCCGTCCACCGTTAGTGTGGCGGATGCGTCCTCCCCGGCGGTTGTTCTGCGCAACGTGGAGAAGATCTATGAGAACGCGGCGGGCAAATTCCACGCGCTAAAAAACATCAACCTGCAGCTCAATTATGGACAGTTCATTTTCGATCGTCGGCAAGTCTGGTTGCGGGAAATCGACGTGCAAATATGGTCACGGGCATCGACCACCCCACGTCGGGGGATGTCATCATCGGCGGGGAGCATATCTACAAGATGAGCGAGAGCGCACGCGCCCTGTGGCGAGGGAAAAACGTGGGCGTGGTGTTCCAGTTTTTCCAGCTTTTGCCCATCCTGACCCTGCTCGAAAACGTCATGCTGCCAATGGATTATTGCGATATGTATCCCCGACAGGAGCGCCCAGCCCGCGCGCTGAATTGCTCAAGATGGTCGGGCTGGAAGACCAGACCGAAAAATTACCCACCGCTGTTTCGAGCGGACAGCAGCAATGTGCAGCCATCGCCCGTGCCCTTGCGACCGACCCATCCATCATCCTGGCTGACGAGCCGACCGGCAACCTGGACACGCGCTCGGCGGAAACGGTGTTAAAGTTGTTTGAAGACCTGGCCGAGCAAGGCAAGACCATTCTCATCGTCACGCACGATCCATCGATTACCGAACGCACCCACCAGACGATTATTCTCTCCGACGGCGAAATCATCGACCCGATTGTGGCACGGGCGCTGCCGTACCTGAGCCATCCTCAAATGCTGGCGGCTACGAAAAATGCCAAAAAACGCAAGGCGGCTGCGGGTCATAACATCCTTAAACGGGGGGCAGACGTTGAGTACTTTTTCATTGTCATTAGCGGCGAAGTGGATGTCATCATGGAAAACCTTTTCCATACGGAAGTGTCGCTGACCCGCCTTGGGGCCGGGCAATTCTTTGGCGAAATCGAATTGATGCAGGGCGGGCAGGCGGTGGCGCATGTCCGGGCGGCGGAACAGGGCGCAGAGCTGGTGCTCATCCCCAAAAAGCTGTTTTTTGAGCTGATTGACGGATCGCCGGTGACGCGCTCGGCCCTGAACGAAGCTGCCACGCGCCACAAAACCGAACACGAGAGAAGGAAACTCCACCAATGAGCGCCGACCTGCAACCTAACCTGCTTTCCCCGCGCTGGAGCAAGGTTTTTACCGACCTGTGGGAGGACAAAACCCGCACCGGGCTTGTGGTGGCCTCGATAGCCGCCGGCGTTTTTGCGATCGGCATGATCCTCACGGCCTACATGATTATGACGGCGGATGTCGACCGCAGTTTCGCAGCGGTCAGCCCGCCCAACATCGAAGTGATGACCGATCCGTTTGACGATGACCTGGTGCAGTCCATTGAGCGTGTGCCGGGCGTGAAGGATGTGGAGGGGCGTTATATTCTCAATGTTCGCGGTCAGCGCGTCGCGGAAGATTGGCTGCGGTTCACGCTGGTGGGACTGGGCGATATGCAAAGCGGCATCAACCTGCGGACACCAATCGAGGGTGTGGGACTGGCTGGAAAGGACGAAGCCGTTGTCAGCCAGGATGTGATGCACAATTCCGGCCTGCATCCCGGCGATGTCGTCAAGCTGGAACTGCCGGACGGCTCCAACCACTCCCTGACTATCGTCGGTCTGGTGGCTGACCAGACCACCTCCAAACCTGAACCGGCTGCCCACAATCTGCTGTTTGTCACTGATGACACCCTGCGCTCGATGGGACTGGATGGCTCGTATAACCAGCTTTACCTGACCGTGACGCAGGGCGGCAACAGCTCTTTGATTGCCACAGTGGCCGGAGCGGTGCAGAAAAAGATCGAGGACGGGGGGCGCACGGTCTACCGCGTCGATAAGCACCTTTCCAATGAACATCCGATGACCGACATCACGCTCATCATCATCGGCATCCTGGCTGTGCTGGGCGCCTTGATTACCGTCCTGAGCAGTTCACTGATTGTCAACACGCTCAATGCCCTATTGGCCCAACAGCTTCGCCAGATCGGTGTGATGAAGCTGATCGGCGCGACCAGCCGCCAGATCCTGGGGATGTACCTGCTGCTGGTCATCTCGTATGGGGTCATCGCGCTGGTCATTGCCGTGCCGCTCGGCGCGCTGGGTGGCTACGGGCTGGCGGCTTTCATGGCGTACCTGCTCGGCGCGGTGCTGGATGGGTTTCGCTTTATCCCGGTGGCAATCCTGGCCCAAACCCTGGTTGCCATCCTGATTCCGCTCGGAGCCGGCTTTGTGCCGGTCAACAACGGCGCGAAAACCAGCGTGCTGGAGGCCATCAGCAACTACCGGCCGGGCGGCGAACCGGCGGCCCAGGCCAAAAACATTTTTTCGGGCTGGATGAGCGGATTCTCCCGCCCGATCCTGCTCTCGTTTCGGAACACGTTCCGCAAGCGGGGGCGTTTGCTCCTGACCATTTTCACGCTGACCGTGGCCGGGGCGGTGTTCATCGCTGTTTTCAATGTCCGCGACTCTCTGACCGCCGTGATGGAGAACCTGCTCCAGCACTATATGGGCGATGTGACGGTCAACTTTGCCAAACCGTATCGCGTGGCCGAAATCCAACAAACCCTGCTTAACATCCCCGGTGTGGAAGGCGTGGAGGGCTGGTCCGCTACTTCGGGCGACATTCTGGATGAAAAGGATGAACTCGTTTCCAAACTTTCCATCGTTGCTCCGCCGCAGGATTCCAAACTGCTCAACTTGAGACTGGTGGCCGGGCGCTGGCTCAAGCCCGGCGAAAAGCGAGCCATGGTGGTTTCAGACAGTCTCTACCTGATCTATCCTAACCTGAAACCCGGCGACCAACTGACCATCCAACTGCCCGGCCAACGCAAAGAATCCTGGACAGTTGTCGGCGTCTTCCCATTCCTGGCGATGTTCGGCGACCCGATGGCCTACGCCAACTTTGAATATGTCGCCGCGCAAAGCCAGCTCGCCAACCGCACGATGACCTACCGTGTTATCACCCGCCAGCACGACGCCCAATCCAATCTGGAGCTGACCCGCAGTATCGACAGCTATCTCGCCCAACGCAATTTCTCGATCCAGAGCGTGGAATCCGGCTCGGCCTTGCGTCAGAAGGCGAGCATTGCCATCAACGTTGTCATCGTGTTCCTGTTGATCATGGCCGTCTTGACTGCTTTTGTCGGCAGTATGGGCTTGACCGGCGCGATGAGCATCAACGTGCTCGAGCGCACCCGCGAAATCGGCGTGATGCGCACCATCGGCGCGGTGGATAAGGTTATCATGCAGTCGGTCATCATCGAAGGACTGGTCATTGGCCTGATTACCTGGGTGCTGGCGATCGGTGTTTCTTTCCCGATCGGTTATTCCCTGCTTGGAATAATCAGCGAAGCCCTCGGCACCCCCATGGATTTGACCTTCACCCCGCTTGGGATCCTGCTCTGGCTGGGAATGGTCATCATCCTGTCCGTGATAGCCAGCATCGTCCCCGCCCGTAATGCGGCAAGGCTGACCATTAACGAAGTGCTGGCGTATGAGTAACTCGCCCGACCTGTCTAATTTCCTGCTGTATTGGCTACCCGGCTGATCCGATTGAGGTTGCGCTGTAAAAGAGGAGTATCATGCTATTTTCCTATCGTCTCATAAGTTCCCAGGAGCAGTAATCAACTTCAAGAAGCAATGTTCATTTTTTTAGCCCCAGTGCGGCTTCCTCTGATCATAGTGTGCGACATGACCGACTTAGGCAAGTAACTATTTTTTTTTATACACCACGGATTGGGGGTTGTACCCGATTATGATCGCACCCAAATTTTAGGCAGATAAAAAATAAAACAACCTGCTTTTGGTCTGCCTCTGACACAGGCGACCTGAATTGATTACAAAACCAGTTGATAATTCATTGGACTGTTGTATTCCACAGTGGAGATAAAATGACCATCGAAACCATCCTGCCCGTTCCTGATATATTTTCTGCTAATCGCATCCTTTGCGTCCAGCCTCATTACGATGACAACGACATTGCTGCGGGAGGGATATTTGCGCAACTTGCGAAAAACGGCGCGGAGGTAATTTATCTAACCGTCACCGATGATCTGATGGGTGTGGTGGACGCATCTCTTACAACGGATGCCGCCACTCAATCCCTTGCTCAAGATCAACTTGCAGCTGGAAAAATTATCGGCGTAAAGCAACAGATACTGCTCAATTATCCCGACGCTGGCGTATACGATTACTTTGCTTTGCGCCGCGACTTGTTGAAATATATCCGCATGCTCCAGCCGGACTTCGTCTTCACCTGCGATCCCTGGCTGACATACGAAGCGCATCACGATCATATCCAAACAGGGTTGGCTGTTGCGGAGGCTGTTCTGTTCTCGAGCCTGTCCAGGATCGCGTCCAGCGATCCGAAGGTGGATGCTGCATACACAGGTCACTCCATCAACGGCATAGCCTTTTATTATTCGCGCGAACCGAACCAGATCGTGGATATCACTTCCACGTGGGAAAAGAAGATATCGGCAGTGCGCAGCTACTCCACGCAAATCCCGCCTGACGACGCGGATCAACTGGTCATGGCGCTTCAATTCAAATCCCAACAGATTTGCGACGGAAAAGATTTTCAATATGGCGAGCCGTTGAAGGTGCTGCATCCCAAAGCATTGCATTGCGGGTTGTGAAATGTAAGAAACGGCTTGTTGCTCAATCAAAACCAAACTATGGAGGTCTGTATGGAAAAGAATAAACTTCCCTTCCGGCGCATCGCGCTCTACTCAAGCGCATCGGCAGGCCTGAACATTCTCGGCATCACAGTCAGCACCTGGCTGTTGTATTTCTACTCGCCGCCGCCAGATTCTGGTCGGCCAACCTATATACCAGCGGTCACGATGGGGCTACTCCTGCTCATCGCCACCTTTTGGGATGCGGTGATCGATCCGTTCATCGGTCACTATTCTGATACCTTGCGCTCGCGTTGGGGACGGCGCAGACCATTCCTGATTTTTGCCGCGCCATTCATTTTGTTGGGTTCCATCCTGCTATGGACTCCGCCAAGCCTCACGAACTATGCGCTTAACGCGATCTACTTCATGGCCATCATTTTGATCTACCACACCAGTTACAGCCTGGTCGGAATCCCATATGATGCCAGCCTGCCCGAAATGGCACCCGAGACTCATGCCCGGCTTGGCTTGAGTTATTGGAAAAGTGTATTCGGAATTATCGGGGTGTTGATCGGTTCATTGGTTGCCGCGCCGCTGTTTGGAAGCATCGGACCTGTTGCGATGGGGGCAGTGGTCGGTGGGGTGGGAGTCGTCACGATCTACATCACCTTGCTCGGTCTGCGCGAAACCGAGCGTCCGCTTGGAGAACCGATGTCTGCGCTGGAAGGTCTAAAAGCAACCTTCCAAAACAAACAGTTCCTGATCATGTTCTTCTCCACCCTTTTTGTTCATATTGCCTACCAGATGGTATTGGCGAATTTCCCATACTTTGTCACACTCGTACTGCGCCAGACCGAAGGTGATGTAGGTATTTACCAGGGTGTGCTCATTATCTGTATGGCGCTCACGGGACCCATCTGGATGTGGTTCAATCGTAAGTACAGTCAACGGATCCTGCTCAATGCAAGCATGATCCTGCTGGGTATTATCTTCGCGCTTGGATTCCTGGTCGGCGCAGTGGACGGAGTCTCTCTTTCCATCCAGGCTTATGTTTTGGTTGCGTTGATCGGGACAGCCCTTGGGGGCTACTTGATCCTGATCTATGCCATGATGGGTAATGTCGTGGACTACGATGAAATGCTAACCAATCGCCGTCGGGAAGCGATCTATTACGGAACATTTTCCTTTGCCATCGGCCTCGGCACCTCTGTCGGGACCTTGATCCTGCCTCTGCTTCTTCAGACATTTGGCTACACCCAGGCCAATCCGCTCGGTGTCCGTTTGGCATTTCCTGTGATGGCTGTGTTCATCTTTTTGGGGTATTTCCTGTTCCAAAAATATCGCATTGGCGATACGCCAGAAGAGACGCGCAAGAATTTGAACATGGATCATTAGGAGATAAGGTGAACAGATCAATTTTCTCCGCAGGCGCGGCTCGGCGTATCATTACACCGCCAAATGGGATTTACCAGATCGGCTATGGTGACCGCACGAAAGGCAATGTTGGCGTTCATGATGATCTGACCGCCACCGCTCTGGTGCTCGATGACACGAAGGCGCGCGTTGCCATCGTTGCGCTGGACATGCTGACCATCAACGAGTTCATCGTGGATCGCGTCCGCGTCCGCCTTGCTCCCACCGAAATCATCTTGTGCTGTTCTCATACACATTCAGGTCCCATTGCCTATGCGGACAAAAAGTCGCCGCGCAAGAGCCAAGAGTATATAGACTCATTGGTGGATAACATTATTTTAGCAGTGCAAGATGCGGCATCGAATCTCCTGCCTGCACGGCTGGAATATTCGCAAGGCGAAGCGAAGGTTGGGATCAATCGCCGCGAGAAAATGCCCGATGGTCGGATGGAGATAGGGCGCAATCCTGATGGCATCAGGGATCAATCGGTTCAGATAGTCAGTGTGCTGGCAGATGACGGGGAAAGACTCGCGACCATCGTTAACTACGCCTGTCACGGCACAGTGCTTGGACCCGACAACCTGCTTGTCTCGGCCGATTGGATCGGCGAGATGCGCAGAAAAGTGGAAGATGAAATTGGCGGCTTGACTCTTTTCCTTCAGGGCGCTGCGGCAAACATCAACCCCGACATGTATTGGGATGACGCCCGCGCTTTCGAGATGATGGCAGAACAAGGTTTGGGCGTGGCAAAGGCTGTGTTATCTGCAGTCCGCTCTGGGGCAGAAAAGATTCGCGAAGCCTCACTTCGTATCGAACGCGTGGAAGCGTGGATGCCAACCGAAGCGAGCGTCACCACATCCCGTCCGCCAAAGAATTATGGCAAGCCATTACTGGCGCTTGCAAAACTTCCCGGCTTTCTTTCCATTTTCGCTGACCTGCTACTCGATCAACGGTATCCGTGGAAATCAGTGATCGAAGCGAACAATGGCTTTTGGTCGGTGCCGCTGCGGATCAATGCGCTGCGAATTGGCGATCTGGCGCTGGTGACATTTGCGGCTGAGACGTTCACTGAAATCGGGCTGAAGGTCAAGTCTGCTTCGCCCGCCGCGCAGACACTGTTTGCTAGCGTGAGCGACGGCTGCATCAGCTACCTGCATACCACCGAGTCTCACAATGAAGGCGGCTATGAAGTGGATGTGGCTCCTCTGGCGTATCGCTATCCCGGCATACTGCAAGCAAGCTGCGAACAGGTCGCGCTGCAAACGACGAGTGATTTGTTGGAAAAACTATGGAGACGAAATTAATTGATGCAGAAGATACTCTATGTGGACTTGGATAACGTACTGGTTGATTTCCAGTCGGCCTTTTCCCGCATCCCTGCAGAAGTGCTGAGCGAGTTTGAGGGACGGCTTGATGAAGTGCCTGGAATTTTCTCTTTGATGGAGCCGATGCCATTTGCAATTGAGTCCTTTCAGGAGCTGGCCAATCTTTTTGACACCTACATTCTTTCGACCTCACCGTGGGAGAACCCATCTGCGTGGTCTGATAAACTGCTTTGGGTAAAGCATCACCTTGGAAGCGCTTGTTACAAGCGGCTCATCTTGACGCATCATAAGAACCTGAATGCAGGTCATTTTTTAGTAGACGACCGCACCAAAAACGGGGCAGATCGATTCGTTGGAGAGCATATCGAATTTGGGTCTTTCCAGTTTCCTGACTGGCCGTCTATTGTCAATTACCTCCGTGAACGATCATCCTGACCGGAAATAGTTGTGCTAACCGGGTTCATTCGCCAGGCTTTTTTGGGATTTTGGTTCCCGTAAATCCGAGCTGGAATGTACGCAAATGGCGATCATTTATTTGACGCGAGAGAACCCTTTAAAACACTGCTATAACTGATGGCTATTCAGACTCGTTTCAGAAAATGGAATGAAATAATTGTAAGAATAAATTCTGCCCGTTTCGCGTGCGGTTGAGAACAGAGTCGCGAGGGGTGGGATATCGAAGGGAGACACAGCTGCAAACCTTTACTGCCCCTGTACTTTTGTTAACCTTACATTTATGCGATGTTGCGTTACAATCGGCGTCGTTATTATTTCGGGTAAGGCAATCTGATTTGTCTTCTTTATATTTGTTTCTGTTAGAGAATACTCCTATCGAAAAAAACGCTTTATAACAGAGAGCGAAAAGCTTTGGTGAGCGCAGCTTATGTTTAACTTTAACCTGTACGGCCTGCCATTAATAAAATTATTTTCCAGAGGAGTTCAAAATGAAAAGAAATCCCAGATCGATTGCTATTATTTTTTGCACCATGCTGACCTTCGCCACTTTGTTTGGGGCATGCATTCCAAAAAACTTTTATGCACCTCCACCACCTCCTTCTGAAAATTTTCCAGCGACAGCCACCGCTCAGGCCCTTCAACTGCAGGGATTAACTGCCACAGTTCTGGCGCAGCCCATTATTGTTGTCATTACAAATACGCCTGAACCTGCTTTACCAACCGCCACAATAGACCCCGCGCTGAATGCTGTTGCTGCCAGCCCCAGCCCCAGCCCCAGTCCCAGCCCCACCACAGGCGCTGTGACGGTTTCTGTGAGCCAAAATACCAACTGCCGTATGGGACCCAGCCAGGAATTCAAAGATGTATACGCATTAATAGTCGGGCAAACAGCGGAAGTAGTAGGTAAAAATACGATCGACAATTATTGGATCATCAAGATCCCCGATGGCTCGGGAAAGACCTGCTGGCTGTGGGGACGATATGCCACCGTGAGCGGGGATACCGCCATGCTTGTAGAAGCCGTCACGCCAACCCCTTCCGGCGGAGGAAAACCGTTAGACCCCATCATCACATCTTCAAGTATCAAGTGCTACAATGCCGGCAACGGTGACCAGGATTATGAGGTTCGGGTGAACTGGACCGATAACTCCAACAATGAAACAAAATTCAATATCTACACCTCGCCAAATAATAAGTATTATTCAAAGAAAGCTGATGCGGTTACAGTGGACTTCATAGAGCGGCTGCCAGCAGGAAAGACATTAACCGTTGTCGTAGTCGCTGCAAACAGTGCGGGTGAATCTGGCCCCAGCGTAATCAGCTTGGTTTGCCCATAAGTTGCCTGAAACAGAGACCGGTAGATAAGGAAAACACATCATGAGCAAGGGCATCAATAAATACTTTCTTCCATTACTATTGATCTTTGCGCTTTCGGCTTGCAACTTGTCCGTGGCGACTGAAGGCGTGCGGAGCGGAGAAGACGCCGCGCTTTTATTGACGATCACCGCGCAAGCGCTGATCCTTGAGCAGGCTGGGCAGACCTCCACACCCACAGCGGCGGATGTGCAGAGTCAAACCATTGTGTATATAACTGCCACTCCCGAGGTGGCAGCTTCGGCGACGACTGAGGCGGTTCTTCCTCCTGCGACCGTAGATGTTCCACCTTCATCAAACACCCCCGCGGTGACGGTGAGTAATTCCACCACGGTGACTGTGAGCATCGCCACAAATTGCCGCACTGGACCCGGGCAAGCCTACCCGAGCATCTTCGGCCTGCCCGTGGGACAATCTGCCGAGGTTGTGGGCAAGAATACATCCACCAATTATTGGATCATCAAAATCCCGAATGGCAATGGGACTTGCTGGCTGTGGGGGCAGTACGCCACGGTGACGGGTGACACGAGCGCGTTGCCAACCGTTGCCATCCCGCCCACGCCCACACCCACCATCACCCCCACGCCAAAGGTGACTGTGACACCTACACCAACCACTGCGTTCGCGCCTGCGGCGCCTTCAGGCTTAAGCGAGACGAATACATGTACTCCAACCGGGCTGCCTCTCCCGAAATATGATTTAGCAATAGCAGTAACCTGGCAGGATAATTCGAGTAATGAGAAAGGTTTCAAAATTTATTTTGATGCCGGGTTTGGTGGTTCCGCTCCTGTGCTAGTGGGCAGTGTAGGAGCCAATACAACAAATGTTACATTCACTTGGGGAGTAAACAAAGAATTTTCACCTAAAGTATATGTAGAGGCATTTAATGATACGGGGACCTCCTCCCAGGCACAGGTTAACGTCTCGACGGCGGGCTGTCCATAGAAGTTGGCGGTAAAAGATAAAAAGCAGACCCCCGAGGTTTTTTGAACTCGGGGGTCTGCTTTCAACCTATTCCTTCAACGCATCCCATAACACGGTCAATACGTTTTCGAGATTGTTCATCACATCGTTATTCCAGAAATGCAGGACTTTGTATCCTTTGGAATGGAGGAAAACAGTTCTCTTATTTTGATCTGTCAGGGAAGACTGCCATCCCAGTTTCCCGAGATGGGCATATCACCAGGGTTGCCAAGGGCAAAAACAATGTCCGCAAAACCATTGGTATTGCTGTTCCTTAAATAGAATTGGGCGTTGCGATAGACCCCGATCGTGTCCGTCCCATCGCCATTCCAATCGCCGATGACGGGCATGTCCCCCGCCAGGCCATAATTGAGCGCCACATCCGCGAACCCAGTAGTGTTGGCATTCTTCAGGAAGATGAAGCCGTTGCTCGGGCGGAAGACACCGGTCGTGTCCATGCCATCGGCGTTCCAATCGCCCGCGATGCCGACATCACCCGGATTGCCCAGCGCAAAGGTAATATCCTCCGGCCCTGCAGAATTCGTGTTGCGCAGCAGGAACGTACCATTGCGATACACGCCGATCGTGTCGAACCCATCCCCATCCCAATCTCCAACCACCGGCTGGTCGCCTGGCAATCCGAACGCAAAAGATAAATTAGCAAAGCCAACTGTGTTGGAATTGCGCAAATAGAACATGCCATTGCGGTAAATGCCAATCGTATCCGTGCCGTTGCCATCCCAATCGCCGGCCACCGGATAATCCCCTGCCAGGCCGTAATTGATCGCCACATCCGCGAACCCAGTAGTGTTGGCATTTTTTAAATACAAGAGACCATTGCTAGGACGAAATACCCCGGTGGTGATAATAGCATGTGCCGGTGTGGGACCCACAATGCTCAGTCCCGCTTCATAGATCGTTGTCGATATGACATTAGGGGCGATGGTGAAAATATCGCTAAAACCATAATCCGCCGAAAGGATGCTTGCATTGATATCACTATCTTTCGTATCATCTGCGCCCTGGTTCTTCGGAGAAAATGAGGAACCGTTGAATGGCACAACCCGCACACGATAGTCACCCGGCACTGGCGCAATGACAGCGTAAATGCCGTTGGCATTGGTTACGGCACTATAAATCAGGTTATTTTTCGCTGCATTCCACAACTGTACAGTCATGCCGGCGATTCCTGGTTCACCGGCGTCCTGGATGCCGTTGCCATTCAGATCATGCCAGACAAGGTTGCCAATATTGATCGGCGTGGGCGTGCGCGTCGGGGTCGGCGTTTTGAATTTAATGATCCCGGCATCGTAGATGGTGGTGCTGATCACATTCGAGGCGATATTGAAAGTATCGTGAACCCAAGATCGACCCCGCTCGGGTTGATATCACTGTCAGTCTGGTCATTCAACGCCGCGTCTTTGGGAGAGAAGGCATCCGATGCGGAAGGCAAGACCACACGCACACGGTAGTTCCCAGGGATCGGGGCCACCAGCGTGTATGCGCCGCTCGCACTGGTCGAGGTTGAATTGATCAGTAGGTTTTTCGCCGAATTCCACAACTGCACGCTCACTCCGGCCAAACCCGGTTCACCGGCATCCTGGGTGCCGTCCTGATCCAGGTCGTCCCAGACAAAGTTGCCAATATTGATTGGCGTGGGTGTGCGCGTGGGGGTGGGTGTGCGGGATTTGATGATGCCCGCATCGTAGATGGTGGTGCTGATCACATTCGAGGCGATATTGAAAGTATCTGTGAACCCAATATCGACCCCGCTCGGGTTGATATCACTGTCAGTCTGGTCATTCAACGCCGCGTCTTTGGGAGAGAAGGCATCCGATGCGGAAGGCAAGACCACACGCACACGGTAGTTCCCAGGGATCGGGGCCACCAGCATGTATGCGCCGCTCGCACCGGTCGAGGTTGAATTGATCAGTTGGTTTTTCGCTGCATTCCACAACTGCACGCTCACTCCGGCCAAACCCGGTTCACCGGCATCCTGGGTGCCGTCCTGATCCAGGTCGTCCCAGACGAAGTTGCCAATATTGATCGGCGTGGGCGTGCGCGTTGGGGTCGGCGTATTGATCAGTTGGTTTTTTGCCGAATTCCACAACTGCACACTCGCTCCGGCCAAACCCGGTTCTCCGGCATCCTGGGTTCCGTTCTGATCCAGGTTGTCCCGGACGAAGTTGCCAATATTGATTGACGTAGGCGTACGCGTGTTCGTGGGTGACTGGGCGCTTGCGCTGCCAGACCACGTTAACCAAGGCGTAGCGGTAAAAAACACAAAGAACGACAAAATCATTATATAGATCAGTTTGTTTTTCATTTTTCCGTCTCTTCACTGATAATATTCAAATCACATTATACGATATATTTCATATAAAATATCCATTTAATCCGTAGTCAGCAATTCCAAATTCAAAAAAAAGCAGAAAGAGTACGACCTGAATTCACGTCAAGATAAAATAATCCGAATTTTTTCAACTGGCGAAGTATTTTGGATAATTATTCCACCTGAATACCCTTTCAAAATAAAATCGCCTCCATTTACCTTCATGCACGGCACCATGTCCAGCGAAGGATATTGGAAATATTCTCTATAGTATTGCATTTTCGGCACCCGATTGGCATGAATGACGGCAACGGCTTGCAGCGAACCGATCAACATCGCCAACAGGAGAAAACCGATGCCTTTAAAATTGGAGTTGGTGGATGTCATAAGGTTAGGGCTCTATCCATTTCTTTATGAAATTTCAATTGAGTCGGCAGGGTAGCTTCGTTCACTTCCCTGTATTAAACATTTATTTTTCTTTCACGTTGGGTCGGATCAGTGATC
This sequence comes from Candidatus Villigracilis saccharophilus, assembly GCA_016709305.1. Lineage (GTDB taxonomy): Bacteria > Chloroflexota > Anaerolineae > Anaerolineales > Villigracilaceae > Villigracilis > Villigracilis saccharophilus. Next base: position 23,490 of record JADJNA010000032.1, read on the forward strand.
TGAAAAACACCGAAACCCAGAATGGGGATTTCAAGGTCACTGCTCAACTTCACGGTTTGTATCATTTTCTCATTAGAGTACAGCTATTGCCGGGATGATCTCCTTTGCAAAGGTTTTGAGCGGAGTAATGGAATAGACATCCGGCATATTGAAGATCGCGTGGGTGAAGCCCATTTCAGAAAGTTTCTGGATTCGATCGATAACGCCGCCTGCTGTATCCTTCGCAGAAAGATTCACGGTACCGAGGCAGGTTTTTTCAATCGTGTTGTAATCACGTCCCACAGTCTCGCAATGCGCTTTGAGTGTATCAAGCGCTTTTTGCATGGCTTCTGTGCCGACCCAATCCCCGATATTGCAGGCATCCGCATATTGGGCAACCATTCGCAGGGTTTTATTCGGACCCGTACCGCCGATCATAATGCGCGGATGCGGGCTTGAAATCGGGCGGGGATTATTGGTAATGGCTGGAGCAGAGAAATGTTTGCCCGCAAAGGATATCTCATCACTGGCCCAGAGGGACTTCGCCAGTTTCAGGCTATCTTCCAGTTGCTCGAAACGTTCCGAGGTTGACGGATAGGGAATTCCACTCCCTTTTGCCTCATCTTCATACCATGCCGCGCCAATGCCAAAATAAGCACGACCACCAGAGAGGATATCGAGCGTATTGACCATCTTCATCAGCACGGCGGGGTTGCGATAGATCACGCCTGTGACCAGAACACCGAGACGGGCTTTTTCAGTCAACCCTGCAAAATATCCGAGTGTGGTGTAGGCTTCCAGCATTGGGTCGGTATAAGCCTCGCCGAACAAACCTTTGATCTGATAGTAATGATCCATTACCCACAGGCTATGGAAACCTGATTCTTCTGCGGTTGTGACGATTTCTTTCAGCTTGGGTCGAATTGCAGTAGTGCCACCAGGGTACTTGAAAGAAGGAATTTGTAAACCGATATGCATGATTATTCTCCTGTTTGATATTGTTTGTCTCTGACTTTTTCCATCCGATCAATGGCCAGACTATTTAATACCGGTCACCAACCACCTTGATCTGCGACATGGCGCTATGAATTTCGGCAAGGTCATTCGCCGATAATTCAATATTCAGCGCGTCATTATTTTCATCGAGCCGTTCAAGTCTGCGCGAGCCGGGAATGGGGAATCGGCTTTAATATATAGCTGAAGCCTTCAATATATGCATCTCCACCATAAACTTTTAAATATGACCCAGTAGCACAATCCCCAGCATAAACATTGCCAGATATTACAGTACGATAATTATCTGTGTAGATCTCAATATAACTTCTATCAACAAAAATATGAAGCCTGATAATTTTTTCACTCGAGACCTCTAATGGACATCTATTCTCGCCAGTGCTCCAACCATCTGAATTGTTTCGATTTAGGATCAGATCAGCTTTACCTAAGTCACAAATGACTAGTGTCTTTTTACTGCTTGCCACTTTTAATCCAATCTCAATTTTATTTGCTTTTGAGATTGAAACATCAACTTCCAAAAACATCTCGAAACACAATTCACCGCTTGCTGGTAAACTGACTTCTGTCTCCCCATAGACCTTTGCTTTAACCTTTTTAGAATGCCCAACTCTAAGAAGTTTATATTCTTCAACTGGTATGAACTGCAGTTTACCGTCAGTGCACAATTTGACTTCTCTTGGAAATGACAGCGATCCACACCATCCTTCACTTATCGCCGGCGAATACCCTTTCCACCATGGCATCCAATCACAGCTGTTTGCCCATGCAATAATGATTCTTCTCCCTTTATTATCAAGCATTGTCTGCGGAGCATAATAATCAAAACCCCAATCTATCTCACCAATACTCTGATAGTGAAATCTTCCTGTTTTGTAGTCCATATCTCCTACAAGATAAACAGCCTTCCTATACCCAACTCCGACGGGCGAAAAAGTTAAAACATGCTTACCATTTAACTCAAAAAAATCCGGGCACTCCCACATCGACCCGAATTCTCCTCTGCTTTCACAAAGAACATTTATATACTCCCACTTTTTTAAGTCTAAGGATTTATAAAGCAGTGCTTTCCCCAAACCATCTTTTGATGTTCCAATCACCATATACCAAATATTTTCATGCAGCCATACTTTGGGATCTCGAAAAGCATCAGACCCACTTTCTGGGGGGCCTGCAATCACTGGGTTCCCTTCATATTTTTCAAAGTGTATTCCGTCTTCAGATAATGCAAGACACTGACTCTGAACTATTTTCCCTTGATTATATGCAACCCCAGTATATAGCAATGTTAGAATACCATTGTCATCAACAGCACATCCAGAAAAGCAACCTCCTTTTTCATAGTTATCATAAACTTCGCTTGGGGCTAATGCTATCGGCAAATGCTCCCAATTGATTAAATCACGACTTATTGCATGCCCCCAATGCATGGCTCCCCAAATTGGCTTATAAGGATTGAATTGATAAAATAAATGATAATATCCTTTAAAAAATATCAATCCATTGGGATCATTTATCCACCCTCGCTTTGCACTAAAATGCCACTGAGGTTTATACCCAGCGCGGGTATGCTTCTTAACCAATTTATTGAGTGCCCGTTCTGCGTTTAGTATTGCTTGTTCGTGGGTAAGTAGCATTTTTCCTTTATTTTCAGGTGAATTTGTTTTAACATATCATCTGGATCAGTTTTAGGGTGTCATGTCATCACGTCAAGCACAGACTGCTAAGTGACTATTTGCGCCAGCAACTCAGAATGATTTCAGTTCAAATAAGTCTTGCGTTAGTCTTATTATTTTATTTTTTTACTGTTTGTTTGATCTCACAAAGCTATGATTGGTTTAAAACACAAATATATGCAAGTTTTTTAAGCACGAAATGATTTAATCAAATCAGCCTTATCCTTTAGTTAAATTCTATCTATAGAGTTGTATCCCCATCAATCAGTTGTACTTTACATTTTGTAAATTTGTTATAGTCATCCCTTTGCAATATCATGCCTTCCAATGCTTCAACAAGATTGTATGCAATATCCTCCGGGAATTGCTTTATGCAAGTAAGTTTCGGGAAAATTAAATCATTAATCATTGTTCCATCATAGCTTATAATTTTCAAGTCTTTGGGGACTGCTATCCCATTCTCCAAGGCATGCTTTAGTGCCTTAGCAGCTATCACATCTACTGCAAAAAAACCATCCAAATCTCCATGTTCTGAAAAGATTTCATTGATTATCTTCTTGTGTTCATTCGTTGCGAAGCTTATATCAGCACTATTATGATATATTGTGATGCATTCAACGTTATTGGCTTTAAGGTGTTTTTCTAACTCGTCATGTCTTAACTTCGTGTATGTATTTTGCTTGCCCATTCCTTTTATTTGAACAATTTTTTTGCATCCATTTTCAATGAATTTATTTGCGGCCAATAGTCCGCCTTTTTTATGATCGCTTGTCACCACAGGTATGTTTTTACCCAAATTAATATCCAATGCTACAATTGGAAATGAAATTTTCATGTATTCTTCATAATTGAGTTCATGATTCCCAAGGATTAAGCCATCAACCTTATGGGCTCTTAATTTTTTCAAGTAATCGAGCTCTCTGTTCCGTGTACCAACGGTATTACACAGAATCATACTGTATCCTTTTTGATAAAGTGCCATCTCTACTTTTTCTGCTAATTGTGAAAAAAAACGGATAACTCACAAAGGGCAGAAGAAATGCTATCGTGTTTGTTCTCTTTCCAGTTAAACTCCGCGCAATCTGATTAGGTTGATAGTCTATTGCTTCCATCGCATCATAGACTTTTTTGTACATTTCATCAGATATATACCCTTTTTTATTGAGCACCCTGGAAATTGTTGTTACTGATACCCCTGCATACTCTGCAACATCTTTAATATTTTTATTTTTCATAATTTCATTGACCTGCTTTAGTTTTTGTGTCCAACCGGAATGAGAGAATGAGCGGGTTGAATTTGGGCGGCGAAATCCATCGGAGTTTGGGAGTCCACGGAACTATGTGGTCGCTGAGTATTATAGTGCAAACGCCACTCTGCAATCACCACCTGGACATCCAGCAGGGATGAAAACCATTCACGCTGCAGATATTCGTTACGGAATTTGTCAGCGAGCCTTCGATAAAGCCGTTTTTTTCCATGGCTGTCCGGACAGACCGCTCGCTGGTATAGTCCTTTGCTTTCTATTGCTCGATCATGGCATACCGCTCCTCTGCCCTCAGATTTTTTCGAGAAATTCGCGAATCGCGTCATTCGCCAGCAATGATCATTTCAACTTTGCGTTCTCGACTTCCCATGCTTTCAGCCGTTTGGCGTATTCCACGTGCAGACTGCCATACTAGCGTTGCGAACAATAGTATGTGGCAGGACTGACCTGCTCTTTACGGCAGAACTCCGCCACCACATTGCCCTTTGCCAATTCCTCATCGGCTTTGTACAAGATCTTTATGATTTGTTCTGGCTTTCTTCGGTTCATGAGAGTTCAGCTCCCTATTGAGGTGCTCAACTCTCATTTTACTTGGTCACATTTTCTAAAGCAGATCATCATCTTCAAATTTTTTGAGAAAATTAATTACTGAGTCTTGCCTAATCTAGAGTCATGCCTGTCTAAGTAATTTAATATCTTCAAATGCCGTTTCGCCCCCGACTACGAAGAAGCCAAATCTACCATCCGCTATATCATACATTCTTGCAGTCAGCGCAACCTCATTGTTGAAATATACAATACAAATCGATCCTGCTGTTAATATCTTCATTTGATACTTATGGTCACTTTTAAACTCGTACGGTCTTTGTTGTTCTATCTCGTACGGAAGATACCTCCAGCCCTTTTCATCCTGCCATAAATATGAATTAAACTCTATCATATTATGCTGTGTATTCAATGTAACATAGTATGCCTTGTCAAGCTCACTTGTTCCCCTTATAAAAACACCACATCTTCTCATGTCAGCATTAAAAGTTACCGAACACTCAATCAAACAAGTATCGGTCATTTCGTTTGCGACAACCGCCGAAAAATTATTAGTTGTGATTTTTAGCCGGGCATCATCTATTTCCCAGTTATTAAAAGTGTTCGTCATCTCCAACTTTACATTTTTATTAAAAGTATTGTAAACACTTTCAGGAATTTTTACATTCAACGTGCCATCTTCTGCCTGCGAAATTTCATGTACTATTATGTTACCAGCCCAATCAAAAACATTATAGTCGTTCCCGCTATATTTCGGATTCCAATCTTTATAGTAGGGGCTCCTTTGTCGCACACCATCCAACCAGAATCTTTTCCCGTTGTGTTCTACTGTTTTGCCTGCATAAAACCCACGTGTATCGAAAGTTTCTCTTTTGGAATAATATATGGACCATCAATTGATTTGCTCATCCTGTATACTGTTGCGTAAAAACCTGTATATGTTGAATAAATCAGGTACCACCAATTACCTATTTTAAACAAGTCCGGACACTCATGCGCGCCCACATCAATATTCGGCGAATAAAGCGGTTTTTGTACTTCCCATGTCATTAAATCAGGGGATGTAAGTAGTCCAACACAACCCGAGCGATTTGTCACACTATTTTCTTTGGATGAAACTAACATCCAATATTCATTTTTCCTCGTTGTAAAAAACATGCGGATCTCGAAAATGCGCTTTTTCATAATAGATTTCTTTGCAGGAAAACTTGTTTATTTCCTTAATTATCTTAAAGTCCTTTGTTACACCTTGGCAAATGTATTGCCTTTTATCTTCAGAATGATCAAAATCAGAGTTGTCACAATAAAATATGTAATATTCGTCGTTTTTCCTAATTACACTTCCTGTGCCCCCTCGGATTCCAAGGTTTTTATCGTCATAATAGTTAACAAAGTCTCTTGTTTTCACCATATGCCAAGATACATCAGAAAATTCCTCTTTTGGTCTATTTGTCCTCAAATAAAAGAAAACAAATTCGCCATCAATATAGTATGGCATTAAGTCCCCACAGTATCCGTCTTCAGGTTTATAAAACATAATATTTATTTTCCGTAATTTAACCTTTAACTGCGCCCAAGGTCATTCCGCCAGTAATTTGTTTGTGCAAAAGGAAATATAGAATTAGCGTTGGTAAAGTTGATGTGCAAATAGCAGCATATGTTGCGCCCCAATCTGTAACACCATGAGAGCCTATGAAATCCTGCAGTCCCAGAGAAACAGTTTTCATTTCAGTGCTATTAATAAATATTAAACTAAACGTATAATCGTTCCAAATAAAAATTAAATTCATTGCAATGACCGTAACGATTGTGTTTCTTGATAAAGGCAGGATGATCTTTGTAAATACCTGGGTAATGCTGCATCCATCAATAATAGCCGCCTCTATCAATTCATTAGGAATGAATCTAAAAAAATTGACAAATAATAGGATTGATACGGGTAATGAGAATCCGACCATAGGCAGAATTAACGCCAAATAAGAGTCAATGATATTTAGTGATGTAAACATTATAAAAAGTGGAATAACAGTAACCATGTATGGTATTGTTAGCCCAGTAATAAAATATGAGTACACCCTGTCACTAAGTCCGAATCTCATTTTACTAATTGCAAAGGATGCCATTGAGCTAATTACAACGATTAGGAAAAGTGAGACTATCGCTACGATTACCGTATTTTTAATATAAATGAATATATTACTTTTCAAAATTACATTTTGAAAGTTCACAATCGTTAACGTTGAAGGAAAACTAAATGGCTTGCTTGACAGATCCAGGTTGGGTCTAAAACTAGATACGATTAACCAAAACAGCGGATACATTTGAACTATAAGAAAAGAAAATATAGCCAAATTAAATGCCAATGTGCCAACTGTTATTTTCTTTTTCATTACATTCTCCTAAAACGTTTCTTCCTTGGTTAATCTTTTGATAATGCTGACGCCAAAAACTGCAATAATTATTATGACAACAGCTACTGCGCTACCATACCCAAGCATGATGCTTCCGAACGCTTTCTTATACAAATATGTCGCCAATATTTCGGTTTGATTGCCAGGTCCACCTCTTGTCAATATTAGTGGAATTGCAAATCCTCTTAATGCCCCGACAAGGCTCAAAATCAACGTTAAACCAATAACATTTTTTATATATGGAAGCTTTATCTGGAACAGAAGGCTCATGGTTCCTGCTCCATCTAGTTGTGCTGCCTCAATGATTGATTCCGGTATTGAGACTAGTGCTGAATAAAATATCAGCATGTAAATACCTATAAACTGCCATCCTTCAATGAATGCTACACTTCCCAGCGCTGTGCTATATTCACTTAGCCATGCAATAGGTTCGAACCCAAACCAACCAATAATAATATTCAGTAATCCCATCGGCTCATATGAATAAATCCCTCGAAATAGTTGAGCAACCGCAATCACACTAAGGACAGCAGGCAAGTAGTAAAGTGTTTTTATGATGTCTCTATGTTTCTTTAAATATGTTACTAAGATAGCGACAGTTAGCCCAACAATAATTTGTATTGACATAACTTCAACAATATATATTAAATTGTTCAATAATGCTTTTCTAAAAACCCCGTCATTGATAATTTTTTGAAAATTATCAACCCCGGTAAATGTTTTGTCCCCGATACCGTTCCACTCAAACAGGCTATAAAAAAATGTTTGCACTATAGGAAACATAACGATTGCAGTATAAAAAATAAGCGCAGGCGCTAAAAACAAAACTATAGCCTTCTTATTGCTTAGTATTCTCATCTCAATATCCTGTTAATTGAATTCACATTTGTTGTGTATACCGTGAATTTTATTCGCTCCGTACATCTGCTTCCTCTTATTAAACTGATGTTACACACAATAAGATGAAAATCGGGGGATCTAAGCAAATGGACAAAGACAACTTAGAACACTACTCGGATTATTTGATAAGCGCCTTTGGATACGCACCAGCAACCGGGCTATCGAAACTGCTCAATGAGCAGATCTGTCATGATGGGATCAAGCGGCTTTGTCGCGAAAAGAATAAATATCAAAAGATGCGCAGTGAAAAAGAATCGGTTGGTTGCTCTGAGTGACGAAGGTGCTCAAGCCAAACGCTTTGTGCGGATTGAAGACCTTGACGACGGTGTTGACAGCTTGGCTCAAAGATGCGCCTTTTCCTGTACACCTCATACGCCGACTCTACGAAAACAAGGAACGGGAACTCTCTATCTGGCTAGTAGTGGCGCAACCCTTTGGTCAGAGGCTCTACTGGCGGTCTATTAAAAACGGTGGCTTCTGGAAGTCTTCCACAAATCACTCAAGCAAAATGCCGCTTTAGGCAATGCGCCTGTGCAGCGTGTAAGAACACAGAATAATCATATCTTTGCTGCAAGAACCAGTTTATAGAACAACAAAGGCAATTCACATTGCCTTTGTTGTTCTTCAAATTCTTAAGGCTGCGTAAACATTAGCTATTTAATATTTTCTTCAAGCGATTTATCAATGATTTGTACGAACTCGTCTACAGACAGTTGTCCCATTGCCAATGCGACTAAGTTATCAGCTAAAAGTAGTATTAACAGTCAGCCAGCAACAGCACATCCCAAGGTTTAGTTGCTGTCTCACCAAATTTTGCTTGATCAGCTTGAATGTCAAGGAATAATTGGCTGAATTCGCTCACATCCTGGATTTCAACTGATCTCGGCGGAAAATGTTGCAGTTTGAGATATTTTTCATCGTAATTCTTTACCAAATATTCCAAAAATGCTTTTACATTTTCATCGAAATTTTCTTGTGACGCAGCAAGTCCTATTCCTCCAAATGCCCAATACTCATTCTCTGTTGTGACAGAATTCTCAACCATTGGCATATAGAAGTAATCAACATGTAATCCCGCGGGCAAATTCTCAGGCAAGAAATTCTGAAGTTCCCACGTTCCAATACCATACATTGCCGTCTTCCCGGCTAGGAAGAGATCTTTTGCTGTTGTGTAGTCAGTTGATGAAAAACCAGTTTGAAAGTATTGTCCAATCTCAGCAATAAATTCGGCTGTTGCAACGCCGGGAGCATCAGACATTTTCGCATCCCCTGTGCTTAAGTCTGTCAAGTATTGATTCCCGGTCATTCTGAAGGGTTTCATTGCAACATATCTCATCAGCGGCCAACCATCAACACCATCAATAGCAATCGGCGTAACACCATTTTCCGCAAGTGTTTTACTTACTGATAACCATTCATCAAATGTTTTTGGGGGACAAGGTTGTACTTATTGAATATGTCCACATTATACCAAGTCATTTCAGTCGTGAATTCCAATGGCAATCCGAAAATTCTTCCGTCTGGTAATCTTTGGTATTCAATTGAAACTGAAATATAGTCATCAAAAATTCCAGCTTCCTTAAGGAATGCTTCCATATCAACAAGTTTTCCACTGTCTCCAAGCTCCTTGGCATATGGAGTCGGATCCAGGTCAAACAGCGTAGGCATTTTATCTGCAGCTACCATGGTTCGTAGTTTCTGATCGTAAGATGCCCTATCAGCTGCTGTATCAATGACCAATTCAATATTGTTGCCTTCCAAATTGTATTGCTCAACGATTTGTTGAATAGCTGAAATTGTATCGTCGGTTGGCGCTCTGGAAGTAAAATAATTAATAACAACCGGTTCACCACTTACAACTTCATCAGGCACAGTGACTTCGTCAGTTACTCCTGGTTCAACAGGCTTCTCGCTTCCACTGCATCCCGAAAGCAACATACTAACCGTGATAACAACTGCCGTGAGTGTGAAAATCAATTTTCTCATTTTCATTTGTGTCTCCTTTTTTAGAATATGTCACTATATGTCAAGCGCTTGACATATAGTGTATCTCACTTTTAAATGTATGTCAAGCGCTTGACATATTATTGCTTGACATATGATATTCAGCCATTATTTCGGACAAAAGGAAGCTTCGAACTGGATAATTATGTTGAAGAAACTAAGACCAGAAAGGAATTGAATATGACCAATAGCACCTCCTATGCTCGCTACTGCTTTATCCGTAAATTATTAAGGATAAAGTAACCAGCACAACACTTTGGAGATGCCTCCTTGAGAAAAACGGAACAGCCCGCTGGATAGCCAGCCAATACAATGTCAGGCAAACATCATCAACGGGATTGGCGAACAAGACTCTGTGGAATATATATAATAAAAATACTTAAGGTGGCTATCGGTTACAAAGCCTTATTGCCCCAGATTTGGATTGAAGATCCAGTTGGTCAATCCCATAATCGCGTCTTGATCCAGGTAATGCACCTTAATTCCAAAGCCCGCGCATAGTCCACTGATCCCGTCCCACCAAGCCAGGCCTTCATTGCCAGGAACAACAAATTCCAATACGGTCCGCCGAACAAAGGGCAGTGGTACTTCCTGCACCGCCAGCAAAAGTCCCTGAACCAAAATATCCATTCCTTCCACTTGCGGGGTTTTCCAGACCCGGACAAGTTTGTGAAACTCCAGTCTTGGTTCAGGATCAGGCCAGAATAATTGTAAAAGCCTGAGAGTCAAGCCCGGCTGCATGGATGACAGGATGGCCTGATAGGCCTCTTGCGGACGCACCTCGGGACGATCCGGATTCGCATACAGTTCGGCAAATACTCTGCGGGTATCATCGTCGCCGATCAAGGCCGCGTGCGGGCCGGCCTGGGTGAATCCCTTTGAAAGCACAAAGGTGCGGGTCGAGCCAATGGTCTGCCCTTCCATTACTGCAGGCTCTTGAAAATAGACTCAGGCAGATTGAGATCTGCTGCGCGAAAGCCCGGGCGCATAGGGCGGTTACCGGTCGGCTGCAATCCTTTCCCCGGTGCAAATCGAAACAAGGGCGAGAAGGATGGACGGGCCGCAGTGCGCTCCACAATGGAAGACACCTCAACCACCTCACGCACGATCTGCCCGTGCTGCGGATTGCGTTCAATGTAGATCGCGGCCGTGACCGCCTCCGCAAAGGACTGCGCGATCTGGAACTCGGACATGCGGGCCGCATCCGGGTGAGCCTGCACGACCTGCAGGAAGCGCGGCCAGACATGCTCGGCGCTGGTGGCGTGGATGGTGAAGGCGGAATGCCCGTGCCCGGTGGCGGCCGCGCGGATCAACTCCCAGGCTTCCGCACCGCGCGCTTCGCCGATCACGACCCCGTGCGGACGCGATCGCAGAGCCGCGCGGATCAGGTCATACATGCTGACGGCCGGCGGTCCGCCGCGGATCTCTGGACGCGTGACGGTGTAGATGATATTGCCGGTATCGCTTTTGCCATCGCCATTCCAGCCGTTCAGGATGATCTCGTTGCTGTCCTCCACCAGAAATAAACGGATCGCGCCGCGCGGGTAATAATCCAGCATCTCCTGCAGAATGCGCTGCCCGACGAAGGTCTTGCCTGAACCGGTTGTTCCCGCAATGACCAGTGTCCCGCCATGCACCATCACACTTAATAAATAGTTCGCGACGTCGGGAGTCAGGATGCCGTCGCCCCCTGGAAAATTCTTTGGATCAAAGCGCGGGCGGGGGATGGGCGGGAGTCGTTTCTGGCAGAGCATGGCCAGACTCCCGTGCGTGAGATCCGTGGTCGTGCGATAGTTCGAGATGCGCAGGGTGATCGTGTCTCCATAGGGGGAGGCCGGCGCCATGATGTAATTGATGCGCACACCTTTCCTGCGCACGCTTCCATCTGCAAGCGGGACCATGACTTGCAGCATGGCATCCGCGATCGGATAATCCGGGGTGGGCGCCCGCTGCCCGGCCCGATCGATCATGACGCGCAGGGCATCCCCGATCCCATCCGGGGCCGCCCCCGTATGTTCCCAGCCAGAGGAGGTTGTGTACACATGGATATGCCCGAGGTTGATGGCGATATCTTCGATGTCGGATCGCGCGATCAGTTCAAGCAACGGCCCCAGGCCGGATAGCTCCCCGATCAGGCGCAGGATGTATTCAGCAGGCAGGGAGACGCCAGCGTCAACTGCGCGCAGGCGCACTTCTTCAAATACAGTCCGCGCCAGGGTCTCGATCTCGGTCGAGCTCATGCTTTTCTGCCTGGACTCGGTCGCCTTCCGCGCGCGGCCTTCCAGGGTGAGAATGCTCCACCAGTGTTCCAGTTCCTCCGAAGGTCTGGCATCTGTAATCGGTTTCATTGTTTTTCCAGTGATATCGAACATGGCTATTTCCTGAACCAGCCGCGTTTTCTAGTCTGGTTGGGGTACAGCCCGACCCGCGTCGCGCCTTCACGCACGGCAGGCACAAAGTGTGCCGCGAACCCCAACAACGCATCCGTGAACGGACCGAGCTCCTCCAGCTTCTCCTTCTTATATCTCCAGATCAAAATATCATCGCGGCGGTCCGAGTTGACCGCCTGCGCGGCAATGCGCGGATCGACCACAGGCAGAATACCGTTCGGGATCAGCGCCAGTTCGATCCTGTCCTCGGCCAGCGCCTGTTGCAGCATTTTGTGGGCGGACTTGAAGCCATCCCCGACCACCTGGTTGTAGCAAAGCTTAACCCGGCTGCCGATGAATTCATGCGCGCTGTTTTTTCCAACCACACTTGCCAGGGAATTGATCATGCGCGCGATCCAGCGGCGGGTCTCCGCCAGGTCCGGGATCTCAGGTTTGATCACGATCGCTATGCCCTCGGCGGCCTTCAAGGCGGCGCGGTGCACGACATGCGCGGGATTGATGCCGACATCCATGATGACCACACCGCCGGCCGCGACACCGGCTTCGAATAATCCCTGGATGACCTCGGACACTTTCGCTTCCTGCTGCAGGACTTCATCCCCGAGATCGTCGGTGATCAGGCCGGGCAGGACGCGCAGGGTGGGCAGATCTTCAAGCGCTGTGAACGCGTTCAAGTAGGCCGCCCCCGAAGCCACATCGCTCATGACCCCTTTTCCAGACTTTGCGATCTCGCGCCGCAGCAATCCGATCATGGTGGTGTTGACCCGTTCCAGGCGCATGTGATATTGCAGCGAACCGGCGTTGCCGTCGGCATCCACCAGATAGGTTGTGATGCCGGACAGCGCCAGCGCGACCGCCAGATTAACGGCGACAGTCGTTTTGCCCGTGCCGCCCTTTGGAGATGTGATCGCGATCTTGCGCACCGCCATGCCGGATTGAATGCGGGCTGACATATCGCTGCCCAGAACCGCTCGTCGATACTGATCATCGGCGGCCAGGTTGCCGGCATCCGCCCTGCGTAGTTCTTCATATAAACGGTTGATATCCACATCCGATGGCGGATAGGCAAAGGCCGGCACACCGACCCCATTCGCCCAGGAGGACATGCCATCTCCAACCCCCGCTACCACAAAGATCAATTTGCCGCGTTCCGCGGCCTTGATCAGACTCTCGGGCGAGACCGATGATTCCGGAGAGACCACGACCACAGCCCGAAAATCAAATAGGTCCAGATGCTGCGGTGAGAAGGCCGCGATCTGCGCAATGACCGAGTGCCCCTGTTCGGCCAGCTGCATGTTCAGACGCGAAGTGACGGTGCCCGCGCCAAGCAGCAATACCTGCATTATCGTCCTCCCAAAACTTCCGACCGATCCGCCTGGAAGAGGTCCTCGAAGTCCCAATAGGTGAAGCCGGCGGTGGGTGTCTCATCGCTGCGCGCCATCAGGGATACGACCAGTCGATCGCCCTGCTGCAGCGCAAGCGACAACACTTCGCGGCTCGCGTTGGGTACCAGCAGCATCAACATGCGCGCCTGGGTCATGGTTGAAAAAGAAGAGTCAGCAGTGCTTCCATCCGCGGACTGGGTTGCAGCGGGCAGTCCCTGGACTGAGATCACGCGCACCCCCATTGGAAACAGATCCTTTGCCAGCGGCGGCAAGGCGCGCCCGAGCGCCTCGGTCTGTTCCACTTCTGCGGGCATCGGCGTGGCTGTGGGCTCCATTCCGGCAATGATAAATTCCGGCATGGCAGTCGGTGTGGTCATTTGCTGCGGGCGGCTGCTGATCACCAGCGTGACTCCCACCAGGTCCCCGGGCAGGAATGACTCCACATCCGGCGCCACCAGATTCATGGCATCCAGCGGCAGTGGAAATAAACTGTATCCGGGGTATTTCGCGAGCACCGCCGAGAGTCGGGTCCCCTCCGCAGCCTGGGCCAGGATCGTGGTGCGGAAGATGGGCTGACCGCTGAAGATCGGCTGCGCGGCCACACCGCCGACCACCCCGGCAACTTCATCTGCAGAAATATACAAGGCGGCGTTGTCATCCTGAAAGACGGTTCGGGCGACAACATCCTCAGCAGTGATGACATCCCCGATATTCAGATCCCGCGCCGCAGATAATATTTCCACAGTGGGGGGACGCTGGGCGGCACCGATTGCGTTTAGCGCGAAGAAAGCGGCCAGGAAAATTGCGACAGAGACACCGAGCACCACCAGGTTGATGCCGGTCGAGGCAAAGCGTTTAAGCATTTTGATTTCTCCAAGTTTGGGGTTTCCAGGGCAGGCTGCTCTGGGTGATGATCTGCTGGCAGGCGGGTGTATCGGAAATGATTTCTTCCAGACTTTCCAGTGTCTGGTGCAGGAGGCCGTATACCACCGCCAATACAAAATCCGTACGCAGGTGCGCCGACTCGAACAGGGCGTTGTGCACCTGCGCGGTCGCGCGCGCAATCTCCATGACCTGCGCGTCAGCCAATGCTTCGGACGAGATACGCGGCATGTCAGGAAAACACATTTGGATCAGGTCAGCCAGATCGGTTTGAATTTGCTGGGGGGATGGTTCGGAGCTGGCTTGCAATGGAGGAGTGAGCAGACCTGCAACTGAAGTATCGGGATCGAGGCGCAGCTGCTCCACTGCGCGTGATAACTGTTTGAGGCCGGCTTGAAAACCCTCCATCAGGCGTGCCTGCGCCTGCGGAGGCAATGCGGCGACCGCTTCGACATTACGCAGCGAAACATGCTTTCGCATCTCAGCCGGCAGGCAGGCCAGCACCCGCTGCCGGCGTTCGCGTTTGGATTGGTATGTTTCGCTCATACCTGCATGATATGAAATTACGCGGGAGGGTATTTGGCAGGTGTCGCTAAGGAACGCAAAGCGGGCGGATGCCTGTTTTGCATCCGCCCGCAAGCTGTGCGAGTTTTTTTTATGGCAGGAGTTTCTGGTTTCCGACGGGGTTGCCCGGCAGTTTTAAACCCTGGTAGGCTGCTCCGATCCTGAGCAGGGTCTCAATGACCGGCAGGACTTTCATGATCACCTCCCAGAAGATCTTCAAGAAATTCGCAAGGTTATCCACGGGAGTCGGGTCTCGCTCCAGTATTTCCTTATGCAATACTGCCAGGTTTCGTTTGACCTTTTGGCGTTCCATATCGTAGGTGCGCGCGCCTTCTTCGGATAGTTTTCCATTCCGGCACCAGTTCAAAACATCATCCCCGATCTTTTCACAAATGGTATGGATCCTGCGAAAGTGTTCGGAATCCCTGAGTTGGTCTGTCGTATACACATGCTGCATAAGAACCCATGACCCCTTTTTTAAATGGATCTTTGCCGAAAGCTGATTGAGTTCATATTCGACGAGGCTGAATTTTTTTGTGATACTCAGGGAGTCCTGATTCATGCTCTACCTCTTATTCCATATGTGGCGGGTCGCCGCCCTGATCCCAAACTTGATGATTAAGTATAGACGGTGGAGGGGAAGTAGTCGATTGACCTAAACAGGGGGATATGAGTGGGCAGATATGACCATTGGGGGGGGGTTTTTACAATATTATTGCTATTGTATTTCCGACACACATATCGCTTTGCGATCAATCTGTCTCATTTTACACAGCACCCATTTTGATCACACCCGATCAGGGTTTTCCTTGATCCCAGCTCCGGATCAACATAAAAATAATTACAACACAAATCAACCCGAGAACACTGGCTTCCAGACCAAATTGACCGCCAGTCAACCATACTGGAACTTTGTTAAAAACGGGCTTCAACAACCCCGATTGATCTGTGCCGCTCACACCAAAGCCAAGCACCCCGCCTTGCACTAAATTCGCCATAAAATGCAGACCGAGCGGCATGCCGAGGCTTTTGGTACGGAGGAATGCCAATCCAAACACGAGCGATGCGATAAAAATATTAATACTTGCCAAAACTTTTACCTCACCCGTCATGCCTGGGTTATTCAAATGGGTAAGCAGGAAATACCCTGCCATGATCAGTTGGGCTGGCACTTGACCGAGTCCAGCGATAAGCCGTTGAAAAATAAAACCCCGAAACAACAATTCTTCTGCCAGCGCAACCCCTGCAAAGAGCAATACAGTTGAGAAAAAGATTGAGAAGCCAGCCGGATTCCATTGCCAATGAACCCAGCCAAAAATCCACAGGACGAGCGCGGGAACAAGCATGAGCGCAGAACCAACCAAACCGCCCAAACAAAGTTCCTTGAACCAAAGCGCATTGAATTTTCCCAAAAGTTCAGCCAGTGGTCTTCGGCGCAGCAACTGACAGATCCACGAGGCCAGCAATATGATCACAGCTTGCAACCCAATCGAGACATCCATGGAGTTTTGCTGCGCCATTATTAAAGCTGGCACAAGTAACGAAGCCAGTACAAGAAAGAAGATAAGAATCCACCAGCCGTTGCGCAACTGGCGTTCAGAATTCAGAAATGGATTGATCAACATAAGACACCTTCATATTCCGGGTGGAACCTTGTTATGCACTACACAGATTCAGCAGCACGTTTTTCCCATTTTTCGGCGTTGACACCTTTAATCAGAAGCCATATGGGGAAAACGATTTCAAGAAACGCAAGGGAACCGATCGAGGTGAAGAGCGCTTTGTATTGAGGGAGAAGCATAGTCCCAAAATCCTGAATGAAGTAGCACAAGGCTACAACGAGCAGGATGATGCCCAAAAATTTAGGAAGGTAACCTGACTTGTACACCAGGTAGCCAAACACCAAAAGATGCAGCCCAAAAAACAATCCCCAAATCAGAGTTACGGATTCGTGAGTATTGAGAAATAGAAGCACGAGTGCCTGCGATTGATCCGGCGCGAATACTGTTAGATATCCTGCGCCGCTTAGAAGCAGCAAGACAATAAAATGATTGAGCAGATTGATTCCCTGAATAACCGTCATTGCCAATCGGGAAAACGCTGCAGCCAGAGAAAGAGTTTTGTTTACTGGCTTGACTAAAACATAGAGGAGCACAGTCAACACGATCTCGATCAAAAAGACGATTGAGTCGCTGACCATGCCAGCGCGGAATAACCCTTGAGAAGCCATGATATTGTTGGCTGTTGCTGCAGCATCGCCAGGCACAATCAGTGTAGTGGGAATGTATAGCATACTGAACGGCGCCAGCACAACGATCAGCAAAGTTAGGATTGCCGCAATTCTGGCGGTCATCTGGATTGAATTTGTTTTTATGGTTGTAGTCATGGTTTTCTCTTTTTGTGAATGATATTAAATTCTGTTACTCTTTAGCCGATTCAAAAACGAACGCAGCGGAATTGAAGCCCTTGACGATCAACCACACGCCGATGGACATTTCCCACAGACCGCCTGGAAGGGTGTGGAGTAGTTGTAGATTGAAGCCCAAAACTTCCAGCATGGATCCGAGCAGAAAGCTCACGTAGCCAATGAAGCCCCAGATGACGAAAAACTGCGGCACCAATTTTGCGCGATAGAACCCGTAGCAAAGTGATAAGCCAGCCATCCCTAAAGCGACCATGCCGATCTGGTAGGTGTAAGCCTGCGACTGAGCGAAGAGCGTGCTCAAGGATTGAAGATAGGGAATTTCAGAAGCGCCGGCTTTCAGGAACTCAGCACCCAGCGGGATTTGAAGCAGGATAAATAAAGCCGAGACAGCAATAACAGCGGCTTCAACGATGCGAGCACCGAAGTAACCGAGCGCGATGCGTTCGTTGTTTTGCTTGAGGATCGGGAACATCATCACTCCGTGAGCGGCGTCACCTGCGGCGGCGATCACCCAGAGCAATGCACCGATTGCGATCATCATGCTCCTGGCAGAAACCGTGTCAAGCTGACCGGGTGTGCTGAGCACCGACCCTGCAATGCCGACTACGAACCCCATGATGTACAGCGCTCCCACTACTTTTGCCGTCGTTCTGTATGTGTTAACTTTTGTAGCCATGATATTTTCTCCTTTGGTTGAATGAACTTGATTGACCGAGACCAGGGGCATACCCAGGTCTCTCACTTTCCGTAGTAACCCGTACAGGGCTGGCTGATCAGGCACAGGTCCAGAAAGAAGCGTTTTTCCATCCGCTTCGAGGGTGATGGAAAATCCGTCAAACCAGTCTGCCCATTGACTGCCCAAGTGCCCTTCGATCCTGATTTGATACTCCTGCGCCATTGCCTTTCACCTTTTGTTTGAATTAACGTGCGCGAAATATAACGGCAAGGAGGATTGCCGTTTAGAACCAAAAGTATTGTTTGAAGTATTGTTTAGGGGATTAGAACAAACCCAGCTCGCGGGCGCGTGCCACGGCTTCGGTGCGGCTTTTTGCCTGCAGCTTGCCAAAGATGCGCAGGTTATGACCTTTGACCGTGCTCAATGCCAGGAAAAGTTTCTGGCTTATCTCGTCATTTGAAAGTCCCTCAGCAACGAGACGCAACACTTCCAGCTCGCGCTCGCTCAATGGATCGATCAACGCTTGAGGATTGGCAGGCTCGGGTTTTGTTTTGTCAAAGGCATTCAGCAATCTGTGGATGTAGGGGTTGAGCCTGTCACCTTCACCCGCATGGCTTAATGCTGTCAGCATCTCCGCCATTACTTTGCCTTCATTCACAAAAAAGCGGAAGTAGCCTTCTGGTTCAGCCAGGGTCAATGCGTGTTTGAGGGAGGCGAGTGCTTGCGATCTATCTCCGTATGCATGGAAAGCGAGCATTTGCACCGTCAGGATCTCAAGCATGCTGCCCATTCGCTTTGCATTTTCGGCTGTCTGCAAAAGACGCGACAACAATCCCAGCGCATCCAGAATTTTATCTTCTGATGCAGTGCTTTGATATTCAGCAATCAAAACCCGCGAAAGAGTGATATGTTCGAATTCGCGCAAATAACTGAGTTCATCGTTAACTGTAATTCCATGCTCGCGCACCCAATCTTGCGCCTTGGATAATTGTCCCTGCCTGAGGTAGATGCGCGCCTTCAACGCTTCGACAGGACGCGTGTTGGGAATGGGCGTGCTGATATACAAACGCTTGGCTTCATCGAGAAATTCAAGCACTGCATCCAAATCTCCTTCAGACTCTTTCAAGCGGGCCTGAGCAAGACTCCTGCGATATGGAAATTCTATGAGGGTTGATTGCTTTCCCAACTCCATGCTTTGCTGAAAGTATTGTGCGGCAGATTCATCATTCCCCATTTCATGATGCAGCAACGCCAATCCCAAATGATGATGGGCTAAGATCTGATTCACTTCCCTGCCATACGTGGCTGCATGTTGCAGCGACTGTTCATAAGTCCGCAGCGCTTCGCGGAGATGTCCCTGAGCGGTTTGGATTTCCGCCTTGCCTGACTCACTGGCAATCGAAAAAATATAATTACCCGCCTTCCATGAACTATCGATCCAATCGCTCATGGATTTGCAAGCCGCATCCAGATCACCGCTTGCCCAATAGGTGCCACCCAGCATCGCTGCGGCTCCAGCACGCATGAATTGATCTCCTTCGGGGGCAAGCTTGATCGCCAACTTTGCATACTTGACCGTGGCAGAGAAATCGCGCCGCGTCTGTGCATTGTAGGCGCGGGCAAAAGCAATTCTGGCGGGCAGCGTTTGAATCTCTTTTTCATCCACGACAACCATCGCTTCGGATGAACCTTCGATACACAACTCAGCAACCCGCAAACTAGACTCACTGGACTCCACATCACCCATATCCATGAATGCCCACGCGATCTGCGTGCATAACACGGGACGAGTGCGGATCAAACTCGCTGGGAGCTGCTTCACCCACCCAAGCCAGGCAGCCGACTGAAAGCTTTGATTCATCCCCTGCCAATATTTCTCAGCCAACCCAGCACCACGACTGAAGTCTCTGGCAGCGATGGCGTGTTGAAATGCTTCAGCCTCTTCACCATTCTGTTCGTACCATTCACTGGCACGGAGGTGATGTTTGGCAATCTCTTCGGGCTTTAGGGTTTGTTCGTGCCGCTGGCGGAGCAGGTCATTAAAGAGATGATGATAGCGATACCAACGTCGGTCATGATCGAGTGCCACGATGAATAGATTGGCGCGTTCCAAAGATTCCAGTGTTTCCTGTCCAGAAACAGAAGGGTCGAGTAATACCGCATCGCACAGCGGACCGCACAGGCGGTTGAGGATGGACGTGCGCAGCAGAAATGCTTGAACATTTTCAGGCTGCTGGTGCAGAACCTCTTCGAGCAGATAGTCCAATACGAAATGATGCGCACCTGTAAATGATTGGATGAAGCTGGCGACATCGGCGTGCCCCTGCATGGAGAGCGCCGCCAGTTGCAAGCCGGCGATCCAGCCTTCGGTGCGGGCTTCGAGCGCGGCAATATCTTCATCCAATAGATTTAATCCCATCACTTGGTTTAGAAATTCCGCAGCTTCAGCAGGGGTGAAACGCAGATCGGCAGTGCGTAGTTCAGTGAGTTGATCGCGGACGCGCAGGCGTGCCAATGGCAGGGATGGATCTTCACGAGTAGTGATGACCAGATGCATTTGTTGCGGCAGGTGTTCCACCAGGAAAGTCAGGGCTTGATCAACTGATCTGGAGTCAAGCAAATGGTAGTCATCAAGGACGAGGATGAAATCATTGGGAATGGAATTTATTTCATTGAGCAGGGTCGTCAAAAGCGATTCAAGTTCTGGCATTTGCGGCGATTGCAGAGCACCCAACACCCCCGAGCCGATCTCCGGGACGAGGGTCTGCAACGCCGCAGATGAGATACGTCAAAAAGCGTTTGATCTCGGCATCCCCTTCATCCAATGACAGCCACGCGATCGGTCGCTTGCAATCTGAAACCCATTCGCTTGTCAATGTGGTCTTGCCAAACCCTGCCGGAGCAGAGATAAGAGTCAGTTTATGTTTAAACCCGGTGGTTTGATTTAAGCCCGCATGCAATTGCTTCATCAAGCGGGCACGCAAAACAGTTTTGGGGCGGGGCGGAGGCATATATAACTTCGACGCTAAAATAGGCATGGACATGAATCTATTATAAAGCCCGTGGAAAAAGCCGTGAAAAGATCCACTCAGAAAAATTCTTTAGATCTTATGCTGACAGCGTATGCTACTGCCCATATTTACAGGATCTAACACCCCTGGTTTGATTTCAACCTTTGCCGCAGCCTGCCATTCCTGCCTGTGAAGAAAACATCCGATGCGGTCCGCATCGGATGTTTTGATCTTAGTACTCGACCGCCCGTTTGAGCGCCTTGGCGGCTTTGATCCAGGCTTTCACGTTACTCAACCCGGGCATCTGATTCACCTTGTTGAGTTTCGCATTCGCCTTGGTCATTGCTGCAAGCAAGGCTTCAGGATTGCGGCCGGCAAGTTCCACCACAGTATCCACCCCTGCAGCTTCGAGCAGGTCGGAGTATTGTGTCCCGATCCCATTTACGCGAAACAGGTCAGCGCGGTTGACCCAGGCAAGAATGCTTTTTGTGCTGAAGCCTGTGGCTTTGGCGAGGTCCTGGCGGCCCTTTCTAGTGGCGCCTTTCTCTAACAACCCGCCTGTTCCCCGAACACCTGCTGCATTAAGTTTTGCTGCGTTGACAGGTCCGATCCCCTCAATTTCAATCAATGTAGGCATAATGTTTTCTCCTTATGAATAAGTATAGCATCAGCTTCAAAAACTTCAATATCTGTGAAGTGGGAATCACGGTGAAAGAATCTTTGGAAATGGAGTATTCACAGCTCATTAATAGGATGCGATTGAAAAGCCAGATAACGATCGATTGAAGACGCGGAACCTTTGGGGAAGGTGTCATGTACCGGTAGCCGCCAGGGTATTTGAACATGGAAGGTTATCTTCCGGTTCGACATGGAAGCCGAGAGTTGGATCCCGCGCAATTTGACTCGTTCAATACAATCTCTTTCGCGGATCGATGAAACTGAATAAAAAACCAATGAAGACAGGAAGTTCATCCATGGGTAGAAGGGGCATAAAAACAAGTGGTATTCCCGCCTACGTGCTTTGACAACAGGTTCCACTCTCTGTATACTCCCGATCGTTCAACCCCACCACAATCCATCCACCCCCTCTTAAAGCCTGGCCATCGCCGGGCTTCCTTCGTTTCAATATTAATACATAGAAAGGAGACCAGAATTAAACGATCACCACACCAATTCAACCCGAAACACATCAGGCCATCCTCTGAATTCACCGACCCTGCGAAAGATCGAGCGAACCTCTGCCATCATCTCGAAATGGGAACAACTCCATTTCACCGACACGGCGAAACCTGGCGCCGATCCACCCACCGACACGGTTCGAAATCACGAACCATGTCGGTCCTTCGCGCACCTAACCATAAACACATAGGAGGCACACGTAACCAAGTACACAACTGAATATCCACTCATTGCACCAACGGGCGCTGTTCCTGGAATTTCCAGGAACAGCGCCCGTTTTCGATTCACAGTGAGGACTCGCCGGGGTGAGAGGCCCGGTATTAAAAGGTGAAACCGCCCAGTTGCGCCTGGACGGTTTCGAGGAAGAAATAGAACACATGTTCACTAATAATAATACCACATATGAAAAGACTGTCAAGATTTTCGCGCCTTTTCGCCTGAACGCCGTAGAGCGCAGAGTGATCGCAGACGGAAAACACATCAGCATCGCGGCACCCGCCGGACGACAGCAGGGAGACTACCTATACTCTACAACCGTTACACTGCTGCGTGAAGGCATGACGCTGTATACCAGCGCGCCGTGCTGGGCGAGTGTCGAGATACGATGAGCAGAACTCGCCCTGACGGTCCGCGCGGATGTGTGATCATGGGATCTTCCTGGAAGTATTTTAAAAATAAAAACAAGGAGACCCGTTGTAAGAACCTCACGCCTAAGGCGGCTTCCTAACCCTTGGCTGGATCAGGCGATCGCCCCGCCAGCCAGCCGTTACAAAGTTTTACACTTTTGAGCTGAGGATTTTATGCAAGAACGATTATTCCTGCAACCTTCATTCTCAATTGGTAAGGTACTAAAGCTTGGCAAAAAATGGAGTGCCTTACCGAAATTATACATGGGGCTTCAAAAGGAGGTCGTAGAAAATCTCATGGAAGATATTCTTTCCGCCGCAGAAGAGATCCTGGGCAGCGCGGTTCGGGTGGAGTCTCACCGCGACTGGGCGGTCTTCTGGTGCCCGTTCCATAACGATGCCAGCCGCGAAGGGTCCGGGGGACACCCGAACTTCGGGGTCAATCTCAGCTCGGATACTGGAAATGCCTGCGCTGCGGCGCGACCGGCGGATCGCTGAACAGTCTGCGCATGAAGCTTGGACAGGATTGGAAACCGAGTGTGTCGGTCATGCCGCCGACCCGCCCTCAAAAACCGCCGACCCGGGTGCAGTTTCTGGATGAAGCCGTGTCGGAAGCGCGCTCGGTTGTGCAGCGCTCGCCCGCCTGGAGCTATCTGGCAGAGCGCGGAGTGAGTCCATACACGGCCCTTGTGTACGGACTCGGATACGGCATTCCCGTCCAAGGGTTTCCCCCGAGATCATCAGCGCTGCAAAACAGTCGCTGATGGTGCGCTCGGACGGGACCTGGTTATGGACGGGCGGGGTGGTGTATGCCGACCCGCCGATCCACCCGACCGTGATGAACGTGCGTTACATTCCCGGATATTGACCGCAGCTTCAAACCTGAAAAGAATCACAAGACCTGGGGGGTTCGTACCCGTCCATTGGGCAGCTGGCGCATCCAGCCAACCACCCGCACCGTGATCGTGCTCGAGGGATTATTCGACATGCTCATCACCGCGCAGAAGATCCATCAGCTTGGACGCGATGCCGACACGGTCGCGGTCTACACCAACGGCGCCAGTCCGGCTGCGAAGATGAAGCAGTGGTTCAGCCAGCACAATCAATTTGAGTATGTCCTGTTTAGCGATCCGGATGCGGCAGGGGAGGAATGGACCGACACGCTCACCACCTGCATCCAGACAGGCGGCGCGCAGGTCTGCGCCTTCAAGCCGCCGGACCATCTTGACCCGGACGAAGCCATCCTGAAAGGATGGTGGCCGTCCATCCTATGAACATTCCATCCCAATCGATCGGGAAGTGACCACCAGTCGCTTCCCGATCTTGTTTTCCAGGAGACCCCGCATGTCAACCCTTTCCATCATCCTCGCCGTTCCTGTCTGTATCTGGGCGGTCTGGTTCGTGATCGAGTCCATTCGCTACATCCTCTCAGGCGAATATGAAATCGACAAACGCCTGAAAGATGTCTGCCGCTAATTCCCCAGATATTCAACCATAAGGACGGCTTCCAGCCAGGGAGCCGTCTTCGCTTTTCAAAGGAGACCATAATGTCCACAGGCAATTCACTTCTGCTTCAATCCCCTTCCGCGTATGACCAGCCCAGACTCAAGAGCCTGCCGCTGCGCGAGCAGCCCGCATACCGCGTCACGCAGAACGCGTCCGCCTGCAATATCACCGAACTTCTGGCCGCGGTCATCGGCGGAAACAATCAGATCGAGACCGCACAGGCTTTGATGGCCCGTTTCGATGGAAATATCCGCAGGCTGTACCAGGCTCACCCGGCCGAACTCGCGAAGGTCAAGGGCATCAACCAGACCAGCGCGGTCCGCATCAAGGCCGCGCTCAACCTCGGGCTGCGCATCAACCTGCCGGAAGACGCGCGACCGGTCATCAACTCTCCGGCCGACGCGGCCGCGCTTGTCCAGAATGAAATGAGCTTGCTGGAGAAGGAGTCGCTGCGGGTCATGCTGCTGGATACAAAAAACCATGTCCTGGACATCATCGAGGTGTATGTCGGTTCCGTGAACTCCTCCCAGGTGCGCATCGGCGAGGTCTTCAAGGCGGCCGTGGCCAGGACCGCCTCGGCCATCATCGTTTTTCACAACCACCCCTCAATGGACCCGAGCCCTTCCCCGGATGATGTGGCGGTCACCCGCGCGATCAATCAGGCTGGCAATCTATTGGATATCAGCCTGCTCGATCATGTGATCATCGGCGGCACGCGCTGGGTCAGCCTCAAAGAACGTGGACTCGGTTTCGGGTAGGTCCAGATGGCTTTCTATCTCGGAAGACGCTCTGCCGATGACCTGATCCTGTTTTCCTCATCATCGGTGCCTACGAAAAGATCTCATGGACATCTCTTCACATCCGTCATCGGTCCGTTCAAGTCCAGGGTCGCGGCGGGCTGGTTTGCAAGATACGGCCGAAATGATCTGCGCGTTCATAGCGCGGAGGAGATCGAACAACTGGCGCGCGCTGACCCGCGCATGCAGCAGGCGATCGTGGAAGAGAAGATGACAAAAGAAGAACTGGCCGCCGCGCGCGAGTGCAGCGCGTTGGACTCTATCGAATATTCACCCGACCCTTTGCCGACCCTTCAGGCGGTCTGGCAAATACAAACCAAGGAGGAACAAAATGCCCAACTGGTGTGAGAACGAACTGACCATCACAGGTCCCGATGTACAGAAAGTATTGAATGCCATCCGCTCTGAATCCGATGAAGACGCGCGTGTGCTGGACTTTGACAAGATCATCCCCTACCCGAAGCACTTCCGGGAGCTGGATGAACGCAGCCTGCAGTATCAGGAGCAATACCTTGCAGTCGACAGGGACGACCCTGAGCGGCAGGCCAAGCTCGACGCGCTGGCTGCCGAATATAACGTGGAGCCCGGAACTCCCTGGCTGAAGGACGGCTTCAACTCCGGCGGGTATGAGTGGTGCTGCGAAGCCTGGGGCACGAAGTGGAACGCGGTGCGTGCGCTCCTCAGCCTGCAAAAGGATGGCAGCGTCAGGATCGATTTCGATACCGCCTGGAGCCCGCCCATCCCGGTCATTGAAAAGCTATCCGCGCTGTTCCCGGACCATCAATTCACACTGGAGTATTTTGAGGGTGGCTGCGGCTTCTGCGGTCAGGCGCGCTGGGAAAAGGGAAACGAGCAATACCACAACCAGGGCGACTACGACGGTCCGCGCGGCGGATAACAGGAGCAGAAAGATGAACCACGAATTTGATGCCCCCTTCCTTCTTTCCTACTTCACCTGCGCTGAAGATGAATACATTGTGCTCGTCTCCCCGGGGAATTCACCTCTGGATTTTTGCCGGGCGGGATACAGTCTCGCCGGCACGCTGGAGGTCTGGAACGCATTTGATCTCCCGTTCGATGTGATCCTGCGCATTGAGCATGAAGACACTGAAGCGGACACGGAACCCGATGAAGGTCCACTGACAGAGATTTATGAAAATTCTTCAAGACTGCATGACGACGACTGGCTCGAATACAGGATCGAAGACGATATCAGCGGCTGGGAAGGATAACCATTCAATGAGAGGGCGGCTATATGGCTGCCCTCTCATCCTTTTATGGAGGAACCAATGACCACACTATTTCAAACCACGATCGAGCATCTGCTGCGATCGCACGAAGTGCTTGAACAATTCCAGGCTCATACCGATTTCCATGTGCGCTTTGACATGCCACACTACGACCGCCTAGTGATCGAAAGGCATGATGCACTGATCAGTGTCGCGCATTACTTTGAGCAGAACGGAGACCTGGTTCCTGACCCGGATGTGGAAGTGCGAATCGCTTGAATCGATGCTAACCACCCTGCGTGAGGTTCGGGCGGAATAAAATAATGATCTATAACATCAAACAAACAGCGGAACCATCATGTGGCTCCGCTGTTTGTTTCCCGGGATTTTTGAGACCACTCCAAATTATTAACCTACTCCCATGGATTGATGATCCTGACGTCTGCGCCATCGAAATCATTCACGTTTCGGGTGACCAATGTTAACTTGTAAGTAAGTGTTGTTGCTGCAATGAGCGAGTCTATTGCAGGTAAAGTGATTCCTGTTGATTCCAGGCGCGCAATGAGAATTCCCCATTCCATCAAAATATCTGTATCCAATGGAATAATCCTTCCATCAAAGCGAACCATCAAATCTTCCTTGAGCCAGGAATGCAATTCCTGTTTACGTTTCGATTTGGGTAATTTTTCAACGCCTTTGGCAATTTCCCCAATCGTGATAACGCTCAAGTAAACATCCCCAGAGTCCAGAGAATCAACGAATTCCACAACTTTCGGATTTGGGTGCTTGGCAACCAGTTCCGAGATGATGCAGGTATCAAGCAGGTATTTCATAGCTCTATTCCCTTGCGCGGCAGGGACTTGTCACGAGGCAGCTCAAGTCCAGCCAGGGGAGAGGTACGAAAAAATTCAGAAAGTTTACCCTGGGATTTACGCAGGGTCTCGTATTCGGCATATGAAATAACTACAACGGTTTTCTCGCCGTGCTTAGTGATCAGTTGAGGTCCCTGCTTTAAGGCGCGTGCGATCACCTCACTTAGTTTGTTTTTTGCATCCTGGATTTGCCAAGTTTCGTTCATTGTCACTCCTTTCTGTCTAGTCTGTCTAGCCAGATTTTACCTTTCCTTCAAACGAAAGTCAATCTAAAGGAGACATATGACCGATCCATTTTTCGAACTGTTGGTCTTGCTGTTTCAGGCAAAACTTTCAGGATCTTCTGAATTCCTGCCCTTTAAACAAACCATGTGCATGCTGAGAAAGGGCCAGCGCATTCAAATTGAGCGCAGTTCCCCCGGCGCTCCCCATGCCATCGGCTGGACGATCTTCCGCTGCACACCCAGGAAATATGTGTACGATAACGAACCGCTCTTTCGCTTCGAACGCGGCGCGCGTCGCTCGCTCCGCGTCCGTAAAGCCTATGCCATTCACTATACTTCGTTCGGTTCACCAGCGAGGATCGCAGGACTGGTTTAGAACCTGCTTGATCAGGAGATGGTAAGTATATAGAACATCCTCACGTCTTGTATGGGACGAAGCGGGAAAGCAATAAAAAATCGCATGAACAACAAAAGGAAAATATATGACATCAGATATTCAGGTTTCTAAACGAACGCTTGGGAGGACTGGGATTCAAGTGACTCCCATTGGTTTGGGTATGATGGAATTTGCCGGCGGCGGTGGGTTGATGGGATCGGTATTTCCCATCATTGCCCAGCAAGAGAAAAACGCGACGGTCAAGGCGGGGTTGGAGGGAGGAATCAACTGGTTCGACACGGCTGAACTCTACGGGAACGGCGTCTCAGAAACCTCACTATCGACAGCGCTCAAGACGGCCGGCAAGTCCGATCAGGATGTTGTGGTGGCCACAAAGTGGTGGCCGCTTTTTCGCACGGCACGCAACATTCCCAAGAGCATTGAAGACCGCCTGCGTTTCCTGGACGGTTACAGCATCGGCCTGTACATGGTCCATCAGCCTTTCGGATTTTCTTCAAAGGAAGCCGAAATGGATGAAATGGCGAAGCTGGTCAAGGCCGGCAAAATCCGTTCTGTGGGTATCAGCAACTTCAATCCCGACCAGATGCGTCGAGCGCATCGTCAATTGCAGAAGTATGGTTTGCCTCTGGCGGTGAACCAGGTCCGCTATAGTTTGCTTGACCGTTCGATCGAGAAGAACGGCATCCTGGAAACTGCAAAAGAATTAGGAGTAACGATCATCGCATACACTCCACTGGAATCAGGATTGCTGAGTGGCAAGTATCATAAAAATCCCGAACTGCTGGATAAGAAACCAGCCATGTGGCGGGCCAGGCTGCGCCGCAGTCTGGAAAAGAGTCGCCGGCTGGTATCCGGGCTTGAAGAAATTGCCCTTCGTTACAATGCCACCGCATCCCAGGTGGCGCTGAACTGGGTGATCAATTCCCAGGGCGATAGTGTGGTCACCATTCCGGGTGTGACGAAGGCCAGTCAGGCGCAGGAAAATGCCGGCGCGATGAAGTTCAAGTTGTCGAGTGATGAGATCGAACAACTTGGCACACTCTCGCAAGCCGCCCGTTAATTTCTCAAAAGAAAATAGTTCACATTCACAGCCCCCGTACCGTTCTGGTGCGGGGGCTGTTGATTTCCCAAAAAGAGGTTCCTGATGTTTCAAAGCATTCAAGTGGATCAGGTCTTTGATGCGACAAGGGCCATGTCTTCCGAGAGTGATCCTGCATATTGGTTGGCGCAGTTGCGCAAGGCCGACTGGCGGTACCTGTTGAAGTTCGTGGATGTGAAGCTGCCGGCGAAAACAAAGAAACAAATACTGGTGGAGACTGCCCTGGGAAATTTTGAGTTTGTCACCTGCGATGGGTGTGGAGATGTCTGGCGGCTGTGGAATGAGATGCGGAACGAGCATCGCATCCTGGTGATCCAGTTCCGTCATTCGGAGTCGGATTGGTCTCGTGGAATTCCAGAGTTCGTCCACCTGGAAAAGAATGATCCGCTTGGCTTTGTGAATATCGCCGGACGGTTGCAAGAGTATTTGAGACGCTCAGTACCTACCAATTGAGAAAAGGGGGGTGGGGAGAAAAGTTGTTTGTTTTAAATTTTTCCGGCCCCCAAAGGTAAAAATTTTTTTTTTATATAAACGCAAGCCCCTGATTCGTTGAAAATCAGGGGCTTTTTGTTTAAACGGTATTGTAAGAGAGTGGAGAAACGATTTCACTTTTGAAAGTGAGACGAGCGGGTGGAAAACTACCCTGATATCATTTTTTGTTCCTGGCCAAAAACACGTCCAAGAGCGGTCTGTTAATATCGGCTGGATCGGGATAGTGCCACAGGTCTGGATATAAACCCCATGAACCATGATAATCCCAGTAGGCAAAATTTAGATTATTTTCGTTTAACAGATCAAGCATGTCAGTTACCCAGCGTGCACCGCCTGCTTCTGGCGAAAGAAATGTTGTTTGGAAGACCCCAAATTCACCGACGTTTATGGGGACATTGTTTTGTTCGCCAAATTGAATTCCAGCCAGCATGCGCTCGGCCAGGAAATCACGATCATGGCGAATGAGCTCATCCTGAGGATCAAGCTGGAAAAAATCGATCATATAGGAACAATTCGCACCGGACGAAATGTCGTCGCCTTTCATCCAGCCTTTGATCTGATATTTTGTGTCGGGTTGTACCTCAAAAGTACCTTTTATCGATTCGTTCCACCAGGAGTTTCCGGACTCTCTAACGGTCAGGGAGCGGCCTTCGGAAGTGTTGTTATGATTTTGCGGCGATACCCCAAATACGACAGATCCGGGATCGGGATTTTTCCAGATGATACTTTCCGAATCGATCGTGATATCCACCAGGACCTGCGGGCTTTCAGAGCCTTTTTGTGCAAGGATTTGAAAATCTCCAAAATACGCTTTCCCGGTATTATTCATGCACTTCCTGCCGGGAGAACCAAACGCCCGGGTGTTCTGCTGTTTGCCTGGATCCAAAAATGGGCTTTCATATAGGACCCAGTCGGACGAACCGTCCGGCAGTGGGGCTGTGCGCAGCGGGCCAAGATACTTTAACCGGTCCCAGCGGATCTCCAGAAAATCCGGATCGGGATAGGTTTTTGTATTAAATGAGCCCATTGTATTTTCGTGAGTGAGATTCCCCGGCTGATAATGATGAAAATCATACATCACATTGTCATCCTCCACAGTTACGAATTGCGGGTTATTGCCGGGGATGACCTCGACAATGATCAGATGGTTGCTATCCACCTCACGAATGGCATCCACCACCTTTTGCATATACGATTGATAGACTGCCGGTTCGAGATTGAATGGCTCGTTCATCAGATCATATCCGGCAATTATGGTCTCATCCTTGTAGCGGTCAGCCAGCATGCGCCAAAGGTCGGCAGTTTGCGCCTGTGATTCGGGGTCAGTTGACACCGTCCAAATATCCTGTCCAGGCACGTAATGCATATTGATGTCCAGGTACACACCGGCTTCCTTCGCCCAGGCAACCTGCTGATCCAGCCAGGCCCAGCCCTGGTCAGGGTTTTCCGTGAACCATTGATAGGTCAGATTGAAGCGGATTAAATTAAAGCCCAATCGCCGCACCTCAAAAAAATCACGCCTGGCATGATGGGGCATGAACGGAAAATTTTGAGTATAAAGATCGTTGTTGAAATTAATTCCGACCAGGCGAATTGCCTGTTGAGAGGATCCAACAATCAGATCCTGTCCCTGGGCGTGCACAAAGCCTTCCAAAAGGACTGGTTGGATATTCGATACGCTTTTTGGAGCAGAAACAGTGCTCAAGACCGGATCTGGGCGTTGGAAAAGGGATGCGAATATTGGATGTGAGAAAACATCACTCTTTGCTGGATACAACCCCCAGCTGTCATCACGATAGGATTTCCAGGCATAACTCCATGAAAATCCGTCCAACAGATCAAACATATCCTGCGCCCAGACCGTCCCGCCTTTATTCAGGCTTTCGCGTGTCACACCAAAATCGACCAGCATCATGGGCAGATCATGAAATTGGCCATAATTTGCAAGACGCTCCAATTCACGCTGCAAATGGTCTCGATCCCAAACTGCCAGCTGATCACGGCCTGCATATGAATAAAATTCAATGTTATATCTGCAGTTTGAGTCAGGGTTTACATTTTCTCCCCGCACCCAGCCGTGAATGGTATAGCTGCGGCCGGGTATGGCTTCAAAAGCAAAATTCTGATCCGCGACCGTGCCGTCCGCAGACTGGCCTTCTTTGATGGGTGCAAAATGAATGGACGTACCGGTTTGACCCCAGGGACTGTCATCCACCTTTTCAATGATGGTATTGTTATTGGGACTCCACGGCCCCCAAAAGCTGGATTGAGCCAGGTCAATGGTGTTCACATCCCTTAGAAATTCCCCTGTTTCATCATATTCGCGAACTGTAAAATTACTGAACCAGGCTGATCCGAGCAGGTAGTCACAAGCAACGGCAGGGACCCCTATGACCGTCTCGCGGTTGACCACCAGGTTGAGGGAAGCGCCTGTTTCGGTCCAATCCGTTGTTCCCGCCGCAAGTTTGGGATTGCTTAGATTTTCCGAGTATCGAAAATCTTCCCATGCAGGCTGAAAAATTGTCTCGCCTGGATATCGGCCCTGGCTTAGCGCTGTGAATTCATAGGGCTTGAAAAAATCGAAGCCAAGGATGTAATTCGGATCTTCAAGATATATGAAAGTGCGATCAGGTACCAGGGCTGCCTGAACGATCAAGGGATGATTGGAGTCGCTGGCCCGGATGGTCCTGGCGATTTTTTCTGCCAGGGATTGCCATTGATCGAGCCCCATCGGGACCGGCCTGTTGAGTAGATCGTATGCAGCGATCACAACTTCGGCGGCATACTTTCGTGCAATGCTGTCCCAAAAATCCAGGACGGCTTGCTGCTCAGCGGTATCCGACCACAGCGTGGATTGATCGGATTTTGTGTTCAAACTGAGTATTAGATATATTCCTGCTTCTTTTGCAGACGCGACCTGTGTATCCAGCCAACTGTTGGCGGTTTCGGCTGTTGAAAACAGATCCATATCCAGCCCAAGACGGACCGCGTTAAATCCCATGGCGCGGGCATCCGCATAATCTTGCGCAAGCGGGTCATGCGTGAAATTTACAGCACGCAATCGCAAAGGGAGCGCACTGTCTGCGTTCACAAGCGCCTGGCCGCTGGATCGTAAAAACCCGGAAGGAAATTCACTCTGAACTTGTTGAGTAGGCGTAGACGTGGACGTGGAGAACCTCTGGTATGGGGGCGCTCTGACAACTGGAAAGCACTAGACTTAAAAGGATGATCGGGATGAATTTTTTCATGGTCTCCACCTTGGTTCTATGCACGCTGAATGAAAGGCATTTCGGTTACGCAGGTTCATTCCCGCTTTTCCAAATTATACGACGCGAATTCCCGTATCCGCTAATTGCAGGGCCCGTTGAAGACCTTCTTACTGCTCCGCTTCCCATATACTTCATCCTTTCAAATATTTTTATGATTTAGTCTTCATACCGATATTTGTCAATCGCCACTCCAATGCCGTGAAACGACTGCGCCACCTTATTATTCCGCACCGCCATGCTGATCGCGCGTGGACTGCCTGTCAGCACACACAACTTGCGAGCGCGGGTGATAGCAGTGTAAAGCAGGTTGCGCTGCAGCATGGTGTAGTGCTGCGTCACGATCGGCATCACGACAACAGGAAACTCTGATCCCTGCGCCTTGTGAATTGAAACCACATAGGCAAGGGTTAGCTGGTCCGCATCGCTCCAATCATAGGTTGCCAATCGCCCGTCGAAATCTACTAGGATTGTTTGTTCAACAACATCGATCGAAGTAACAAAACCAATATCGCCGTTGTAAACATCCTTGTCATAGTTGTTCTGGGTCTGCATCACTTTATCACCCAGGCGGAAGATCGTCCCGTAAAGTTTGCGTTCGAGTTTGTTATTGGCTGGAGGATTAAGTTTCTCCTGCAAGCGTTCATTCAATGCGATGACACCAGCGGGACCGCGATAGATCGGGGATAACACCTGAATGTCCCGCACTGCATCAAAGCCAAACTTCTGAGGAATTCTTTCCGAAACCACATCCACGATCCAGTCAGCGGCGGCGGTTGCATCTTCCGCGGGAATAAAAAGAAGTCTCCGCTTTCTTTTGAGAACACTGGAAACTTGCCCTGGTTGATCAAATGGGCATTGGTGATGATCTTCGCATCAGCGGCCTAACGAAATATGCTGCTCAGGCGGGTGATCGGCGCGACCCCGCTGCTGATCATGTTGCGCAGCACGTCGCCAGCTCCCACCGATGGAAGTTGATCAATGTCCCCGACAAACAATACATGCGTGCCTGGACGAACAGCCTTGAGCAGATGATTCATCAGCAGCAGATCCAACATCGAGGCCTCATCCACCACCAGAAAGTCTAAGTCAAGTGGATTTTCTGTATTGTGCTTGAATCCTTCAACAGGGGAGTATTCCAATAACCGATGGATGGTGCTCGCAGGATGTCCCGTCGCTTCAGAGAGACGCTTTGCTGCTCGCCCAGTTGGAGAAGCCAGTGCGAAGCGTTTATGTTGATCTGCGATCGTGGTGATCAAGGCTTTCAGGCAGGTGGTCTTCCCAGTCCCTGGTCCGCCAGTAAGGATGCTGAGCGGATGTGTCAGCGCCATGTTGACAGCGGCTTGTTGTTCAGCAGATAGATTCTCCACAGGAAAGAGACTGTGGTTCATCGTCTTTTCCTGCGACGCCGCGCTGGCAAGTGTTTGCAGGCGTTCGGCAACGCCTTTCTCGCCGAAGTAAAGCGGAGTCAGGTATATAACGGGCGTGCCGTACATCGCCTGAGATTCAGTGACTGCTTGTTTACCCTTTCCATCACTCTTGCCATTCAAGGGAATCATCTCAGGGCGAATGCGCTCATCCTGTGCCAGACGTTCAAGCGCAGGGGCGATCAGCTCTTGTGGAACTTCAAGCAGCTCGATGGCTCGCTGCGACAGCAATTCCCTGGGAGCATACACATGACCATCGTTGATCATTTCATTCAGGGCGAACACAATTCCCGCTTCGATGCGGGAAGGATGTTCAGGAGGCAATCCCAATGCTTGAGCGATGCGGTCCGCGGTTTTGAAGCCAACTCCATAAATATCGCGTTCGAGTTGATATGGATTTTTCTGAACAGTTTCAAGGGACGCATCCCCGTATGTCTTGTATATCTTGACGGCCAGATTCGTACTCACCCCGTGACCATGTAAGAAGACCATGATCTCCTTGACCTGTTTTTGCTCTTTCCAGGCGGTGGTGATCTTATTTTTACGGTCAAGACCGATGCCACTCACTTCGAGTAGACGGTCTGGGGTAGTCTCGATCACTTTGAAGGTGTCTTCTTTGAATAGCTCGACGATGCGCTCGGCAAAGCGCGGGCCGATGCCTTTGATCATGCCCGATCCGAGATAGCCCTGAATCCCGGCCACCGTGGCGGGCAATGTTTGTTCACAAACTTCAGCTTTGAATTGTGGTCCGTGCTTTGGATGGTTGTCCCATTGTCCCTGCAGGCGCAAATGTTCCCCTGGCGAAAGTTCAGGCAAACTCCCCCACCGTAGCCAACCCATCCGCGTTCAGGCTGGATTTATTGGTGAAGCGATTCGCCATCTTTGTATCCGGGCGCAAACGCAACACTGTGTATCCATTTTCAGGATTGTAATAGGTGATGCGCTCAACGGCTCCGGAGAGGGTTTCCATAAGTTAGAAACGGAAATCTTGAATCGCAGGAAAGTGGCTGAATAGCCTGAATCGTTTTTTTATTTTATTCCGATTGCAGACTTCAACACTTCTGGCAGTTCCCCGGAATAGGTCAACACAACCTTTGCCCTGCACGGTGGCCGCCATATAAAGTTTGCGGGTATTATCGCGGATCAGGTCCTCCCGCTCCTCGTCAGACAGGCGCAAAGATTGCTCCTCCTCAAATAGCTATCGCAGCCCAACCAGGAAAACGATTTGGCTTTCCAGGCCGGCCCCTGCGTTCAAGGTGGTCACGCGGACATAATCTCCAGGATAGTTATTCTTCGGGTCATAGGCCGCGTTTTTGCCGAGCCGTTCGTCTATGGCGTGAATTAGATTTTCCGCTCCCCACGCGTCACCGTGAAGTAGAAGCAGATGTTTTTTCGGGAAGCCCTGTTTCACCAAACTTTCCACCTCATTGGCTACTCGTGTGGTTTCATCTTGAGGACTTGTGAGTGGAATGATCTCTGGAAATGCTCCATTTGGCATGTTGAGCATGTCAGGAATGAGGATGTCGTCATCTGCTTCGTCACCCAGACGCAGGCGATATAACAGGGTGGCAAATTGCATTATTTCAAGGGTGGTGCGATAGCTTCTTCTAAGATTGTGGGTATGACCGCGCGCTTCAAGTCCGAGTGATTTCCAGGTTGTGCCGCGCCCAAGAAATCCCTGGGTTGGGTCAGCAACGAGGAATAGATGTCCACTGCGGGGGTGAGTGATTTTTTGGATCAAGCGCATCCAGAGTGGTGCGAAAAACTGGGTTTCATCAACCAGGATGAAGTCATATTCGGGTAATTTCACTTCGCCGGTTTCTGAGGATTGCCAAAGAAGCCTGGGCACATCCCCCCAGTCGCACGCGCCTCTTTTTTGCAGAGAGATCTGGTAGTCCTGCATGGCATCGAATATCCGCTGGCGTTGTTCCATATTCAAACCAAACCCGCGTCCGCGGCGGTCAACGGTTAAATATTCATCTTGCGATAATGGGATCTGATCCTTGAACCAATCCAGTTCACTCTCAAACATATGCAGGCTGATCGTGGATTTTTGCAGATGGCTCCGCCAGGTTTCTTCGATGATTCTTTTGCGCGCCTTTGTGTTAAGGGGTTCGATCCATTTGGGTTGTTTGGGCCAGTGGTGATAGCACCAGGCATTGAAGGTCCGCCACTCGATATTACCCGATGAACGACTTTCCAGCCTGGAAACCGACTTTCCATGTCATGGCTCAACGGGCGGTTATGAGTCAATACCAGGAATTTCTTGTTTGGATAAAGGCGATACAGGAGGCGCAATCGATACAGAAGGATCAAGGTCTTGCCGCTCCCCGCAACACCGTTAATGATATTGAGGCGCAGGTCGCTGGGGAGGGATTGATCGTCTTCAGGGAGTTCCAAATCGGTTTTGACCGCTGCTTCTTGATCATAATCAAGCAGATAGCTGGTTAACCCGGCTTGCGTGCGTCGTTCGATGGGCTGTCGAACGGTCATCTCGGGTTGGATCACAATTTCCGGAGTGAAGTGTTGGCGGAGTTTTTCCAGCCAGATCGGGTCAAGTGGAGCGGATAAAAGATATTGGTTCAATTCAAGACCAGAGTCTGATTGAACGATCTCCTTGCCAACCCAATGCGGTTCTCCAGCGCGGCGCTCCAATCGGCTGGCCGCCGCCTGTTTATGTTGAATATTCGGGAATATCACCAACGTTTCAATGTTTTGATCCGCAGGTAACTTCAACGCACCGACAAAATTTTCCAGCAGGACATTCTCATTCCGCCCCAATTCTTTTTTGTCATCCTCCAGAAGCAGCATCTGCGCGGCAGTGCTGGCCTGGTCACTGGCGGCGGAGCTGACCTTGATCAATAACGTCCGGCCTTGTTCATTGATAACCAGAAAATCAGGGGCGTCGGGCTGCCACGGAGCAAGATGGTGCCAGACATAATAGGAATCAGGCAGTGATTTGAGCGCTCGAAAAACGCGCAGCACTTCCTTCGGCATGCTCTGGGGCGGGGTGTCGGGAAGGATATGTGCCATGAAGGGGGTTAGTCCAGGACGCCGTTCGGTACGGTAATATGATGACAGCTATGGATCAGATCGCGCAGGACATCCATGATTTCCTTTTGGCTTTCGTCATACTGATCTGCATTCAGCATATTGCTGCTCCCAACCAGAATTAATTTTGTGCGCGGGCGGGTCACGGCGACATTCAGGCGTTGAGGTTGAAAAAGGAATTCCGCCATTTGAGAAGCAAACTTGGCACTGGAGGTTGCAAAGGATACGATGATGACTTCCCGTTCCTGTCCCTGCATGCGTTCCACTGTATCCACTACGAGGCGATTGGAGATCTCACTATCCATCAGATTTCTGCGGATCAAACTGCGGATCAGGCGGCTCTGCGCACGATAGGAGACCACGACGCCGATATCCTGCGGGGATACATCCCGCATCAAAAGGCACAGGATCAATTCCAGAACCACATCGGCTTCCACCCGGCTTCGAACTGTGGTGTTCTTCTGGCACAGGTCAAGGAAGACCGCGGGTGAGGCAGGATCAAGGACCGCATCCCAGCGGGTGACTTCAGGTGACAAATTCAATCGCCGTGCGGCGGAATGTTCGCTTGACTTGAGTTCGTTTTGATAAAAGGTCCGGCTCGGCCAGTCAGTCAATACATCATTTAATCGATAGGTCACAGCGAGCATGGTTTCATTTCCACGCCCTGAGAGATAATTAAAGATGGAGGTCCGGGCTACCTCCGAAGTGGAGAATGCCGTCACCGGTTGAAGCTGCTTTTCATCCCCGATAAAAACATATTTGCTGCCCGCCAGCATCCCCATGATCGCCAGCGGCAGGGTGATCTGGGATGCCTCATCAAACAGGACAACATCGAACTCCACCCCGGAAAGGCGCTGGGTTTGGCGGGCGAAAGGGGTTGCGCCGATCACATACCCGCCGCTGTTATCACCAAAACGGGAATTGGAAAAATTGATATAGTTCGGCACATCCAGATCGCCCGTATGTCTTTCCTCTCCGATCTTACAAACGGGAATCGTGCTGTCCACTTTCGCGATCTTATTCAGTGCGTTGTGGATCGCGCGATGGGTCAGGGCGGTCACAAATACGCGCTGCCCATCCTGGACTAATAGGCGGGCAAGATGGGCAAGCATAAGAGTCTTGCCGGTACCGGGCGGTCCCTGGATCAGGTGCAGCAGATCTGTGGCGTATGACATGGCCACAGACTCAATCTGACTATCGTTGAGCCCCGCATTCTGTAATTCTTTTTGGCGCGTTCGTAGCGGGTGTAATCTATTTTTGGCGTAAGCTTGCCCTGGAGTAATGGCAGAATGGTATCCCGTCCAAGGTTGGTGTCTGCGACCGTATTCAATGCGTCAAGATAAAACTGGCTGGAGTCGAACCAATCCTGATCCATGACCCAGCCTTCCGTTTGAGATAAAAGGAAAGTTTCATTGCCCTTCATCAAACTGACTTCAAGATCGGTTTCCCCGTCGTATTGCAGATCGAAATGAAGCGCGTTTGGATCCCAGGGATTATTTTGATGCAGAATGACCAGATCGCCTTCACGGAAACGCGAATCATTGGTCGCGCACGAAAGACGGGCTATGCCATTTTTCATTTGCTCAACACGCAACCCTTCAACTGCCCAGCCTTTGGCAACTCGGTCCCGAATGGAGTGAGACCATTGTCTCTCTAATTCGCGGTGTTGGGTGTCGGCTTCATCCCGGACGAATTCGCGTAGCTTATTCAGGAAATCAAGTGATGATACTTTCATGCTGTGGGGAGCTCCCTTTGGAGCAAATTTTAATGCCTTATAGTGGAGTATAGCAGTTTTTATGCACCATTTTCTTCCAAGCCAAAGTGGTAATGAAAAGTGGAAAGGGTTCCTGCGAGAATTAAAAGAATCCCCATCGAAACCGGGCAGAGGCAGTTTACGCTGAAAATTGTTTTGGTGTCGTTACGCAGGCTCGCCCCAGTAGGAATGGTTCATGGAATGGGTGGGCTGTTGTTTTGTATGCACCTTAATTCAATCCTTTCTTAAGGAATACCCCAAAGACTGATCGTGCCGTTGGTTGAAACAGCGACTAGAGATTTCCCGTCTTCGGAGAAATACAGCAATTGGAAACCTCCCTGGTTGGGGTATTTGCTGGTGACATGGCCGAAGGCCTTGCCTGTTTGAGAATCATAGAATCGAATTTGATTATTGCCCACGGCGGCGGCGATCAATGAACCGTCAGGAGAGAAGGCGGCATGGTAGTTTGATATTTGGTAGTTCGGTGCCGTCTGGAACGGAATATACCGAGGTAAGGTGCAACTCAGGGCGGAGTGAATACGAGAAAGCCAGCTTTGTGTTGTCGGGGGATATTGCCACAGGATAAAAACCTGGTTGATATTTTGAATATTCCGAACGGGGAATCTTAATGTTCATCACCCTTTTTTGCGTTTCGACCTCCCATAGATTGGAAGCTCCATCCAACCCAGACCAGGAAAAAATGTATCTTCCATCAGGTGAAACGGTCAGGCTGTGTGTGCCGTCAAAACCGTTTTGAAGCCCAGCGACATCCCAGGCACGGATACTTTTGCCCTGCACGCCATCTTCCACGTTCCAACTTTTGATGGAAGTACCCGTCTGACTGCCTGTAAACAACAAGTTCTGTACAGCAGAGTAGGCGGACACCATACCTCCAAAGACCCCATTTGCTTTCTCTGGGAAATCATCCTGACAAATTGGTTTGTCGACAAATCCCATACGTAGGCGCGGTCATAATTGACAGTGACTAGCGACTGGTTATCGCCTGTGAAAAACACAGAATCGATTTCCAGGTAACCGCCTTCATATTTGTATTCCGTATCAAGTAGGGTACCTTCTTTTCCATTGATCAATCCGCTTTGTTTTCCATCCAGTAAACTACGAATGATTACAATGTTTTTATTGATGTATGCTATGCGGTTATCTTTTACAGTCAATCCTACGGTGGCGTCGCTGCCACTGTGATACTGATCATAGAAGAAGTTACCAGATAGAAAAGTATCTGAAAGAGAATCGACCACTGTGGCGCTTGCGGTGTCCCTAATAAAAGATAGTTCCATTGGTTTCCGAAACCAATTTTGTCCCGTCAGGCGAGAAGGATAGGAAATGCACAGGACCACGGGCATCTAATCTAACCTCATTCGCGAAACCAGCTCCATTCTTGACAATGATGAATCCGTCCATTGTTCCTGCTGCCACGCTTTTCCGGTCTTTCGTAACGCTAACTGGACTCTCCCGTGACCCACTAATACTGCAAATGACATCATAAGTCGTTGCATCGTAAAGTGCCAGTCCGCCCATAAAATTGTCAATGGCGATCATGTTGCTTTCGGGTAAATATTTGACCTGGGGCTGATAAATACTTTCAATGTCAAATGGGGCAGGCGACTGTCCTCGCCGAAAACATGCACCCTGAACTGATGTTTCAGGCGTCCCTGGTTATCGGTGGTCGATCCCAGGTCTTCGACATTAAAGGTGAATGCCGAACTGCCCACTGGGGCACTGGATAACTCTTCTATAAGCTGGAAGGTTGTAGAGTCATAAACATAACGGTTGATAGTGGTGTCACAAAAATTTGTCTGCCATCCTCCTGACCAATTAATCGCTTTTATCACCCCCTTGCCCCAAATTGCCAACTCGGTCAATTCGGGGATGTTGTCTTTGGATATGATGGCCGTACTCATCTGTGCTGTATCCCCATCGCGGGCTACTTTTGATAGAGTCCTTTGGATTTTACGCTTTGGCCTGGGTCACTGTATCCCCACGAGAGCGTATTGTCTGGAAGCAATTCCATATACTCAAAACCGCCAGAGCCGCACCATTCTGCGCCTCCTGTTCTTTGTTCGACAAAAACAAAAGTAGTTTTGTCAGTACCGTTTAGGATAAGATTTCCAGAACAGGGCAATGAGGGCACTGAGTATGTGCCGCAAATACTGTTTGTTTCACAATTTTTGTTGATGGTTACAAAGAGTTGTGCCGAGAAATCATCGCTAATTCCCTGAAAACTTCCCATCCATTTGCCTGCGATGGAATCTGCTGAAATCGCGGTAAACGGCGTGGGTGGTCTCGGTGTGGAAATCGCAGTTGATGTAGTTGTTTCTGTCGGTGGGGATGTATTTATTGGCGCGCACGAAGACACAATAAAAACAAGAGCAAAATTATGGTGATTGATTTTGTTGTCATATTTCCCTTACTTGGCGAGGAACAACCCAGGAGAAATCCACTTCCCAAACTTAAAGGGAGTCTAGCATGAAACAAACACAACATACAAGATAACATCACCATCGAGGCCAATCGAAAAAGATCGACCAATGGGTACGGAAGAATTCAGGCTCCGATTGAGGAATTGGGTATTGGCAATAAGATGAAACAGAGCTAAGAATTTTGTTTATGCCGTAAAATTGAAGTATGAACATCAGACTCAGCCACTACGGGCAAATGGTCGCACGCCATCTGGTGAATGTCAATCAACTTCATCTTGGCAATTCGCCAGAGACTGATCTGTTGCTTGACCTCTACACAGGATTGAGCGCTCCCCACGACGATTCTTCGCTTCAGCATGCCATGCGTGACGAGGGTCTGATCGAACTTTCTAATGACTCTGTTAGCCGGGACGATATTCGACTGCGCTATCGTCGCAACCCCTTTGAACATATCCAAAAGGTGATCTTCGAATTCACAACCTACTGCAACTTCAACTGCGAGCATTGTTATAACGCGCAGGTTCCCCGCCAGACTGAATCCGATCCACGCTTGCTCATGGATGCTGCGAATAGTTTATTGCGTATGGGCATTCGCCGATTTGATTTTGTGGGCGGTGAGGTTTCGCGGTACGGAGATGGCTGGCTGGATGTAGTTGAGCATATTCGCTCGCACGGCGATGATATTGTGATTTCGCTATGCACCAATGGCTGGTGGCTCGAGCAGGAAAATTTCAAGGCGGCCGGTCAGACCTTTGTGAGCACGCAGGCCTATCTGGAGGAATTGAAGCGGCGCGGCGTCAGTCATATTGTCTTCAGCCTGGATGGCCAAGGCGAGCTGCATGATGCATCACGTCATCATGCAGGTCTTTATCAAAAAGTTCTACGCGGATTGGACCAAGTCAAGAAAAGCGGACTGGCACCGCGAGTCTCCTTGCTGATCCGACCGGAGTGGAGCGACGCAGAATTCGAAGCGTTCCGGGCCGAGCCTGCTTCCGTTATTTATGATTTTGATCCGCTCACTCCGCCGCGAGACCGCGCCCTGCGGCTTTCACTCGACTCGACCAATGCCCTCAGCAATTTCATCGATGTGGGCAATGGCGCCGGGGATGACACAATCCAATTCCCGATCCTGGAGGAGCGTAGTCACGCTCTGTCCTGCCGTAACTTCTACCGCCTGAGTCCAACGCTGACCATCAAAGCCAATGGCGAGCTGGCATCCTGCCGCTTATCGCAGGCTG
Organism: Candidatus Villigracilis saccharophilus; assembly: GCA_016709305.1. Lineage (GTDB taxonomy): Bacteria > Chloroflexota > Anaerolineae > Anaerolineales > Villigracilaceae > Villigracilis > Villigracilis saccharophilus. The sequence goes on from JADJNA010000032.1 coordinate 66,215, forward strand.
GCGAAGGCTATGGAAATTTAAATCAACAGACTTTGGTGGAGGTGCTCAATCATTTTGATGAAGCCTTCATCTATCAACTGCACGCCAATCATCAACTGGAGAAATACCTGCCTCTTGTGGATCGTTCGCTCTTTGGCTCAGCCTTCACACACTTGTGCAGCCTGCGCGCCATCGTTACCATGCTGGCGCGTCGGATGCACGAAGAATTCATCTCGTTTGAGGATGTTTCTGCCATCGAAAGAATTAACCGCGAAGTTGCCATCTTGACCGGGCATCTTTCAAAACGTGACCTCAGCACGGAAATTTAATTTCATCCATGAAATCTTCCCCTGTTCGACTCCCCGATTTGACCCGCCGTTCTTTTGCCCGCACGAATGCACAAACCATTGCGCAGCGAGTTGTGCTCCTGCGTGAATTTGCTCCCAAGGCCAAGGCGATCTCTGAGATTTGTTGCGGTGATTATTCGCGGCAGCATCAGGCTTATGCAGTCGAACTTGGAGTGCAAGTTGTTCGCGGATTGGATCTTGAGCCAGCTATTGTTGCCACCAATCGCGAAAAGGGAATTGAATGTCATCTGGGGAATGCGCTTGACGTTAATGCTATGCGACGGTTCATCTGTGATGATGTGATCTTCTTTGGTCCGCCGCTTTCAGAGGATTGCGACGGTCATCGTCTGGTGGACTTTGATCAAGTTGTACCTGGCTATGCTGACTTTTCAAAACTACTGCTTGGAGAATTAAGCTATGATGGATTGCTCATCTGCATCTGTCCAAACTCAACCAACCTCGGGGATATCACAAAGTTATATCGTGAAATCCGGGCAATTCGCTCAGATATCAATTTGAGACTCGTTCACAAAAGTTATTCCACCCTGACGGGCAATGCTGAAATTACAGAGCCGCGTTTGAAATATGTCGAGTTGTGGTTTTCCAGCAAGCTGGATGATTTGTGGGAAGTGAGAGAAGATGGGATGGAAGAATAAATTCATTCCTTCAAACTAGTATTTGGATTATTATGCGCTATTTTTATTTGAAAATGTTGCGATTGTGAAATGTTGAAAGGATTGATCAGGCGCACGCCTTCTTTCACGGGCTGATAGCCATCTGGTTTTGTTATCGATTTCCCGGCGGGGAGGATATGGCATCAATAGGGCAGTCAGCGGGGAGACGTACTTTTATTTCTGAAAACTTCGTGTATGCTTGGGTGCATAGATGGAGACATGCAAGGTAAACAACCTCACGCCTAAAGGCGGAGGCTTTATCCCTAACCCGTTAGGGTTGAGATCAATGGCAGGTTTACAACTGCCCCGCCAGTCACAAAGGACTGGCTCGAAGTTACAAAAGTTTTACACTTTTGACGCTGAGGATTTTATGCAAAGAACGATTATTCTCTGCAACCTTCTATTCTCAATTGGTAAGGTACTGAAAGCTGTTGTCTCCAAAAAAAAATGGAGTGCCTTACCGAAATTATAACAGAGGCTTTAATTGAAAATTGAAACCAATTCAAAAGAAGGAGGCGGCATTTCCTCCCCATTGCTAAAGCAAGGGGTTTCCATGCCGCGACTCTGATGAAAATTTGGCCTATTTTAATTGTTGCGTTAGCCGTCACACTCCTGACAGCCTGCCAGACCGTGGAAGCGCAGCCCGTTTTCACAACCGCGTATGGACTGGCAACACCCATGCCAGGTTCCACAGTCAAACCCCAAATTATGGGGACACTCCCCGGCCGCATCCGTTCATTTAATGTCAGCTCCAATATGAAAACCATCGCTTTTGCCACTTCGCAGGGCGTGGTTTTGTATGATCTCAATTCAGACAAATATCTGCAAACATTGAGTAAAGAGGAGAGTTTTATCTGGTGGATTGGTCGCCTGATGGAAAAAACTGGCGGCGGGCAGCCTGGTTTCGGGAAATTCAGAATTTGGAAAAGCCCATCTCACCGTTTGGGATACTGCTACCTGGGAAATCGGGTTTGAACAAACAGGGGACGATGACACCCTGGATGCCGTGTACGGAGATATTGCCTGGTCGCCGGACAGCCTTTCCCTGGCAACCAACCTGAATTGGATGGGCGTGCGGGTCTATGACATTGAAACGGCACAGATCATTTCCCGCCAGGATACGCTTTCCCCTCATAGCATCGCCTGGTCTCCGGACGGGACGCGGCTCGTCGCAACCGGGGATCTGGCAAGTGGTATTCGGCGCTGGAAGGTCAGCACGGATGAAGCGGTGCGCCTGTTCGATCAACGGACAGGCAGTTCCATGCAGATCGCCTGGTCGCCCGACGGAGAGCGGATCGCGTCAGGACAGGCGGAAGGAACGGTCTGTTTTTGGACTGTGGCAACCAACAAGTGTGATGGATTTATCCGGAGAGCGCATCAAAATGCCGTCTTCAGCCTGTCGTGGTCTCCCGATGGAGGTCAACTGGCAACGGGCGGTGGCATAATTCGGATATGGGATACGAACACGGGCAAGCTTGTGAAATCATTTGGATTGAACAATGCTTCGATTTACACTCATATGGAATGGCTTGGAGACTCCGACGCTTTGGTCTCGACAGAAGTGGGATATGAGGAAGCCGCATTAAATATTGTCCGCTTTTGGGATGTTGATACAGGCAAAATATTGTTCGAGTTGCATGGGGCAAACGGTTCCTGGGGAGAGTAGTTTTTTTTCCTGTCATAATTTGGGAGAAATAAAATGAGTCAAAATACTTTCTGGATGGCGGGCGAAAATGCGGCCTTGCGCGGTGTTGGCAATAAGGTCTTTTGGGCATACCCAACGATCGTTGTTCAAGACACAGCGGAATTAATTGTTCTATATATGCCGGCCGGTGTAGTCGGCAAGGACACCGACCACAAGCCCACACCAGGAGAATTACTGACGCCGGAAAAAATAAAAATTGTCGATTGCCAGTGGGAAAGAACCGATGTATTGTTCTTGATCGTGCCTGGCGATTCGTTCAGCACATATCTGATGTGGGAAACTGGCACTCGAAATTTGAACTGCTGGTATATCAATTTGCAGGAGCCCATTCGACGCACAGGAATTGGTTTTGACACGATGGATCATATGCTGGATGTCGTGATCAAGCCTGATATGGCCGAATGGAAGTGGAAGGACGATGGTGAATTTATTGAAGCCCAAAAGGTGGGTGTCTATTCCAGGGAAAAGGCGTGTGAAATTCAGGCTGAAGGGGTAAGGGCGCTCAGGCTGGTAACCACGGAACGGCGTTCTTTATATGAAGAATGGAGGCGCTGGCAGGCAGATCCTGCATGGGGGCTTCCTGAATTATCGCGTCATTGGGATGAGGTAAACTTGGACGAGATAGGCTTTGGCCCTAAAGCCTATAAGTCCTGAAGTGGATGGGTGGATGATTAATATTCCGAGCTATCGTGCATGGGGAATATCCCAGACTTTCGCTGTTTTTTGATGAAGCTCGTGATGCCCTTTTAATGTTTACGGGGTGTAGGTAAATAGCTACAATTCTATTCTGGAGTGTGCTGCAGATGTATGCAAAACTGACCTGCGTGTATGATGCCGGCAAAACTGATAAAAGCCCGATTGTATTCGTGCACGGGTTTCCCGATTCGCCAAAGATGTTCACAGCGTATTTCTCCGAAGCGGAACGAGATCAACCCTGGCTGCGGGGACGCAGCCTTTATACGTATGCGTTCCCGAACCGGCACGATAACCCGAACTTCCCAGGGCTGGCAGCCTTGGTGGGCGGTGTCATGAGTCGTGAGTTTGATGAGACGATGGACGACCTGTCTCGGAAAAGCCCGACCGGCAGGCTGATCTTCGTTGCGCATGATTGGGGCGCCACCCATACCTGGCGTTGGGCGCGCGGACGGAAGAATCCACCGATCGAAAAGATGGTGGCGTTGTCTGTCGGGTCCTCGTTTCGTTATGATGTCTTCGAGCACGGCTTGAATGCGTTTACATGGTTGTATGGTATTTGGTTTGGATCCGCTTGGTACATTCCATTTTTAAAGAAGCCGGTCGCCAGATCGATCGAAAGTGCGGCAGGGTATCGTTCGGAGACCGCCTTGGACTTATGGAAGGATGCCTATCACTATTGGGACCGCCCCAGCCTGCTTCTGACGATCCTGCCGCAGGCTTTATTTTTTCTGTTCTACAAACCTGAATATCTGGACTTCCCTTTCCCCGTGCTCTACCTGCGAACGAAACAGGACCGCATCGCTTCGACAGCGGCGTTTGAACGAAAAATTAAATCCCGCCCCGATTGCCGCCTGGTGATCTATGAACAATTTAATCACTGGTTTCCTGAACAGCATAGCGATGTGATTCTGGCGGAGGTCCGTGCGTTTTTTGGATGATGATATTTCGTAAGCCTGTACTCACTTTTGGATTAAAAGTTCAATAGGCATGAAGTTTCTAATTTCAATTTGCTTGTTCGTGGCAAAAGCCTGATCGGGCGGAGAGAGCGAAAATTGATCGGTGTTCTGCGTGAACTTGATCGCATGACGAATTCAGGAAGTGGCTGAGCAGGAGTTTCCAGACTCTCGATGAACCGCGACCGCTTAAACCGTTGAGCGGTTTCCCCACCACACGGTTTCCTTGACCAGAACCCCCATCAACCAGGCTGTAATATCTTGCCCACCGGTATGGTATCTCTGTGGAATCCCCATAAGATGCACGGGCTAATTAAAGAGATGGATTTACCCTGTTATCAAAGACCATGGGATTGCAACAATCTTCTGATCCAAGCGCTTGATCTCTGTTCCCCCATATATAATCAAACCACCAGATGCCTTTGGATGTTTTTCAAAGAATAACCGCAGACCCGCTGTATCACGATATCCGAGATTATCTGTAAGTTTCACTTCTATAGCAAGCAGGTGCCTGCCATATTCAAGAACAAAATCAACTTCATTCCCTTCGAGAGTGCGCCAAAAATAAAGACGTGCTGACGGAGTCATCAAACGTGTCAGAATTCTCAGGTGATGATAAATAAATGTCTCAAAATACGAACCATATTCGCGTGCTTTACGAAGATCATCCAATTCAAAATAGCCAGATAGAAAAACCGCCAATGCAGGATCGTTGAAAAATGCCTTTGGAGATTTCAATAGCCGGGTTGTATGACTTGCCGTATAAGCGGGTAAACGGTCGAACAAGTGGGTGGTCTCCAACAAATTTAGATACCGGTGTGTGGTCGGTTGAGATAGTCCCGCATCCCGGGAAATCTCAGACTGATTAATTAACTGAGCGGAGCGCAAAGCTGCTAATACCATAACTCTGCGGAAATCCAACAGCGCATCAATTTGAGCAACTTGCCGAAGATCACGCTCAAGGTAGGTCGCAACATACCCTTCCCACCACCTTGTCCATGCTTGCGAAGAATCCAAACTGAGGAGTGGAGGCATAAACCCCGGAGGATAAACTCTGCTGGATCAGGAAGATCCGCAGTTAATGAACTTTCTTCAGGGAATTCACCATTCAAGACACGTACTAAAATATCCGGGTAAGGCCGGTTATTCATTTCTCCAACGGACATGGGATCAAGCACAAAATAAATTGCACGGCCTGCCAGGCTTTCACTTACCTGCTTCATCAATAGCAAATTGGCAGAACCAGATAATACAAATTGATATTTACCTGGGTTTCGGTCCACAGTCTTTTTGACAGCGAGCAGAAGTTCCGGCGCCTTTTGGACTTCATCCAGGATAACTTGATTGGTTCCAGCCCATAAAGATTCAGGATTTGAACGCGCTTGTTCCAAAACATCAAAATCATCAAGAGTATGAAAGCGCCAATTACGGAAAGGTTCAGTATTAAAAAGGAGTGTACTTTTACCCACCTGTCGAGCACCGGTCAAGACAATGACTGGATGATCCTTAATTGCATCTTGAAGTAGAGGTGTAAGCCAGCGTTCACGATAAGTGTTTTGGCTCGCGTTATTATTCATGCTGTGAATAATAATTCAAAACCACAGATTTAGCAAGATGACAACCATGGCTGTAGCAAAGTCAGGAATTCTGCGCTTTGACTTCGTATAGAAAACGAAAAAAGGTAGTTTCGACAAAATCTGTTCAGATGACGCCATGAACTTCAAATCCTGTCAATCGACTTTGCTACAGCCATAAGATGACAACTCAGTGGAAAGGTGGTGTTTTTGACTTTACCTGAAGCTCGTAGATAATATATGACTTAATGGTAGACTTTGAGAAGTGGAAAAAAAGGTCAAACATATTGATGCGTCTTATGGGGATTAGACACAGTTTACTTTTCCCCCAAACAGTCGTCATCTTGAAAACGGGTTATATAGAAATAAGGATTTTTATACAACGGTGTCTAGCATTTCCTTCCAAACAGAACCCAATCCCAGTTGGTTAACCCATTCTTCGATATACCCAAACTCAAGTTGATTTTTTTTCGCCCGAAGAATCGCTGCAATATCCCGGGCATGTTTGGGTTGCCCACTCAATCCCAAATACATGAGCTTGTAGAGAATCAAGTCCTCCGGGGAATGAACATATACCTTCCCAATAGGCGGACCATAATCAACAATTGTCCTTCTTTGAAATGCGCTCTGCCGAAGTGTGTCGCCATCCCGCATCAAATATATGTCCGCTTTGAGACCGCTGTACATATGGATCGCATTCAACGGAATGTCTGCCCGGTCTTCCATCATTGTATCCAAAATAATGTCGGCTGGGACGAGCATTTTTCTTTTCTCAAGTTCCTTGGAAAACTTGCCAATCGCCTTGATGGGCAGGTTAATGACAATATCCAAGTCTTGAGTTGCCCGTGGTTCACCCCAAGCCCACTCAGCTATCGCACCGCCGATCATATATTCGATTCCAGAAGCCTTGAGTGCTTCAAGAATGAGTTTGAGAAAATCAGTAATGTCTAGTGGTTTATCATTCATAGTATGTACGCTCGTTGTAATGCCATGCGATTGGCTTCCTGGGGAGTAAGTCGTGGATTTTCCAAATGGATTCGATAGGCCACCACCTTTCGGGCAGTATCGCTAATGGCACATCCCTGTCGAAAGCGGGCTGCAGCAGATAGCTGGTGGTAAATATCAATCTGGCGCTGATCTGCTTCAGCAGCACTAGCTTTCACTATTTGCTGGAATTCGGGCGATAATGCCGATTGTCCACGAAGGTAGTAACCAAGATGTTCCCTATTACGACTATAATCCAAGATGTAATTGGCAGCTTGAAATGCCCTTTTGACCACACGCATATCACGGTAAAAAACATCCTCCCATGCAGCTATTCCAAAACAATTCCTTCCAAGCCTGTATTCAACCCTGGCTATTAATTGAGCGCGAGTAAGGTAGCGTTCATTCCATAGAATTTGAAGAAGAGAGGTGCGACGGGCGGTGGTGATATCACGCTGGATGGCATCTTGGAATATAACCTCAGTGGCTTTGCGGGAAAATGTGATATTCATCATACCTGTATTATACCTGATTTATAAATCAGGTATAAATATTTGTCGCAATTTCCTCAGTTGTGATATTCCTGTATCTTATGGGGATAAGATTCATCTTGCGCCAAAATGTCTTCTGCAGGTAAGGTTATATAGGTATTATATAACAACCAGAAACAGGATATGAACACAACCACTGAAAGAAAAACGAAATTCCAATCTTTCTAGATTGACATTTGGTTATTCGTGGTGTTTTGATATATGAGAAATCAGAAAATCAGATTTAGAGAAAGCGAGAAGCCAGGTCTGAATATTTACAAGTTCGTAGCAATGGGCAAATTACCCTGCCAGCTCCAGCCCGTCGAAAAGCAAAATTGAATGAAGGTGATCTGCTTGAAGTCCTTGTTGAAGAGGATGGCTCGATTCGTCTCATTCCGAAAATGCCTATTGATCGTGCCTTGGCAGAAAAGTATCAGCTAGCCGATGTTAACTGGGCGGTTAAACAAAAAGGCAAAAAGAAATGACGCGAATTATTGTATGCGACACGGGACCACTCCTACACTTAAGCGAAGCGGGAGCGATTCATCTACTGTCGCTGGCGGGTGAAATTCTGATACCTTCACTTGTGGCAATTGAGTTTGAAGCAAATGCACAAGGCTGGCATCCACCGCAGTGGGTAAGGATTGTTGATCTTGAAAAATCGACCCGACAAAAAGCCGAAAAATGGGTGAAAGCGAATCAAATTGACGGCGGGGAAGCAGAAGCTATTGGCTTGGCATTGCAGGAACATGCCGATTGGCTGCTTACTGATGATGCGCAAGCGCGCCAGTTTGCCGAATCAGTTGGGTTGGAAGTTCATGGGTCAATTGGAATACTTTTGTGGAATGTTGCAAATGAAAACATTCTTGATAAAGCACTTGCACTTCAATTGCTGGGCAACCTAGCAAGCTCATCATTATGGATTTCTGAACGTGTATTAAAAGAGGCTCGAAGAGCAATAGATACCTTACTTGAATAAAGAAATATGTTCGTGTCCTATTTGTGCCGCTCATAGATAAAATGATCAAACCGGCTTTGGGACACAAGATGCACCTTATGGGGATTTCACACAGTTGGTGCATCTGAGGCCAGAAATTCAAGAGTGTAAACACCCTCACGCCTACAGTACGCGTTTGAGAACATGAAGGTAGAAACCCTTGTGATGGTGGCGGATGAGAATTAGCATGCCGCCAGGATATACGAGTCGATCGGTTTTCAACCCGGGGAACATCAGGTTGGAGTTGATTGGTGGAAGAAAAGCGGACTGTGAGTACAGGAATCAGTTTTACATCAACGACGTATCAGTGCCCATCGGGGAAATAAGGATGCCTCTGACGTCTCCCATAAATGTAGGCCTAACAAAAAATCTGTCGGGCGATGAGACGCGACACAGAACCGACGCCCGTTACATGTCACTGGTGATCCTGCCCCATTCCAGAATGGGTAATTTTCCGAACCTGCCCCAATCGGCCAGGACCACGGCGGTGTTTCGAGGCAGATTCGCGCAACCCCTTTTGACAGCCTGACGAACCCAGCGTGTACTTAACTGCGTGTACACCAGGCGGACCCCGGTTAAGGCGCAAAACTTCACGGCCTGGTTCAATCGAAAGGCTGTGACGTTTGTGATCTGGTCAATGCTCCGATGTTCATCCCCGACTTCCAGCCAGAAAAGTGTTTCATAACCCTGGGCCCGGCCCCAGGCCAAACCATCCGGGATCACGCGCGAACCCGGAATGCGCACTTCGCTCCAGCCGGTCCATATCCTGGCCAGGGCCAGGCGGATTGTAGCCAGGCGGTCCAGAGGCGTGCTAAGCGGCGGTGTTTACTCCCGATCTGCCACAGGTACGCCTCGCGTCGGGTGCGAAAGCTCACTCCTTTTGGGACGACCCAGCTTTGCAAGGCCAGGTGTCTTCCGCGCGGCAGGATGTGCCAGAGCGGGAAGAGGTCGTTCTGCCGCGGTCTGAAAAGACGGCGATGTAGCCTATGTCCGGTTTTATACACGACCAGCCCCCTGCAGGACAGATCTGCCAGAACAGTTTTGGTCTTTTCCAGATCCAGGCCGGCCAGGGCCGCGATCTCAATGTCATTTCCTTTGATCATCCTGCCCAGAGCCTGCAGGCAGCGCAGTTCGGACAGCGGCAGGTCTGGTATAACTTCATCTGAAACAGGTGGCGCGGGTGGACGGGAATACAGCAGGGTGGGAGGGGATGAAAAATCCAGATAATGAACCGTGATACCCGCGCGGGTCACGGCATATGGCAGTGGAAGTCTGTTTTTCAGAGCGTTGTGGACTTCGGCCGCGAACCACTCTCCGGGGCCATCGACCTGTATCCAGATCGAAGCGCTGGACCTTATTTTTTCCAGTTGGGTCAGCATGCGGCGCAGCGGTTCCTTATAATATAAGGGAGGCAGGCAGGCCAGCGCGGAGACGCGCAGGATAAAGGTGTCCGACCAGCCGTCTTCGAAGTGCAGGCTGGTCCAGTCTGAAAAATTGATGTTTCCGATGCGGACCGTCACGCGTCAGTCCGAACAGCCGATGGGGATGATCTCGTCTTCTGTGAAGTAGGCGCGGGTCGAGCCAGACGAAACTGCCCGCCCGGTCCTGTGCTTGATGCCGTAATGCAAATGCCCGCCCGTGCTATTGCCGGTATTGCCGCTCAACCCGATCAAGCCGCCGTATTCCAGGATGTCGCCCTCGGAGACCTCAATACTGCTCAGGTGTGCCAGCCAGACCTGGTAGCCATCATTCTCGACCACAACCAGATTCCCCCACGGTCCATTTTCCGCGGCCCAGACCACCGGCCGGGCGATGGTCGTGTAGATCGGCGTGCCTTCATTCACAGGCAGGTCAACCCTGCTGTGACTCGTAGCTTGGATCGTGAAAGACACAACTCAGCAACGGTTTGTCATACCATGTGCTCCAGTGCTGAATGGGTCCCTTCATCGGCATGCCGTGCACGCTGGACTTGGAACCGACATACTCTGCCCAGCGCACGGCGCTGATGCCGGCAGCGGAGGATGGAGGCCGCGACCCGTTGTCGGCCGATTCTGAATGCTGGGGAATATCCAGCATCAAATCGGTCACACTCTTTTGCGCCCAGGCGGGCAGTTGGGGAATGGTGAGCGCCACCAGGATCACATATCCGATGACAAAGGCCGTCCCGCATACGAATGGGACTGCCAGCATCGCGATCGTGAAACGCAGGATGCCTTTCACTTACAAGACTCTGCCCATGCGGTCCATGCGGATCTCGCCTTGCTGACCGGGTTGTAACCCCATCGAGGCTTCGATCGATAATCCATTGCGGATCATGCGCATCGAAAGCCAGTATGAAACGCCCGAGCCGATGATGACCGGGGATAACAACAGGGGATTGGCGGGAATACAATCTGCCGTCCGGGAGTCGTGATCGCGATCACGACCAGGACGGAAGGCGGAAAAAGTGCCAGGAATTTAGCCTGCCACCCACTCCTTTACGCAGCGCGGGCACGTGACAATACTTCCACCACGGTTCCCAATGTCTTAC
>JADJNA010000033.1 GCA_016709305.1 Candidatus Villigracilis saccharophilus
GGAAATCTTCCCCTCCGAAACTGCGGCATATGCAGACGTACTTTTGCCCGGTGTTACCTTCGCAGAAAAAGATGGCACATTCACAAACACCGAACGGCGCGTGCAGATGGTGCGCAAGGCGATTCCGACTCAAGGCGACGCGCGGGATGATTGGTGGATCACCTGTCAGATTGCAAAACGCCTCTTGGCCGGGACCAGTGAGCGGGTACAGTCCGAAGCGCCTTATTCTGGCTGGGACTATGCCGACACATCCGCGATCATGTCCGAGATCAACGCGTTAACCCCATCCTACGGAGGCATCACACACGCAAGACTCGAAGCAGGCGAACGATTGCAATGGCCATGCCCGACAGCAGACCATCCGGGAACTCCAATTTTGCACACCAAACAATTCACGCGCGGCAAAGGCAAGTTCATGCCGATCGATCATGTGCCGCCCGCCGAAAAACCCGATGACAATTACCCAATGTTAATGAGTACAGGTCGCGTGCTATATCACTGGCATGGCGGACAGATGACGCGCCGCGCGAAAGGATTAATGGAAGTGTACGGCGCGGCTTTGATCGAAGTCAACCCGAATGACGCGGAAAAGATGGGATTGATCGAAAAGAGCTTTGTGCGAGTCACATCCCGCCGCGGAAATATTTCGGCGCAAGCCTGGGTGACTGACCGTGTGCCGCCCGGCATGGTGTATGCGAATTTCCACTTCCCGAACGCATCGGCCAATGAGTTGACACACGCATCGCTTGACCCGGTGGCAAAAATTCCTGAATATAAAATTGTGGCAGTCAAAGTGGAATTGGCGTAAAATAGTGCCCAAGGAGAACCCGCCCATGACAACTGTCCGCAAACTACTCGAATCAAAAGAGACCGAAACCAATTATTCCGTGGCATCCACAGATACCGTTTTGCAAGCCATTAAAGTGATGACAGACGCCCATATTGGCGCAGTTTTGGTCACCGAAGGCGGGAAGATCGTTGGAATCTATACTGAACGCGATTATCTATATAAAGGTGAGATCGAAGGCCATGCGGCAAAAGAGACGATAATCAAAGACGTAATGATCTCCAAAATGGTCACAGTCACGATGGAGACATCCGCTGAACAATGCATTGGCTTAATGAGGCAGTATAACATCCGCCATTTGCCTGTTGTGGAGAACGAACATCTCGTCGGTCTGGTTTCGATGCGTGATGTGATGTTCGCTGTGATCGAAAACAAGGAAAGCGAGATTCGCGGGTTGGAAAATTACATTATGGGTTCCGGTTTCCAATCGTAATATCAATGAATTGCGGCAGGAGGCACAGAGTTAAATTCTGTGCCTCTTATGCTTTAATGACGACATATTCACCAATCCGCTGGTAAAATCCTGCTCATGTCATTTCAAAAAATCCTTTACGGCGTTTTTTTCGCCTTGCTACTCACAGCCTGTTCATCTTCAGCCACACCGCCTGTTATTTATGCGACATATGATCCCTTTCTGCCGATCCCTGCCGGCACACAAGTCTTTACGGATGCAGATCCACAAGTATCCGTCACGGGAACACGCAAACCAACGCCTGCCCGCGCAGCATTGACTGTCTCACCGATCGCGGAAGATGCAGCCAACCAAGTTCAGAGCACGCCCACCCCCGACAGAGGCCGATTCCTGCCAACCCCCCGACTGGATGCGGAACAATATGAAGTTTTGCCTGGCGATACTCTAATGAGCATCGCTGATCAATTTGGCATCAGCATGGAAACTTTAATGCAATCCAACAACCTGATCGACCCCAATTTTTTAACCGTCGGGATGCAGTTAAATGTCCCCGCTGCGGTGCCCGGGGATGTGGGTACTTCTTTCAAGATCATTCCAGATTCCGAGTTGGTATACGGCCCTGCCAGCATTTATTTCGACATCGGTGAATTCATTCAAAGCCAGCATGGATACCTGGCCAGTTATTCACAGGATGTGAATGGACGATTTTTAAATGGCAATGAGATCATTCTACTCGTCGCACAAAATTATTCGGTCAACCCGCGTTTACTTCTGGCATTGCTTGAATATCAAAGCGGATGGGTGACAAATCCGCAGCCAGCCAACATTGACTATCCCATGGGAATGTTGGATGTAAACCACATCGGCTTATATCGACAGCTCACCTGGTCGGCAAATACACTAAACCGCGGATATTATTTGTGGAAAGCGAATGCGCTTTCCACCTGGGCATTGGCAGACAGCACGGTCATTCTGATCGACCCCGCCATCAATGCGGGCACCGCATCAGTACAATATTTCTTTTCGCAACTTGATGAACGCACTGCATGGGAAAAGGATGTTAACGGCACCGGCTTCCTGCTCACCTATTTTGTTTTCTTCGGAAACCCATTCAACTTTGCGATCGAACCGCTGGTCTCAACATCCATTACACAACCGCCAATGACCCTACCATTCGAAAAGGGGCAAAGTTGGTATTTCACCGGTGGACCGCACGGCGGCTGGGATTCAGGCTCGGCTTGGGGGGCGCTCGACTTCGCACCACCAGGTGAAAGCGGTTGTTCCACAAGTCCATATTGGGTCACCGCCATGGCTGATGGGCTTGTGGTCCGGTCCGATGACGGGGCAGTAATGCAAGACCTTGACAATGACGGCTATGAACAGACGGGCTGGGTCATTTTTTACATGCATATTGCGGCCGAGGATCGTATCCAAACAGGTCAATATATTTTTGCCAGCGAACGCGTCGGGCACGCATCCTGTGAAGGGGGGTTTTCAAACGCCACTCATGTGCACATTGCACGCAAATTCAACGGTGAGTGGATCCCAGCAGATGGAAAGCGCCCATTTGTCATCGACGGCTGGACCTCAAGCGGTAACGGTATAGAATATGATGGCTTCCTCTCTAAAGGACCTCAAACCATTGAAGCATTGGACAGAGCCGACCCGCTTAATTTGATCACACGCTAATTCAGAGTTAATCTCAGCGGATATAATCAATTCACCATGTATCGCATCTTCGCAATCATCATTGTTCTATCACTGACTTTATCCGCATGCGCAGCATCCCCATCCATTTGGGGAGTTCCACAAACACCGACAGCAGATGGTACGCTGATTATCCCCCCGTCCCAAACTCCGCCTCCCCTCGACCCTTTTGCTGTCCAAGACGACCCGATCATCTTTCCCACGTCAACTCCCCCCCCTGCCATCGCGACAAACGCCGTCATTGCCTTGACTCCCCAATCGACAACGAGCAGCATAGAAACCATAAACACGCCGACCGCCACCCTTTCAATTGACACCTCTGACGCCGCGCCATTCCTATACTACGCCCAAAGTGGAGATATGCTTTCCGCCGTCGCAAATCGTTTCGGTGTGAAAGAATCAGAAATAACATCAAATGCTGACCTGACCAAAACGACATTGATAGACCCCGGCACGCTGCTGGTCATTCCAAACCGCATTAATGAACTGACCACTCCCAATATTCAAATCATGCCAGATGCAGAGATCATTTTCTCCATCACCGCCGCCGACTTTGATATAGAAGAGTTTGTAGATCAACAAAACGGCTACTTAAGCGATTTTGAAGATTATCTGGGGTCGACTGGCAAGATCAAAGGCTCGGACGCGATCAAACGTCTTGCGCTTGAAAACTCCATCAATCCGCGGATGATCCTGGGCTTACTGGAATTTGAAAGTCATTGGGTACGCAGTCAGCCTGTGGACATATTTCACACAGAATACCCAATGGGATTCAACGACTATCACTACAAAGGCATGAGCGTGCAATTGGTATGGGCAGTCAACAACCTGTCGATCGCGTATTACGGATGGCGGGCCGGCACCTTGACCCATCTTGATTTTCCCGATGGATCCACTCTCCGCCTCGATCCGCGTTTAAATGCCGGTACGGTCGCGATCCAATATTTATTTTCACGTCTTCATAATCAATCGCAATGGGCACAGATCATTAACCCAACATCAGGCTTCCCTGCCATGTATATGGAAATGTTTGGCGATCCCTGGGAACTCGCAGATGGGATCAATCCAATCTTTCCAGCTGCCTTAAATCAACCCGCGCTGGTTCTGCCATTTGAGCCAAATCAAAAATGGAGTTTTACCGGAGGACCGCACAACGGCTGGGGACAATTGAATCCAAAAATATATGGCCAGGTACACAGTGTATTCGCCGCGATTGATTTTGCTCCAGCCGCAGACCGCACCGGCTGTATCCCAACCTCAACCTGGGTTACTGCTTCGGCACCTGGGCTTGTTGTCCGCTCAGAAAATGGCGCGGTGATGGTTGACCTGGATGGAGACGGCTACGAACAAACGGGCTGGAATCTTCTTTATATGCACATCAGCCCAAAGGACCGCGTGGCCGTGGGAACATGGCTAGAGTCAAACGATCGTATCGGGCATGCATCTTGTGAAGGCGGAGTTTCGACCGGGACACATCTTCATTTTGCGAGAAAATATAATGGTGAATGGGTCACTGCAGATGGACCCATCCCATTCGTCCTGAGCGGGTGGCGTGTTGTTGCCGGAGGAAAGGCTTATGAAGGTAAGCTCATCCGAGAAGACCAGTTTGTGATCGCCGATATAAATAGTGAAAGCAAATCAATTATTATCCGCGAAAATGAATAATATAAAAAAAGTAATTCATAGTTTCATCACCCTTTATTTGACACTCCTGATCCTCATAACTTCATGCAGTCCACAGACAACCGATCAAAATATGGGGACTGCCTCCGCGCCAGACCAACAGGATGATCCAACATTTTCTGTATTCGCACAAACTCCAATCCCTACACGAAAAACTTACGCCCCCGGCGAACTGGTAGACTACACTGCTCAAAATGGCGACACTCTTCCATCACTTGCTGCACGCTTTAACACAAGTGTGGATGAAATATTTCAAGCCAACCAGCAGATCCCACGCGACGCCACCACCATGCCACCCGGTATGCCCATGCGGATTCCCATTTATTACCGCGCTTTGTGGGGCAGTCCCTTCCAGATCATCCCCGACCATGCCTTTGTCAACGGCCCTGCTGATATTGGTTTTAACACCGCCGCCTTTGTCGCCAATCAACCCGGCTGGTTAAAAGCCTATCGAGTTTATGTCAGCGGTGAAACGCGCACTGGTGCAGAGATGGTGAATTACGTTGCCATCAATTACAGCGTCAGTCCGCGCCTTCTACTTGCAATTCTAGAATATCAAGGCGGCGCGCTCACAAATCCTGAACCGCCGGTAAAAAAGAACTTGCTGGGGCTTACGCGTCGCTTTTGGGAATCGCCTTATCTGCAACTCGTCCTGGCTGCCAACATTCTAAACAATGGGTATTATGGCTGGCGGAACGGCACTCTGCTAGAATTTGAAGATACCAACGAGATCCTGATCAGACCTGACCCCTGGCAAAATGCTGGATCTGTCGCGACTCAATACTATTACTCAAAAATTTTTTCGGGAGATGAGTACGCAGCCGCCACCGGGCCGGGCGGTTTGATCGAGACATACGGAAAGTTGTTCGGCAATCCGTGGAATCACCCTTTGGTGCTTATCCCCGGCAGCCTGAGTCAACCCCCCTTTCTTCTTCCATTTCCAGATAACCAGATCTGGTCTTATACCGGCGGACCCCACACAGGCTGGGGCACCGGCGAACCACTCGCCGCGATCGATTTCGCTCCGCCCTCTGAACAATCAGGCTGTGTGACTTCAGGCAGCGAGAATTATGCCACCGCAATGGCCGACGGACTTATTGTCCGCTCTGACATTGACGGCATCGCGCTTGACCTAGATGCAGACGGCGACGAGCGCACAGGCTGGGTCATCTTTTACCTGCATCTTGCCGCAGAACAGCGCGCACCTTTAGGTGCCGACTTGAAAGCCGGGCAGATGATCGGCTACCCTTCTTGTGAAGGCGGACACGCTACAGGTACACATGTTCATATCGCACGCAAATACAATGGTGAGTGGATTACAGCGGATAGCGTCATCCCACTGACCATGAATGGATGGATAACCCATAATGGAAGTAGAGAATACGAGGGGACTTTAACCAAAGGCAGCGGCATCGTCACCGCCTGTGATTGCGGCGACGCGTTCACCTCAATAAGCTCAGGGAACCCCTAGTTAACAAAAAATACAGCACAGGCAATTGTGTTGTATTTTTATAATAGACAGCTTTCCAAAAATCTACTTCGGGGTGTATCGTCCTTCTTTCACCAGTGTAGATCCGTTTTCATCAATTATTTTATAGACCAATTGTATCGGAAACGCCTTGCTCAACATCGCCTGCGCGGGGCAGTACTTCTCTGCTGACAATTCGATTGCGCGCAGCAAAGCGGATTCATCCACGTCTTTTCCTGTGACAATATACTCGACCAGGGCATTGACAAACACTTTTGGATGCTCTTCAGCGCGATCCACATGCACAAATACCTGGAAATTGGAAACGGATTGTTTCTTCTTTTGGAGAATTGAAATAACATCCATGCCCGTGCAACCAGCAAGCCCCATCGCTAAAAATTCCAACGGACGGGCGCCAGTATTCTCGCCTCCAACAACACTATCTGCATCCATTTTTTGCACGAAACCAGAATCGCCAACCCCGCTAAAAGACATCCCGCCGTTCCAATTTATTTTTATTTCCATGTTCTACTCCAAAATAATATCAGGCACATATTTCTCAAGGTTTGATTTTGAGATACCGCCAATCCACATCAGACGGACTGTTCCATTACGGTCGATCACATATGAACTGGGTAAGTTTGAGGTATTAAATTCACGCTCTGCCAAATAATCCAAGTCCAGCCAAACGGGGAATGTCAGACCAAACTCAGCCACAAAAGGAGCGACGACCTCAGGCGTTTCTTCCTGATCAATGGCGATCAATACAAAACCCTTCTCTTTATATTTTTCATAAAATTTTTGCAGGGTCGGCATTTCATCGCGACACGGGGGACACCAGGTAGCCCACAGGTTTACGAGTATCACTTTCCCCGAATAATCATCCAAAGAAACACTCCTGCCTGATAAGTCGGTCAAGTCAAGTTTCGGAGCGGCAAAATCTACCTGGACCGGAACAGTTGAAAAGTCCTGGGAAGAAGCGGCAACATCAGATTTATTTTTCATCAAAAGGAAGAGCATGACCCCAATCGAAACCAGGCCAATGCCGATCATTAGCATGGCATAGAAACGGACTGGGGAAGGTCGGTATATTTTCTTCATGGTTCACATCCAATAAGGCGAATCGAATTTTTGAGTTTAGTTTTGGTATTTCCAAAAGTATAACTCAGGAAAACAGACGCAAAATAAAAACGGGAAAAATGTCACTGACTTTAGGATATTTAGTACTGGAAAGTTGTCCAGACCTTGATTAACATGGAATCAAATGTTGGATTCTACCGAACACATCCCGCTCTTCCAAAACCTTGAACCTGCTCAAATGGATTTGTTAATACCTCTATTTGAGAATTTTTCATGTGCGCCTGAAACTCTGGTCTTTGCACAAAATTCGCCGTCCACATATTTATATCTAATTTTAGAGGGTACAATCCAGGTCCAATACAAGCCTTACGATGGTCCGCCCATTACCGTTACAAATTTATCCCAGGGGGATGTTTTTGGGTGGTCTGCTGTTGTAGGAAGTCATTATACATCCAGCGCGATTAGTAAATCTGGAATAAAAGCGCTTCGCATCCGCGGTACAGACCTGCGTAGTTTGATGAACAAACAACCTGAAAGCGGGCAGACGATTTTAGACCTGCTGGCTAAATTCGTCTCTTCCCGCTGGAAAAATGCGCACACGCAGGTACAATCCATTTTGAAGAGTAAAGTATCCGGCACAGAAATCCTTGAAAAAACCATAAAGGAGGAAGCAATGGAATTGGTAAATTTGGAATCCCAGGAACTACAATTACGCGGATTGCTTGAACGCCTGAGCGCGTATGTTGAGCAGTTTCATGGCGGAACCGTGGAATTCGTTTCATTCGACGGCGAGACGCTAAAAGTACGCCTCGGCGGAGCCTGCCTTGACTGTCCGTTATTACCATCTACATTACATGGCTGGGTGGCCGGTACTGTCCACCAATTCTTCCCAGGGGTAAAAGTGGTGGAAGAAAAGTAGATCCTGCCAAGGTCAGAAATAAAACAACACACCCCCGAAAAATTCGGGGGTGTGTTGTTTTGAAGCAATACAGTTTTATCGATTGGCTGTGAAGTATCGAAATAATACAAACCCGCCTGCCGCGATCAGCACGACTGCCCAAAGGTAATTCGCGAACTGCAGCAGGGATGCGATCCCCAGCACACCCATAACACCCAGAGCCAAGGCAGGCCAATAAGCCCACTTCATCCCTGCAAGTACGGCAACCAGCAGAAATGTGATGGCGAGGCCGAAAAAGAAAAAGCCTGCGGATTGAAATCCGCCAAACTGATCTGCGGCAACTGTCATGCCGGCCAATGTTGTCAACACGCCCGCAGGGATAAGCGCCCACCAACGTTCGGCTCGATCGGTAAGATAAACAATAAAAAAGGAAAGACCAATGCCGCCGAGGAAGATCATTCCACCAAATTCTTCAAATTGCTGGGTGGCGAGGATCATCACGGCCAGCGCGGTCAACACGCCTGCAGGAATGACTGCCCACCAGCGTTCGGTTCGGGCGGTGAAATACACATACCAAAATGAAAGTCCGATCCCACCCAGAAAGACCGACCCGCCAAACTCTTGAAGCGACTCGGGCAGCAGAATCAACACGCCCAGCGCGGCGAGCGTAAAACCAGGAAATGCGCTCCACCAATGGCCGCCAAAAAGCATAGTTAAAAAAGCCAGACCGGCAGCAAGGAATAATCCGCCCCAAAAATAACCTGAGGCATTATTTAGATAGCCGAGAGCCTGCGCCAACGCAAGACCACCGCCCACGAGGAGCAATACACCCAATACAATCCCCGGATCAAATCTTTTCATAGTTTCCTCCTTTTTAGATAACTCGAATGGATGCCGCGCCAGCATCTATGGTCATGTCAACAGCATTCTCAGCGGAGTTGAAATCTGGGGATTGGTAAACACTTCCATTGCGGGGGAAACGCGACTCGTTGATCTTGAAATCTGCGGCGCCCATAGAGGTGCGGATGCGTGCGGAGAGTCCTTCAGGGACGATCACTTCCAAAGAAGCCGCACCAAGATCCAGGTCCGCACGGAAGCGGCCGCCCGCAGGCAAAATTATTTTGGTATCACTCGCGCCGGTGTCCAGATCCAGATCTGTGATGTTCATGTCAGTCAAATCAATTACAGATTTGTTCGCGCCAAGATTTAGGTCTAGTGCGATAGGGATATTTGCATTCAAAGCCAGATCCCAATTGATCTGGGAATTAGCTCCAAAGAAAGGGAATTTCATGAAATCATTTACGGGCCGCATCTTGACCTCGAGCCTGTCTCCGTCTCGATTGGCTTTGTGGTCCAGCCCGCCAGAAAAAGAGCCGTGCGCCAACTCGTTGACATTTGCGCCGCTGTGAATTTTTAATTCACCTGCGCCATGATTGATCTTAACATTGGCAGAAGAAGCTCCCTGCAGGTCAATGGAAATATTTTCCATTTCAACCTGCCCGCGAAAGAACACACCAACCAGAACCCATACACCCGCACCTAGAAGAGCGATTGGCCAAAAGAGGTCAGTCGGCGACGTGCCGTTTGGAAGTCGAACTCCCATCTCACTGGCAAGCATCAAACCACCAATGAGAAGCAGCGCAGCTCCCCAGACCAATTGATTGCGTCCCATTTTATTCTCCTTTGCTGCGGAATGAGCGATATAAGCCGCTGCCGAGTACCCAAACGCCAAGCAGGATCAGCAGGATCGCAGGACCAAAGTTACCAAGCAATGACCAACCGCCCAGGAAGGATGCAAAGACAAGAAACAGCACTGCGCTGATCACCATCAAATTAAGGCCATGCTTTAAATTATCCGCCGTATTTTCACCGAGAATACCGGCAAGGACAGTTCCCACACCCACAAAGCCGGGGATGAGAGCCCACATAAAGGACCAGGATGAAAAATCCTTAGTGATTTGCTGATAGTAGAAAATTCCACCAAGTCCGGCCACGATCGCTGCGGGTACGGACATGCCAGGCTGACCCAGTACAAGTCCAAGGATAAATATCCCGCCGCCGATCAAGAACATATTCATCGGCCACCGAGTATATTGCTCAAAGGTGTTGTGGAAAGCGGGTACATTTTTATCAATGAGGAACCACGCGCCGAGTAAAATGAGGATAACACCAAGCGCCAATTGGGAACGACCTTGTTTATTCATGCTATATTCTCCTTATATAAAGCGTCAATAATAGTTTATTACTTTTTGAGTAAAAAGCAAAGCCCTTGAAGATATACGGGGATAAATGAGAAAAGTTGTGAGAAGAAAAGATATAGAAGTATTCAGAAAACAGGTGATTGGATGCATAAAGCGAGCCGCGTTTTTGGCGCAGCTCGCTCTATAAAAAAATCTCATTTTTCTCTGTACGCTTTTTACCCTGTGGGCTGTGGCTAATAAAAAACGTAATTTTTACCCTTGATTGGGATAACGCTAATGATCCCACCTGTGCAAAAAAACTACTTCTCTCTGCACCATTCGATTGTTGCGCGCATGGCATCTTTCAAGGGTGTTCCCTGCCAGCCAAAGGCTTTTTCGGCCTTGGTTGAATCCATGATGAAAGGTTTATCCCATTCGTAGAGCATTTCCACTGATTCACGCATGGCTGGGATAAATAAACCAAGGAAGCTGGTCATCATTTTACCCGCGGCCATATATTTCACCTTTTGACCCAGCACTTCTTCCATGATGCGAACCAACTCAATTTGCGTGATGGGCACGGGAGATGGCGTAAACCAGATCTGGCCAAGCGCCTCTTCGCGTGTGCCGAGGGTTGCCAATAATTTTCCAAAATCTGCGACATAAGAAAAAGTATGCGGCTGGTCTGTTCTGCCAAGTAGATTTATGGATTTACCCGCCAAGGCCGGGCGTATGGCGTAATCGGTTACAGCCGCATCGTCAGGGCCAAAAAAATTGGAAGCGCGCCCAATCGCAGCGCGGATTTTCCCTGCCCGATGCGCTTCCATAACAGCAGTCGCCATTTCAGCGCGGACTTTGCCTTTTTTGGTATGCGGCTGATACGGCATGTCTTCGCGTATGGGTTGTCCGTCTGTGTCACCATACATGTAGAGATTATCACCAACGATAAACTTCGCGCCGTTGGCAGAGACAGCATCAAGGATCGCTTTTTGCATGGGCGGGAATTTTTCAGCCCATTCATGATATTGAGGCTGGGCGCATTGATACACTGCCGTGGCACCTTTGATGACTTCGATATTTTTTGCAATATCATAGGCATCGCCTTTGACAACTTCAACTCCAGCGGGAATACGAGAATCCGCTTTGCCGGAATGGCTGACCATACGGACGGATTTGCCCAACTTCACCAACTCGCGCGCTGTCCATTTGCCGAGTGCGCCTGTACCGAAAACAACGTGCAATTCATTTTGTGACATTTTATTTTTCTCCTTTTATGATTTTTTTAACCAATTACGCCGACTATCAAAACAAATTTATCTTGAAATAATTTTTCCATACTACGAGATTACCCTGAGCTGAATGCGTACCTGTGATTCCCAAAAAACACAATGAAGAATGATCCCACCGAAAGGCAATAAATCTTGATGGCGATTTCAATCATTCCATCTGTCGTCAGGATGAAAAGCAAGCCAGTGTTGATTCCGTAAAGCAGCGCGTACAAGCCGAGAAAGATCAAACCAGAAGCGGCGAGCAAACCGAACAGCGCGGCTTTGTCATCTCCGCGCAGCAGGAAAATGAACGCCAGCAGCGAAGTAACCGCGATCCAACCATCTGCAAGCGGAAAGGACATGAACCAGTTCTTGTACCCCGGCACGAGTTCGGTCACTGGGAATATTTTTTCAAAGACCAATGTCCAATAAACAACGATTCCAAATGCAGTAAATGCGGTTAATCCAAGTGCAAGGTTTTCCATATCTATTCCCTGCCATCCATTAATTTCGAGAAATGCTCCACGGCATCCCTACCCTTCAATGGACCGCCATGCCCGACATACAATGTGGAAGGCTTCATCCCAAAGATCTTTTTCATACTGGCATGGAGATCATCCAAGTCATCGATAAAATAGTGATAATTGGGACGGGTGCCAAATAAGGCTCCTCCCAAGATGCCGCCCATCATTAAATCACCGATAATGACATCCTGATTATCAAATAGAATTGAAATGGAACCCTTTGTATGACCGGGAGTGAGCAGAATTTTCCCGGCGACTCCAAAATCCTCCAAACGCAGTTCTTCATTAATTAATAAATCAGGCTCGCTCTTTTCAAAGGACTTTGGGATGACCGCCTTTATGATTTTAGCCTCGAAATTTCTCGGCTTGACAATGCCATTCGATCCGGTCCGCAGCATGAATGCATCCATGGAATGAATGGCGGCGGGAATGCCCAGCCTGCGTTTAAGTTCAGCGGTGGAGCCAGCATGATCTACGTGACCGTGTGTATGCAAAAGAAGAGTTAAGTCCTTTGGATTCACGCCTGCTTCTTGAACTACAGAAAGGATCTTATCAGCTTCATTTGGAGCGCCGGCATCCACAAGGATGGATTTGCTCTTTCCTTTCACGAGATAGGCGTTGGAAATACTAAGTTTGATCTTGATGATTTTCATCAGAGTCGCGGCATGGAAACCCCTTGCTTTAGCAATGGGGAGGAAATGCCGCCTCCTTCTTTTGAATTGGTTTCAATTTTCAATTTAAGCCTCTGTTATAATTTCGGTAAGGCACTCCATTTTTTTTTGGAGACAACAGCTTTCAGTACCTTACCAATTGAGAATAGAAGGTTGCAGAGAATAATCGTTCTTTGCATAAAATCCTCAGCGTCAAAAGTGTAAAACTTTTGTAACTTCGAGCCAGTCCTTTGTGACTGGCGGGGCAGTTGTAAACCTGCCATTGATCTCAACCCTAACGGGTTAGGGATAAAGCCTCCGCCTTTAGGCGTGAGGTTGTTTACATCGATCTACTTTAACCAATCCAAAATAATTTGATTTACTTCCCGCGGTCTTTCCTGATGAACAAAATGATCCGCATCGAGCATCACCGTGGTTGGTTTTTGTGACAGCCAACGGGCGTTGCGAGCATGTCCTGATTCCAGTAGATATCCATCGCGCCTTCCGTGGATCACCAAGGTCGGCACTGCAATACTTTCCATGTTTTCTTCCAGATCATACGGTTCCCGCGGGTAGTTCAACTGATAGAAAGCGGTAATGGCCAACGGGTCTGTGCCTCGTTCCGCATCGAGATAGAGCGGAGCCGCCTGCGGGTCGCGCAAACATCCGATGGGACCCACCCGGAACAATGGACGCGCTCCTTCGATTTGCATTTTCCTAGCGTAACCACTCGCATCATACTGCGCGCCGCGCTGACTTAGCTCTTCGCGCAAGGCGTTCGGGTGCGGCACACTCAGGATAATAAGGCGGCTTGTCATCGCGGCATATGCGGCCGCAAAATGCCAGGCCACCCAGGCACCCGCATCATGACCGACGACCACTGCTTGATCCTGCCCAAGATGCTTCACCAGCGCCGCGATATCCGTGACTAACTCTTCGACCCGATATCCATCCCTGGTTCGCGGTTTGCCGGATTTATTAAAGCCGCGCTGGTCTATGGCAACAACCTGAAAATGCCTGGCGAGTTCATCAATTTGATACCGCCATGAGTACCAAAACTCTGGGATGCCATGAATAAGCACCAGGAGCGGACCTTTCCCCAGCATTACATAATGCAGTTTGATGCCGTCGTTCTCGAAAAAGCCATCCTGAACAAGCCGGGCGACCGGGTGGGCAAAAGGCCAATTCTTTAAGATGTTCATATCCATAACCTTTTATGCGGGTGGATTTGGCACGCTGAAACCCGCCTGCATCATCTCCGGGGCAGTGCGGCCAGACTCATGCAGGGGCGATGGATGTTTGACCTTTGACAACTTTCCTTCACTTAACATGCGCCGATGTGCTTCTTCCCATGTGGGCAAAACCACATCCACTTGCTGCCAGCGCGCGACAGAAGCTTCATTACATAACTCAGAAAGCATTCTCATGGCGATCTGGTGTGCGCCTGAACCGCGATACTTTCTCATTGAGCCTTCATCTTTCCAGACGGTCTTTGTCCAGACCACATTGTTCTTCTCAAAGCGTGTTTCCACGCCGAGAACGCCTTCCGATTTTTGTGCCTGACTCATGGTTCGCATGGCATGGAACAGGAAGACCGGCATATAAAAAATGGAGCGAACTCTCAAACGGGTGATAGATACGTTGTTCATAATATTTTCCTTTTTATAATTATAGATTCAAATCCTTGAGTATACGATCCATGTATGAGAAACATGGAAAGCCAGGAAGACGGTAGAAAGCGCCATGTAAAACCATTCTTTATATGGGGCTTGAAAATACAGTTCTCTGCCGATCAGGCCGATACCGACCAGCCAGATCAAAGCTGTGTAAGCGGGCGCAAGAAAGCCAGCCGCACTCAGACTCCAATCACTTTGCGGAAAATACATCTGCATAAGCCACGAGCTGAAATAGATCAACACACCCAAAATATATAAACTCACCCCAAATTTTTGTGTTGAGGTGGAAATTCGAAGCGGCATGAAGACTGGAAGTACAAAAACCAGCGCTCGAAAAAAATTCTCCCCACCTGTAATAAACGGCGGAATGTCCTTTTGAAAAATTTCCGCAAGATATGCGGGCGGCAGTTGTTCCGCAAAAATCACATTCCAAAGCATAATCGGGATCAGCAGTAAAATGCAATTTTGCAAATAGCCGATGATGTTTTCTATTTTCATAAACACCTTTTTAATATATTGCAATCGAATAATCCAGCCGAGTTCATAGCGATAAATTTCTCATAGATCGGAAACGAAAATCTACAGAAACGACGGGACAACATTCGCCAGATACAAAACCGCGCCAAAGAGCCACATGCCCCAATGAACTGTTTGCAGGCTGGTTTCATCCTTTTTCTGAAACAGCATGAAGGACATGATCAGCGCCCAGACCACATACAAAGCCCAAAGTGCGATGGAAATATCCCCCAGAAAACTCAGGGCACTGGCGTTAACCGATTCGTAACTCTGGATGAAAAGCGCAACGCCTGAGATTAATCCGAGCCAGGCAAGTTTTTTATCAAAAGCGTTGTTTTGGATAAGAACAACGCCCAGCGCAATGAGCCACAAACCCGTGAACAATGTCCCCAAATGTTCGCCAACCGTCATGCCCATGTAGGTGTTGGCAAATTTTTCCAGAAAGAAAATGGTCTCCGAATTAATTTCTTTGGCGTTGTAGGCATTCGACAACATGGGAATGAGAATCACCCAGCGGAAGAAGCCCAACATCTGGAACACGCCTGACAACAAGCCTGAAGTCACCGCGAACAAATCCAGCATCCGACCTTTTTTGGTGATCTGATACACTGCCACAGCCATGTAAACCTGCAGGATGGATGTCACTGACATCATGTAGTATGCCAATACAATCGTTCCCTGATTTGCCTGGAAAAGCGTAAAGCGTTCATCGGGGCTCTTGCGCAAAATATCGGGGAAGTCAAAAGAACTCGCCAGCATCAGATTGCCAACGATGATTAACAGGAAAAACCCCAGAAAAACCAGCGCTGTCGTTTTGTAGTCTGTTTTTGTAGTCATTGTCATGATCTCCTTTTTTATGACATGTATTGAATAAGAATATTGTTGATCTCACATTTGAATAATTCTGCTGGGTCATCAAAAACCCGCCCATGACCTATGCTGGCGGCATGGGAGCCGAGAAACCAGATCGCATTCTCTCGGGCGCGGTTCGGCCCGCTGCATGCAAAGGCGAAGGATGCTTGACCTTCGAGAGTTTTCCCTCGGTCAATATGCGGCGATGCGCATCTTCCCAAGTGGGCAATTCAGTCCCATCCTGCTGCCAACGGGCTATCGAGGCTTCCGAGCACATCTCAGAAAGGAGGCGCATGGCGATCTGATGCGCGCCCGAACTGCGATATTTTTTCATCTGTGCCTCATCTGCCCAGACTGTCTTTGTCCAAACAACGTTATTCTTCTCGAAGCGTGTTTCTACACCGAAAATGCCATCCGCTTTTTGCGCTTGCGTTCCGGTCCGCATGGCATGGAGCAGGAATACGGGCATATAGAAAATGGATCGAACACGCAGACGGGTAATGGATACTGTATACATTTTATATCTCCTGTAAAATTCATGGAAAGGTTTTGATACTCAACCGCCAGATTACACTTTTTCATACGGACGGGCGGCGAGGTCTTTCACGACATATTGTTTGGCTTGCTGCCTCCAACCGATGCCGCCAAAAAGTTTATACAACCAGTTGGGGATGAATGGCTTGGCAAAAATATCACGTGCTTGCTGTGAAATTGGTTTACCAAGCGCAAGAGATGTCGCGGCCAGTTCGAGGCTTTTCTTAAGTGGCAGGGCGCGTCCATCCATTTCGTTGAGCGGCACACCGTGAACAAGTCCTTCGCCGCCACCAAGAGATAAAGAGTCAAGCCAGGTCATGCCAGCCTCTTTTGCGAATTGTTCACAGATGGCAAGCGCTGTGTCGTTATGTTTGGCTTCAGGAAAACCACAATTCGCGATCGCGGCAAAACTTTGTGCGACTTTCACGCTTGCGCGATGTGCAGCAATTTTTTCCAGCGCGGCAATGACGGGCGCGGGCAGGCTATCGACGTACAAAGGAAATGCCAGAACGATGAGGTCGGCTTGGTCCAGCTTTTCCAACATGAGGCGAGTCCGTTCTGCGGAATTGAACGAGGTGTACACCTGAAGGATTTCGGTCTCAACACCGCGTGCGTTCAGCTGCTCCATAAGGTAGCCGCCCAGCGAAGCGGATGTGCTTTTTTTCGTGCGCGGACTTCCCACAAGCAAGGCTGCACGGCGGATGGGAGAAACATCAGCGGAGGAAATTTTTGTTTTGGAAAGAGCAGGCACGGGTGAGGATGAGGCGCTCTTTATTTCATCCAGCCAGCCTTGAATTTGAGCATCCAAATTTGCCTCGTTATTTACCAATCCCGTGACAGAAGTAGATGCGTACATGTTGATGGCGTTTCGGCGAACAAGCTGACCAAAAACCGCTTCAGACTGCGCGTTGGGCTGATCCATCCATCCGATAGTGAGGACATCGGGGTAGTTTTGGTAGCGTGGCTGATGATGGATCTCGCCATCGATGGTGGCAAAGAAGGGGGAAATATTTTGGATCTGATGATCGACCATGCGCTTGAGCGCAGAGGAATATCCACCGAAGGTGACGGGCGTGAGATAGATGACTAGATCGCTTTGCATGATCTTTTCAGCAATGATGCGGTTGTCATCGTTGGTGTTGCACATGCCGGGGCTGCGCACCCAGCAGAAGAAATCACCTGCGCAATTGCCGATCTTCTGTTCGCACAAAACAAGCGTTTCTACATTTGAAAGCTGGACCTGCAATGACATCTTGACCTTTGCAGATGTCGGGTCGTTCGGTTGAGAACCATCGAGAATGAGTGTTTTCATGTTTCACCTTAATTTGGCAGCATTTGAGCACCAGATGTGATGTGCCACATCACCTGGGTTGAATATGTTGGATAACGATGTCAGATATTACAGGTATTGACTTAGGATATTTTTGATCTCACGGCGGAAGAGCTCGCCAAAATCAGTGATGACCGGAGGGACGTGATGACCGATCTCGAGCATGACCAAACCATGCACACGGCTCCAGATAACAGCGGTCAGGTATAGCGCTTCGACATCGGCATTACCGCCGTAATTTTTCCACGCATCGAGCATGGACTCGAGCTCGGGCGTGAGTGGAGACAGGCGCTCCAGCTTCAATTTCTTTGACGAATACAAGGCCTGCAATGTATTGGTCAATGGGACAATGGCGCAAGCTGCGGCAGGCATGGTGATATTTTCGGGAGCAACATAGTTCGGGATGGGCGTGCCGAAGATCAAAAGATAACGCTGAGGATAAGTAATCGCCCATTCACGGTAGGCAAGCCCGAGCGCAGAAAGACGTGCTTTTTGATCGTCCATGGGCAGCGCGTCAATCGCGGCTTGCTGGGACTCCCCCAGCGAGGTGTAGGCATCCACGATCAGAGCTGTGACGAGCGCATCACGGTCAGGGTGGTAGTTGTAGATGGCTGGCGCTGTAATGCCTAATTCACGGGCAATGGAACGCAAGGACAGGGTCGCAGCACCTGTCTCGGCGATCTGCTTCCAGGCTGTCTCTTTGATGGCTTCCTGTAAATTGGGTTTTTGTTTCTTGAGTGTCGGTCTGACCATTTCTGCTCCTGATTTACTTTACACTGTAAATATACAGTGTTTATTTATTGTTGTCAAGGGGAAAAAAGGCCACGTTGTCAGCGTGACCTGCAAATTAAAAAACAGCTTTTATCGCGATCCACTCCCCTGGTTGTTTGGGGTGTTCTGCCATTTTCACAATTTCATTCTCCAACAGCTTATTCAGCACCTTCTTCATTATTTCATTTCCCCATCCAAACAATTTATTCACATCACGCAGCTGCGCCGCGCCAACCATGTCAAAATACAGTTCCAGCAATTTTGCACGCGCCTGTGATTCTTTGATCACTCGCGCCTGTTCGGAAAGATCGGGATAATGGCGTGCAACAATTTCGTAGATGTGAGAATAATTCCATGCGCCTGCCTGCGCCACACCGACGGGCAGAATCTTGAAGTCTCGCTGCAGTTGCTCCAATGCTTTATTGAATTCAGAATCTTTTGCGTTGGATAATTTTGCTTTCTTGCGCAGATCCAAAGTATTTAACGCACCGTTTTCAAGCAGCGTCTCATAAACTTGTTTTGATGCCTGTGTTAATCGTCCTTCGTGATAAGCAATGAGATAATCTTCTTCAGGAGAACCATAATTTTCTGAAAGCGCATAAAAATACGGCGCGATCTCCAAAGAGATCATCGTCGCTTTACCGCGTAATATTTTTCCGTAATACCATATCTTTTTATCCAGCGCGCCATCCTTCCAGCCCCAGGTGATGTGACCAGGGTCATCGTGTTTGTCGGCCACAGGTCTGTCACCAGCGACGGCTGTCCACAGTGAAGGCAGGTCAATGCCTTTGATGGGCCAAAAGTAAGTGAAGCCGCGTTTGTTGACGAAGGTCAATGCCTGAGCTGGAGACGAAAGCCTTTTGGCGGGAGGCAGGCCAAAGGTCCGCTGGCGATGCGATTGCAGTTTCATTAAATTTATCTGAGTCATTTGTCAAATTTTAATCCATGTAGGATACAATCAGCAATACGAAATGATCAAAAAATTTAAAGACATCAGCGAATTAAGTCAGTACGCGGCACGTTCATTTATTGAGATCGCAAAAAAATCAATTGAAGAACGGGGGTGTTTTTTTGCCTCACTTTCAGGCGGGGGCACACCCATGCGGCTTTATGAATTATTGGGTAATCAATTTCAAAATGAAGTTGATTGGCGGCTGGTCCATTTCTTTTGGGGAGACGAACGCTGTGTACCTGTGGATGACCCAGGCAACAGTTATGGGCAAACCAAAAAAGTTTTCTTTGACAGGATCCACATCCCCGCTGAAAACATTCATCGCGTCTTTTCGGAACTGGAACCTGATTCTGCCGCGAAAGAGTATGCCAACACTTTGAAAGCCTTCTCCGAACCGCCCCTCGATTGGCCGCGCTTTGACCTGGCATTACTCGGCATGGGCGACGATGGACACACGGTCTCATTGTTTCCTGGCTCACCTGTAGACGTGGATTCGCCCACATTGGCAGTAACTGCAAATTATCAGGGACGCCCAGCCAATCGCGTGACATTAACTCAAAATGTTTTGAACAGTAGTAGAAATTTATTCTTCTTAGTGACTGGCAAAGCCAAGGCTGTAATGCTAAACAGAGTGCTAAGCGATGTATATACACCAGCGGAACTTCCCGCCCAGCGCATCGCACCCGTAGATGGGAATTTGATCTGGCTCATCGATGAAGAAGCAGGAAGTCTTTTATAATTAAATTATTAACTCCGTGGTTTCGATACGCCGTTCGCCGTAAAGCGGCTCGCGTCTATTCAACCACCAGATTAAACAGATAACATAAAACACCAAAGGAGTTTTACAAATGGAATTAGCATTGATCGGTTTGGGAAAAATGGGATTGAACATGGCCACACGTTTAGTGCGCGGTGGTCATAAAGTAGTAGGGTACGCCCGTACAAAAGAAAGCGTGGAAGCCGCGATCGAGAACGGTGCGGAAGGCGCATCTTCTCTGGAAGATGCTATTGGAAAATTAACCTCTTCACCGAAGGTTGTTTGGGTGATGGTTCCTTCTGGCAAGATCACTACAGAAACAATTGAAAAAGCCGCATCCTTATTAAACAAAGGCGACATCATTATCGATGGTGGAAACTCCAACTATAAAGAGACTGTCGCTCATGCTTCCATGCTCGAAGCCAAAGGCATTGACTTTGTGGATTGCGGCACCAGCGGCGGTATCTGGGGACTCACCGAAGGTTATAGCCTGATGATCGGCGGCAAGGAAGAGATTACCGCAAAACTTAATCCTATTTTTGAAACCCTCGCCCCCGGCAAGGAAACTGGTTGGGGACGTGTCGGTCCGCATGGAGCAGGTCATTACGTGAAGATGGTTCACAACGGAATCGAATACGGCATGATGCAAGCATTTGCCGAAGGCTTTGGTATTCTGAAGGCGAAAAAGGAATTCGGTCTGGACCTCTCACAGATCTCACACATATGGCAGAACGGAAGTGTTGTCCGCTCGTGGCTGCTTGACCTGGCAGCCAATGCCCTCGACGAAGATACCGAACTAAAAGACATCAAACCATGGGTCGCAGATTCTGGCGAAGGCCGCTGGACCGTCTTCGAATCAATCGATCTCGATGTCCCCGCACCGATCATTACTCTCGCGCTTCAAATGCGCTTCGCCAGCCGTGATGAGGAGAATTATCCCGCGCGCATGTTAGCGGCGCTACGTAATCAATTTGGCGGCCACGCTATCAAAAAGGCCGAGTAAAAGAATTTAACCACAGAGTGCACAGAGATTTTATTGGTCTTCTCCGCGTACTTTGTGATCTCTGTGGTAAAGGCGTTTCATGAATAATTTACCCAATAATGGTTTATTGACAACGATCATCATCTTCGGCGCATCGGGTGATCTGACACAGCGCAAGCTGATCCCTTCGCTGTTTAATTTATTCCGCAAACGCCGCACTCCAAAAAGATTCCAAATCGTCGGCTTTGGCGGCACGGCCTTTACCGATGAGCAATTCCGCGAACATTTATACAAAGGCATGAAAGATCACGCAGGCTATGAATTCACCGATGAAGAGTGGACTGTCTTCGCACCCAATCTGCATTATCTTTCTGGCAAATACACCGAAGCAAGTGATTTTCAAAAACTGGCCGATACGCTCACACTTTTTGAAAATGGCGAAGCAAATCGCCTTTTTTACATGGCACTCCCTCCGACGCTGTTTCCCACCATCATTGACAATCTGGATGCGTCAGGCCAACTGCACGAGAATGGAGCATGGCGGCGCGTGGTGCTTGAAAAACCATTCGGCACAGATCTGGCGTCAGCGATCACTTTGAATAAACAAGTCCACAAAGCGCTCAACGAAAACCAGATATATCGTATTGACCATTATCTCGGCAAGGAAACTGTGCAGAATATTTTGTTCACGCGCTTTGCCAACACCATTTTTGAACCGATCTGGAACCGCACCTATATTGACCATGTACAAATCACCGTAGCAGAGAAGGTTGGTCTTGAACACCGCGCAGGTTTTTATGACAGCGTCGGCGTGCTGCGCGACATGTTCCAGAATCATCTTTTGCAATTGCTCACGCTTGTTGCCATGGAACCGCCTGCATCGTTCAGCGCAAGTCACCTGCGGAACGAAAAAGTAAAAGTTCTCAGCGCTGTTCAGCCTATGACTCCCGAACAGGTATCAGCGAATACAGTTCGCGGACAATATAAAGGCTATCGCAGCGAAGATCAGGTCAATCCGAATTCCGTCACACCCACCTATGCGGCACTCCGTCTGTACATCAACAATTGGCGCTGGAAAGGTGTGCCCTTTTATTTGCGCTCTGGAAAAAATCTCGCAGAGAAGCAATCACAGATCATCATTCAATTCAAAGAACCGCCGCTTGCCATGTTCCCGATGCAGACTATGAAGCCGAACATGCTCGTGCTCTACCTGCAGCCCGATGAAGGCTTGCACGTGCGTTTTGAAGCCAAGGCACCCGATACCGTTTCTGAAACCCGCTCGGTGGATATGGAATTTCATTATTCAGAAGCATTTGGTGAAACTGCAATTCCCGAATCTTATGAACGTCTCCTGCTCGATGCCATTCAAGGGGATGCCTCGCTCTTCACCCGCGCAGACGAAGTGGAAACTGCCTGGTCGCTGATCGATCCGATTTTACAGACATGGGAAACGCATCAGACTCCGTCGTTAGCTGGTTATAAACCCGGTAGCTGGGGTCCCACTGAGGCATACGACCTGCTCGCCCGCGATGGGCGACGCTGGCTCAACGCTGAAGCCAGCATGATGCTGGAAAAATAAATCCCGATGAATTCACCCGCCCGTTTCCAAACCTTGCTTCCCAAAAAGGTTCAGGAAAAAATCAAGAAGATAAAGACACCTTTCGATGTGCAGGAGTTTTTATTTTCCATGCCGTACAACGCTGAGGAGCGGGATCGCTCTCCATTGAACGTTATTTTGGATCAGCAATGTCACTGCCTCGATGGCGGATTCCTGGCGGCCATCCTTTTATGGAAGCTGGGATTCAAACCGCTCGTCCTTGACCTGACACCTGCTCCAGGTCTTGATGATGATCATGTCCTTGCATTGTTTCAGATCGAAGGACGCTGGGGCGCGGTGGCAAAATCCAAATTTGTTCAGCTTGGCTTCCGCGAACCCGTATTCAAGAATATTCGCGAATTGGCAATGAGTTACTTCGAACATTACATGAGCACAGCCAGGCAAAAGACCTTGCGCGGATACACACGCCCAATGGACCTCTCTACGCTTGACCCAGCCTGGATGTGGGATGAATCCGCTGCGAACCGCTTATACAAAAAATTCTACACACGCAAACCGATCGCGTTGATCACAAAGTCAATGGAGAAGCGCTTGAATCCCGTCCGTGAAAAGATATTCGAAGCCGAAACCCTTGGGACGGATATGAGTTGGGTCTTCGGCAACCGACCGCAGATTAAGCACACATTCTCCACACAATTCCTTCACCGTCACATAATTCCCAGATGAGAAAATATGATCAACAAACTTTCAAAGTTTGATTCATCTTACAATCTGGAGAATAGAATGAAAAACAAAAAGTGGTTAACGTATACACTCGGATTCGTGCTCACATTGATCGTTCTCGCCGTGGTCGGGGGCGTTGCGTTCCGCATCGGCGCGATGCAAAATAACACCTTCGCACATCCGATGATGAACGGCGCAGTTCCAGCCTTTGGGCACGGATTTGACGGCGGGCAAATGCCTAATTTCCATCAGCAGGGTTTCGAAGGCAGAGACTTCCACGATCGCGGATTTGACCGCGGCGGACGCGGCGGTTTCATCTATCCCATCTTCGGGCTCATAAAACTTGTCGTGCTGGGCGCGTTACTATGGTTTGGGTATAAGCTTGTCAAGAATAGCGGTTGGAGACTCACTCGCGATGCTGCCCCAGCCTCTGCACCCGCAGCCAGCGAGCCCCCAGCGTGGAAGTTGATGAGAAAAAGGAATAGGCGTGGATCAAACCCGTTGAGCAAAAATCAGGCATCCGTCTCGTATGAGGCGGATGCTTTCCACATATTCCCCTGTCTTATGGCATAATTCCGATTGAAAAAAAGAGTCCCCATGCCGCAAACCATTCTGATCGTTGACGATGAAAAACGCCTGGTATCGCTTGTGCAGAGTTATCTCGCGCAGGAAGGCTACCGTGTGCTGACTGCCTACAATGGCAGGGATGCGCTCCCGCTTGCAAAAAAGGAAAAACCAGATCTGATCATTTTGGATATCATGATGCCCGAAATGAACGGTTATGATTTTATGCGCGCGCATCGTGTTGAAAGCGACACGCCCATTATCATGCTTACCGCCAAAGTTGAAGACGAGGACAAGGTCATCGGGCTTGAACTGGGCGCGGATGATTATGTGACCAAGCCCTTTAAGCCGCGCGAACTCATGGCGCGTGTGCGGAATGTTTTGCGCCGCGCGGGCAAATCGGAAGCCACCGCAAAACATTACGCGTTTCGGATATCATGCTCGACCGCGACAGCCGCGAAGTGCAGGTGCTGGATCGTTCCATTGATTTGACCCCTTCAGAATTTGATTTGCTGGCCGCGCTCATGTCCACACCGGGACGGGTGTATTCGCGACTCGACCTGCTCGATGTGATCCAGGGTGTGCGCTATGAAGGCTACGAGCGCACGATAGACACACACATAAAGAACTTGCGCGCCAAAATTGAAAGTGATCCGCGCAAACCGCGTTATATCGAAACCGTGTACGGCGTTGGATACCGCCTCAACAAGGGCTGATCATGAAGCTGACGACGAAATTAATCCTCGCATTTCTATTGGTGAGCCTGTGCAGCAGCGGCGTGATCGTTGCGTCCACACGGATCGCGACAAATCGCGAATTCGATAAATTCGTCAACGATCGGTATGAGAAGGAACTCGTAGATGAACTCGAGATCTATTACATGGAAAACAAAACATGGGATGGAATTGAAGGAACTTTCATCCCCTTTGACAGGAACCATTCCAGACAGGCAGAGCCGCAGATCTTTTTTTTCTCGATCGCAGACACAACGGGAAGAATCCTCGTCCCCGGCAATCGCTATGTAACCGGAGAAGTTGTCAGCCCTGAGACACTTAACCTGGGAACACAAATTCAGTTTGAAAACAAGACAGTTGGTATTTTATTGTACGACACGGCGTCAGACAGAAGCCCGATGGAGGCTGAATTCATTCATCGCATGAACAACTCCATTTTTCTAAGCGGGGTTGGCACCGTGATCCTCGCGCTCATTCTTGGCACAATTCTCTCACGCACCATCACACGCCCCATCCGCGAGTTAACCGCAGCCACACGCGAAATGGCTGACCAAAAATTCGGACACACAGTGCCTGTCCACTCAAAGGATGAGATCGGTGACCTGGCCGAATCTTTCAATAAAATGAGCGGAGACCTTTCGCGCTCCTTCAACCTGCGCAAACAAATGACAGCCGACATCGCGCACGAACTGCGCACGCCGCTCAGCCTGATCATCGGTCACGCCGAAGCGGTACACGACGGCGTATTGCCGCCCTCCGCTGAAAATTTTGAGATCATCCGCGAAGAAGCGGAACGCCTTGAACAGCTCGTCAACGACCTGCGGACGTTATCTCTGGCAGATGCGGGCGAACTCTCTTTGGATTTCCAACCCGTTGACATTCACAAACTATTGAGCGACATCAACGCCCATTACATGATCCCCTTCAACCAAAAGCGGATCAGCCTGAACCTTGCGCCTGCTCATGCTGCGCAAAGCATGACGGCGAATCTTGACCCGATCCGCTTCTCGCAGGTGCTGACAAACATTCTCGATAATGCGCTGCGCTACACCCCTGAGAACGGCCGCGTGGATATTTCCGCCAGACATATTGACGATCATATCGAGATCGCAATTCAAGACAGCGGCGAGGGAGTCACACCCGAAGAAGCTGCGCATCTCTTCGACCGTTTCTACCGCGCCGACGAATCCCGCACCCGTAACGATGGCGGCTCAGGGCTGGGACTCGCCATTGCAAAGTCCATCATTGAAATGCACAAGGGCCGAATCTGGGCTGAAAGCGAAAGGGGAAAAGGATTAAAGGTATTGATCATGTTGCCATTGAAATAACCCTGGACTCGGCCGGCTTGCTGTCCGTTTTCTAAAATTGTTAGGGCATCAGCAAGCTGACACACTCCAGAGATAATATTCTTAAAAGCAAATCGTCCCA
This sequence comes from Candidatus Villigracilis saccharophilus, assembly GCA_016709305.1. GTDB lineage: Bacteria > Chloroflexota > Anaerolineae > Anaerolineales > Villigracilaceae > Villigracilis > Villigracilis saccharophilus. Next base: position 26,095 of record JADJNA010000033.1, read on the forward strand.
AATCTGATACCAGTTTTGGGACGATGAAGATTATGCAAGCACAGGTTTCGGTTTTTTGCCAAGCAGTTTATTACCCGCCAGATACACCCCGCTCGCAATAGACATGATCACCAGGCTCTTTACAATGCCAAAGGGTAATCCGTCACCTCCCTCGCGGTCTTCCCCACCCTCGGGTCGGGGACGATCGCCTGATCGCATTTGAGGTGGCTGTTGGCTGACAGCACTTCCACCGCTGACCGCCATGTAGATCGCTCCGCCAATGATCGCCGCCACAACAAGGATAATCAAAATTCGATAAAGAGTGGTCATGCCTTCACCTCTTTTCCTTCGATAACAAGGGCAGAAACAGGATTTACTTCACGTCGGAGTACCATGCGCTTGAAGGTGCTGACGATCCAACTCCAATGCAGGGTAATATGCAAGCCCATCAAGATGAGTGAGATATTGGCGGACAGATCATGCAAACTGCGCCAGGCAAAATTCAGCGGCAGGGACAGGCCGAACGCGGGCACAACCGTCTCTGAGATCATGATCCCTGAAAGCATGATCAAAATACCGTCCACAAACAAAAGCCAGTTGAGGATGTAATTCGTGCGCGAACCATTCAAGCCTTTGCCTTTGGTAAAAAGTCGTTTGGTGACTTCAACGATCCAGTTCCAATTCAACAGTAAGTGGACAACTACGGTCGCGCCTAAAGCGATGGTCAACCATTCGTGGATGGCGACGCCGCTTGTGCGCGGATCCATCGCGATCAGAAATGCCACAAATGTGGAAATATCCAGCAGTAATTTCGTTCGATTTTGTTTTGACATTCAAGACTCCTTATTGATTTGAATGTCAGTATTTTATAAAAATTGGGGGTGTTTCAGGTGATGGAAATGCGGTGGAATTATGAAGAACTTGTAAACTTTTGAAAAAGATTTTCCTTATGCCACCGGCACGATCATCTCTTTTGTTTCAATGATCTCGGCTTGCACTTTCCCTGCTGACAATTCCCGCAGGTCACTTTGGAACGCCTCAAATGAATCCACAGGCAGGCGGACGGTCATGGTCACATCCCCCGCAAAATCCTCGGCCAGCACTTCTCCGCGTTGACGGGTCACCACCAACCGCAAGCGCTCCAATAAATTGTAGGGCAGTGCGATCATCGCAATGTGCACTGGGATTCTTTGTCCACGCCCGACCGCGTTGACCACCAACTGCGCGGACTCGGTATACGCTTTGACCAATCCGCCTGTGCCAAGCAATGTCCCGCCGAAGTAACGCGTAATGACCAACACCGCGTCGCCGAGACCGCTGCCACGCATCACAGCCAGAGCAGGCTTGCCCGAAGTCCCGCCCGGCTCGCCGTCATCTGAAAAATATTCCGTCACCGTATTCCCGCCGCCGATGATATACACAGGCACGTTATGTGATGCATCCGCAAATTCATGTTTGATGCGCGCCATGAATGCCCGGGCTTCGTCAATGCTAAAGGCGGGTGCAAGAGTTGAGATAAAGCGCGAGTTCGACAGCATAAGTTCGCGGCGAATCTCAGAAAGCGGGACTGAGTATGGTTTTGTCATCAAAAAAAATTGACCTGATTCTCACGACTTCCGAAGTATCCTGCGTCCCAGTATAATCCTTTTATCATGGCAGGCATTGATTAAATAATTACACAATACCAGTGATTCAATTATTTTTATAAATCCTTGAAAGATCATACTCAAAAACCCAGGTAAAACCATGTTCGATAAAACCATAGATGCCATTATCGAGGAAGCCATGAAACGCGGCAAATTTGATGATCTGCCGGGAAAAGGAAAACCCATAGATCTGACTGCCTATTTTGAGACGCCGGAGGATGTCCGCACGGCACATTCGATGTTAAAGAACGCTGGCTTCACTCCGCGTGAAGTGGATCTGCTCAAGGAAATTGAAGAGCTAAAGAAAATTCTGGCCGCTGTGCTGAACGAAAAGAAGAAAGAAGAGATCCAAAAGCAGATCAACCAGAAACAGATCGAATTCAATCTAATGATGGAGCGGCAAAAACGCCAGCGCAAAGGAAAGTAGCTCAGGCGGGAGAAAGCCGTAGATCAAGCATGAGTTCATATCCGCTTTGACAAATCCCTGCCGCCCTGCTATACTAAACTTAATTAAGTTGACTTTCACTGTCGTATTTATTGGCAGTTTGTTTATGAACAATCGCAACGTGGCACGGATTTGATTTACCCCCTCGCGAGCAAGTCGGCAGGGGTCTTTTTTTATGCCGAGAAGATAACACGCATACCTAAATTGACCTTACCCGCCATTGGCGGTTTAGTATATTTTTAAATTAAAAAGGAAAACAAAAAAATGAGTAAGAAAAACAAGTTAAGAATTATCCCGCTCGGGGGCTTGGGCGAAGTGGGAAAGAACATGATGGCCTATGAGTTCGCAGGCGACATCATCGTTGTGGATGCGGGCATTATGTTCCCGCATAACGACATGTTGGGGGTGGATTACATCATCCCCGATTTTGAGTACCTCATCAATAGAAAAGACCGCGTGCGAGGATTGATCATTACGCACGGGCATGAAGACCACATCGGCGCGATCCAGCATTTTATTGAGCAGATCAATGTGCCCATTTATGCGACCCCGCTCACCCGTGGATTGATCGAAGCAAAATTATTCAGGAACAACGCCCAGCATAAAGCGCAATTTAAAACAATTCAAGCTGGAGAGTCCAGTAATATTGGCCCATTCAAAGTGGAATATTTCCATGTGAGTCATTCCATCCCGGATGCAGTTTCACTTGCGATCACCACAGCCGCGGGGCTGGTCATTCACATGAGCGATTTCAAATTCGACCATACCCCTGTGGACGGCTGGCCGACCGATTTCGCAAAGCTGGCGGAATATTCCACACGCGGCGTGGACCTGCTCCTCTCCGATTCGACCAATGCTGAACGACCAGGCTGGACTCCGTCCGAGGCGGTCATCGGTCCCGCGTTTGATAAAGTATTTGCCGAAGCCAAAGGCCGCATCATTATTGCCACCTTCGCATCGTTGATCTCACGTGTACAGCAAGTTGCAGACGCCGCCCTAAAAAGCGGGCGCAAAATGGCGTTGGCTGGTCCCAGCATGGTGGACAACGTCAAGATCGCGCGCAAAATGAAATATTTGGAGATCGCCGATGATCTGATCGTGCCGATCGAACAAGCCTTGAACATGCAGGATCACAAAGTGGTCATCATGTGCACAGGCTCACAGGGTGAACCATCCTCGATTGTCGGCAGGCTTTCAGCGGGCACAAATCGCCAGTTCGATCTCAAGCCCAACGACACGGTTGTGCTTTCATCGCATCCGATCCCAGGGAACGAAGAGTCCATCGGCAAAACCATTAACCGCATCCTGCGCCGCGGCGCGACTGTGATAGACGATAAAGTTGCGCCGATCCATGTATCAGGTCATGCCGCACAGGAAGAACAAAAATTGCTTCTCAACCTGGTGCGCCCCAAACATTTCATGCCCATCCACGGTGAACTGCGGATGCTGAAACAGCACGCAAAACTTGCGATGCAAGTCGGCGTGGAAGAGGAGAATATTATTATTGTTGAAAACGGTCAGGTCGTTGAGTTGATCGGCAACAAGATCCAGCTGGGTGAACGCATCCCCGGTGACTATGTCTTTGTGGACGGCGAGTCCATCGGCGATATCGATCACGACATCATGAAAGAACGCGGTCAACTGGCGCGCAACGGCATTTTATTGATAGATATCAGCCTTGACAAACATTCAGGCAAATTACTGCATGATCCAGAAATTCTCACGCGCGGCTTTGTTACCTCCGAAGAAGCAGAAAAGATCCTGCCTGAAGTTCGCAAACGCGTCATGCAGGCAGTCAATGGCGGCGGGATGAGCAGTGAAAAAGATATCATCAACACCATCAAGAGTTACCTGCATCAAGAAACAAAACGGAGACCGATGGTCTTCGTAACACTGAGCAAGGCTTAATCAAAAATGACCGCCCACAAAAAGTGAGCGGTCATTTTATTTATTGGCGATACCCCGATCGACCTTCCCCATCGGATAATCATTTAAATCACTTACGCGTACCCATTTTAGATTTTTATTTTTCGGGATCAAAATTGGGTCGCAACTAAAAGCATGAACAGTCACTTTAAAGTGAGTGTACGCATGCTGGATAATACCCAGCGCCTCTTTTCTCTTAACTTTCAAATTGTAAATAGCGTTAAGAAGCTGGGGCAGCTCTTTGGCGGGGTCGGCGTTGACTCGTCCATTCGGGAATTCCCACATTCCTCCAAGCAAGCCATCGGCCGGCCTTTGCGCCAACAATACCCGTTTACGGTGAAGAATTACTCCTGCCGCGTGGATATAAAGCGGAACCGCTTTCTTTGGCTTTAGCACCGGGCGAAGATCCTGCGTTCCATTTATTTGCGCCTTACATATCTCCATCAATGGGCAGAGCAAACAGCGCGGATTCTTTGGCAAACAAATCGTCGAACCCAGATCCATGAGCGCCTGGTTGTAATCACCTGCCCTGCCTTTGGGTAAATGTTCCTCTGCCAATTCCCATAATTTCTTTTCACCAGATGCAGAATCAGCAAAGTCGCTCACATCGAACAGGCGTGCAAAAACACGGCGCAGATTTCCATCCAAGGTTGGTTCATCCATACCAAATGCCATGGATGCTATTGCGCCAACCGTGTAGCGTCCAATGCCCGGCAGGCTGCGCAGTTCCGATAGATCACGAGGCAGTTTTCCGTTAAAGTTAGACACGACCATTTTTGCGGCCTTGTGCAAATTGCGGGCGCGGCTGTAATAACCAAGTCCCTCCCACGCGTTCAAGACTTCCTGCTCGTAAGCATTTGCTAATGAACTCACGTCAGGAAATAAATCCATCCATTTTTCAAAATAAGGAATGACCGTTTCAACGCGCGTTTGCTGAAGCATGATCTCAGAGACCCAAACAGCATACGCGTCGGGATGATCGCGCCAGGGAAGTGTCCGCCCATGCCGGCGATACCATTTGAGAAGGCGTGAGGAAAGCATATTACTCGTTTTCAATCGCAAGGCTGGTTAAGCGGGGCGCTTTGGAAGGTTTGATTGCCAAAATCGATCACACGAGCTTTGAGAATATCATCGCTCACGCAGGCAAGTATGATCGCATCTGCCCCCTGGGGAAAGTCCAGGATTTCCCTGGTAACAAATATAAGATTGTAATGATTCTTGTTAAGTAAAATAAAACCAATGCGGGCATAATCCCGTATGGCGTACGCCGGCCAGGGATGCGCGGATGCAAGACCTTCATTTTTTCGATACATGCGCGGATATAAAACGCGTCCTTCCATTAGTACTGTGTTTCCATGTGACAGGAATGAACGCACCTCTTCGGAGGTGTATCCGCTTAGCTCGAGCTTTGCGATCAATTGTCCCTGTGAGACCTGATAACGGGGTTCCACAAACCCTTTCGCAAACCAGGGCGTCGCGCCAATAAAGATAAAACCTAAGATGATCAAAGCGTATTGCGGGCGAATACCACCAAGCGAAATCGGTTCTGCTTGGCGTTGAATCATTGCAGGGAATACTTTTTCTACTTTTGTTCCAAACAGAAGGGTCAATCCGCCTAACAATTCAACTGCACCAATGGCGAAATAAAAATAGAAAACCCAATCAACCGGCAGGTTGTAACGCCAGCTGGAAAAACGAGCGATCCCGTTCGCCAAGGCATACCCCAGATTAAAAGCCAGAGGAACAAAACCTACCCAGCCCATGCGCCGCCAGGATGCGCCAAATCCAAGTGCAAGAATTGCCAGGTAAAAGATAACCAAAATAAAGTTATACCATTCAAGGGATCCGTTCCAGGTCACCCAGTATAAGTTGACAGGTTCGAACAACCCGTCAAATCTTTCGATCAATGGCAGGGCAAGCAAACCGCCAATCTCGGTATTTAGGAAGTGATTGGAAACAAAACCAGCGACAAAGGCAGGGTTCTCCAATGTAAAAGTGAGCAGCCGATTTCCGACACTTTGCTTTTCGGGGTCAAATTGACTGAGATCCAAATTTCCCGTAAAGGAGTATTGACTATAAATGATCGCGACCTGATTTGGGTCATCGAATGTAAATTTTCCAACCACAGTATAGTTGTGTGTCAACCACGGCAGAACGGTGAGTACCATCACAATGCCAAACGTGATGCCTGCTATAACCCATTCTTTGGTTTTACGCTGATAAGCAAACCACGCCAGAACAAATAATACAGGCAAAGTCAGCAGGGATTGTGTACGGAACAATAACAACAATCCAAAAGATCCCCCCGCCACAAAGGTTGACTTTAAGTCACGCCGCTCCAGCCACCAAACCGCCACCAGACACATTAATGTGATTCCCATGGCAGTGGGAAAATCGGTGGTGAACATCTTGGAATTGGCAACGCGCGTGTTGGATGAAATCCACAAACTGACCAGTTCACGAAAAATGGCAAATAAGGCCACGGTCACCCCAGCCGCTGGCGAATGGAGATTTTTTCCTAGAAAATAAAGCATAACTGGAAAGATCGCAAAAACCACCGTCTGGGCAGCGATAACAGCGGGATAATTCTGTCCAAAAAGGAAATGCAGCATGGCAAGGAAAACCACGTACAAAGGACGCGGGGGGATTCCGCCTAGGTAATCGGTACCAACCAGCAAACTTTGGGAGAGAAAATCATAAAAGCCCGCATCAGAATATGGGAATGGGACATTCGCCGGCAAGGCGATGGGGGCATAAAAACTGCTCTTTAAAACATCAACGGGAACACCCAGCCAGAGAATGCAAGCAGTGACATAAATTGTAAGCGGAAGGAAAAATTTAGTTACGAGCTGAGGGTTACTTGATCCGTGCGATGTAATATGCGATACGTATAGTAAAGTAAACAAACCCGCAAGAATGGAAACAACAAATTGCCAACCTTGTATGGCCACCCCAGGTTCGCCCCAATAAGCCGTATCTGGGGTAATGCCTACTTTAGTTAACGAGACAAACAGAAGAACGCAACAAAAGGAATAGAAGCAGGTTTGAGATTAAAACAAGAAGCGCAGAGGAAATAATAACGGGCGAACGTGCCAACAAGTCAAATCTTACACGCTGGTGACGAGAATTAAAGCCCAAATAGATTCCCGTAAAAAAGAAGGCCGCAAGGAGCGCCAGCACACCAAGGCGCGCAACAGATATTCCGTTTTCAGATGGAATTAGTACAAGCGCAATAGCGGCAAGCAAAGACTCAAAAGCCGCGGTAAAGAAAAACCACGGCCATAGACTTGAGAAGACATCGGAAGTCCTCCTGGGAATTTGTAAATTCATAGACACACAAGAGACTTCTGATGTCTCTGATTAAAATTGAAACCCAGTGCGGACGGGGACGATTTTGTGAGAGTAATTTTTTACATAACCAAAAAGGCGTTCCTGCAAAAGCGCCCAATCAGATGAAGCAAGGATTCGGCGCGCCTGGGGCAGATCTGTGGCAAGCAAGCCAACCTGAATTTGCGGATAGGAACCATAAATGGTCGCCCATGCTTCAGCTGGCTGTAAACCCAATCTTTGAACACCAGGTACGAATTCGCCGATGACGAATTCGAAATATTCCTGGTCGCGTTCGGGAGAAATATCCCAGGTCATAATAACTTTAACGGGCATATTAACCTTTTTGATAATCCAAAACGACCACATGCGTTTCAGCCGGGAGGCTGGAGCGGGAAACCTTAAGCGATGGCTGCGGTTCGGTTTTGCTTAAACCCATTTCTTTGATAAATTTATTGATCTCGTCAAGTTTTATTTTTGAGTCAGGTGTGGCATAGTGCATCGGAATGACCAGATCAGGTTCAAGCATACTGACAACTTCCGCGGCCTTCGCGGCGTTGAGGCTGTTCCCACCGCCAACAGGCACAAGCGCCACGTTAACAGTGCCAAGCAGCTCTATCTCACTCTGTGTGGGGATCTTCTGCAGATCGCCAAGGTGCGCAACCGTGAGACCGTCATAATCAAATACATAGATGGTATTGCGCACAGAATCTTTTGATTTCTTACCGCTATCGGTTTGCACGGCAGTAATGAACACGCCGCCGATCTCGAATTCGCCAGGCCCCGTCAGCACATGAGTAGAACCTTTAACCGCAGCGCTATTGTTGTGACCGGGCGCATCGTGACTGACAGTGACGATCTCGGCCTTAAGCTTAAGCGGATCGTAACCGATAACTTTATTGTCATAAGGATCGGTCACCACGGTAACGTAGTTACGCTCCGTGAGCCGAAAACAGGAATGTCCGTACCAGGTAATTTCCATAAAGGTGTTGCCTCCGAAGGGCAATTATAATGGATAAACTCTTCAAAGGAAAAACCATGACAAAAAAACTCCTCCCTTTTCTTGAAGCCCTATTTGCTGTGATCGTCTGGGGCGCATCATTCATTGCCACCAAAATTGCTGTTGGACAGATATCCCCCATCGCGGTGGTATTTATTCGTTTTGCAATGGGCATCCCGATCCTTTTATTCGCTGTCATCATTCGTAAACAATTTGCGTTTCCCAAAGGCAATGAGTGGGGATATTTTGCCATGCTCGGTTTCCTGGGAATTTCATTCCATCAATGGCTGCAGTCCAATGGACTTCAAACGGCGCAAGCCACAACCACGGCTTGGATCGTTTCCACGTCACCGGCATTCATTGCCATTTTGGGCTGGATGGTCTTGAAGGAAAAGCTAAAACTCCTGCAATCATCGGGTATCGTCCTTGCCATGATCGGCGTGCTGGCAGTCGTAAGCAAAGGCGATCTCTCCACACTTGTGGGCGGAAAGTTTGGCACAACTGGTGATTTTCTCATTCTCATCAGCTCAGTCAACTGGGCGGTATTCTCCATCCTCTCACGGCGCGGATTAAAGAATCATCCATCCACGCGCATGACGTTTTGGGTGATGACCATCGGCTGGCTGATCACAGCGGTTGCATTTTTTGCGAACAAAAGTTATACCGAAATTCCGCTGCTCGATGCACGCGGCTGGATGGCGATGATCTTCCTTGGCATCTTCACCACTGGTTTGGCCTATATCGCATGGTTCGACGCGCTCGCTCAATTACCAGCCGCACAAACAGGAGCATTCCTTTTCGTTGAGCCACTGACGAGCATGGTGGTGGCTGCGATCATTTTGAATGAACAGGTCACGCTCGTGTCGCTATTGGGCGGCGCGGTGATTCTAGCTGGGATCTGGTTGGTGAATAGGCAGTAATGTCACCCTGAGCGAATGCGAAGGGTCTCGAAGATGATGGTAGTGGTTCTCACCTGCACTGGCGTGCGGCGCAAGTGTCGCTATCGCTCAGAACGACATGAAGGATGAAGGATGAAAGCGCGATCAACGCCAAATGCAAGTGTTCAACCAACTCAAACTGGTTGGAGGTTGGGAATACAGAAAGGGGATTCTCTGAGCTATCGGGATGCCCAGCTCGATGACTATTCCGGACTCCCACGGCATAAGTTTCCGCATCGGACTCTAAGCCTCAGCCTGCGTGCAAAAGTCTCAAGCAGTTCTGTCGCTGGGACATGGGGCTTCGGCCTGTGGAATGATCCATTCGGAATGTCGCTTGGGTTTGGCGGGAGTCCGTTCCGCTTGCCGATGCTGCCGAATGCGGTGTGGTTCTTTTATGGGTCGGAGGAAAATTATTTATCATTCAAAGAGAGGCAGCCACAAGGGTTTGCCCCTACATTGCCTGCAAATGGATTTATGGCGCAGACATTTCGTTCGCCAAAGTTTCATCCATTGTTGATTTTGGCGGGGCTTATGCTCCCCTTCTCAGGCAAGCTGACTAGAAAATTATTGAGCAAGGTGATTCAAGAAGATAGTATTTCCCTCTGGAGTCCGACCGCTTGCTGTCGAGACACGCAGGAGCACCCAAAGGGCGGACGAGCTCCTGCACTCCAGAGTCAGAGTCAAGGCGTGGATGTTACCCAATGGCATGGATACAGGCTTGAGTGGAGTGCGAAGCGCGTTGTTTGGTATGTGGATGAAATCCCAGTATTTGAGTCACGTGTGAGTCCGAACGCTTCGCGGCCTCTGGGAGTCATCATCTGGATCGATAATCAATATGCGGCATTCACGCCAGAGGGGAAGATCGCGTTTGGGGTTTTGGAGGGAGGGGATGAATGGCTGGAAATCGAGGGTTTGGAAATTAAAGAAGAAAATCCCTAAAGGTCTTAAAGACCTTTAGGGATCCAATTTTAAGGAAACTTATGCGGCTGGCTTGGCCTTCGCTTTCGCCAATTGCATTTGCACGACTGCGTAGATCAAACCAATTCCCAGGGCAATTGCGCCGAGCATGTTGATATTGATCGGTAATGTAAATTTTCGGGCCACAGTATCGAGGAAAATTCCGAGGATGAAAAGCCCGCCGAACATGCGATTGTGATAAAAGCAAAAGCCAGAGAACCAGGTGGGCCAGAAAGTTTCAAATCCTTTGGGCGCGGCATCAGGGCGCGGCTTGGTCAATACTGCGACCGCGTACATGGCGCGCTGCGCGGCAAAGATGACCAACAGCATCAGCGTGGAAAAATATCCAGTGGCAACCAGATAAAAAATAACACCATACGCGATGACAATGGAAGCAATATTTGTGTAACGTGCAAACGTCTGACCGACACGCACAGGGAATGTGCCGACACCCTTTTTCTTGTCGTCTTCCATTTTGTCAATATGTTTGCCGATATTGATACTGGCAACGCTCAAACCAAAAGGCACACCCGCAAGCGCAACCTTGAACACATTGGAGATGTCACCGCCAGAACCGAGAGCGAGGACAACATACACAGCACCGATCATGATCGGTCCCCAGATCAGGAAAATAGATAATTCTCCAATGCCCCAATACTTGAACGGCCAGGTATAGAAAAGCAGGACAAGCGCGCCAAAGGCAAATAAACCAATAATATATGGGTCGAAACTTGTGTAAACCAAGGCAAATACACCCGAAAGCGTGGCCAACACCCCGCTAACAATGAACCACTTGATCTGATTTTCCTTCGTCCAGAATTTCTGCACGAGCGGATGCACGCCATACTGCGTGCGGAAGTAGTTATCCTTATCCACCCCGCGTGAGAAATCGGTGTAATCATTGAGCAGGTTGTTCGTGCCGTGCGCGATGAACAAGCCAAGGGTCACAATGATCCACGGCAGCCAGGAAAAGTAATCATCTCGCCAGGCGAGGAAGCCAGCGATGATGCAGGAATAAATTGTAACGGTGGTTACTGCGGAACGGGTGGCGATCAGCCACTTGGAAATAACATCCAATGCATCCCACTCTTTTTTATTGTCCATTTTGATGAGTTCCCATGAGGCCTTGCGCCACATGGCAAAGTTGATGTGCATTTTCTCTCCTTGAATAATCAGAGTTGGCTGGGTTTTTACCACCAGGAAAAATGTGTCTTGGTGCCAAAGTGTCGGAGTATCGTGGTGGAAATTCCCAATCAGACTCTTGTGTAAATAAAAAGTTACGAACTTGCGGGATTATACAACTCTTTTGTGAAATAGGATACTTATGTCTGAATAATGAATATGAAAAGCCCTCAAAAATTTTCTGTTTCTTTCAACAACCCACCAACTATCAAAGAGATAAATAATGACAAAGTAATTAAATAAAGTTAATTTCCAATATTATTTCAGGCCAAACAAGAAGAAATATATGGCCGACCCCCAACAAAAAACAGTAACACTTAATCCTTGAATCACAGCCCATTTACCATATACACTTCGCAAAGCCATTGGTATTTCTTTTCGAATGATAACAATCACGCCATAAAAACCAGCTATAAAGAAACTTAGAGCAAATGCAGTGCCAGTTAGTGGCTTCTTTGACAAAAATAAAATCAGAATACCTAAAAATGGGGGGAAAATCGTCACCAAACTTAATCCAATTCTTTTCAAAATCAATTTATTTCTACCAACGATTTGATCTGTTTTGTTTAACAAAGGAAAACCACCTATACAGCTTGAATTTGGATAAAAAATCCATCCTTAATAAAACTGTATATATCCATATTTTACTATCAATAAAAGTCCCGAAAGATTTTCACCTTTCGGGACTTTCGGGACCTTTATTTAATCCAAAATCTTTATCGCCAGAAGGCTGGCAGGAAAATTCTTAGTGCCACATCGACCAACAGTCCCAGCATGAAGAGCGAGCCAAAGGAGCGGTTATTGCGGAAGGCGATGGGCGCGAAGTAGAGCGGCCACCCACCCTGCCCGTCAGGAAATCCTTCAGGACGGGTATCAGGCTTGGGCTTCGTTAGAGGCGGGAGGCTTTCACGCAGGGCGGGAACGGCGAAGAGTATGATCAGCATGATGGGTGTGAAGAACTTAATCGCAATCAGATAGCCTGTAAATAAATACGGCAGGACCATCATGGCGATCACAGCGTAGCGCGCGGCTTTTTCACCGATGACCACTGGCAGGGTGTGAATGTTCTTGGCTTTATCCACGTTGATCTTGTCAATGTGTTTGCCGAAGATGACCGTGGTCACGCCCAATACATACGGCAGGCTGGCGATCGCAACCGACCAATTCCATTGATGAGTTAGCACGTAATAGCCGCCGCCGATCATGAGCGGTCCCCAAACCAAAAGGACTGCGATCTCACCGAGACCGAGTCCCTTGAGCGGCCAGGTATAGAACAAGACAAAGAACGCACCCGCGCCAAGCAATACCCAAATGGTCGGGTCGTTGGCGTTGATGAAGATCAGGTATAGTCCTGCAACGAGCGCGAGAATGCCAGTCACAGCAAAATATGTCAGATGCTCGCGTTTGGTCATCAGGCCAGAGGCGATCGGCTGCGCGCCGTACATGGTGCGGTAGTAATTGTCCTTGTCCACGCCGCGTACGAAATCAGTGTAATCGTTGAAGATGTTATTGCTGGCATGCGCCATGATCAAACCAAAGACAAGCGCGATCCACGGGATGAAATTGAAAGAACCATCACGCCAGGCAAATAAGCCAGCCAGTGCGGCAGAGATAAAGGTCATTACGAGAACCGCCGCGCGGGTCGAGATCAACCACCTGGAGACCACATCCAGCCCTGCCCATTCTTCCTTTGAAACCTCTGGGATCACATTCAACGCTTTTTTCCACATTGCAAAATTCATGGCATACTCCTAAAAGAAATTTGGACAATTATACTCAAATCAGATTGAATTACCGATAAAATCCTTGCGGACGGACAATTACAATTCGCTCGTCATGATGAAAAGTGGTTTCATCTCAAAGTTTTCATACTTGGGACGGTAACGGTCTGTATCGTAAAAGCGGTTTACATCCACGATCTTTTTGGTTGAGGTGATGATGTCCAAAGGCATGTTGTCGTAACGGCCGTTCTTCAAAACCACCAGCCTGCCGTGGATACCGCTCAACACAAGGTCAAGCGCCAGATTGCCAAACGCCATCGGCACGATCGAGTCAATTGCATCCGGGTCGCCGCCGCGCACCATGTAACCAAGCTTCTGATTGATCACATCCACGGTCTTGCCCTTGTTGTATTTGGCTGAACGATCCTTGATCTGCGCCGAGACCAGGTCGCCGATCCCACCCAGCTTGGCATGGCCATACGCATCAGTGGTACCGTCCTTGAAGACCATTTCGCCGCCTTCATACATGGCCCCCTCTGAGATCAACATCACGGAATAATGACTTGGGTTGGCGTCGCGGTCTTTTACCATCACTTCTGTCAAATGGTCGATATTAAATTTATACTCCGGGATTACGCAGCGGTTTGCCGCCCCGGCCATCGTCGGCAGCATGGCGGTAAAACCTGCATAACGTCCAAACACCTCAAGCACCATAAATCGTTCATGCGAACCGGCAATGGTCCGCAAACTATTGGTCAGTGAAATGGTACGGGTGACGCAAGTGCTAAACCCGATACAGTAATCCGTGCCGGGCACATCGTTATCCATCGTTTTCGGAATGGCCACCACCTTGAAGCCTTCCTTATACAGACGGACACCATAACTAAGGGTATCGTCACCACCAATGGGGATCAGGTAATCCACACCGAGGAAGGCAAGGTTTTTTAGCACCTCAGGAGTTAAGTCATTCCTTTCCTCCGCATATTTATCACGCAGGTGCAGCGGGACATCTCCTTTTTTAACCTTGCTCGGATTGGTGCGCGAGCTATGGAGGAATGTGCCGCCCGTTCGACCCGCCCTGTTGACGATCTCTTCAGTCAGGATCTGATAATTATTGCTATTATCAGCATCCTTCTCGCGAATCACATCCACCAGACCACCCCACCCGCGGCGGAACCCGACGACTTGATAGCCTTCACGCAGTGCACGAATGGTCACTGCACGAATGGCAGGATTCAAGCCTGGCACATCGCCGCCCCCGGTTAGAATACCGATCACACCCTTCTTTTTATTTGTCATTTTATCCTCGCTATTTATGAAAATGGCTTTTCGTATCCTGCAATTATTTTATCCCAAATTAAATTTGATTCCATATCAATGCTCTGAAATTCAGGGTGGGATTCGAACCATGCCAGGGAGCGGCGCAAGCCATCCGCCCAAGTGACCTCACAACGATAATCAGGCACATATTTTTTGATCTTGCTATTATCAAAGACTACGCTGTTCGATTTATCACCGATCAGGCTTCCCACCGCTTCATTATCAAATCGCGCAATAAAGTCACTGGGGATGTAAACCACGTTCCTGGCCTGACCGAGAGCCTGATACACTTCAAGATAGATCTGATTCCAACTCAATACTTGGTCTGACGTTATCTGAAAAACTTCACCAATAGCATTTTTCTCACCCAATAAACCGACCAGCCCATTGGCAAAATCAGCGTGCCAGGTGAGCACCCAAAGCGAGGTGCCATCACCGGGGATGATGATTTTTTGACCGCGCTGCATGCGGTCAATGATCGTCCATGGATGCTGCCAGCTGGTAACACAAAGAGGGATTTGCGATGGGCCATAAGTATGCGAGGGGCGAATGATGGTGACGGGAAAGCCGTCAGCACGATATGTTTTCATCAATAAATCTTCACAAGCGATCTTATTACGTGAATATTCCCAAAACGGATTTTCCAGCGGAGTCTCTTCGGTAATGAGATAATTTTGCAGCGGCTTCTGATAAGCGCTGGCTGATGAGATGAATACGAATTGATCCGTCCTATCACGGAAAAGGGAAATATCACGTTCAATATCTTGTGGCGAAAATGCGATGAAGTCCACCACTGCGTCAAAGTGATGACCAGCCAACAGTGCGGAAAGATACTCCGGGGCAGCGTGGATATCTGCCCGTAGAATATTCGCTTGTTTGGGCGAAGGGTATTTTGTTGACACAGATCTATTCAAAAGAAAAAGCTCGTGACCGCGTTCAATTGCGAGATTGCTGCACGCAGAGGAAATTACACCTGTGCCGCCGATAAAAAGAAGTTTCATTTACCCCTCACCCATTTCAGGAATCGGGTCCACAGTGGCCCGGTTGGCAAGATAATTTTCCACGACAAAGAAGATCAATGCAGCCCATACTATTCCAAAGCCGATCAATTGATGCTGGCTGAACGGTTCCTTATATAGAAATACGCCAAGTAAAAATTGAATGGTGGGGGCAATATACTGAAGCAGGCCAACAACCCATAATGGAATTGACTTGGCCGCTGAAGCGAACATCAGCAGAGGAATCGTGGTGACAACCCCCGCGCCGATCATCAGCAAGTCAGAGCTGGTACCGGTATGGAGGAATGCGGCGGTGCTGTTGGCTTCCATCGCGATCAAATAAATGAATGCGGGAACAAAGAGGATCGCAGTTTCTATGGTCAGGCCGTACAGAGAGCCGAGCGGCGAAAGCTTCTTGACGAGTCCATACAGGCCAAATGAAAATGCAAGCGTCAGAGCAATGTAGGGCAGACGGCCATATATAAAAGTTAAGTAGGTCACGCCGATGGCGGCAAGAACAACAGGAATCCATTGGGCGGAACGCAGGCGCTCTTTAAGGAAGATGACTCCCATCAACACGCTAAAGAGCGGATTAATGAAATAACCGAGGCTGGTTTCCACAATAAAATTTGCATTGACAGCCCAGACATAAACCAGCCAGTTGATGCCGATCAGGATGGCGGCAATTGTATAAATTCGCAGTACTTTTAGGCTAACCGCCTTGCGAAATTCATCCCATTGCTTGGTGAGGACAATGACAACCAGCAATAGCAGGCACGACCAGATGATGCGGTGCCCGATCAGTTGAATGGCAGGGACATGATGAAGAAACTTCCAGTAAATGGGGAAGAATCCCCAGGCAAGATATGCGCCAATTCCATACAAAATTCCTTTATTCATTTAACTCCTTTAAGAAAACCATATAATTTAACACTCAAAATCTCCGTCGTTTCGTTTTGACGAAGGTTTGGGCTATTTCTTTCTACTGAAAACTACTTGTATAAGCCGCGGGACACTTTGTGCGTTGAGAAAAAGGGCAAATATCCACGTTTTCGGCGTTTATTCGAATCGAACTTTGATTTATGGCAAAAGTATAAACGGAGAATATTAGATACACCAGCAAATATGCGGGCAACGCTTAAAGAAATAAATAATTATCGCTCAAGCGCTTGCGAATTTAGCAAACATTTGAGCGATAATTAAAAATAAAATTAATTCTGGAAAATAATGTTTTTATGGAGTAGCTCCAAGCGCCAACACAGGCACTTCCAAAACGATCTTTCCTGCTTTTTCAAATTCGAGTGTAAGGCTGATCGTGGAATCAGCAATTAATTCCTGTTTCATATCCATCAGCATGATGTGATAACTGCCAGGTTTCAATTCCACGCTCCTGCCAGCGGGCAGGTCAATGCCGGGCACATCACCCATGGACATAACATCGCCTTCCATCATCATGGATTCCATAACTTCCACCATCATTGCCTGTTCGCAGGTCGCGCTCAACAAAGTATCCGTTTCGCTGCCGGTATTTTTAACACGCATATATGCAGCGGAAGTTTCCCCTACGCCGGCAGCATGCGCATAAGGTTCGTAGATTTCGATCCCGGCCTGAGAAAGAACGGGAGAGGCAGTGGAACAGGCGGTCAGGAAAAAAACCAGCAATAATACAAATGTCAAACATTTTTTCATCATATACTCCTAAATTTTCATAAATTGGGGGGACTTTTTGCTTGAATAAAAATATTCGGATGGCAAATCAAGTATTCATTTGCCATCCCGTTTTTATACATTCTATTTAAGAAAAAATATATCAGGAAGGTTTGAGTTCGGGGTGATAGCCGATCTCATTCGCCGCAAGAATAATCTGTTCTATGGTCAGATTCGTCTCATCAAATTCAACTTCCATGGTCAATTTTTTATAGCTGGCTGTAATGCTTTTTACGCCGGGGATTTCATCTTCCAAACCCTCCAAATGCATGGCACAGTTGGGACAGGTCATATCGGGGACGTTAAAGATTTTCTTCATATTCACATCCATTATTTTGTCTAATTGGTTTCTGTCGGCTCCAAGTCAAACATGAATTGACTTGGATACATTCCCATGGAACAGGTGTAACGAATAATAGCACCTTTTTCCTGCGGCGGGATATTGAATTCAGTACGCCCGGTCACTGGGAGGATCTTCTGGTATTCAAGACCAGGCACGACAACAGATCGCGCGCAGGATTGCGTGTTGCGCGTCACCCACTCTATGGTAAGTTCCTGATTGGCAGGCAAGTGCAGGATCTGCGGAAAATACCCAAATTCGTTCACTTCAATGGATCTGCCAGTTTGGGCAGGCAAAGCGTAGGCCTGAAGTATGCTAACGGTTCTGGATAATGAGAAGGATGCGCCCGATAAGTTAAGTCCAGTATCGATCTGGACCAATCCCATGATGAGCATGGTCACAGCCACGATACGCGTAAAGTACTTCTCGATGGCTGAGCCTAAACGGGTGGCAAAGTAAGCAACAGAGAAGAACAGCGGTGATGTACCAAGAATAAATGAGAACATGAGGATCGCGCCTTGAATAGGCGAACCAGTCCCAAGGGCGGTCGCCATCATGGCTTGCGTCACCCCACAGGGCAGAAAAATCGTCAGTGTGCCGAGCAGCAACGGGGTAAAAAAAGACGCGCCATTCTTTGATTTACGGCGAATGTACCGCGTCAGGGCTGAAGGCGGTTCGATCACAAAATATCGAAAGATGGGATGTACATTGAACATGCGCAGACCATTACCGATCATGAAGATGCCAATTGCGAAATAGAGGATGGCCTGCATAAATGGCGTAAGTTGGAGGACTGATCCAACCGCACCAAGCAAATAGCCCAGGATCGTGTAAGCGATCAACTTGGCCAAAAGAAAGAATAAGATCGGCTGGGCGATGTGTGGTTTGAATTTATGTGTCGAGCCCGCGCCATTATGCGCCTGCATGTCCTGCTCGATCTGATGCGCAAGGGTGCTCGTCAACAATCCGCCTTGAACGGCAAGACATCCCAAGCCGCCAGTGGTCAATCCCGTAATGAACGCAACGATTAGATCCATATATTCCTCAATTTAAGACTTAATAATAAAACCTATTTTTTAGTTGAATAAAGTACCGCTTGATAATTGTCAATAAAATTGCATAATATTATCATAATTTTTCGGAACAGGAGCGGAAACATGGCAAATCTTACACATGAAGTTTGTCACGTAAATTATGTAATTTAGTACCTTGTGGTAATAAATATAAATGATAAAATTCTTACAATCTTCTCAAAGATTATCACATTTCTCATAAATTAAACTAGGAGGCTTAAAATGAAATTACGTTTGGTGCAGGGATTGGTACTTTGTTTGCTTTTCGTTTCCGTGGTCACAGGCTGCGCCCCAGCCGCCACTCCGACGATTGCTATTGAAAATGGATGGGGACGCCCCTCTCCATCAATGCCAACCGCGGGCGGAATTTTCATGGTGATCAAGAATAACGGAGAAGCTCCTGATAATTTGATCTCTGGCTCAAGCCCGGCTTGCGGTTCGATCGAATTGCATGAGACGGTCATGAAAAGCGATGGCACAATGGGCATGAATCTGTTGGATAAGCCGATCGAAATACCGGCTGGCGGCCAGGTCGAGTTAAAGAGCGGCGACCTGCATATCATGTGCATTATGAAGAAAGATGACGTGTTCAAGTCTGGAACCACAATTGATGTGACTTTGGTCTTCGAAAAATCAGGCGAGATCACAGTTCCTGTTGAAGTACGCGCCGTCCCATCTTTGACAATTGAAAACGGTTGGGGGCGGCCATCCATGGATATGCCAACTGCCGGCGGTATCTTCATGGTAATCAAGAACAACGGGGATGCGTCGGACAATTTATTGTCCGGTTCAAGCCCAGCCTGTGGATCGATCGAATTACACGAGATGGTCATGAAGAGCGATGGAACGATGGGTATGAATTTGATGGATAAGCCGATCGAAATCCCAGCTGGCGGCGAGGTCGAATTGAAGAGCGGTGGGCTACATGTCATGTGTATCATGCGAAAGGACGATGTATTTAAACCCGGAGCCACAATTGACCTTACGTTGGTCTTCGAAAAGTCGGGAGAGATTACCGTTCCTGTTGAAGTTCGTATGGAATAAACAACCCTGGATAACAAAAAATCCGCCGAGATAAAACTCGGCGGATTTTTTGTCCTTACAAAGAAATAAAAAATTAAATTTGGATCAAGGTCATCATCCTATTGAGGCTTTTTTGTGCATTTTGAAAATCCATCACCTCGCCCCAAATCCCAGAGTAAAACGAGTTGCATCTTCACGATTTGAAAAACTAAGTATTGATGGGCTACAGCATAGCGTTACTGAGCTGTTTAACGCATACCAAGCCTGGCTGACATTGAGCATTTTTCCATAAATAAAATCAACGGTCATGGCAGTGCTGACATTTGAATTGTTCGCAAGCGCCATCATCCCGCAGTGAGAACAACAAGCCGATAATTTCTTTCCATCTGTCTGCTCAATGATAAATGTGGTCCTGGCATTCGTCTCACCTCGACATTGGACGCATCGTGTTGAGGTTGTTTCAACTTGGCTGATCCCGCCGGGGATTTTTGCAACCAACCCCATTTGGGAAAGTTCCTGGATCTCACGATATGCGGTAGCTTGGGAAATCTGAAGAGCCAGGCGTAAATCCTCAATGGAGATATCTTTTTTTTCTTGAACGAGTTTTATTATTTCTCGTTGACGGGGGGATAAATTTTTCATGGCTTGACTCCTGAAAACAGGTATGATAAAGTTGGATAAGTTTATCACTATTTATCACATTTTATCATCTGTCGGATATAGAAAATCTGCAATAGAAATCACATTAAAACGAATTGTATCAGATTTGAAACTTAGACAAAAGTGCGCTCATTCATTTTTTAATTTGTAAACGGAGGTTCAGTATGGCTCTCAATGATTTTCAGGAAATTTCTTCAGACTCACCTCATGGCGTTGTTGTTGTAAATAGTGGTTCCCTGCTTGATGAAGGTGTAGTTTGTTTGATCAGTTCAGAGTCAAGCCTTGATGTTTCAACTGTTAATTTCGAAAATGAGGATGTGTTAGTAAATGATATTATTTCGAAAAACCCAGAAGTTGTTGTCATGGGGCAGAATGGCAGCCTAAAGATCGAAAAAGTATACAAAATGCTAACCAGTTTTTCAAACATGACCAAACTGCGCATGATCATCTTCCACTCTAATGATAATGCAGTAGATATTTTCTCTCAGCAACAACTTAATTCAATGCGTAGTGATAACTTCATCCAACTTGTTCAGGGAATCTAGCTGATAACCCTTTCAACAATAGATTAAGGTGCTAATTTTCTTAAAAACGCACCTTAATTTTTTTATTCATATTCTAGATAAATTTTATAAAATATGTGCGTATTTATAGCTCACGCCTTTGGGGGTTCAACTTACTTTTCCGTTGCGGCATGGAAATTCCACCCCATTTGGGGCTTTATTCCGCGCGAACTGCCGGAGAATATGGTGACCTGCCCATAGCCTGATTATGGGTTTCGAGAATCAAGCGCTGGACCTTATTGATTACAGCGTAAGAAAAAACTTTAAAAAACCAAAGGAGAAAAGATCATGAAAATTTTATATCGTGTCATTTGTTTGTTTGCCCTTGTCATTCTGCTGACCGCTTGTGGCGGCAAGGCCATCGCCACAGAACCTGTTGCAACCCCGACTGAAATACCAATAG
>JADJNA010000034.1 GCA_016709305.1 Candidatus Villigracilis saccharophilus
TCGTGCCTTCCATGTTATTGGGGGACTGATGGTCCCATACAAAATGCTGCCGGATATCGCAGGAAATTCGCCCAACTTTGCCTGCCACCAGGCGATGAATGCTTCAATGGGTTGGCTGGGAAAGGATGCCGCCTTTTCTCCCTGGGGCTCGGTCATTATGTTACTGATCAGTGGAATTTTGGCATTTGGGCTGGCTGTCTATCTTTTTAGCTGGGACAGTCGCAACACAACGCGGCGCGGACATCCCATACTGGCATTATTGGTTTTATTGCCATATGCCTTGGGAATATTCCTTTGGTGAAAGAGAATATGCAAAAGATGGGCTGGGAGTTCATGACCGCTGTGATGGATATTGTCACCGATGCGCTGTTCCGCTCGATAATGTGTGTAGGTATTGACCCACTGAGGCGGCGGCATGGCGCAAGTGGCGAAGGCCGAAACCGAAAAAATGAGACCGATAATGCGTTTATATCAAAGTGAGGAAGATTACTGGCGGATCCGCGAATTTTTGCGATCTGTGATGCTGTCTAATGATCGCCGCGAATTAAGCTGGCATGTTGCGCGTTGGGATTACTGGGTATGGTTTGCCAATCCTGATATCGAAAAAATAGCCCCCCCAGAAAATGTGTTTATCTGGGAGACCGCGGCTGGGCAAATCGCAGCGGTGTTGAATCCTGAACAACGCGGTCATGCTTTTCCTCAGATCCATCCCGATTTCCGTACACCAGAGCTTGACGAGGAAATGATCGCAGTCGCCGAAGAGCGCCTGATCACTGCCGATAAAGATGGTCATCAGAAATTATGTTTCTGGATCGATTCGAAGGATAAATCCTATCAGGGGTTTCTTACCCGTCGTGGTTTCCATAAAGTCGATTTACCCGAATCACAGGAATATCAGCATCGCCTCTCATTAAATGAGCCGCTTCCGGAACCACCGCTGGTTGCGGGCACACTTCGTTCATTGGGTGGTGGCCTTGAGTTGCTTGAGCGCTGCTACGCTTCGGGGCTTGGATTCCACAACGATGATATACATGTTGCGCGTGATAACCGTGATCATTCGAACTGGTATCACCATATTCAATCCGCACCACTCTACCGCCGCGATTTGGATATTGTTGCTCTCGCTTCTGATGGATCAATTGCCTCTTTCTGCACGATTTGGTTCGATGATGTGACTCGCACAGCATACATTGAACCGGTGGCGACGGTGCCCGCCCACCGCAAAAAAGGACTCGGCAAGGCTGTAATAATGGAGGGACTGCAGCGCCTCAAAGGCATGGGATGCAAGATGGCATTTGTCGGCGGGTATTCTGAAGCGGCAAACGCTCTGTACTTTTCCACTATGGGTTCAGCCTATGACGTCTCCGAATCATGGGAAAAGTATTATTGAGCATGAATTGTGTTTATTAATCAATCCTTTATGAACTTCATGACCCGATTGCGCCCGCCATTCTTTGCCTGATACATAGCTGTATCGGCATTTCTGAGCATGTCATCTATTCCAGTCATATTCTTATAAAGAGCAGTTACTCCGATAGATGTGGTAATAGACAATGCCTCCCTTAATTCCTCAAAAGTTGTGTTTGCGATGGTCTGTCTAATTCGTTCAGCCAGGACGAAGGCATCCTCCAAAGATGTGTTTGGCAAAAGTACGGCAAATTCCTCGCCACCCAATCGCCCGAGAATATCAATTTCACGTAACACGGCGTTCAAGGGCGCTGCAAATTGATGGAGAGTTGTATCTCCGACTTCATGGCCATAGGTATCATTAACTTTTTTAAACTCGTCTACGTCCAGCATTAATAATGCAAGTGGATGATTATTT
Organism: Candidatus Villigracilis saccharophilus; assembly: GCA_016709305.1. Classification (GTDB taxonomy): domain Bacteria; phylum Chloroflexota; class Anaerolineae; order Anaerolineales; family Villigracilaceae; genus Villigracilis; species Villigracilis saccharophilus. The sequence continues at coordinate 1,826 of JADJNA010000034.1, forward strand.
CGAATCGCGCGTTTGAACTCATCCACGCCCCGTTGCATAAAATATCGACGGTTGTGTAAGCCCGTCAAATAATCGGTTGCCGCCAATTTTCCAGTTCGATGTTCATGGTTCGGATCTTTTCTTCGGCCGCTTTGCGGGCAGTAATATCTTCTATTCACCGAGACAAAGTGCGTGATGTTGCCGTTTGGATCAAAAATCGGGGAAATTGAAGCGGAACTCCAGTATGACTCGCCGTTTTTCTTATGGGCGAGAAATTCACCCCGCCATTCTTTTCCAGACTGAATGGTCTGCCACGGTTCAGGATATATTGTGCGTGGTGGGTTATCAGATCTCAATAGGCGCGGGATTTTGCCACGCACTTCCTCAATCAAATAACCGTTCAGCTTGGTAAATTTTGGATTGACGTATTCGACCTCCCCTCCACATCTGTAATAACGATGGAGGCTGGACTGTGTTCCACCGCGCCTGAGAGTTGACGCAATTGGTCTTCTACACGCTTACGCTCCGTAATATCATGCCCGATGGTTGATGAGGCAATGATCTTGCCTTCCGTATCCCTGATCGGCGAAATACCAAAGACAACATTAATTTGGCGGCTATCTTTCTAGTGCGGACTGTCTCAAAACGGAGATTGGGATGCCATTCTTTATTTTTTCGAAAATTTGAAAGACTTCATCCTTAAGCTCAGGCGGAACAAGGATTGAAATTGACTTGCCCACCATTTCACTTTCGGTATAGCCATAGGTTAACCAGGCGCTTTTATTCCAATTCAAAATAATGCCATCCAATGTTGTGCTAAGGATGATATCTTCTGAATCCTCCACAATGGCAGCGAGTTGAGCCACCTTTGCCTCAGCGATTTTGCGTAAGGTAACATCGGTTGTGGTGATAACGATACGCCAGTCTGGAAAATCCAACGGCACTGCATTGACGTTGGTCCAAACCACTTGACCGTTTTCTTGACAATCCCAGTTTCTACATTAAATACCGCCTCTCGTTCGCGGGTCGCCCGTACGCTTGCAAATTCATCTGCCGTCATGGTTGTACCATCTTTGCGAAGATAGGTCCGCTGGCGGTAATTCCCTTGCAGTAGCGCGGCATGGGTCATTCCCAGAATACGTTCCAACGCTGGATTAACATAGATAACGTTGTTATCTGGATCCAGCACCGAAACCCCCACTGGCAACAACTCGAACAAGGCTCTGAGCTTACGCTCGCTTTCTTGTAGCGCGGCTTGTGCCAGCTTGCGCCTGTTATATCGCGGAAAATTACCAGATCACAGACCTGATCCTGCCAGGTTGTCCTGGTGCCGGTCACCTCGGCAGGGAAATTCGAGCCATCCTTACGTTTGATTATTGATTCATAAGCATTTGGTACAGGCAGTCCTGCAATTCGGTCTGTCAATCGTTGCTGAAGGATGGGATAGGCAGCGGGATCCGCCAGATCTTTTAAGATGGGTTTGCAGCAACTCCTGAACGGAATATCCCAACATTTCAGCAGCATGTTGATTGGCATAAACATGTTGTCCCTCTGCAGATGCAATGAGAATGCCATTTGGCGAACTTTCTGCAAGATTTCGAAAATTTGTCTCATTGCTGATAACCGCATTTTCCATGCGCTTGCGATCCGTGATGTCATGGATGATCGAGAAAAGGTATTGCTTGTTTTGTAAAGTGACCGGAGAAGAATGAACTTCCACGATGCGCCTCTTCCCGCTGGCCAGTCTGTGAGGAAAAACAAAATAATTTCGGTTTGAATTATTTGCCCTCTCACGCTCCGCTGCCACTTCCTGTGATGGCAAGGTGACATTTCGGATCAGCATGGTACAAAGTTTCTTTTGGGATACCCGCAGAAATTTACGGCAGCTTTGTTGGCATACAGAATGTTTCCCCTCCCGCCTGATCACCAACATGATCGCTGAGTGGTTGTCAAACATAAGTTGAAGCGTCTGTTTGTTGGGCAATGTATGCGGCTTGAGATTGGATATGTTTTTATTGATGCCATACCGCTACTCCGTGATCAATATTCGATAATCATTTTTAAGTATTCGTGAACAACCTGCGGGTCAAAATGCTTCCCCGCTTGGTCCTCGATATATTTGATCGCATCCTTACCCGACCATGCCTTCCGATAGGGGCGGTCTGATAGCAAAGCATCCCAAACATCCACAACCGCAAAAAGCCGCGCTGCCAGTGGTATCTCCGCGCCTATTAAGCCGCGTGGATAGCCGCTGCCATCCCATCTTTCGTGATGACAATATGGTATATCGAGGGCGGGCAGCAGGAATTCGATCGAAGACAACCATTGGTATGCATAAACAGGATGCAAACGCATGACCTGCCATTCCTCTTCGGTTAATTTATCCTCCTTAAGCAGGATTGAATCTGGAATGCCTAACTTCCCCATGTCATGCAGCAATGTGCCCCGTCGAATATCAGCCAATTCCTCATCCCTAAAACCGGCCGCTTGAGCAAATTTCAAGGTCATCTGTGTTACACGATTCGTATGGTCTTCGGTTCCCTTATCCCTTCGATCCAGGGCACTTAACCAGCTTTCAATTGTCTTATCGTATGCGATCAGCAATTCACTTTGTTTTTCAGCGATACGGCGATAACGGTTTAGACGCAAGATGGTGTGAAGACGGGCAAGTAGTTCCATTCTGTTGTAAGGTTTGCTGATGAAATCATCCGCTCCAGACCTTTAATCCGTAATACGGGAAGTGTCATCATCCAGGGACGTGATCAGCAGGATGGGGATTTCAGCAATATCCGGCATGAGACGAATGCGCTTACACACTTCGAATCCGTCCATTTGAGGCATCATCACATCCAACAGGATCAGGTCAGGGTGAAGTTTGTCCGCAGCTTCTATTCCATCTGGACCATTGAATTCAAAAACAGATCATAGGGTTCGATGCAAGCAACCTTCGATCGCCATGGCGGAGACCGAATCATCATCGATGATCAGGATTTTGGGTCTGGAATTATCGGTTCGAATTATTCCTTTTGGTTTGCTCATGGTGAGATCAAGCCCTGTTGGATGGCAAACCGTACCAGGTCTGCCTGGGAGGTAAAGCGCATTTTCGCCATTATATGAGCGCGATGCGATTCGACCGTGCGGACACTCAGGGTCAATTTTTCAGCGATGGCGGCGTTTGAATTGCCTTCGGCGATATGTTGCAATACTTCACGTTCGCGGTTTGATAAAACAGCCAAAAGATCAGGTTTGTCGAGGTCCGCATTCAGAAGGATCTCAAGCACTTCGCTCGCGATGGAACTGCTCAAATACCGTTTGCCTTCCAGCGCATTTTGAATGGCTTGCAGGATCTCTGAAAAATCGGAATCCTTTAGAACATATCCCATGGCGCCGCTTTGTAATGCGCGCACAACATAAGTGGAGTTGGCATGCATGGATAGAATGATCAATTTTGACTTGTATCCTCTTTGCTGTGCGATCTTGGCAGCTTCAATTCCGTTCAGATCAGGCATCATGACGTCCAATAAGGTGATATCAGGAGAAAGTTCCTCCATCAACTTTAGGGCTTCCAATCCATTACTTGCTTCTCCGACGATTTCGTATCCCGGCTGCGCCTCCAGCAGGGAACGCATTCCCTGCCGTACCAATTTATGATCATCAGCAAGAATGATTTTTATCAGATTCATAATTTACTCCGTCGGATCAAGATCGAATTCTGCAAGGACGAGTGTGCCTTTCCCAGGCGCTGATTGCAGCACAAATCGCCCGCCTGCGAGTTTTACGCGTTCTTTCATGCCCGATAACCCGCTGGAGGCAAGGGGGTGTCTTTGATTGGATATCAAATCCCTTGCCGGCATCTGCAATGGAGATCAGCAATAGGTCCGGGCTTTTGTGATCAATATAACGATGCCTTCGGATACCCCGCAATGACGGGAAATGTTGGTGAGGGCTTCCTGAACGATCTGAAAAACCGTGGTTTCAATATTTTTATTAAAACGATACTCCGCCAGGGGATTGATATTGTGCTGGACGGCGATCCGGGTACGGTTGGTGAAGCGTTTAAAGAGGTCATCCAGCGCAGCTGGCAGTCCAAAATCATCCAACGCAGCTGGACGTAAGTTAAGTGACATTTCGCGCACCCGCTGTAATAATTCATTTGCGACCATCCGTGCTTCCACGAGAAGGCCGGAGGTGTCTTCATCCTGGCGTTCAAGGATAAGCTTTAACCCGGTAATGAGCTGCCCGATCTCATCGTGCAATTCCACAGCCACGTAGCGCCGTTCCTCTTCCTGTGCATCCAGGATCTGTCTTGAAAGGGTTTGCAATTGCTGGTTTGTTGTGGAAAGTTCTGCGAGGGTGGATTGCAGTTTTTCACGCTCATTGAGAAGGTGACGGTATCGATCCACCCGTCGCAAAGTGTTCAGACGGAATTCCAGTTCGAGACTGTCGAATGGTTTGGATAAAAAGTCATCCGCGCCAACCATCAGGCTGTTTAGTTTTACGTCACGGTCATCCAGGGCGGTGATCATAATGATCGGAACTTCACCAATGGCAGGGTCGGAACGGATCCGCTTGCAGACTTCATAGCCGTTCATGCGCGGCATCATCACATCCAGCAGAATCACATCTGGATTGATTTGCTTTGCGATTTCTATTCCTTGCACACCATCCACCGCCATTTCGATCAAGTAATTGGGTTTTGCAAGCAGGCCTGCCAGGGCGTTGCGAGTTATGGTGTCATCGTCCACAATCAGGATTGTATAAGGTTGTTCGCTCATGACTTGTTTCCGATCAATTTTTGTATTGTAGCCATTAATTCTCTTAAACGTATCGGCTTGCTACGTATTCATTGGCGCGACTCTTCAGACATATTCACGGTCACCTGGCATTGCCAGGGCGGTGACAGCAACTACCCGGGATGCTCGTGACCAACGGATCAGCATGGGAACGTACACGGCGAATCGTTTCCAGCCCATCCATGCCGGGCATTTGGATATCGACCAGCAGGATGTCAGGATGGATTTCTTCGACCCTCTCCAGCAGCTCGTAACCGTTACGAACCTTGATCGCACGATAGTGATTTACTTCAAGAAATTCCGCGATGACCTGCAAAACCAATTCGTGATCATCTGCAAGCATGATTAAAGGCGGGTGCGAATTCTCAGAGGGCAATCCGGAACCAGGTTCAAAATGTGATGGGACGGGGGCTGGCACGGCGCGTTGATACGCCCAGGGTAATGTAACAATGAAACGGCTGCCCTGTCCAGTTACGCTTTCGACTGCAATGCTTCCGTTGTGCATTTCAGTAAGGCGCTGAACCAGAGATAATCCAAGTCCCGAGCCGGCGTATTCACGTGCGAGGCTGCTGTCGATTTGCACAAAAGGTTTAAAGAGCTTGTATAGGTCTTCAGTTTTTATACCAATGCCTTTATCCCAAACGATTAAACGGATAACTTGCTCGGTTTCATCTGCTTGAACTTCCAATCCCATTCTCCATTTGGCGGGGTGAATTTAACGGCATTGCTGAGCAGGTTTACAAGAATTTGTTTTAGACGGCGCGCGTCTGCGTCAATCATGACGGGGTCTACCGCAGGAGAGTAATGCAGATTCTGTTTCTTATGTTGGGTCATGCCCTTTACCATTTGCAGGCTCGCCTGGCACACATCTGCGAGTATGCAGGGAGCAAACTGCAGTTCCAGCTTCCCCGCCTCGATCTTGGAAAGGTCAAGTATATCGTTGATCAGCTCAAGCAAATGACGGCCGCTTTCCTCGATCATGGATAAAGTATTTTTCTGCCGATCGTTCAAAGGTCCATACGTGTTCAACAGCATCGCTTCAGAAAGACCTAGAATGCCTGTGAGAGGGGTGCGTAATTCATGGCTCACACTCGCGAGGAATTCATCCCGTGATCGTAAAGCCCGCGCAAGGTCAGCGTTGACTCGGCTGAGATCGGCAGTGCGTTTTTCCACCCGCGTTTCCAATTCGCTGGTATGTTGACGGATCAGTTCCTCGGCTTGTTTACGCTCTGTGATGTCGGTGTGGGTTCCCAGCATTCTGAGAGCGCTTCCTTCCTTGCTCCACTCCACTACCTTGCCGAGGGAGAGGATCCACTTCCAGTTTCCAGACTTCGTCTTTTGACGAAATTCAACCCGATATTCTGGCAAGAGACCACTGACATAGTTCGAATACGCCTTTGATGTGATCTCGCGATCATCAGGGCAAAAGTTTTCGGATCATAACCAAGCATTTGTGCGTATTCATCATTAACGATTGCCTCCCCAGTTTGAACATTGAGATCGTACAAACCCTGGTTCGCTGCGTGCAGCGACAATCGTAGTCTTTCTTCGCTTTGGCGAAGCGCTTCTTCCACCTTCTTTCGTTCAGTGATATCCGATTTGACGGCAATGAAATGAGCAATTTCGCCGGCCTCGTTCCTTACGGGCGTGATCGTCATTTCCTCGTCATAAAGCGTGCCATCTTTTCGGCGATTGACCAATTCGCCATGCCATACTTTTCCAGCCAATATGGTGTTCCATAAGTTCTTATAAAACGCTTGATCCTGCCTGCCTGATTTGATCAATTCACGCGGATTGTTCCCAAAAACTTCTTCGGGAAATCGATATCCGGTCAAAGCAGTAAAAGCCGGATTCGCCCATTGAATGGTTCCATCAACCTTGGTAATGACGATGGCATTTGCCGATGCCTCCAGCATGGCGCTCTGTAAATACAGCTTTTCTTCCACTTGTTTACGTTCGGTAATCTCTTGCGAGATCACTTGTATCCCAACCAAAGCGTGTTGTTCGTCAAAGACCGGCTGGTAGGTGGAATGAAACCACTTTTTTCCTGAAGGCAGGTTAAACTCAGTGTCAAAGGATTCGGTCACACCTGAGGCCAGGACACGCTGCATGCGTTCGGTAACGGTCGGCCCGCGTTCGGGTCCGAATATCTCCAGCGCTGTTTTCCCAAGGCTTCATTGGCCTTTATCCCCAGGCTTTTTCTGGACAGGCTGTTTTGTAAAATAAGCCGGCATTCCTTATTAAAAATTGCATTCGTGGTACCTGAATTTTCAAATACTAGTTGATATCTGTTTTGACTTTCCTGTAATGCATCTTCCGCTTGTTTGCGTGCAGTAATATCGGTGACACTGGTTATAAAATAAAGCGGGGCATTTTGTTCATCTCGCACCAGGGTGGTGTTTACAAATGTCCAGACAGTCGTGGAATTCCAATGCAGGTATCGCTTCTCAAATTGACATGTATCCTTTTCCCCCGCTAGAAGGCTGCGAACGCTTTCGGCGCTGATGGAAATATCGTCTGGGTGGGTAATATCCTGAAAATTGACTTCTTGAAATGCATCCATCGTATAGCCGAGCATATCGGCCATTGCAGCATTCACTTTCAACAGACGGCCGTCCAGGGCTGTTAGAACATACCCGGTGGCTGTCTTTTCGAAGATCGATCTGAAACTGGCTTCACTTTTTTGCAGAATTTCTTCATTCCGCTTACGTTCGGTTATTTCCTGGACAGTCCCGCTTAATAAACTTGGCGCACCCGTTTCATCAAGTACTATCTCACCGGCTTCAGCCCAGACAACATGAACGGAGCCGTCGTTCCATATGATGCGATATTCCAGCGGCACAGGCTTGCCTTGGGTGATCACTGAAAGGTTGCTTTGTTCCACTGCAGCGCGATCTTCCGGGTGGATCGCCTGCGCGATCACTTCAGCAAGATCTCCTGAGAATGTTTCTTTTTCCAGGCCAAATATGTTGTACATCTCATCCGACCAGTCAAGGTGATTGGTCTTGATATTCCATGTCCAACTGCCCATGTGGGCGAAGTGCTGCGCCTTGCGCAATTTGCTTTCCGAGTCGAGTAATTTTTCCTCGGCTTTTTTTGCTCAGTTTGCATTTTTTCTCAGAAAGCGCGTGAATTACAGCTGTCCCCAAACGTTTTAGGTTTTCCTTGATAATGTAGTTAACCGCCCCCGCTTTCATACACTCTACAGCAATATCTTCATTTTTCGATTCGGTGTAGATGATCAGGGGAGTCAGCGGCGCAATTTTCTGTAACACTTCCAGTGCGCGCATGCCGCTAAAATGCGGCAGCCAATAATCGGAAAGCACCAGATCCGGCTCGTATTTTTTGACAGCTTCCAGAAATTCCAACTGGGTCTCCACACGCCGGAATTCACAAGCCGTAAGTTCTTTTGTGATCTCTTTCATTGCCAGCGCTGCATCAGAAGGCTGGTTCTCAATAAATAAGATCCGAATTATTTTACCCATGAGCACATTCCTTCCAACTCGACTTATCCAGGCCAACTAACGTCGGTTTTTTTACACCATAAAATCATAATAGCGGAATTATCGCAATCCTGCCATCCGTATTAGTACTTAATTCCAATAAACCACAAACCGAATTGATGGGTTGCCTAGGCTTCCCTTCAAATATTAAGTAGTTTTACATGCGGTTTTTACGTAGTTAAACGAATAGAGAATCTCTCCTTTGAACCTATACTAAAGCATGGCAAAAGTGGATTTTTGCCCCAGGAAATTGAAAAATTCACTACAAATTTATGCAAATGATATAAGGTCTTTATGGAGGCATTTTCCAGATTAAGTTACTATATATTCTGCATACTAGACGGATTTTCTACTTACTTGAAAAGCGCATCTTTTTTAAGACCAATGGTATTACAGAGTATCGCATAGTTCGGTAAAGAAAAGTTTCATGTTTCTTTCGCAATTTTTGGTAAAAAATTTACTTTTTTTATGGGATCAGCGATAAATCAATGATCAGATCCGTCAATTGAAATAACTCTGTGGAGATAAAAATATGGAACAACAACTCGTGATCTTTGAACTGGCAAATGAATTCTACGGCATCAACATCGCTGTGGTTGAGAGCATCATCAAGATGCAGGCGATCACGCAACTGCCGCAATCTCCTTCTTATGTAAAAGGAGTCACAAACCTGCGGGGCAGTGTCTTGCCGGTGATCGATCTGCGTTCGCGCTTTGCCTTGCAGCCAAAAGAAGATACGCGCCAGACGCGCATCATCATCGTCACGATGGGCAGCATCAAGGTCGGAGTGACCGTGGACGGAGTCTCGGAGGTCTTGCGCGTTTCCGATGAATTGATCGAGCCGCTGCCCCCGATGGTCAACTCGGTCAATTCTGTATTCTTAAAAGGCATTGTCCGACTGGAGAACCGTTTGATTATTTTGTTGGAACTAGGAAAGGTGCTTGATCTAAACGACCAGCAGGTTCTTGAAGCACTTGTGGTTTAAAAATTGAAATAAATATAGCTTCATATAAGGCAGTTAAATTAAGAATTGAAGGAGATTGATATGAAATGGTTTAATAACTTACGAATGGGTGTGAAGTTGCTTGGGGCTTTCCTGGCGCTTGTACTACTCGTGGGAGGCGTGCTGGGAGGATTGGGTTATTTCAACCTGAATAGCGTCAACAACATCATTAAAGAGATCGTCAACCAGCGCGTACCTTCTGTTAAGAATGCTACTGCTGTTGAGCGATATGCCCTGCGCACTATTCTCGATGAGAAGCAATACCTGCTGGGCGCCAACGATACCCGTGTAGACCGCACGCAATTTCAGGCGTCTGCGATGAACAATATTGACCAGATCATTGCTGCGCTGGATGAAGTGGACAAGGTCGCCAAAGAATATAACGATACAGACCTGCTGGCAAAATCACAGGAAGTTCGAACGGTCACTTTGCAGTATAAAGACCTTTACAATCAGGGCGTAGCGGCATTGGAAGAAAATGCCCAACTGGCCACAGTCATGGCGGAGAACGGCACCAAGGTGACCGACCTCGCCCGTGCATTTTTCAATGACAAGACCGGATTGACTGATGAAGAAACGATGAAACAGATCCCGATTCTGGTTGATATTTGGGAGACTGCGTTAATGACCCGGATTGACCAGAACAAGTATATGCTCTATCGCGATCAAAAGTATTACACCTCGTTGGAAGATAATATTAAGAAATTGGGTGTACGCTATACAGATTTGGAAAGAGTAAGCACGCAGGCTGCAGATAAGCAAAAGATCAATGAAGCACGCACAGCAACTGATGCGTATTACGCTGCTGCACAGGGCTGGGTGGCCAAAGACAATGAATTAACCGCCATCCTGGCCGATATGAACTCCATTGGTTTGAAAGTACAGGAAAACGCGATGGCGGCGGAAGATGCCGGCTGGCAGGCGGCTGAAGCTACAAAAACACCAGCGCTAGTGCTGTATCCAGCGCGATCACGCTCACTATCATAGCTGTTGTCGTTGCGATCTTGCTTGGATTGATCCTTGGGATTGTCATTTCTAAAAGCATCGCCAACCCGCTGGCCTTCCTGACCAAGTTGGCGAAAGCCCTCTCGGTCGGCGACATGGTGCGTGATGTGAGTGAAGCCGAGAAGGACACGGTCCGCAAACGCAAGGATGAGATCGGTGACATCAGCAACGCCTTCGATGCGCTGATCAACTACATGCAGGGCATGGGCGTGGCTGCAACAGCTATTGCTGAAAACAACCTGACCACTACAGTCACCCCGAAATCACCCAAAGATGAACTCGGCAACTCCTTCGCCAAGATGATCGCCGGCCTGCGCGATGCCGTCAGCCAGAGCGCGGAAAACGCAAACGCGGTCCCAATCGCCGCAGCCCAACTGACTACCGCCGCCGAACAATCCGGCGAAGCCACCAGCCAGATCGCCACCACCATTCAACAGGTCGCGCTCGGCACCGCCCAGCAGACCGAAGGCGTCACCAAGACCTCCGCCTCCGTCGAGCAGATGGGACGCGCCATTGACGGCGTCGCCAAGGGCGCTCAGGAACAAGCCAAAGCCATCTCCCAGGCTTCACAGATCACCTCCCGCATCAACGCCGCCATCGAACAGGTCGCTGCCAACGCGCAGGCTGTCACCCGTGACTCCGCCCAGGCCGCCACCTACTCCCGCGATGGTGCCAAGACCGTCAAGGAAACCATCAACGGCATGGAAGCCATCCGCTCCAAGGTCGGTCTCTCCGCCACCAAGGTCGAAGAGATGGGTACCCGCTCCGAGGAGATCGGTGCCATCGTCGAAACCATCGAAGATATTGCCTCTCAAACCAACCTGCTGGCTCTCAACGCCGCCATCGAAGCCGCCCGCGCAGGCGAACAGGGCAAGGGTTTCGCGGTCGTGGCCGATGAAGTCCGCAAGCTGGCCGAACGTTCCAGCCTCGCCACAAAAGAGATCGCCGCCCTCATCAAGGGCATCCAGAAGACCGTCAGTGAAGCCGTGACCGCCATGCAAGCCTCCGCTCAGGAAGTCGAGCTGGGTGTGACACGCGCTCATTCGGCTGGCGAGGTGCTCGATAACATCCTCGGCGCGGCGGAATCCGTTTACAAGCAGGCCGAAGAGGCGGGCAACACCGCCGCCAAGGTCGGCGCCGCCGCCGCTGAACTGGTCGAAGCGGTTGACGCGGTCTCCGCCGTGATCGAAGAGAACACCGCCGCCACCGAAGAGATGGCTGCCAATTCGTCCGAAGTCACCCAGGCCATCGAGAGCATCGCCAGTGTCAGCGAAGAGAACAGCGCATCCGTCGAGGAAGTCTCCGCCTCAACCGAGGAAGTATCCGCCCAGGTTCGAGGAGGTTTCCGCCTCCGCCACTTCCCTGATGGAGATGGCTCAGAAGTTACAGCAGGTTGTGGCAAAGTTTAAACTTAAATAATCTATACGGCACACAGATTTGGCGAAGGATTGGATGTGCCAACATCCAATCCTTCGCCAAATCTTATTCTATAAATACTGGTCAAACCTGGAGAATGAGATGAAATATAAACAGTGAGTATCGGTTGTTTATTTTTTTAACTACTCATCTGAGGCACGATATGAAATCAGAAAAAACACTGTCCATTAAAAGTGGAATAAAAATCATTCATAATTGCACGAATGGTCGTCCATTATTAGCTCCCAAAAACAATTCCAAAATCCACAATACCGTCATCCCAACTAAAATGGTGAGCAAGACATTGCGTGTTTTCCAGGCCACCACAGCACCGACCAGGCCAGCCATTAAGCGGAAATTATATTGTGAAAGGTCAAGATGCCCGGCTGGGTGAGTAAGGGCTGGGAAGACCAATGCTGCCAGTGCGGCCGCAGGCACAAAGCGCAAGGCATGGCGCAGCCGATCTGGCATTGCAATTTTCCCGAATAGGTAAATAAATAGGAAGCGGAGCAGGAACGTGCCTGCTCCAATGGCAATAAAAAGTAGCCAAATCTGTGTTTTGCTCACGATGCGGTCCTTCGATTTTCCACTAGATAACCAGCGGCAATGCCAAGAAAGGTAGCGAGCACCAAGCCGATGTTATACGGTAATCCCTTGGCGAGTACTGCTATGATTCCTCCAGTGAGCGCGGCAACCACCGTCGGGCGGTCGCGCAATGATCCGAACATCAATGCCATAAAACTGAGCGGAAAGGCAAAGTCGAAACCCCAACTGGCTGGCACAAGCGCGCCTAATAGCGACCCAATAACGGCGCTGATCTGCCAGGCAACCCAGACGGTCAGTGCCGAACCAAAATAAAACCAGCGATGACTGACCGTCTCATTTGTCACGAAATGAGTCAAACTAACTCCGAAAGCCTGATCTGAGAGCATATATGCCAGCAAAGCCTTTTGCCATAATGAAAGCTTTTGCAGATAAGGGGCCAGGGTTGCGCTGTACATAGTAAAACGCAAGTTGATCACCCATGCTGTCAATACCATAATGAGCCAGGGACTGCCGGCGCTCATCAATTGGAAGACCACAAGCTGCGACGCTCCAGCAAATACCAGCACTGACATTCCCAGGGTTTCAAAAAAAGTTAATCCCACGCTGACGGCAGCCACTCCTGAGATCATGGCAAACGGAACCACTCCGATCAGGATGGGCAGCGCGCCTCGTGCGCCGGCAAGAAAATCCTTGTTTATTCGCATTGTTTCTTTTATCCAAACTCCTATGTAGTTTTATGGGAGTTTACCATCACTCACAATTGCTTTTTACTCAGCAAAGGATGAGATAAGAATCGGGGGAGCTAAAAAGATAAATAAACTGGCATTTCAACGACTGGGATAGGACTATACTTATTTGTGGAGTCTTATTTTTGAACCACAAAGCTCGCAAGGAGTGCAAAGAAACCCATACAGATTTAAGAACTGCGGCTCTATGCCGTAAATTTAGAATTTTTGCCAATGACACATAAAATTGCGGAGCTGCGATTGGCGTGTTTTGCACATGATATGTGAAAACTGGCGGGATGATCTCCGCCAGCTTTTTTTAAATTCTGTCCATTCGGGCTGTGGCTAATTTGCTCTATCAGGACAGCCCTGCTTGTTGTCTTAGATAAGATCGAATCGGTCCAGATTCATGACCTTGTTCCAGGCTGCAATGAAATCACGCACGAACTTCTCTTTTGCATCACTTTGCGCATAAACTTCGGCCAGGGCTCTTAGTTGCGAGTTCGAGCCAAAGACCAAGTCGACGCGGGTGCCGGTCCACTTAAGTTCACCCGTCTTGCGGTCGCATCCTTCGAAGGTGTCTCCGATATCAGATGTGGACTTCCAGATTGTTCCCATATCTAGCAAGTTGACGAAGAAATCATTGCTCAGCGTATCGTCCTGTTTTGAGAACACGCCATGTTTTGACTGGTTCACATTAGCGCCCAGTACACGCAAGCCGCCGACAAGCACTGTCATCTCTGGTGCGCTCAAGGTTAAGAGTTGAGCCTTGTCTACAAGCATTTCCTCAGCCGATACGGTGAAGGCCGCCTTTTGATAATTGCGGAATCCGTCGGCCTGGGGCTCCAGAACGGCAAACGATTCAACATCGGTTTGTTTCTGTGAGGCGTCAGCGCGGCCTGGGGTGAAGGGTGCCTCGATCGCGTAGCCTGCAGCCTTGGCCGCTGCTTCGACTGCTGCACAGCCACCCAGCACGATCAGGTCTGCCATTGAGGCTTTCTTTCCGCTCGACTGCGCACCATTGAAAGCTTGCTGGATGTCTTCTAGTGTGGCTAGCACCTTCGCCAGTTGCGCGGGTTGGTTGACTTCCCAATCCTTTTGCGGGGCGAGGCGGATACGTGCGCCATTGGCGCCGCCGCGCTTGTCCGATCCGCGGAAGGTGGAGGCTGATGCCCAGGCGGTGGAAACTAATTCGGAGACCGACAAGCCCGAAGCTAAAATCTTGGCTTTCAAGTCAGCGATGTCTTTGGCATCGATCAAGGGATGATTCACAGCGGGGAGCGGGTCCTGCCAGATCAAATCTTCGGCGGGGACTTCTGGACCGAGGTAGCGGACTTTGGGCCCCATGTCGCGGTGAGTCAACTTGAACCAGGCGCGGGCAAAGGCATCCGCAAACGCTTCGGGATTCTGGTGGAAGTGGCGCGCGATCGGCTCGTAGATCGGGTCAAATCGCAGCGATAGGTCAGCGGTGGTCATCATTGGTGCGTGCTTCTTCGACGGGTCGTGCGCATCAGGAATCATGTCTTCCGGTTTAACATCCTTGGCCACCCACTGTTGAGCGCCGGCCGGACTCTTGACCAGTTCCCACTCATAGCCAAAGAGCGTGTTGAAGTAGCCCATGTCCCACTGGGTGGGGTTGGGTTTCCAGGCGCCTTCGATGCCGCTGGATGTGGTGTGGATGCCCACGCCGCTTCCAAGACTATTCTTCCATCCCAAGCCCATTTCTTCCAGCGGGGCGGCTTCGGGTTCGCGTCCGACCAGCTTCGGGTCGCCTGCACCATGGGCTTTGCCGAAGGTGTGACCGCCCGCAACGAGGGCGACGGTTTCTTCATCATTCATGGCCATGCGGGCGAATGTCTCGCGCACATCGCGGCCCGAGGCCACAGGGTCAGGGTTGCCGTTGGGGCCTTCGGGGTTCACATAGATCAGACCCATCTGCACGGCTGCCAGCGGATTCTCAAGGTCGCGGTCGCCGCTGTAACGTTTGTCGCCCAACCAGGTTTCTTCATTGCCCCAATAGATGTCTTCTTCGGGCTGCCAGATATCGGCGCGTCCCCCGCCGAAGCCGAAGGTCTTGAATCCCATCGACTCAAGCGCCACGTTGCCTGCCAGGATCATCAGGTCAGCCCAGGAGAGTTTGTTGCCATATTTCTGTTTGATGGGCCAGAGCAAGCGGCGCGCCTTGTCGAGGTTGACGTTGTCGGGCCAGCTGTTGAGCGGTGCAAATCGCTGGTTGCCCGTGCCGCCGCCGCCACGTCCATCCGCAGTGCGGTAGGTGCCCGCGCTGTGCCAGGCCATGCGGATCATCAATCCGCCATAATGACCCCAATCTGCTGGCCACCATTCCTGCGAGTTGGTCATTAATTCAGACAGATCATTCTTCAGAACGGGCAGGTCAATTTTCTTGAATTCTTCAGCGTAGTTAAAATTGGAGTCCATCGGGTTGGAGGCTGGCGCGTGCTGGTGAAGAATGCCGAGGTTTAGTCGATTGGGCCACCAGTCGTGGTTCGATGTGCCTTGGCCAGCCTTACCTGTTATTGGGCACTTGCTGTTTTCGCTCATCTTTGTTCTCCTTTAGATATTAGGTTTGAAAAGCTAATGGTAATCTTAGCCGTGCGCGGGGCGGATCTGCCGGACAAAAGTCAAGGGAAAATTTGCCAAAAGCACTGAATCCTCTCAACGAGGGAAGCCCCTCTCTCCGTCCGTGTGCGCCTAATAAATTTGCGGACGCGAATTTATTAGGCGCAGGAAATCGCTCTACGGTTGGCCAATAGCGATATTATATCTCGGGCAGGTGCTATGAGCGGTAGTTAAATACGGTATTTCCTAGAACATCAAAAAGAAATGGCTGCTTCTGAAAACTGAGAAACAAACCACTGTCTGCCTTGATCGGCTTTTTGGAATTAATAACGTAAAATTGCCGCATCAATATCAGCTTAGTGTATGGACTTTGTATGCGGCAACTGATCAGAGTCTGCGGTCCATAGATGGTTGATCAACAACGAACGGTTTAAATGGATGCGATTAAACGGAACACATCATATGGATAATCCAAGAAAACGCGCTAGGGAATTGGGGGTTGCTCCTGGTATTCTGTCTGCGGGAAAGTTAAATGGAATCATGGATATTTTTGGGATTCAAGTGGGGCATTTTACCTTGATCGAAGGTGACGATATTCGGACGGGCGTGACTGCCATCCTGCCGCATGGAGGAAATATCTATCAGGATAAAGTGCCAGCCGGCGTCGTGGTCGGGAACGGGTTTGGGAAATTGGCTGGTTCCACCCAGATCGAGGAACTGGGCGAAATTGAAACACCGATCATTTTGACGAATACTCTTGCGGTTCCGTGTGCCTCGGAGGCATTGATCGAATGGACTTTAAATCAAATTGGCAATGAAGAGGTTCAAAGCGTAAATCCCATTGTTGGTGAAACCAATGACGGGATGTTGAATAATATCCGTAAACTCTCGATCACAAAAGAGCATGTGAAATTTGCGCTTGAGCATGCTGGCATAGATCTGGTCACAGAAGGAAACGTGGGTGCTGGGACTGGAACAGTTTGTTTCGGCTGGAAGGGCGGCGTTGGAACGAGTTCGCGCATTCTTCCTGGAAATCTCGGCGGATATGCACTGGGCGTTTTGGTGCAGTCTAATTTTGGTGGTGTATTGCAGATGGACGGAAACCCTATTGGAAAAGAACTTGGTCAATATTACTTGAAAGATGAACTGGCAGATCAAACAGCCGATGGCTCGGTCATGATCATCATCGCAACGGACGCACCTTTGTCTGACCGTAATCTCAAGCGCCTTGCCAAACGCGGACTCGCCGGGCTTGCTCGAACAGGAGCTTCCATCAGCGATGGGTCTGGAGATTATGTGCTCGCGTTTTCAACTGCAGAGGAAGTCCGTAGAACCTCAGAACGCCGGGCTCAGGTCTGGGCGTATCCTGAAGTGCCCAATGCACAACTATCACCATTGTTTCAGGCTGCCATCGAAGCCACTGAAGAGGCGATCTATAACTCGCTTTGCATGGCCGAAACGATGACAGGCTATAAAGGGCGGGTAATTCATGCGCTCCCCATACGAGCGGTTGGACAGCTTAAGTGATTGCAGATATATATTGGCTGTTTCTAAAAAATAGTCCGCCCAGAAAAAAAAAGAGGCAATAATGAAAATGTTGGATTTGATTACCCCAGAACTAAGAGAAGAACTCATCCAGTTTGCCCAAAGCCTGGTAAGGGTGAAGAGTATGTCCGGGCAGGAAGGGGAAATTATCAAACTCATTGAGAAAAAAATGTATGCTCTTGGATATGATGAGGTGGTCATTGATTCCATGGGAAATATTGTCGGGAGAATTGGCAATGGTGAAAAGGCGATCATGTTTGACTCCCATGTGGATACGGTCGAGGTAAATGATGAGGAAAAATGGGGTATTCCACCGTTCAGCGGCGAGATCGTCAATGGACGTTTGCATGGCCGAGGCTCTGTTGACATGAAATCTGGAATAGCTGCTTCGATCTATGCCGCTGCGATCGCAAAGAAGGCGGGACTTGCTTCTGGCAAGTCCATTTATGTCTCCTGCGGTGTTTTTGAGGAAGATTGCGACGGGGAAAATTTGAAACATTTATTCAAGGAACTTGATTTCAAACCTAATTATGTGATCATCTGTGAGCCTTCCAATAATAAAATTACGCTTGGACATAAAGGGAAGGCGCAAGTATTTATCAGAACGCAAGGCGTTTCGGCGCATGGATCGGCTCCCGAAAAAAGGGATCAATGCGATTTATGAAATGGCTGAGATCATTCAGCGGGTCGAAAAGATGAACATCGAACTTATGAAAAAGAAGGGGCTAAAAGAACCTTGGTTATGTCTAGAATTTCCAGTGTTAGCGCCTCCCTGAACGCTGTACCTTCGGAGTGTGAAGTCTATCTGGATAGAAGAATGGTTCCAGGCGAATCTGAAGAAGCTATCAGACAGGAAATGGACAAACTCGTGGAAGGCAAAAACGCAACCTGGGAAGTGGGAACGTTATACAGAAAAAGTTGGACTGGAATGGATATCAAGTATGAACCATTCCATCTGGCGTGGAAAATTGATCTGGATCACGAACTCACAAAAGCTTGTATTGCAGCGTATTCCGAAAATTTTGGAAAAGAACCGACCGAGTTTGACTTTTGGGATTTCAGTACCAATGCCGTTACCCCGGTCAGTATGGGAATACCCACAATTGGTTTTGGACCGGGAGAATATAAACTGGCTCACATGCGTAATGAAAGCTGCGATGTTGATCAAATTATTGAAGCATGCGGCTTTTATACAGGAATTATCTACAAGATATAGGCCATCAGCTATATCTTGTAGATCTCGAAGCTGCTGCGCTGATTCGGATTAGCGTGCCGACCGTTCCTTTTATGCCGTAAAATTGAAGTATGAACATCAGACTTGGCGATTATGGATGGTCACCTGCCATCCGGTGAATGACGATCAACTTCACTTTGGTGGTTTGCCGAAACCCGAAGACCGATCTATTGCTTGATCTCTATAAAAGGACTCCATGCCGACTTCATCCTCACGTCTTTCCTCACGCACCTGGTTCGTCATGTTTGCCCTTGCCCTCACGGGACAGATCGCCTGGGCCGTTGAAAATTCCTGGTTCAACACATTCGTTTACGACACCATCACGCCCGATCCGCGCCCCGTGGCGTGGATGGTTGCTGGCAGTGCTATCACCGCCACATTGACCACACTCTTCATGGGCACCCTCAGTGACCGCATGCGATCACGTTGGGGACGAAGGCGTCCGTTTATTTTGGTGGGCTACATCTTGTGGGGACTTTCCACTGTTTTATTTCCAACCGTTGCGTACATCCAAACAACCAGCATTGCCATCATCATGGTTGTCGTCGCAGACTCGATCATGACCTTCTTCGGTTCCACTGCCAACGACGCAGCCTTCAGTGCATGGACAACAGACATCGCGACCACCGAAACCCGTGGACGAGTGGAAGGCGTACTCAACCTGAGCGTCTTCCTCGCGCAAATCGTCGCGATGGTCGCAGCAGGCATGTTGATCGACAGCCTCGGTTATTTCACCTTCTTCTATTTATTGGGCGGCATCGTCATCGTCGTCGGTGTTATCGCTGGCAGCTTGCTTCAAGATGTAAAACTACCTGCCGAAAGTGATGCACAGAAGCCCTCCTTCCTTTCCGAGTTTGCCGAGTTGTTCGATGTCAACACTCTGAAAGAAAATCGCGAACTGTTCATCATTCTCATCTTCATCATGCTGAGCAGCATCGGTATGCAGGTCTCGCTGCCGTATCTCATCATCTATCTTGAAAATTACATCGGCGTCACCAAAACCGAATTCAGCATCATCGGCGGCGCGGTCATGTTGGGCAGCGCGGTCTTCGCCATTCCCTTCGGCTTGCTCGCAGACAAATGGAACAAGCGCAATATGATCTTCTTCGCCACCATCGTCAGCAGCCTCGGCGGTATTTTGCTATCACTCGTCAAGAACCTGCCCTTGCTTGCGCTCACAGGTTTGCTCTGGCAGGCATTTTCCGTTGCGATGGGCATCGCGTCCGTGGCATGGCTCAAAGATTTACTCCCCGAACAAAATCGCGGCAAGTTCCTCGGTATTCGCATGATCTTTTGGATCGCCATTCCAATGGTCATTGGCCCATGGATCGGCTCAACGCTGATTCAAAACTTCGGCGCACCGACCACCCTCAACGGTCAAGCTGGCTTCGTCCCCGCTCCGATCATCTTCCAAGTCGGCTCGGTCATCAGCCTGTTCGCGCTCATCCCGCTCTTTTTCATCAACGATCGTAAGGGCGGATCGCGATCCGCCCCAACAAAATGAGATTATGCAAACAAAAATCACATCTGGTTTCTGGCGCGACCGTCTTGAGGTCAACGCCCAACGAGCGATCTTCCATCAATGGGCGCAGCTTGAGGCTTCGGGCTGTATCGAAAATTTCCGCATCGCAGCAGGGGATGTAGATGGCTTCCGCGAAGGCTGGTTTTTCGCTGATTCAGATGCCTACAAATGGCTGGACGCGGCGTCCCGAATATACGCCTCTTTTCCTAATCCCCAGCTTGCTTCCGTTATGGACGCATTCATTACGCTGGTAGCGCATGCTCAGCATCCCGACGGTTATATCTTCACCTACAATCAGATCCACTTCCCAACTGACCGCTGGAAGAATCTACAGATCGAACATGAACTCTATTGCCACGGACATTTAATCGAAGCAGGCGTCTCGTATTACGAAGCCACCACCCGCACAGATATGCTCACGATTGCCCGCCGTGCCGCAGACCGCATCGTGGAAGATTTTCTTGGCAAAGGCACAGACCATACTCCAGGTCACGAAGAGATCGAGATCGCATTATTGCGATTGTATAAAATCACAGATCATCAACCTTATCTCGAAATGGCGCGTCAATTCATCGAACAGCGCGGACGCAATCCGCTGTTTGCGCTTTCACTCATTCGCCAGAACTCCAGCGTAGATCAGCGCCGTAATTTTATTAAACAGAAAAAGCAGGAATATCTTTCCGCGCATCCAGAATTCAAGCCTTTCCAGCTCCCGCCTGATAACGCATCAAAACAACCGCGTTATTCGAGATTGCGCTGGCAGATCAACGCTTTGAGCGGAAAATACTTTCAGCAGCACGCTCCAATCCGCAAGCAGACTGTGCCAGTCGGCCACTCTGTCCGCTTTGCATATCTTGAAACAGCCGTTGCCATGTTCGCCCGAGAGAACGGAGACAAGACTCTTATCCGCGCACTTGAGCGGGTGTGGGAACACATGGTCACACGCCGCATGTACGTTACGGGTGGAATTGGTTCAGTACCTGGCTCAGAAGGCTTCGGCAATGACTACGAACTCGACCCCGAATACGCCTACACCGAAACTTGTGCCGCGCTCGCCAGCCTGTTCTGGAATTGGGAAATGGCGCAACTCACGAACCAAGCTAAATATAGTGACCTGTTCGAATGGCAGCTTTACAACGCGGCTGCAGTCGGGATGGGATTGGACGGCACGAGTTATCTTTACAACAATCCGCTCACTTGCCGCGGCGGAGTCGCGCGCAAGCCGTGGTACTCTGTCCCTTGCTGCCCGTCCAACCTCTCGCGTACATGGGCAGACTTGGGAAAATATATTTACTCGTCCAATCAAGATGAGATTTTTATTCATCAATACATCAGCAGTGAATACGACGGTGAATTTGCCAAAATAGAAATCCGCTCCGAATTGCCGTGGGTGGGAAAAGTGAAGATCACAGTTGATACTTCCGTTCCATCCGAGTTCACCTTGAACCTTCGCCAGGCATCATGGTGTGAAACCGAGGCAACTCGTATTACTTGTAATGGAGAATTCTTTTCCGTTTCACCTGCGCCTCAACAAAGCGAGGTCACTGCTTCGGGTTACGATCCACGGGAAGGTAGATGGCTGAATCTCAAGCGGATCTGGAATTCTGGCGATGTCATCGAATTAAATTTTGATATGCCAATCCTGTTCCGTCATGCACATCCAAAGGTCAAGGGACATCAAGGCAAAGTCGCCATCACACGTGGGCCGTTGGTCTACTGTCTCGAAAGCTTGGACAATCCCGATGTGGATATTTTCAGTATCGCGATAGATAAATCTTCACTAGATTCTGTGTTTGACCGAATCACATTAGGTGGAATCACCAAGCTTATCGGAAAGACAAAAATAGGGCAGCCGCTCACGTTTATCCCCTACCATTTATGGGGCAATCGCGGCGAGTCCACGATGACGGTTTGGGTGAACGAATGAGAACACCTTGGTTCCCCGCAACTCCAATCCCTTTGCCTGAATATCCTCGCCCGCAGATGACGCGGCCTGGCTGGGTCAGTCTCAATGGACTATGGGATTATTCAATTCTTCCCAAAGAAAATTCTGCGCCAAAAACATTTGACGGAAAAATTCTCGTCCCTTATTGCGTTGAATCTGAACTCTCTGGTGTGCAGAAGCCGCTACTGCAGAATCAACGTTTGTGGTATCGACGGACTTTTCTTGTGGAGGCAGGCAGGGGCAACAGAGTCCTTCTTCACTTCGGCGCAGTAGACTATGAATGTGATGTGTGGGTCAATGGGAAACATGTTGGCGGGCATTGCGGCGGTTATCTCCCATTTACTTTCGACATTACGGATGCACTTGTTGATGGAGATAATGAATTAATCGTCTCCGTTTGGGACCCAACCGATACTGGCCTACAGCAACGTGGAAAGCAGGTGTTGAATCCCAAGGGGATTTGGTACACGTCTGTTTCTGGAATTTGGCAAACGGTCTGGTTGGAGGTTGTGCCTGAAGTGAGCATCGCATCGTTGAAACTCACAGCTGACCTTGACTCTGCATCTCTCACAGTGGAGGTCAAAGTTCGGGGTGAAGGGAATGGTTTTAGCGTGGTGGCAGAGATAAGCAGCAGCGGAGAAAAAATTTCCTCGGTCAGCGGGCAGGTGGCGGGGCGGTTAAGAGGCGCGGTTCCACATCCACGAGCATGGACTCCTGATGATCCGTATCTGTATGATTTGAAAGTCCAATTGATTCGTGCTGGTCAAGTTGTGGATGAGGTGGGGAGTTATTTCGCAATGCGTAAGTTTGGACTGGTCAAAGATGCGAAAGGCCATCAGCGATTTGCGCTGAATGACCAGCCCTTATTTTTATACGGCCCGCTCGATCAGGGATATTTTCCCGATGGGCTTTATACGGCGCCTTCGGAAGAAGCGATGTTGTTTGACATTGAATACACAAAGCGGATCGGCTGCAATATGATCCGCAAGCATATCAAGGTGGAGCCGCTGCGCTGGTACTATGCCTGCGACCGATTTGGGATGATCGTTTGGCAGGATATGCCGAACGGCGGTTTGATCGATGGGGAAGTGGTTGCCACACTTTCTCTGATATTTGGATTCCATCGCAATGACACGCGCCGCTTGAAACGCTTCGGGCGCGCTAATGCAGATAATCGAGCAAGCTATCGAAGTGAATTGCAAGGCATGATCGATCATTTGTATAACGCGGCTTGTATTGCAGTGTGGGTTCCGTTCAATGAAAGCTGGGGGCAATTCCAATCTGCGGATGTGGCGAAGTGGGTCAAAGAGTATGACCCGACCCGTTTGGTGGATCATGCTTCGGGTTGGTTCGATCAGGGCGCTGGGGATTTTCAAAGTAAACATGTGTATTTCAAGAAAATAAGGCGACCCAGGCCTGACCAGCGTGCTTTTGTCGTTTCAGAATTTGGCGGATACAGTTTGAAAATTCATGGACATCTTTGGGATGAGAATAAAAAATTTGGATATCGCTATTATGAGACCCCCGAAGCATTGACAGGCGCTTATATAACTTTGCTGGAAGAAGAACTTAAGCCGCTGTTACCACAAGGACTTGCCGCAGCGATTTATACTCAAACAACAGATGTGGAAATCGAGATCAATGGTTTTCTAACTTATGATCGTAAAGTGCAAAAGATGGATTTGGAAAGTCTCAAACGGATCCATGCTGAGTTGATAATTGATAGCTCTGCCCGTCAGGGGAGGTCGTAATATCACGGAAAAGTGATTGGCGCAGTCTGGCTTCGAATTTTTAATTCCCTGTCGCTTGAAGAGATTTATTTTGAGTCGATGTGACTTTTGTCACACTTTTTTATGATTAAACAAACTTGGTGAGAGTAGTCCAAAAATCATATACTGTTCATAATGTGCGATTAATAATATCAGTCAGACAGCAAAGAAAAAATCCATATTCAAGACTAGGTAAAGGAGATGTTTATGCCGGAAATTGCAGAACGTCCTAGAGCAGGTTTGTTACACCTGAAGATTTATCCCTTCTTGACCATGTCGGTGCAGCGACTGCCGGAGTTTCGCACCTGGAAATGTGTATCCAGTGCGGGTCATGTGGCGGGTCTTGTCCATCAGCCGCGGATATGGATCACACTCCGCGTATGCTGTTTGCCCTTCTAAGGGCGGGGCTAAAGGATGAGGTGCTCCGCAGCAATACTCCTTGGATTTGCGTCTCCTGTTACCACTGCGTCGTACGCTGTCCACAGAATGTACACATCACAGACGTGATGTATACGATCAAAGCGATGGCGATCCATGAAAAAAACTTTGCGGATACAACTGCGTCCGATTTCTCTGAAACCTTTGTTGAAATGGTGGAGAAATACGGGCGCAGTTTTGAATTTGGGCTTGCAACCCGACATTACTTGAAGCATCAGCCCCTTCGTCTGCCCGGTATGACAGGTATGGGGCTGGGGATGCTTACCAAAAGCCGCATGAGTATCATGCCAAAGCGCATCAAGAATATGACGCAGCTTACTGCCATCCTCGACAAGGCAAAGAAATTGGAGCTGTCATGATCAAATATGTTTTCTACCCCGGCTGCTCAATGGAAGGCAGCGCCAAGGCCTATTATGACTCCCTCTTGCAGATCGCGGAACCTCTCGGTATCACGTTGCAGGAAATTGACGATTGGAATTGCTGCGGCGCAACTGAGTATGTAGGCATGAACCTTGTTCCCGCATATTCATTGATCGCGCGCAACCTTGCCCTTGCCTCTCAACAGAAACAAGGGACAAATGCGGTCATGGCTCCTTGTTCAGCGTGTTATCTCAACCTTGCCAAAGCTGATTATTACATGGCCGAACGCCCCACGCTTGGTGAAAAGGTGAATGAGGCACTGGCGGAAGGCGGCTTGCATTATGACCCTGGTTCCATAGAGATTCGCCATCTTTTGGATGTTATTTACAATGAGATCGGTATCGAAAAACTTAAAGCGAAAGTCGTCAAGCCTTTAACTGGTTTGCGTGTCGCGCCCTATCTTGGTTGTATGGTTCCACGCCCAGACTATCATAATCGTTGGTCAGATCATGAACATCCAGTGGAATTGGTTGAGATCCTGCGTGCCATTGGCGCTGAAGTGGTGGACTTTCCGCTGGCGACAACCTGCTGCGGCGGTCACATGACACAGATCGGACCGGAAACGGCATTTGAACTCATTAACCGTCTTGTTTCATCCGCCGATAAACATGAGGCCGATATTATGACCACAGTCTGCCCGATGTGCCAAATGAATTTGGATGCTTATCAGAGTGAAGCCAATCGTCATTTCGGCACGAACTTCCACATGCCGATCGTATTCTTTACCCAGCTCATCGGCCTGGCTTTGGGGATTACACCCGAGAAACTGGGCTTTGGTATGGAATTGACCAGCGCTAAAAAAGCTCTTGGAAGAATTGGAACTGAAATAAAACAGGTGGCCGCGCCGAAAGCCCCGCGCAAGAAAGGTGAAGGATTGCCAATGCCGCCACGCCTGTTGAAGAATGCTCAAAAGCAAAAAGTGGAGGTTAAGTAATGAGCGACGAAACCAAGACCCCAAGGAACGTGTAGGTGTATATGTCTGTCATTGCGGCAGTAATATTTCCGCCACGGTTGATGTAGAGGGCGTGCGCGATTGGGCAGCCGACAGCCTCAAAGACGACGGTGTGATCGTTTCGCGTGATTACAAGTTCATGTGTTCCAGCCTCGGTCAGGAATTGATCGAGAAGGATATTAAAGAACTTGGCTTGACACGTGTTGTTGTAGCCGCCTGTTCCCCGCATTTGCATGAGAACACCTTCCGCACGGCCAGCAAACGCGCCGGGCTGAATCCCTATCTGACCGAACTTGCATCCATCCGCGAGCAGGTTTCGTGGGTGCATACAGATAAACTCGTCGCGACTGAGAAAGCCAAAGCAGTGGTCAATGGCGCAGTCCAGAGAGTCATTGAGAATACCGCTCTGGAAGAGATCAAAGTCCCGATTCATCCCGATACGCTGGTGGTAGGCGGCGGTATCGCCGGGATTCAAGCAGCCTTGGAAATTGCGAATGCCGGTTATAAGGTGTATCTGGTGGAACGCGAACCTTCCATTGGCGGACACATGGCTCAGTTTGATAAGACCTTCCCCACCCTGGATTGCGCCGCTTGTGTTCTGACGCCGCGCATGGTGGAGGCGGGTGGACATCCCAATATTGAACTTCTTACATGGAGCGAAGTAACCAATGTCACAGGTTATGTTGGGAATTTCACGGCGACTATTAAGAAAAAGCCGCGTTATATTATTGAAGACCTGTGTACTGGCTGCGGTATCTGTGTTGAAAAATGTCCGCAAAGCGTGATTGATGATGTCTACGAAGCCGGACTTGGATTCCGTAAAGTTGTGTACACGCCCTTTGACCAGGCTGTTCCAAAATATCCGGTTATTGATGCGCCGAACTGTACTTTCTTCAAAAATGGAAAATGCAAGGCCTGTGAATTATTCTGCCCCACGGATGCGATCGACTTTAATCAAAAAGAAGAGATTATGACTGTGGAAGTTGGCAATATTATTCTGGCCACTGGTTATGAATTATTTGATGCGCGCAAGGTCAGCAATTACGGATACGGCCGCCTGCCGAATGTCTTCACCAGCATTGAATTTGAGCGCATGTGTAATGCGGCTGGCCCCACGAATGGTGATATTGTCTTGCGCGATGGCAAGACCACTCCGAAATCTGTGGGCATTGTTCATTGTGTCGGTTCGCGTGATAAGAATTACAACAACTATTGTTCTACTATCTGCTGTATGCAGAGTTTGAAATTTGCTCATCTGGTCAAGGAGCGCACGGGCGCGACCGTCTATGAGTTCTATATAGACATGCGCACGGCCGCCAAAGCCTATGACGAGTTCTATCAACGTGTCCTGGAGGAAGGGACCCTCTTTGTCAGAGGCAAGGTCGCTGAAATTTCAGATGCTGCACGTAATCAAAATGAAGAAGGCAAGCTGATCGTACAAGTCGAAGATACACTGGTTGGCAAACAGCGCCGCATCCCCGTCGACATGGTTGTTCTATCTGCCGCCATGGAGCCACGTCGCGACTCGAAGGAAACCGGTCACCTGTTTGGCATTGGCTGTTCCTCTGATGGATGGTTCAATGAGAAACACGCCAAGCTTGACCCGGTCTCGACGATGACCGAAGGCGTGATGATCGCCGGCTGTTCCGCGGGGCCAAAGGATATTCCTGGCAGTGTCTCGCAGGGAGCGGCGGCGGCGGCACGCGTTCTCGATAAAATCCTGCAAAAGGAAGTTACGCTTGAACCAATCAAAGCCAGTGTCAATCAGGAGAAATGCTCCGGTTGCCGAATCTGTAACGGACTTTGCCCCTTCAACGCCATTTCATTTCATGAGGACCGCATGGTCACCGAGATCAACCCGGCGCTCTGCCAGGGATGCGGCACGTGTGTGGCGGCCTGTCCGGCAGGCGCGATCAACGGCACTGGGTTCTCCAATGAGCAAGTACTGGCGCAGATTGATGGTCTTTTGTTCGATGTAAGAACTGCGGTGTAGGAGAAAATATAATGACCGATCAATTTGAACCTACCATCATTGGTTTTACCTGTAATTGGTGCTCATACCGCGCTGCAGACTTGGCTGGCACGGCGCGTACAAAATATGCCCCCAACGTCCGCCTTGTCCGTCTGATGTGCTCGGGGCGGCTAGATCCGACCTTTGTAATGAAGGCATTGTCAGGCGGCGCCGATGGCGTTTTGATTACCGGATGTCATCCCGGGGAGTGCCACTATATCGAACAGAACTACAAAGCCTTGCGGCGTTTCCTGTTATTGCGCCGTGTATTGAAAGGTATGGGGATAGCTCCTGAACGTGTCAAACTTGTTTGGGCGAGCGCAGCCGAAGGCGTGAAATTGGCTCATGAGATTGATGCCTTTGTTGCAGAAGTTCGCGCCATGGGTCCACTTGCCTGGCATAAGAATATTGACAATGGAAACCATGCCGAAAAGGAAATCATGGAGGTGTCAGCATGAGTGATAAACCGAAATTTGCGATGTATTGGGCTGGCTCCTGCGGCGGTTGTGAGATCGCGGTATTGAATATCGGCGAAAAGATCCTGGATGTGGATGCCAATTTTGATATTGCATTCTGGCCGGTTGCAATGGATGCAAAATACAAAGATGTGGAAGCCATGGAAGACGGCTCCATTCTGCTCACCCTCTGGAATGGATCCATTCGTACGGACGAGAACGAACATATGGCCAATCTTTTGCGCCGTAAATCCAAAATATTGGTTTCCTTTGGTTCGTGTGCCACGGAAGGCTGTATTCCCGGACTTGCCAATCTCTCCTCATCCCAAGATATTTTGAATACTGCTTTCCATACTATATCCACAGAGAATCCAAACAATATTTACCCCCTGCCAACAACGCAAGTGCCTGAAGGTGAGCTTACCCTCCCAACCTTCAATCCAGTTCTCAAGACTTTGGCACAGGTAGTGGATGTGGATTATTACATGCCAGGCTGCCCGCCTGAGAGTCACCAGATTGCAGCTGTAATTGATTTGGTTATTCAGGTGATTCATGGCAAGGCGCAATTACCACCCAAAGGTTCGGTCATTGGCGCGGGCAGCTCGACGGTTTGTGAAGAATGCTCGCGCAAACGAAATGTCAAGATGGTAAAGGAATTCAAACGTATACAAGATGTCGCTCCGCTTGATCCTGACCTGTGCCTGCTTGAACAGGGAATTCCTTGTAACGGTCCCGCCACCCGCAGCGGATGCGACTGTCGCTGCCCGCGAGTCGGCGCTCAATGCATAGGATGTTATGGTCCCGCTGAAGGTGTAATTGATTATGGCGCGCGACTTATCACCGCTTTTGCCTCAGTAATTGACGCCAACGACCCGGATGAGATTAATAAGATCCTCGACGGTATTCCCGACCCAACCGGGCAATTCTATCGTTTCAACTTGGCAGATTCTTTATTCAGAGCCAGTGCCGGCGCATTCAAGAAAAACGGCTAGGAGGAAGGTATGCAAAAAATCACCATAGATCCAATTACCCGCTTGGAAGGTCATGGAAAAATTGATATCTTCCTCGATGACAAAGGCGATGTCGCCAACTCCTACTTTCAAATTCCTGAACTGCGCGGCTTTGAACGCTTTTGCGAGGGCCGCCCTGTGGAAGAAATGCCCCTGCTTACCAATCGCATCTGCGGTGTGTGTCCCGAAGCACATCATATGGCTGGAGCTAAGGCAGCCGACGCGGTATATAATGTAGACCCGCCCCGCACTGCTAAACTTTTGCGCGAATTGCTTTATATGGCGTTTTACGCGACTGATCACACCACACATTTCTATGCCCTTGCCGGTCCAGACTTCATCGTCGGCCCTGATGCTCCCGTGGCTGAGCGCAACATACTCGGGGTGATTCATAAGGTTGGTTTGGAAATCGGCGGCAAGGTTATTCAGATGCGCAAGTATGGGCATCATGTAGTGGAGATGATCGGCGGACGAAAGGTTCATCCCGCGACAGCCATCCCAGGCGGTATAACAAAAATTCTCTCTGAAACAGAACGCAAAGAGATCGAAGAGATGGGCCGCTGGGCCATTGACTTTGCTCTTTTCAGCCTGCAAGCTTTCAATGATATTGTTCTTTCCAATAAGACCTATCTCGATCTGATCCTTGGAGATGTGTACTACCACCAAACCTATTACATGGGACTGGTGGATGCGAACAACAAAGTCAATTTCTACGACGGCAAGGTGCGCGTTGTTGACCCTGAAGGCAAGGAGTTTTGTAAGTACGAGCCAAAAGATTACATCAAGCATATTGCCGAACATGTCGAGCCGTGGACCTACCTTAAGTTCCCGTACCTCAAAAATGTCGGCTGGAAAGGATTTGTCGATGGCAAGGATAGCGGCGTATATGTTGCTTCCCCGCTCTCACGCCTGAATGCTTCTGATGGTATGGCAACTCCACGTGCGCAGGAACAATATGAGAAGATGTATGCCACCCTTGGAGGCAAACCCGTTCACCACCGCCTTGCCACACATTGGGCACGTTTGGTTGAATTACTATATGCTGCCGAACATTGGGTTGAACTCGCCACTGACCCGGAGATCACCTCTTCAAATGTTCACACCAAGCCAACTCAAGTCCCTACCGAAGGTGTTGGAATCGTCGAAGCCCCGCGCGGGACGCTCACCCATCACTATTGGACAGACGAACGCGGCATTATCACCAAGGCGAACCTGATTGTCGGCACCACCAACAACTATGCCCCCATCCAAATGAGCACCAACAAAGCCGCCACATCTCTAATCAAGAATGGACACGTGAGCGAAGGTCTTCTCAACATGGTTGAAATGGCATTTCGCGTGTACGACCCATGCTTTGGTTGCGCCACACACTCGCTACCCGGTCAAATGCCGTTGGAAGTCACCATCCGCAACAAGGATGGCGAAGTCGTAGATGTCATAAAGCAGTTTGTTGACTGACCTGCCGCGGATCTGGCAGTTTTCCAAAGACCTGTCAGGTTTACACTATAATGGACGACAGACACAGGTCTATCGTCCATTGTTATTTTATATGTCATGAGAAAATTGATCGCAGGACTTGGTAACCCAATTCTAGGAGATGACGGCGTAGGGTGGCGCGTGGCGGAGGAAGTTAGCCGACAGACAGGGACCCCGCTCGGTGATTCCCAACTCCCGTCTCAGACTACGCCTGAACCTGATTCTGTTTCGATAGAACGCTTTGCCCTTTCCGGGATTGCCCTCATGGAACGCATGGTGGGCTATGAGCAGGTTATCCTGATCGACTCACTCAATACCGGAAAATATGAACAGGGAAAGGTGGTCGTTTTTACTTTGGATTCGCTCGCCGATTTGATCTATGGACACACCTCTTCGGCGCATGATGTTTCGCTCAAGAACGCCCTTGTGTTGGGTCGGCAAATGGGTGCATCCCTGCCTGCCGACGAGAATGTATTTGTAGTTGCCATAGAAGCGGAACATGTGTATGATTTCAAGGAATATCTCTCTCCCGCAATAGCCGCTTCTGTGCATGTGGCTGTGGATCACGTTATCAAATTACTGGAGAAATAATGAACCATGGAAACCACCACCGGATATTTTCCGCTGCAGCTTGCCGTAATCTCCTGTGGTGAAAATTTTCACCCCGTAGGATATTGGACGATCATTTCAAAAGAACCATTACGCTTTTTGATCTCGATTGGAAATGGAAATCACACGCTTGGACTGATTCGTAAGATCGGCGAAGTGGGGCTGCATTTCTTCGGCTGGGAACATCGTGAATGGATCGTGCGAGCTGGTTACATTAGTGGACGTGACATAAAAAAAGCGGAAAGATTTAACCTCCAACTTTTGCCCGCTGATAAAATGGAAACCACCAGGCTGGTTCCAGGCTATGAGAACGCTTACGAATGTAAGGTCCTGACCGAACTCAAGGGAATTTCTGCGGATCATGCGCAGTTTGTGTTGGATGTCCTCCTTGTGCATGAAAATACCCCTGCAGAGAAACGCACTCCCATACTTTTTTTCAGTCAGAAAAGCTTTACCACCATTGGCAAAGAACAATGGTCGTTTAGAAAATAACATGCATGAACTATCGATTACGCAATCCATTCTTGATATTTCACTTAAACATGCCGAAGCCGCTAATGCTGCACGCATCGTAAACATCCATCTGGTCATTGGTAAATTTTCCAGTGTCGTGGATGACTCGGTTCAGTTCTATTGGGACATGATCGCCGATGGTACGATTGCCAAAGGTGCACTTCTGCACTTTACTAGAGTCCCTGCGGAGCTGACATGCCGCGATTGCGGATTTGTGTTCGAGCCAGATGATACAACCTTCGAGTGCCCGCACTGTCTCAGCCCGCGGGTGAAAATCAGCAAAGGCGAGGAATTAAGAGTCGAAAGTATTGATGTTGAATAAAATAAAGATCGGTTGTGCGGTACACTTTTAACACTATAATTCATCTGCGTAGATAATATTTTGGAGGTAGCATGGCGAAGAATATTCCCATTGTTGAAAACATCTTAAATGCAAATGATCATCTCGCGCAAGAGAATCGCGCGCGGATCGAGTCTGCGGGTGTATTCTCCATCAACATCATGGCGTCACCCGGCGCGGGCAAAACATCGCTCATCGAGCAGACCCTGCCGCGCCTGAAAGATAAGCTTCGCATCGCCACGGTTGACGGTGATATTGCCACATCCATAGACTCTGATCGAGCGGCGGCGGCAGGTGCGCTTGCTTCGGTGCAGATCAATACCGGGGGCGATTGTCATCTCGACGCGGTCATGCTGCGCGGTGCGCTGGATCAACTCACCCTGAGTCAGTACGACCTGCTCATCGTTGAAAATGTCGGCAATCTTGTTTGCCCCGCCAGTTTTAAACTCGGTACCCACAAATCCGTATTGATCGCATCCATTCCTGAAGGTGATGATAAACCTTATAAATATCCGGGTATGTACCGCGGCGTGGATGTTCTGATCATTAATAAAATTGATCTGCTGCCTTATGTCAACTTCAGGATGGATTATTTCGAGCGTGGTGTCGAGGCGCTTAATCCTGGCATCACCACTTTTCCGCTTTCCTGCCGTACTGGGGAGGGGATGGATGCTTGGGTGGATTGGCTAATCCAAAACGTACAACCAACTTAACAGCCGATGCAGCGTGCGCGGATTCATATCACAGGAATTGTGCAGGGAGTCGGATTTCGACCCTTTGTATATAACCTTGCCGTGCGCTTGAAATTGACTGGCTGGGTAAAGAATACTTCCGCAGGCGTAGATATTGAAGTGGATGGTGAAAAAAATATTCTGGATGATTTTATTCAATCCTTGCGTGATGAAGCTCCGCCGCTTTCCCATATTGACACGCTGTCTGCTTCCTTCCTAACTGAAAATGGATTCGGCGCTTTTGAGATCATCCACTCTGAAAGTGTGGAGGGCGCATTCCAGCCGATCTCGCCGGATGTCGCGATATGTGATGACTGTCTGCGTGAACTCTTTGACCCGCTTGACCGCCGTTTTCATTACCCGTTTATCAACTGCACGAATTGTGGTCCGCGCTTTACGATCATCAAGGATATTCCTTATGACAGACCGAAAACCACGATGTCGGGATTTGAATTGTGTCCCGATTGTGCAGGCGAATATCAAAACCCACTGGATCGAAGATTTCACGCCCAGCCGCTGGCTTGCGCGGTGTGTGGGCCAAAGGTCACATTTGAACGCTTGAATATGGGGGCATTGGCTGATTCAGAGGATGCGATTTCTGCAACCCGCAGAGCTTTGTCAAATGGTGAAATTGTTGCCATCAAAGGTCTGGGTGGATTTCACCTTGCCTGTGATGCGACCAACGCGGCTGCCGTCAAAGAATTACGTCAACGCAAACTGCGCGTAGATAAGCCCTTTGCGTTGATGATGCCAAACGTTGAAGTGGTAAAGCAGCATTGTTTTGTAAGCGCTGATGAACGCGAATTATTGCTCTCTTCTGCGCGCCCGGTCGTTTTGCTGAAACGAAAGCCCGAATCAAATATCGTGGAAGATGTCTCCCCCGAGCTGGATTGGCTGGGTGTGATGCTGCCTTATACACCGCTGCATTACCTGCTATTCTTTGACGCGCTTCATTCTTCATCAGCGCTGCTTGCTCCTTTGGTACTGACCAGCGGCAATCTTTCCGAGGAACCGATCGCCGTGGATAACGACGATGCGCATGAAAAACTCGCGAAGCTTGCCGATGCGTTCCTGATGCATGATCGTGATATTCACATCCGCTGCGATGATTCCGTGGTGCGGGTTTTTGATGATCCCGATGGATATAAAACTCCCGATCGTAAATTGATTTATCCCATCCGCCGTTCGAGAGGCTACTCTCCCTTCCCGGTGAAAATGACCAAAGGGACACCTCAGTTGCTTGCTGTGGGTTCCGAATTGAAGAATACGTTTTGTATTACGAATGGCGACTACGCATTCCTGAGCCACCATATCGGCGATATGGAAAACTATGAAACGCTGAGATCGTTTGAACAGGGAGTGGAACATTTTGAGAAGCTGTTCCGAGTGCAACCTGTTGCAATTGCGCATGACCTGCACCCAAATTATTTGGCGACTCGATATGCAATCGAACGCGCTGAAAGGCAAGACCTGCCTTTAATTGCAGTTCAACATCACCACGCGCATATCGCCGCCTGCATGATCGAACATGGACTGGGCGAGCCTGTCATTGGTGTTTCCTTTGATGGAACCGGATATGGCGAGGATGGCGCGATATGGGGCGGAGAATTCATGATCGCAGATTATAAAAACTATCAACGCGCGGCACATCTGGAATATTTCCCATTGCCCGGCGGTGATGCGGCGATTCGAAAACCCGCGCGTGCGGCGCTAGCTTTGTTGTGGAGTCTGGATCTGGCATGGGATGAAGACCTTGCGCCTGTGAAGGAATTTTCAGCACAGGAACTGACTGTACTGCGGAACCAATTGCAAAAAAAGATCAACACCCCGCAAACATCCAGTATGGGGCGGTTGTTTGATGCCGTATCTGCGCTGGCAGGGGGCAGGCAGACTGTCAATTACGAGGGGCAGGCCGCAGTTGAGTTTGAAGCGTTGGCGGATTCTTCCCAGGAGAGCTATCCTTTTTCGATTGAAAGTAACTGCATACAAGTCAAGGATGTGCTTGCGGCAATTATCCAGGATGTGCGGATGGAAATTCCCAGATCGCGGATCTCAGCGCGTTTCCATAACGGTCTCGCAGAGACCGTATTAAATGTAGTAAAAAAAATAAGCAGAGAGTCGAATTTGCAATCTGTTGTATTATCAGGTGGAGTGTGGCAGAATGTTACTCTGTTACGTAAAACATTAATACTATTACGAAAAAATGGTTTCAGGGTGTATATTCACCGGGAGGTCCCAACCAATGATGGCGGACTCTCCCTTGGACAGGCTGCCATCGCCGCAGCCAGATTGAGAGGATAATATGTGTTTAGGTGTACCCGGTAAGATCATTGATATTTATCAAAAAGGCGGGTTGAAAATGGCCAAGGTGGATTTCGGCGGAGTCTTTCGCGAAGCCTGTCTGGATTATGTAGAAGCGAAGGTGGACGATTACTGTTTGATCCACGTCGGTTTTGCGATCAGTATCTTGAGCGAATCCGAAGCCATGGAGACCCTTGATTTATTAAAACAGATCGGCGAATTTGAAGAACAACTGGGGACTGAGACACAGACATGAAGTATGTCACTGAATACCGCGATGCCGCGCTTGTAAAAAATGTCATCGAGGAAATTCACCGCACTGTTACCCGCCCGTGGACTTTGATGGAGATCTGCGGCGGGCAGACTCACGCGATCGTCCGTCATGGAATTGATCAGCTCCTGCCGCATCAAATAGAACTGGTACATGGACCTGGTTGCCCGGTCTGTGTCACACCATTGGAGTTGATCGACAAGGCCCTGGAGATCGCCTCACGCCCTGATGTGATCTTTTGTTCATATGGCGACATGCTGCGCGTCCCGGGCTCGAAGCGTGATCTGTTCTCGATCAAGGCGCAGGGCGGTGATGTGCGCGTGGTGTATTCTCCGCTGGACGCGGTGACACTGGCACAGCAAAACCCCGCGAAACAGATCGTCTTTTTCGCGATCGGATTTGAAACCACCGCACCTCCCAATGTGATGAGCGTTTTACAGGCACAACGGCTTGGCTTGAAAAATTTCTCTATTCTGGTTTCGCATGTGCGTGTGCCGCCGGCGATTAGCGCGATCTTGGGTTCGCCGCATAACCGTGTGCAGGGATTTTTACTTGCGGGCCATGTCTGTTCGATCATGGGCTATTGGGAATATCCACCGTTGGTGGAGAAGTATAAGATCCCGATGGCCGTCACCGGCTTTGAACCGCTTGATGTCGCGCAGGGGATTTTGACCACTGTGCAATTGCTGGAAGCAGGTAAAGTGGAAGTCGCCAACGCTTATCAACGTGCGGTAACCCTGGAGGGCTTGAAACCCGCCCAGGATGCGATCAACAAAGTATTCATGGAGTGTGACCGCAAATGGCGCGGCATCGGGGAGATTCCCATGAGCGGGTGGGGGCTGCGGCCCGAATTTGATGAGTTCA
Source organism: Candidatus Villigracilis saccharophilus (assembly GCA_016709305.1). Classification (GTDB taxonomy): domain Bacteria; phylum Chloroflexota; class Anaerolineae; order Anaerolineales; family Villigracilaceae; genus Villigracilis; species Villigracilis saccharophilus. Next base: position 37,782 of record JADJNA010000034.1, read on the forward strand.
ACGCGGAGAAGCGCTTTGACGTGGACGCGATCCGAGCGGAAGAATCCCCGCTCTGTATCGCGGGTCAAATTTTACAAGGGCTGAAAAAACCGCATGATTGCTCCGCGTTTGGGAAGCAATGCACACCGGACAATCCGCTTGGTGCAACGATGGTTTCCTCTGAAGGTGCGTGCGCGGCGTATTACAGGTACAGGGAATAGTTATTACGAGGTGATATGACAGACGAAACCATAAATGTCGAAGGCGCGGTATGCGCTCCGTCGCTGTCGCATACTGAGCAGATTGTCATGGGGCATGGCGCAGGTGGGAGGATGAGTCACCAGTTGATCCAGAAAATGTTCATGCCTGCGTTTCAAAATTCTGCATTGCAAGCCGGTGACGATGCCGCGCTGGTATTGCCTGAACATGGACGATTATCCATTAGCACCGATGCGCATGTTGTTTTCCCGTTATTTTTTCCTGGCGGCGATATTGGCAGGCTGGCAATTTGCGGCACGGTCAATGATGTAGCCATGCTGGGCGCGCAGCCGCTTTACATCACAGCTGGATTCATTCTCGAAGAGGGTCTGCCGATGGATACACTTAAACGTGTGATTGAATCGATGCGGGCGGCGGCGGAAGAAGCGGGTGTGCAAATTGTGGCGGGTGATACCAAGGTTGTACAGCGCGGCAAAGCCGACGGGTTATATGTCACTACGGCCGGGGTGGGGGTTGTGCGGGAGGGAGTCAATATCAGCGGAGCGAATGCCAAAGTTGGCGATGCAGTTATCCTGTCTGGTTCGATCGGCGATCATGGGATCGCAGTCCTCGGGGCGCGCGGTGAACTGGGATTCGAATCCGCAATTCAAAGCGATGTTGCCCCGCTAAATCATTTGATCGATGCGATGCTCGAAGTCAGTAATAACATTCATGTCCTGCGCGATCCGACCCGCGGCGGACTGGCTACAACATTAAATGAAATTGCCGCGCAATCGAAAATTGGGATAATGTTAAATGAACAAGCCATCTCTGTTCATCCCGAGGTCAATGCGGCCTGCGAAATGCTTGGATTCGACCCGCTCTATGTTGCGAACGAAGGAAAGCTTATCGCCATTGTTGCGAAAGAGGATGCCGAAAAAGTTCTTGCTGTCATGAAGCGAACTCACTATGGCGAAGACGCAGTTATCATTGGTGAAGTACAAGGCAGTTTGAAAGGGCGTGTGTTACTCAAGACCGCTTATGGCACCACGCGTGTCATTGATATGCTGGCAGGTGAGATGTTGCCGAGAATTTGTTAGGGCCTTGATTATTTAACCATGCCGCTCTCGTAATCATCTTTTGAATATTAACAGTATCTTGCTATGTGTATCTTGATGATGATCAATATTGTTTCTTAAAGGCTTATTCTCTATGACCAGGGCCGCCCTGATAAAACAGGAAAGCTTTTGCGGTATGCAAACTCAACAAATCCTGTGATATCCAGACAACGAGAATCTAAAATGACCGTCAAATCACCTACTACAAAAAAGAGCGTTAAGGCAAAGGTATCCACAAAACCGAAAGAGAATCCAAAACAGGATGAACCGGAAGAGTCCGTCTGGACGTATCGCGGTTACCACCTAAAAACAAGCGAATTCACCACTGCGATGGTGCACTTCTTCCGTGCTGAGATCCAACGCGCCAATGTTTGGCGTCAGCGCTTGGATACCACTACGAACTGGGCGGTTGTTGTCACCGGCGCGACACTCTCAATCGCCTTTGGTCAATCGAATGTTCATCATTCCCTTATTCTCATAAATACATTGCTTGTTTTATGGTTTTTGTTTATTGAAGCGCGGCGCTATCGTTATTATGAATTATGGAGCTATCGGGTGCGTTTAATGGAAACGGATTTTTACGCTGCCATGCTTGTTCCGCCATTCCACCCTTCGCCAGAATGGGCGGAAAATCTTGCCGAAAGCTTACTTACACCCAGCTTCCCCATTTCAGTTTGGGAGGCATTTGGACGCCGTCTGCGTAGAAATTATTATTGGATATTTCTGATCCTGTGCGCTTCCTGGGTGGCCAAGATATGGTTGTTCCCGGCTTCGCCCGCGAATATGGACGAGTTCCTGACCCGTGCCGCGGTCGGTCCATTACCCGGGCAGATCATGATCATACTGGGTTTGGTGTTTTACACCTTTCTAACTCTTGTTGCAGTTGGTACGATCAACATGATGCGTGCTTCGGGCGAGGTGCTTCCACGATTTGGAGATGAGGCCGCGACTTCTCAACCTCCGGACCATGAAAAACTGAAAGGGATTCGCGCAATCCTTGCTCCCCGCCAGCGCCGTCGCCAATTACTTGCATTGATCATTACTGGTAATGCGGAAGCAGTTTCAAATCGGATATTATCTGATCTAAAGCGCGGCGTCACTGCCATTGATGGCAAAGGCATGTACACAGGTGCTGATCGAACCGTTCTCATTTGCGCCTTAACTGTCACAGAAGTACATAACTTAAAAACTGCCGTAGCGAAAGAAGACCCTCAAGCTTTTGTGATCGTATCCCCTGCGCAGGAGATTCTAGGGCGAGGCTTCAATCCGCTTGAGGAAAAATAACGGGAATCTCTCGATTTGAATCCAGTTACTTTGAAGCGCAAGATGGCATGACCGATATCTTATTTTCCACTTCCTATTTGTTTTTGCATTCAACTTTCCCGCGTTTAAACTTTCAAACTCTAATTGACATCCGCCCTCTTTTTTGCTACACTTGAAGTTGTCAGACAACTAGACTAGTCGCTACAAGCTAACCGCTAAGGCAAAAGGCTACCATGACAACTCTCCTCGTAAAAAATGCACATATAGTTACCATGGACGACCATCGACGGGAGATCCCCGAGGGTGGTCTTTTTATTCGGCGTGGTCTCATCCAAGAGGTCGGACCAATGAGCGAGCTCCCGGACACTGCCGATGAAGTCCTTGACCTCAAAGGGCATGCCGTATTTCCCGGGTTGGTAAATACTCATCATCATTTTTACCAGACCCTTACACGCGCGGTGCCTGCCGCACAGGATGCAAACCTTTTTAACTGGCTCAAAACTTTATACCCCATTTGGGCGCGGCTAAACCCGGATGATATTTTTACTTCGACTCAGACCGCATTGGCCGAACTCGCCCTTTCGGGATGTACCACCGCATCAGATCATCTCTACCTTTTTCCTAACGGATCAAAACTTGACGATGAAATTGCCGCGGCCTCCGAGATCGGGATGCGCCTGCAGGCGTCCCGCGGTTCCATGAGTCTCGGCGAATCCAAAGGCGGCCTGCCGCCCGATTCTGTGGTGGATACCGAAGATAATATCCTGAAGGATTCGCAGCGCCTCATTGAAAAATATCACGATGCCAAAACTGGCGCGATGACTCAGATTGTGCTTGCGCCGTGTTCACCATTCAGCGTAACTGGCGACTTGATGAAACAATCTGCCAAATTGGCGCGTGAATATGGTGTGCATTTACATACCCATCTAGCCGAAACTGAAGACGAAGAAGAATTCTGCATTGAGAAATTTGGCCATCGCCCGGTTGGTTACATGCAATCAGTCGATTGGATCGGTGATGATGTATGGTTCGCTCACGCTGTTTGGGTCAATCACGAAGAGATCAGGCTGTTTGCAAAACATCAATGCGGTGTGGCACATTGCCCAACCTCCAATATGCGGCTTGCTTCTGGGATCGCGCCGGTCAAGAAATATCTTCAGGCTGGTGTGAATGTTGGTCTTGGCGTGGACGGCTCTGCTTCAAATGACGGATCACATCTTTTGGCTGAAGTTCGTAATGCCATGTTAGTGTCACGCGTTAATGACGGCATGACCGGATTTTCGCTTTCGAATGATCCGAGCCGCAAATTGATGACCGCGCGCGAAGCGCTCTACCTTGGTACACGTGGTGGGGCGGCGGTATTGGGACGCAAAGATATCGGCAGTTTACAAGCAGGCAAATGTGCTGACTTTTTTGCCGTCAATCTAAATCGGATCGGTTATGCAGGTATGCACGATCCCGTTGCCGCGGTTATTTTTGGTCAGCCCATTAACGTAGATTACACAGTTGTCAATGGAAAATTCGTTGTGAAAGAAGGTCAACTGGTTACCGTGGACGAACGTAACCTGGTCGAAAAACATAATAAGGCTGCGAAACGATTACTATACGGTTAACCGGTGATAAGAATCATAGATCAGGCAACATCCGGATAGTCCGCATAACGCCGTATCTATAAAAAAGGATGAATATAGACTATGAACGAAATCCTGATTTCAATCATTTTCGGTTGGCCGTTTGTCGTTCTCTCCATATTTATTTCTGTGATCGGAATTATTTTTGAGAGAGCCGGGCTTGTCTTGATCGGAGCTGTGCTTATCATTCCATTTTGTTATCATCTAAGCGGCTCCAGCATATTCAGTGTGTTTTCCCTGCTTCTGCCTGTTTTTCAGGCAGGGTCAGCTTGGGCTGTAAAAGAAGAGAATGAGACCTGGTCATGGCTGTTGTTGATGCCTACGGTCTCGGTCATTGGCTGGCTGGTTGTTGTCGGGTTGATATCTTGATTCTTAAGAGAGACTTATGTCGTCTTCCACAAAACTAACTCGTTCGCTTGTAGATGTCGCCATGGGACGCGCACATGCCGACCTTGTTATTCGCGCCGGTAAATGGGTCAGCGTGCAATCGGGTGAGATCATTCCAAAAACTGATGTTGCCATTGTGGATGGTCATATTGCATATGTGGGTTCGGATGCGAGTCATTCCATTGGTGATAATACAAAGGTCATTGATGCGAATGGACGCTTCCTTGTGCCTGGTTTGCTGGATGCGCACATGCATGTTGAATCGGGCATGGTCACTGTGACCGAATTTGTGCGCGCTGTGGTAGTACGCGGCACGACCGGCATCTTCGTTGACCCGCATGAGATCGCGAATGTATTTGGCCTCAAAGGCGTCAAGTTGATGGTGGATGAAGCGCAAAAACAGCCGATCCATGTCTGGGTGCAAATGCCCTCCTGCGTGCCCTCCTCGCCGGGTTTTGAGACTCCGGGCGCTTCCCTGGGTCCGAAGGAAGTGGCAGAGGCGATGCAGTGGAAAGGCATCATCGGGCTGGGTGAGATGATGAATTTTCCCGGTGTGTTCCACGGTGACAAAAAATTACTTGATGAAATGTCTGCCACTCATGCAGCAGGGAAAACCATTGGTGGTCATTATGCATCACCCGACCTTGGTCTGCCATTTCATGGATATGTCGCAGGTGGCGCGGAGGATGATCACGAAGGTACGCGGATAGAAGATGCAGTGGCGCGTGTACGGCAGGGGATGAAAGCCATGCTGAGATACGGTTCTGCCTGGCATGATGTGGCGGTTGGCATAAAAGCCATCACCGAAAAGAAAATGGATTCGCGCCGGTTTATCCTATGCACTGACGACTCTCATGCCGAGACACTCTCTGAAGATGGTCACATGGATCGAGTTCTGCGCCATGCAATTTCTGAAGGCCTCGATCCGATGACGGCCATTCAAATGATGACGATCAATTCAGCCGAGCATTTTGGGCTCACCAAAGAAATGGGTATGATCGCCCCTGGCCGCTGGGCAGATGTGCTGATTGTCAATGATCTGAAGAATTTCAAAGTGGATACTGTGGTCGCTAAAGGAAGGGTCGTTGCGGAAAAAGGGAAACTGCTGATCGATCTGCCTCCACAAAAATATCCAAAGTGGGCGACCAGCTCTGTGCATTTGAAGCGGATGCTCAAGGCGCAGGATTTCATCCTTAAGACAAGAGCAGTCAACGGGGCGGAAGTTGAGGCGCATGTGATCGGTGTGATCGAGAATCAAGCGCCGACTCGTCATTTGAGGATGAAAGTCACTGCTGAAGACGGTGAAGTCAGAACTGATCTTAAGCGTGACCTCGCAAAGATAGCGATTGTGGAACGTCATTGTGCAACAGGTAAGGTCACGGTTGGTTTGGTAAATGGTTTCGAATTTACCAGAAAATGCGCGATCGCTTCAACGGTTGTGCATGACAGCCATCAAATGATCGTGGTCGGTACCGATGATGAGAGCATGGCGGTTGCCGCCAATGAACTTGCAAAATGCGGTGGCGGTCAGGTCGTGGTGATGGATGGTCAGGTGATCGGATTGGTGGATCTTCCGATCGCTGGATTGATGTCGAATGAACACGCGGATATCGTCGCGAAGAAGGCAGCGACAGTATTGGAGGGATTCAAAATGTGCGGAAGTGAACTGAATAACCCGAACATGCAATTAAGTTTGCTTGGTTTGGTGGTGATCCCTGAACTGCGTATTTCAGACAAAGGGCTTGTGGATGTAACAAATTTTGATTTTATTTCAGTATTGGATGATTGAGGCTGTATGTCAAATTTCCCATTTCACCGTTTGCAAACCGACCTTGCCGCTTTGATTGCGCGTACGCCTGCAGGACAGCGCTTATTATCTGAACCCGAGCTTGCGAAAGAGCTGGGCGTTTCACGCGCCACGCTTCGCGAAGCAATGCGCTCGTTTGAAACGCAGGGTCTGATTCGCCGCCGTCAGGGTTCGGGCACGTTTGTGGTTGGTAAATCTCCCGCGCTTGACAGCGGCCTTGAAGTACTTGAAAGCCTTGAGACAATGGCAAAACGCCTCGGCTTTGAAGTTTCAGTCACTAAATTAAATGTTGAGATGGTTTTGGCTGATGAAGATCTTGCCGCCGCCTTGAATGTTCCTGTGGGTACGCGTTTGACGCGGGTGCAGCGTGTCGTCAATACCGACAGCCGCCCGGTTGCTTATTTGGTTGATATATTGCCAGAGAACTCGATGCATGTTGAAGATCTGCCCGCAAATTTTCACGGTTCTGTGCTCGATTTTTTACAGGCTCGCGGCGATTCTCTGGCCTCGTCCCGCGCGAACGTCAGCGCAATTGGCGCGACGGCCGAAGTCGCCAAGGCGCTTGAAATTCAGCGCGGCGATGTCTTATTGCATTTTTATTCGCAACTGTTCGATGGCGAAGGCAAGGTGGTGGATTATTCCTTAAGCTACTTTATTCCGGGATATTTCCATTTTCATATTGTGCGGCGTGTGGGAAGCTAAAAAATCGTTAAAAAGTTTGCAAGTTTTTAGGTTGAAACATTCACCCCTGTAAACTTGAAAACCTGTAATCTAATAAGGAGAAAATCATGACAGACAAAGTACAAGAAATTCAAAAGCGTGTGGAATCATCCCGTGAAGACATCATCAAGTTCATGCGCGAGATATGCGCCATTCCTTCCATGGAATCGCAGATCGGTCCTGTGGGTGAGCGCATTCAAGCCGAGATGAAAAAACTTGGCTATGATGAAGTGCGTTTTGACAAGATGGGCAATACCATTGGGCGTATTGGGACTGGCAAGAAAGTGATCGTCTTTGATTCACACATAGACACAGTCGGTGTGGGCGACCCGAGTGAATGGGAATGGGATCCGTTTATCGGAAAAGTGGAAGACGGTATTCTCTACGCGCGCGGTGCCTGTGATGAAAAGAACAGTACACCGGGCATGGTCTATGGGTTGGCCATTGCGCGTGACCTGGGTCTGTTGGACGGCTGGACCGCTTATTACTTCGGTAATATGGAAGAATGGTGTGACGGCATCGCCCCCAATACATTCGTGGAAGTTGACCCAAATATCAAACCAGATTTTGTTGTCATCGGTGAGCCGACCAAGATGAATGTGTATCGTGGTCACAAAGGCCGCCTTGAAATGAAGGTCACTGCCAAAGGCAAGTCCGCGCATGCCGCGAGCAATCACCTTGGCGATAATGCGATCTATAAATTACTGCCTGTTATCGCTGGTATCCGAGACCTTGAACCTAAACTTGGCGACCATGAATTCCTGGGGCATGGCAAGATCACGGTCAGCGATATGAAGGTGCAAACTCCTTCCATCAATGCTGTACCCGATGAGGCCATCATTTATATAGACCGCCGCATGACCTTTGGCGAAACAAAGGAACAGGTCAAGAAACAGGTCGAGGATCTGATCCCCGCTGAATTCAAGGATACGGTCAAAGTGGAAGAACTCTTTTACGATGAGCCATCCTATACTGGTTTCGTTTTCCCTGTTGATAAATATTTCCCGGCCTGGGCTTTGGATGAAAAACATCCGCTCGTAACTGCGGGCCAGCTGGCACGGACAACCATTGGTTTGACCGATGCCCCCAGCAGCAAGTGGAGTTTCTCCACGAACGGTATTTATTGGGCTGGTAAAGCGGGTATTCCCTCCATTGGGTTCGGTCCCGGTGACGAAGAGACAGCGCACACTGTCAGAGATTCTGTCTCTTTGGCAGATATGGTTAAGGCGACTGAGTTCTACGCGATCCTTCCGAGTCTCATTGCAGGTTAATGAAGATACTCGAAATTCGCCGCCACTCGATCCGCTCTGCCATGAGCGACCATCTGAATCAAACAGGCATAACGCTTGCGCGTTTGATCGGACAGAATATTGGTCCGTTTGACCGTGTGGTGACTTCCACGCTTCCGCGTACTTTTGAAACTGCCATTGCGATGGGCTTTGCCGTGGATGAACAAAATGAATTGATGAACACCTATGGACGTGAAGTGGAACAGGAAGCTCCATGGCCTCAGCCTTTTGTAAATTACGCTGAGATCATAACAAAGAAAGGTGCTGCCTCCAGATACGCGCAAAAATTGGTTCGATATTATCAAAGCGTGCTGGAAGGGATCTCTGAAAGCAGATCAGCGCTGGTCATTAATCACGGCGGCGTGGTTGAACTGGGTGTTGTGTGCAGTTTACAACATATTGATTTTTCCACTTGGGGCGACTCTGTCAGTTACTGCGAAGGTGCAAGGTTGTTTTGGGAAGATGGCAGGTTCGTGAATGCCGAAGTGTTGAGAGTGAATTAATAAATTATGGAGTAAGTAATTGCTTCAGAAAATAAAACAAGGAGACTATATATTATGCAAACAAATTTTCGTGGCCGTGATTTCATTGGCGATCTTGACTTCACAAAAGAGGAAGTCGAAACTGTTCTGGAAGTAGCCTGGGACTTGAAGCGCAAGCGTGCGCTTGGTGAACCGCACCCTTATTTACGCGATAAGGTGCTCGCGATGTTGTTCTTCTTCTCATCCACCCGCACACGCGGATCGTTCGAAGCCGGTATGGCGCAGTTGGGCGGTCATGGAGCCTTCATTGACAGCAACACCACCCAGATCTCACATGGCGACACCCCCGTGGAAATTGGCGAGATCTTTGGGCGTTACTTCGATGGCATTGCGATCCGCCATTGTGATTATGGTGATGGCAATAAATATTTGAATGCTGTTGCCAAATCCAGCCGCACGCCTGTCTTGAATATGCAATGCGACATTTATCATCCCTTCCAGTGTCTCGCTGACTTGATGACCATCATGGAAAAGAAAGGCAAGGATCTGCGCAAGAAGAAGATCGTTGTTTCCTGGGCGTACGCCGCATCCTACCTCAAGCCGATCTCCGTTCCGCAGTCATTGATCCTGCAAATGCCGCGTTTTGGCATGGACGTGACCCTTGCATATCCGCCCGAGTTTCCACTTATGCCCGAGATTGTGGAACAGGCGAAAGAGCAGGCAAAGATCGCAGGCACAAATTTTGAGATCATTGATACCAAAGATGGTATGACCGAAGCCTGCAAGGATGCGGATGTGATCTACGCCAAGTCCTGGGGGCCGCTTTTGACCACGACTGATAAAGTTGAGGGTAAGAAATTACAGGATATGTACAAGAACTGGCTGATGGATGATGCGAAACTCAAAGTTGCCAAGCCAGGTGCGATCTATATGCACCCATTGCCTGCCGATCGTGATGTTGAAGTCACCAGCAGCGTGCTGGATGGTCCGCAGTCCGTGGTATTTGATGAAGCAGAAAACCGCCTGCACGCGCAGAAAGCCGTGATGGCGCTGACGATGGCCTAAAAAGAGTAGGGGCGGGGTAGCCCGCCCCTATATCATAAGGAGATTGATTAATGACCAATAAACTTGCCGTAATCGCCATCGGTGGTAACTCGCTGATTATTGATGAAAAGAATGTCACTGTTGAAAGCCAATACAAAGCCGCCAAGGAAACAGCCCTGCATATCGCTGACATGATCGAACAGGGTTGGGAAGTGGCGATCGGTCATGGTAATGGTCCGCAGGTTGGTTTCATCTTGCGGCGCTCTGAGATCGCCGCCCGTGTTGAAGGGATGCACGAAGTTCCGCTTGATGTGTGCGGTGCGGATAGCCAGGGTGCGATCGGGTATGCGCTTCAGCAGAACCTGCAAAATATCCTTTATCAACGCGGAATCAAGAAAAAGGTGGTCACCATCATTACGCAGACTCTGGTTGACAAGGCCGACCCCGCCTTTCAAAAACCAGCCAAGCCGATTGGCGGATTCATGACCAAAGAAGAAGCGGAGCGCCGTCAGCGTGAGCAAGGCTGGAGCGTGGTCGAGGATGCAGGTCGCGGCTGGAGGCGGGTGGTCGCTTCTCCGTTGCCTAAGGAAATTGTTGAGCTGGAAACTGTTGAGACTCTGCTTGAGAAGGGCATCGTCACCATCACAGTTGGCGGCGGAGGTATTCCAGTCGTCGACCCGGGTGATGGGAACTATGAAGGTATCGCTGCGGTAGTGGATAAGGACTACGCTTCCTCGCTGTTAGCTCAAAAAATTAATGCGGACCTGTTTGTCATCTCAACGGCCATTGAAAAAGTTGCAGTCAATTTTGGCAAGCCCGAACAAAAATGGCTGGATAGGATCACACTTGCCGAAGCCAAAGCGTATCTGGCTGAAGGTATCCATTTTGCCAAAGGCTCCATGGCACCCAAGATCCAGGCAGTTATCTGGTATCTTGAAAATGGCGGCAAGGAAGCGCTTATCACCAATCCTGAAAATATTGGCCGTGCCCTGAAGGGTGAGACAGGTACCTGGATCGTTGCATAGCTTTGATGAACAAATGGGCTGAACGGCTGAAAGAAATAAAATTTACACCACGCAGCGCTGTGTGGTGTATGCTATTAATTGCCGTGCTAACCTACGGCTTGTTCTTCTGGAAGCGCGGTTTTTATTGGGATGAATTCCCCTGGGCGTGGATTTATTACCGCCTCGGTCCGGAGGTCTTAACGAAAACCTTCTCAACCAGCCGACCCTTCTGGGGAATGATCTATCAGCTTACAATGCCAGTAATTGGACCAAACCCCTGGGTTTGGCAATTACTGGCATTGGGTTTACGCTGGATCACTGCGCTCTTATTCTGGCTGATTTTGCGCCTGCTGTGGCCTGGACACCCGCGCCCTGCATTGTGGGCCAGTCTGTTATTTCTTGTTTACCCAGGCATGGGGCAGCATTTCATCTCCATGATGTACAGTCATTTCTACATCGTATTGTCATGTTATTTGTTGTCGCTTTACCTATCCCTGCTCGCGTTAAGTTCTGAAAAGAATCGCGCAATTTTATTTGCTGCGTCGTATTTATTGGCCGCGGTAAATTTGCTGACGATGGAATATTTTTATTTTCTCGAATTCGCGCGATTATTTTTATTCTGGCGAATCCTTTTTGGGGACGAATAAAGTCCGTTTGCAAAAAGCGGTTTTATATTTTTCACCGTATTTATTTATTTTTCTTGGCATAACATTTTGGCGCATGTTCTTCTTTACTTTCCAAAATGCCAGCTATCAATATGTTTTGCTGGATGCTCTTCGAGATGATTTTTTCTCCGGTTTATTACACCTGATCAACAATGTCGCCCTCAGTTTTTGGCGGACAGTATTTGAAGCGTGGATCTACTCCTTCTTAACCATCGGCTTGACCGGCTTCGGTCCGCTCACGCTGACCATGATGCTGGTCCTGTTATTCTCGGTCATTGTTCTAGTCGGGTTGTATCTTTTCAAGTTTACAGATCGTGGTGATTCAAATGATCGCGACTTTGCCAAACAGGCTGGGTTGATCGGGCTGGTCTTTTGGGGCCTGTCAGGCGGGTCGGTTTGGTTGATCGGGATCGTTCCGCAGCTCAACTTTTCGATCGATCGTTTTATGCTTCCCTTTATGCTGGGAGCGAGTTTGATCCTGGCCTGCTTGATTGCATTGATCAAAAATCAGCGGACACAAATGATCCTCATGGCCTTATTGATCGGTTTCGCTGTGAGCAGGCAATTCCGTTTGGAAGAGGTTTTTCGCAATGATTGGAAAACCCAGCAGAATCTATTCTGGCAAATGTCCACGCGTATTCCTGCATTGGAAAAAGGCACCATCTTAATTTCCAACGATCTGCCCGTTACGTATTTTTCAGATAATTCATTATCCGGACCATTGAATTGGATATACAGCCCGCCCGGCGAAATGAACGTGATCTTATATTTTGCGTCCGTTCGTGTTGGCAAAACCCTGCCAAACCTTGAACCCGGTCAGCCGCATCAGTTGTATTATGTGGGGCCAACATTTTATGGCAACACTTCAAACATTGTCATGTTTAAGTACGAGCCGCCCGGCTGTTTGCGTGTGCTTGACCCTGAAATAGATTCGGTTAACCGTCTGCTGCCAGAGTCTCTGCGCGATATTGATCAATACTCAAACCAGGCAGTGATCTTATTTGACAGACAGGCTGAACTACCTGTGCAATTTTACGGCGATGAACCGGAATATAATTGGTGTTATTATTTTGAGCAGGCTGAATTGGCGCGGCAGATGGGTGATTGGGAACGCGCGGCAGCACTTGCTGACACAGCTTTCTCCCTGGATGATTATCCCAATGATCCCATTGAAAGATTTGTTTTTATTGAAGGATATGCCCACACGGGAGATTGGGAAAAAGCAGTAGAATTATCCGATGTTTCTTATAAAATATCAAAAAAATTTGTTGGCCCGCCGCTTTGTAAATTATGGACCCGTATCGCGCGCGAAACTGAGAGCACCCGAGAGCAGAAAGTCACTATGGATATAGTACAAAATAAATTTGAGTGTTTGCCTTAAAAGTTTATAATATAAAAGGTACTATACAAAAGTGTCCCTTTTCGTTAATATTGTCCATACAAATTGAGAAGGAGGCCGAGGAAAAATATAGATTTTGTAAGCCCTGTGTGGTAAGTTCATATTTCAATAGGAGAAGAAGAATGCGTAAAATTACATCCCGCCTCGCGATTATCGCTCTGGCACTCATGCTCGTCCTTTCAGCTTGTGGTGGCGCAAAGCCCGCTGCAACGGAGGCTCCCGTTGCCGTTGCAACTGAAGCTCCCGTCGCAACCGAGGCCCCGGCTGCTGAAGGTTTCCAGATCCCCGAAGTAGTTGAAGGCAAATTCAACGTTGCCATGGTCTTGATCGGACCGCACGATGACGGTGGCTGGTCTCAGGCTCATTACGAAGGCCTCGTATATATTCAGGAAAATGTGCCGAATGTAAACATCGCCTATATTGAAAATGTTCCCGAAGGCGCCGATTCAGAACAGGTCTTCCGCAGCCTTTCCCGCAAAGGTTTCAATTTGATATTTGGAACATCTTTCGGTTTTGGTGACCCGATGGAAGTCGTGGCTGGTGAATTCCCTGACACAATGTTCATCCATTTGACAGGTATCAAGTCCAACTTCACAAACTTTGGTAACCTGATGGGCGCCATGGAAGATATGAAGTATTTGGCTGGTATGCTGGCTGGTGCCCGCGCCAAGGCCGATGGCAATCCCAAGCTCGGTTATATGGCCACCTTCCCGATCCCTGAAGAAATCCGCCTTGGTAACGCCATTGCATTGGGCATGAAGCAGACCTGCCCCGAATGTACTTTGGATGTCCGCTGGATCAACACTTGGCATGACCCCATCATCGAAAAAGAAGCTGCCGCATCTCTCTTTGATGCTGGTGCGCAAGTTGTCTTCACCGGTGCGGATACTCCCGCCGTTGCGGACGTTGCCCAGGAAAAAGGCAAATGGGGCGTGACCTACGACTGGTACGGCTCCTGCAAAGTGGACGCTTGTCTGACAGCTCCTTACTGGGTCTGGGGTCCAATTTATGCCGGCATTGCTGAAAAAGTGATCGCAGGCACCTATGTCCCTGGTTACGATTACTTTGATGCTGAAACAGGCGCTCTGGGTCTGTTCGGTTTCATGGAAGGTCAGGAAATGCAGCCCGGCGTAAAGGATCTTGATCCTGAAGTGATCGCCAAGGTGCAGGACACACTCGCTAAGATGCTCGCTGGCGAATTCACCCGCTTTGATGTATTCACCGGCCCGATCAATGATAACAAGGGTAACGTGGTACTTCCTGCCGGCCAAAGCTTGGAGCAGGTTGATCTTGACGCTTTCCCCGAGTTTGGCCTGCCGTGTACTGTCGCAGTCTGTATGAAGTGGTGGGCTGAAGGCATTACCGCAGAACTCCCCAATAACGTTTGATAGGGTCAATGCTGGGTGGCCTTTGTAAACGGACTTCCGTTGCGAGGAGGGTTCTTGCCCTTCCTGACGAAGCAATGTCTTTGGAGACTGTAAGAAGCCTTCACACATTAATGGATCGCAGGAGTAACTCGGTGACCAATCAAATCTCCTCAACACCAGAACAAAACCATATTATAGAAATGCGCGGCATTGTCAAACGCTTTCCTGGCGTATTGGCAAACGACCATGTGAATTTTGAACTGAAACGGGGTGAGATCCATGGGTTGCTGGGCGAGAATGGCGCAGGCAAAAGCACCTTGATGAACGTCCTGGCTGGGATGTATCGTCAGGAGGCCGGCACTGTTTTTGTCAATGGCGTGCCCAAAGTTTTTTCCTCGCCGCGCGATGCGATTAAAGCCGGGATTGGCATGGTGCATCAACATTTTATGCTTGTGCCTTCGCAAACGGTCACTGAGAATATATTGCTCGGTTTGGATGCTCCGCGTTTTTTTATGCGCTTATCTGAATATGATTCAAAGATCGCAGACTTGGGAGAAGAGTTCGGTTTGAAGGTGGATCCGCGCGCGAAGATCTGGCAATTATCGGTGGGGGAACAACAGCGTGTTGAAATTCTTAAAATGCTCTATCGGGGTGTGGATGTGCTCATCATGGATGAGCCGACCGCAGTCCTGGCACCCCAGGAAATTGAAGGTTTATTCGAAACTTTGCGAGCCATGATCGCCCAGGGGAAATCTGTTATTTTCATTAGCCACAAATTGCAGGAAGTCAGCGCGATTGCTGACCGTGTAAGTGTGCTGCGCAAGGGAGTTGCAACCGCATCTGGCGTAGCTTCAAAAGGAGTGTCACGTCAGGAACTGGCGCGTTTGATGGTTGGGCGCGATGTGATCTTTGCGCTTGACAAAAAACCATGCAATCCGGGGGATGTAGTATTGGATGTGCGCGATATTTACGCCGATAATGATAAAGGCCTGCCCGCTTTGCGCGGACTATCCCTTAATGTTCGCGCAGGTGAAGTTGTGGGCGTTGCTGGTGTTGCTGGCAATGGCCAGAGCGAGCTGTCCCAGGTAATTTCAGGGATGCGCGAGTGCAAGAAGGGCGAGGTTTTGCTTGGCGGAGATACGGTCAGCAACCACAGCACCCTCTATGGCATTCAACACGGTATGGCGTATGTCCCGGAAGACCGCAACCATGTTGGCAGCGCTCCAAACTTAAGTATCACAGATAATATCATCATGAAAAAATACCGCAAGCCGCCTATTTTGAAAAACGGCTTGCTCGATATGAAAGCGGCTACAAAACTTGCCAATGAACTTAGGCAAGCCTACGATATCGTAGTACCGAGTGTGTCAACACCGGTTCGACTACTATCAGGTGGAAATCTTCAACGTGTGATCCTTGCCCGTGAGATTTCCGGGCAGCCATCATTCATGGTCGCGGTTCAACCTACCCGTGGGCTGGATGTCGGCGCGATAGAGGGAGTCCATCGTTTGCTGCTGGCTCAACGCGAAACTGGCGCTGCGGTCTTGCTTGTCTCTGAAGAGTTGGAAGAATTGCTTTCCTTGAGTGACCGAGTATATGTGATTTACGAAGGAAAGATCATGGGGGAGGTAATGATCAAGGGTGATGGGCATGATGAGGCGCTGGTTGATACGATCGGCCAGATGATGACCGGCACTCCGCTCGATCAAATCCAAAAAGAAGGAGTGGCAGCACATGACTGAGACAACAGTTATAAATAAGAAACGCCCGCCTTTCCGTATTCGGATCGAACCGCGATTAAGTGAACCCCCCGCTTGGTATCCGGCGGCGGTAACACTCGGTGCCATCGTCGTAGCGCTTATTCTCGGCGGCGTATTGATATCCTTCGCTGGCGGTGACCCGATCCGATCCTATCAGCATATTGCAAAGGCGTCTTTCGGCGATATTGGTGTGCTTTCAGATACAATCGTGAAGGCGACTCCGATCATTCTTGCGGCGTTGGCTTGTTCGGTGGCGTTCCGTATGAAACTATGGAACATTGGTGCTGAGGGACAATTTATCATGGGCGCGTTCGGTGCGAGCGCAATTGTGCTTGCACCTGTTCTGCCGGCTGAGACTCCGCGCTGGATATTTATTCCGGTGATGATGCTCGCGGGTATGGCGGCTGGCGCGATATGGGGATTCATTCCCGGGTACTTAAAGGCAAAGTTTAACGTCAATGAGATCATCAGTACTTTGATGCTGAACTATGTAGCGGTGGCCTGGGTAAATTTTTGGATCTTTGGCGTTTGGACAGAAGGTGGTTTCCAAATGTCACCCAAGTTTCCAGATGGAGCCAGTCTGCCTCGTTTAACGGATTTCGCTAAGACTTTCCCCGTTTTTCGCGGGCTTACCACTCACGCGGGTCTGGTGATCGGAATTGTAGCCGCGGTAATTTTGTGGTTCATCATCTTCCGCAGCCGCTGGGGATATGAGATCCGCCTGATCGGTGATAATCCGCGCGCGGCGCAGTATGCGGGCATTAATATCACCAGGAATGTTATCTGGGTCATGATGCTTTCGGGTGCGCTTGCCGGACTGGGCGGTATGTCTGAAGTGTCGGGTGTTGTGCACCGCTTACAGACTGCGCCCATCGCTGCCGGGTATGGCTTTACAGGCATCATCGTGGCCTGGCTGGCAAAATTAAATCCGCTGGTTATCATTATGGCATCTGTGTTATTCGGGGCGTTGATCCTTGCGGGTCGTGAGATTCAACCTTCGGGCGTGCCCAAAATGATCCAGGGAATTATCTTGGTCTGTCTTATCGCCAGCGATTTTCTGCTCCGCTATCGAATTGTTGTTGAACGCGGGGAGGAGTAGATCATGGACTTTACGATCATCTTACAGGCAGGGATTGCAAGTGGAACTGTGCTATTGTTCGCGACCATAGGGGAATTATTTTCAGAGCGTGCTGGTGTTCTGAAGCTCACTTTTCTGGGAGCAGGCATCAGCTTGGTATTAGGCGAGGGATTATCCAAAGCTGGCACCGTTGCACTGCTTCCAAATTTTTCCGTCCCGCTGCTTACGCTTATCCCCATCATTGGAAAAATATTTTTCACCGATCAAAGCGTGCTCGTTTACATTGGCTATCTGCTGGTACCCCTGTCATGGTATTACATAAATCGCACGCGCCCGGGGTTGCACTTGCGCGCTGTGGGTGAGTATCCCTCTGCGGCAGACGCCCTGGGGATCAGTGTTTTTCGGGTGCGTTATTTCTATGTTTTCGTTGGCGGCATGTTGGCTGGGTTGGCAGGTGCTACGATCAGTCTTGCAGTATCTCCGGGCTGGTTCAGTGAACTGACCACAGGCGGGCAGGGATGGATTGCGATCGGTTTGGTTATCTTTGCTCAATGGGACCCTGTCCGCGCGGCGCTTGGGTGCGTATGCCTTTGGCGCACTGCGACGGCTTATATTGGATATTCAAGGTCCGCTTGTTTTATTGGGCTTTGACAATCCCTTTTATTACAACCCGTATCTCGGATTCTTCCTGCAAATGCTGCCCTACCTTTTCACTGTTGTGGTGCTGGTGATCGGTTCCCGTGAAGCCATGCGAAAACGCATTGGCGCGCCAGCCGCTCTTGGCAATCCGTACATTCGCGGAGAACGTGGAAAGTAATCTGGTTCTGATTAATTTGGATTCGGTTATCCGTCTCCCTTTGACTTCACGCCGAAGGGAGATTTCATATTACATCTAACAGTTTTGTAATTTTCTGGACAAAAATCATATAATTCCTGTTACAAAATGTCTGACAACTTGTAGACGGATTCAGTATACTGAGATGGTACAGGAGACAGGTATCTGGCCATGAAAAAACTACTTCAAAGTGAATGGATTTCCCGCCTGATCGACACGCTTCTTCCAGTATTTGCCGCGATGATCGCTTTGCTTCTTGGCGCGGTCATGTTGTTTTTTTTGAAGGTTAATCCTGTTGAGGCGTATAAAGCCCTCTGGGATGGCGCATTTGGCAGTACCAACGCTTTTGCGGAAACCCTGGTCAAAGCGACGCCCTTGCTTTTGGTTGGGATCGGCATTTGCATCTCATTTCGTGGCGATGTGATCAATATTGGCGGTGAAGGGCAGATGATCATCGGCGCAGTCCTCGCGACCTGGGTTGGGTTGAATTTCACCGGGCTGCCCGGTTGGCTGACGATTACTTTATCCATGCTGGCAGGTTTTTTGGGCGGCGCGATTTGGGGTGGTATTCCGGGGGTATTGAAAGCATATTTCAGTGTAAATGAAATTTTAAGCACCGTGATGATGAACGCCATTGCGGTGCAGTTGATGAACTTCCTTTTGCGTGGACCTATGATCGATCCTGCGCAAGCAGAAATGGCTTCACAAATTCCCCAGACTGCGCGTTTGGAGGAGATTTTCCGCTTGCCGCGCCTTGCTCCAACCCGCCTTCATCTTGGGGCATTGATCGCTGTCATCCTTGCCATATTGGTTTACATTCTTTTATGGCGCACCACTCTTGGTTATCGTATCCGTGCGGTTGGACAGAATCAACATGCTTCACGTTATGCGGGGATCAATGTTAAGCGTTACATGGTTCTTGCCTTATTGTTGAGCGGTGCGTTTGCAGGGCTGGCCGGTGCGACTCAAGTCTTTGGTGTGAACTATCGCATGATCACAGACGGGTCTTCGTCAGGCTTTACGGGTAGCGCCGGTTTCAATGGGATCGTAGCCGCCTTGTTTGGTGGGCTGCATCCGATATTAACCATCCCTGCTTCGATCCTGTTTGGCGCGCTGTTGGTCGGCGCCAATAAGATGCAAAGGGTTGTACAGGTTCCTTCGGCGTTAATTACTGCCCTGAATGGACTGGTGGTTGTATTTGTCGTCAGCAGTGAGGTCATCCGTAAGAGAAGACAGCGCAGGCGGGAAGCGGTTGCCAAGCATGAGAACGAATCTACTCCGCCTCCATCGAATGGCAAACAGATTAGTCAGACGGAGGCAGGTTCATGATCTCAGATCTTTTTACTGTCACTGTATTGGTCGGCATTTTGGCGTCTGGAATCCGCCTATCCACGCCGTATTTATTCGCGGCCATCGGCGAGACCTTTGGGCAAAAAAGCGGTGTGCTAAACCTCGGTGTCGAAGGGCAAATGCTGTTGGGCGCTTTTGCCGCCTTCTATGTGGCGCTTTCAACGGGTAACTTGTGGTTGGGTTTATTGACCGCCATGATCGTCGGCGCGTTGATGGGACTTGCAATGGCGTATGTGACCGTCAACTTGCATGCTGAGCAGGGTATTAGCGGCATCGGTTTCTATCTCTTCGGTCTTGGGATGAGCGATTTGCTGTTCCAAAAGTTGATGGGAACTGTGGAAACGGTCAAAGGTTTTCCTGAAGTTTACATTCCTTTTTTGAGTGACATTCCGGGAATTGGAAAGATCTTCTTTAGTCAAAATATTCTTGTGTATATTGCCTATCTGCTTGTCCCGATTGCCTGGTTCGTGTTGAACAAGACAACGCTTGGACTGAAGATCCGCTCTGTGGGGGAGAACCCGGATGCAGCGGATTCATTGGGCGTGAGCGTGGCACGGATTCGATATTTCACCATCATCCTCGGCGGGACTCTCTCCGGGGTGGCGGGCGCATCCATGTCGATCGCCCTGCTCAATGTCTTCCAACAGAACATGACCAGCGGACTTGGCTTTATTGCCGTTGCGCTGGTTTACTTCGGCGCGTGGCGTCCCATCGGTGTTTTGGGCGGCGCGCTGTTATTCAGCTTGATCAATTCCTTACAATTATGGGTGCAGGTCTTGAGCATTCCTATTCCTTCTGATATTGCGGTGATGATGCCGTATGTCGTTACGATCCTGGTTTTGGTCGCAACTGTGTCGAAAGTTCGCGCTCCGTCCGCGTTGACAAAACCCTTTGAGCGGGGCGATTAATCCATGCGAAGGAGGTGGTCAACCGTTTAAACATGTCAATCTGAATTTCCAAACAGGACAATTGTCCCGTCGAAAGATAACCACCCATATTTAAGGAGAAGAAGATGAAAAAGTTCGTTTGGTTTTTACTCACCCTGGCACTTGTTTTGAGCGCTTGCGGCGCCCCCGCCCCAGAAGCAACCGAAGCTCCTGTTGCTGCGACTGAGGCTCCTGCTGCTACCGAGGCTCCCGCCGCCACCGAGGCACCTGTTGTGGCCGCGGAACCATTCCGCGTCGCTGTGGTAATGCCCAGCTCCACTACTGATCTTGCGTTTGGTCAATCCATGTACGATGCTCTCGTGCGCGTTCAGGAAGAAATGGGCGCAGAGAATTTTGAGTTCGTTTACTCGGAAGGCATGTTCGTTGTGGATGATGCCGCTGCTGCCATCCGTGACTACGCCACTCAGGGTTTTGATCTGGTGATCGCTCACGGCTCACAATACGGTTCCTCCCTGCAGGAAATTGCTCCTGATTTCCCCGAGACCAGCTTTGCCTGGGGCACTACGGTGGACACTTTTGGTCAACCCAATATCTTCGCTTATGAAGCTTTGTCTCAGGAAGGCGGCTATGTCAACGGCGTGTTGGCTGCCACTCTTTCCACAAGCAAAGTCATCGGCGTTGTAGGACCGATCGAAACCGGCGATGCGAAGTTGTATGTTGACGGTTTCAAAGCCGGCGTTGCGGCGACTGATCCCACTGTTCAGGTCAATGTCAATTACATTGGTTCCTTCTCGGATGTTGCGCTTGCCTCTGAAGCTGCCACCACTCATATCTCAGCCGGCGCTGATGTCTTGACCGGTTCCGCCCAGATGGTCGTTGGCGCGATAGGTAAGGCTGAAGAAGCGAATGCCCTCTGGTTCGGAACTCAATCCAACCAGGCTTCACTCGCCCCGTCCATTGTTGTAGCCAGCCAGGTTTACCACTGGGAAGTCATGCTCAACGAGATGATCGGCCTCATTCAGGCCGGCACCATGGGCGGACAATCCTTCTCTGCCAACCTCGCAAATGGCGGACAGGTGATCGAGTTCAATTCCGATTACGCCCTTTCTGACGAAGCCAACGCTTTGGCTGATTCAACCATTCAAGGGATTATCGACGGAACCATCACGATCGCTCTTCCGTAACGGATAATATTAATAGCCTTCGGAGGTCCTCAAGACTTCCGAAGGCTTATCGTTTTATTTCAGGATGACGCCATGACCGACTCCAATAAACTTCCTTCAGGCCAGACTCGTATCGAAAGCATTGAGATGCGCGGAATTACCAAGAGATTCCCCGGCGTACTTGCCAGTGACCATGTGGATTTTGATGTGAAGTCTGGTGAAGTCCATGCTCTGCTTGGCGAAAATGGCGCTGGCAAAAGTACCTTGATGAAGATCCTGTATGGCATGTACCATCCAGATGAAGGTCAGATTCTGTTGAACGGCAAGCCGATCAGTATTGCTTCGCCAACCGATGCGATCAACAATGGGATCGGCATGATCCACCAGCATTTCATGCTGGTTCCCACACTGACCGTTGCAGAGAACGTGGCTTTGGGATTGCCATCCTCTCGCGGCCCATTGACCGACCTCGACCGCGTATCCAAACGGATTTTGGAGTTGGCTGGTATATACGGTTTGAAGATCGACCCCGATGCTTATGTTTGGCAGTTATCTGTCGGTCAGCAACAGCGGGTTGAAATTATCAAAGCATTGTATCGCGGCGCAGCCTTGCTTATTCTCGACGAACCCACCGCTGTTCTTACTCCGCAGGAAGTGGATGAATTTTTTGTCATCATGCACCAGATGGTGAAGGATGGCTATGCTCTTATTTTTATCTCCCACAAATTACATGAAGTCGTCGAGATAAGCAATCGTGTGACAGTTCTTCGCAACGGAAAGAAGATCGGCACACGCCCGACTTCCGAGACCACGAAACAGGATCTGGCGAATTGGATGGTCGGTCACGATGTTGACTTCGCCCCGGATCGCGGCAATGTCGAACGCGGCGAAGTCCGTCTGAAACTGGACCAAGTGTCCTGTGGCAGTGACCGCGGAACGCCCGGCTTGCGCGAAGTCAGCCTTGAGATCCATTCAGGCGAGATCCTTGGAGTCGCCGGTGTGTCTGGCAATGGTCAGCGTGAATTGGCCGACACGATTGCCGGCCTGCGAAAAGTAACCAGCGGAAAGATATACCTTGAAGGCAGGGATGTAACGAACCTTCAGCCCGGCCAGTTGACCGAAAGAATGTTATCCTACATTCCAGAGGAAAGAATGCGCGACGGCATGATCAAGGATTTCACCGTCGCTGAAAATATGATCCTGCGTGAACATCATAAACTGCCATTCTCCAGTTCAGGCTTTTTGAAGTTGAAGAATATTTTCACGCATTCCGATAAATTAATAGCGCAGTTCCATGTAAAGACCCCGTCACAGGAAACTCACGCAAAGAATCTTTCCGGCGGCAACATCCAAAAGATCGTGCTCGCCCGCGAGATCTCCAGAAATCCCCGTGCGCTCATAGCCGCCCAGCCCACCCGCGGACTTGACATCGGTGCGACTGAATATGTGCGTGAACAATTACTTGACCAACGCAAACGCGGCGCGGCCGTCATGCTGATATCCGAAGACCTCGATGAGATCCTGGCGCTATCCGATCGTGTTGCCGTGCTCTACGAAGGCAGGGTCATGGATATTCTCTCTCGTCAGGATGCGACCCGTGAAAGGCTTGGCTTGTTAATGGCGGGTGTGCAGCCCGAGGAAAAGACCCCTACTTAAAATTTAAAAGTAGTACAATTTCACTCCATCGGTTCGGTGGTCGCTCGCTGCGCGTGTAAAGTGCAGCAGCGGCGTTGGAAAGTTTCGCGATCCATCGAAAAGTGCCGCCGTCCCAAAAAAAGAAGGACACCACCTATGAACCTATGGCAAGAATACAAAAGGCCTGCTTCCATCACAGAGGCAATTCAGGCGCTGACAACTGCATCTGGCCCCGTCATGCCCATTGCGGGCGGAACTGATCTATTGCTCGACTTGAAACAAGGCCGCCACGCCCCTGTCCACACATTAATTGATCTGACCTTTGTCCCGGAGATGTCCCTGCTCGAATTGAGAGGGGATGAACTCTATATCGGAGGTGCCGTCCCGGTCAACCGTGTCGCACACGACCCGTTAACTGGTACTCACGCCCAGGCATTGGTTGAAGCCTGTAATTTGATCGCAGGCCCGCAAGTCCGCAACACCGCCACGCTCGGCGGTAATGTGGCACACGCCCTCCCCGCCGCAGATGGGACCATCGCCCTGACTGCCCTCGAAGCGCAAGCTGAAGTTGCCAGTTCTGCTGGGACTCGCCGAATGCCCTTCACATCATTATTTCTTGGCCCCGGAAAATCTGCGATCAACAAAAGCTCAGAGATCATCGTTGGCTTTTATCTCAAACAAACCAAGACGGGACAAGCCTCCTGCTTCAAACGCATCATGCGTCCGCAGGGCGTGGCTTTGCCCATTTTGAACTGCGCCGCCTGGCTTGAACGTGAAGGCGATATTGTTAAAGATATTCACATCGCCGTCGGACCCGGCAGTTCTACTCCTTTCCGCGCCACGGAAGCGGAAGCAACCTTGCGAGGACAAGCAGTAAACAGCGATGCACTAAACCGCACAATAGAATCTCTTCTTGGCCAGGCTCACTTCCGCACCAGCGCCCGCCGCGCCAGTGCTGAGTATCGCAGGCACATCGTTGGTGGATTATTTAGTGATGTATTCGAGACCGCGTGGAAACGCGCAGAATAAGGATTAATGGTATGTCAAACATAAATTTTTCAGTTAATGGGCAAAAGTATTCTATCGAACCTGTCGCAGGCGAGACTTTATCAACCCTTCTCCGCG